>NZ_JAPDPC010000001.1:0-1200000 GCF_026283945.1 Dyella humicola
TCAACAGCCGCAGGGCTGGTCATCCAGTGCCTTTGCGGCAGATGGCCAGAGCGAAAGACGCTGGATGACCAGCCCTGCGGCTGTTGAGAAGCGCCTCCAGCCTTCGCTGGGATGACGGTGAGGGAACGCGTTGCGCTTCGTTGTCCGATCACCTAGCCGTCATAATGGATGCCATGACCACGACCGATACCATTGCCGCCATCGCCAGTGCGCCCGGCGCCGCTGGTGTTGGTGTGTTGCGTGTGTCCGGTCCGGCCGTGCCGGCGATTGCCGAAACCCTACTCGGACGCGCGCCCCAGCCCCGCCACGCGCACTTCGCCGCATTTCGCGATGGCGATGGCGAGTTGATCGATCGCGGCTTGCTGCTCTACTTCCCCGCTCCCGCGTCCTACACCGGCGACCATGTGCTCGAATTGCAGGGGCACGGCAGCATGGTGTTGCTGGACGCCTTGCTGCGCCGCATCTGTGCACTGGGCGCGCGGCTGGCGCGCCCAGGCGAATTCACCGAGCGCGCGTTTCTCAACGGCAAGCTGGATCTTGCCCAGGCCGAAGCCGTGGCGGATCTCATCGCCGCGCGTTCCCACGCAGGTGCACGCGCCGCGCTGCGTTCGATGGAGGGCGTGTTCTCGCGCAAGGTGGATGCGTTGCAGGACGCGTTGATTGCCTTGCGCGTGCATATCGAGGCGGCAATTGATTTTCCCGAGGAGGAAATCGACTTCCTGGCCGATCCGCTGATCAACGAGCAATTGCAGCAACTGCGCACTCAGCTCGACGAGCTGCGCCGCGAGGCCCAGCGCGGTGTACGCCTCAACGATGGCCTGCGGGTGGCGATCATCGGCCGTCCGAATGCGGGCAAATCCAGCCTGCTCAATGCGCTGGCCGGCAGTGATCGCGCCATCGTTACCGACATAGCCGGCACGACCCGCGATGTCTTGCGCGAACAACTGAGCCTCGATGGCATTGCGCTGGAACTGGCTGATACCGCGGGCCTGCGCGAAACCGATGATCCGGTCGAACGAGAAGGCGTGCGGCGCGCGCACGGCGAACTGGCGCGCGCCGATGTGGCGCTGCTGGTCACGGATGCACAGCACGCCGAGCACGATCTCACCCTGCTCGCCGATCTGCCCTCCAGCGTCGAGCGGCTGGTACTTATCAACAAGATCGATCTCCAACACGCGAGTGCGCGCTACGAGACGCGCAACGATTCCATCTGGGTCTGGGCTTCGGCTAAAACCGGTGCTGGCCTAGATGCATTGCGCGAACACCTCAAGCAGCTGGCCGGTGCAGGCAGTGGCGAAGGCGCGTTCAGCGCCCGCCGCCGTCACCTGCTGGCGTTGGAGCAGGTGGTGCTGCATCTCGATTGCGCCGACCATGTTCTGCAAACGACGCGTGCTGGCGAACTCGCGGCCGAAGAGCTGCGCCAGGCCCAGCATGCTCTGGGCGAGATCACCGGCAACTACACCAGCGACGATCTGCTCGGCGCGATCTTCAGTTCGTTCTGCATCGGCAAGTAGTCGCCGCTCGCGCAACGCGACGCAGGTCTGCAATAACCGCCCGTTACCGAACCGTCGGCTGACGTGCCTGACACGATGGCGCTAACATGCTGAGTTCGCAGGCGCAGTTTGAACGAACCCAGGCATGCTCAATCTCTTCTTCGGTGCCTTCGGGCTGTCCACTCTCTGGCTGATCCCCCTGCTCTGGCGCCTGCTGCGGGCGCGACTGGCTCGGCGCAAACCGTCGGTAGGGGGTGAGGGAACGATCCGCTTATGGCTGGGCGCTCTGCTTGTACTGATGGCCAGTGCGACGCTGGAAGGGGCCATCGTCGATCATTACACGGACGATCCGACTGCCGGCGGCGTCATCTGTCGCGCGCTCGCCCACGGTTTTGATCGCTTGCTGGGAACGCCGCTGGCAAGCCTATTGATGTTGGCTACGCTCGGGGCTGCCCTGCCCTGGTACCTGGGCACGCCGTGGCTTTCCGCCCTCAAGCGCATCACAGTCGCCGTCGACCTGCTCGCTGCGCTGTTGGGTCGTGGCGTGGAGATGCTGGGTGCGCGCTTCGGTGGTCGGCGCACGCGCGGTGCGGTACGTCGTGCCGATCGCGCGGCGAGCCCGACTCGCCGCCGCACGCAGGCGAGTGCACGCCGTACTACGGCTGTTGCCGCACCGGCCGCGGTGGTCGAGCGACCAGCGCCGGTGCCACCGGTAGCGTCCCTGATGGCGTCGACTGCCTCGCGTCCACGCATTGCGCCGGTGCGAGAGAAAGTCATCAGCGAACCGTGGCTGCTGCCCAAAAACGCGAGGCTATCCTCACCGGCGCCCGTGATACCAACAGCGCGGGCAACATCGACGATGGTCAAGACGAGCCAACCTGCGATGGCCATGGCCACGGCCGCAAGCATGCGGGCGACCGCTGCTGAAGCGGTGCCGCTCGTGGAAGAGCAGCCGGTCATGTCGACACGTACTGACGTTGTCGTCGACGCGATGCCGATCACGCCGGCGTCGCACGCGCAAGAATCGGTTGAGGTGGTCGCAGCCCTCGATGAGCCAATGGAAGACGGCGTCGAGCCGGACATCGAGCCAGAACTCGTGCCGCTGGCTCAGCTGGTCAATCCGATACCCGTCGCATCGACTCGTTTTCGCGCGGCCAATGATGACCCGGTCGCCGCGATCGTCGTGCCGACGGTGATGCCCGTCGCCATGTCCCCGCGCTCACGTTCGGCGGTCCTGCTGCCGCCGCTGACCCTGCTCGCCGCCGCGACCACGCAGTCGACGTCGGTCGA
This sequence comes from Dyella humicola, assembly GCF_026283945.1. Classification (NCBI taxonomy): domain Bacteria; kingdom Pseudomonadati; phylum Pseudomonadota; class Gammaproteobacteria; order Lysobacterales; family Rhodanobacteraceae; genus Dyella; species Dyella humicola. The sequence goes on from NZ_JAPDPC010000001.1 coordinate 2,784, forward strand.
TGAGGCGCAGCTGGCCGAGACCAGCGAGCTGATCGAACAGCGCCTGCGCGAATTCAAGGTGCCGGTGACCGTGGTCGGCGCATCGGCCGGTCCGGTGATTACCCGCTTCGAAGTCGAACCGGCTGTCGGCGTACGCGGCAATCAAATTGTGGCCTTGATGAAGGACCTGGCACGCGGCCTGGGACGGACGTCGATTCGCGTGGTCGAGACGATTCCCGGCAAGACCTGCATGGGCCTGGAGTTGCCGAACGAGCAGCGCCAGATGATTGCGCTATCGGAAATCCTCGACTCGGCTGAGTACCGCGATGCCGATTCGCTGTTGACGCTGGCGATGGGCAAGGGCATCACCGGCGAGCCGGTGGTGGCCGATCTTGCACGCGCGCCGCACATGCTGGTTGCCGGCACCACCGGCTCGGGCAAGTCGGTGGCGGTGAACGCGATGATCCTGTCCATGTTGTACAAGGCCACGCCTGACGACGTGCGCATGATCATGATCGATCCGAAGATGCTGGAACTCTCGGTCTATGAGGGTATTCCGCATCTGTTGGCACCGGTCGTGACCGATATGAAGCTCGCGGCGAACGCCTTGGCCTGGTGCGTGGCGGAGATGGAGAACCGCTACCGCGTGATGTCAGACCTGCGTGTGCGCAATCTCGCCGGCTTCAATCAAAAAGTGCGTGAAGCGCGGGCGGCAGGACGGCCGTTGATGAACCCGTTCCCGGCCCATCCCGAAGTACCCGAGCTGCTCGATACCTTGCCGATGATCGTGGTGGTGATCGACGAGCTGGCCGACCTGATGATGGTGGCCGGCAAGAAGATCGAAGAACTGATTGCGCGCCTGGCGCAGAAAGCGCGTGCGGCCGGCATCCATCTGATCCTGGCCACGCAGCGGCCGTCGGTGGACGTGATCACTGGCCTGATCAAGGCGAACATCCCCACCCGCGTGGCCTTCCAGGTGTCGTCGAAGATCGACTCGCGCACCATCCTCGACCAGATGGGCGCAGAAAGCTTGCTGGGCCAGGGCGATATGTTGTTCCTGCCGCCGGGCACGGGTTATCCACAGCGCATCCACGGTGCCTTTGTCGCCGATGAGGAAGTGCATCGCGTGGTGGCCCATCTCAAGCAATACGGCGAGCCCGATTACAAGGACGAGATCCTCGCTGGCCCACCCAGCGAGGCTCAGGGCGATTTGCTCGGCGAGGAAGGCGGCGATGCCGAACTCGATCCGCTCTACGACGAGGCCGCCGCCTTCGTGCTGCGTTCGCGTCGCGCTTCGATCTCGTTCGTGCAGCGCCAGTTCCGCATCGGCTACAACCGAGCCGCGCGTCTGGTCGAGGCCATGGAAGCCGCTGGACTGGTGTCGTCGATGGGCATCAACGGGCAGCGCGAAGTGATCGCACCCGGTCCGTCCGACTGAAGCACATCAGCCGTGGCTGACGAGCCAGCGATCGAGTTCGTCCAGCCGCGGCATGCCGCCCTGCGCGCCGAGTTTGGAGACGGATAGCGCGGCGGCGGCACAGGCTTTGCGCACGGCGGCCGGCAGGCCTTCGTGCAGGAAGACGGCCAGCGCAGCGTTGAAGGTATCGCCCGCGCCGGTGCTGTCGACCACGTCGATCTTGAAACCCGATTGGTGCACCGGTTCGCCAGCGTCGCAGTACCACGCACCTTCGGCGCCGTGCGTGAGCACGACCGGCGCTGGCGAGCGCTGCATCAGTGCGCGGAAATCCTCCGCGGGGCCCGCGTCCAGCAGGATGGCCAGCTCATGCTGGTTCGGCGTGAGATAACGCGCGAGCTTGAGCCATTCGAGCGGCAGCGGTTGCGCCGGGGCAGGGTTGAGAATGACCGGTTTGCCGAGGCTATGACCGAGCCGCAAGGTCGCTTCCACGGCATCCAGCGGAATTTCCATCTGTACCAGGATGGCATCGGCGCTGGCGAGCGTGGATTGGGCGCGTTCGATCTGTGCAGGCGTGACCCGCGCGTTGGCGGCCGGTACCACGATGATGTGGTTTTCGCCTTGGGCGACGGTTATGGATGCGGTGCCGCTGCCGCAATCAGGGATACGGGCAACATGTTCCAGCGAGATGCCTTCATGGGCGAGGCCGGCATGCAGCTGCTCACCGAAAGCGTCATCGCCCAGCGCGCCAATCAGCGTGACGTCGGCGCCAAGGCGCGCCGCCGCCACCGCCTGGTTGGCACCTTTGCCGCCATGCACGGTGAGAAACCGCTCGCCGAGCAGGGTCTCGCCCGGCGCGGCGAAGCGCGACGCCAGCGTCACCAGGTCCATATTGATGCTGCCGACCACGACAACGCGTGTCATAGCTCATCCATCCGCTGCCCGAAACGACCGGTGAGCATACGTGATGGTGCGTGCCGCTGGGATGACGCGCAGTGAGATGGAACTTAACCGCCGCTGCTGGCCGAGGACGGCACGTGTTGGCCGCGCCGCTCCAGCGCATGCTCCATGGCTTTTTCCCGCATGGCCTTCATCTGGTCACGCTGCGCATTGGTCAGCACCGCATCGATCTGTTTACTGCTGTCCTGCGCCAATGACATGAGCTTGGCGCGACGATCCGCCTGCGACAGACTGGTGTCGGCACGCAGCGCCTGCATCTGCTTATCGCGCTGCTGCAGGATCGGTCCAATCTTGGCCTGCTGATCGGCGCTGAGTTGCAGTTGCTTGGTCAGGCGCTGCAGCTGCTGTTGCGGATCGGGGACGCGACGTCCCTGGTCTGGCTGCGTGGCGTGCGCCGGGGCGGTGGAAGGGCTGTTGTCCTGTGCCTGGGCGCAGGCAACACCGGCGATGGCGAGGCCGAGGGTCAACGCGGCAAAACGGGAGAGGCGGTTCATGGGCTTAACTCCAGTGGGCATGCCAGCGGAGGAACGCGGCGTACGCAACATGGGTTGACGGTACCGCGCCTTCGTCACGCTCTGGCTTGAATCCGCACGGGCTGCCCCGAACATCCTTTCATCGCCCTGAGGAAACGACATGATCGAGCTGCACTACTGGCCCACGCCCAACGGCCACAAGATCACCCTGTTCCTTGGAGAATCCGGCCTGCCCTACACCATCAAACCGGTGAACATCGGTAAGGGGGAGCAGTTCGAACCCAAGTTCCTCACCATTTCACCGAACAACCGCATGCCGGCCATCGTGGATACCCAGCCGGCCGATGGCGGCGAGCCGATCAGCGTGTTCGAGTCGGGCGCCATCCTGCAGTACCTGGCCGAGAAGACCGGGCGCTTCATGCCTGCCGATGCGCGCGGCCGCTACAAGGTGCTGGAGTGGCTGTACTGGCAGGTGGGAGGCCTCGGCCCGATGCTGGGGCAGAACCACCATTTCAATCGGTATGCGCCGGAGAAGATCCCCTACGCCATCGACCGCTACGTCAACGAGACGCGGCGCCTGTACGGCGTGCTGAACAAGCGGCTGGAAGGTCGCGCGTTTATCGCCGGCAAGGACTACAGCATCGCCGATATGGCGGCCTACCCATGGATCGTGCCGTATGAGAACCAGGGCATGGCGCTGGAGGATTTCCCGCACCTGAAAGCCTGGTTCGTAGCCATTCGGGAGCGTCCTGCTACCCAGCGCGCGTATGCGATGGGGGAGCAGATCAAGGGTCGCTTCGACCTCACCACGGACGAGGAAGCGCGCAAGGTGTTGTTCGGGCAAGGCGCCCGGCACTAAAGGCTGAAGCGGTGCTTTCACGTCGGATGTGCCGCTTTTCACGGGAAATTGCTGGTATCGGCTGGCGCGACGCGGTCTAATCGCCGCTTGTTCTTGCGTACGTCGCACCGCCCCAGGAAGTACCCATGCGTGCCCTCCTCTTTGCCGCCCTCACGATGGTGGCCCTGCCGACCATGGCCGAAAAACTTACGATCGAACGCATCTTTGACGGCGGCAGTCTGGCCGGTCCCGCGCCACGCGGCCTGCAGATCTCGCCCGATGGCAGTCGCGTCAGCTTCCTGCGCCCGCGTGCGGACGATCAGTACCAGCTCGACCTGTGGTCCTACCAACTCAAGGACAACCACACGCAGCTGCTGGTCGATTCGAAGAAGCTGGAGCCCAACGGCGAGCAGCTGTCGGATGCGGAGAAGGCGCGCCGCGAGCGCGAGCGCACCGCCGGCCTGCGTGGCATCGTGAGTTACCAGTGGTCGCCGGATGGCAAGCAGCTGCTGTTTCCCATCGGTGGCAAGCTCTATCTGTACTCGCTGGCCACGCCCGATGCCGCACCGCGCCTGCTCGACTCGGGCGACAACGTGATCGATCCCCGCTTCTCGCCCAAGGGCCGCTTCGTCTCGTTCGTGCGCGAGCAGAACCTGTGGGTGATCGACCTCGGCACCGGTGAGGCGAAGCAACTCACCCATGATGGTGGCGGCAGCGTGCACAACGGCGAGGCGGAATTCGTCGCGCAGGAAGAAATGGATCGCAGCAGCGGCTACTGGTGGGCGCCGGACGATTCCTTCATTGCGTTCGAACGCTTCGACGAATCCAAGGTGCCGGTGACCAAGCGCACCGAGCTCTACGCCGACCACACCGAGGTGGTCGACCAGCACTATCCCGCCGCCGGTACAGCGAATGTCGCGGTGAAACTGGGCCTGGTGTCGCCCACGGGCGGTCAGCCGCGCTGGATCGACCTGGGCAAGGACAACGACATCTATCTCACACGGGTGAACTGGCTGCCCGACGGCAGGCATCTCGCCTACCAGCGCATGTCGCGTAACCAGCAACGCCTGGATCTGCGGCTGGTCGATGCGAAGACGCTGGCGCAGCGCACCCTGCTCAGCGAAACCAGCGACACCTGGATCAACCTCAATAACGACCTCACCTTCCTCAAGGACGGCAAGTCGTTCCTGTGGGGCAGCGAGCGCAGCGGCTATCACCATCTCTACCTCTACGGCATCGACGGCAAGCTCAGGCACGCCGTGAGCGAAGGCGAGTGGCAGATCGACGGCGTGCTGGCGGTGAATGAACGCACCGGTACCGTCTACGTCAGCTCCAATCGCGATGCCGTACCCGAACGTCACATCTACGCGCTCAAGCTCGATGGCAGCACCGCCAATGCGCCCATGCGCATCAGCCAGGGCGCCGGCACGCACACCGCCGAATTCGCACCGAACGCATCGTTCTATCTGGACACGTTCTCCAGCATCGACACGCCGCCCCAGGTGAGCGTGCACAAGCCGGACGGCAGCCTGGTGAGCTGGATCGAGCCGAACAAGCTCGACGAGAAGCATCCGTTCTGGCCATACCGCGACAGCCTGATCAAGCCGGAATTCGGCACCATCAAGGCCGCCGACGGGCAACTGCTCTACTACCGCCTGTACAAGCCGGCCGGCTTCGACCCGTCGAAGAAGTACCCGGTGTTCAACATGTTCTACGGCGGTCCGCACGCGCAGCTGGTCACCAATGCCTGGGGTGACTACTTCAACCAGTACATGGCCAACCAGGGCTTCGTGGTGTTCACCCTGGACAACCGCGGCATGGCCCGTCGCGGGCGCAAGTTCGAGGACCCCATCTACCAGCAATTGGGCGCGGTGGAAGTGGAAGATCAGCTCGCCGGCATCCACTGGTTGAAGTCGCAGCCGTGGGTCGACCCCAAGCGCATCGGCGTGTTCGGCTGGAGCTATGGCGGCTACATGACCACCATGATGCTGTCCAAGGCATCGGACGAACTGGCCGGCGGCGTGGCCGTGGCCCCGGTCACCGACTGGCGGCTCTACGACACCTTCTATGCCGAGCGTTACCTCGGCCGTCCGCAGGACAATGACTCAGGCTATACGCGCAGTTCGCCGCTGGCCTGGCTCGACGGCCTCACCTCCAAGCTGTACCTCGTGCACGGCATGGCCGACGACAACGTGCTGTTCCTCAACTCCACCAAATTGATGGCGGAAATGCAGAAGCGCGGCACGCAGTTTCAGTTCATGGCCTACCCCGGCGCCAAGCACGGCCTGAACCTGCCGGGCCAACGCAGCCACGTCTATCACCTGATCGAGAATTTCTTCCAGCGTGAAGTGAAGGGCGCTGCAGCGGTAGCGCCGCGCGTGACACCTGCAGCCGCCTCGACATCGTCCTGATGCTTCGCGCCGGTCGCCCGTCCGACGGGCGCCAAGGCAGGTAACGGATTCAACCGCTGCGTCGTTTTTTCGCACGCCAGCTCGCCTGCTCTGGCGCCAGCGTGTATTGATGCGCTTCATCCAGTAGCCATGCGCGAAAGGCGAGCAAGGCAGGATGTTTCTCGGAGCGTGGCGGATAGACCAGGTAGTGAGCAAACTCGGCGCGCAACCGATGCGTGCTCAGCCATACCAGCTGTCCCGCATCGACCAGTGGGCGGGCCATGGTGACACGGCCGAGTGCGATGCCCATGCCTTCGATGGCCGCCCGGTGCAGCGTCTCGGTGTCGTCGAAGTGCGCGACATAGCGAGCCGGTGGCTTGCCGCCAAACGTATGGAACCACTTGGCCCAGACGTTCTCGGGATCGCGCAGCAGCGGCCAGTCCGACAACGTCTCCAGCGTCGGCCGTCCGAGTCGAGCGATGAGATCGGGGCAGGCGATCGGCGTGAGCCAGTCATCGAACAGATGCTCCGCAATCACGCCCGGCCACTCGCCGGGACCGAAGCGCATGGCCGCATCCACCTGCTCGCGCTCGAAATTGACCAGTTCCACGCACGACTGCAGGTTGAGCTGCAGTTGCGGATGCTGGGCCACGAATTTCGGCAGGCGTGGCAGCAGCCAGCTTGATGCCACCGACGGCATCAGGCTGAGCGTAAGCACATCGGCATGCGGCGCGCAGAATTGCTGCATGGCGCGATCGATGGATTCGAACTGCGGGCCCACCGACTCGAGCAGCCGCACACCTTCCGGCGTCAGTTCGACACCGCGTGGTCCGCGTATGAACACACGAATGCCGAGTCGCTCCTCGAGGCCGCGAATCTGGTGGCTGAGGGCGCTGGCCGTGAGATGGAGTTGCCGGGCAGCGAGCGTGAGATTGCCCGTGCGCGCGGCAATCACGAAGCCTTGCAGGGCAATCAGTGGTGGTCGGCCCATATTGAATCTTCCTCAATACTGGGGTGCAAAAATCTCGCTTTTTGCGAGGCTCTGGCTGGCCTAGTGTAGACCTTGCCCAGCAAGCGGGTGATCTTCGAGGCATACGACCATGTTGCTCTTCATCCAACCCTTCGTGATCAAGGCATCGGCAAACAAGCCGGCTTCATCGTACTTCGACGTCAAAACCGACTTGACCGTGCTGCCCAGCGCAGCGTCTCCCACCGTGCATGAGAAGCCGCGTCACGGCGAATTTCACGTGAGCGGTCTCGACCACTACATCGACAGCCGCTTTTCCGGCGAACTGTTCCGCATCGACTGATGCGCTTCACCCCGCGCGGCAACTCCCAGCCTGAAACGAAACTGCCGGCCACGAGGGCCGGCAGTAGGAGGATGTCACGCGTGATGGATCGGGGCTGCGCTCAGTTAGCGTGGCCCACACCCGAATCGCCTTGTTCCAGCGGCGGCGGTGCGCCGGCGACGGCCAGCAAGGACGTGGCGTAGCCATCCTCGATGCTGACGGTGGACACCTCGTCCCACGAGAAGAACGACGCTTCACGCAGCCATTCCGCATCGGGAGAGATTTCCTGCATGTTGAAGCCGTCTTCCTCGACGCTGACCAGTCGGCCGATGTAACAGACTTCCGACTCGTCCTCGCTGTCCACGTGTACACCGATGACCGGCGCCTGCACGGCAGCGGCCTGGATGACCTCGCGGATGTTGTCCAGCGGGAAGCCGCGCGGCGTGCGTGGCATCAAGTGCTTGACCGCCAGTGCCTTCTCCATGAAGGGGGCATGCTTGTCCGGCGCTTCCAGTTCGGACACGTCGCGATGGCGCATCACATACATGCCGTCATAGGTGATGCCGTCGCCGACGACCCAAAGCAGGAAGAATTCGCGCCCGACACCGCCCACGTAACCACAGAAGCTGCCGTGTTCGAGCTCGGTACGCCACAACCGGATCAGCTGGTGCTTCTGCTGTGCTTCGCGCAGCTGGGCCCGCTGACCGGTGGTTTTCAGTTCGATCACATTACTCATGGTCATAATTTTAACAGCTAGGGGCTTTCCCCTTGTTTACAGGATGTAACGGCTCAAGTCCTCGTCCTGGACCAGGGTGCCGAGATTGATGTCGACATATTCGGCGTCGATCACGTACTTTTCACCGGATTTGTCTGCAGCTTCGTAGGAGATCTTCTCCAGCAGCCGCTCCATCACGGTGTGCAGGCGACGGGCGCCGATGTTCTCGGTGCGCTCGTTGACCTGAAAGGCCACCTCGGCCAGGCGGTCCACGCCGGAGTCGGTGAAGTCCACCGTGACCCCCTCGGTGCCCAGCAAAGCCATGTATTGGGTGGTCAAGGCGTTCTGCGGCTCGCGCAGGATGCGCTTGAAGTCATCGACCGACAGCGCCGACAACTCCACGCGGATCGGCAGGCGGCCCTGCAATTCCGGAATGAGGTCCGACGGCTTGGCCAGCGAGAACGCGCCCGAGGCGATGAACAGCATGTGGTCGGTCTTGATCGGGCCGTACTTGGTCGATACCGTCGAGCCTTCCACCAAGGGCAGCAGGTCGCGCTGCACGCCTTCGCGGCTGACACCTGCGCCACCCCATTCCGAACGCTGCGCCACCTTGTCGATCTCGTCGATGAAGACGATGCCGTTCTGTTCGGCCGCTTCCATCGCCTGCGCTCGCACTTCCTCGTCGTTGAGCAGCTTGGACGCTTCCTCTTCGATCAGCAGCGGGCGCGCCAGCTTGATCGCCAGCTTGCGCTGCTGGGTCTTGGCGCCGCCCAGGTTCTGGAACATCTGGCGTAGCTGCTGGCCCATCTCCTCCATGCCCGGGGGCGACATGATCTCCACGCCCACGTTCATGGCGAAATCGAGCTCGATCTCGCGCTCGTCGAGCGCACCTTCGCGCAGCTGCTTGCGCAGCTTCTGGCGGGTGTCGCTCTGCTCGGGGTTGGCCGGGGCCGCATCGTGGCTCCAGTCGGTGGCCGTCTGCCGGCGCGGCAGCAAGGAGTCGAGGATACGGTCCTCGGCACGATCCTCCGCCTGCGAGCGCACGCGCTTGATCGCCTGCTCACGGGTCAGCTTGTAGGCGACGTCGGCCAGGTCACGCACGATCGACTCGACATCCTTGCCGACATAGCCCACCTCGGTGAATTTGGTCGCCTCGACCTTCACAAACGGCGCATTGGCCAGGCTGGCCAGGCGGCGTGCGATCTCAGTCTTGCCCACGCCGGTGGGGCCGATCATCAGGATGTTCTTGGGCGTCACTTCGTTGCGCAGGTTCGGCTCCAGCTGCATGCGGCGCCAGCGGTTGCGCAGCGCGATCGCCACGGCGCGCTTGGCGTCGTGCTGGCCGATGATGTAGCGGTCGAGTTCGTTGACGATTTCGCGGGGAGTGAGTTCGGACATGAGGTCACCGGAGGTGTGGTCTTGGCTCGTCTTCCCGGCGCATCCGGGTTGACGACGAGGATGGCTGTCGCGCCGTGCGCTTACAGCTCCTCGATGGTGGTGTTGTGATTGGTATAGATGCAGATGTCGCCAGCGATCTTCAGCGCGCGCTCGACGATCTCGAAGGCGTTCAATTCGGTGTTCTCCATCAGGGCCAGGGCGGCCGATTGCGCATACGGGCCGCCGGAACCGATGGCGATCAAGCCATGCTCCGGCTCCAGCACGTCGCCGTTGCCCGAGATCAGCAGCGAGGCTTCCTTGTCGGCCACGGCCAGCATGGCTTCAAGGCGGCCCAGGCGGCGGTCGGTGCGCCATTCCTTGGCCAGTTCGACTGCGGAACGAGTGAGGTTGCCGCCGTGCTTGTCCAGCTTCTGCTCGAACAGCTCGAACAAGGTGAAGGCGTCGGCGGTGGCGCCGGCAAAACCCGCCAGCACGTCGCCCTTGCCCAGGCGGCGGATCTTGCGTGCATTGGCCTTCATCACCGTATTGCCGAGGGTGACCTGGCCGTCGCCGCCGATCACGACGCGCCCATGGCGACGCACCGAGACGATGGTGGTGGCGTGAAAGGATTCCATGGGGGGCTCCGCAGACAAAGTGGTCCGCCAGAAGTGGGGCCGTGCCGACGGAATCCAAGACGCCAGGCGGGTTCAGCGCCGGGAGCCGGCCCTTGACCGTTACTTGCGTCGGGCGCGCGGATGCGCCGCGTCGTACACCTTGGCCAGGTACTGGAAATCCAGGTGCGTGTAGATCTGGGTCGTGGCGATGTCGGCGTGCCCAAGCAGCTCCTGCACGGCGCGCAGGTCGCCCGACGATTCCAGCATGTGGCTGGCAAAGGTGTGGCGCAGCAAATGCGGATGCACATGCTTGGCCATGCCCTGCTGCAGCGCCAGGGTCTTCATGCGCAGCTGCACGGTGCGCGGACTGATCGGCGCGCCGCCGCGTCCTCGGAACACCGGGCTCTCCGGCGTCGTGCCTTCATCGTCGCCCAGCGCGCGCAAGGCGGTCACCGCATGGCGGCCCACCGGCACGATGCGCGTCTTGTTGCCCTTGCCCAGCACGCGCACTTCGCCCGCCTGCAGGTCCAGGTCGATCCAGCGCAGGCCGGTGAGTTCGGACAGGCGCAGGCCCGAGGAATAGAACAGCTCGAGCATGGCGCGGTCGCGCAGGGTCAGTGCACCGTCGCCCACGGCTTCGACCAGGCTGGTGGCTTCATCCACATCGAGCACTTGCGGCAGCTTGCGGTGGACCTTGGGGCCGCGCACGCCAGCCATCGGGTCGTGCATCATCAGGCCTTCGCGGTGCAGTTGGCGGAACAGGCCGCGACAGGACGACAACAGCCGTTGCAGGCTCTTGGGTGCCAGTCCGCCACGATGTTCGGCGGCAACGAAACTGCGCATGCGGTTGGGTTCGAGCGCGTCGAAGGCGTCGATGCCCTGCGCTTCCATCCAGCGCAACAGCTTGGCCAGGTCGCGGCGATACCCATCCACCGTGTGCGCGGAGGCCCGACGCTCGCCCGCCAGTCGGGCGAGCCAGGCGTCGACCTGTTCGCGAGCGGACACGGTGGGCTTACATGCCTTCCTGAGAACGACGCAGCGCGGCGGTCACCGTAGCCGCAATCATCTTCAGGAACAGCGTGCCCATGCCCGGCTGAAAGTGATCCGGGTCGCCGCTGCCGATGGCGAGAATGCCGAACTCGCCCAGCGGCATGATGGCGGTGGAACGGACCTCGGGCGCGTGGTCCCCAAACAGGCGGTACAGCCGCTCGGCCGAAAGGCGGCCGGCGACGGGCTCGTGATGGGACAGGAAGTCAGCAAACTCGGGTACCGCAGTGCGCCCACCGGGGATATTGATCAGCCAGGTGGCCGGCGGCAATCCGACCGCGCCGAACAGCAGCAGGCGCACCTGATCGGTCTTGAAGTCTTCGGAAAGGCGCGCTACCACGCTGCGTGCTGCGACAGCCGGTGTATTGGCGCGCAATACGGCGACGTTGAGGTCATGCACGCGCTGCATCAGACGCTCGTTTTCCGCTGCGATGGTCATCAGGTTGGCGAGCTGGCGTTCCAGCTCGGCGTTCTTCTCGCGCAAGCTCTGCAGCTGGTAGACCGCCAGCGAGGCCACCGGACCTTGTTCGCGCGGCAACGTCAGCTGGGCCGCCAGCTCGGGGTAGTCGGAAAGAAATTCCGGGTGTCGGCGCAGATAGGCCGCCACGTCGCTGGCGCTAAGGGTCTCGGCGAGTGCGGTGTCTGACATGCGCGGGTTACCTCAAACCAGGGGGCGAGAACGATACGACGCTGGCCGGAGTGTGCGGTGTCAGGGTGTCGTCTTTCAACGTGCCATCCGTGAACCCAGCCACTCGCCTTCGAATACAAACGCGGAGGGCCCAGTCATCCACAGGGTCTGGCCGGGGCCGGCCCAGTCGATCGTCAGCTCGCCGCCAGGCAAGGCTACACACACGCGGTCGTCTACTTCGCCGCGTTGATGCATGACCGCCATGGCTGCGCAGGCGCCGGTGCCGCAAGCCAGGGTCCAGCCGCTGCCGCGCTCATGCACGCGCAGGCGCAGGTGGCCGCGGTCCACCACCTGCACAAAGCCGGCATTGGCGCCTTCGGGGAACCGTTCGTGCGTCGTCAGCAGCGGTCCCTGTCGAAACAAGGCGGGCGCTTGCAGGTCAGCTACGACAACGACCGCATGCGGGTTACCCATGGAGACCGCACCCATCATCAGCGTTTCATCACCGACGTCGATGGCATAACCATCGGCTTCGACATCGGCCAGGAACGGAACCTGCAGGGGCGCAAACGCAGGCACGCCCATGTCCACGGTGACTTCATGGGCATTGATCAGGCGTACCGTCACCGGACCGGATGGGCTCTCCAGCCGGACCGTGTCGCCCATGGCCAACTCACCGGCCCGATGCAGCCACGCAGCTACGCAGCGCACGCCGTTCCCACACTGGCCCGATGGCGAACCGTCGGCATTCCAGATGCCGTAGTAGAAGGCGCATGACGGATCGCGCGGTGGCTCGATGCTGATCAGCTGGTCAAAACCCACGCCCGTACGACGATCGGCGATGGCGCGGATCTGCTCCTCGCGCAGCGCGAAGGGCTGGCGACGGCAGTCGAGCATGACGAAGTCATTACCGATGCCGTGCATCTTGGAAAAGTGCAGCTTCATGCGGATAAGCGCGTAGCCGGCATCAGCGGAACGAGCCGCCAACGATGTGGCCAGTCGCATCCTGCTCGGGGAAGTAACGGCTGTTGTTGGTGCGAAATTCCATCGTGGTGATCTCGCCTGGCATCACCAGCTGCACGTCCGGATAGGTCGCCAGGAACTGGGCTGGCGTCGGATGCGTGGCGATAAAGGCGTCGAATGCCTTCATGTCCGTGACATAGCCGTGCACGGGGGCCTGTGCGGCGGGTGCGGGCGCGGGTGCCGCCGCCGGATGGTCGGTAGCGGCCGCTGCGGGCGGCGTCGACTTCGCTGGCATATACAGCGGTCCCTTGTTGCCGCAAGCGGCGATCAGGACAAAAGCGGTGCACAGCGGAAGCAGCAGGAGGGATCGGCGCATGACTAAGGTCTCCGGCAAGGACCGGCGCAGTATAGAGAAAGAAGCCGGAAAAACGCGGCGAGCCCATCGTGCGAGCACACGTTTACGCATCATTCCCCGGCCGGCTATCGTTATCATGCGGCCGTCGCCGCGAAAGTTGCGGTTGGGGAAGTAGAAGATGGATTGGACCGCGCTGTTGCGCCTGCCGTCGACGATCCTGCTGGTACTGGCTGTCGTCGCCTTGTTGTTTACCCTGGTGCAACTGGTGGCGCTGCGTGAGTGCCTGCATGGCGGACGGCGCCTGGCATCGGCCGTACGCGCCGTGGTGTTGCTGGTGGCGTTCTCGCTCACCCTGATGCTGGCGGGCACGGGTTTCGCCCTGCGCGGCTACCGCCTGTGGTCGGAGGAAACCCCGGTGGTCGAGATCGATGTCCGCATCCTGTCACCCCAGCGCTGGGCACTGACCCTGCACTGGCCTGATGGCGCCACCCGCCAGGTTCAGCTGGCGGGCGATGCGTGGCGGATGGAAGCGATCGTATTGAAGTGGAAGGCGCCTGCCGTGCTGGCCGGCTTGCCTCCGGCTTACCGGCTCGATCGTTTGTCGGGCCGCTACGACGACGCGGGGCAGGAAGCAACCGCGCTGCGCACCGTGATCGACTTTCGCGAAGCCGGCAGCTTCGACCTGCTCGACTTGCACAAGCAATATCCGCAGTGGGTGCCGAATGTGGATGTGCTGTTCGGCAGCGGCGTATTCCTGCCGCTGGTCGACCAGGGGCATTACACCGTCAGCCTGATGCGCACCGGCGCCCTGGTGGCACGCCCGGACGAGGCCACGGAGCAGCGCATCGCGCAGCCGTTCTAGCTTCTAGCGTCCTCTCCCCTTTGGGGAGAGGATTGAGGTGAGCCCCTAAAAGGGGGTAAAGGGCGGGTGCTCGCAATAAGGTTCAAAAAAACCTGCTTTCAGGCAGTGCTACCGCAAGTTTGACCCCTCACCCCAGCCCTCTCCTCGCTCCTCAAAGACGGCGCCATCCATGGCGCCTCCCCGCGTGCCCCGGAGGGGAGAGGGAGCAAAGGCTGTCACCCCAGCTTTTTCTCATAACGCCACGCGTCGGCACCATCGCCGTAGTAGCGCTCGTAGTGCCCGATGCGGTCGTAGCCAAAGCGCTCGTAGAGGCGGATGGCAACATCATTGTCGGCACGCACTTCCAGGCGCAGCGCATGACAGCGACGGCGTTTGGCGGCGTGCTCGGCGGCATGCAGCAGGGCGGAGCCCACGCCCTTCCCGCGCGAGGCGGCGCTGGTGGCGATCGAATACAAGCGCGCCACCTGGGTACCCTTGCGGAAGAACACCACGGCCGTGCCCAGGAAACGTCGATGATTGGCGCTGGCGACCAGGACCTGGGCCGTTTCGCTGTCCAGGTGGCGGCGATACTGCGCCCGGCTCAACCGGTCGGTGGCGAAGCTGGTTTCCTCGAGCGCGACGAGATCATCGAGGTCGGAGAGTTCGGCGCGGCGCACGCGCACGGCGGCGGTCGCGGGCATGGGGGTCATCAGGGGCGATTCTCGTCGAGGAGCGTCAGCGCGTGCCAGAGCAGCGCAGGCGGGAGCAGGAAACCAAGCGCGGCACTCTAGCCCCCGGGACCCCCCACGGCAATCATGACTTTTGGTGCATTTAGGTCAGCTTCATCGCAGCACCTTGTGCAGAGCCAGCCATGTGCCAAACTGCGCGCCTTGCGCTGTGCCGCCCCGTCTCCCCGCGTGACGACACGCCTCCGTTCCATCTGACAGAGGTGTCATGACCCGGCTCGTCATTGTCGTCGAGAAGGCCTCCGACTGGAGTTCCTACTATCCGTCCGTCGACGTCGTTACCGCGATGGACTACCTGCGCGAGCCGATCGGCGGCGACGACGAGCGCACGCACGTCATCAACCTCTGCCGCAGTTACAAGTACCTGGGCACGGGTTACTACGTATCCTTGTTGGCCGAGGCGCGCGGGCACCGCGTGATGCCTTCCGTGCGCACGGTGAACGACTTGCGCCGCCGCTCGCTCTACGGCCTGGATATCGAGGACCTGAGCACCAGGCTCACCGACTTCCTGCCTGCCGGCGGCCGCGATACCACCGATTTCGGCATCCTCGTCTACTTCGGCCAGACGGCTTACCCCGCGCTGCAGGACCTGGCGCGGCAGGTCTTCGAAACGTTTCCCTGCCCGCTGCTTCGCGTCGAGTTCGAGCGCGATCGCGTGTGGCAGGTCAGCGCGATCAAGCCGGTGGGCCTGCATACGCTGATCGATGCGCAGGAAGACGCTTTTGCCGAGGAGCTGGATCGCTTCAGCAAGAAGCTGTGGCGCAAGCCCAAGGCGCGCAAGCAGTTCCGCTACGACATCGCGATGCTGGTGGACCCGGCCGAGCAAATGCCGCCGTCGAACAAGAAGGCGTTGAAGTCATTCATCGCAGCTGGCAAGGAACTCGGCATCGAGGTCGATCCGATCGGCAAGAACGACTACCAACGCCTGGCCGAATACGACGGCCTGTTCATCCGCGAGACTACGGCCAGCGACAACCACACCTATCGCTTCGCGCACCGCGCCGAGAAGGAAGGCATGGTGGTGATGGACGATCCGACCTCGATCCTGCGCTGCACCAACAAGATCTTCCTCAACGACCTGATGGTGTCGCGCAAGCTCGCCGTGCCGCGCACCGAGATTCTTTATCGCGACGACAGCAAGGGTTTGAAGGAAGTGGCGTCGAAGCTGGGCTATCCGCTGGTGCTGAAGATTCCGGACGGCTCGTTCTCGCGCGGCGTGGTGAAGGTGGAGAACGAGGTCGCACTGGGCAAGGCCACGGCCGAGTTGTTCCAGCACAGTGCCCTGTTGCTGGCGCAGGAATTCGTCTACACCGAGTTCGACTGGCGCATCGGCGTGCTCAACAACGAGGCGCTCTACGCCTGCAAGTACTACATGTCGCGCGGCCACTGGCAGATCTATAACCATGGCGCGAAAGGCGCGTCGAAATCCGGCGAATCGGAGACGATTCCCGTGCGCGACGCCCCGGCCGACGTGGTGAAGTTGGCACTGAAGGCCACCCAGGCGATTGGCGATGGCCTCTACGGCGTCGACCTCAAGCGCGTGGGCGACAAGCCGGTGGTGATCGAGGTGAACGACAACCCGTCCATTGATGCCGGCGTGGAAGATGCGTATCTCGGCGAGGAGCTGTACGCGCGCATCATGCAGGAGTTCCTGCGTCGCATGGAGCGCAAGCGTTCGGGCACTCGTGGCTGACTACACGGACGATCCGACGGCGCGTCCCTGCGCCGCCGCACCGTGACTTTGCGCGGAGTAGCTTCCGCGATCCACTGCCAAGTGAATTCGATGAAGGCCGGACCGGCCTAGCTCCTAGTTCCAGATCAGCCGGGAAGCCGGTTGCCGGCGGGAGCGGCGCAGCGCACTCAGCACCTGCCGCGGCAGGGCCGGTTCCAGCGCGAGCAGAACGATCAGCGGGGCGCCAATCAGCCAGAAGGCCGGCGTCCAGCCCAGCGACCGCGTATGGACCGGCACCAGGGTCGTCAGCAGCAGCGCGCCACCGGCCAGCAACCACAGCAGGGCGCCGCCGAGCAGGCGTTCTTGACGGGCGGTATCAGGCTTCGATCGCATGCTGGTGGTCCGTTCGTTGCGGGTGGACCCAGCCTGCAACGGCCCGATCTCAAAACCTGCGATAGCTGGTGAAACGATTGCTTCGGGAGCGTCCAGAGACGCCCGGGCCCGCTAAAATGGGGCGGTGGCAACGACCGGGCACGACCTGGCGGGCATCGAGACAGGTTCAAGGAGTACCTATGAGCGCAGGACAATTCGCGGTGTTTGGCCACCCCATCAGCCACTCCCTGTCGCCACAGATTCATCAGGCTTTCGCGCGCCAGTTCAAGCTGGAGCTGGAATACCGCAGCATCGATGCCGCCCCGACCGACTTCGAAACCGCGGTACGCCGCTTCTTTGCCGATGGGGGTCGCGGCGCCAACGTCACGCTGCCGCATAAGGGGGCCGCGTTCGCCTTGGCCGACGAAAGCAGCGTCGCCGCCACGCGCGCAGGCAGCGCCAACGTGCTCACCGTCCTGTCCGATGGCCGCCTGGCTGCCCACAACACCGATGGGGCCGGCATGGTGCGCGACATCGCCGAGCGCCACAGTGTCGATCTGCGCGGCCACACCGCCCTGCTGCTTGGCGCTGGCGGCGCGGCGCAAGGTGTGGCGTGGGCGATGCTGGATGCCGGCGTAGAGACGCTAACCATCGTCAATCGCTCGCCGGAGGCAGCCGATGCCTTGGCTGATGCGATCGGCGATCCGTCCCGGGCACATACCCGCTATTGGGAAGACCTGGCCGGTCTGGGCGCGTTCGATTTGATCATCAATGCCACCTCGGCGGGCGTACTGGGCAAGTCGCTCGACCTGCCGTTCGCCATCGTGGGCAATCGCGCACTCTGCTACGACCTTTCCTATGGCAAGGCCGCTACCGGGTTCCTCGCCTGGGCACGTACCGCTGGTGCGCGCTACGCCTTCGACGGTCTGGGCATGCTGGTGGAAACCGCCGCCGACTCCTTCGAGTTGTGGCATGGACGACGTCCGAATACCGATCCCGTCTACGCCGAACTGCGCAAGCAGTTCGGCTGAGCACCGTGATGCGGCGCGGCCAAGGCGGATCGAAAGCATGACGCTGCCGAGCTGTCGCGCCGATTGCGGCGCGTGCTGTATCGCGCCGTCGATCAGCTCGCCGCTTCCGGGAATGCCACACGGCAAGCCAGCCGGCATGCGTTGCATCCAGCTCACCAACGACAACCGTTGCGCGATCTTCGGTCGGCCAGAGCGCCCTGCCGTTTGTTCGAGGCTGCGCCCGGACGTCGCGATGTGCGGCAGCGACCGTGATCACGCGCTCGCGTATCTCGACGCACTCGAGGCGGCCACGCGCGCTGCCTGACGCTTTCTTCACGACCCTGATCACAGAACGCCTCGTTGCCGAAATGACGGACGGCTGGACGTCCGTTGCCTGAAGACGTCTCGCCGACGCACGTGCTAGCGTGCGCGGCGCAGGGGGCACATTGCGGGGAGTAACGTCATGGTGCCTGAGGGTTTTGTCCGCCATCGTCTGGCGGTAGCCGTACTGTTGGCCACGCTGGCTGGTAGCGGCTTCGTCGCGCCGGCCCACGCTGATCCGGTGATTGGCTCGAACAACGTCGTCGTGGCCGATCCCGGTGTGCCTCGACCGCCGGGGCAGCCCTGTGTGGTGACCTTGTTCACCGACCTGACGTTCACCGACTTCAACACGCGTCCCTACAGCTATACGCCACCTACCGCTTGCAGCGGAAGCTGGGCCAAGGTGGTGCTGGAGGCGGACTTCTCGGTGACGGCAGGTCGCCAGTACGACCGCACCGCTACCTTGTGGCTCGGTGGCGTGAACCTCTATTTCGGCACGACGCAGGAACCGTCCGCCACGGTCTCGCCAGCCTGGCACGTGGAGCGCGATCTCACCGACTATGCAGCGTTGTTGCGTAGTGCCGGCCAGGGCCAGGCGATCATCGGCAATATCGTCAACAGTACATACACCGGGGTGATCCACGGCAGCGCACGCTTGCTGTTCTACCCGGCCAACGCCCAGGCGCGCGCAGCAGATGTGCCCGATGCGGTGTACCCGCTGGGCGCCGATCCGGTGGGCAGCACCACTACGCTGAACACATCGACGGACAAGCTGGCCAGGACGCTCACGCTGCCGCGCAATGTGGAACGCGCTTATCTGGACGTCTTTACGCAGAGCCAGAGTGGCGACGAATTCTGGTACACCTGCGTACCCGACGCGTATGCCGCGCTGGCTGAGGAATGTGGAGGCGGCAATTTCCGCGAGGCGGAGATCAGCATCGACGGGCAGCCTGCGGGTGTCGCGCCGGTGTATCCGTGGATCTATACCGGCGGCATCGATCCTTATCTGTGGCGCCCCACGCCCGGCGTACAGGCGCTCAACTTCATGCCCTATCGCATCGACCTGACGCCGTTCGCGGGCCAGCTAAGCGATGGCGCCGCGCATGAAGTGGCGGTGCAGGTGGCTGGCGCCAACGGCTATTTCTCTGCCACGGCGACCTTGCTGGTCTATCGCGACGCCCAGGCGCAGCAGGTCACTGGCTCGATAACGCGCAATACGCTGGTCGGTCAGCTGCCGACGCCGACCACAGCCAGCACGCTGGCAACGGCCAGCAATGGCGATGTGAGTGGCGATATCACGACAAAACTCGCGCGCAAGTTCGTCATCGAAGGCGTTGCCGATACGTCGCATGGTCACGTGACCAGCACGGTGACGCAAATTGTGGGCTTCGACGACGTGCAACGCTTCACCATCAACAGCAGCACGTATCGTCAGCAGACGTTCCAGCGCACTTGGGCTGAGAGCGTCAGCCAGCATCGTATCGGCTCCGTGCTCACGACTGAGCAACGTGGGCGAGTCAGCTACCCGTTTACGCTCGACTACAACCAGCAGCTAGCCAGCGATGGCAGCATCAGTGCGGCTACTACCGTGCACCAGGGCTATCACCAGCATGACGAGCGCCGTCTGTTCGGCATACCGTTGTATTCGGCCGAGGTGAACAACACGGTGGATAGCGCGGACACCTTGGCCTTCGATGCCAGCGGCGCACTCACCGGTCATAGTGGGCAACAGAGCGCGCAGACGTTCGCGTTCCATGATGCTCTGGGCGGCTGCTATCGCACATCGCTGACCACCCAGGCTGGCGCGCTCGCAAGCTACACCGCGGGACAAGGCTGCCCGGATCATCGCAACCGGGTGTCGTGGTTCACTCATCCCGATGGTTCGCCGGGTCTCAGCTTGTCGCCCGGCGGTTGAACGCGGGCAGGTCGCCGTGATGGGTCACGCATCGCGATCAGGGATGATCGCTTTGTGTGATGTACGTCGCATTCGACGACGCTGGGCAACATCTCCGCAATATGACCTCACTAAGCTGGCGCGCCGGTTGGCGCTTGTGCGCTGGCCTCCACCGATCACTTCAGCGCTGCCCATGTCATCCGCATTCTCGCATCGTCGTACCGAGGGCGTTGCCCGTTACGCCTTGCTCATCGTCATCATCCTTGTCGCCTGCGGCGCTGGCGTGATCTTCTGGTTGCTGAAATCCCGCGCGGACGCCGACGAGCCTTCGACCGTGGTGGTGGCAGCCGCGGGACCCATCATCCGCGCAGGCGCGGATACGGACGAACTGTTGCAGCACGCGCGCCAGGCCATGGCGGAGCAGCGTCTGCTCGCGCCAGCGGGCAACAATGCCTTTGAGCTCTATCTCGCCGTGCTAAAGCGCGAGCCCGGCAACCGTGTTGCACAGGACGCGTTGCGCGAGATCTTCCCGTTCGCCGCCACGGCCGCCGAACAGACCATCGATCAGGGCGATGACGCCGAATCGCAGCGGCAGATCGGTTTGCTGACGCTCGCCGATCCGCAGAACTACACCGTGACGTTATTGCAGGCCAAGCTGCAGGCGCAGCGTGACGCGGTGGCACAGCAGGCGCAGCAAGCGCTGCAAACCCAGAAGAGCGCGCAGCCCACGCCGAGCGTGGCGACAGCAAACCGCACGGTCGCTCCGGTCGCTTCCATGGCGACGGTACCGCCGACGCCCCCGCCCCCGCCGTCCTCGCTCAACAAAACCGCAAACGCCCCCACTCCTTCCGAGCAGGCCTTCGCACGGCTGCACGTGGAGTCCACACCGATCGAGGCCGCGCCAAGGGCCGCCGTGAGGCCGCGCGCGCCAGCCGTGGTCGCCGTGGCGGATGCACAGGGCGCGATGGCTCCCGCACTGGCGCATCGTGTCGAGCCGGTCTACCCGCCCGATGCACGCCGCGAGCGCCGCCAGGGCTGGGTGGATGTCACGTTTATTGTGCAACCCGATGGTTCCGTTGCCGCTGCAAGCGTGGCTGATGCCGATCCCAAGTACGTGTTCGACCGCGCTGCACTGAGCGCTGTGACTCGATGGACATTCACTCCGGCGACGCAGGACGGCACGCCGGTGGCTTCCGAGGTGCGGCAACGTATCGAGTTTCGCCTTTAAGAGGGCGTGCCATGGGGGCGGCTGGGCAAGCACGGCCGTGTCGTCGGGCTGTATCCCAGCCGCGTGATCACCGCCCGTTGATAAACCTCAGCAGGCCCTGGCGAAGGGGATGGACGTCCAATGGCGGCACCGACATCTTCGCGTAAGTCACATCGCTGACATCAGTGATCGCTAATGTGACAGTTCCGCCGGGGCGTCTGAGGGGCAGTCGTTCCCGAGTGCGGTTTCGACCCAATGTAGCGGCTGTCATGTCTCGTCTCGCTTCTCTTGCACCACGTCAGCGCACGCTTGCCACCGTTTCCATCATGGCGGTGCTCGCACTCGCGGGCGGTGGCTTCTGGTTCCTTCATGGCGCAAAAGGCGGCTCAATGATCGCCTCCACGGACGGCCAGACGTCCGCGGCCAAGGACGATGGTGGCGTCGGCATCCTGCTTGATCTGGCCAAGACGGCCATCGGCGAAAATCGCCTCGTCGCTCCGGCTGGCAGCAATGCCTATGAGTTTTATCTCAGCGTGCTGCAGCTCGACCCCAGCAACAAGGCCGCGCTGGATGAGTTGCATGAATCGTTCCCCAGCGCGTCGGCCGATGTAGAGCGCGCAATCAACAACAACGAACTGGACGAAGCGCAGCGTGAGCTGTCGCTGCTGCGAGAGTTCGACAGCACCAACTACATTCTTTCGCTGCTCGGCGGCAAGCTGGATGCGCAACGCCAGATCATGATCCGCCAGGATGAAGCGCGCGCCGAGGTGATCCAGTCGCAGCAGTCGGCTGCCACCGGCGCTACGCCGTAAGCGTTCGGTAGAAGCGCACCCTGTGCGCGATCACGGCGTCGCCGTTAGGTTGTCTGATTGCACACAGGGTGCGCTCCTAGCAAGCAAGCAACGAGGCATCATCCCGCCGCGAGATACTCGTCTTTCAAGCGGACATAGTTGGCCGCCGAGTAATGCAGCTGTTCGATCTGCTCGTCGCTGAGCAGACGCACGAGCTTGGCCGGATTGCCGACCCACAGTTCGCGCTCGCCCACCACCTTGCCCGGCGGGATCAAGCTGCCGGCACCGACAAATCCATACTTCTTCACGGTCGCTCCATCGAGCACGGTGGCGTGCATGCCGATCAGGCAGTAGTCCTCGATGGTGCAGGCGTGGATCACCGCTCCGTGGCCGATGGTGACGCCCTCGCCCACGATGGTGGGGAAACCGCCCGGCGAATACGGGCCATCATGGGTGACGTGGATGACGGCGCCGTCCTGAACGTTGCTGCGGGCGCCAATGCGAATGAAGTGCACGTCGCCGCGCAAGACGGCGCCCGGCCAGATCGATACATCGTCGCCGAGCTCGACCGCACCGATGACGGTAGCCGCCGAGTCGACGTAGACGCGCTGGTGAAGCGTGGGCCAGATGCCCTTGTATTTGCGTATGGAATCCATCGGCCTATGGTACTGCGCGGTGGCCAGAGGCGCGCCTAACGATGAGCGCGCGCGCCCACCTCGAGCACCTGTAGCGTGTGCTGATAGCCCGCATCGATCGCCCGCTGCCAGTCCTTCCAGTCCAACATGCCGATGTGCTCCAGCGGTGGCGTGAGCAGCAGATCGGCGCGTTCACGGCGATGTTCACTCGGTCCCTCGCTGTTGACCATGGCCGCGCGCACCAGGGTGGAAACCAGGCCTGGCCGCTGGATCTCCTGGCGTTTCAGCAACAATCGCCATAACGGCGGCGTCTCGAATTCTTCCGCGGTGGTGAGCAGGGAAATATCGGCGCGGATGTCGACGGCCGTGATATGCGCCATGCCGTCACCGGCCATGACATCGGTGGGCAGGTTGTCCACCAGGGCGCCGTCGACGTAGACACGGCCGTGATGCAGCACGGGAGGCAGCACGCCAGGTATGGCGCTCGAGGCGCGCAGCCATAGCCACAGCGGGCCACGCCGGTGCACCACCATGCCTTCGCCGGAAAGGCAGGTGGAAACGCAGAAGAACGGCAACGTCAGGTCTTCGATATCCAGGGCACCGAACGCGCGTCGCAACATCACCGCCGCCCGGCGGCCGCGGGTGAGTGCGACGATCGGCAGGGTCCAATCCGACAATGGGCGTCCTTCGACGAAGCTGCGGCGAAACGTTTCGATCATCGCGTCCAGCTCCCAGCCGATAGCCACGCCCGCGCCAATGATCGCGCCAATGCTGGTGCCGCCCATGGCATCGAACTCGTGACCTGCTTCGCGCAACGCGCGCAGCGCACCTAGGTGCGCAATTCCACGAGCACCACCCCCGGCCAGCACCAAGCCACGCGCATGACCGCTGATCAGGCGTGCCACGCGGGCGATATCGGTTTGTCCGCCAACATGGTGGTGCTGCAGCTCGCCACTGAATTGCGCACGCCAGCGCTGTGCGGCGCCCAGGCTGGGTTGGCGCCCGGCATGCAGCAGGATCAAGTGGCGCGGACGGTGGCCGGCGCGCGACGGGTGCATGGGCAGCGCCTCCGGCCAGGGGCGTGCCGGTTGCGAAGCGAGCACCGGCAAGAGCAGCACGTCGGCCTGGCGTAGGCAGCGCTGACGCCAATGCTCGTCGCCGGTGGTGTCGAGGTAGATGACGAAGCGGGCTGTCGCCTCGCGCTCGGCGAACCAGTCGCTGCCGCGGCCGGCGCCGTGCTCGGCGTCGATGACGACACAGCTGCCCCAATGCTCCAGCTCCATGGCGAGCTGCATGGCCAGGGAGCGAGCCTGCACCTCAGGGCTCACCGGCAATAAGGCGAAGGTGCGCGCGGAGCCCCGATCCTCTTCACCCCGCATGCGTTCCTGTAGTCGCGCAATCGCCACCCGCGCCACGCCAAGCATGGCCTGGGGATAGCGCCGTACCAGGGCTTCGTAGGCGCTGCGATCCAACCGCAACAGTTCTGAATCGCGCAATGCGCGGACGGTGTATTGCCGGCCTTCACCGGTGATCAGGCCGATCTCGCCCAGGCTGTCGCCGGCCGCCACCAGGCGCACCCGATCGGTCGGACTGTCGAATACGCCCAGGCTGCCGCTGACCACCAGATACAGCGCATCTGCCGGGTCGCCCTGGCGAAACAGCGCGCGTCCGCCGGGCAGGGAAAACCATCGAAGTTCGGGGGCCAGCGCCGTCAGCGCCTCGTCCTGCAAATGCCCGAACACATCGCAACGACGCAACAGGGCGGAAAAATCAGGCATCGACATGGCGGCATGGTACGGCGGCCTCTGTGACAATTCGTGAGAGCGCCCCGATTTCCCCTGCCCGCACTGCTTGATTTCGCCGGGGTGGCTCGCCACGCTGGCGGCCATCCGCCGGCCCGCCTCCTGGCAGCCGGGCGGGGAACCGAGGAGATTCCATGGAACACGACAATCCGCTGCTGGCCGATGACACCTTGCCGGCCTTTTCGCAGATCCGCCCCGAGCACGTCACGCCCGCGATCGACACCATCCTGGCGGACTACCGCAGTGGCATCGATGCGTTGACCGCGCCCGGCGCGCCGCACGACTTCGCCAGCGTGATGCTCACCCAGGAGCGGCTTGAACAACGCCTGGCGCGCGCGTGGGCACCGGTGAGTCACCTGCACTCGGTTGCCGACAGCGAGGCGCTGCGCAAGGTCTATGGCCCGGCGGAGGAAGAACTTACCGACCACGCCATCGAACTGGGCCAGAACCGCGCGCTCTACCAGGCCGTGCAAGCGCTGGCCGATGCGCCGGACTTCGCCAGCCTGCCGCGACCCGAGCGCGCGCTGGTGGAGCACGCCCTGCGCGACTTCCATCTGTCCGGCGTGGCGCTGGAAGAGCCGGCGCGTTCGCGCTACCGCGAGATCGGCGTTGAACTGAGCCGGCTTTCCACCGAATTCTCCAACGCCGTACTCGATGCCACCGACGCCTGGCACGAGCACATCACCGACGAGCGAGACCTGGCCGGTATTCCCGAATCCGGTTGCGCCGTGCTGCGCCAGTATGCCAAGGACCAGGAACTGGACGGCTACCTCGTCACGCTCAAGCAGCCCAGCGTGCAAGCCGTGCTCACCTATGCCGACAACCGTGGCCTGCGCGAGCGCGTCTACTGGGCCTACCAGACACGTGCCTCCGACCAAGGCCCGCAGGCCGGCAAGTTCGATAACAGCGAGCGCATCGAGCGCATCATGTCGCTGCGCCACGAAGCCGCCCAACTGCTCGGCTTCGCCAATGCCGCCGAAGAATCGCTGGCGACCAAGATGGCCGGCTCGCCGACCCAGGTGATGGAATTCCTGCACGATCTGGCCACGCGCGCCAAGCCCGTGGCGCGCGCGGAACTCAACCGGCTGCGCGAATTCGCCACCGACGAGCTGAAGCTCGACAACCTCGAATCCTGGGATGTGGGTTACGCGTCCGAGAAACTGCGCCAGCAGCAATACGATCTGGATGAGGAACAGCTGAAGCCGTACTTCCCGTTGCCCGCGGTTATCGATGGCCTGTTCGATCTCACCGATCGGCTCTACGGCATTTCGCTCAGCGTGCGTGATGGCGTCGATGTGTGGCACCCGGATGTGCGCTACTACGACGTGCACGCCGCCGATGGCCGCGTATTCGCAGGTGCCTATGTCGACCTGTATGCGCGAACCGGCAAACGCGGCGGCGCGTGGATGGATGTCTGCCGCGCACGCTTCAGGGATGGCGGGGACGAACAGCTGCCGGTGGCCTTTCTCACCTGCAACTTCGCGCCGCCGACCGAAGGTCGCCCCGCCCTGCTCACACACGATGATGTGCTGACCCTGTTCCACGAATTCGGCCATGGCCTGCACCACCTGCTGACCGAGATCGCGCTGCCCTCCATCGGCGGCATCGATGGCGTGGAGTGGGATGCGGTGGAATTGCCCAGCCAGTTCATGGAGAACTTCGGCTGGAACCGCGAAGCGTTGGACCTGTTCGCGCGCCACTACGAAACTGGCGAGCGTCTGCCCGACGAATTGTTCGAGCGCATGCTTGCCGCGCGTCACTTCCATGCCGGCCTGTTCCTGGTGCGCCAGCTCGAATTCGCCATGTTCGATTTTCTGCTGCATCTGCAGTACGACCCGACGCAAGGCGCACGCACCATGAGCGTGCTGGAGGAAGTCCGCCACCAGGTAGCTGTGCTGCATCCGCCGGCTTGGCAGCGCTTCCCGCATGCGTTCTCGCACATCTTCGCGGGCGGTTACTCGGCCGGTTACTACAGTTACCTGTGGGCCGAGCTGCTCAGCGCCGACGCGTTCGGCGAGTTCGAGGAACACGGCGTGATCGACCGCGCCACCGGTGACCGCTTCCGCCGCGAAGTCCTCGCTGTAGGCGCCAGTCGCCCCGCCCTGGAAAGCTTCATCGCCTTCCGCGGCCGCGCACCGGAGCCGGAAGCGCTGTTGAAGAGCCACGGACTGGCCTGACGGATGACGGCGTCGATGACTGCATCCCTTAGAATGCGCCCATGAAAATAGCCTCGTGGAACGTAAATTCGCTCAAGGTGCGCATGCCGCACCTCACCGAGTGGCTGGCTGAGGCGAAGCCGGATGTCGTGGCCTTGCAGGAAACCAAGCTGGAAAACGCGAAGTTTCCGGTGGACGAACTGGCCGCGGCCGGGTATCGCGCGGTGTTCTCCGGCCAGAAGACCTACAACGGCGTGGCGCTGCTGGCGCGCGCCGATCTGAAGGGCGAATTCGAAGACGTCGTCACCGACATCCCGAAGCTGGACGATCCGCAGCGGCGCATCCTGGCCGCCACGATAGGTGGCGTGCGGGTCGTGGATCTCTATGTGGTCAACGGCAAGGCCGTGGGCGATGAGAAATACGCCTATAAGCTCGACTGGCTGGCCAAGATGCGCGAGTTCCTCGCCAGCGAGATCGAGCGGCATCCCCAGCTGGTGGTGCTCGGCGATTTCAACATCGCGCCGGACGATCGGGACGTCTACGATCCGGTCGGCTGGGGCGAGGACATCCTATGCTCGCCGCCGGAGCGGGAGGCGCTGAAAAACATCACCGACCTGGGCCTGCACGACAGCTTTCGCCTGTTCGAGCCAGGCGGCGAGCACTACAGTTGGTGGGACTACCGGCAGGGTGCATTCCGGCGCAACATGGGTTTGCGTATCGACCTTATCCTGGTCGGAGACGCGCTGAGGTCCGCGGCAACGGCGGCCGCCATCGACCGCACGCCGCGACGTTGGGAACGACCTTCGGATCACACACCGGTAACGGTGGATCTGGATATCTAGAATGACGGTCGCAAGACCGGCTTGCAAACAGGCAGCTGATGAATACACCCAAGACCGACTGGCCCAGTTCGCTGGACGACAACGAACTCGACGAACTGGACCAATACTTGCGCGCCCACGTTGGCGAGGGCGAACTATTGCTCGATGGCGTGCACGGCCTGCTGTCCGCGCTGACCGTCGGCCCGATGCAAGTGTTGCCGGAAGAGTGGCTGCCGGAAGTGCTACACGACCCATTCGCTGACGAGCAGGAGGGCAATCGCGTATTGGCCCTGCTGGCCAAGCTCAATGATTCGATCAGCGCCGAACTCGATGTGGATGCCTACGAGCCGATCCTGGGCGAAGTGGAAACCGAGGCCGGTCCGGTGCTGTCGGCCGCGGGTTGGTGCGAAGGTTTCAGTCGCGGCATCGATCTGCGCGCAGGGCTGTGGGAAAAGCGCCTGGCCGACGACCCGCAGTTGATGGAATTGCTCGGTCCGGTGATGGCGCTGGCGGTGGACGAAGGCATCCTCAATGCCGATGCCGAGTTCGAGAAACTCGGCGACGACGAATACGATGAATGCCTTTCCCAGGTGCCGTCCGTACTCAGTGCGGTACACCAGTATTGGCACGAGCACCCCGCCACCGAAGCCGAACTGGAAGCGTCGGTTCGTCCCGAGGAAAACGAAGAGCCGCAAACGACCCCGCCGCGTCAACGCAGCGGGCATTGGGTGCATTGAGCATCTGAGGGGCGAGGGATGAGTAGCGAGGAGTTTTGCGCCCTCGCTACTCGCCCCTCACCCCTCCGAGGAAACAGTCCGTTCCGGCTTCAGCGCTTGGGCGCCACCCCTGACGGCATCATCATGGGTGGCATACCAATCCACGGGAGCAAGCCATGACTGAGCGCAGCATCCTCCGTCGCATTCGCGGCACTGACACGTCCGACGGCGCGGGCGTCAAGCTGAAGCGCGTCATCGGCCAGCCAGCGCTGGACATGCTCGATCCGTTCCTGCTGCTGGACGAATTTCGTTCCGACCAGGCGGGCGACTACATCGCCGGTTTCCCCGAGCATCCACATCGCGGTTTCGAGACCGTGACCTACATGCTCGCCGGCCATATGAAGCATCAGGACAACCACGGCAACAGCGGTGACCTCACCCCGGGCAGCGTGCAGTGGATGACCGCCGGCCGCGGCATCCTGCATTCTGAAATGCCGGTGCAGGAAGACGGCCTGATGTGGGGCTTCCAGCTGTGGGTGAATCTGCCCGCGAAGGACAAGATGATTGCGCCGCGCTACCAGGACATCGGCCCCGAGCGCATTCCGGTGACGCATCCGGCCGAAGGCGTCGAAGTCAAAGTGATCGCCGGTGAGTTCGGCGGCGTGACAGGTCCGGTGGCCGAGATCGTCACCCAGCCGATCTACCTGGATATCGCCTTGCAGCCCGGTGCTTCCATCGACATACCGCTGCCAGAAGGCCATGCGGGCTTCGCCTACGTGTTCGAAGGCAAGGCCGCCGAGGTAGGCGGACAACCGTTGGCACGCAGCGAACTGGGTGTACTTTCGCGCAACGGCAAGCTGCGCCTTGCCGGCCGTGATACCGCCGCTCGTGTCCTGCTGGTAGCCGGCAAGCCGCTCAACGAGGCGGTCACCCGATACGGGCCGTTCGTGATGAACACGCCGGAGCAGATCCACGAAGCCATCGCGGATTTCCGGGCCGGCAAGTTCTGAAAGCGGCGCCAGGCTGCCACTCGATTGACGAGCGCCCCGGCCATGCCGGGGCGTTTCGTAGGCGTGTTGGCCACATGGGTTATGCCGATGCTGTGGCGGCTGGCACGGCTCTCGCTTGACTCAAGTGCGGCGCGGGAACTGCCGTTACAGCCACCGTTGTAGGGGGAATCCGGCGGCGGGTAGCACGGATGGCGCCGTTGTTGCATGCCATCCGTGCTGCCGCCGGCTTCACAGAATCAGATAGTTAGCCCAAAAGACGGATTGTAAAGAACTTGTTCGGCCGTTAAATTAAGATTAATACAAGGGGGCGCAATCGGCTGTAGTATCAACTTACAGTTATTTGCGAAGAATCCTCACATAACTAGCTGTATTTAATGCCATGAATGCCCTGATTACGCTTGTTGTCCTGGCCTTGATCGCGACCTTCGCGTCCGCGGTGAAGCGAGTGCCGGCCGACCAGGTCCATAGCCTTTATCGGCGCGGCAAACCCTATCGCCTGTTGCAGCCGGGCATCCATATGACGCTGCCACTGGTCGACCACGTGGTGCACCGGATTGACCTCAGTGGCCAGGTGCTCCGCTTCCAGGAGCCGTTGCCGAACGCGCACGGTGTCAGCGGTACGGTGTACTGGCAAGTGCTGGAGCCCGAGCGCGCCGATGCGGTCATCGAACAGGCGGACCAGCTGATTCGCGGCGGCGCCCTGGCCGCGCTGCGGCAGGAGCCCGAGGCTTATAGCGCGGACCGTCGCGACCTGGGTTCGCGCCTGAAGCAGGCCATGAACGGCGCCCTGCGCGAGCGCGGCATGATGGTGACCCGGGTGGAGTTGGAATTCGCCTGATCCAAGCAGGCCCGATCGGCACTGGCGTCGATCAGGTCTTGGCGAGGTTGCCCCAGAGCGACCGCCACAGGGGAACGACTTGAAACCCGCTACGGCGGGTTTTTCTTTATCGTCGCGCTGGCGTCGGAGACACCGTGCCCGGATACTTCCGCCCCTTCGCACCCCAAGGTACCGCCGAATGACTTCCCGCCACGATCTGCAAACCCAGCTGGAACGCGGTATTGCCGCGCTCGGACTGCAGCTGCCGGCGAACGCGGTGGAGCGCCTGCTCGATTACCAGGAGCTGCTGGCGCGCTGGAACGCCACCTACAACCTCACCGCCGTGCGCGATCCCGCCGAGATGATCACGCGTCATCTGCTCGATTCGCTGGCGATCCTGCCGTACGTGCGCGGTGAGACGCTGGCCGATCTGGGCACTGGCCCAGGCCTGCCCGGCATCCCGCTGGCGATCGCGGCGCCAGGCCGACAGATCCTGCTGGTGGACTCCAACGGCAAGAAGGTCCGCTTCCTGCGTGAGGCGATCCGCTCACTGAAGCTCGAGGGCGTGCGGGCCGTGCAGTCGCGTGTGGAAGACGTGGAAGGCCAGTTCGACTGCGTCACCGCGCGCGCCTTTGCCAGCCTTGCCGACATGTTGGCCTGGGGTGGTCACCTTTTGACCAAGGAGGGCATCTGGCTGGCCATGAAAGGTAAGCGTCCGGACGATGAAATGCCCGCTATACCGGCGGATTTCGAGGTGCGCGGCACCCATGCGTTGAGCGTGCCCGGCCTCGAAGGCGAGCGCCATCTCGTCGTGCTCGGTCGGGCAAGCTGCTAAGCAGGCTGTTAATCTAGCCGCCATTTCACTCGTTCACGGTATCGACGACACCATGGCCCGCATCATCGCTGTCGCCAACCAGAAGGGCGGCGTCGGCAAGACGACCACCGCCGTCAACCTCGCCGCCGCACTCGCGGCTGCCAAGCGCAAGGTGCTGCTGGTCGATTTCGACCCGCAAGGCAATGCCACCATGGCGTCGGGCGTCGACAAGCGCGTGGCCAAGCCCAACGGCTGCGAAGTGCTGCTGGACGAGGCGCCGATTGAACAGGCGATTGTGCAGACCGAGGCGCATTACGACCTGCTGCCCGGCAATGGCGATCTCACCGCGGCCGAATTGAAGCTGATGGACGCGATCGCCCGCGAAAGCCGACTCAAGGAACAGTTGGCCAAGGTGGCCCATCGGTACGACACGATCCTGATCGATTGCCCGCCTTCGCTACACCTGCTTACGCTCAACGCGCTGACGGCCGCGAACGGCCTGCTGATTCCGGTGCAGTGCGAATACTTCGCGCTGGAAGGTCTCTCCAGCCTGCTCGACACGGTGAAGGCCGTGCGTCAGCGACTCAATCCGGCGCTGGAAATCGAAGGCCTGCTGCGCACCATGTACGACGTGCGCAACAACCTCGGCAACGAAGTCTCGGCGCAACTCACCCATCATTTCGGTGACAAGGTGCTGCGCTCGATCATTCCACGCAACGTGCGTTTGGCCGAAGCGCCCAGTCACGGCCAGCCGATCCATCTGTACGATCGCAGCTCGCGTGGCGCGATCGCCTATATCGGCCTTGCCGGTGAAATGATCCGTCGCGAACGTGGCCATAGCGCGGCCGCGGTGCACGAGCATACCGGCGATGTCGTGGCGGTAGCACTGCACGCCGACGCCGACGAGACGCTCGACGATATCGTCGACATCCATCAGGAGTAAGCATGTCCGCTGCGAAAAAACGGGGGCTCGGACGTGGGCTCGACGCGCTGCTTGGCGGTGACGGTGCAGGTTCGCCGTCCGTGATCGAGCAGGAAGGCGAGCTGCGCATGTTGCCGATCCAGCAGATCCAGCCGGGCAAATACCAGCCACGCCGCCATTGGAACGACGAGGCGCTGGACGAACTGGCGGCCTCGATCCGGGCGCAGGGCCTGATCCAGCCGGTGGTGGTTCGTGCCATCGGCAAGAACAGCTATGAGCTGATCGCCGGCGAACGCCGCTGGCGTGCCGCGCAGCGCGCGCAGCTGAGCGAGCTGCCGGTGTTGGTGAAGGACGTGCCGGAAGTCGCCGTGCCGGCGATGGCGCTGATCGAGAATATCCAGCGCCAGGACCTTACTCCGCTGGAAGAAGCCGACGCGCTCAAGCGGCTGATCGACGATTTCGACCTCACCCACCAGCAGGCCGCCGACGCCGTGGGCCGCTCGCGCGCCGCCGTGTCCAACCTGCTGCGCCTGACCGAGCTGCCTCACTCCATCAAGAAGCTGCTTGACGAAAGCAAGTTGGAGATGGGCCATGCCCGTTGCCTGCTGACCTTGCCCGAGAGCCTGGCCGAAGGGCTTGCACTGGAAGCGGCGCGCCATGGCTGGAGCGTACGCGAGCTTGAAGAAGCCGCCCGTCGCGCGCAGACCGAGCCCAAGGGCAAGGCCAAGCATGCGCCGTCGCGCGACCCGAATGTCGCCGACCTGGAGCGCCAGCTGGCCGAACGCTTCGCCACTCGCGTCGAGCTCGCCCAGGGACGTGGGGGCCGCGGCAAGCTGGTCATTCACTATCACAGCAATGACGAGCTGGAAGGCATTCTCGGCAAGATCCGCTGAGTCTCCTGGGCCCGTCATCCCAGCTTGACCAGCCCTCCGGCTGTTGAGAGCCGCTGGGATGACGAGCTTTGAGAGAGGATCGCGGCTCCGCGCCCTCCGCTGACGCGATAGCGCTGACCCACTAGAATGGCGCCCTGGCGCCGCGCGCCCTTTGGTTTTAGACAAGGCCCAACCATGCCCCAACTGTCCGTCGTCGTGCCGGTATTCAACGAGCGCGACAACATCCCGCCGCTGCTCGCCGAAATCGCCGCCGCTCTGCGGGGCAAGGTCGAGTTCGAGATCGTCTACGTCGACGACGACTCCAGTGACGACAGCGTGGCCGTGCTCGCTGCGGAAAAGACCAGCTATCCCGAACTGCGTATCGTGCGTCACCTGACCCGCAGCGGTCAGAGCACCGCGGTCTGGAATGGCGTACGCGCCTCGCGTTCGCCGTGGATCGCCACGCTGGATGGCGACGGCCAGAACGATCCCGCCGATATTCCGAAGTTGCTGGCGGCGCGCCAGGGCGCGGCGGAGAACGTGCGCCTGTTCGCTGGCTGGCGTACCACGCGCCGCGACAGCTTCAACAAACGCATCTCCTCCAAGATTGCCAATGCGGTGCGTTCGCGCATGCTCAAGGACGCGACGCCAGATACCGGTTGCGGCCTCAAGCTGTTCGATCGCGAGGTGTTCCTGCGCCTGCCCTATTTCGATCACATGCATCGCTACCTGCCGGCGCTGGTCAAACGCGCCGGTTTCCAGAGCAACAGCGTGCCGGTTGGTCACCGTCCGCGTACGGCGGGCACGTCCAAATACGGCATGCTCGATCGTCTCTGGGTCGGCCTGGCCGACCTGCGTGGCGTCGCCTGGCTGATGCGCCGTGGCAAGGTCACCCAGGTCGAAGAGATCTGAGCATCGCCCGCTGGCCCTCGCTCGCAGGCGTAGGGCCGGCTGGATCCTTCGGGGCCCCACGCGTCCAGGCGCACCGCTCCACAACGCGCACTTACGCATCTCATGACGTGTCTTTCATCGGCGTATGCTGAACATTCCCCTCTTTGGGGAGGCCGCCCACTCATGAGCATTAACGTTAAGCGCGTCTACGAACCCGCCGCGTCGGACGATGGTTACCGCGTGCTGGTCGATCGCTTGTGGCCGCGTGGACTGAAGAAGGAAGACGCTGCGCTGGATGCCTGGACCAAGGAGTTGGCACCTTCACCCACGCTGCGCAAATGGTTCGGCCACGATCCGGCGCGCTGGGAAGGTTTCCGCCATCGCTATGCCACCGAGCTGGATGCCGCCGCCGAACATTGGCGGCCGTTGGCGACGCAGGCCTCACGCCACCGCCTCACCTTGCTGTTTGGCGCGCGCGACGAGGAACACAACAACGCGGTGGCGCTCAAGTGCTATCTGGATGCGTGGCTCAAGGCTCACGGGCCCCATTGAGGCGTCGTGTCGGCTGCCAATGGGTGAGTGCGCGCCGTGCCTGCATGCGGCCCAGTTCGATCAGTTCACGGGCGCGATAGAACTCGTACACGGTGGCGACGTTTCGAGGCATGCGGATCAGCAGGTCCGGCTCATAGGCGGCCAGGCGCAGCCGTGAGAGATTCGCCTGCATCAGGTCCATCGACTGCGTCAGCAGTTCGAGCATGCCCGGTTCACGAGGCTTCTCCGCGCCGTGCGGGATCAATTTGCCGATGAACTCACCAACGCGCTCCCGATAACTGTCGGGCGTCTCTGTTTTGGCGGCGGGCATGACTTCCGGTGTGGAGACATCAGGGGGACCATCCATGCTTACCGCAAACAGGAAGTCTGCGGTATCGCGGATGAGCGGCGTCACCGGTACGGGATTGAGCAAACCACCATCGACGAGCCGTCGATCCCCCAGCGTATGCGGACGAAACACGGTGGGAATGGCAATCGACGCACGAATCGCATCGAACAGCGAACCTCGCGTGAGCCAGACCTCGCGCTCGCGGTCCAGATCGGTGGCAACCGCGGTGAAGGCCAGCGGCAGATCTTCGATGCGGGCATCGCCGATCAGCTTGCGTAGCGTGCCGATGATGCGTTCGCCCTTGATCAGGCCACCACCGGATAGTGTCCAATCGACCAGGCGCAGCACATCCAGCTTGGCCAGCGAGCAAACCCAATCGCTATACACCTCGAGCTTGCCCATCGCGTAGATGCCACCGATCAGGGCGCCCATGGAGGTGCCGGCGATGGCGACGATCTCGTAACCCTGCGCTTCGATTTCCTGGATCGCGCCGATATGCGCCAATCCTTTGGCGCCGCCGGAACCAAGTGCCAGCGCAATGGTCGGTTTGCGGGTGGACTTATTTTCAGCAGGCTTGGCAGAGGATGGAGCAATGTCGCTAGGACTCATGGAAGAAACAGCGTGGCGGTGGTCAACGCTAGCGTCACCGCGCGTGAGTCCCAATGCAAGTCGTTCCGCAAAGACGTGGCTGTGTTCAGCCTGGCGGTTGCTGGTAACCGCTGAGAGCCAGCTGCAATTGGATCTTCAGCTCCTCGCGCAGCGACAGCGGCGCCACCACTTCCGCATCCGGTCCGTACTTGAGTACGTCCATCAGCAGTTCCTTGGAATTGGAATAAGGCACCTGCAATTCGTAGCGGCCGTCGGGCAGCCATTCGCCTTTCTGTTGCGAATGCCAGTGCTCGTCGGCCACCCAGCGCGCGGCGTGCTGCGAGAAACGCAGCGTGGCCCAGGCTTTCGGCTTGCCGGCGAAGATGCCGTAGCTGGAAGCGAGCGCGTCGTTGAGCTCGTTCTCCGCCACGTCACGAGCGGGTTGATCCAGTGCCTGCGGTTCAGCGATGCGATCCACTGCAAAGCTGCGCAGTGCTTCGCGGTCGTGATCCCACACATCCAGGTACCAGTTGTCGCGGTAATGCGTCAGCCGTTGTGGCGACACCGTGCGATGGCTGTCGGCATTGGTAGTGCGCGCGCGATAGCGAAAGCGCAGTTGCCTGCGCTCGAGCACGGAGCCCGCTACGATGCGGAATACCTGTTGGTCGAGCGTGCGCTCGCCCCACGCGATCACGCGAATGCGTTCGATCGGCAGTGCTTTGCCACTACCCTGGTCGGAAAGCAGATGTTCGATGCGTGCCTTGAACGGAGCGAGCGCGCCAGCAAGCACGCCCGGGCCACTGCGCCCAATCAATTCGTTGAGTGCGAGCAGCGCAGCGAGTTCGTCGGAAGTAAGCCAGAGGCCAGGCAGCTCAAAGCGCTCGCCTTCACCGATCGCATAGCGGAACGCGGCGTGTTCGCCACCCGCGCTTTCGATCGGCGCACCCAGCGCATCGCGCAGAAACGCCACGTCGCGATACAGCGTTGCACGCGAGCACTCCAGCTCGTCCATCAGACGCGGCAGGGGCACGGGATAGTGCGCCGACTTCAGCAATCGGTGCAGGGTCAGAATGCGCTCGTAACGATCCATGAAATGATTTTCGACGGCAGCCTCTGCGTAGCATGCGCACCCTAGGCGATTGTCGCAAGTCCACCATCCGGTGGACGTGGAACAAAACGCAGAAAGGGTGGTCCGCCCGTGATGCACCCTTCACATAGAGAAGACAGAAAACTCATGAAGCAGCCAGGCGACACGGAGCAGTCCACCATCGGTGCAGATGGCGGTCCGATACTCGCGCATCCCTTGCGCGTGGGCTCCATGCTGCTGCAGGTGCTTGGCTTTACCGGCTACGGCTTGTGGATGTTGCTGGGGCTCGCGTTGGCCATGGGTATTTATAGCCCCGGTCGTGGCGATGCCCTGGTGCCGCTGACCTTGGGTGGCGCACTGATCAGCTTCGGCTTGGTCGCCGCTTGCCTGCGCACGCGCTGGACACCGACCTGGCATGGCTGGCGCATCGTCGAAAGCCAGCTACCCACACGTGAGGCGCTGATCGCGCTGGCGACCTTTCTGCCGATGCTGGCGGTCGCCGGCCTCGCGCGCGGGAACGACGCGTTCTGGGCGACCCGGCTGGCTGGCGCCGCGTTGGCGCTGTGCAGTCTGGCGACCTTGATCCTGACGACACGTGGCGACATTCTCGACCGGGCCCCTAATGTGGACAGTCGCATGGCTGCACAACTGCCGCTAAGTCGCGTGGTTTCGGCCACCTATGCCGGCGGCTTGTGGCTCTGGGTGTGCGTGACGGGTCAGGACGGTGGTGGCTTATTCGGCGGCACGTTGTCGTGGGTCGTCGGCTTGCTGTTGCTGGGGCTGCTACGGGGGCTCGTCGAGGGTATGCGCTGGCAGACTCTGCTGGCGCGGTTTCCAGGTCCGCGCGCTCGGTTGGAACTGCAGCCCCGGCGCTATCTGGCGGCTGCACTGGCTTATGCCGTACCGTCGACGGCGCTGTTGCTCACCAGTTTCAGCGAAGGCCGGGTTTTTCTGTCCGTGGTGGCCGCGGCCAGCTGCACGCTTGGCCTATGCATCGAGCTCAGTTTGTATGATGGAGCCTTGCCGACCATCCCACCCAGCCGCTGAAACGGCCATCTGAAGCCGTTCCAGCCGCGTTTGAGGCAACTTGTTCACAGGCAGTTCAATCCACCCCGTTAAGGTGGCGGCCTGCTTTTATTTAACGAAAATGGAATAAATCCCATGAAAAAGACTTTGATGGCGGGCGCCTTGCTCGCCGCGCTGGTAAGTTTTGGCGCTCTGGCCGACGATGCGGCCCCCAGCAATCCCCCCGCCAGCAACCCGGCCGACAATGGCGGCTGGAGCGGCTCGGGTGAATTCGGCTTTGCCTCGTCCTATGGCAACTCCCGCTCGGAAAATATCAACGCCAAGCTGGGTCTGAACCAGGAAAATGACATGTGGAAGAACAATTTCTTCCTCACCGGCCTGCGTTCGAAAGCGGATGTAAAGGTGGTGGACGCCAACGGCAACACGACCGACCAGCTCACTACCACGGCGAATCGCTACGACCTCGGCGCCTCGGTGGGCTTCAAGCTCGATCCGCGCAGCTACATCGTGACCGCCACCCGCTATGAGCATGACGATTTCGGCGCCAACCTGTGGCAGAGCATCATCTCGGTCGGCTACGGCTATATCGCGCTGAAGACCGAAAGCACCGAGCTGTCGTTCGAAGCGGGCCCTGGTTACAAGCGTTATCGCCCGGCGGATCTCACCCAGACGGTGAATGGCACGAGCACGCGAGTGCAGCAGGATATCCAGAGCGAAGCGGTGGGCCGCGGACTGGTCAACTACAAGTACCGCCTCACCGACAACACGGCGCTCGAGAATACGTTGCTGATCGAAGCGGGCTCGCAGAACAAGTACTACCAGAACGACATCGGCATGTCGGTCAGCATGACCAGGAAGATGGCGCTGAAGCTCGGTTACCAGGTGCGTTACAACAGCGACGTGCAGCAGGACACCAAGCACACGGATACGCTGCTCACCACCAATCTGCTCTACAACTTCTGATCCGTCGGCTCCCGCCGTCGTGCAGGAGCGCACCCAGTGCGCGACTAACCGGCAGGCAAACCGGTTTGCACAGGCAAGCTGCCCGCAGGGCGAGGGCCAAGGATGGCCCGAGTGAAAAGCCAACGAAGCGCGGACGCCGTGGCACCCTTTCGCGCACTGGGTGCGCGCCTACTTGGGATCAGTGGCCGAGCAGCTTCTTCGCGCCCTGTGCAAACAAGGCATCGGCGACCTTCAGGCCGAGTGCGACGGCCTGATCGCCATCTGCCTGCGCTTCGGCCAGCAAGAGGCGGCCGCTGTTGACGTCACCGACCATGCCGCGCAGGTGCAGGCCGCGCTCGGTCAGCGTGCACCAGGCACCCACGGGAACCGTGCAGCTGCCGCCCAGCGCGTGATTCATGGCACGCTCGGCGGTCACCGCCAGGCGCGTGTCGGCATCATCGAGTACCGCCAGAAGGTCCAGCACGTCAGGCCGATCGTTGCGCGCCTCGATGGCGATGGCCGCCTGTCCCGGTGCCGGCAACCAGTCCGGTGCGGTGAGGCGGCTGCGGATGCGAGCGGCCAAACCGAGTCGCTCCAGGCCGGCGCACGCCAGCAGGATCGCCTCGTAGTGGCCGGCATCGAGCTTGGCCAGACGCGTGCCTACATTGCCGCGTAGATCCAGCAAGGTGAGGTCAGGGCGCACGGCGCGCAACAGCGCCTGGCGTCGCAGCGAGGACGTGCCCACATGGGCGCCGAGCGGCAACGCGGCGAGATCGCTGAAATCATTGCTCACGAAGGCATCGGCGGCGTCTGCACGTGGCAGGATGGCGGGCAAGCTAAAGCCCGGCTCCAGTTCGGCAGGTACGTCCTTGAGCGAATGCACGGCGAGATCGGCACGCCCTTCGAGCATGGCCACTTCCAGTTCCTTGAGAAACAGGCCCTTGCCACCGATGGTGGCCAACGGCTTGTCGAGGATTTCGTCGCCCCGCGTCGACATCGGCACCAGTTCCACCTGTAGGCCGGGATGGGCAGCGCGCAGCTCGGCGGCGACGTGTTCGGCCTGCCAAAGTGCGAGCGCGCTCTTGCGGGTGGCGATGCGCAGGATGGATAAGGTCATGGTGCTCTCGATAAAGGCGCCGCGCGCGGCGTCAGTGGGGCTGGCATTGTCGCGCAATTGCACGGGAGAAGCAGACACGGCGTGTGTCAGGCATCGTCGCAGCAAGGTATGAGTCCAACGGCCGGGGCAGCCTCGGGCGCCAGCTCATTGGCGAGGACCTGAAGCGTCCTGCGCAGGCTTTGAGTGGACCTCGATTCAACCCATCCGCAGCAGCTTGCGCAAGGTCGGCAAGTTGCGACGGCTGACTTCGGGCGTCAGTTCGGTGCCGCCGAGCCGCGCCAGTACGCGGCCATCGGACAGCGTCTTCAGGCCGATCAGGCGCTGGGACGGCACCAGGCAGTTTCGATGCAAACGAATCAGCTGGTCGGGGTAGGCGTCTTCCAGCTGGCGCAGGGATTCCTCCAGCAGCAGCTGGCCGCCACGATGCTGCACGACCACGTACTTTTCCTCGGCCAACAGGCAGATCACGTCGTCCAGCGCGACGCGCACCTGTTCGCCACCCAACCGTCCATGCAGATAGTTGGCCGTTTCGCGTGGCGCCTGCACCAGGCGCTGTCGCGCGCGCTGCAATGCCTCCTGGAGGCGCTCGAGGCGCACCGGCTTGAGCAAATAATCGACGGCACCCAGGTCGAATGCATGCAACGCATGGTTTTCGTAGGCCGTGCAG
This sequence comes from Dyella humicola, assembly GCF_026283945.1. Lineage (NCBI taxonomy): Bacteria > Pseudomonadati > Pseudomonadota > Gammaproteobacteria > Lysobacterales > Rhodanobacteraceae > Dyella > Dyella humicola. The sequence continues at coordinate 42,443 of NZ_JAPDPC010000001.1, forward strand.
AACACCACCTGCGGTCGTGATCGGCCCGCAAGCCGCTGGGCCAGCGCGGTGCCGCTCATGCCGGGCATGTTGATGTCGAGCAGCAAGACGTCCGGATGCCACTCGCCCAACGCGACGAGCGCGGCCTCGCCGTCACTTACGCTGCCGGCGATCTCGACGTCGGCGCACTCCCCCAGCAGGGCGGCGAGCCGCGCGCGCGCCAGGGGTTCGTCGTCAACGATCAGTACGCGCATAAAACCGCCCCTAGTCTTGCGGAAGTTGCAGTCGCACCACGAAACGGTCGCCCATCGGGCCGGCCAGCACGTGTGCGCGGGGACCGTAGCGATAGGCCACGCGCTGGCGGACATTGTCCAGTCCGTGCCCGTGCCCGCCTGGTGCGGGATCGCCGCCACGGGGGTTGTCGATCTCGATGATGATGCCGTCGCGCTCGCGCCATCCGCGCAGGACCACTTCACCCCCTGCGCGCAGCGGCTGCACACCATGGCGTACCGCATTCTCGACCAGCGGCTGCAACAGCAGGCGCGGTAGCGGAAACGCGTGCGGCAGTTCGTCCAGTTCGCGGCGCACCTGCAGGCGATCGCCGAGCCGAAGTTGCTCGATCGCCAGATAGCGATCGACCAGGGTGAGTTCGTCACCCAGGGTGCCGTCCTGCGTGCTGTGCTCGCCGAGTGCGGCGCGAAACAGTTCCGATAGATCTTCCACCGTGCGTTCCGCCGCCGCCGGATCGACGCGCACCAGCGCGGCTACCGTATTCATGCTGTTGAACAGGAAGTGCGGGCGAATGCGCGCCTGCAGGGCGGCGACCTGGGCCCGGGTAACGGCGGCGAGGCGTACCTGCCACTGGGTCAGCACGAAGAAGTAGCGCAGCAACGCACCGCCGAGCAGGGCCGCGATCAGCGTGTTGTTGCGCACGAAGGTGCTGGCGCTGTCGCTCAGCAGTTCCATCTGCATGGCCGCGTCCATCCAGTGCACCAGCGCACTGCCGCCCGCCACGATCAACACCATCACCAGCCACACGCCGGCATATGGCGTCAGGCTCGGCAAGCGTTGCAACAGCGGCCGCAATTTGCACAAGGCCACGCCGATCACCATCGCCAGCCAGTTGGCGAACAGCATGCCCACGCTATAGCCGCGCCAGCCGTGGCCATTGTTGGGGGCCAGCCACATCACCGTGACGGTGAGCGCAGCGACGATGAGCAGCGCGAAGATCACCGGCGGGCTGCAGAAATCCGGAAGCAGCTGGTGCTCGGAGCGGCTGTCGGTGGATGGCTTGGTGGCGGGGGCCGTCATGCGGCGGAGTATGCCGTATGCATGCAAAGCGTTCCGCGACTCTCCCGTCATCCCGGCGGCTTCCGATAGTCGACGGGTCGGTCAGGCCGGGATGACGGCGAGGATGGTTGTTTTCAGTCCAAGACTCAGGCCGCCAGGCGTGTGGTCATCCACTGGCGCAGATCGAGCACCTCTTCCCCGCACACCGAATGCGGCATCGGATAGGTGTGCCAGGCCACCGAGTAGCCCAGCGACTGCAACAGGTCGCGCGAAGCGACGCCGCGCGTCAGCGGCACGATCGGGTCGGCCGTGCCGTGACCCCAGAAGATCGGCGTGTGGGCGTTGGCGGGGTTGCGTTCGGCGGCGAACGAGTCGTGCAAGGGTAGATAAGTGGACAGGGCGACGATGCCGGCGAGCCGGTCGGCATGACGAAGCCCGGCAGCCAGCGCAATGGCGCCGCCTTGCGAAAAGCCGGCGAGCAGAATGCGCGATGCGGGCACGCCACGCTCGTTCTCGCGAGCGATCAGTACGTCGACGCTGGCGATGGACGCGCGCATGCCGGCTTCATCCTGACGCGAGACCAGATCCACGCCTGCAATGTCATACCAGGCCCGCATGGGCATGCCGCCGTTGACGGTCACGGGGCGCACCGGCGCGTGGGGAAACACGAAGCGCAAGGCCGGCCACGAAGGCGATACCAGCTCTGGCACGATCGGCGCGAAATCGTTGCCATCGGCGCCGAGGCCATGCAGCCAGATCACGCTGTGGGTGGGGTGGGCGGCGGTTTCGGTTTCGACGGTGGGCAGGACCATGGGACTTCGCTGGGGCAGGGACGATCAGGGGGGAGCGTGCCGTATGGGGCTGGCGCGAGGATCTTAGGGAACGCTCGACGCATGCGCCGGACGACAGGGACTCGCGGGGCGGCTAACCCGTAAGACTACCGGTCGGGGCGGTCATGGCGAAACGGGACCATCGGCGCTTGCCAGCCGACGAAGCTTGGTTATGCTCAGGCGTTTTGACTGTGGAGCGCCCTATGCGTCGACTGCTCTTCGCCGGCCTTGCCGCCCTAGCCGCGTTGCCCGCGGCGGCCTTGTCGCCATCCGCCGCCGGCGGAAAGCTCGATCTGGAAACCATCATGGCCAATCCGGATTGGATCGGCACGGCGGTGGAGTCGCCGTACTGGAGCGTGGATGGACGCAGCGTCTACTACTCGCTCAAGCGTGACGGCAGCAAGGTGCGGGATCTCTATCGCGTCGACCCGGCCAGCGGCCAGAGCACCAAGCTCGATGCGGCGGCGGTGGCGCAGGCCGATGGCGCGCCGGTGTTCGACCGGGCCCATCGTTATGCCGCCTTCGTGCGCCATGGCGACGTGTTTCTGGTCGACCTGGCCAGCGGCCGCCGTGTCCAGGTGACGCGTAGCACCGACGAGGAGTCCTCGCCGCGCTTCTCCAGCGACGACCGTCGCCTGCAATACCGTCAGGGCAACAACTGGTTCGTCTACGACATCGCCAGCGGCGTAAGCGCACCGGCTGCCGTGCTGCGTTTCGTCGATGACCCGCAAGCCAAGCAGCCGGACGCGCTGGGACGGCAGCAGCTGGATCTGTTCAACGCGCTGCGCCAGAACAAGTCCGACAAGGATGCCCAGCGCGAAAACGACGATGCGCTCGCCGCGGCCGATCCGGGCCGCGCGCCCAAGCCGATCTTCCTGGGCGATGGCGGCGAGCCGGTGGATACCGAGCTGTCGCCCGACGGTCGCTGGATGTTGGTGGTCACCAAGCCCAAGGACTTCAAGAAAGGCAAGGAGCCCGAGGTCACCCACTACGTGACTGATTCAGGTTACGCGGAGCAGCAGGAAACGCGCACCTATGTCGGTCGCAACGACCCCGCCCCGCAGTCGCTGCTGCTGGTCGATCTGCAGGCCGCCAAGTTCTATCCGCTGAAGACCGACGGCCTGCCCGGCATCAAGGACGATCCGCTCAAGGCCATCCGCAGCAAGACCATGGCCGCGCTGGAGAAGGCCGGCAAGGCGGATGAGGCGAAGGCGTTGAAGGCGCCGGACCAGCGCTCGGTGCGCATCATCTCGGGCGCCGAGGATGGCGGCGGTGGCGGCATCGTGTGGAGCGATGACGGCCAGAACGTGGCCGTGCAGCTGCGCGCGATCGACAACAAGGATCGCTGGATCGCCAACGTCGATTTCGACAAGCACGCCCTGGTCACCCAGCACCGCCTTACCGACAACGCCTGGATCAACTGGAACTTCAACGATTTCGGCTGGCTCAAGGATGGCCGCACGCTGTGGTACCTCAGCGAGGAAACCGGTTATTCGCAGCTCTACAGCAAGAGCCTTGGCGGCAAGCCCAGGGCGCTGACCTCGGGCAAGTTCGAGATCAGCCACCCGCTGCTCAGCGACGACGGCCAGTGGTTCTACGCGCGCACCAACCAGGTCGCGCCGTATAGCTACGACGTCTATCGCGTGCCCAGTGGCGGCGGCGAACTGAGCCGCGTCACGCAGTTCCAGGGCATGGACGATTTCGTGCTGTCGCCGGACGGCCGCCAGCTGGCGGTGTTGCATTCCTCGCCGTATCGACTGGCGCAGCTGGCGGTGCAGGATGCCGCTGGCGGCGCCGCGCGTGAACTCACCAACACGATGAAGCCCGAGTTCACCGCGCATGCGTGGATTGCGCCGCAGATCGTCGGCGTGCCGTCCTCGCATGGTGCCGGCACGGTCTGGGCGAAGTACTACGGCCCGGCCGATCCGGCGGTGGCGGCATCGCGTCCGGCGGTGATCTTCGTGCATGGCGCGGGTTACCTGCAGAACGTCACGCTGTCGTACTCCAACTACTTCCGCGAGCAGATGTTCCACAACCTGCTGGTGCAGCAGGGCTTCGTGGTGCTCGACATGGACTACCGCGCCTCCGACGGCTACGGCCGCGACTGGCGCACGGCGATCTACCGCCAGATGGGCCATCCGGAGCTGGAAGACCTGCTCGACGGCAAGGCCTGGCTGGTGAAGAACCAGGGCGTCGATCCGCGGCGCGTGGGCATGTATGGCGGCAGTTACGGCGGCTTCATGACGCTGATGTCGCTACTGCGCGCGCCGGGTGAATTCGCGGCGGGTTCGGCCCTGCGTCCGGTGACCGACTGGGTGACCTACAACCACGAGTACACCTCGAACATCCTCAATGACCCGCAGCTCGACCCCGAGGCTTACGCCACCAGCTCGCCGATCGAATATGCGGACAAGTTGCAGGATGCGCTGCTGATCCAGCACGGCCTGATCGACGACAACGTGCTGGCCAGCGACTCCGTCCGCATGTACCAGCGCCTCATCGAGCTGCACAAGAACAACTTCTGGATCTCGCTGTACCCGATGGAGCGCCACGGCTTCGTGCATCCGGACTCGTGGCATGACGAGTACCGCCGCATCGATGAGTTGTTCCAGACCTGGTTGCGGCCGACGCCGCCACCCGCGACGAATTGAAGCTCCTACTCCCTCTCCCCTCTGGGGAGAGGGCTGGGGTGAGGGGCGGGTGCTCGCGACAGCGCGACAACTGAGCGTGGCCGCAAGGGTGCCGCTTACGCAGCGGGCGTTTCGACTGCCTGCCGGCAGCCGAGTCACTTTTCTTTGCTGGCCCAAAGAAAAGTAACCCAAAGAAATGGCCTCTAGAGCTGGTAGCACTCCGTTGGATAGAAGCGTCGGAAGGTTTTCGCGATCGGATCGTGTGCTACCCAAGGCGCTACACAGCGGCTACACCGCAACGCGCCAAGGCGGTGAGGACTTAAGGCAGGCCTGGCCGACGGTCGAAACGCTTGCGGCGTCCAGCTGCTCGGTTAGCACGACACCACCCACGCATTAAGCCCTCTCGGCCTCGGCGCGTTGCGGTGTAGCCGCTGTGTGTCGGCCGTGGGCCGCCACCTATCCGGCTGGCCACGCCCGTCAGGCTTGCATCCCACGTAATGCTTTGAGCTCTCAAGGCCGTTTTCTTTGGGTTACTTTTCTTTGGGCCAGCAAAAGAAAAGTGACGCGGACCGCGGCAGCGGTTCGGAACGCCCGCTGCGTAAGCGGCAACCTAGCGGCCACGCTCAGTTGTCGCGCGATCGCGAGCACCCGCCCCTCATCCCAACCTTCTCCCCGGAGGGGAGAGGAAGTCAGAGCAGGCGCCTGCAACGCAACGGACACCACGGGCAACAACGGTTGCCCGAACAAATACATGCTGCAATATATTTGCCTTGACAAATATATTGCGAGCAATAAAATGCCCGCCCATGAACCCGCCATCCCACTCCCCGGCGACTTCGCAGGAAGGCCTCGGCGTCCTGATAAGTCTGGTCCGCAGCGAGCTGGTCCGCGCGCTTGAGGCCAAGCTGCAGGCCTCAGGCGTGGGCCTGCGCTTCACCCAGTTCCTGATCCTGAAACGCCTGGCCTTGCTGGGCCCGATGTCGGCCAGTGAGCTGGCCCGGGCGGTGGAGCTGGATGGCGGCGCGATGACGCGCCAGTTGGACCAGCTTGAGGGCAAGGGTTACCTGCGCCGGGTCAGGCACGAGCAGGATCGTCGCGCCCTGCGGATCGAGCTGACCGAGGCTGGCGACGTGCTGTGGCGGCGAATGAACATCTGCAATGACCTGGTGCTGGAAGCGGCTCAGGCGGCGCTGAACCCGACCGAACGCCAGCAACTTCAAGACTACCTGGGGCGCGTCCTGCAAGCGCTCCGCGACAAGACCTGATTCCCGCTTACTTCCTGGAAGACCATTCCATGCGACTGCAACTACTTGCGGCAGCTACCGGCCTCACCCTCGCCCTGGCGGGTTGCGCCAGCAGCGGTGGCCTGCATCCGGAAGGCTCGCTGACCGACACCGCTTCCCTCAAGGCTGAGCGCAGCCTTGCCGGTGTCGCGCTCTCCCCCGCTGCGTGGCCCGCCGAAGACTGGTGGACCGGCCTGGGTGATCCCCAGCTCAGCGCCTTGATCGGCGAAGCCCTGAAGGACAACCCGAGCCTGGCCGTGGCCGATGCGCGTGCCCGTGAGGCGCAGGCCCAGGCCGGCGTAGCTGATGCGGAACGCGGGCCCACGGTCAACGCCGGCGCCAACGTGGTCGGCCAGCGTCTTCCCACCACGGCGTTCCCGCCGGAATTGGGCGGCGGCCACTTCACCTGGTTCAAGGACGTGCGCGCCAGTTTTAGCTGGGGCCTCGACCTATGGGGTGGCAAGCGCGCCGCCTGGGAGGCCGCGCTCGGTCAGCAGCGCGCCGCTGAGGTGGAATCGCGTGCCGCTCGCATCGAGCTGTCCAGCAACGTCGCCCTCGCCTATGTGCAACTGGGCTACGCGTTTGCGCAACAGGACGTGGCCAAGGAGGTGCAGGATCGCGCCAACACCGTGCACAAGCTGACCTTGCAGCGCGTGGATGCTGGTGTCGACAGCCAGCTGCAGCTCAAGCAGAGCGATACCGAGGTCGCCAATGCCGACCAGCAGTTGTCGGCCGCCAACCGCGCCATCAAGGCCGCCCGTTCCTCGCTGTCGGCGCTGCTGGGCAAGGGGCCGGATCGCGGCCTCGACATCACCCGCCCGCAGCCACTCGAACCCGCCGCGCTTTCCGCACCTGCGAACCTGCCGGTCGAACTGATGAGCCATCGCGCCGACCTGGTCGCCGCGCGCTGGCGCGTCGAGGCGGCTGGCAAGGAGATCAAGGTCGCCAAGACCGAGTTCCTGCCCGACATCAGCATCAGTGCGATGGCTGGCTTCGTGGCCGCGGGCGGTACCAATCCACTGCAGATGCCGGCGCGCTTCTTCACTGCCGGTCCGTCGTTCAGCCTGCCGATCTTCGACGGCGGCCGCCTGCGCTCGAACCTCGCTGGCAAGGACGCGCAGTACGACGTCGCCGTGGCGCAGTACAACCAGACCCTGGTCACCGCTGTGAACGAAGTGGCTGACCAGTACGACGCCGTGCAGTCCGCGCAGGAACAGGTGGCCGCCCAGCAGCGCGCGCTCGACGCCGCGTCCCAGGCCTGGGAACTGTCCGAACAGCGCTACAAGGCGGGGGTGGGCAGCTACCTGGAGGCACTGATCGTGCGCCAGCAGCTGCTGCTGGCCGAGCAGCGCATGGCCGCACTCAAGTCACAGCAGGCCGAGTCCTCCGTGCAGCTCATCCAGGCCCTCGGTGGCGGATTCCGCCCGCAGGCCGGCGCGGCCGATGCCGCCCTCCCTTCTTCTGAACATTCGCTCTAAAGGCTATCCCCCATGTCTAGCCAAACCCCGCTCGCGGCCGACAACACGGCTCCTGTCCAACCACCCAAGAACCGTCGTGGCTTGCTGCTGCGCCTGCTCGCCGTCGTGCTCGTGCTCGCCGCCATCGGCTGGGGGCTGTGGTACTTCTTCGAAGGCCGCTGGTACGAAGGCACCGACGACGCCTACGTCAGCGGCAATATCGTGCAGATCACCCCGCAGGTGGCGGGCTCGGTCGTGACCATCGGTGCCGATGACGGCGATCTGGTCCATGCCGGCGACATCCTGGTCAAGCTCGATCCGGCCGATGCCGATGTCGCGCTGGCCCAGGCCAAGGCCAACCTCGCCAGCACCGTGCGCAAGGTGCGCGGCCTGTACAGCAATGTGACCGGCGCCCAGGCCGAAGTGGCTGCGCGCAAGATCGCCGTCGATAAGGCGCAGGCGGACTACAACCGCCGCCGTGACCTGGCCAAGACCGGCGCCATCTCGGCGGAAGAGCTGTCGCACGCCGAAGACACGCTGACCACCGCACAGAGCGCCCTCACCACCGCGCAGCAGCAGTTCCAGACCAGCAATGTGCTGGTCGACGATACGGTGGTTGCCTCGCATCCGGACGTCCAGACGGCCGCGGCCAAACTGCGCGCCGCCTTCCTCGACGACGTGCGCACCTCGATCATCGCGCCGGTCGATGGCTACGTCGCCAAGCGCTCGGTCCAGCTGGGCCAGCGCGTGGCGACTGGCGCCCCGCTGATGGCCGTGGTGCCCCTGCATGGCGTGTGGATCGACGCGAACTTCAAGGAAACCCAGCTCACCCAAATGCGCATTGGCCAGCCGGTGGAGATCAAGTCCGACGTCTACGGCGGCGCGGTGACCTACAAGGGCAAGGTCGAGAGCCTTGGCGTAGGGACAGGTAGCGCGTTCGCCCTGCTGCCGGCACAGAACGCCACCGGCAACTGGATCAAGATCGTGCAGCGCGTGCCGGTACGCGTGTTCTTCGATGATCCGAAGCAGCTTGAAGAGCATCCGCTGCGCATCGGCCTGTCGACCAAAGTGGACGTGAACCTGCGCGACCAGAGCGGCCCGCTGCTGTCCAAGCAGTCGCCGACGCAGCCCGCCTTCAACACCGATGTGTACCAGCAGCAGCTGGCCAAGGCCGATGGCCTGATCGCCGAGATCATCCACGCCAACACGGCTGGCGGCAGTCACGACAAGCAGTAATCAAGCATGCGGCGCCGGCTTCGGCTGGCGCTCTTCTTTTACCCAAGGTTATTCGTGCGATGAGCAGTGAATTTCGTCCGCCCAACCTGGCACTGGCCACGGTCGGCCTCTCGTTGGCGACCTTCATGCAGGTGCTCGATACGACCATCGCCAACGTGTCGTTGCCGACGATCGCCGGCAATCTCGGCGTCAGTGTCAACCAGAGCACCTGGGTCATTACCTCTTTCGCGGTCAGCACGGCCATCGCGCTACCGCTGACCGGCTTCCTCAATCGTCGTTTCGGCGAGGTGAAGCTGTTCATCTGGTCGACCCTGTTGTTCTCGCTCGCCTCGCTGCTGTGCGGCCTCGCGCAGAGCATGCCGATGCTGATCCTGTTCCGCGCCATCCAGGGTGCGGTAGCGGGTCCGATGTACCCGATCACGCAAAGTCTGATGATCTCGATCTATCCACCCGCGAAACGCGGCATGGCGCTGGCCTTGCTGGCGATGGTGACCGTGGTGGCGCCGATCGCCGGACCGATTCTCGGTGGCTGGATCACCGACAACTATTCGTGGCCGTGGATCTTCTTCGTCAACGTGCCGATCGGCATCTTCGCCTGCATGGTCGTCAGCAACCAGATGAAGCTGCGCGTGGATACCACTTCGCGCCCGAAGATCGACTACGTGGGACTGATCACGCTGATTGTTGGCGTGGGCGCGCTGCAGATCGTGCTGGACAAGGGCAATGACGAGGACTGGTTCAACTCTTCGTTCATCGTGATCACCAGCATCGTGTCGGCCATTGCGTTGGCGGTCTTCCTGATCTGGGAACTTACCGACGACGATCCGATCGTCAACCTGCGCTTGTTGCGCCATCACAATTTTCGGGTGGGCACGATCGCGCTGGTGCTGGCCTACGCGGCGTTCTTCGCCATCGGTCTACTAGTGCCGCAGTGGCTACAGCGAAACCTGGGCTACACCTCCACCTGGGCTGGCTTCGCCGCGGCGCCACTGGGCATCCTGCCGGTGATGCTGACCTTTATCGTCGGCAAGTACGCCAGCCGGACCGACATGCGCCTGCTCGCGTCGTGCGCGTTCCTGGTGATGGGTATTACCTGTTTCCTGCGTTCCAATTTCTTCCTGCAGATCGACTTCAACAGCGTGGCGCTGGTGCAGCTGCTTCAGGGCCTCGGCGTGGCGCTGTTCTTCATGCCGGTGACGACGATCCTGTTGTCGGATCTCAAACCCAATGAAATTGCCTCGGGTGGCGGCCTGGCAACCTTCCTGCGTACCTTGGGCGCGAGCTTCTCCGCCTCGCTCACGACCTTCCTGTGGGATCGCCGGGCCATCGTGCACCACGCGCACCTGAGCGAACACTTCACCCCGTACGACTCATCCGCGCAGGCGACGTTGCAGGCGGCGGGCGTGAGCAGTCCGCAGGCGGCCAATGCCACACTTGAACAGCTGATCACGCAGCAGGGTTACCAGATCTCGTTCAACGAGGTGTTCCATCTGCTGGGCTGGGTATTCTTCGCCCTGATCGTGGTGATCTGGATGGCCCGTCCGCCCTTTACCGCAAAGGCGGGCACGGCCGGAGGCGGGCACTGAACTTCGAGGCTACGCAAACGACAACGGCCCTGCGGGGCCGTTGTCGTTGATGTGTCCAAGGTCGCAGCATCGCTAGAGCAAGACACCGTCGACCGGTTGCAGCGGCTCGGGCAGATCGTGTTCACCCAGTAATGCCCCGAGGCTGATCTCGATGCTGCGGCACATGGCATCGAGAGCGAGATCGTTGGGCAGCCGCTCGAACGGGCTTTCGATCTGATCGCCCAACGCGTCCAGCCCGAAGAAGGTGTAGGAGAGCACGCCCACCATCAGCGGCGTCGCCCAGCCTACCGTGCCGACCAGGCAGAACGGCAGCAACAGGCAGTACATGTAAACCGTGCGATGCAACAGCAGGATATAGGCGAACGGAATCGGCGTGCCGTGGATGCGCTCGCAGCCGCCGAGCACATACGACATACGGGTCAGCTGCGCGTCGATGCTGGCTAGCAGGATGCTGTCGAGCCGGCCTTCGCGCCGCAGTTGCGCGTAGCTTTCGCCGATCAGGCCCAACAAGGCATTCGGTGGATTCGGTGACGGCAGTAGCGCCGCGACCTCGGCCGGCGCCATCCAGCGCCCCAGGTCGTGCTCCGGCTCCGAGCCGCGCAGCATGTGGCGCAAAGCGTGCGCGTAGGCGATCAGTCGATGCACGCGCTGGCGCTGCTCGTCGTGCGGCAAGCCGTCGGGCAGGCTGATGGTCTGGCGCGCCACGTTGCGCAGCACGATCAACAACTCGCCCCACAACGTGCGCGCTTCCCACCAACGCTCGTAGGCCACGCTGTTGCGGAAGCCGAGGAAGATCGCCAGGGTGAGTCCCATCAAGGTCAGCGGGACGGCGCCGATCTCGATACCGGTATGCGGCAGACGATGCTCCATCAGCACGACCAATACAGCGAGCGCCACCATGCCGACCACCCGCTTCCAGATGACCGGCACGATCGAACCGCGCAGGGTAAACAGCATCAGCCGCAGCGGGCGGGAAGGCGGGTGGACGACCATGGCAAGCGCGGCGGGAGGGAGGGGGCCTGCACTTTAGCGCGGGAGCCCGAGGCGCGCCGAAAGGGTCGCTGGCCCTTCGGTCCCCGGGATTGACGGCGGCCTTTTCACCCGGACATAATCTGCCCATATTATTACCCGGGCAAAAGTATGGCTTCCAGCGAGAGCACCCACTGCGTCGCTTTTCACGGTCATCAACAGATCGCCTCGGGCGTACTGGCCAGTGTCGCGTTGGCCGTAAAAAAGGCGCTGGACGACGGGGCATCAGGTCCCGTGCTGATCTTCGACGACCACAGCAGCCGGCCGATCGAGATCGATTTTCGCGGCACCCCCGATGAGGTGCTGGCGCGCCTGCAGGTGGCGGCGGCGGAACCGGCCGAGCCCGCCAGCCGGGGTCCCGGCCGCCCGAAACTCGGTGTCGTGGCCCGTGAAGTCACCCTGCTGCCGCGGCATTGGGAGTGGCTTTCCCACCAGCCTGGTGGTGCTTCGGCGGTACTGCGAAAGCTGGTCGACGAGGCGCGCCGCAAGGGCAGCGGCCTGGAACGTGCCCGCCTGGCAGGCGAAGCGGTTGATCGCTTCATGCTGTCGATGGCGGGAGACCTGCCGGGCTATGAGGAGGCATCCCGCGCGTTCTGGCGCAAGGAACAGGCATGTTTCAGTCAATTGACAGATGCGTGGCCCGCCGATGTGCGCGAGCATGTACGCCGACTCGCTGCGACGGCGTGGCACAACGACGCGACAGCCTGACTGCTCTTCGTTCTCTCCCCTTTCCCCTTCGCGGAAAACCCATCGATGTCATCTGTCGCCGCAAGGCAGCCCCTGCTCACTGAAGGCCCGATCGCGCGCACCTTGCTGATGTTCGCCTTGCCGATCCTGGGCAGCACGGTGCTGCAATCACTGAATGGTTCGGTCAACGCGATGTGGATCGGCCATTACCTGGGCGAGGCGGCGCTGACGGCGGTCAGCAACGCCAACCTGATCCTGTTCCTGCTGCTCGGCGCCGTGTTCGGCTTGAGCATGGCCTGCACCATCCTGGTCGGCCAGAGCCTGGGCGCGCGCAACATGCTCGAAGCGAAGCGCGTCGTGGGTACCGGCGTGACGTTCTTCGTGGCGGTCTCGGTACTGGTGGCCATCGCCGGTTATGCGGGCACGCCGTGGATGCTTGGCGTGCTGGGTACGCCGGTCGACGCGCAGGCGTTCGCCGTGCCGTACCTGCGCATCATCTTCATCGCCGTGCCATCGATGTATTTCTACAGCTTCCTGATGATGACGCTGCGCGGCGCTGGCGATTCGCGCACGCCTTTCATCTTCATGGGCTTGTCGGTGTTGCTGGATATCGCGCTCAACCCGATGTTGATCTTCGGCGTCGGTCCGTTTCCGCGCATGGGCATCGCCGGTTCGGCGACCTCGACCCTGATTGCACAGAGCGTGGCCCTGGTCGCGCTGCTCTGGACCCTGTATGCGCGCAAGCACTTCCTGCGCCTGACCCGTGGCGAGCTGCGTTTCCTGCGTCCGGACATGACCATCCTGCGCGCACTGGTGTTCAAAGGCCTGCCGATGGGCCTTCAAATGATCGTGATCTCGACCTCCGCGATGATCATGATCCACATGGTCAATGGCTACGGTTCGAAGACCACCGCCGCCTATGGTGCCGCGACCCAGTTGTGGACGTATGTGCAGATGCCGGCGATGGCGATTGGCGCGGCCGTGTCGTCGATGGCGGCGCAAAACGTCGGCGCCAGATTGTGGGACCGCGTGAGCCGCATCACCAAGGTGGGCGTGCTGTACAACTTCCTGCTCAGTGGCGCGCTGATCGGACTGATCTACCTGTTCAACCATGCCGCGCTCAACCTGTTCCTGCCCAACGATGGCGAGGCGCTGGCGCTCGCGCAGCATCTGAACGGCATCGCCGTGTGGTCCTTCATGTTCTTTGGGGTGACCTTCGTGCTGTTCGGCGTCGTGCGTTCCACTGGTGCGGTGATGCCGCCCCTGGTCATCCTGTTCATCTCGATGTGGTTGATCCGCCCGCCGTTCGCGCTGTTGCTGGCACCTGGCATCGGTGCGGACTCGATCTGGTGGAGTTTTCCGCTCGGTTCGCTCGCCTCGATGCTGATGGCGATGGGCTATTACCGCTGGGGCGGCTGGCGCCGCGCGCACATGCTCACGCCGCCGATCAAGACCGTCGACGAACAGGCGGCCGTATCGGGCCAGCAAGCACCGACCACCGGCCAGGGTGTACCCGCTTCCGTGGATTGAACCATAGCGGCAATATTCGCCATTCCGACTTAGCCACGATCAAGGCGAACCGTTTCCGGTACGTCGTGTAAGGACACATGGATGCAAACCCCGACACAAGCCTCAGTACTGGCCAATCGTAATTTTCGACTGCTCTTTGCCGGCAGCACCGTATCGGCGCTGGGTGACCAGTTCACGCTGGTGGCGCTGCCCTGGCTGGTGCTCAAGCTCACCGGTGACCCGGCAGCCCTGGGCCTGGTGCTGGCGGCCATGGCGCTGCCGCGTGCGATCTTCATGTTGATCGGTGGCGCGGTGGTGGATCGCATGTCGCCACGGCGGGTGCTGCTCGCTGCCCGTGGTGTCAACGCCTTGCTGGTGAGCCTGCTGGCGCTGCTGGTGTGGAGCGGGGCCATCAACATGCCCCTGGTTTATGCGATTGCCCTGGGCATCGGCCTGTCGACGGCGTTTGCCTATCCGGCGTCCTCGTCGATCCTGCCGCAATTGATGGAACCCACCCAACTGGCCCCAGCGAACGCACTGATCATGGCCATGCGCCAATTGAGTGTCTTCGTGGGACCGCTGCTGGCTGGCCTGGTGATCGGCACGGGAGCGCATGCCGCCGTCACGCGCGGGCCGGCGGATGCGCATGGCCTGGGCCTCGCTTTCGGCATCGATGCAGTGAGCTTCCTTGCCTCGTTGGGCTCGCTGATGATGATCAGGCTGCACAGCGACGATCATCCCCGGCGTACCCAGGGCAGCGTGCTGGCCGCCGTGGCCGAGGGCGTGCGCGGGGTATGGGCCGATGTGCCACTGCGTGCGTTCATCCTCTACGTGGGCGCGGTCACGGTGTTCGTCGGCGGCCCGATCCAGGTTGGCCTGCCCGTGCTGGCAGACACGCGACTGGACCTGGGCGCGGCCTCGCTGGGCATCCTGATGACGGCCAACGGTGGCGGGATGGTGCTGGGAGGGTTTCTGTCGAAGCTGGCCGCCCGCCTGATCCGGGGTCGGCTTGGCCTGATGGTGCTGTGCATCGACAGCGTCGCCGGCCTGGGCTTGGTGCTGCTGGGTTGGGTCCACAGCACCTGGAGTGGAGCGGTACTGCTGGCCATGACCGGCGTGCTGGCGGGCATCGCCCAGATCTCCATCATCAGCTGGATCCAGCAGCGCGTATCGCGCGAAATGATGGGGCGCACGATGAGCCTGCTGATGTTCACGTTCATGGGACTCGGGCCGGTCTCGGCCGCGTTGGCCGGTGCCCTACTCAAGATCATCAGCCTGCCCGCCTTGTTCGCTGGCGCCGGCCTGGCCCTCACGGCGATTGCGCTGGGCTGCCTGACCAACTCGGCGTTACGCAGTATCGGCGCGCCCAAGCCCGACGAAGCCGTGGGCTGAAGCGGAGCCGCGGCTGGGCTGCCACGCGGTTGTCATGGGCGATTCTTAACGTGTGACGCCATGGCAGCCGCACCCTTCCCACACCGGCCCGAGCTGGCCCTCATCGCGTGAGTCTTTCGCGTCGTCGCTTCCTGCGTGGCCTGGCGGACATGGCCGGCGCCGCGGCCGCCGCCGACCTCGGCTTGCTGGCCTGGGCTGCCCCTGCATCGGCCGACGCGGGCATGCCACGCATGGCGATGCCGCAGCTCGCCGCGCCGAAGGTGGCGCTGGTCAATCCGGTGACCCTGGCCCGCTTTGTCGATCCGCTGCCGATTCCGCCGCTGGCGCGGGCGCTGGGGCAGCGCGAGCACCCGGCCTACCCGGGCAGGCAGCTTCCGCTGTATCGCATGGAGATGCACGCCTTCAGCGCGCGCCTGCATCGCGACCTGCCACCCACGCCGCTTTGGGGTTATGGCGGTACCTTTCCAGGGCCAACGCTGGTAGCGACGCGCAACGAGCCGATCCTGGTCGAGTGGGTGAATGCGCTGCCCGAGCGGCATTTCCTGCCGATCGATCACACCATTCACGGCGCCGAGCGCAGCAAGCCGGATGTGCGCACGGTGGCGCATGTGCATGGCGCGCGCGCACCCGCGGGCAGCGATGGCTATCCGGAGGATTGGTTCGCGCCCGGCCATTCAGCCGTCTATCACTATCCGAACGCGCAGGATGCCGCCACGCTCTGGTATCACGATCACGCCATGGGCATCACGCGGCTCAATATTTACGCCGGCTTGCTCGGTGCCTTCATGGTCCGCGACGCCGAAGAGCAGGCGCTTGGCCTGCCCTCGGGAGATTGCGATCTACCGTTGATCCTGTGCGACCGCCTGATTGCGAAAGACGGCCAGCTCTACTACCCCGTGTCGGATGATCCCGCGGCGCCATGGGTTTCCGAGTGCAACGGCAACGCGATCCTGTGCAACGGCAAGCTCTATCCGTTCCTCGACGTCGAGCCGCGGCGTTATCGGCTGCGCTTGATCAACGCGGCCAACACGCGCTTCTTCAACCTGTCGCTATCGTCCGGCCAACCGTTCCAGCAGATTGCCAGCGACCAGGGCCTGTTGCCGGCGCCGTTGCCGCGCGAGCGCATTGAACTGTATCCGGCCGAACGCGCCGACGTCGTGATCGACTTCAGTGGTCTCGACGGCAAGGCGTTGCAGCTGCGCCATCAATCCGAAGCGCTCCTGGAGTTTCGCGTGCGCGATCGTGGCCGTGGTGACGCAGCCGCGTTGCCGGCGACGCTGCGTAAGGTGGACCGCATCGATGCAAGCGTCGCCGTACGTGATCGCCTGCTCACGCTCGGTGAGCAAGATGACGCGGGCGGCCGTCCGATGATGATGATGTTGGGCGGCAGGCACTGGTCCGCGCCCATCACCGAAGACCCGCGGCAGGACAGCGTGGAGATCTGGAGCCTGCTCAACGTCACGGGAGACGTGCATCCGATTCATCTGCATCTGGTGCGCTTCCAGGTCGTCGATCGACGCCCGTTCGATCTGTTCGCCTGGAACGCGAACAAGACACTCAAGTACACGGGTCCCGCACAACTGCCGTCACCTCACGAGATGGGGTGGAAGGATACCGTGCGCGCCGACCCTGGCATGGTCACTCGCATCATCATGCGATTTGAAGGGGAGCCGGGTCGCTATGTGTGGCACTGCCATCTGCTCGAGCACGAAGAC
Source organism: Dyella humicola (assembly GCF_026283945.1). NCBI lineage: Bacteria > Pseudomonadati > Pseudomonadota > Gammaproteobacteria > Lysobacterales > Rhodanobacteraceae > Dyella > Dyella humicola. Next base: position 59,066 of record NZ_JAPDPC010000001.1, read on the forward strand.
AACGAGATGATGCGGCCCTTCCAGCTGCTTCCCGCGCACGCAAAAGCATAGCGCCACCGAACGCTTTTTCTTGATCGCTCGCGCAAGCTCATGCGCCGTCGCAGCACTGTCATGTTGGGCGGCGGCGCTGTCGCCATAGTGCCAATGCACCGTCATCTTCGCGGACCAGACTCGCCGCTGGCCTGGATGCCCGATGTTGCGATCGGTCCCCAGGTTAATCAGGGGGATTACTCGATTGCAGCCCGAACAGGGTTTCTGCAGGAGATTCAGACATGTCCATGATGTATGTCCGCAAGCGGCTCATGCCGTTTGTCATCGGCACACTCACGGCCGGCCTCGCCGGTGTTGTCAGCGCACAAAGCACCACCTCGCCCGACCATGACGCGGTTTTCCGCGGACAGGTGCCGGCGTCTGGTGTGAGCAACCGCTCCGGTGTACCGGGAGGCGTCACCGTCTTGCATGCTCCCGGTGATGGTGAAGATCGTAGCGGTCGCACCAAGTCGCCCATCAAGCATGTGATCTTGCTGATCGGCGAAAACCGCACGTTTGATCATGTGTTCGCCACCTACACGCCGCCCAGCGGCCAGAGCGTGAACAACCTGCTGTCCGAAGGCATTGTCAATGCGGATGGCACGCCGGGCCCGAACGTCGCTGCTGCACGCCAATGGCAGGCTTCCAGCACCGGTGCGTTTTCGCTCGCTCCGACGCACACCAGTGCGTACACGGTGCTGCCGTCGATGAACACCGGCGGCGCGCCGACGCAGGCGCCGTTCGCATCCGCAGCACAGGCCGAAGCGTTGGAGCCGGCGTTGCCGACCAGCGCCTATATTGAACTTGCCGAAGGCGGCACGGGCCTGCCGAACAAGGTGGTCGACACGCGCTTCCCCACCCAGCTGCCCAATGCTCCGGTCGATATGCACGCGTCGATCAGTTACGACGACTACGCCAACAGCCCGGTGCACCGCTTCTTCCAGATGTGGCAGCAGCTCGACTGCAATGTGCAGGCAGCCACGGCAAAGAACCCCAGCGGTTGCCGCAACGACTTGTTCCCGTGGGTCGAAACCAGCATTGGCGCCGGCACCAATGGTGTTGCCCAGCCGGCCGGGTTCAACGAACAGAGCACGGGTGAAGGCTCGACCGCCATGCAGTTCCTCAACATGGCCAAGGGTGACGCGCCCTACTTTGCCGAGCTGGCGCGCACGTATGCACTGAGCGACAACTTCCACCAGTCGGTGATGGGCGGCACGGGTGCCAACCACATCATGCTCGGCTTCGGCGACTTGATCTATTACGCCGACAGCAACGGTAATCCCATCACGCCGCCGTCGAACCAGATCGAAAACCCGGATGCGCAGCCCGGTACCAACAACTGGTACGTGCAGGATGGCTACGGCGGCGGCTCGTATGTGAATTGCGCGGACGACACGCAGCCTGGTATCGCTGCCGTGAAGACCTACCTGAAGTCGCTGCCGTACCACACGTTCCATGGCACCGATTGCAGGCGCAACGCCTACTACCTGGTGAACAACTACAACCCGGGCTACCTGGGTGATGGTACGCCGGCCCCGCTCGGCGCCACGCAGTTCACCATACCGCCGTCACAGCAGGACAACCTCGCGCTGCTGTTGACGCGTCATCACGTGAGCTGGAAGTACTACGGTGAGGGTTGGGGTGGTGGCAAGGAGAATGGCGAAGCGGGCACGTTCTGCAATATCTGCGACCCGTTCCTGTACTCCACGCAGGTCATGACCAATCCGAAGCTGCGCGCCAACAATCAGGATATCAACGATCTCTACAACGATATCCAGAACGGCACGCTGCCGGCCGTCTCCATCGCCAAGCCGGATGGCATTCTGGACGGCCATCCGGCCTCGTCCAAGCTCGAGCTGTTCGAAGGCTACGTGAAGAAGATCGTGGACATGGCGAAGGCCAACCCGAAGGTGTGGGACGACACCGTCATCATGGTGACCTTCGATGAGGGTGGCGGTTACTACGACTCCGGCTATGTGCAGCCGGTCGACTTCTTCGGCGACGGCTCTCGCATCCCGCTGCTGGTGATCTCGCGTTATTCGGAAGGCGGTCGCGTGGTGCATACGTATTACGACCACGTCTCGTTCGACAAATTCGTCGAGGCCAACTGGGGCCTGCAGGAGACGATCTCGGGTCGCAGCCGCGACAACCTGCCCAACCCGGTATCGATGCCCGGCAATCCTTATGTGCCGGTCAATGCTCCCGCCATTGGCAATCTGATGAACATGTTCGACTTCGATCGTGGTGCGCAGCCGCATATGGCGGCGGCAGAAACGCAGGACTGAGTGCCTGCGGTTCATGCCCTGCCTGCGCAAGCAGGCAGGGCATCCTCATCGATCGACGGAGTCATGCTCATGAAGCAGTATCTCAATGCGATGGTTCTGCGCTGGCGTCGATGGAACGCGATGGAGCGCGTCGTCGCGCTGGCGTCGCTCGCCGTACTCAGCCTTGCCGCTGCGGCCAGCCATGCCGATCCGGGCGACTTCCAGGCCATGCCTGGCCTGTGGAAGATCGTCACGCACGGCGTTCATGGAAGTCATGCCGGTCAATCCACCGTGCAATGGCATTGCGTCGACGAAGGCGCTGACCCCTGGGACGAGTTCGCCAACATGCCGGTTCCGGCAAACGATCAATGCCGGCGTAGCGACCAGCATCGCAGCAGCACGGCATTGGCATGGACGCTCAGTTGTCCGGGCAGTGCGCAAACCACTGGTCGCGGCCGCGTGGACTTCGACTCGCCGGAACACTACACCGCCAGCACGAGCTTGCATGGCCATGAGGTCATGCATGTGGAAGGCCGGCGCTACGCGGCGTGTACCAGCGCGAACGATTGAGCGATACGGTTTTACTTCTTTTTTTCCTGCAAGCGATTTGAAGTAAGTCCCTATGGATCGCAGCGGGCGTTTCGATCGCCCGCCGGCGTTCCTTCACCTTCTCCCCTGCGGGGAGAAGGTTGGGATGAGGGGCGGGTGCTCGCGATGACGCGACAATCGAGCCTTATGGCCAGCTTGCCGCTTACGCAGCGGGCGTTCCGAACCGCTGCCGCGGTCCGGGTCACTTTTCTTTTGCTGGCCCAAAATAAAAGTAACCCAAAGTAGTGGCCTAAAGAGCCAGAGCTCATAGCATGGCGCGGGATACGAGCCTGACCGGCGTGGCCAGCCGAATTAGTTGCGGCCCATGGCCTACACACCGCCGCTACACCGCAACGCGCCGGTGCTCAGAGGGCTTAAGGCGTGGGTGGTGCGGTGGCCATCTGCGCACCCGGATACCGCAAACGTCACGCCCTTCGGCCGACCCTGCCTTAAGTCCTCGCCGCTTTGGCGCGTTGCGGTGTAGCCGCTGTGTCTCGCCGTGGGTCACCAAGTATTTTCTCGCGCAAACCTTCCAACGCTTCTATCCCACGGAGTGCTACCAGCCTTTAAGGCCGTTTTCTTTGGGTTACTTTTATTTTGGGCCAGCAAAAGAAAAGTGACTCGAGCGCCGGCAGGCGATCGAAACGCCCGCTGCGTAAGCGGCAAGCTAGCGACACAGCTCAGTTGTAGCGCGGCGGCGAGCACCCGCCCCTCACCTCAGTCCTCTCCCCACAGGGGAGAGGAAGCCAAGAGTTCAGCCCGCGGCCGTCTGCTCCTTCAGCGCACGCTTTGCTGCGCGCCGTTCCCTGCGTGCGGCCTGGCGAATCTTGCGGTCGTAATTCCACAGATAAATGGCCGGCGTGCTGAGCAGGGTCAGCAACTGCGACACCAGCAGGCCGCCCACGATGGCGACACCCAGCGGCTGGCGCATTTCAGACCCCACGCCAAAGCCAATCGCCAGTGGCAACGCGGCACCCATCGCGACCAGCGTGGTCATGGTGATCGGACGGAAACGCACCAGCGCCGCCTCGCGAATCGCATCGGGTGGCGGCAACCCGCGTTCGCGCTGGGCGACCAGGGCGAAGTCGACCATCAGGATCGCGTTCTTCTTCACGATGCCGATCAGCATCAGGATCGCGATGATCGCCATCAGGGTGAGCTGGGTTTGCGTCACCAGCATCGCCAGGAACGCGCCCGCGCCCGCCGCCGGCAGCGTGGACAGGATGGTGAGCGGATGACCGAGGCTCTCGTAGAGAATGCCCAGCACGATGTACATCGCCACAATCGACGCGATCAGCAAGACCATGCCGTTGGACTTGGCCTTCTGCAGTCGCTCGTTCTGGCCGGTGAATTCCACATGCACGCCAGCCGGCAAACCCACCGCGAGGGCAGTGTTCTCCACCAGCTTCACGCCGGCAACCTGGTCGATCTTCGGCGCCAGGTTGTAGTTGATGGTGGAGGCCTGGAACTGATTGTGGTGGCGTACGCGCATCGGGCTGATATTGGGCTCGATATGCGCCACCGCTGATAGCGGAATCATCAGCCCCTGCGCATTGCGCACGCGCAGATTGAGCAGCGCTTCCGGGCTCAGCGAGGCGGCCTGGTTGGAGGTAAGCACCACCCAGTACTGGTTGATATCCGAATAGATCAGCGAGGCCTGGCGCTGGCCGAACGAATTGAGCAGGGCGGTATCGATATCGCCCATGGTTACCTGCAGATGACTGGCTGCCTCGCGGTCCACCTTCATCAACTGCTGCTTGCCGACCAGGTCGAAGTTGCTGCCGACGTCGCGAAACTCCTTGGTGTTTCGCATCTTCTGCACCATCTTCAGCGTCCACGGCTGCAAGTCCTCGCCGTTGGTCGCGATCAACTGGAATTCGTACTGGCCGCCCTTGTCGCCACTGCCACCGCCGCCAAGGAACTGCACCAGGCTCAAGGACACCTTGATGCCTGACAGGGCGTCGTACTTTTTCGAAAGACGGTCCATGACCACCTTCGCGCTGTCTTGCCGGTCGTTCGGACCACTGCCGCGCGGCTTCAAGTCCACGAACATGCTGCCGGCGTTGCCCACCGCGCCGGTGCCGTCGTTGCTGCCCAGCGTGGTGAGCACGTCGAGCACGGCTGGGTCAGCCTTCATGATGTCGGCGGCGCGCTGTGCGCGTTCGGCCATCAGCGTGGGCGAAATATTGGCATCGGCGCGGATGTCGCCCTGGATCATGCCGATGTCTTCCTCCGGCATGAAGTTGCCGCCGGCGGTCTTGGCCACGGCGACACCCAGGCCGATGGTGAGCAGCAGCAGGATGAGCGGCTGCCAGCGCATCAGCCGGCGATGGTGCATGGCCCAGTCCAAGGTGCGCTCGTAGATGCGATGAAGGTTGCGATCGAAGCGTTCCAGTGCCCGTTCGATGCGGCCCGGCGTGCGTTCGCCTGGTTCCTCGTGCTTGAGGAAATAGGCGCACAGGGCCGGTGTCAGGGTCAGCGAGACGAGGGCGGAGATCACCACCGCCACCGTCAGCGTCACCGAGAATTCGCGCAGCAGCATGATGATCAGGTTGTTGCCGAACAGCAGCGGCGCAAAGACCGCGACCAGCGACAGCGTGATCGAGATGACGGTGAAGCCGATTTCGCGCACGCCGATCAGCGCCGCCGGCAGCGGCGCTTCACCGTGCTCCATGTGGCGCACGATGTTCTCGATCACCACGATGGCGTCGTCGACCACGAAGCCGATGCACAGCACCAGAGCTACCAGCGATAGCGTGTTGAGGGTGTAATCCAGCGCCAGCATCACCACGAAGGCGCCGGCCAGCGACAGCGGGATGCTCAGCGTGGCAATCAGGGTCGGGCGCAGTCGGCGTAGGAACACCAGCATCACCAGCACCACCATCACCACGCTGATCATCAGCGCGACCTGCACTTCATGCAGCGCCGACTTGGTGGTCTGGGTGAGATCGAAGATCGGGGTGATCTGCACGTCCGCTGGCATCCACTGGCGGAATTCGGGCAGGCGCGCGCGAATCTCTTCCACCGTAGCCACCGCATTGGCTTCCGGGCGCTTGCTGATCTGCATGGCGACGGTGGTCTGGCCGTTGAACCACGCGCCCTGGTAAATATCCTGCTGGCCACTGGTCACCTTGGCCACGTCGGACAGGCGCACCGGTGCGCCGTTGCGCTGGGCGATCAGCAGCTTGGCGAAGTCTTCGGGCTCACGCAGTCCGTCGTTGGCGGTCACCGTCATCTGGGTGCGGCCGTCGCTCAGGACGCCCTGCGGTGAGGTGACGTTCGCGGCGACCAGGGCGTTTCTGACGTCGTTGGCGGTGAGGCTCTTGGCCGCCAACGCATTGGTGTCCAGTTCCACCCGTACCGCGTGCGGCGTACCACCGAAGACTTGCACCTGGGCCACCCCGGGAATCTGCGAGACGGCAGGCTTCAGCAGGGTATCGGTAAGGTCGTAGAGCTTGTCTGGGGGCAGGCTTGTCGAGGTCAGCGACACCAGCAGGACCGGAATCTGCGACGTATCGAACTTGAAGTACTGCGGCGGGCTCGGCATCACCGGCAGGTCGGCCTGGGCGGCATTGATCGCTGCCTGCACGTCACGGGCGGCCTTGTCGGCGCTGCGGTCGAAGTTGAAGCGAATCTGGATGGTGGCAGCGCCCTCGGTGGCATTGCCGTACATGTCCTCGATGCCGGGAATCTGCCCCAGATGCCGCTCCAGCGGCGCGAGCACGGTGGAAGCCATGGTCTGGGCGCTGGCGCCCGGCAGCGCCGCGGAGATGAACACGCCTGGGACTTCCAGCGACGGCAACGCCGCCACACCGAGCAGGCCATAGGCAATCAGGCCCGCCAGCAACAGGCCAAGCCCCAGCAGTGAAGTGCCTACGGGGCGGCGAATCAGGGGCGCGAAGATATTCACTCAGGTTTCCATACCGGTAAGAGGCTGCGCACAGCCTCATGGCGGCCAGGGAAGCGGCCATGGGGCGTTGAAGGCGTGCGTTCACGCACGTCGTAGGCGGAATACGCAGTCATGCTGCACTTTATGCCTGCGTTGACACGACACGCGAATGTGCCTGAAGTCCGTCCCTGCCGAAAGACAGGGGACGAGGAAATCTGGGGATGGGGGTGGGTAGCGGAGGAGTATGACTGAAAGGAGCGGCGCCCCACTCGTGTTCAGGGAACTTCGTCAGCCCACCGCAAGTCTTGCGCGGCCGTTGGTGTTGGCGCCCCCACCACCTGCCCTCAACCCCACTTTTAGCCCGCGGGCTCCAGCTTCCCCGCCAACGCCCGTTTCGCCGCACGCTTCGCCTTGCGCGCGGCCTTGCGCTCCTTACGGTCGTAATTCCACAGGTAGATGGCCGGTGTGCTGAGCAGGGTCAGCAGCTGCGACACCAGCAGGCCGCCGACGATGGCCACGCCCAGCGGCTGGCGCATTTCCGAGCCGATGCCAAAACCGACGGCCAGTGGAAGCGCCGCGCCCATCGCCACCAGGGTGGTCATGGTGATCGGACGGAAGCGCACCAGGGCCGCCTCACGAATCGCTTCCGGCGGCGACAAGCCGTGTTCGCGCTGGGCGACGAGGGCGAAGTCGACCATCAGGATCGCGTTCTTCTTCACGATGCCGATCAGCATCAGGATCGCGATGATGGCCATCAGCGACAGCGAGAGGCCAGTCGCCAACATCGCCAGGAACGCGCCCGCTCCCGCGGCTGGCAGCGTGGAAAGGATGGTGAGCGGATGGCCAAGGCTCTCGTAGAGGATGCCCAGCACGATGTACATGGCCAGGATGGAGCCGATCAGCAGCACGTTGGCGTTGCTGCGGGTTTCCTGCAGCTGCTGGTTGCCGCCGGTATAGCCGATCTGGATGCCGGCGGGCAGGCGCGCATCCGCCACAATCTGCTCGATCAGCGCCATGGCCTTGTCCGTTGGCATGTTCTGCTCGGTGTTGTAGTAAATCTGGGTCGCTTCCAGCTGGTTGGTGTGGATGACCAGGGACGGTGAGACATTGGGTTCGATATGGGCCACCGCCGACAGCGGCACCATATTGCCCTGCTCGCCGCGCACGTAGGTGTTGAGCAGCGTCGCCAGACTGATCGAATGTTCCGCCGACGAGGTCAGCACCACCCAGTACTGGTTGATGTCCGAGTAGATGATCGAGACCTGGTTCTGGCCGAACGCGTTGTACAAGGCCGAGTCGATCAGTCCCATGTTCACCTGCAACCGGCTCGCCGCGGCGCGATCAACCTTCAGCATCTGCTGCTTGTCGATGCTGTCGTAGTCGGTGGAGACGTCGTGGAATTCCTTCCGCTTGCGCATCAATTGCGCGACCTGCAGCGCCCACGGCTGCAGGTCGGTGTTGTTGCTGCTCACCAGCTCGAAGCTCTGGCTGCCGCGGTTGCTGTCGTTGTTGTCGTTGAAGAAGCCGATGGAGTTCAGCGAAACGCGCAGTTCGGGCAACTTCTCGTAGGCCTTCGACAGGCGCGCGATGATGTCCTTGATCGACTCCGAGCGCTGTCCCGGCCCGCTGCCCCGCGGCTTGAGGTCGACGAACATGGTGGCCTGGTTGCCGACCGCGCCGCCGGCATTGTCGCTGCCCAGGAACGTGGTGACGTCGAGCACGGCGGGGTCGGCCTTCATGATCGCCGAGGCACGCTGGGCACGTTCCGCCATCAAGGTGGGCGAGATATTCGCATCGGCGCGAACATCGCCCTGGATCATGCCGATGTCTTCCGGCGGCATGAAATTGAAGCCGAACAGCTTGACCACGCCCGTCGCCATCACCACGGTCAGCACCAGCAGGATGATCGGTTGCCAACGCATCAGGCGGCGATGGCGCATGGCCCAATCCAGCGCTCGTGCGTAAATACGCTGCATGCCGAGGTCGAAGCGCTCGATGGTTCGCTCCAGGCGACCCGGCGCGCGCGTACCGCTCTCGTCGGCAGGTAGAAAGCGTCCGCACAGCGCCGGGGTTATCGACAGCGAGACGATGGCCGAGATCACCACGGCGGCCGTCAGGGTCACCGAGAACTCGCGCAGCAGCAGGGTGAACTGGTTGTTGCCGAACAACAGCGGGGCAAACACGGCAATCAGCGACAAGGTGATCGAGACCACGGTGAAGCCGATCTCTTTCACGCCGACCAGCGCAGCCTCCAATGGGGGCGCGCCCTTTTCCATATGACGAACGATGTTCTCGATCACCACGATCGCATCGTCCACCACGAAGCCGATGCACAGCACCAGCGCAATCAGCGACAGCGTGTTGAGCGTATAGCCCAGGGTCCACATCACCGCGAAGGCGCCCGCCAGCGATAGCGGCACGCTCAGCATGGCAATCAGCATCGGGCCGATGCGACGCAGGAATACCAGCATCACCAGGGCCACCATCACCACGCTCAACATCAACGCCACCTGCACCTCGTGAAGGGCGGACTTGGTGGTCTGGGTGAGGTCGAAGATCGGCGTGATCTGCAGGTCCGCGGGCAGCCACGCGCGCATCTGCGGCAGCTTGGCGCGCACGGCGTCGGCGGTCGCCACCGCATTGGCTTCGGGGCGCTTGGCGATGCGGATCGCCACCGAGCGATGGTTGTTGAACCAGGCCGCCTGGTACTCATCCTGCTGGCCACTGACCACATGCGCGACGTCGGACAGCCGCACCGGTGCACCATTCTTGTTGATCGCGATCAGCAGGTTGCCGAACTCTTCCGGGTTGTGCAGAGAGTCGTTGGCGGTCACCGTCATCTGCGTGCGGCCGTCGCTCAGCGTGCCTTGCGGGGAGGTTACGTTGGCGGCGCGTAATGCGTTGGCCACGTCGTTGGCCGTCAGCCCCTTGGCGGCGAGCGCGACGGTATTGAGCTCGACGCGCACGGCGCGCGGTCGTCCGCCGATGACGCGCACCTGCGCCACGCCGGGAATCTGTGCGAGAGCCGGATTGATCAGGGTATCCGCGAGGTCGTAGAGCTTGTCTGGCGGGACCGTCTCAGAGGTGAGCGAGAGCAGTAGGACGGGTATGTTGGCGGTGTTGAATTTGAAGTAACGGGGCGGCACCGTCATGCTCGACGGCAGGTCGACCCGGGCCGCGTTGATCGCCGCTTGCACGTCGCGCGCGAGCTTGTCCGTGTTGTTGCCGAAGTTGAACAGGATGCGGATCGAGGTCGAGCCGTCGTTGCTCTCCGAATGCATCTCCTTGATGCCGGGAATACGGCCCAGGTGTCGTTCCAGCGGTGCAGCCACGGTCGACGCCATGGTTTGCGCGTTGGCACCCGGCACCTCGGTGTAGACCACCATGCCGGGGAATTCGATCGCAGGCAGCGCCGCCACACCTAGCAACAGGTACGCCCACAAGCCCGCCAGGGTGAGGCCGAGCGCCAGCAGCGAGGTGCCGATCGGGCGACGTATCAATGGCGCGAAAAGGTTCACGGGCATCCTGACCGTTGTCATCGGCGCACCCCTGTCGCACCGACTAGCGGGACGCGTACGCGTACCCTCGGTCGCCTTTATGCACGCAATCGGGTGACGGCGAATGTGCCGTAAGGGATGGATTAATCGGGCGTCGTCATCCCGACCTACGCCGGGATGACGATCGTGCTAATTGCCGACACCCCGTGAGGTGCCGGCAGAGCAGATCAACGCGTCGACGGGTTATAGCGCAGCGTCAGGAACCAGGTGCGGCCAGGCTGGTTGAAGTAGTAGACCGTCTCGTAGTTGCGATCGAACACGTTGGCCAACTTGGCCTCGATGCGCCAGTTGGGCAGGAAGGCATAGCTCGCGCGCAGGTCCGTGGTGCTGTAACCGCCGAGGCGATGCTGGTTGGCCAGGTCGTCATAAGCCTTGCCCGAGGCAAAGAAGGTGGCGCCAATGCCGAACGCATCGAAGCGGCGATCCACATCGACGCGCGCCGTCTGCTCCGGACGACGCGGCAACAGGTTGCCGTCATACGAGCTCGCCGTGCTCTTGGGCTGCTGCAGGGTGAGGTAGCTCTGCACCTGCCAACCGTCGAGGTTCGCGCCTAACTGGCCTTCGACGCCGCGGATGCGCGCCTGGCTGATGTTCTGCGGCACGAAGTTGCTATCCAGTGCGATCAGATCGTCGATCTTGGTCTGGTAGACGTTCACCGCCCAGTTCCACGCCTCCTGCTTCTGGCTCAGGCCCAGTTCGCCCGAGCGCGACTTTTCCGGCTTCAGGTTGGGATTGCCCAGGCCGTAGGGGTAGTAGATGTCGTTGAAGGTCGGCGCGTGGAAGGCGGTGCCGTAGCTGGCCGACAGGCGCAGGTCATGATCGAAGCTGTAGCCCCACGCCAGCGCACCGGTGTTGTGATTGCCGAACTGATCGTTGTGATCGTGGCGCGCCGATGCCTGTACTTCGTTGCGACCGAAAGTGCCCATGTACTGCGCATAGACGCCGGTGTCCTCGCGCCGGCTGTTGAGGTAACCGGTGTCGCTGTTGATGTATTCCTGCTGATAGTCGACGCCAGCCGTCAGCAGCTGGTTGGTGTCCAGGGTGATGTCGTTCTGCCACGAGGCCTGGTTGCGGCGCGAGTCGGCATAACCGCTCGGCGTGCGCGGGTAATACGTCTGCGTGCCCGCGAAGATGTCGTTGTAGACGCCCTGGAAGTACGTCGACGAATCGTCCCTGCTCTGGCCGGCATTGAGCGTCACCTTCCAGGCGTCGAGCGGGGTGAAGCTCAGGCGCGCGCCGGACACGATCTGCTGGTTGACCGCCTGGTTGCCGCTGAAGGGGCTGCCGGCGTATTCGACAAAACTCTTGCTGCGCAGCCACGTTGCCGACAGTTCGGTGCCGTTGTCCCAGCGATAACCGCCGTTGGCCATGCCGTTCCAGTTGCGGAAGGCATCGTCGCCCGGCTGGTCGACGAAGCAACCGGCGCCAGCCTCGGCGGCGCCGGCGCGGCAGGCGGGGATGCCGCTGGTGTATTGACCGCCCAGGCCTACGTTGAACCAGGCGTGCGAGTCACCACCCGACAGGCCGGCGTGGCCGTCCGTGTAGCTGTGGCTGCCGGCCGACACGCTGAGTGACGGCGTGAGCTTGCCGTCCTGCTGCCCATGTCGGGTGAAGATCTGGATCACGCCGCCGATCGCATCGGCGCCGTATAGGCTCGAACGCGGACCGCGCACGATCTCGATGCGCTCGATCTGGTCGACCGGAATCTGCTCGAATGCCGGCAAGCCTGCACCCACCGCGCCGATGCGCACGCCATCGATCAGCACCAGCACATGGGTGGAATTGCTGCCACGCAGGAACAGCGAACTCTGCTGACCCAGGCCACCGGTCTGGGTGAAGGTCATGCCGGGCAAGCCCACCAGCAAGTCGTGTACCGACGCCGGCTGCAGCCGTTCGATATCCGCGCGGGTGATGACGGTGACCGAGGACAGCGCCTCGTCGGTGGTGATCGACGTGCGCGTGGCCGTGACGATCACGGTGGACAGCGATGGCGGCGAGTTTGTATCAGCGGCCTGGGCGGCCATCGTGCACGACAGCAGCGCAGCTGCCAGCAGAGTCTTCTTCATGGTGTTCCTTGTGGCCGCGCACCCGCGCGCGACACCTGACTTCCAGAGGTCGGACGGCCACTTGGGGGAGCAGAACGGCGGACAGGCGAGATGCGCCATGACACGACGTCCGGCCTCGCCCACCGCGAGCCATCCGTTACGTGTCGGGCCGGTCTCCGGGCTTGCGAGTGGCATGCATCGCGTGCATGCACCGTCGGGCGCCTTCCCGTGCCGAGGCACAGTGGCATGTCGCCATCAGGTTCGAATCACTCGCTTACCGTTGCGGGGGCAGCGCCGGAATGGCTGCGTTGGCAGCATGCACCGGCTTCCCGTTTCATCCTGTGGAGTTACGCCGCAGGACACCCGAACGAACGGAATTTTAAGGTTATCCCTCGCCAGCAGCAACCAAGCCGCGGCTTAGTCGGTTTGCAGCTCGGCCACGAAGTCGTAGATATCGCCGCGATACCACGAGGTGGTGAACTCCACCACGCGGCCATCATCGAGAAAGCTGCGGCGCTCGATATTGAGGCCGGCACTGCCCACCGGCACGTGCAGCAGACGGGCTTGCTGGGCGCCGAGCGAGACGGCCCGCAGTCGCTGCAAGGCGCGACGTGGGCGGCAACCCAGCGTTTCCAGCACCTGATAGAGCGAGTCGTGAACGACCATCGGGTCGGGCAGGATGCTGGCGGGCACCACGCTGCGTTCGATCGCCAGCGGTTCGTCCTTGGCATAGCGCACGCGATGCAGGCGGGCGACCAGCACGCCGGGCGACAGGTTCAGTGCCATGGATTCTTCCGGCGTCACCTCGCCCACGCCCCGTTCGAAGAACTCCGAACGCGGATTGAGACCGCGTGCGCGCAAGTCTTCGGTAAAACTGGTGAGGCGCGACATCGGCTTGATGATGCGTTCGGCCACGAAGGTGCCGGCGCCGTGGCGTTGGTTCAGCAGACCCTCTTCGACCAGGCCGGCGATGGCCTTGCGGATCGTCACGCGGGAGAGCTCCAGCAAGCGCGACAGGTCGCGTTCGCTGGGCAGGGCCTGGCCCGGCTCGATATCGCGGTGTTCCACCACGTTGCGGATGGCCCGGCGCAGGCGCAGGTAGGCGAGCGGTTGGCTGGTGGCCGGGTCTCGGCTCAGGCGGCGGTATTCGTTGACGAGGGCGGTTTCCATGCCGGAACGATACCAATGACCATACCAGTATGGCAATCGGGTGATTTGGCGGGACTTTCCGAGGTTACCAATTTCCGATGAGAACCGTTGTGCCAGGCGGGTTCACGCGGTATCACGGAGAACTGGTGTTGCCTGGTATGTCACTGGTACGATCCCGGGGCACCGCACGGGCGCCAGCGCCCTGTGCCCGCTCCCCGCATCGCCTTTGAGGTGACTGAAGTGACTGCTTCTCCCCTGCCGGTCGAGCCGTTCGACCTGGTGATTTTTGGCGGAACCGGCGACCTCGCCGTACGCAAGCTGCTGCCCGCCCTGTACCACCGTTTCGTCGATGGCCAGATCCCCACCTCCAGCCGCATCGTCGGCATCGCCCGCGAAGGCCTGGACGACGATGGCTACCGTGCCTCGCTGCGCAAGGCGCTGCAGGAAAACGGTGGCGACGCAGCCAAGATCGAGGCCTTCCTGGGCCAGGTGGGCTATCGCTCGCTGGATGCGCGCAAGGACGAAGGCTGGGATGCGTTCGCGGCGTTGATCGGCGAGCAGCCCGAACACATCCGCGTGTTCTATCTCTCCACCTCGCCGGAATTGTTCGTCGATATCTGCAACCGCCTCGGCTCCTATGGGCTGAACAAGGGCCGCGCCCGCGTAGTGCTGGAAAAGCCGATCGGCCGCGACCTGGCCAGCGCCAACCAGATCAACGACGCCGTCGGCCACGTCTTCGACGAAACGCAAACCTTTCGCATCGACCACTACCTCGGCAAGGAAACGGTGCAGAACCTGCTCGCGTTGCGTTTCGGCAATGCGCTGTTCGAGCCGCTGTGGAATGCCGAGCACATTGACCACGTGCAGATCACCGTGGCCGAAACGCTGGGGGTCGGCCAGCGCAGTGCGTATTACGACCGCGCCGGTGCCCTGCGCGACATGGTGCAGAACCATATCCTGCAGTTGCTGTGCATGGTGGCGATGGAGCCGCCCTCGTCGCTGCAACCGGATGCGGTGCGCGACGAAAAGCTCAAGGTGCTGCGTTCGCTCAAGCCGATCGATGAGAGCAATGCCGCCCAACTCACCGTGCGCGGCCAATACCGCGCCGGTGCCGCGGAAGGCCAGAGCGTACCGGGTTACCTCGACGAACTCGCCAGTGGCAAATCCAACACCGAGACGTTCGTGGCGTTGAAGGCCGAAATCGCCAACTGGCGCTGGGCCGGCGTGCCGTTCTACCTGCGCACGGGCAAGCGTCTGCCCGAGCGCGTGTCGGAAATCGCGGTGGTGTTCAAGGCGGTGCCGCATTCCATCTTCGATCCGGCGGCTGGCGTGCTCGCGCAGAATCGCCTGGTACTGCGCCTGCAGCCAGACGAAGACATCAAGCTGTGGCTCACCATCAAGCATCCGGGTCCGGGTGGCCTGCGCCTGCGTCACGTGCCGCTGGACATGAGTTTTGCCGAAGCGTTCGGCGTGCAGCAGCCCGATGCGTACGAGCGCCTGTTGCTCGATGTGGTGCGCGGCAACCCCACCTTGTTCATGCGTCGCGACGAAGTGGAAGCGGCCTGGCAGTGGGCCGATCCCATTCTCGCAGCGTGGGCGGACAGCGGCGAGACGCCGCGTCCGTATACCTCGGGCACCTGGGGTCCCAGCGCTGCCGTGGCACTGATCGAGCGCGATGGCCGCACCTGGAACGAGGAAAGTGAGTAAACCGCTCACCGATACTAGCCGCCGTGACGCAAGGGTGATTCACCCGAGCGTCGCGGCGGCCTGCCTAGACTTCCCGCCATCCTTGTACCGCGGAGCCTGCGTGAATTCACCGCGAAGCCCCGCCCTGCCTGCGCCCTGCCTCCCATGTCGAACCTAACCACACATAGCTTCACCGACAGCCAGGCCCTGGCCGTCGCGCTGGCCACCAACCTCGCCGAGCGTCTGCGCGAAGGCATCGCTGAGCGCGGTAGAGCCCTGCTCGCCGTTTCCGGCGGCAGCACACCGCGTCATTTGTTTGAGCGCCTTTCTCGCGAGACGCTGGACTGGTCGAAGGTCCAGGTCACCCTGGTCGACGAGCGCTGGGTTCCGGAGAGTAACGAACGCTCCAACGCGGGCATGCTGAAGGCGACACTGCTGCAGCATGAGGCGTCTGCGGCGCAGTTCGTTCCCCTCTATACCGATGCGCCGACGCCGGAAGCCGGGCTTGCCACGGTGCGTGCGCGGATGGCGTCGCTGGCGCTGCCGTTCGATGCGGTTGTGCTCGGCATGGGCAACGATGGGCATACCGCCTCGTTCTTTCCCGGCGGCGACCGTCTTCCCGAAGCACTGGATCCGAACAATCCTGTGCATGTGCTGCCCATGCGTGCGGCTGGCGCCGGTGAGCCGCGCATTACCTTCACGCTGTCCGCCCTGCTCGACACACGTGCACTTTGTCTGCACATCGAGGGCGAGGCCAAGCGCCAGCTGCTGGCCGATGCCAGTCAGGGCGTGGGCGAGGCCGCGAATTATCCGGTGCGCGCCGTGCTGACCCAGAAGCGCGTGCCCGTTACCGTCTATTGGTGCCCCTGAGGCTTCCGCGGAACCCTTCAGTACATGGCGCGCCTCGTCGCGCGCCATGACTTATCCGGAGTTTGATCATGAACGTGCTTCACCCCGTGGTTGCCGAAGTCACCGAGCGTCTGCGCGAGCGCAGCCGCGATTCGCGTGCGGCTTACCTGCGTCGCATCGATGCGGTACAAGCTTCCGGTACCCATCGCGAACGACTTTCCTGTGGCAATCTCGCGCATGGCTTCGCCGCCTGCGAAGGCTCGGACAAGGCACGACTGCGCGAAGGCCACACCCCCAATCTCGCCATCATCAATGCCTACAACGACATGTTGTCGGCGCACCAGCCGTACGAGCGCTACCCGGAGCTGATTCGCCAGATTGCGCGCGAGGCCGGCATCACCGCACAGATGGCGGGCGGTGTGCCTGCAATGTGCGATGGCGTGACGCAGGGACGCGCCGGCATGGAGTTGTCGCTGTTTTCGCGCGACCTGATTGCCATGGCGACCGCCGTATCGCTGTCGCACGACATGTTCGATGCCGCGCTTTACCTCGGCATCTGCGACAAGATCGTGCCCGGCCTGCTGATCGGTGCGCTGAGCTTCGGCCATCTGCCGGGCGTGTTCATTCCTAGCGGCCCGATGCCCAGCGGCATCAGCAATGAAGAGAAATCCAAGGTGCGCCAGGCCTATGCCGAAGGCAAGGCGACGCGCGCGGAATTGCTCGAAGCGGAAGCCGCCGCTTATCACGCGGCCGGCACCTGTACGTTCTACGGTACGGCCAACTCCAACCAGATGCTGATGGAGATCATGGGCCTGCACCTGCCAGGCGCCAGCTTTGTGGCGCCGGACACGCCGCTGCGTGACGCGCTGACGCGTGAGGCCGTGCTCCGTGTGGCCGAGCTCAGCGAGCCAGGTTCCGCTCATCTGCCCTTGGGTCACATCATCGACGAGCGCGCCATCATCAACGGCGTCATCGGCCTTCACGCGACGGGCGGCTCCACCAACCACCTTCTGCATCTGGTGGCGATCGCGCGCGCCGCCGGCGTTGAACTGCGCTGGGACGACTTCGACGCCTTGTCGTCGGTGATTCCGCTGCTGGCGCGCGTCTACCCGAACGGCTACGCCGATGTGAACCAGTTCCACGAAGCCGGTGGCATGGGCTTCCTGATCGACCAGCTGTTGAGCCAGGGCCTGCTACATGGGGACGCGCGTACGGTGTTCGGTACCGGTTTGGACGGCTATACGCAGGTGCCGCAGCTGGACGCCGAAGGCAAGCTGGCGTGGAAGCCGGTCTCCAAGGAAAGCGGCAATCGCGGTGTATTGCGCGGTGTCGGCGAACCGTTCCGCGCCGATGGCGGCCTGCGCATGTTGAGCGGCAACCTGGGGCGCGCGGTGATCAAGGTGTCGTCGGTGCCCGACGATCGCCTGGTGATCGAGGCACCCGCCATCGTGTTCCACGACCAGGACGACGTGCGCAAGGCGTTCGAGCGTGGCGAACTGAATCGTGATTTCGTTGCCGTGGTGCGCTTCCAGGGGCCACAGGCCAATGGCATGCCGGAACTGCACAAGCTGACCCCAACCCTCGCCGTGCTGCAGGACCGCGGGCATCGCATCGCCTTGCTCACCGATGGCCGCATGTCGGGTGCGTCCGGCCGCGTGCCGGCGGCCATCCACGTGACGCCGGAAGCTAAGGCGGATGGAGCGATTGCGCGCATTCGCGACGGTGACATCGTTCGCCTCGACGCGGTACATGGGCGCCTGGACGTGCTGGTGGAAGCGACCGAGTTCGCTTCGCGCGTGCCGGCGACGGCCGATCTGTCGGCCCACGAATTCGGCATGGGGCGCGAGCTGTTCGGCATCTTCCGCCAGGCCGCAAGCACGGCTGACCTCGGCGCCGGCGTGCTGTAACGCCGGGCCCAATAACTGACCCTTTTCGACATCACGGAACGCCATGAGCATCGAACAAAAGCAAAAGCAGATCGAAGCCACCCTGCGCCTGGCGCCGGTGGTACCGGTGGTCATCATCCATGACGCCCGCGCGGCCGTGCCGATGGCGCGTGCGCTGGTAGCCGGTGGCGTTCCCGCCATCGAAGTGACGCTGCGCACGCCGGCCGCGCTGGATGCCATCCGTGCCATCGCCGAAGAAGTGGAAGGCGCCGTCGTCGGCGTCGGCACGGTGTTGAGCGCAAAGGACCTGCGCGCGGCGCACAAGGCGGGCGCCCGTTTCGCGGTGTCGCCGGGCGTGTCGCCGGGCCTGCTCGACGCGGCCGACGACTGCGAGCTGCCGTTGTTGCCGGGCGTGGCCACGGCGGGCGAGGCGATGACCTTGCTGGAGCGCGGCTACCACCATCTGAAGTTCTTCCCGGCCGTGCCGGCCGGTGGTTACAAGCTGTTGGGTGCCTGGGCCAGCCCGCTGCCGCAGATCCGTTTCTGCCCGACCGGCGGGATCAGCCTGGCCAACGCCCCGGACTTCCTCGCGCTGCCAAACGTGCTGTGCGTCGGCGGTTCGTGGCTGACGCCGGCGGACAAGCTGGACAGTGGCGACTGGGCCGGCATCGAGCTGCTTGCGCGCGAAGCCGCGGCGCTGCGCGGCGCGTAATCGTCAGCGGCGTTCGGGCGGCAGCTTTTCCAGCCGCATCACCAGGGCGGCATGTTCGGCAAGGTCAACCGGCTTATAGGTGACCTTGCCGGTCGCGGGATACCTGGCCAGCGTGTTGCCGTTCTTCCAGTCCTGCTCTGGCCGGATCGGCCGCGCGGTGAAGCCGCCGCCGCAGTTGGGGCAAACGTTGTGCAGCAGCTCGACGCAGCCCTGACAGAACGTGCATTCGAACGAGCAGATCATGGCTTCAGTCGACGCAGGTGGCAGCGCTTTGTTGCACCGCTCGCAGGTGGGACGCAGTTCCAGCATGAGGTTTCACCCGATGACGATGACGCCATGATGGCACCGGTTAGCTCCACAACTCAGGAGCGTGAGTCCCGGGCCTTACCGCGAGCGCATGGCTCACCCATGATGCCCGATGGTTTGGACTTCTCTCTCTCCCAAGGGTATCCATGATCTACGTGCTACTGAGCGTCATCTGCAGCGTGCTGGTGTCGGTGCTGCTGAAGCTGGCGCGTCGCCTGGAAATCGATATCGGGCAGGCCGTCGCGTGGAACTACGTGGCGACCAGCGCGCTGACCGCCGCCGTATTCCATCCTTCGCTGGACGTGCTACGTAGCCCGCAGGCGCCATGGTTGGGCTTCGTGGGTCTGGGCCTGTTGTTGCCCTTGATCTTCCTGGCCCTGGCGGCCTCTGTGAGTAGCGCGGGCATTGTGCGCACGGACGCCGCGCAACGGCTGTCCTTGATGATCTCGCTGCTGGCGGCGTTCCTGCTCTTTGGCGAAACGCTGAGCATCTCCAAGGGGGCGGGGGTGGCGCTTGGCCTGCTGGCGCTGGCCTGCATGGTGTGGCGTGCGGAGCGCGGTGACCGCGAGAGCTCGGGCTGGCTGTGGCCGCTGGTGGTATTTGCGGGCTTCGGCGTCATCGACATTCTGTTCAAGCTGGTCGCCAAGGCCGGCACGCCATTCGCCGCATCGCTGCAGGCGATGTTCGCGCTGGCCCTGGTGGTCGCATTCGGTCTCCAGCTGTGGCGCCGGTGGTACGACCGGGTTCGCTTTACGTTGCGCGATGCGATCGCCGGGCTGATGCTTGGCCTGGCCAACTTCGGCAACATCGTGTTCTACGTGCGTGGCCATCAGGCCTTGCCCGACCATCCGGCCTTGGTCTTTGCCAGCATGAACCTCGGCGTCGTCGCGCTGGGCGCGCTGGTGGGCCTGCTCGCGTTCCGGGAGCGCCTGAGCCGGGTGAACCTACTCGGGCTGCTGCTGGCCCTGCTGGCCATTGGCTTGATCACCCGGACCTGAGAGCGCATTCGGCGTGCCCGGGACCGACCCGGGTTCCAGAGAGTGACTTCTGGGGTATGAAAGTTGGCCAGCGCAGTGCCTAAGCTGGCTGCTTTCGCGCGCCTCGCGCCTCCCAGGGGTTTCACACATGCGCAAGCTCTCCCTCGCCGCCGCCCTCGCCGCGCTGATGCTCAGCTCGGGCGTCTACGCTGCCGACAAGAATGACAATGACAAGAAGCCCGAGGACAAGCCCGACGCCGCGCTACTCAAGCCGCAGGCCTCGGAAACGTCCGGTTCGGTGAAGGTCGAGGGCAAGAATATCGACTACAAGGCCGTGGCCGGCACCCTGGTGCTGCACGGCAATGGCGACAAGGAGGGCGAGGCGCAGGTCAGCATGTTCTATACCGCGTACTTCAAGAAAGGCGCCGAGCCGGGCAAGCGCCCGATCACCTTCATCTACAACGGCGGTCCGGGTTCGGCCACCGTGTGGCTGCACATGGGTGCGTTCGGTCCCAAGCGCGTGGTGACCAGCGACGACGCGCACACGCCGGCCGCGCCGTATGGCCTGGTCAATAACGACTACAGCCTGCTCGACGCTTCCGATCTGGTCTTCATCGACGCGCCGGGCGCGGGTTTCAGCCGCCTGATTGCCGACGAGGCGGACAAGGGCAAGCGCGAGGAGTTGATGAAGGAGCGCCGCAAGCAGGTTTACGGCGTCGACGGCGATGGTCACGCCTTTGCGCAGTTCATCACCCAGTTCCTGTCCAAGTACAACCGCTGGAACTCGCCCAAGTACCTGTTCGGTGAGAGCTATGGCACCACGCGTTCGGCGGTGGTCGCCAACATCCTGGAAAACGAGCACAGCGTCGATCTCAACGGCGTGGTGCTGCTGTCGCAGATCCTCAGCTTCGACACCGACATCGACGGCGCTGCCAATAACCCGGGCGTGGACCTGCCCTATGTCGTGGGTCTGCCGACGTATGCCGCCACCGCGTACTACCACCACAAGCTCCCGCAGCAACCGGCGGCGCTTGAGCCCTTCCTGCACGAGGTGGAGCAGTACGCGTTGACCGACTACGCCTCGGCGCTGATGGCCGGCACGCGCCTGGACAGCGCGCGCAAGCAGGCGGTGGCGGAGAAGCTCCACCAGTACACCGGCCTGCCGGTGGCCTATCTGCTGAAGGCCAACCTTCGCGTCGACGGCGGCATGTTCGAGCACGAGCTGCAGGGTGATGGCGATGTCACCACCGGCCGCCTCGATACCCGTTTCTCCGGTCCTTCGCTCGATCCGCTGAGCAAGTCGTCCGAGTACGACCCGCAGTCCTCGGCGATCAGCTCGGCTTACGTGGCCGCGTTCAACGACTATGTGCGTCGCCAGCTGAAGTTCGGTGACGGCCAGACCTACCGCTTGTTCGCGGATATCGATCACTGGGAGTTCGCGCACAAGGCGCCGGGCAGCTCCGAATCGCTGCAGCAGTCGACCAATGTGATGCCCGACCTGGCCACCGCGATGAAGACCAACCCGAACCTGCGCGTGTCCTTGAACGGCGGTTACTACGACCTGGCCACGCCTTATTTCGCGGCCGACTACGAAATGCACCACATGCCGATCCCTGCCAACCTGCAGAAGAACATCTCGTACGCCTGGTATCCGTCCGGCCACATGGTCTACGCGCACGAGGATTCGCTGAAGCAGCTGCATGACAATGTGGCCCGCTTCATCGATGAAACTGACAACGTCAGCAAGCATTGACGTCTCGGAGGTGCGGCGGCCGGTGGCTGCCGCACCTTCACATGGGGCTGAACAAGCCGGCGCTACGCTCTGCGCTCCCCCGTCCGGAGACGTACGCATGAGCACTGAAACCGTTGCCAAACGGCTGATCGCACTCTGTCGTCATGGCCGTTTCGAAGAAGCGCAGCACGAGCTTTACGCGAAGGATGCGGTGAGCATCGAGCCCGAGGCGTCGGCGCAAGGCCCGCTGGGCAACGTCAAGGGCCTGCACGCGATCCTGCAGAAAGGGAAACGGTTCCAGGAGGCCGTGACGGAGATGCACGGCGTCGAGGTGAGCGATCCCCTGGTGGCCGGCAACTGGTTCAGCATCGTCATGACCCTGGACGCCACCATGAAGGAATACGGCCGCGTCAGCATGAGCGAGGTCTGCGTGTATCACGTCAAGGACGAGAAGATCGTGCACGAGCAGTTCTTCTTCGATCAGGGGTGATCTGTTCTGGCCAACCGGACAACAACCGAAGGGCTGGTCATCCATTCCCTTCGCTTCCGCGCCCGTTCGTACTCAACAAAAAAGCCCCGCTTCCGCGGGGCTTTTTGTCTTGCACGATTCGACGCTGATCAGTCGATGTCGAGGAACGAACGCAGCTGTTCCGAACGGCTCGGGTGACGCAGCTTGCGCAGCGCCTTCGCCTCGATCTGGCGAATGCGCTCGCGGGTGACATCGAACTGCTTGCCGACTTCCTCGAGGGTGTGGTCGGTGTTCATGTCGATGCCGAAGCGCATGCGCAGCACCTTGGCTTCGCGCGGGGTGAGCCCGGCCAGCACGTCACGCACGGTTTCCATCAGGCCCGTTTCCGTCGCCGATTCGACCGGCGAGCTGGCGTTGGTGTCCTCGATGAAATCGCCCAGATGCGAATCCTCGTCGTCGCCGATCGGGGTTTCCATCGAGATCGGTTCTTTCGCGATCTTGAGCACCTTGCGGATCTTGTCCTCGGGCATCTCCATTTCCTTGGCCAGTTCTTCCGGCGTCGGCTCACGGCCGAACTGCTGCAGCATCTGGCGGGAAATGCGATTCAACTTGTTGATCGTCTCGATCATGTGCACCGGGATACGGATGGTGCGTGCCTGGTCGGCGATCGAGCGCGTGATGGCCTGGCGGATCCACCACGTGGCGTAGGTCGAGAACTTGTAGCCGCGACGGTATTCGAACTTGTCCACCGCCTTCATCAGGCCGATGTTGCCTTCCTGGATCAGGTCGAGGAACTGCAGGCCGCGGTTGGTGTACTTCTTGGCGATGGAGATGACCAGGCGCAGGTTGGCCTCGACCATTTCCTTCTTCGCGCGGCGGGCCTTGGCCTCACCGATCGACATCGTGCGGTTGATTTCCTTGATATCGGTCAGCGGCAGGAACAGCTGGCGCTCGATCGAGGCGAGCTTTTCCTGCTCGGCGTCAATCACTTCCTTGAAGCCCTTGATGTTCGGCGACCACTTCTGGCGCTTGCGACCCAGCTCGGCCGCCCACTCGAGGTTGCCTTCGTTGCTCGGGAAGGTCTTGAGGAACTCGGCCTTGGGCATCTTCACGTGCTTGACGAAGATGTCCATCAGCACGCGCTCGTGGTGACGGATGTCGTTCACCACTTCGCGCAGCTTGCGCACGAAGCCGTCGATCAGCGCGGACGGCAGCTTGAGCTTGAGGAATTCCTCAGCCATCTGGTCGCGCAGCTTGACGATCTTCTTGTCGGTGATGTCGGTGGCCTTGGGGGCCGCCTTCTGGAACTTGCCGTAGTAGTCGCGCAGCAGTTCCATGCGGCGCTTGACCTCTTCCGGATCCGGACCGGTCGGGCCGGCTTCCTCGTCCTCGGCGTCGGCGTCTTCTTCCTCGTCGACTTCGACGTCGGCATCGACTTCCGCTTCGGCCGCGGCAGCCTGGGCCGCGTCGGCAGCCTCTTCCAGGTCGGCAAAGCCAGCCAGGATTTCGCTCAGGCGACGCTTGCCGTCCAGATGCTGGTCGTACTCTTCCAGCAGCAGCTGGATGGTCAGCGGGAAGCTGGCAAGCGCGGTCTGCACCTGGCCCAGGCCTTCCTCGATGCGCTTGGCGATGGCGATTTCGCCTTCGCGGGTCAGCAGCTCGACCGTACCCATCTCACGCATATACATGCGGACGGGGTCGGTGGTGCGTCCCACTTCGGAGTCGACGGCCGACAACAGCGCGACCGCTTCTTCAGCGGCGGCTTCGTCATCGGTGCCGGTGCCCGGCGCGGTGTCCGAGAGCGGATCGGCATCCGGTGCAGCGTCGTGCACTTCAATGCCGACGCCCTTGAGCACCGCCATGATGTCTTCGATCTGCTCCGGATCGACGATGTCGTCGGGCAGGTGATCGTTAATCTCGGCGTAGGTCAGGTAGCCCTGCTCCAAACCCTTGGAGATGAGCGCCTTGATTTCCGATTGTTGCTCGGGAGCTTTGCTATTCATACCTACCGCCGCGTATGCAGGAACCGATCAGTATACCCATGTGATGCTTTTTTGACCAGTTTTCAAGTGAAAGACATGCGAACACCGACACGCAAAAATCGCGCCAAATAGGCATCTTGCGGTGACTTTGTCGAAGTTGCGATGCGTGCCCTGATGAGGCTGCTCATGGCGTCTCCAGCCAGAACGTCACCGGCCCATCGTTGACCAGGTGAACCACCATATGGGCACCAAAACGGCCAATTTCCACCCTCGGGTGCGCCGCCTGCGCCAGTTCCACCAGACGCTCGAACCAGCGTCGACCTTCCTCCGGCGCCGCGGCGCTGGTGAAGCTGGGGCGCATGCCCGAACGGGTGTCGGCAGCAAGCGTGAACTGGCTGACCAGCAGCAAGTCGCCGCCGGTATCGGTCAGCGAACGGTTCATGCGGCCTTGTTCGTCGGAGAACACGCGGTAGCCGAGCAGCCGTTCCAGCATGCGCCTGGTACGGGGTTCGTCGTCGCCGGGTTGCACGGCTACCAGGGCGAGCAAGCCTGGCCCGATGGCTCCTACGGTTTGCTGTTCTCCATCGGCATGGGCGACATCGACGCGGGCGGAGAGGACGCGCTGGATCAGGGCGATCATGGGGGGTCAGCAGATGGCGATGAAATAAGTTTACGGCCTGTCGTTGGTCCCCGCACGACCGGCGTCAAGCCGCGTGGGCACGCGGGACGGTTACACTGCGCCGCTCATGCGACCCGACATCTATCTCATCTATCTGCTCCTGCGTCTGTTTGGCCTGCTTCCGCTACGCGTGCTGCATGGCATCGGTGCGGGTATCGGCCGATTCTCGCTATGGTGCGGCAGCCGCACCGCACACAACACGTCGGTGAACCTGCGCATTGCCCGCCCGGGCCAGGGTGATGCGGCGCATGCCGAGCTGCTGCGTGTGGCGATGATGGAAAGCGGCAAGTCGGCCACCGAGATCGCCAAGATTTGGGGCAGCGATGCCGAGCGCACGCTGGAGATGGTGCGCGAGGTGCGTGGTGAGGCGTTGTTCGATGCAGCCCTGGCGGCCGGCAAGGGCGTGATCATCGCGGCTCCCCATCTGGGCTGCTGGGAATTGCTCAACTACTGGCTGTGTCGCAAGACCCCGATGGCGATACTTTATCGGCCCCCGCGTATCGCAGCGGTGGAAGCCTTGCTGCGCAAGGTGCGCGGTGGGCTGGCGCCGGAGCAGGTGCGAGCCGAAGGTGCTGGCGTGCGCACGCTGTACAAGCGGCTCGCGGCCGGAGGCACGGTGGGCATCCTGCCGGACCAGAAACCACGAGAGGGTGATGGCGAATTCGCGCCGTTCTTCGGCCGTGAAGCACTGACCATGGTGCTGCTGCCGCGTCTGGCCGCGCGTACCGGGGCCACCGTGCTGTTCGCGTTTGCCGAGCGGCTGCCCAACGGCGAGGGCTATCGCATCCACCTGTTACCCGCGCCGGAAGGACTGGCTGACGCCGACCTTGCCGTGGCCTGCCCCGCGCTCAATCGTGGCGTCGAAAACTGCGTCGAGCTCGCCTTCGCCCAGTACCAGTGGCACTACAAGCGCTACACGGCCAACGACCGGACTAGCCCATACGACGTGCAGAAACGCTGAGCCTGATTCAGGGCGCGGGCCGCTCCAACCTGCGCAGGAACACCGTCATTTCCTTCTCGGCCTGCTTGTCGCCACGCGCCTGCGCGACCTGGATGCCCTGTTGCCATGCCGCTGCCGCACCGGCCTGGTCGCCCAGCGCCAGGCAGGCTTTGCCGAGCAGCTTCCAGGCGGCCGAATAGGCTGGATCAAAGGTTACCGCCTGCCGCAGTTCCTCCGCCGCGCCGTGGGCGTCGCCGGCCCCGAGCAACGCGTTGCCGAGGGAGAAACGCAACAGCGCGCCGTCGCGAGGGCCGCCGCATTGTGCGCGCAGGTTGGCGATCAGGGAGGCGTTCATCACTGCATGGAGCGGAAGCGCCACTCGTCGACCTGATAGACCCGGGTCGGATGCGACGGCTCCGGCGGGACTTGGCCAGCGCGCAACTGGGCCAGCGAGGTGGCCGGCCAGATGACGATCCAGCTCGAACGGAACGGCTGCACCAGCAGCGGATAGCGCAGGTCGCTGGCCTCGAGTTTCTCTGGATTCGCCACAATCAGGCCATCGGGATGTTCACGGGCAAACTGCTGCAGCGACTCGCCTTCGCTCAGGCGCGCGATCGGTCGGTTGATGCGCCCCTCGAAATGGAACTGGCCTTCGTACGTGCCCAGGTAACCGATCGCCCGCCCATCGGCATCGGCCGCGCCGAGCAGATGCGCCGACGGGCGCAGGTCGAAGTTCTGCCAGGTGGTCAGGGTGAACAGCGTATTGAGCGCCAGCGTGCCGACCAGGCCCGCGAACGCCAGGCGGCGCACTTCGCCGCGGCCACGCAGCAACAGCAGTGCGCCCAGCAGCACGAATACCACGCTGAAAAAGCGGCTGTAGCGCTGCGAGCTGTCGAACCATTCGCCATGCAGATCGTTGTGCGCCACCAGCACGGGCAGGGCGAACAGGAAGGCGCCGAACAGGATGCCGCCCACGCCCAGGGGCCAGGTACCCAGCCAGGGATTCGTGGCCAATGCCGGGCGCTGGTCGCGCAGCACGGCGATGGCGCCGGCGACCAATAGCGCCGCGCCGGCGTATTCCGGCAGCGGGTAATACAGCTGCTTGCCGCTGATGAACGAGAACGCCAGCATCACCGGCAGCAGCCAGCACAGCGAGAAGCGCAGGCCCATATCCAGCGGGCGACGCAGCGTGATCAGCGCAGCCCAGGCCCGCGGCCAGCCGCTGAATGGGAACAGCAGTCCGGGAATCGCAGGCAGGTACCACCAGAACGGGCGCGCGTGGTCGAACGCGTCCACCACGCGTCCGGCGGTCTGGGTGAAGAACAGGCGCTGGCGATAGGCTTCGCCACCACTGAAGCCGGCGGGCAGCGCCCAGGCCAGCAGCAGCGTGCCGCCGAGCAGCACGGACAGCAGGCCGCGGCCATACCAGCGGGCGCGGTTGTCGCGAGCCCAGTCATTCCATAGCGGCCCCAGCAACCAGGGGAACGCGACGTGCAGCAGCATCACCGGGCCCTTGGTCAGCAGGCCGGCGCCTACGCACAGGCCGAACAGCAGCCAGCGTGGCTCGGCGCGATGTGCCTTGGGCGTAAGGCACAGCAGCG
Source organism: Dyella humicola (assembly GCF_026283945.1). Lineage (NCBI taxonomy): Bacteria > Pseudomonadati > Pseudomonadota > Gammaproteobacteria > Lysobacterales > Rhodanobacteraceae > Dyella > Dyella humicola. The sequence continues at coordinate 86,407 of NZ_JAPDPC010000001.1, forward strand.
CCGCCAGCACCCATACCGCCAGCAGTACCTCGTACATGATCTGCAGGCCGAACAGGAACGCATAGCCCAGCGCCAGCAGGATCCACGGCGCACCCTTGGCCACCCACGGGCGGTTGGGGAACAGGCGCTGCGCGAGCACCGATACCAGCACCAGCTGGGCGCCGCCGAAGATCACTTCGAGTACGCGCGGCCAGATGTCGTTGACGCCGAACACGAGCCAGCCGGCATGGATCATCCAGAACAGCAGCGGCACCTTCTCGCTATATGGCGTGCCATTGATATGCGGTACCAGCCAGTGCTGGTGGTTCCACATTTCCCAGGCCACGGCGAGGGTGCGAGTGGAGTACAGCGGCATCGGGCCATGCGAGAAGATCGCCAGCAACGCAGCCAGCGTCCACAAGGGCAGCCATGGCCAGAGTGACCGGAGATGTTCGGAACGGCTGTAGCTGCTGGATGCCACGGGCATTCCTCTTGGTGAACGTGGGGCGATTCTAGCCCGAGCCAGCCTTAGCCCATGATACGGGCCGACCCCTGGTCGGGCGATATCAGGCCGGACCCCAGTATCCGATGCGCCGGCGGATCTTGAGTTTGCGCCAGAAATTCCACGGCTTGCGGCGCCGGTTGCGCCCGCCCATCGCGATAAAGGTGTCGATGGCCTGCAGCACGCGTTCGCTGGAGTGGCCATCGCGGTAGGGATGGATGGCATCGCCGTACTCGCCGATCGCCTGCATCAGCTCCGCGGGCCGCGCCAGCGCACGCTCGATCGCCGGCTCGAACTGCGACGCCTCCTGGATATCGATCAGCTGCGGTCCGGGTCGGCGATTCTTGAACGTCACTACCGGCTTGCCGGTCAGCAGGAACTCATTGAGCGCGGACGAGGTGTCCGAGCACATCATGTCCACCTGGGGGAACAGCTCGAGGATGTTGTCGTTCTCGGCGAAGCTGAGGAATTCGTTCTGCAGTGCCTTGTAGCGCGCCGTGGTTTCCGGATTCATCTTCGGATGGAAGGTGACGATCCAGTGCCAGCGTCCATCGCGCGACAGTCGCTTCACCTCGTCGTATAGCGTCTCGGCGGCGCTCCAGGAAGGTGAGAAGGTGGAGTGATAGAGGATTACCGGCGGCTTGCGCACTGGCGGCAGCGGCCCGCTGATCTCCTTCATGAAGGGGTCGAGCTTGGGAAAGCCCGTTTCGATCACCGTGAAGTGGCCGACCCGGTCGGCAATGTCCTTGAACTTGGCGGTGTCGCGCGGCCCGGTCGTGCAGTACAGGTCGAAGAAACCGCGCACATAGATATGCCGCGGCTTGCCGGCGTCGAAACCATGGAAGGTTTCCACTTTCACGCCCGGGAAAAAATGCGGCACGGCGTTGCTGGACGTGATGACCGCCAGCGGTTTCCAGCGCCGTACTTCAGCGACGGTCAGCAGCGTTTCGCCTTCCACCAGATCTTCCGCACCAGGGCCATCGAAGAACCATGCCGCATCGTCCCCGCGCGCGCGTATCGCCTCCTGGATCGGGCGCAGAATGGCCAGCGCGTAGCGCTCCGAGCCATATAAAAGATAGTGCTGCCTGCTCATGCTTCAGCGATCGATACCATGACGTGTCAGTGCTTCGGCTGCGTTCTCGACCGAGCCAGGATTGCATTTCATTTCGTAATAACGCATGCGCTTGTAGACGGCATACGAGGCGGCGGTCTCGGCCACGACGAAGCCGCGCCAGCCGTCCAGACAGGCCAGCCGCAGAAAGTAGTCCTTGATAAACGTGAACGGGTAGACGAACGGCATCTCCCACAGGCGCAGCGGCTTGTTCTTCTCCAGCCAGTCACGGCATTTCAATTCGGCGTAACGCAGCACCTTGATCTGCTTCTCGGGCAGGCTGGGGTTGTTCTCGTGGTTGAAGGCCGCCTTCAACGTCACCGAGGGCCCGTCGAAGCGCAGCGACTCATGCACGCGCACATCGGCCCAGCGCGCCCGTTCGCGATGGAACAGGCGTGCCATCTTCTCGCCCATCGCAGGCAGGTACCAGCGCATGGGTGCACCCATGAAAATGGTCGCACGGCGCAGATAGGCGGCGCAGATCTTACTGGCCATCAATCCCGGCAGGCGTTGTTCCAGCTCGGCGCAAAGCGCGGGTGACAGGTACTCGTCCGCATCCAGCGCCAGAATCCATTCGTGGTTGCACTGAGTCGTGGCGAAATTGCGCTGCGGGCCAAAGCCCAGCCAGTCCTGATGGACCACCCTGGCACCATGCGCTTGCGCGATGGCGACGGTGTCGTCGGTGCTGCCGCTGTCGATTACCAGCTTTTCGGCGGCGAACGGCACACTGTCGAGACAACGCGCAATGTTGTTCGCCTCATTGTAGGTAATGACGACGAGGGTAATCGGAAGGGTAGGCATGAGCGGGATTCTAGAGCCTGTGATGGGCGGGAGACCAATGGGCCCGGCCCGCACGTGAAGCGTCGCTTCCGGCTAAAGCACTTTCTGCAGGGCTGCGTCGAGCCGTGATTCAAAACCATGCTGGTTCTGCAGATACCAGGCGCGGGCCAGTCTTCCCCGGTGCTCCCATTCGGAGCGCTGCATGCTTATGCAGCGCTCCACGGCCTGTTCCAGCGCGGGCGCATCGAACAGATAGCGGGTGGCAAGATTGAGCGGCTCGCCCGCGCTCGCGGCCACCGTGATGCCACGCTCGGCAGTGACCAGCTCGTTCATCGGTGGCGCGTCGCAGGTCAGCACCACGGCCGCGCAACTCAGCGCCTCGGCGATGTAATGACCCCAGCCTTCGGTTTCCGAAAGGCACAGCTGGAATACATGGGTGTTTTGCAGCGCGCGAATCTCTGCAATATCAGCCACGTATTCTCGCCGGTGTTCGATATTGCTCGTCGTACTGTTTGAGTCGTCGGCCGCGCCGGGCGCCTGCAATACATGCAGCATCGGCCATTCGGGGTGCCGCCGCCATGCGGCCAGCAGCCGCTCCGTGCCCTTCATGCGGCTGGCGCCCGCCAGGTGCAGGAAGGTGGGTTGCCGCGCGACGCCAGGCTGATAGCAGTCGGTGCTCTGAAAGCCTATATGAATGGCCGGTGCGCCAAGGCGGTCGAACAGTGCCGTCGCCGCCTGGGTCTTGGTGAACACGGCATCGAACTTGCCCAGGTGCCGGCGATCCCGTTTGGAAAACCATTCGGGGTTCGGGATGAAGGCATTACGGCGCGCCAAGCCCAAATGGTCCGGGCACACGTGCTCCAAGGTGATGCTCAGGTCGTAGCGAAACTCGCGGCTGCCCTGCAGCCGTTGCGCGAATAGCCGCAGGTGCTGCGTCAGCGACTTCCACCAGCGGCGCTGGCGCGGCGGCCCCACCGCCGTGAAGCTCACCTCGTGACCGAGATTGCGCAGGGCCTCCGTCAGCAGACGGATATCGTGGCTGAGTCCGCGGTTGTTGTCCCAGGCGATGAGGTTGATGCGGGCCATGGCGTCAGCGATGGAATAGCCGGGGGGCGGTGCTCATGTTGCGGCGATCTCGCGCAGCGCCCGCTCACGCTGCAGGCGACTTGCCAATACCGCCATGCCCAGGGTCAGGAAGAAGAACAGCGAATGTGGCATGGGTCGATACAACACATTGTCCGTAAAGCCGCATAGCGCGTACATGCTCACCGTGAGCAGGCCGATGGTTGCCGTCGTGGCCACGATGTCGCACGGGTCGAACACCCGGCGGGCAAAAAACACCATGGGAACGCCCAATAGCAGCAGCAGGACGATCAGCCCAGGCACGCCGCCGCAGACGGCCGCATCAAGGTATTCGCTATGCGGATGCGTGTATCTCGCGATGCTTTCACTCGCCAGCCCCTTGCTTACCAGGGTCTGGGTGTACTTGCCGAACTGGTCGATGCCCACGCCGGCCACGGGGTGCTCCATAAACGCGCGGCTGGCGACGCGCCACATTTCTATCCGCTCGCGGACGGCGCCCTGGCTGTCCTCGGCGCGGTATGTCGTCACTTCATGGCCGATGGCAGTAAAGCGCTGCATGATCTCGCCACGCAGGAACACCACGGAAACGGCCGCGATGGCCACGGCGCCGCCAAGCACGATCAGGGCATCACGCCACTGTTTCGTGCGCACGACATGTAGCAGTACAACCAGCAGGAAGACCGGTGCGCAAGCCAGCAGCGGTCCGCGGCTTTGCGTAAGCAGGGCGCCGAAACTGCCCAGCACAGCGCAGGCCGCATGGAGCGCGCGCTCCGGCCAGGAAAGCTGCGGACGTAGCATCTGCACCACGGCGCTCAGCGACAGGACGAGTATGAACATGGCCAGCTCGATGACGCCCCAGTCGGCGCCATCCAGCCCGGTAGCCCGGGGAGCGCCCTGGATGTAGTGCTGATAGATGCACACCAGTCCGAGTGCGGCGGCGCCAAGGCTGAGTCCCAGCCAGAACCAGCGCACATGGATGGAACGCGCAAAGACCGCGGCAATCGCCAGGAAGGCCAGGATGTGCGAAGGCAGGTCCAGCTCGCCCCACCCGAGGCGATGCCCCAGGATGTTGCCGATCGCATAGAGCATGCTCAATGCGCAGACCAGTACCACCGCCCTGGCTGCCATGTAGTTGGCTCGCACATCCCTATCGGCTATCAGGAGGCCGATGCCGTAGAAGAACAGCAAGGCGATCGGCACCACCTTGAGCTTGACTGGCACCGCGAACGAGATCGGCAGCAGCGCGAGCAACAAAGTTGCCGCGATAGTGCGGGCGCTAAAAGCCTGGCGGGCACGTGGAACCTGGTTCATCAAATCCTCTTCATTATTCGGCTTGCGGCGTACAAGCAGGCCTTGGCCGCACCAGCGCGAACCAGGTTTCACTTCGGCATTCCGTTATGTCCCCGGCCGGCGGCTATAGGGATATTGCCGCACAAGCTATGACATTCTATGGGGAAAAAGAGCCCCGTGCTGCCCATTCGGCGAGGCTGGGTTCATCCGTCGCAAGCCCTTTCGAAGGGCTCTCTGTCGCCATCGAGGCACCGGTTTGAAGCTTCTTTTCACCAACTTCCATGCCGGCGACGGCGGCGGCCACACTACCTATATCCGTGAACTCGCCGCGGCGCTGGCGCTACGCCATGAAGTTCACGTGGCTGCACCGCCCGGCAGCCGTTTGAATCGCGAGGCACGAACCCTGCCTGGTGTGTTCGTGCTCGATCAGCCGTTTCCAAATGGCCTGAATCGATGGCGGGCACGCCGCCATGCGCGGGCGCAACTGAAGCACTACCTGCGCACGCATGCCTTCGACCTGGTCCATGTGAACGGGTCGGCCGACCATCGGCTGGTGTTGTCGGCCATGCCGGCTGCGCGCCCCGCCCTGGTCTGGACCAAGCACAACTCCAAGCGGGTGCGTGGCGTGGGTGCATGGCTGCGCGCGCGACAGACCGACCAGGTGATTGCCGTGTGCGAATACACGCGCCGCGAACTGATGCGCACGGCCTACCGGCGTTGCCGCATCGATACGGTCTACAACGGCGTCGATATCGAGCGTTGGAAGCCCTGGGCTGCGGATGCCGCCGCCGCGGAACGCCGCCGCTGGGATGGCGGCGACGCCACGGTGTTCCTGCTCGGCAGCAATGCGGGTACCGCAAGCTACAAGGGTTGGATGGATCTGCTCGAGGCGGTGGCCTCGCTGCCCGAGGATATCCGTCGACGGTTGCGGATACCGATTGCCGGCGTGCCGCCCACCACGGAGGAGCGCCAGCGGGTCAGCGCGCTAGGGCTGGACGAGCAGGTGGTGTTTCCCGGCGTGCTGACCGATCCGCGCCCGCTGGTCGCTGCTCTCGATGTCGGCTTCGTGCTGTCGTACGACGTGGAGACCATCTCGTTTGCCTGCCGCGAGATGATGGCGATGGGCAAGCCCGTGTTGCTCACGGACTATGCCGGACTACCCGAGAACATTGATGCCGAGGTGGACGGCTGGCTGGTGCCGGTGCGTGACCGGGCGGCCATCGCTGCAGCCGTGCGGCGCTTGCTCGAGCAGCGAGATGAGTTCGCCTGCATGGGACGGGCGGCGCGCCAGCATGCCGAACGCGATTTCGGCCTGCCGCTGTTCGTGCAACGGACCGAGGCGGTTTATCGCCAGCTGCTCGAGTGGCGACAAGCCTGACGGGAGCTACCGGGCGCCCCTATTCCTCGGCGGATGCCGCTGTGCCGTCAACACCATTGTCCGGCAGGCAGCCCGGCGTCACCGCATCCGCCTTGAACAGCCACCATTCGCGACGGTTCGCGTGACCCAGGCTCACCGCCTTGCCGCGGTCGACGCAGTTGCCCAGTACCGGATCCAGCGCGAATAGCCAGCGGTGCGCCGGATCCTGCGCCTGCCATTGGATCGCGGCGGCGTATTGCTCGTGCCAGGGCCGGGTAAAGCCGAAGTCCATGGCCGGGCGATCGAGCATCAGCAAGTTCTGTTCCTTCCACGCGACCAGGCCAAGTTCGTCGCCCGCTGCCAGCCGATCGCGCACTTCCTGCATCAGGCCGGCGGCGGAGCTGGAATCGTTGAGCAGCGGATACGCCCACAGGCTCCATACCAGCCACATGACGGTCATGCCGCTGGCGACCGCGAGCACGCCGCGGCGCATGCGCCAGGTGGCAATCGCCAGCAGCTGCGCTGCGCCGATCACCACCAACATCCACCACAAGGCGTGGCCGCCTTCGTCGAAGCCTCGCGTGGTGGCAAAGTTGCTGGCGAACTTCGGGTGCGCGACCAAGGCCGCGCCGCCCACCGCCAGCATGGCCAGTCCCAAGACCCCGATGAACAAGAGTCCCGCCGCCCGTAGCCAGCGCTTCTGCAGCAGCTCGTCGAGATACGGCGCCGTGATCAGCGCCAGCATCGGCACGGCCGGCATGATGTAGACGTCGCGCTTGCCCTTCGGTATCGAGAAGAACACCAGCACCAGCAGGATCCAGCACAGGGGCAGCAGGATGCGCGCGTCCTTGGCCTTGAGCGCCCGCCACCAACGCGGCAAGGTGCCCGGATAGGTCAGCGACAGCGGCAACCAGGAGAACAGGACGATCGGGATATAGAACAGCGCAGGGTGATGGTGATCCCACGACTTGCCATAGCGGCCGGCCGTCTGATGAAACAGGATGTCGTTTACGTAGGCGGCGTAGGTAGGATCGTTCGCGTGTGTGTGTGCACCCAGCAGCATCGGTACCAGCCAGAGGGCGATTGCCGCGAGCAGCGCGAGCAGTCCCAATGGCCAACGCCACCACGCACCCGGCCCCATGCGTGACACGCCATCCCATTGCCAGCGCGCGGCGACGGCATAGGGGATCAGCAACAGCAGCGAGAGCATGCCGACGCCCTTGGTGATCACGCCAAGGCCGGCGCAGAAGCAGCCGAACCAGTAAGCACGCCAGTTCGGGCCCTTCAGCGTATGCACCAGCAGACCCCAGTTCGCCGCGGTGATGAAGAACATCACCAGCGGGTCGATCTGTGCGCGCTTGGTCTGGTAGACGAACTGGAACGTGATCAGCAGCGCCGCTGCGGCATACAGCCCGACCTGTCTGTGCCACAGGCGGCGCCCCAGGTCGTAGACCAGCAGCAGCGTGCCCAGTGCCGCCAACAGCGAGGGCAGCAGGAAGGCGACGCGCCAGCTGCGGGTCATCACGTAGCTCGCCGCTTCCGTCCACATCAGCATGGGCGGCTTATCCGAATACAGTTCGCTGCCGCGATGCGGGAATAGCCAGTCGCCGCTTTCCACCATCTGCTTGGCGGCCAAGGTGAAGCGGGGTTCGTCCGATGGCCAGGGATCGCGCAGGCCGATACCCACGCCGATCAGGACAACAGCGAACAGCAACAGCAGCCAGAACCGGCGGCGCTCCTCGGTGGTTGCTTGCGTAGAAACAGGCATGAATGGGTCCCGGTACGGCCGTGCCGCGTCGCCAGCGGTGGATGATTCCGGAGGCCGTGTCGAAGGGCCGGCGTGAGTGCGAGCGCGTGATTATCCTGCGTCAGGCCTTTTCGAGCACGGCATAGAACATGCCGTCCAGATCGCCATCGCCCGGCAACACCTGCCAGCCCACGCCGGCGGCCTGGCCGACGGGCAGGGTGAACGCGACGACGCGGGCATCCGCCTGCGACTCCAGCCACTCGCCCACCACGGCCTCGTTTTCAGCGCGTAGCAGCGAGCAGGTGACATAGACGAGCCGACCACCGGGCGCGAGCAGTGGCCATAGCGCGGTGAGAATGCGGCGCTGCTGCGCCACCATGGGGGCGATATCGCTTTCACGCCGATGCAGTCGCACATCCGGGCGACGGCGCAAGACGCCGGTGGCCGAGCAGGGCGCGTCGATCAGGATGCGATCGAACGGCTTGCCATCCCACCAGTCGGCGGGTTGCCCGGCATCGCCGCTGACGATGCCGGCCTGCAGGCCAAGGCGGTCGAGATTCTGCTGGATGCGCGGGACGCGTTTCGGATCGAACTCCAACGCCGTGAGCGCAAGTTCCGCCCGCTCCAGCAAGTGACACGCCTTTCCGCCCGGCGCGGCGCAGGCGTCGAGCACGCGTTGTCCGTCACGAATGTCGGCGAGATCGGCGGCAATCTGCGCCGCGCCGTCCTGCACGGCAAATTCGCCAGCGGCAAAGCCGGGCATGCGAGTCACATCGGTGCTGTGCGGCAATACGATGGCGTCGGACAACCAGGCATGCGGCTCAGCCGTATAGCCGCCCGAACGAAGATGTTCGATAACCGTGTCGCGCCCCGCACGTCGGCGATTGACGCGCAACATCAGCGACGGTTCGAGGTTGTCGGCGGCCATGACGGCGTCGGCCTGTTCCGGCCAATCGCGCGTGATCGCCTTGGCGAGCCACGCCGGATGCGCATGGCGCGTCTGCGCTTTCGCGTCGAGTGCGGCAAGCAGTTCGACACGCTCTCGCTGCCAGCGCCGCAGTACGGCGTTGACCAGCCCGGACATGCGGGGGCGTTGCAAGGTGCGCGTTGCCTGCACGGTGGCGGCGACGGCGGCGTAGTCAGGAAGTTCCAGCACTTCCAGCTGCACCAGGCCGAGCACCAGCAAGGCGTGGATGGCGGGTTCCTTCTGGCGCAGCGGTTTTTCGAGCAGGCGGTCGATCGCCGCGTCGAAACGCAGCCACCAGCGCGCGCCATCGCTCAGCAGGGCCATCAACAGGGCGCGATCGCGAGAGTCGGCAAGTCGCGGCGCGTAGCGCTCCATGGCGTCGCGCAGGGAGGCGCCGCGAAGAGCGACCTCGGCAAGGGCCTGGGCGGCGAGGGCGCGGGTGTCCTGGCTCATGCTTAAGCGCGCCGCAGTTCGGGGCGTGCGTTGAGGTAGTCGACGGCGCCGATACGCTTGCCGCCGGCGCGCTGCAGCGCCGTGATGTGCAGGGCGCCCTGGCCGCAAGCGATCTCGATGCCGTCGCGGCCCGCGCTCAACACGCTGCCGGGTGCGGCGGCGTGTTCGCGGTCGCTGGCCTGCGCGGCCCAAATGCGCAAGGTTTCGCCGGCGACTTCGCCCTCGGCGACTGGCCACGGATCGAAGGCGCGCACCTGGCGCTCCAGCTCGATCGCAGCTCGGCTGAAATCCAGCCGCGCCTCGGCCTTGTCGAGCTTGTGGGCGTAAGTCACGCCCTCTTCCGACTGTGCGTGCGCCAGCAGGGATACGCCGGCCATCACCCGGTTCAGCCCCTCGGCCAGCACCTCGGCGCCGAGCGCGGAGAGACGATCGTGCAGCGTGCCGCCGGTGTCCTCGCGGCTGATCGGCGTGCGTCGCTGCAGCAGCACCGGCCCGGTGTCGAGACCAGCCTCCATCTGCATCAGGTCGACACCGCTCTCGGCATCCCCGGCCAGGATCGCGCGCTGGATCGGGGCGGCGCCGCGCCAGCGCGGCAGCAGACTGGCATGCACGTTCCAGCAACCCAGGCGCGGCATCGCCAGCACCTTGCGCGGCAGGATCAGGCCGTAGGCCACCACCACCATAAGGTCCGCGGCATAGGCGGCCAGCGTGGCCTGGACCTCGGCGGGCTTCAGTGACTCGGGCTGTTGCACCGGAAGGCCAGCCGCCAACGCCGCCTGCTTGACCGGGCTGGGCGTCAGCTTGCGGCCGCGGCCGGCCGGACGATCGGGTTGGGTATAGACCGCCACCACCTCGGCGCCGCTGCTGCGGCAGGCCTCAAGACAGGGAACGGAGAAGTCGGGAGTACCGGCAAAAACGATGCGGAATTTGCCGTGGCTCAAGCGCTGGCCGCCTGCTTGCGCTGCTTGTCCATGCGCTTGAGCAGCAACGAACGCTTCAATGGCGACAGGTAATCCACGAAGACCTTGCCGGCCAGATGATCCATCTCATGCTGGATGCATACGGCGAGCGGACCTTCGGCCTCGACCACGATCTCGTTGCCGTCCACGTCCTGCGCCTTCACCTTTACCTTGAGGGCGCGGGTGACGTCGGCATAGATGCCGGGGAACGACAGGCAGCCTTCCTGGTAGACCTGGGCGCCATCCTTCTCGACGATCTCGGCGTTGATCAGCGCCAGCGACTGGTTGCGCTCGTCGCTCATGTCGGCGACCAGTACGCGCTGGTGCACGTTGACCTGGGTGGCGGCAAGGCCCACGCCGTTGGCGGCGTACATGGTCTCGAACATATCGGCCACGAACTGCTTCAGCGCGGCGTCGAACACGCGCACGGGCTCGGCCTTCGTGCGCAGCCGGGGATCGGGAAATTCGAGAATGGACAAGACGGACATGACTTTTACCTCAGCGCGCAAATTGCGGGCGAATTGGTAAAAGCCAAGCCCGGGCGCGATCTAGAATGGGCCTTATTGTACGTCGCCAAGCTCGTGTCTGGCATGCCATTTTGCCAACTGGCTCCAGTTGCGTGGTTGAACTGTTCGGTTACACTCGCCCGAGCGTCGGGGGATGGGGGAATCCCGTTTATGATCAGAAAGTCCATTGGGCTGCTGGCCGGCATGCTGGTCACGGTGGCTGTTTACGCTGCGGGCGCGCAATTGCGTGCCGATCATCCAGATACCTATACGGTGCGAAAGGGCGACACGCTCTGGGCGATCTCCGCGCGTTTCCTGTCCAAGCCGTGGCTGTGGCCGGAAATCTGGCAAGCCAATCCGCAAGTACAGAACCCGCACCTGATTTATCCGGGTGACGTGCTCAACCTGTCCTTCATCAACGGTCCGCGCCTGGGCTTGCAGCCTCGCGTGCGTGTTGAACAGGATGCCGTTCCTGCCATTCCATTGTCCGAGCTGCGCATGTTCCTGAAGGAAATGCGCGTGCTTGATTCCAACGAAGTATCCGCCTTGCCTTACGTGGTGGGCTTCGAGGAGGCGGATCTGCGTGGAACGGTCGGGCGCAATGTTTATGTGCGCGACCTGCACGCCGAGCCGGGCCAACGGTTTGTGATCGTGCGTCCCAGCAATGTCTTCCGCAACTTCAACGCCAGTGCAGGGCGTGATAACGGCGCTGACCTGGTGGCCCATGAGCTAGACAGCAACGTATCCCTGGTACGGACGCCGTGGAAGGAAGATTTCCGCAATGACGGCCACTGGGGTCGCGGCCAGGAAGTCGGCACCGAGGTCAGCGTGATCGGCACGGCCGAAGTACTGCGCATGGGCGATCCGTCGACCCTGCTCTTGCTCGATTCCACCATGGAAATCCGCAAGGGTGACCGCATCATGCCGGTGGATGACAAGCCGTACGACCCTTACTTCTACCCGCACGCACCGAAGTCGTTGCCAGGCAATGCGCGTGTCATCGCCTTTGCCGATGCCTTCGACGCGGTTGGCCCGCGCCAGGTGGTGGCACTGAATATCGGTGCACAGGACGGCGTGGACAACGGCCAGACCTATTCGATCTACCAGCCGGGCGAGACCGTTCCCGACGACGTGGCCAGCAACAGCTGGAATCGCGGCACCGGTCACAGCGTGACGCTGCCACAGGAATTCGTGGGTCACGTGATGGTGTTCCGTACCTTTGACCACGTCAGCTATGGCCTGATCATGGATGGCCTGCGCCCGGTGCACAGGCAGGACAAGCTCGAACTGCCGGAATAAACCCGTCGCTCAGCAGTGAGCGGCAGGGGACGACAGAACGGCGCGGTCATCACCGCGCCGTTTCTGTTTGGGTCGCCGCCTAAAGTCCACCGATGGACGAAACGGATGACGGCAATGCCTGGCGCCCCTGGCTGATCCTGCTGCGAACGCCCGGATTGGGTCCCGGTGGCCTGCGCGAGCACCTGGCTGCGCACCAGGGCAGCATCGAGGCGGTGCTGGATACGCTGCACCGGCAGGCCGCCACTCTCACCGAAGAAGCGCGCGCCTGGCTGATGCGACCTGACGAAACACGTCTGGCCGCTGATCTGGCCTGGCTGGCCGAACCCGATCACCGCTTGCTGTGCTGCCTCGACGCGGACTTCCCGCCGCTGCTGGAAACCATTCCCCAGCCGCCCGCGGCTTTGTTCGTGGCGGGTGACCCAAGTCTCCTGTTGCATCCGCAGATAGCGATCGTCGGCGCGCGGAGCGCAAGCCTGAGCGGCAGGACCGATGCCCGGGCGTTCGCTCGCGAACTGGGACTGGCGGGCTTCACCATCACCAGCGGCATGGCCGATGGTATCGACGGGGCAGCGCATCTGGGCGCCTTGGACGCCGAACTGCCCACGGTGGCAGTGATCGGCACGGGGCCGGATCGGGTCTATCCCCGCAAGCACCATGGGCTGGCCAGGCGAATCGCTCAGCACGGCGCCCTGGTCAGCGAGTTTCCGCCGGGGACGCCGGCCCGTAGCGACCACTTCCCCCGCCGCAATCGCCTGCTCTCCGGGCTGTCACTGGGCACCCTGGTGGTGGAGGCTGGATTGAGATCGGGCTCGCTGATCACCGCACGGCTGGCAGCCGAACAGGGACGCGAGGTGTTCGCCTTGCCCGGTTCCATACATAATCCGCTCGCCCAAGGGTGCCATCGGCTGATCCGCGATGGTGCGCGGCTGGTAGAAGGCGTCAGTGAGATCGTGGAGGCGCTTGCGCCTGCAGCGCTCGCACTGGGCCGCGAACTGGCCAGCCGGCTCGATCTTGAGCCGTTTGAGACAGGTCGTTCGGCTGCGGCGGCAGATCCCGCCGGCCAGGCTGTGCTAAATGCCCTCGGTCATGGGCCGATAGCGCTGGATGAGCTGGCTGCGTCCACCGGACAGGCTGTCGCCTTGGTGTCGTCGCTGCTGCTGATACTGGAGCTCGACGGTCGGGTCGAAGCCTTGCCTGGCAACCGTTACCAGCGGTTGCCGGACTGAGCCAAAGCCGCTCTACACCGCGTTTTCACATGGTCCAGCTTGACGTCGTCGAGCCGCCATGCCTTTAACTAGATAGAGAGACCAGCCCGGACGGGCCTGGCCATTGATGGCGGATACCGAGTTACATGGCAAAAAACCTGCTTATCGTCGAGTCGCCGGCCAAGGCGAAGACGATCAACAAATACCTCGGCAAGGACTTCCACGTCCTGGCCTCCTACGGTCACGTGCGTGACCTCAAGCCGAAGGAGGGGGCGGTCGATCCCGAGCATGGCTTTGCCATGGCCTACGAGGTGATCGAGCGCAACGAGAAGCACGTCGACGCCATCGCCAAGGCTGCCAAGCAGGCCGACGACATCTATCTGGCGACCGACTTGGATCGCGAAGGTGAGGCGATCTCCTGGCATATCAGCGAGATCCTGAAGGAGCGTGGCCTCACCGCGGGCAAGCGCCTGCACCGGGTGGTGTTCTCCGAGATCACGCCCAAGGCAATCAAGGCTGCCGTGGCCCAGCCGCGCCAACTCTCGCATGACATGGTCGACGCCCAGCAGGCGCGCCGCGCCCTGGACTACCTGGTCGGCTTCAACCTCTCGCCGGTGCTGTGGCGCAAGGTGCAGCGCGGCCTTTCCGCCGGCCGCGTGCAGAGCCCGGCCCTGCGCATGATCGCGGAGCGCGAGGAAGAGATCGAAGCCTTCGTCGCCCGCGAGTACTGGAGCGTCGAAGCCGCGCTGCGCCATCCCGAAGGTGACTTCACTGCCCGCCTCACCAAGTTGAACGGCAAGAAGTTCGAGCAGTTCGACCTCACCAACGAGCACGACGCGCTGGCCGCGCGCGCGGCGCTGAAGGAGGCCGCCCATGGCCGCCTCACCGTCAGCGACGTCGGCAGCAAGGAGCGCAAGCGTCGCCCGGCGCCGCCGTTCACCACCTCCACCTTGCAGCAGGAGGCAGCACGCAAGCTGGGTTTCTCCACCAGCCGCACCATGAAGATCGCGCAGGGTTTGTACGAAGGCGTATCACTCGGCAGCGAGGGCACCGTCGGCCTCATCACCTATATGCGTACCGACTCGGTCGCATTGTCCGAAGACGCCGTGACCGAGATGCGCGAGCTGATCGCGCGCGACTTCGGCGCCAAGGCGCTGCCGGATCATCCGCAGGTCTACAAGTCCAAGTCCAAGAACGCCCAGGAAGCGCATGAGGCGATCCGTCCGACCTCGGCCTTGCTGACGCCGCGCGAGGTGTCGGGCTTCCTCAACGAGGAACAGCGCAAGCTGTACGAGTTGATCTGGAAGCGCACCATCGCTTGCCAGATGATCCACGCCACGCTCAACACCGTGTCGGTGGAGTTCGCGCTGCCGCATGTGGCGGGGGGCGACGCCTCATTCCGCTCCACCGGTACCACCGTGGTCGATCCGGGCTTCCTGGCTGTCTACGAGGAAGGTCGCGACCAGAAGGGCGCCGATGACGACGACGAAGGTCGTCGCCTGCCCAAGCTGGCCGTGGGCGAGCAGATAGCCCTGCACGACATCCAGGCCGACCAGCATTTCACCGAGCCGCCGCCGCGCTACTCCGAAGCAAGCCTGGTCAAGGCGCTGGAAGAGCACGGCATTGGCCGTCCGTCGACCTATGCCAGCATCATCCAGGTGCTGCTGAACCGCGAATACGTGTTCCTCGACAGCCGGCGCTTCAAGCCGACCGACGTGGGCCGTGCGGTGAGCAAGTTCCTCACCGCGCATTTCACCCGTTATGTCGACTACGACTTCACCGCCAAGCTCGAAGACGAACTCGATGCGGTGAGCCGCGGCGAAGAAGCCTGGGTGCCCCTGATGGAGCGCTTCTGGGTGCCTTTCAAGCAGCAGGTGGACGAGAAGACCGAGTCGGTCGATCGCAGCGAAGCCACCGGCGCGCGCGAGCTGGGCGCCGATCCGAAGACCGGCAAGCCGGTGTCGGTGCGCCTGGGTCGCTATGGCGCGTATGCGCAGATCGGCGACAAGGACCAGGACGAGAAGCTGCAGTTCGCTTCACTGCGCCCGGGCCAGAGCATGCACACCATCGCACTGGCGGATGCGCTGGAGCTGTTCAAGCTGCCGCGCACGCTGGGCCAGGCCGAGAACGGCGATGAAGTGAGCGTAGGTGTGGGTCGTTTCGGTCCGTTCGTGAAGCAGGGCAGCACCTATGCCTCGCTGAAGGCCGAGGATGACCCGTATACGATCGAACTGCCGAGGGCCCTGCAGATCGTGCAGGAGAAGCTCGAGATGCTGGCCAATCGCATCATCACGGACTTCGGTACCGGCGTGCAGGTGCTCAACGGTCGCTATGGTCCGTACATCACCGATGGCGAAAAGAACGCCCGCATCCCCAAGGACCAGGAGCCCAAGGAGCTGACCGAGGCGCAATGCCTTGAGCTGCTCGCGGCGGCGCCGGTCAAGAAGGGGCGCGGGGCGTTCAAGAAGACGGCCGCCAAGAAAGCCGCGGCCAAGAAGGCGCCGGCCGAGAAGAAGGTCCCGGCCAAGAAGGCTCCCGCCAAGACCACCGCCAAGAAAGCGGCAACCAAGAAAACGGCTAGCAAGAAGACCGCAGCCAAGAAGACGGTGGCCAAGAAAACCGCCACCAAGAAGGCTGCCAGCAAGAAGACGGCGGTCACCCGGGCCGGCGCCTGAGTGCTGGCCCGATTTACCCTGTCTGAAGTGGATGCCGCCGCCGCGCTGATGCGTCGCGGCGGCGTACTCGCCTACCCCACCGAAGCGGTTTATGGGCTGGGTTGCGATCCGCACGACCAGGGGGCCTTCGAGCGTCTGTTCGCGCTCAAGCAACGTCCGCCCACCCAGGGCGTGCTGCTGATCGCGTCCGACTTCGCCCAGGTCGAGCCTTATATCGATCTCCCCGCCGTGCCAGCCGCCGTGCTGGCCCAGGTGCGTGAAAGCTGGCCGGGGCCGTACACCTGGATCTTCCCGCGCTCGCCGCAGGTGCCTGAATGGGTGGCCGGCGCCCATGCCGGGATTGCCTTGCGAGTGACCGCGCACGCGCCCGCCGCCGCCCTGTGCCGCGCTTTCGGCGGCGCCCTGGTGTCGACCAGCGCCAACCCCCATGGCGAGCCACCGGCCCAGTCAGCGGCCATGGTGGAGGGGTATTTCGGCCACGCGCTGGATGGGGTGCTCGACGCCCCTCTTGGCGACCAGAAGCGTCCCACGATCATCCGCGACGCTCTTTCCGGCGCTATCATCCGCAAGTAATTGGGGCCCGCCGCCGGCCAGTTTTTGCCGGAAGGATGAACGGTCTCCACACGCCACGAGTCGCCGGTAGGGGCAGATTCAGTGGTCACCCTGAGGATGGGGAACCTCGTGGGCTCTCGTTTTTTGACCGTCCGCAGCTCGGACCGGCGCCATCCGGCCGGTCGCCGGGCAGATTGCCGTTGTGGAGTAAGACTTGGCTATCGTTTACGAAATCTGTCGGCAGGAACAGGCGGCGCTTAGGCTGCCCTTGCTTGCGGCTGAGCATCCACAGCGCACGGTGGCGTGGCGGCAGGGCAAGGCTGTCAGTGCGGAAGCGTTTCTCGCCCATGTGCATGAAGTCGCCGGGCTGCTGCCGCCGGCCGCTACCGCGGTCAATCTATGCGAGGACCGTTACGCTTTCCTGGTCGCCTTCTGCGCCATCGCACTGCGTGGTCAGGCCAACCTGCTGCCCTCCTCGCGTGCTTTTCAGGCAGTTGAAGATGTCATGGCGGCTCACCCGGGCTGTTACGCCGTGGGCGAGCTGGCGCTCGACACACCGCCGCCGCATTACCGGCAACTTCCGGCGCTGTCGGCCCAGCCTGTGGCCGGCGAACCTTTCGCGGTACCGTCGATTCCCGCCGAGCAGGTGGTAGCCATCGGCTACACCTCCGGTTCGACCGGCGTACCCAAGGGCACGATCAAGACCTGGGGCGACTTCCAGGCCAGCACCGGCGGCAACCAGCGCATGCTGCAGGCCATGGTTGGCACTAGTTTCAACCTTGTCGCCACCGTGCCACCGCAGCATACCTACGGCATCGAGATGTCGGTGCTGCTGCCCTTGCTGGGCGACGTGGCTGTGCATGCTGGGCGCCCGTTCTTTCCGGCTGACGTGGCCACTGCGCTGGCCGAGGTACCCGCGCCACGCGTGCTGGTGACGACGCCCGTGCATCTGCGCGCGCTGATCGAATCCGGCGTGTCGTTGCCGCCGATGGCCGCCATGCTCTCCGCCACCGCGCCGATGCCGTTGGACCTGGCGCAGAAGGCCGAGGCGCACTTTGGCGCGCCCTTGCTGGAAGTGTTTGGCTCGACCGAGACCTGCGCTTTCGCCAGTCGTCGCGTTACCGCCGATGAATTGTGGACCCTGTACGACGACGTGCTTCTGCATCCGCAGCCCGACGGCACCCAGGTGCGCGCGCCCCAGCTGGCGCAACCGATGACGCTGGCTGACATCGTCACCCTGCACGACGGCGGCCGTCGTTTCCGGCTATGCGGTCGCCATGCCGATCTGTTGGAAATTGCCGGCAAGCGCGCCTCACTGGGCGATCTCACCCATCGTTTGCTGGCGATCCCTGGCGTGCGGGATGGCGTCGTCTTCCAGCTGGACGACAGCGACGCGCTGGGTGTGCAGCGCATCGCCGCCCTGGCCGTGGCGCCGGATCTGGACGAACACAGCATCATCGAGGCGCTGCGTCGGGCCGTCGATCCGGTCTTCCTGCCGCGTCCGCTGACCCTGGTCGATGCCCTGCCCCGCAACGAAACCGGCAAGCTGCCGCGCCACCGACTGCTTGCGCTGATGGGGCACGAACCGGCCTGAGCGTGCCGGTTCCTGGTGGCGGCTCGGCGATCGCATGAGGCCGAACACTAAGGTCTTTATCGATCCCTGGTACCGGCCGATAGAGTCACTTCCAGCCCCTCCCCCAACGTCCCAAGGCCGCATTCCAGACGCGTGCGGACGAGTCGAAACCCAAGCCTGAAGCGCAGGAGGGGGTGACTGGGGAATGAACGCGGCGAGGTCGTGTTGGCGAAGGCAGTCCCGGTTTCGGGTCGTTCCCGGCCGGTGCGCCGCTACAATGTCGCACTGCGCCAAACGGCACGCATCACCTTAAGCAAGCGGAGCAAGCATGAAAGTCCTGGTCATCGGCAGCGGCGGGCGCGAACACGCGCTGGCGTGGAAGCTCAAGCAGTCGGTTCGCGTCAGCGAAGTGATTGTCGCTCCCGGCAATGCAGGCACGGCCCGTGAGAAAGGCGTGCGCAATGCGGACATCGCCGTCACGGATCTGGAAGGGCTGCTCAAGCTGGCCAAGGATGAAAAGATCGCCCTCACCGTGGTGGGCCCCGAGGTGCCGCTGGTCGCTGGCGTCGTGGACAAGTTCCGCGCTGCCGGTCTGCGCTGCTTCGGTCCGCGCGCGATCGCCGCGCAGCTGGAGGGTTCCAAGGCCTTTGCCAAGGACTTCCTGCACCGCCACAACATCCCCACGGCGCACTATGCGGTGTTTACCGAGCTCCACCCGGCGTTGGCCTATGTGCGCCAGCACGGTGCGCCCATCGTCATCAAGGCCGATGGTCTTGCCGCTGGCAAGGGCGTGGTGGTGGCACTCACGCTGGCCGATGCAGAGCAGGCGCTGCACGACATGCTGGGCGCGCATGCGTTTGGCGATGCCTCCGCCCGCGTTGTGATCGAGGAGTTCCTCGACGGCGAGGAAGCCAGCTACATCGTGATGAGCGATGGCCAACATGCGCTGCCGATGGCCAGCAGCCAGGACCACAAACGTCGCGACGAAGGCGACATGGGCCCGAATACGGGTGGCATGGGCGCCTATTCGCCCGCACCGGTGGTGACGCCCGAGGTCGAGCGCCGCATCCTCAAGGAAGTCATCGAGCCGACGCTGCACGGCATGGCGATGGAAGGCGCACCGTTCATCGGCTTCCTCTACGCCGGCCTGATGATCGACAAGAGCGGCGCGCCCAAGGTCATCGAGTTCAACGTGCGCTTTGGTGACCCGGAAACGCAGCCGATCATGTTGCGCCTGAAGTCCGACCTGGTCGAGCTGATCGAGGCCGCGCTGGACGGCGAGTTGCATCACACCCATGTGCATTGGGACGCCCGCCCCTCCATCGGTGTCGTGATGGCCGCCGGCGGCTACCCGGGCAAGGTGCACAACGGAGATGTCATCACGGGTCTCGACAGCGACTTCGGTGCTGATGTGAAGGTGTTCCACGCCGGCACCCAACTCGATGCGCACGGTCACGTCATTACCGCGGGTGGCCGCGTGCTTACGGTCTGCGCACTGGGCAAGGACATCGCGGCGGCGCGCGAACACGCCTACGCCGCGGTTGGCAAGATCCATTACGAAGGCGCGTTCTGCCGCCGCGATATTGCTTATCGCGCGCTTCGTCGCGCCTGACTCGCGGTCGCTTGGTCAGGGACGCTCCGCGGCTTCCCTGAGCGATAGCAGCACATCAGCGAAATCGCCGGTGACCATGGGGCCGATCTCGCTCGCGAGCGGCCCGGTGATGCGGGTGCTATAGGTGATGCGGGTAAGACCCGAGGCCAGCGGTTCGATGCGATGGGCCACGATCACGCGCGTGTCATCGATGACCGTCTCGTCCGTGAAGCCTTGGTTTTCCACGACCGCCGTCAGCGTGCTGACAAAGGCGTCGGTTCCCGGTGGCTGCATCGTGAACGTCGTGCCCTCGACGAAGGGACCGTGCAGCTCGATGTGTTCGATGCCCGCATTCCACGCCTTCCATCCGGGCACGTCGGCAAACAGCTGCCAGAGTCGCGCCGGCGTCGCATGGGTTTCGATGCATGCTTCGTGGGTCCACATGGGCGGAGCTCCTTGGGTCGGGGTTCGGCAACACGCGTCAGCGGGCGCGCAGATTGAAGACAAAACCGTAAGGGTCGCGGACATAGCAGCGCGGCACGGAAGGATCTTCTTCCTGCACCGTGCAACGCTCCGCGACTAGCCGTGCCTTCGCCGCGATGAGGTCGTCGACCAGCAGCTCGAAGACCGGCCCGTGCGCTTCGCCCCGTTCGACATAGAGGCAAAACGAACCAGTTTCGAAGCCAACGAGATGGTCGCTCCGGTAACTTACCTGCAAGCCGAGCACGGAGCCGTAGAACGCCGTGGCCTGGTCCCAGGCCTCGGTGCGCAGGATCACTTCGCGGGTGGATCGAAAGGTGTCAGCCATGGCGATGACCCTCGTGGCGGCGGCGCGTTGAGCGACGGCGCTCACTCTACGCTGGTAGGCTTGGCGGCGACTCAACGCCCGAGCCCCGCATGAGCCAGTTCAACCTGCTTGGAAGCCGCCGCTTCGCCCCTTTCTTCTGGACGCAGGCGCTGGGTGCCTTCAATGACAATGCGTTCCGCAACGCCTTGATCATGCTGGTCGCGTTCCAGATGGGGCTGGATGACAAAACGGTGTCGCTGTATACGAACCTCGCGCCCGCGTTGTTCATCATCCCGTTCTTCCTGTTCTCCGCCACCGCGGGGCAGCTGGCGGAGAAATACGAGAAGACGCGCATCATCCGTATCGTAAAGCTGTTCGAAATAGGCGCGATGCTGCTGGCGGCAGTCGGCTTCTACACCCATCACACCACCCTGCTGCTGATCGTGCTGTTCCTGATGGGACTGCACTCCACCACGTTCGGGCCGATCAAGTACGCCATCCTGCCCCAGGCGCTGAAGCCCGAGGAACTGGTCGGTGGCAACGGCCTGGTGGAGATGGGTACGCAGATGGCCATGCTGATCGGCATGATCGTCGGCAATTCGCTGATGCTGATTGCCGGCTATGGGCCGATCCTCGCCTCGAGCGCGACGATCCTGATCGCGGTACTGGGGTACCTCGCCAGCCGGCGCATTCCGGCCGCGCCGGCCACCGCGCCCGACCTCGTCTTCAACTGGAATCCCTTCACCGAAACCTCGCGCGTGCTCGCCATCACGCGTGAGGACCGCAGGGTATTCAATGCGGTGCTGGGCATCTCATGGTTCTGGTTCTTCGGCACCGTGCTGGTGGCGCAGTTGCCCGGCTACACGCGCGTGAACCTGGGCGGCGACGGCTCGGTCAACACCCTGGTGCTGACCTTGTTTTCCATCGGCACGGGCGTCGGCGCGCTGTTGTGCGAGCGCATGTCGGGACGACGCGTGGAAGTGGGGCTGGTTCCCTTGGGCGCGTTCGGCCTGACCGCCTTCGGCATCGATCTCTATGCCGCGCACCCCGGTGTGGCTACCGCGCATGGATTGGATTGGCTGGCCTTTCTGCGTAGCACGGGCAGTTGGCGCATCGCCTTCGATCTCACCATGATCGGCGTCTTCGCCGGCTTCTACGTGGTGCCGCTGTTTGCCTTCGTGCAGGCGCGTACGCCACGTGATCGCCTGTCGCGCGTGATTGCGGGCAACAATATTCTCAACGCCTTGCTGATCTGCCTGGCCGCGGGCTTCGGCTTGGCGCTGGGGGCCATGGGTTTCACCGCGGTGCAGATCTTCCTCGCCGCGGCGCTGCTCAATGTCGTGGTGGCCGCCTACATCTTCATCCTCGTGCCCGAATTCCTGATGCGCTTCATCACCTGGGTACTGGTGAACATCTTGTATCGGGTGCGCGTGGATGGGCTGGAGCAGATTCCTGAAGAAGGTCCGGCGCTGCTCGTGTGCAACCACGTCAGCTTCATGGACCCGCTGCTGCTCATGGCCAACCTGCGACGGCCTGCGCGCTTCGTCATGTACTACAAGATCTTCAACATTCCGTTGCTGAAGTTTGTGTTCCACACCGCCAAGGCGATTCCCATTGCGGGACACAAAGAAGATCCCGAGGTGTTGCAGCGGGCTTATGACGACGTGGATGCGGCGCTGGTGGACGGTGAGTTGGTCTGCATTTTTCCAGAGGGTGGCCTCACGCGTGATGGCGACATTGCGCCTTTCCGACAAGGCGTTGCGCGCATCCTCGAGCGCCGTCCCGTGCCGGTCGTGCCGCTGGCATTGCGCGGACTATGGGGCAGCGTGTGGAGCCGACGCGATTCGATGCTGCATCGCGCGCGTCTGCCGCGCCGCTTTCGTGCGCGAGTGGAACTGGTGGCAGGCGCCCCGCTGGCACCGGCGGAGGCGCGTACGGAGGCATTGGAGGCGCGCGTGCGTGAACTGCGCGGGGACTTCGCCTAAGAGCCTGTTCAAAATCGCCGGATCCGCGTCGGGTTATCCCAAGGCGTTGCTTAGTCCCGAGTCGCCACCCCAGTTACCTCACCGTCATCCCCGCGAAGGCGGGGATCCAGTGACTTTCGTTCTTATGTCACGTTGAAGCAAAAGCCAAAGGCGCTGGATGACCAGCCCTACGGCTGTTGAGAAGCGCCTCCCGCCTTCGCGGGGATGACGGCCCAGGAAGAGAGGCGCGAACGTCTAGCTCTTGCAGAGAAATTGACGAGGCGCTACGTGGCCTGATCGCCGTCTGGCTCAGCTCATCCACCCAGCCAACACAATCACCGCCACCACGCTAAGCCAAGCCAGCAAGGCGCGCAGCAGCGCACCACGCAGGCGTATCAATTCGGCGATAGGGTCGCAGCGTTCCTCGGCGTAGCCGTCGCCGGCTTCGATGTCGACCTGCACATCCGCGCGCGCCGCGGCGCCCAGAAAGCCTGGGCCTTCCACGTACCAGCCATGCGGCGACTGCTGTAGGTGCCAGCGTTTCCAGGCGCCGATCACCGCATCCCAATGACCAACCAGGGCCAGTGTGAACACCATCAGCTGCGCAGGCAGCCAGTCCGCCATGTTCGCGAATGCGTGCGCCGATGCGCGTGCCTGCGGGTCCACACGCAGCGTTTGGTCGCGGCCTAACGTCTGCGCCAGGCGATAGAGCAGCGCACCCGCGGGGCCCAGCAGGAAAAACCACAGCAAGACGCCGAAGCGACGACGTAACGCCGCATAAGCCGTTGCCTCGCCGAGCGCGATGGCGTGCCACACCACCGGTTCACCATCGTCGGAAAGCGCCTGTGCGGCAGCCTCGCGAGAGGGTTGGTCGGCGGCCTTTAGGATGGCTTCCAGGTCCGCCTCGAACGCGTGCGGACCAAAGCAGTACAGCAACACCACCAGCGAAAAGATCAGGCGCAGCAGGTCGGCGCCCGGGAGCAGGCTGATCAGCCAGATCGCCAAGAGGCAAAGCACCACAGGTACACCCAGCGTCACAGCGACGCGTGCCGGCCCGCCGGTATCCCCAAGCTGCGCTACCCAGCGGCGGAATCCGCCATCGCCGCGCCAATGCGCCAGCTGTGGCATCACATGCAGAAGACCGAGTGCGATGAGGGCGGTAAGCAGGCTGACAGCCATGGATCCAGCGCTCCGAATGAGTGGCGGCATTGTAGGGCAAGGTCAGCGAATAGCGCGGCACCTGGGAGATGACAGGTTGGCGACACAAGGCGACGCGTACGCATCGACCGCGCTAGCGATCGCGGCAGGACTCAGCGCTTCGTTTGCGCGATCAGCGCGTCGAGGTCGAGCCCGGCGCGTTGCTGCAGCCAATGCGCCAGCAAGTGGTAGGACACCGACAACCGCAACGAGGGCAGGAAGCTTCCATCGGCAAGTCCGTCGACGATGTCCTGGGGCGTAAACCAGCGCGCCTCTTCCAGTTCGTGATCGCGCAGGCGAATGGTGCGTGACACGGCGGTGGCGGTGAAGCCCACCATCAGCGATTGCGGCAGCGGCCACGGCTGGGAGGAGTGATAGTGCACCTCGCCCACGATGACGCCCGACTCCTCGGCCACTTCGCGTCGCACGGCGTCTTCCAGCGCTTCACCGGGCTCGACAAAACCGGCCAGCGTTGAATAACGGCCCTTCGGCCAGCCAGCCTGACGGCCCAGCAGGCAGGCGCCTTCGTGTTCCACGATGACAATCACGGCAGCATCGGTGCGCGGGAAATGCACCCGCCCGCAAGCGGCATTGGTGCACTGCGCGCGATGGCCAGAGGCCACCAGGATCACCGGCGCGCCGCAGTGCGCGCAGAAGCGCGTTTCGCGCTGCCAGTGCGCCAAGCCCTTGGCATAAGCAAACAAGCCGGCCTCGTCGGCGGGCAATTGCAGGCCGACGTCGCGCAAGCCGGCGCGGCGCGCGCCCAACTTGCTCTCCAGTTCACCCGCCCGTTCGGCGTCGTCCAGGGCCAGCAGGAAATGCGGCCGCTCCCCGGCAAAGCCGAGAAACGTCGCCTTGAGCTCGCCCAGCAAGTGTTCGCGCTCGCCGCTATCGAGCCAGCGCAGTGCTTCGTGATCGGGCAACAGGTAGGTCTGGCCCAGCGCATCCAGCAGCAGGTAGCGGGCATGCTCCGAGTTCGCCTGCTCGTTCACCCACAGGGACTCGTCGCGCCGCTCGGCGACCCGGTCAAGGATCAGGCTTAGTCCCGCGAAGGTATTGAGGCGCGGCAAGCGGGTGCGTTCCATGCCCGGGCGATGCTCAGGCAGAAAAGGATGAACCGCAGCCGCAGGTGCTCTTGGCGTTGGGGTTGCGGATGACGAACTGCGAGCCGCTGAGGCTTTCCGAGTAGTCGATCTCGGCGCCGGTGAGATATTGCAGTGACAACGGATCGACCAGCAAGGTGACGCCTTCCCGATCGAGCGCAAAATCGTCCTCAGCCTGGGCTTCATCGAACGTGAAACCGTACTGGAAGCCGGAACAGCCACCGCCCGTGATGTACACGCGCAACTTCAATTCCGGGTTGCCCTCTTCGACGATCAGCTCGTGCACCTTGCGGGCAGCGGCCTCAGTGAAGACCAGCGGCGCACCGGCGCTGCGGTAGTCCGGGACAGTGGGAAAGGGGATGACGGTATCCATGGGGTTCTAATGGGGGCACAGCGGCTGAGGCGCAAGCATAGCGCGATCAGGCCGGCACCACCTCGACGCCAGCCAGCTGCGGTGCAGGAAGCTCTCGCAGCAGTTCCACCGCGTGATGGCTCATGCGGCCGTTGACCTGGGCGCCGGCGGCCATTTCCAGCGTCCGGTAGTTCACGTCGCCGGTGATGCGGGCCTGGGGTGCCAGTTCAAGCCGCTCGCCGGCATGGATGTCGCCCAGCACCTCGCCATTGATGATGGCGTGCGGCACGCGGATCTCGCCCTGCACGACACCGTTCTCGCTCAGCGTGAACACGGCATGCTCCTCATCCGCCAGCACCGTGCCCTCGATGCGGCCATCCAGGTGCAGCGCACCGCTGAAGCGTACGTCGCCCCGGATCACCGTGCCGCGTGCAATCAGGCTGGTGTCGTGGCTGCTGGGCGATCGGTCGGCGCGCTTACGGTTGAGCATCCTGTTCTCCTTGGGTCGGGGTGAGGTGGCCAGACAGCGCATCGCTCCATGTCACGGTCCGGCTGACGGCTTCGTCACCCGCCGGCTGGCCCTGGATCAGCAAGCGCGTGGGGCGGAAATCGGCGGGCAACACGATGGTGCCATGCAGCTGTTGGAAGTATTTGAAACGGAAAGGCATGCCGCCGCTTTGCGCGGCGTCGCCGAGCGCGGCCCAGTCGAGCCGCACCACCTTGTCGCCACGCAGGCCTTCGACGCTGATGGTGGCGGTACCGGTCACGTCTTCGCCGCGCTTGGCGTTCTGGGTGAGGCTGATAGTGATATTCCAGGCTTGCGAGTTGGCCACGGGCTGGAGCCGCACTTCCTGCACCTTGAGTCCTTCGCGCTGGGCATCACCACCGGTGAGGCGCGAGTAGAAGCCCAAGTCGGCGCGCAAGCCGCTGATCTCCTCTTCTCGTTCCGCCAGGGTCTGGCGCAGCGAGCGGGTGGCGATATCCCCTACTTGGTTGGCGCGCTGCAGGTTGGCGACCTGCTGCTTGAGATCGTCATTTTCCTTGGTCAGCGCCTTGAGCTGCCTTTGCTCCTTGGCGGCCGGCGTCGTACGGCGCACCGTGGCGCCAACGATCAGCGCCACCAGCAGCAGGCTGATTAGCCAGGCCGCAGCCAGCCACAGCACGCGCCGACGCCGCCCGGCCGCGTCAAGCGGCCGAACCACGAATCGCGGTGGTGGGCGTGAAGCCATGCACGGCCTTCCCAGGAAAAGGCAAGGTATAGCGGTGCCGTGGCAAGAGCGTCAAGGAACGGGACCACGCTTCAGGCGTAGGGCAGGCGGGCCACGGAGGCTTCGCCTGCCCGTAGGCAGTCAGCTATCCATCTTGCTCTGCAAGTAGCGCTCGGCGCTGATGTCCTTGACCAGGCTGAACTGGGTTTCCAGCCAGTCGATATGCTCTTCTTCGTCGTGCAGGATGTCTTTGAACAGGTCGCGGCTGATGTAGTCGGCAATGCCTTCGCTGTAGGCGATGGCTTCGCGGAGATCCTTCACTGCCGCCAATTCCAGCTCGAGGTCGCCCTTCAAGCATTCCAGCGCATTCTCGCCGATGCGCAGCTTGCCCAAATGCTGCAGATTCGGCAGACCATCCAGGAAAAGAATGCGCTCGATCAGATGATCGGCGTGCTTCATTTCCTCGATTGATTCCTTGTACTCATGCTCGGCCAGTTCGCCGTAACCCCAGTCCTTGTACATGCGGTAATGCAAGAAGTACTGGTTGATGGCGGTCAGCTCGTTGTAGAGCACCTTGTTGAGGAACTCGATGACCTTGGCGTCGCCCTTCATGAGAAGTCTCCTTGCGGTTCCAGCAGGCGACTATACGTCGTCCCGACAAGGGCTGACGAAACGAGAATTGCTATGGATTGCCCATAGCAAAACGCGCGGCCAAGGCCACGCGCTGAAGGGTCTAACGCAGGTTCGAAGCCGACTCAGGCGACAGCAAGAATCGGCAGCGTGAACGCCACTTGGGCGACCGCCTGATCGAGCGTGGCGCGCGCCTCCTGCTCGCAGCAGCCGCAACAGTCGGAACACCCCGTGCGGGACTGCAGCTCGGCAAAACTTTGCACGCCATCGGCCGCGGCGCGGCGGATGTCATGGTCGGTAACGGCGTTGCACATGCAGATATACATGGCACATATGGGAACGCAAATGCGAATGATTGTCAACACATCGCCCGGCGACCCCAGGCGGCCTTCGCCTTGGGTTCAGGCAGCGGCCCAACCTTTGCGGGGGGGGTTGTTGGCATCGTGCTCGCCACGCTGGGGCAGCTCGCCCACCTGGACGCTGAGCAGGGACTCGACCAGCGGCGCGAACTGGCGCAGCGCCCGTTCGTACACCTGGCGCTTGAAATTGACCACATGCGAGGCCGGGTACCAGAAATCCACCCAGCGCCACAGATCAAACTCGGGCTTCTCACAGGCGTCCAGGCGCAGCGCATTCTCTTCGCCTACGAGACGCAGCAGGAACCACACCTGTTTCTGGCCAATGCAGGTCGGGCGCTGGTGGTGGCGCACATAGCGGCTCGGCAGGCGGTAACGCAGCCAGCCACGGGTGGCGCCAATCACCTCCACATGGTGCGGCGCGAGCCCGGTTTCCTCTTCGAGCTCGCGGTACATCGCTTCCAGCGGCGTCTCGTCGCTGCGCATGCCGCCCTGGGGAAACTGCCAGCCATCACGATTGACGCGGCGAGCCCAGAACAGTCGGCCGTCTGCATTAAGCAGCACGATGCCCACATTCGGACGGTAGCCATCAACGTCAATCATGTCGCCTCCTGAGGCTGCTGGCGCGACTAAAATACGCGCGTCCAGAACACCTTAGCTGGGGTTGATTCAACCACAGCGCAGGAAGTGGCGGCAAGCGAAACACTTGAACCGAAAGGCAGGGGCCATTAGACTGCCGGGCCCCGCCTGGTCGACGTCACGTCGACGACAGCGCCGGGCGGCACCCAAGGCTATGTAGCTCAGCCGGTTAGAGCACAGCACTCATAATGCTGGGGTCGGTGGTTCGAGTCCACCCATAGCCACCATGAAATTAACGCCCCTGCGAATTGGTAAGTTATTGATTCTCAGGGTAAGTCGTTCGCCAATCCCCATCTTTTTTGATGATTTCTTTGGTGCTCTCCAAGCGTCGAGTTTTTCGTGCGCGCGGTTTGAGCCCTGTTCGTGCCCTATCCGATGAGTCACAAAATCACGTGTCAACTTTTTGGCATCGAGCGCAAATCACGGCCACGATCCGCCCGTTTCTGGGCACTGATGCGTAAGCGTCCGGCCACGCCACATGGCGTGACGTAAGCCGCTCCGGTTAGGTGGGCGGAAGCAACGAGTCGATGTCGCGGTCTTTCGTGGTTGGGAGGCGCGTGAGCATGTCGGTGAGCCGCGCATGGGAATCCAGACCGTTGGCTTTGGCCGTGGCCAGCAAGCTCATGATCGCCGCGGCACGCTTGCCGGAAGTCTCCGATCCAGCGAAGAGCCAGTTCTTGCGCCCCAACGGAATCGGGCGGATCGCGTTCTCGATCGGGTTGTTGTCGATCGGGTAGTCGCCATTATCGACGTATCGCACGTGTGCGGCGTCCCAGCGCCGCGAGGTGTAATCGAAGGTTGCACCAGCGTTTTGGCGGTCGCATCGCCATCGCTTTGGAGCTGGCCAAGGGGACGGTGGTGTGGGCCACAGTGACCTGGTTGGTTGATGCCATACCTTCACCCTCCCCGACAGCAATGCTGCTGAGAATCGGGGCCGAAATGTGCGGCTGCGCGGCACGCTGCAAAAAACGCCACGGCGTCCCATTGAGATCGCACCTAGGGCGAATAGTCCAATAATTGTATGAAAATAAGCCTTTTTCCCCGTATCTTGCCTATAGCCTCATACGCCAGATATGGCAATCAAGAGCGAATTGCCCACCGTCCTGAAACATTCGGGGGCGCTATCGTGGCTAGGTTTTGGGCAGCCTCTCAAAGTTTTTGTCGCTAGGCATAAGAAAGTTAGTTTTTGAGGCAAATGTAGAGTTCCTGAGGCAAAAAAACTCACTTTCGAGGCAGTTCGACGGGTCAAGTCGTCGATTTGGGGAGCTGTGGGAAATCCCTAGCCTCTGGGTCAAAAAGTAGACATACTGTCCGCATGTCATCCCATGAGACGACTGCTGTGCACACTACGCATGATCTGCTTTTAAGGGTGCGCGAGCGGCTGACCCAAGCCGACATTGCCCACCGCCTTGGTCGAACCATACGAACCGTTTCGCGCTGGGAGAACAAGGCGACTTCATGTCCCCTGATGCTCGGACCGGTGCTGGCAAACATGCTGGAAGAGAAGAACATGGCAGAAAAGCCCGAGTCGAAATTTACTTTCATTGATCTTTTTGCCGGCATTGGCGGCACGCGCCTAGGCTTCGAGGCGGCTGGCGGCGAGTGCGTCTTCACCAGTGAGTGGAATGAGTGGAGCAAGAAGACCTACATCAGGAACTTCGGCGAGGGGCACAACTTTGCCGGGGACATCACGCAGGTCGACGCGCACGACATTCCAGACCACGATGTTCTGGTGGGTGGTTTCCCCTGTCAGCCGTTTTCGCTGGCCGGTGTAAGCAAGAAAAACTCGCTCGGCCGTGCCCATGGATTTGAATGCACCACTCAAGGGACACTCTTTTTCGACATCCAGCGGATCATTGAGGCCAAACGCCCCAAGGCGTTCCTGCTGGAGAACGTTAAAAACCTGCTGAGCCACGACAAGGGCAACACATTCCGGGTCATCAAGGATGTGCTCGAAAACAAGCTTGGCTACAAGATCGACTACAGGGTCATCGACGGCCAGCATTGGGTGCCCCAGCACCGCGAACGAATACTGATTGTCGGGTTCCGGGAGGCCACGGACTTCACATGGGATGATCTTCGAGTGCCCAAGCAAGGCCCTTCCATTGACACCATTCTGCATCCACAGGACGGCAGCGAAGTGGCTGAGAAACACTACACGATGGGACCGGATGCAAAGGTCAGCCCAAAGTACACGTTGACAGCCAATCTCTGGTCATACCTGCAGAACTACGCGGCCAAGCATGCAGCCGCCGGCAATGGATTTGGCTTCGGCCTGGTCAGGCCGGGTGATGATCACCATACCCGGACGTTGTCCGCGCGCTATCACAAGGACGGCAGCGAGATCCTGATTCATCAACCGCGCAAGCGACCCCGGCGCCTGACCCCAAGGGAATGCGCACGGCTGATGGGTTTTCCGGAATGGTTCGAGAGCCCGGTCAGCGATACCCAGGCCTATCGCCAGTTTGGTAACAGCGTGGTGGTGCCAGTCATTGCAGAAGTCGCCCGGATCATGGCACCCCGAATTCTAGAGCTGAAGCAGGCAGAGGAAAGCGGCGTGCACCAGGAGCGTCTACTCGTTGCCTGATGGCTGATGTTGTCGACCAGGTTACGCGGAGCCGGATGATGTCCGGCATTCGTGGCAAGGACACAAAACCCGAATGGATTGTTCGGCGGGGACTCCACGCCATGGGCTTCAGGTTCCGGTTACATGTCCGCGACTTGCCTGGGCGGCCTGATCTCGTACTGCCCAGATACAACGCGGTCATCTTCATTCATGGGTGTTTCTGGCACGGGCATAACTGCCGACTGTTTAGGTGGCCCGCGAGCCGCCCCGACTTCTGGCGAGAAAAAATCGAGGGCAACAGGCAAAGGGATGTCCGTGCTTTGTACGACCTGGATTCCACGGGCTGGCGTATAGCGGTAGTCTGGGAATGCGCTCTACGGAGCAAAGGGGGGGGGATGGAGTCTGTCATAGAACGGCTGGCTGCTTGGCTTAAGAGTGACTCGTCGAGCGTGGAATTCAAGGAATGAAACGGGGATATCTTTCCGAGTACTTTGACGGGGTGGCCATCAAACGGCTTGCTGCGGTGGACATCGACGTTACCCGCTCCCACCAGCACGAGATCGGCACCGTTAAAGCGATGAGGTCCTTCATGGGCCTGCCCGTATTTACTGAAAGGTGGCCCACACGTTTCATCTATATGGATGATGAGAGTGACGAACCACTTTCAGAGGAAGCGACAGTCACTTACTACGACGTCCGCGCCAAGAATCCTGACCGCAGCCCCGAGCCAAGATTCTATTTCCCAACTACTCAGGTAACCCAGAGCGCCAGCGTTGGGGACTTGCTAGTGATTGCAAAATGTAAGGATGGAAGGCTTCTTTTCATCTTTGCTGAGAACGAGTCGAGCGCGGCCCGACAGCTTGAGTGGCTGTTTGGATTCTCGGATGACCTGTTTCCAACCTTCTCAGTACGGTCTGAACTTGAAACAGAGAAGGACCGTATTGGGTTATCGGCCACCTTTATCCTGGAAACCATCGGTGTAGAAGTTGTAAGGTCAAACGACACGTTTCTTGACGAGATGCTTCGCAGGTTCAACGGGTCCTTTCCGAATACCCGTCAATTTTCGGAATTTGCGCGCGAGAGTCTTGGCGACGTCGATCCTAGGGATGACCCGGATGGTGCACTGATGGCCTGGATGGAGCGGGAGGAAATTCTGTTCCGTACGCTTGAGCGCCATTTCCTTGCGGACTGGCTGCAACACAGTTTCAGGGGTGATGTCGATGACTTCATGAAGACATCGCTTTCGGTTCAGAACAGACGCAAGAGCAGGGTCGGCTACGCACTGGAGAACCACTTCGAAGTAATCCTCCAGTCGTTTGGCAAGCGATATCAACGTACCGTGGTTACGGAAAACAAGGCAAAGCCCGACTTTCTTTTTCCAAGCCAGATGGACTATCAAAATCCGGAGTTCCCTGCCGATCAACTCTTCATGCTCGGAGTCAAGAGCACCTGCAAGGACCGGTGGAGGCAGGTCCTCTCCGAAGCGGACCGCATTTCCAGAAAGCATCTCATGACACTCGAAAGTGCAATCAGCGAAAACCAGACGGAAGAGATGAAAGCCAAGAACCTTCAACTTGTCGTCCCGCGATCGGTCCAGGGGAGTTATAAGACCTCCCAAACTGACTGGCTGATGGACTTGAGCACCTTCTTGAAGTTGCTCTAGATGTGATGCGGCGGACGGTCCGTGGAATGTCTGGTAGCTAGGCAACATCTCGAAGCAATCATCTGAGGTTGAGACGGCTTGCGAGAGCGCATGGCTCGTGATCAGTTGCGGGGGGGGTAACCAGTGGAACATTTAGGCATAGCTTTGTCTGCCCGCGAATGTGAGATGGCCTTTGAGGCGCCTCGGCCGTGATCGAGACCGTTTCAAAACAGCCATACTGGGCCACAGCGAAACCTTGGCCTGAGACCCGGCTAACAGAGGTTGCGGCCGAGATGGCCGCCATGGCCTCAACGACTCCCTATTGCCACGCGAGAGATCGCAAACGGTTCAGGGAGTTCATCTTCAACATCTCTATGAGCTGCCTTCCCGAAGCTAGTGCGAACTACTACTGGCCAGACCTGCATCGGGAGATATCCAAACGCCTGCGTGAAAGCGACCCTCATCCTTCAGAGGAAGAACTGACAAGATTTGGCCGCGAGCTACTTGAAGTAACAGATCGAAAGGAGCTGAGCAGACTTCGAGAAGTTGGCGTACACCATTGTTTTCTTACCCTCATATTGGAACAAGCCGGGATCGGGAGGGATCGAAACAAGATCATCAATGGCTTTTTGAGCTGGCTGGTTGGATTGCTCCCTTGCATGGAGGAGCGGGCAAGCACCGAAGCCGCGGTTCGCGCAGTCCACGACTACATCCAAACGCAGCATGAGACATCGAGACGCGATGCCATGCTGCTCTCGGGAGTGCTCGCACATATCGGCGCCGAAATCATGTCGCTGGTAGAAGCAATCACGGTATGTCCAGATCGCGTGGAAATGATCGACTGGTCATGGGATCGGTTAAGGCAGTGGTGGCTTGTTGAGGCGGGTTCCGATTTGAACGCCCTAACGCCTTCGGCGGCGAATGTTCTTCTGAAATGGATCTCGAAACTGTCTTCAACGTGGAAACGCTCCGAGATTTTTCGTCTATGCCGCATAAAAAAGATTGAGTGTCATTGGCCCGACGGTTCACAAGCCTCCGCGTACAGCAGCCACTTCGATCTCCCTCTCGGAAGGGCAACCATATCGACACGTCAGGTTTCGCAGGACATCTCCATCATTGATATTGATGAGTTGAGCCTGATCGATATAGAGAGACTTGAACGTGACGTGTGGCATGAAGTCGGGAATTCATATCGCTTCAAGATCTCGGCGGAACCGTTTTCTGAATTTTATCGGGATTTCGGCGAAGCCCGCTCTGTACCTGTATTCACGAATGCCGGAGGAGGCACTGCCAGCGTCCATTTTCTCGGGCGTCGGTCGGTTGACCCCATCCCTGCCGCAGCAAGCGCACTGAATGTTTCTGTCCGCTTCAAGTGGCGTTATGGAAACCTCCTGGCGGTCCTTGGAAGAATCAGGACATCCGTCGAAGACGGTGACGGGTATATTCTACGTATCGGCAACAAGGAGGTCTGGTCGGGATCTGTCCGCAACGGATATTTAGCCGGCCTGACGTTGAGGCCGTTGGGAGTCGAGCGAATTCTGGCCCCTGTGGAGATCAGAATCGACATCAGCCTGATTCGCGATGGTCGAGTCGAGGCGCAGAGGCTCGTTCCTGTGTGGCCGTTGCAAGAGGATGCATTTCTCGTCTGCGGCAGCAATGTCTACCGGAATGCTTCAACCGCAATCTGCTGGGTCAAGTCCGGCCGCGACAACTGGCGCACATCCCTTCTAGCGAGGAAACCTACTCCCGACGTTACGCTTTTCGGCCTGCGAGAAATCACACGTACCGAAACAAGTGTTTCTGGCCGACCCTATTCGCAAATTGAACTCGGTCCATCGGGTGGCTCTCAAGGCGAAGTGCAGGTCGGAAGCCGGAAATGGACAGTCGAGTTCAGAACGCAGCTGGCGCTGTCCTATTTCCCGGATAGAGAGACAGTAAGAGGGTACGTGTCTTTCGCTGGCGCGGGGAATGTCAGAGTGGTTGAGCGAGCGAAGGACGCAGCGCTCCGATGTCACGACCCGATTGGTGATTCCGACCTGGGGCTCTGGCTTGCCGTTGGCGACGTACAGTGCTTCCACAAGCTGAGAAATTCGGACCTCGCGATCCTCCATGATCAGCCGGCAATCGATATAGGAAACATCGCCGAGTCGAACGGCCTGATATGGCAAGGAGGTTGCCTCGCGATTCGGGTCGGAACCCCCTCTACTGCTGGAGAGGCCTCTTTCAACTTTTTCCTGCCTCCGGATAGTTCGGCTGTGGCGTCCTCGCAGCTAAGCAGGCGATCCCGGCTAGAGCTCGAATTTCCGCATCGCTCAATCATGGTCGAGTCGGATACTCCTGTTCTCGCGCCGGATGCGTTTGAGGCGAAATATTGCGTTGGCACAATTCGGGGGGAGGAGTGGAAGGTAACGGCCCGGTGGAAGCCTCGTCTGCTTGATATGACTGTTGGAGATTCACTCGGCGCAGAGTGCGGCTATCGGTACAGGGTGTTCGCGCAGCCGTTGATCCCAACAGAGATTAGTTGTCGCCCCGTCCTGTCTCACGCGAGTCACTCAGCGGTAAATTTTGCAGGCACGTTATTCCAGTTTGATACGAGTGAGTCATTCGATCTCTTGCCTCAGGTTCGACTGCACATGGCGGAGAGAAGATCGAACACTGCGCCGCTGGTGTTCGCTTCCGGCAGTGAACAGGTGGCGTGGAGTGTTGACGCTTCACCGTGCGTGCGACATTTGCAAGCGGTAGTTGCGTCACAGTTGAATGGACTTATGCAGGTTGCGGTGCAACTGAGGTTGGCAAGTCTGTTTCCCTGCGAGCTAATGCTTACGCTGGAGGGCGACAACCAGCCACCCGCGAACAAATCATTCTGGACAAACCCTGGCCCGGATTTCGAAGAATCTTTTGAATTTTCATTGCTCGTTGCGATGCCGCATGAGTCAGAGGGGCCGCTGCGGATTCGGGTAACGAACGGGCAAGAAGAAATTCACGTTTCGTATCTGAAAGATGCTGCATCAGATCCCAGAATGCGCAGCTTTGATGGTATCGAAGGACTGGTAAGAGCCTATCGCGAGACAGGTTCATCTGTCTGCCTCACCGAGATACTTCATGCGTATCTGCAGGGGTATAGGGATGCATGTCTTTTGTGCCTGCCTGGAAGGATTGCCGGAAAGATTGCAACCGGCGCCAATCCTCAAGCCGAGACGGCGACCCGGTTAGCGCTGAAAATGCTCGAGACGATTGAGTCAGGATCTATTGCCTATCACCCACTGCCTTCGGTGCGCGGTATTGACGAGGACCTTGCAGTGCTGACGTGTTCAATTTGGCTAATGCTGTCGGGGCGTTTAGCCGCAGCGGGAGTTCTTAGGCCCGACGATTTTACCGAGGCAATAGTCGTCGTTCAGTCGACTGGTGTCCTGCGCCACGAGCGCATGAAGGGCATTGCTGTGCTGGCGGCCGGTTACGCCAGAACCGTTGAAGAGGCGAGACAACTCCCCACCAAAGTCCATTGGACCCTCGAGGCTGTCCCCTCTGAAATGCTCGGATCCGAACTACACTCGTGTCTGGGGCAACTATCGCCGGAAATCCGAATCTGGTTGGGGAATTTAGATGAGTAAGAAAGCGGCCAAGGGACAGCTGAGTGCCCTTGCGCATGATGTGCTTGAGGGACTGGACACTTCTGGAAAACTATCACCTGATCTCACGCAAGAGCTGATCGAGATGTCCGCGGCGACGAGGAAGGATTTCCTTGAGGCTCTCCGCGAGCGAAGCAAGGCGAAGGGTGCAATCAGACAGCCGTCGTCGGTAGTAGAGTTTCTTGCGCCGCTGCTAAGTCCGGGCGCAGCTAACAAGCCAGATTTTCTTCCAAGGTACCTGAGGTCACTTTTTGACTGTGCTCAAGCACTGTGCAGCGAGCCTCCCAGCGCGGCGACGGCACCTTTGTTCATGCGCCTGATCGGGCTCGCGGAGGCTGAGGCCATAAAGGCGAAAGGCTCTCCCTCGATACACTTTGAAGCGCTCTCCTCAATCGAAAGCATCGTATCTGCATTTGATGCGACCCTATCAAGCGGGGATCACCATGCCGAGCTCACGCGTAGCCGCGCCAGCTGGCTGCCTCTTGTTCCAGAGATTGCTGCGAAGTCGAATGCCTCGCTATCGCAAGCTGGCGCAACAGCGCTTATCGCAATCCTGGGGAATCAAACGCATGAGCTTCCTACTGCAGTACGTCTTAGCATCGAACCGCTTCTTCGCGTTGCCGGCAGGAGATCGACGGAAGCCACGCACCCAGCTCAGCCAGTCGCGGAGATTGCCCACAGGTTGACGACCCAGCAGGCAGCAATTCCTGGATCAGGTCTCTTACCAGAAGCTGCAAGGTTTGCCGAAGATTTGCAGGGTCTGGTCGTACGCTTGTCCACCCGGTTCGAGGAAAGACTCGAGAATCTCAGGATCAGCGCGGGGAGGCTTGAATCAGAGAAGTCGAGTCTCGAGAGTCAGCTGAAGGCGTCGTTGGGAGAGGCTGAAATTCAGCGACGAGAATCAGTCAGACTCAAAGAGGAATTGCGGACGCTTCGGATCGACATTGAGGAATCTAGGACCCACGCCACGGGCGTGCAGTTGGAGCTGGAAAAGTACAAAGCGAGGCATGATGTAATCATTCAAGATTCTGACACGCGCGAACGCGACTCGGCCGCGCGTACCAGACGTGAGCTGGTCGACAAGCAACTTCGAACGCTGCTTTCGGTAAGAGACTGCCTGGCAGAGCTGAATTGCGCGCCCAATCCAGGGCGGCCAGTCAGACAGGCTGTTACCAACTTCAATAATTTTGTCCGCTTTCTAGTTCACAGCAGCTACATAGCGTCTGAGCAGATCCCAAAAATTGAAACGTCAAGCGTCCCTGGCGAAACCCTGTCATGAGGATCGGTATCGATCTCGGAACGACAACATCCACAGTCTCAATTCTCGAACCCGATGGAAGAGTTCGGGCAGAACCGCCGATACCGTCGCTGGGCGCCTGGAGAAATGGGGAAACTGTTTTTGGTGAAAAGGCCTACTCAGCGCTAAGCAGTATTGATGAGAAGTCCTTTGCCGTTCGCGATCTCAAGCTTAGCCTTGGCCAACGTGACGTAAGAATCGGGCCTCACATCGAGTCGACTGAAAAGCTGGTCGCTCAGCTTTTGCGCACTCTTGCGCGGCGGGTGGCTGGTGATCATGAGATCGAGGAAGCCGTAATCGGGACTCCAGTCAACGTATCAGAGGAACATCGCGCTGCGTTGCTGAGAAGTGCCGAGCGTGCGGGGTTCAAGAGGGCCAGGCTGGTCTATGAGCCAACTGGAGCTCTCGTAGGTGCAATTGATCCGAGTCGAATGAGTCAACACAGCATCGTACTGGTTGTGGACTGGGGCGGCGGTACGCTCGACCTGTCGATTGTGAAGCGAACTGGTGACGTACTTCGTGAGCTGGCCGTTGACGGGGACGTTTCAGTTCTTGGTGGATCACAAATGGACGAGCGGCTTCTGTTGGCGCTCGTCAATCAGCAACCAAAACTGAAAGCTCGTCTTGCCGAGATGCCGGCATGGCGTGATGAGCTCATGGTTGATGTTGAGCAGTACAAGCGACAGATTCTCGAGTCGGCCTATCCTGAAGAAGACGAAGTAGAGATCTGGCCAAAGTGGCTGGACGAGCCCCTCGTTCTAAAAGGCGGCGACGTCGTGCGGGCCGCGACTGACATGTCACAGCTTGCGGCCGAGCGGATACTGGAATTTCTGTATCGATCCTCTGTAAGCCTTTCGCAGCTGACTCACGTTTTGTTTGCGGGAGGAGTCTGTCAATGCGATCTGATCCGCGAAATGCTCCGTGACAAGCTGCCAGACATCGAAGTGATCGAAACGTCGGCTCCGCAGCAGCTGACCGGCCGAGGCTGCGGCCGTTTGCTCCAGTATGGGTTCGAGGTCCAGCTCGCTTCCGACTTTGGTGTCAGGCAGTCGGATGGGACATTCTGCGGAATTCTTCCAGCAGGGCATGAC
Source organism: Dyella humicola (assembly GCF_026283945.1). NCBI lineage: Bacteria > Pseudomonadati > Pseudomonadota > Gammaproteobacteria > Lysobacterales > Rhodanobacteraceae > Dyella > Dyella humicola. Next base: position 124,497 of record NZ_JAPDPC010000001.1, read on the forward strand.
TTGGGTCTAGGGACCTACCGTGTGGCCGATTTCATGCTGACAGACGCGCTGGCTCCTGAGGCGATATTCGATTTCGGCATTGTTTCTTCGAGCGCCGAGCGCTCTGACATGATGTCGGGAAGCGCCGAGGGTTTCCTTAGTCTTAGCACAATGTTCCTGCGATGCCAGCAGAGCTTGGGTCAGCTCCGCGGGGGCTCACATGACGTCGTGCGACTATACTCAGGCATCACTCATTCGCTCACTGTCACTGTGTTTGCACAATCAAATGTTGGTGGCTCATCGGATAGCCGAAGCATCACCGGCGTACCCCTTTTGATCCGGCTGAACGGGATTGATTCATGAAGCCCAACATCCGGCTGCAAACCAACGTTTTATGTGTGAAGCAAGGTAGCCAAAGCCTGACTCACAGCGAAATCGTCGGCCGTCTTGGATATTTCGAACTGGCTGAGTACAGGCGGATTAACCCTGTCCTATGGACTCAGGCTCCCAACTACCGATGGACGGACCGCCAGCGGTGGGAACTCGATGGTCCACGTGGACGCACGAAGGAAAGTTCCGGAAGTCTGTGGCAACGACGGCCCGACATGCGTCCGGTGCCGCCATCACAATTGCAAAACCCCTTTGAAGTCCAGACAGACATCCTTGTGTCAGAGAGGGGGCGGCGCTCGTTGAGTTCGATGGAACCATTGATTCCTGTGGTTTCGCTTCCCTCTGAGCCCACGGATGTCTGCTCGGAACAGGACAGTGTCATTACCGCAGGCATCCAAGAGGATCTGCTGGTTGTTGCGCCGCCTGGCACAGGCAAGACGCACACACTGATCGAGAGAATAGCGTACCTGATCTCGCATGGGCACGTTGAAAATCCTCGTGAGCAAATACTGGTTCTGAGTTTTACCCGGTCCGCTGTCGCCGAGCTGAAGAAGCGATTGCTTGCGAAGGTCCATGCCGGAGGTTCGGGGGATCTGCTCTACGCACAGATACGCACGTTCGATTCACTGGCCACGAATCTGCTTCGGATGGACCTGCATCAGGACAGCATTGCTGGGGGTTACGACAATCGGATAGCCCAGCTCAACGAACTCTTGGGCAAGGGGAAACTTCCACATACAAAGGACGCCCTATCGAAAGTGCGATTTCTCCTCGTGGACGAGGTGCAAGATCTCAACGGCGACCGCGCAAGGATGGTTCTGGCGATTGCAAGCGACGTCGCAAAAAGCGGTGGCTGCTGCATGTTTCTTGGCGATCCAGCCCAAGCGATCTACGATTTCGAGGAATCCAAAGACGCCGAGAACGCATTCACCTCAATCGATTTCCTGCGGAAGATCACGGAAGGCAGCTACTCGGGGAGATCGCCCGCAAGGGAGGAATATTCCGAGTATCGCCGCTTCGAAACCCGGGAAATGCTGGACTTCGTTAGGGCTGCGAGAGCAGCGATGGGAAGCAACGGCTCACATCCGGATGGTTCCCACCTCGACGAGCTTCTCGGCGCCCTGGGAGAGCGGACAAGTCTATCCAGTGTTCCCGCGCTAGTTAATCCCACGACGACAACCGCGATCCTGACAAGAAACAATCTAGAGGCCTACTGGATCTGTGACTGGCTCACTAAGCGCGGTATCGAGGCGGATCTGTGGCGCGGCGCCGGCGGGAGCTATTGGCCAGGTTGGATCGGCAGACTATTCCTGGGATTCCAGGGCGAATGGATTTCAATCGAGAAGGCCCGTCAGCGGTGGGAAAAGCACGTCGCGGCGTATACAAGCATTACGTTCGAAGAGGCGGTTTGTTTCCTCGAGAAACAGGGGTTGAGTGAGCCCGGCGCGGGAACCATCCAGCTGGGGCCGATTTCCGACCACCTCCTGAATGGTTCTCCAGTCAATCCACAGGGAAACGCGAAATCGAGAATCGTAATTTCCACGGTCCATCGATCGAAGGGACTTGAGTTCGATGATGTCCTTTTGCTCTCGCCTAGTGGAATGGATGGTGCCGATGAAATCCGGATCGTCTATGTGGCCGCCACCCGAGCAAAGCGAAAGTTCCGTGTGCTGGAGCGGGATAGCCAAGTGATCAGGAAGGGAAACAGGCAAAGCCGCTCATTGAAAACAAGCGGATTCCACATATTCAGCTACCCGAAGGCGCCGCGGATTGGACTTCTGGTCGACGGATATGACGTCATTGATCCTGATTCAATTCTGAGCCTCGAGGAGCCTCTCGCTGCCCAGAAGAGGCTGTGGGAGGAATGCGCCGGACGACCAAGAACAATGGAGGTAATTGGACTGTCCGCCACAGTTTCCGGGAATACGATCGGGCAGCTCAGCCGCAAGTATGCGGGTGACATAGGCATCCTCCGCCGCTGCCGCGGCGTTCCCAATTCTGGCCTCGATGGCCTTCAGGTTGTCGATCTGGCAACCGTCTCAATCCAGGCATTCGGAAATACAGCAGAAGACGAGCTTGGCACTGCGAGGCTTGCAATTGTCCCCGTCGTAACTGGCGTTGCGTCCATATAGGTCAAGCATGAACAATTTTGAACAAGCCAGAGACCTCCTGACTAGCGACTTGCGTAAGTACCTTATCGGTCCTGCTGAGGGGGAAGAAGAGATAATTCCGGAAAGAGCCAGCGACCGGTATCACGTGGGCAGTCTCGCTCCCTCGGGAACCATCGTTTCCCAAGAGGAGGACGACGCTGATGATTCCGCAGATGCGAGTGGAGCAGAAGGAAAGAGCGGCGACGGTGTCCTTGCGCTGGCAAATGCCGCACAGCAGTCTGCGGTGGGTTTCACCTTCCAGGTTCCCACGAACAGGCGCGTGCTGATAGATGTGTCGTGGGCCGACTACATTGCCGTAGCCGACAAGAAATCTGGCACGGTTTCGGTCAATGGATCCCAGTCGGGCGACCATTGTTCCGACGGCGCCGTAAGCCAGTCTGCAAGCACGAGCTCCTGGAGATGGCGCCGCTCACCACATGTCCTGAACGACATTGTGCTTCCTCTCCAGATTCTCGATAAATCCGGATCGGAGCAGATCGCATCCGATGGCGACATAAGTCTTGAGCTTCACGAGCGTGTGAGTGGAAACCTGAGGATTGTTACAGTCTCCCTTGTGAACCGTCGGCCGCGTCCCGATCGAGAAAAGAGACGGGAACAGGGCGTTCCGCCAGAGGACGCCAATATTTATCAGGTCTCGCTTTCAATCCGCTCGGAAGATGGGTCGAAAGCATTTGTCTCAAGATCAAGTAGCGAGATGATCTCCGATCCAGAGTTCCTCGTTCACGAGTTGCTCTACCGCAACGTGAGGCAGTATGCCGTAGGACATGGATGTGCAACAGACTGGTCGCCCGATGGAACGGACGCAAGCGTAGCGAAGATCTGGTCAGACTGGCTGCCAACCTCTGAGGTCTTTAAGGCGTCTTCAAGGGTCGAATCACTCGACGGTTCCACAGCGCTAGATGTCGCGTACCTCGCTTCTGCCCAAAGAAAGGAATTGATCGAAGAGCTTGGGGCTCTGCCGAACGCCTACGCCAGCTGGATCGCCGGTCTGCGTTCCTCGCTTGACGAAGTAGTCAAGGAATGCGACTCCAACGTCGCGTCGCGTATTCGGGGAGTCGCCACAAAAAATCTGGACGCGTGCGAGCGCGTAAACAACCGCATCAGGGAAGGAATCGCCTTGATCGCCTCTGACGATCATGTCTTTTGTTCGTTTGCACTTGCCAACGCAGCGATGGAAGCAAGCATGAGGATCGCGCGGCCCATGAGCACGCCGCTATGGCGTCCATTTCAGTTGGCCTTCCTGCTTCTGGCCATGCCGTCTACTGCGTCGGGTGACCATCCGGAGCGCTTAACTCTGGATCTGATCTGGTTTCCCACCGGTGGCGGAAAAACTGAAGCCTATCTAGGACTTGTCGCGTTCACCCTGTTCCATCGCCGACTGTCAGCGTCAAATCCCAGGGATGGCGGGGGAACGGCTGTAATCACGCGCTACACGCTCCGCCTGCTTACCATGCAGCAGTTCGAGCGTGCGGCCAGGACGGTAATGGCGTGCGAAGTGCTGCGGCGCAAGGATCCGGCTGGCTTAGGTTCTGAACCTTTCTCCATCGGCCTTTTCGTTGGCAATGGCGTCACTCCCGGCGATCTTGCGACTGCCCAGAGAGTGCTGGAAGGAACAAACGAGGACAAGTCGCTCGCGACGCTACCTGTGACCAAGTGCCCCTGGTGTTCTGAAAAGATACGATCCAATCGCGACCAAACAATCGACCGCAGTGGGCTTAGGGTCGTTACTCGATGCCATAACCAGGCCTGTGATTTTCAAGCCGGTTTGCCTATCGCATGCGTGGATGAGGAACTGTTTGCCCATCCTCCTTCGATGATCATTGGTACCGTCGATAAGTTCGCCATGATGGCCTGGGAGCCACGGATTGGCCGTCTGTTCGGCCGGCCGAATCTATCGAGGCCGCCAAGCCTCATCATTCAGGATGAGTTGCACCTCATAGGCGACGCTCTGGGGTCGATCACTGGCCTGTACGAGACCGCCGTCGATCTCCTCTGCTCTGAAAATGGAGTTCAGCCGAAGATTGTCGGGTCAACGGCGACCATCAGGCGCGCCAGAGCCCAGTCACACTCAGTTTTTCTCCGGGAAGTTGCGCAGTTTCCGCCAAACGGGCTCAACTACGACGACTCATTCTTTTACCGCGAGGACCGGTCAAACGCAGGGCGGGTCTACATGGGAGTGCATGCACAGGGAAGATCACCGAAGCATACGCTGGCGCGACTGATCGGGATTCTCGGTCAGGGTGCCATGTCAATCAAAGACAAGACAGCTCAGGATCACTACTGGACGCTGGTCACCTACTTCAACAGTCTTCGCGAGCTGGGAGGCGCCTGGGTGCTTGGACTGGATGACGTTCCCAAGTACATCAAGGCAATGCCGGCGAAGCAAATGCCCGATCGGCGTCTCGGCGAACCTACAGAACTGACGAGCCACCTGCCATCCACAGCGATTCCTGGCGTCTTGGAAAGGATCGCTGCATCGAGAAATTCTGATGACGACGATCGCGAAACCGTTGACCTGCTCCTGTGCACAAACATGATTTCCGTAGGTGTCGACATCGATAGACTGGGTCTCATGATCGTCAACGGACAACCGAAGACCACGGCCGAGTACATACAGGCAACAAGCCGGGTAGGAAGGCCGGAAGGCGCGGCGGGTCTCGTAGTGACCCTGTACAACTGGACCAGGCCACGGGATCGATCGCACTACGAGAGGTTCAGGTCGTATCACGAGAGCTTCTATCGAAATGTCGAAGCGACAAGCGCGACGCCATTCTCAATGCGTGCGCGTGATCGCGGCCTACATGGGGTTTTCGTTTCGCTGATGAGACTCACGATTCCTCAGCTGGCGGATTCGCCGATGACAATTGATGATCCTGCAGTCAAACCTCGAGTCGCCCTCATCATGAGTTCCATTGTGGATCGGGCGCAACGGGTTTCCGGGTCGGAGGACGTTGCAGCTGAGGTCCTGGAGGAACTTGAGTACATTCGCGACAAGATCCGGGCTGTCGCCGAAATGGAGGGCGTTTGGCATCGCGGTTCGGGTGTCCGCGTCCTCCGCAGGCCAAATGAGGCAAGAGGTGTCGGAGGTGGGATAGAGACGCCGCAGTCCATGAGGGACGTAGATCCGCCCTGTGCCATTGAACTCAAATCTCTTTCGTCTTAATCAGGCTTAGACAGTGAACCGACCTCCCAACCGCGCGCGTCAGGAAGTGAAGCCATCGAAGACCACAGTCGGAAAGCTTGGCATGTCCCAGGCGGTATCGACATTTGGCATCGGTTCCATTTACGAGATGCGCTCCGCGGGCAACTCTGGCGACCTTGTTCTTCATTCTGTGATGATGGCTGGACTTGAATACTGGCCCCTAGATAACTCGAGTATCCTGCGAGAACCATCTCTGGCACATGCGCTCGGGGTGAATGTGTTCCGTCGACCTCCAGTGGCTGGCGACGACGCGCGGACGTCGAAGGCAATGCCAGCGGTTCGATTCCCAGGACTTCACTACTGCAGCAAGGAGTCTTGCGGCCGCGTCGGCTTCGTTGGAAAGGAATTCTCAGATGAACGCACTAGAGGAGTCCGTTGCGCAAAGAGCGGCTGTGGAGGGAAAGGTGTTCCCTTCCGTTTCGTTGTCGCGTGCCACGACAAGCTTGATCCGGTTCAGCCTGGTCATATTGAGGATTTTCCGCACACTTGGTGGGCACACGAGTGCGATCGCGCCTGCGAGTCTCCCGTGGTTGTCCTGTCGGCCAGTACAGATAAGTCCGGCCTCGAAGGACTTAGGTTGCGTTGCACCTCTTGTGGCAAGAGCAGGAGCCTGGCTGGCATCTTCTCAGAAGGGTCACTTGCTCATCTGAGATGTCGAGGTCGGCGGCCCTGGCTCGGCGACAGCGAGGAAGGCTGCAATCGACAGCTGCGCGTTCTGCAACGAGGAGCATCCAACGTCTATTTTCCTGTAGCCGCCTCAGCGATTTCAATTCCTCCATTCTCGACCAGATTGAACAGTCTGCTTTTGGAAGTCCTTGGGCAAGGCCTGATCAACCGCATTCTCGGCGGTGATCACGGTGGAATTGAGAATGAGATTGCAAATCTGAGGAACACACCAGGACTTGATGACCCAGACCAGTTTTCCGACCAGCAGATACGTGAGGGAATTCTTGTAGTCGCCGGTGTCCACGATGCCAACTTTGCGAATACAGAAGCAGAGCAAAAACAGCTCGAGCGCAACGCCCTCGTTATGGGACAGCATGAAGACGACGCAGGAGACTTTCATGCAGAACGTGTCCAGTTCAATCCGTCGGATGATGCCCTTGATGGCCTTATAGGGAACCTCGTCCAGGTACATCGTCTTCGCGAGGTTCGCGCATTGCGGGGATTTCAACGTGTCGACCCCACGTTTGATGGCGACCCGTACCAGCTGCAGTGTGCGCCACTCTCAAAGAGTCCTCAGTCATGGCTTCCGGCTATTGAGGTCCGTGGAGAAGGGATCTATGTCGAACTCGACTCCAGTGCAGTTGCGAAGTGGGAACTCTCACCGCCTGTACAAGCCAGGATTGGTCTAATCAGGAAGAACTATGTCAAAGCTTGCCGGAATGCCGGCCGCGATCCTGATCGCCCGCCATCGGCAAAATTTATCCTGGTGCACACGCTTTCGCATATGCTGATGAAGCAACTATCACTTGAATGCGGCTATTCGGGTTCATCGCTTCGTGAACGCCTCTACGTATCTGATGATGTTTCTCAAGAAGTACGTGCAGGCTTTCTCATGTATACGGCTTCCTCGTCCGCGGATGGAACCCTTGGGGGCCTGGTCAGTCAGGGTGAAGCCCCGGTTTTTGCGAGGATGCTACGCAGTGCTGTTGAATCGGCACGCTGGTGCTCATCCGATCCCCTTTGCATTGAAAGTGTTGGGCAGGGCAATGATGCCCTCAATCTTGCAGCGTGCCACGCATGCGCCCTGATTGCGGAAACTTCCTGCGAGCGAAGGAACATGTTTCTGGATCGTGCACTTGTTGTCGGAACACTGTCGGACCGTAGTCTTGGTTTCTTCAGCAAACTCATCTTTGAAATGGATGTCACCAACTGATGGCGAAGATTCATCCCTCCTGTCGTCCCACTCGCTCAGACAGGGTCAGTGATGCGGAACTTGATGTGCTGGAGGCACTCACGTTGTTGCCAGACGAATGGGTCGTTCTTCACTCGTTGTGGATGAAGACACACCACACGAAACTTCACGCTGAGGCCGATTTCGTTCTGATCACTGATCGTGCAGTGATCATTCTCGAGATAAAGGGCGGTGACGTATGGCGCGATAGCGAGGGCTGGAACTTTCGCACCAAGTCCCGCAGCAGGCACAACACGAAACGTGAGGGTCCGTTTGACCAGGCACGGGGAGCTTACTATGGACTTCGCCAGTACCTTAAAGATTGCGGACACCAAGAACTCTTCAATGAGCTTGTGTGGGGTTACGGCGTTATCTGTCCAGAGTGCATTCTCAAAGTGCCTCACGATGATGCGTTTGCCGACAAGGCAATGCTGCTGGATGAACGGGGCTTTCCGGGAAAACTGGGCGCTTATATCAATGAGCTCACCGATTACTGGACTCAACGTCTGGTAAACGACAACCAGGGCGGCAGGAAAGTCAGAGATGCCCGCATTAGTCTGCCGCGCCGGCTGGAGCTAGTGCGACTGTTGCGCCCAAATTTTGAGCTGGTTACCGGCGTCGGTGCTGAAAGTACTCACGTTGAGAGGGAGTTGATAAGACTTACTGATCGTCAGCTCGTGGCTCTGGACTATATGGCTCTGGAGCCACGTAACCTGCTTATCGGCGCGGCAGGGACGGGGAAGACAGTCCTTCTGATAGAACAGGCGCGGCGATCGGCTTCGGAAGGAAAGAAAACTCTGGTCCTCTGCTTCAATAAAATTCTGGCAAGGAAAATGGCTACAAGTCTCCAGGTCGATGGTGTCGAGGTGGGGAGCTACCACCAATTCGCTGTACGCCTTTGCGCAAAATCAGGACTGGCTGCCAAGTTTTCGGAGTCGTGGGACGAGTTCTGTATTTCTCTCAGGGAGCAATCAGCTGAACTGATCTCATCGATGACTGTCGACGACCTATACGACTACGTGCTGATCGATGAAGGGCAGGACCTCATGAACTATGAGTTCATGGAGCTAGTGAGCTGTGTCCTTAAAGGGGGTCTTGAGTGCGGAAGCTGGATGATCTCCTGCGACGAGCGGCAGGCTATATTCCATGACAATTTTGACGAGTCGCTTATTGCACGGCTTCGCGGTGTCGCAAAGCAGACCCCCCTTGCTCTCAACTGTCGAAACACCCGACAGATCGCCGCGTATGTTTCGGGATTCTCTGGCGAGGGAGCAACCTCGACCCGGGGTGTAAACGGCGAGATCCCATTGTTTCGGTACTTTGATACCCGTGAGGACTACCTGAAAGTCCTCAAGAAAGTCGTGAACGAGCTTGTCCACTCCTTCATTGATGCCGGACTTGCTGCTTCCGAGATTGTAATTCTTTTTACAGACAAGGAATTTGTTCCCGACGAAGTAACGAGACCGGGATTTTTTCTGCGCGCCGTTAGCCCATTCGACCCTGACGTTTCTGCTGGTGACCGCATCCAGATTTCGAGCGTTCAAGCCTACAAGGGACTGGAGGCGAAGGCGATCGTGTTGCTGGGCATCAAGGAGTTTAGCGGTAGATCATCTCGTGGTCTTTTCTACGTGGGTGCATCAAGAGCGAAGAGTAACTTGAGGGTTATCCTCCACAAGGATTGCGACTACGCAAAGAATGTCATTCCGCAAATTTCCGAGATCCTGAGATGAAGCGGCTTTGGCTGGAATTTCTGTCCTAGATCATCCTTTGATGCGCGACGCATCGAAGTATTTGGGCAACACGCATCTCCGTGTCTCGGCGATGCACGTTTTTGATCCCGGAATCATGTAGTCCTTGTACGTCACCTGCCCAATCGCGGACGTTGATTCACTACGACACATCACACCGTCCTTACCGTCGTCCGAGCAATAAGCAGGTTCACCCAACGCCGAACCGGCCGCAAAGCCTGCGGCGCCCCCAAGCAAACCGCCAAATATTGCATGCGCGATGACATCCAGCGGAAAGGTTGGGCCCATTGCGTCCGTAATCGCCGTCGAGGCACCCTTGATGGAACCGATAGCTCGGCTCAGGGACGGGTGGGTAGGTTCTCCAATAATGCCGGTTTGCATGGTGGCGCAGCAATCTCCAGCGAGAGTTTTGACTCAAGTAATTTGGCCACCGCCACTCCGTCGTTTCGCGTCAAATTCGGGATAAATCGCGAGTACACGCGAAAGAGCATCTGCGTGTTCGCGTGTCCAAGAATGTGGGCAACCCATTCGGGATTTTCGCCGGCGCCCAGCATCAGTGTCGCCGTGGTGTGCCTTGTCTGATAGGGCCGGCGCGCGGGCAAGCCCAATTGCTTGAGCAGGGGAAGCCAAATCCGGTTGTTGAAGTTCTTGGCGTTGATGGGCAGGCCATTACGGGTCGGAAAGACCCACGGACACGCCGGATCCCGCGATGCCCATTGGATCTCCAAGGCCGCCTGAACCATCGGCAGCATCGGCACGTCACGCGAGGACCGTTCCGTCTTGGTCCCCTCTTCCAATTTGCCGATGACCAAGGTCTCCCGGACGAGGATGAGCCCCCGTTCCCTGTCCACGTTCTCCCATCGCAACCCATTGATCTCGCCGGTTCGTAGTCCGGAGAAGAACCGCGTAATCAGGTAATTGCGTAGATCGGGCCGTACAGCCTCCAGGATGGCCTGAACCTCTGCAAGGTTAAATGGCCTGGCATCCGAGCGCTTCATCTTCAGGGGCTTGATGCCCTGAAATGCTGGCGAAAACTCAAAGCGAAGCGCGGCCTCGTTGAGCACCTGCCTCAGGAAGCACATGATCTTGTTGATCCGACTGGGGCTGAGCGCCCCCTTGTAACCCCGAAGCGTTGCCAGGTGGGCGCGGAAAGCCAGGATGTCCGCGCGGGAAATGGCCGACACGGAAGTCTCGCCGAACCGCGGCAACAGATTTTTTGCCATGACCTCCCTGACGGTGCGCAGGTGGATGGCGCTCCACTGGGGCGTCATCTCTGCAATCCAGGTTTGTGCAAAATCGCGAAAGAGCGGTGAGCGCCTCCTCTTATGGATCTCGCCATCAAACGTCGCGGCCTTAGGGCTCTCGGGAAAGAAATCCCCGTAGCGGAAGCCTTCATCCTTCATGGCAGCTTGCAGGTTGCGAAGGAGGGCTTCGGCGCGCCGCCGATCCGCCGGCATGTCCATGTAGGACGTCTGTTCCCGGCACCGCACTCCTTTGTAATAGAAGTCGAGGTAAAGCCTCCCCGTTTCGGGCCGAACGCGGATCGAGGACATGGTCAGGCGCCCCTTCCGGTGATGGCGGGGGTGTGAAGGGACACTCCAGCAGGACTGACTGCGCACGGACTAACGAGTGGTTGGGCGAGCATGGCTGGTCTCATAGGCAAGATTTGCCCTACGAGACCACGGGCGACGATTTGCGCAAGTCGACGATCATGCGTCTTGTCGCCCCGTCTTGCCGCGCTTCGCTAGACCCTCGGACTGTCCTTCGTGGACAGTTGCCGCTCCTCGTCCCCGCGCCATTTTCGCGACAAGCCCGGTTTATCTGCACCTCCGCAAACATGAGGGGGGTCTATTTGCCATCAGCATGGCTAACGCGTCCGTCATTGCGGCGCGCGCCAGCACGTCGCGTGATCGTGCGAAATGGGCTCAACGTGAGAAAGGACCAAGAAGACTATCTGACCGGCTATCTGACCAAACGAGGTATGCGCCATCAGCAGATGCAGTTGCTTTTTCGAATCCTAGTCGCCGTCGGTTCATCGAATCATGCCGTGTGGACCGCAACGACCCTCCTTCTTAAGGAGGTGGCCAATAAGTTCCCTTGGTTCGCGGAATCTCCTCAGGGAGCAGCACTTGGACGCCCGGCCACCTTCAGCTCGTTCTTTTCGGCCAACAGCACAATGCTACAGATGCTTGGGTATGACGATTCTCAAGGGCCGGATCACTGCATGATGCTATCGCTGCTACAGCACAGCGGTAGCAGCACGGGCCACCTGGCCCTGAGGGACGTGGCAATTCTTGCCATCATCGCCGCTTGTCACGACGACAGCGAAGACGTCGACTGGCAGACAGACCTCTCGGCCATTGCCCGCATCGCCGGCGCCACGGATGAAGCCATCGTGCGCGCCATTTCGCGATTGACCTTTGACTGTCCCTCCTCGGTGCTCAGCCAATGGCGGTCCGTCATGGACGAACACGCCACCTTGTCGACCGATACTCGGCGGTCACTGCTCTCCTTGGCGCGCATTGTTCGCAGGGCCTGGCCCCTTCCTCCAAAGGAGCCTTTGCCTTCGCCGCTGGGGCCGGACCCTTGCGTCGGATCTGCGGCAGTCTCTGACGAGTGCGCGGCATCCATGGAGTTACCCAATTCCAGTGGAAGCTTGATTGCGGCTGCTCAGGGGGGCGAAACGGAACCTCATGTTACGGGCGACTCGGACACATCTATCGCCTCATCGAAGGCCCCGGCGCGGAGGCGAAAGTCGACGAAGGAGGAACGCAAGGAGCACGGATTCGGCAAGATCGCCGGCAAGCGCATTAGGGTCAGGGAGTTGCCCTCAAAGGCCCAGCTTCTCAACGTCCCTCAAAAGCCTTCTGACCCCGAAGATAAAGGCGAGCGACGTCAACCCGAAGACTACCGCAATGCTCAGTACATCTTGGCGGCTCCATCACCTAGTACCGCGAAGATCGAAGTGGCCCGGCCTTTGGTCGGTGAGCGCATGGCGATCTGTGATTTTCGCGCTGATAAGTGTTGGCTGGCCGATACGGACCGCTGGAATGTTTTGACGCCCGAGGAGACAAAGCATGCCCTCAAAGCGGCGTTCGATCATGCAGAGCAAGCAAAGTCGGATATTGACGTCGGCGGTGATATTGAACATGCCAAGGGAGAGCTGCGTGCGACCCTCGAGCTCGTCCTGATTGCCCTGGCCGCGATATCAGACAAGTCAGTCGCCGAGGTCCAGTTCGCTACGCGCAAACACGCGCTTGCCGCATCGAACGCTGTTTCCGTGACGTGGGATGGGGAGCTCATCCGGAAAATTCCCTCCGTCAAAGGTCGCTTCAAGCCTAAGCCGGAAGAAATGGAGTACCTGCGGCCAGTCCAGGAAATGGTGATCCTTCGCCTGCCTCTGGAAGGCGTGCGCCTGCTGCGGGCATGGATCAAGGTTGAGAAGCTGGACGAGGCGAGAGGGCCGGTAAAGTTATTTACGGAGCGCGTCGCGGGGTCGAGGCGCCTGTCGCCGTTATGTGAAATGCTGGCCAATCGGTCGGGGGTGCATCGCCTCGCGGCTGGACGCCTTCGCGACGTACTTCCTTTTGACGTGTTCCGAGTCACCACCGACGTGACGATTGCGCAGTTCGTCTCTGGCAGGGCGCTTCGCCTTTCTCCAGTGGGGGGCTCCTACTACACGGCTCGGCTCTGCGAATTGCAGACGGTCTACGATCAGTTTGTGCGCCGGATTGGGCTGACCCCTGCTGCCGCGATGACCGCCGGCCTCGACGTCCTGATTGGTTCGAAGCTTAGTATGAACGACGAGTACGTCCATCAGCGGATTGCGGGCATGGGGAACGGACTCAATCGGTCCACCGCCATGCTTCGGAGTCCGATCGCGAAAATCGTCGATTGTCACAATCGAATGGTGGCCTATGTAGGCGGCATGCTCGAGGCCGCTATGGCGACTCGCAGCGCAGGCACGGTGGGGGACATCCGGATGCGCGATATGTGTTTGGCATCAGGGCTCATCGAAATTTCCGACAAGGACGTGGACGCAGGCCATTCGGTACGCCGCCTCGTTCTCTGCCCCATGGTCGTCGAACAGATTCGCGCGTTTCGCGCGCATCTCTACACGTTACAGACGATGGAGAGGCTTCCACATCATATTCGCGCCTATGCCACATGTGCTCTTTCCGGCGAAGGTCCGCTCATTGCGTTGGTGAATCAAGCCAAGGACATCTACCGTTACGAGCGCAAAGCACTCAAGCGCTTCTTTCCCGCCTTAGTTGTACTGCCAGGCAATGCATTTCGTCATCGCGCAGCGACCAAACTGCGAGCGATGGGATGCCGTGGCGACCTGGTGGCCTCACAGCTTGGCCATCTCGAATTTGCCCAAGTCTTCGGGATCGATAGCCCTACTTGCCCGCGCGACCACGACAAGGTTATCGGACAATCGGTGGATGCCTCGCTAAAGTCGGATGGCTGGAAGATCGTGCGCGGCCTTGGCCAAGAGGCCGTCGCTGATCCCGTGCCAGGCCGTCTGAGCCTGGACATGAAAGCCGTCGAGGAAGACGTTGCTCGGCGGGAAAAGAACCGAAGGCCAGATCGGTCGCCCGCATGGCACCGCCGGCGAGAGAAAGAGCTTTCGTCCATTGAGGAGGAAATTACGCAGCTTCTGGAGCGCCATGCCCCCGATTTCCCTGTTGTCCACGGTGTGCGCCACATTAATGGAGAATGTCTGGGAACAATGCGGAACATCATCGCTACGCAGCACACGGAGGATGCTGACTCTCGGGAGTGGCGTTTCGACCTGTTGCATCGCCAGATGATGGCAGGCGAAAGACAAGGGCGATGGGTGTGTGAGGACAGAAGGCGTGTATTTCGCCTTTATACCGAACCCAGTCCATTCGCCCGTGGCATGTTGGAGGAACATGCGAAGATCCTTGGCTTGCGACGTTGGTTTTGCGAGGCCTTGCCGCACGCGATGATCGGTCATGTAGACCAGGACTCGCTCGTGCACTGGTTCCTTTTGGGGCTCATCTTGTTCGACTTCGTGGTCGAAACACGTGAGTTGGAGGCCTACGCTAAGGCTGTGCCTGGCGCGTGGCGGTCTAAGAAACACGGGGATGCCCTGTTTCTCTCCATTCAGATGGACAAGGAGACGACGCTTCAAACCATCCAACTGACAGGCGTCAATGCAGCCCTGGCCGCGCGGCTCTGTGGCAACGACTTTGGCGCTTCAGAAAGCATCATCCAAGACTTTGAAGGCTGGCTTTCGAGGACACTTCCGGCGCTCATGAAGCCGGAGCGTGGCCATGTATTGCCATGCCTGCTTCTCGCCGCCCGCATTTCCAGTCGCTTCGAATTGCCGGGCACCCTTCGGGCACTCAGGAATCAGACGCTCAAGGCCGTCTCGCTTCGGCCAGAGCGGATGCTGGCGCTTGTCGATGACCTTGCAGGTGGAGATGGGCTTATGCCGGCAAAATCACCCGACTTCCATGAGGGGAAGACGGTGGAAGCGCCAGCCTGTTCAGAGGCTGAAAGTCGGACCTTGCGCCTGGCACTGGCCGCGATCCTCCGTCCAGGAAGGAAGAGGTACGAACAAATCACGGCAAAAGTCGGGCGCACTGCAAAGGGTGACGTGGTGCAGACGATGGAGGAAAAGCTGACGGCGTTCAAAGAGCGCGTCAAGTCGACAAGTGAGCTTTTCTATTTTTTGGCAAGCTATGCGCTTCGGCTCCTCACGCGCGGCACTGGAAATTCAGGTCCTCTCAAGCGCTCGTCGGTTGAAAAGTACGTCTGCTGGATTGCCAAGTACCTCTCAAAGTACGGACCGGGTAATGCGTACTGCGCGATGGACGAGGATGCTTTTATCAACCTTTACGATGCGATTGCTGGAAGCGTTGAAGAATCAACGGAGGCAGGCCTACGGGCGTGTTTGTGGTACTTCCACTCGTACATCCAGAGCTACCACCAAGTGGTGCGCCTCGACGCCGCGGAGGTTCTCGGCGGTCATCCTATCCCAGCCAATGTCGATGCAAATGTCATTACTGAAGCGGAGTACCGCAAAGCGCTCGACGCGTTTGCCAATGACATCAGGGCTGCAGTGCGTCGGGGCGATGACGAGGCGGCCAATTATCTCAAAGCGGCGCGTGTGACTCTCATACTGATGCGGCGATCGGGTAGTCGCCTGGGAGAAGTCATGGGCCGACGAACGAAAGACCTTTTCCTGGGTGAGGAGTGTTCAGTGATTGTCTTGCGCGCAAGCAAGTTTGGGACGCTCAAAACCATTAGCGCGCTGCGTGCCGTGAACATGCACCAAGATATGACGCAGGAAGAACGCGTCATTGTATGGCGCTGGATTGAAGAGCGAGAGGGACTTTGTGGTTCCAATGACCGGCGCAATTGGTCTCTTTTTGCTACCGGACGGGCCGATACGCCCCTCCTTGAGCGGCACCGGATCACAGCTTTGTTGTCCGAAAAGCTCAGAATGGCAACCGGTTTGTACGAAGCACGTCCCCATTGGCTTCGGCATAGCGCGACCTGCACGGATTTCAATGCCTTGTATGAACCTGTCAGGGACGCCGAGGGGTGCATCATTCCCGACGTCGCAGTGGCACTTCGTGTTGGAGGCGTGGGTGCCGGACCGTTGCATCTGGGTGAGCAGGTGAGCTTGCGGGCTCGTCGCGGACATCGCCACCTCGCCACGACAATTGCGTCTTACAGTCACACGTTTATCTTAGCCATGGGGCATGGTAGTGCGTGGTCGCGTCTGGCTTTCTCGGACCGGCAGATGGCGGCGATCTGTGGCCTGACTTACGCGCACGTCCGCAAGCTCCGCGAACGGTTTCGAAGGAAGAAATACCGTGATCAGCATCTTGGCATGCTCCTCCTGCAACGGAGCGGCGTGCCCTATGGCGATCACTTGAAGTGAGCGCCTGGCTCGTCGTACCGAAACGGCTCTAGTGATCACCGTAGTGGAACTTGCAACTGATGATGGAGATGCACTCATCATCGAAGGCGTAGACCAGGCGATCCTTCTTGTTGATCGACCTGGACCAAAAGCCGACCAGATCACCGCTCAACTCATGAGGATCGCCCAATCCGTCGTTCGGAGTCCTCTGCGCATCCTTGATGAGGGAGTTGATCTTCTTCAGGGTCTTCTTATCTTCAGCCCAATCCTGGTAGTCCTTCCAGGCTTCGTCCGTGAACGTGATACTTCGTGCCATCAAGCGCGCTCCTCTCCCTCCTCCTCGATCAGCTCTCGCTTCTTAGCCTTCCCCGCCTTGAACTGAGCGATGGACTTGGCGAGGTGATCGCGGTTTGCTTTGTTGCTGAGTAGGTGAATGGTGTCTGCCATCGAGTTGTAGTCCGCAAGGGACATGACTACTGCGTCCTCGTGGTCGCGGCGATGGATGACCGTGATGGAGCAGTCGCTCGCTACGGTATCCAGCACATCCTTGAGGTTGTTACGGGCGTCGGAAAAGCTGACGACTCGCATTGGGTTCTCCTGTCTGTCTTACCTTTCTATGTGTTCCTGATGTCTTTCTTAACTTGTGCAATATGTTGTACAAGTGCAGTTTAGAACATGCTCTAAGGGGCAACAAGTGGTTAGTACAGACCCTTCGCGACACCTACATCACTGATTCTATTGGCTTTCCATGGTCCGCCTAGGTTGATCCTAGGTCTGACTTCAAGCCGCCCTCGAGCCACCATTCAGGCAAAATGTGCCCCAGCGAGAGGGCGGCCCTCCGGCGGAGTCAGACCGGTTACACAGCCGGCCGAGGTCTTTGCTAAGCGTGGTCGACCGGCATAACGCTCTGGCGCGCGGCCCACATCACGCGCGCCGGATCCAACGCGAGCAGCTCCCGCGGGCGGGCCCCGCCCAGGTAACTGTTGACGGCCTCGAACCAGACCGCCATGCCCCAGGCGTCCTGTGTCGCACTGAGAATGACCATGACGTCCTGCAATGCGGGCAGCGGTTGCCACCCGCGGGGATCCATACCGTAGAACGGAAAGTGGTCCCTGCCATCGAGCGCGAGGGCGTAAATCTGCCCTGCCCGTTGCCAAGCCACGGGATCCGGCGGCGGGCTGCCGGGGGGTGCATGGGCAGCCATCTCAGCTGCATCGAGCCAACGCGCGCCCTGGAGCACGGCCTCGCGTGCCCGAGCCTGCATCGCGGCCTCCATGGCGCTGATCCTGGGGTCGTTTCGTGCCGTCATGCCGTACCAATGACTCCCAGGTCGTCGGTCAAAAAGCGATGCGGTAGGTGGGGCGCCCCTGCCTCGGTGGACTCATGCGACGGCTTGCTCCTTCAAGGTGCCGTCGTCATTGATGTCCTTGGCGCCGAGGATACCGTTGGAACACGTCTCACGCCACGCGGCCAGGGCTGTGCCGGAGGGGTGGGGTTGGGGGTTTTAGCGCGAAAACTAAATCCCAGGCAAGCCGCACAACGGTGCGGGTTCCCACGGTTTCGTGGCTTCCGTCCGGTAACCGGACAAACACCGCCATTTGGTAGCAGGCGCCCAGCGAAACCTGCCGAGTGACTTCACTAGCTGTCGCCGCCAGAAAGTTGCGCAATAGGAGCAAATCAGCTGCGCACGAACCGAAGAAGAGGCTCCAGATCGCCGGTGTCAGCCTGACGCACCAACTCCAGGTAGCGCTGGCGCACCCGCTGGTCGTGCGGTGCCGGCCCCCAAGTGAATGGCTGGGCGCCATGGGACTGCAGGAACAGGTCTGCCATAACCCGCGAGCACCGGCCATTCCCGTTGGGGAACGGGTGGATGTACGTCAACTGGTGATGGAGTCGGGCGGCCTGTTCATCAAGCAGGTATGCCCCGAACTCCTGCCAAGCGCCAACATTGTCGAAGAGCTGCCGCAGCTGCATAGCGATCTGGTGCGGGGCCACGCCGATGTTGCGCTCGGTCAACCGGAACCGACCAGCCCACTCCCAAACCTCGCCGAACATGCGTGCATGCAGCTGCCGCAGAAAGTCTTCGCTGGACACTACGACACGCTTTTTCCTGATCTCGCGGGCAGCCCAGCGCATCGCGGTGAAGATGTTGGCGCCTTCAGCGTCATTTAGGTCGCCCCGGGTCGCCACCCATGACAGCTTCAGCCCTCGCGCTTCGTCCGGGCCCAGAGGTGTTTGCCCGTCATCGAGCTGGAAGTCGAACCCCTGGGGATCAGCCAAGCTCGCTCTCCCGCCACAGTGCAGTGTCGGGGATCGCGGCTTCCGCCTCTTGCAGAAGAAGCCGGCGTAGGTCATCGGAGACCGCCTGGTCTTCGAGCCTCATGTGGGCGGCGGTCCGGTTGAATGCGGCGTTGTAGAGCTTCAGGCGCTGTTGGTCCACGCGGGACTGCAGGGGCTGCCGGGGCACCACCAGCACAACCAATTCGCAATCCATGGCCTCCACCGCGCGGCGCAGCGTTTCGACGCGCACGGTGCCGGCACGCTCGCTTTTTTCCAGCTTAACCACTGAACTGGGAAGCACACCCAACCGGCGCGCGAGATCTGACTGCGACATCCCCAGGGCATCGCGCATAGCGGCGATCCAGCCCCCCCGGGGGGTGGACTGGAGCCGAGGAAGCACTTCGCGCAACCAGTTGCCAGCTTGATCGAGTCGTGTGCGGGCGAGGCGGCGCATCTGCTGGGTGCTGTGGGATGCCATCGATATGCCCTGCAGGGATGAAGCAGTGCATACAATTATGCCCTATAGGGCGCAAATATCAAAGGTGCCTATTCGCTATAAGGCGGTATCGGCTTAGCTAATTAAGCCCTATAGGGCATGCGTATTCCGGGCTATCGCGACAAACACGCCAAAAAGTGCCTCGAACGCGCCGCGCGAAGCAGCACGCCGAATGGGGCATCGATGAGCGTTTGATGCGCTATTACCTGGCGCCGGAAACCGCCGCGACCCGGCGCGAAGCCCCCTACTCGGTGCAGTACGCGCTGGAACAGCTGGACCGGTGAGTCGACCTACCTAGATGACTAAATCGCGGCCGCGGAAGGTGTGCGTAGACGACTAAATCACGCTCGCGGATGGCGTGCCAACGCGGGCCTCGGACCGGACGTTTAGTCATCTAGGTAGGGAATTTAGTCATCTAGGGAGGTCGCACCGGCGCCCCCCTTTAGTCAAACACTCACGGGCCGAAACAGCTGGACCGGTGAGCCGACCTAGCCGCGCACCCTGATCCCGGGACACCATGGCTGGCCGTAGAGAATGTCGCCAACCTCTATGACATCGGCGCGCCTTTGATCGTCACGCGAGGCGGCTAAGTAGGCGCGCCAATTCGGTCGGCCTTGCTGTGCAGGTGGGCCAGGCGCTCCTCCAGCTGCAGGCAGACCCGGGGCTCACTGAGGCCGAGCTGCGGGTCGCAGCGCACCAAGTGCGCCAAGGCGGCGTCGGGCCAACCGTTCGCGTCGTCATCGAGCGCGAGCCACTGCGCAGGCTGCCGCCGGCGCGCGTCACGGGCGATCTGTTCGTAACGGGTCGACCGATCCATCCACCAGTCGACCAATTCGTCATCGAGCGCGAAGCGGCTGTGCCAGGTGGCGCCGATCACGCGCCGACGCAGCGCAGGCGGCAGCCGTTTGCACGCGTAGCCGAAGCGCTTCACGCGCACCCAACTGGTCGAAAGAACGATGTCGACCTGCGGATATGGTGCGAGGATGTGCACCAAGCGTTCGGCGTATTCAAACAAAGTGCCCGGACCGCGCAGGTACGGGCGATTGCGCCAGTCCAGCCACACGTCGTCATGGTGCAGCACGCCATCAAAATCCAGGTACAGGACCAGGTGGGGTGTCGCCGACGCGTTCGCCGGGGCTGCAGGCGGATTAGCGTCCACCAGGTCCAACGGTGCATCGAAGTCCGCCGTGATCGTCACCTGCCCCTTTAGCCCCCCGACGCGGCGGGCGACGGGGGCCGGCGGCGCGATCGGGAAGTGCGTGGCCTCGTAGTCCATCACCTGGTCTGCGAGCCATGCGAAGCGCGCCGCCTCCGGCGTCCCCGGCTCGGGTTCGTGGTCGACATAGCCCGACAGCTCGCGCAGGGCGGCCTCGTAGTCAGCGGGGGTCTGGATGGGGTTGCCGCTCACCGGGCCTCCATATGTCGTAACTGAGCGGATCGGCCTGCAGCGAATCTAGGCCAGCGCGTTTTCGTGATCAGATGACTAAACCTTCGGGGTGGTTCGGCATGTGAGGGTTTGCCGATTTCGCGTCAGATTGATGCCGAGCGATTTCGCGGAAACGCCGTGCTTGCGGATGTATTCGGGGACTTCCGTCGGGGGGCCGCGCCACAGGATCGGGTCATAGTCGACGCCGGCGACAGGCTTGGGCAGTTTGGCCAACCAGTGCTTGAACCATTGCATACAAATTCCTCCGAGGGTGGTGTTGCTCACGGTAGTGCAGCACGACAGTCACGGTGCGCAATACTGGCCTCTGAAAATCACTCACTCATCGAATATATGCCGAACACCACGATTCGCACGAGCGTGACCGATCCCTTACGTATCGCCACACTTCCTGTAACCGGCGGCGGAGCCATTGGCGTGACGTTCGCCCCGGGCAAGCATCAGGTGAATGCCATGTCCGGTGGCACATGGCAGCGGGATCTCGATGTAGATCTACAGGCGATCAAAAGGTGGGGCGCTGATGTCTTGATCACGCTACTGGAACAAGAGGAATTGACCGAGCTGGCCATTGCACCGCTGGCGTCGCGCGCGGAAGCGGCGGGCCTGCGTTGGTTCGGCTTGCCCATCACGGACGGCGCGGCACCCGATGATCGCTTCCTGGTTCCTTGGTCCGAACTTGGCCCACGCTTCGCGCGCGAACTTCAAAACGGCGGGCGCCTAGTCGTGCACTGCAAGGGCGGCCTCGGACGTGCAGGCACTGTGGCCTGCCTTCTGCTCCATGCCACGGGGGCAGCCCGAGGTGCCGATGAAGCAATGGCCATGGTGCGCGCGGTTCGACGCGGCGCAATTGAAACGAAGGCGCAGGAATCGTTTCTTCACGCCTGGTATAGCCAAGGATAACCCGCCCCATTCATGGTCGGCGCTGTCTCGGGGCGCTGGGCGTCGCGACAGATATGCAGCTGCGTGGCGAGTGGGCGCCATTGCTGTGCCTCCTGTGCGTAGTAGTGAACGGCATCGGCGGAATTTTCGCGGGCGCCCGAAATTTAGCCGCGTCTACGGTGACCATAGACTGCGGGCGTACTAGTCATTTGGGGAGGTTGACGCCGTACGTCGCATGGCGCTTCGACCTCCCTAGATGACTAGTCCCACGCGTCGCATGGCGCCGCGATCTACCTAGATGACTAGTGCCACACGTCGCTTGGCGCCTCGACCTCCCTAGATGACTAAGAAAGAGCTGCGCACCTGGCGATACTGACCCGAACACGGTCCCCAATTGTCACTTCTGCGTCGGCGTACGTGCTTGGCGATTACCCAAGACTTTCCAAGATTGAACGGCACCCAAGACGCTGGCGCCGAGGGCGAAGGCGATCCAGCAGGCAACGGCGGCTATGCCGATGGAGAGCAACGCGATGATTCCTCCCATCACGGCCCAGCCTGCGGGCATGAGGGGTTCCGCTGTCCAATGGGATGGCCCGGACGCGGCCGGAGCCCCCGGTAACCACCAGCCAATGATTGCCATGAGAAATGTCAGGCTGGCCAGCAAGGGCAGACCGATCAGCACACGGATCCAAAAGCGACGGTCCAATCGAACGCGGGTCGGTGCGGAGGGCGCGCTGCAACTTCCTTGCTTCAGGTGGTTCGGTCGCGGCACGTTGTCATCGGGCATCGGAGGTTTGGGGGGCTCTAGATGGCGCCAACTAGCGCTCTGCCTTGATTGCGTGTGGATCCAGAATGCTGCTCCAAACACGGCACACAGGTGATCGGTAGCGACCTTTTCGTATCGAGCTTCAAAGGCCCGATGAAGCGCGTTGTTCAAGGATGCTCGGCGGTCGGCGTCCTGTTGCTCGCCCTGTGCTCTTACGCCGTCCCACCACACATCAAAGATCTGGCAGGCCATCGCTTCATCAGTGCGGCGAGTCGGCCATCCAGTGCGTTGTATCCAATCGATAGCGTCCAACAATGCTTCGTTTATGGGCTGGTCTTGCATGTGTCTTCACCTTATGGCGCGTTGTGGAGTTACCGACTCGGTAACTCCACTAACCAACCACGGGTCGTTGTTGACGCAAGTGGTCACTCAAGTCTTTTCACGCACCACATCCGTGCCGGAGTCTTGTAGCCAGGTTGTCCATCCAGGACAGCCAAGGACCGGATTGCATCGCGACTTTGCCCGTGCCGAGGATTTGGGAGAACCTCGCCGTGCCGGATTTCGATATGAGGACGCCACCTTGTGGAAGGTCCTGCGCGACACGGTCCTCGCAGGACCGTTACGGTGTCAGATCGCGGATGACCCATGTCCTAAGCGATGACGCAAAAGGATCGACTGTCCCGCATGGACAGGCACGCATCGTTAGATCGGTTGGCTCCAGAAGGAGCCAATCGACTACTTGCGCAACCTTCGATCGGGTGTACTTGAGTTGGACCAACCGCCAAGCAAAGGAGATGGTCCGTGATTGCAACGATCGAGGGATTTACCCTCATGGAGATCTATGAGGCTGCATACGTCAGTAAATTTGACCGGTCATTTCAGGCATTCGCGGGTGACCCTCTCGGGACGCTGAAAGCAATAGGTCAGGGAGACGCCATGGCGCTCATGAAGCGAGGTCATCGACCCCTCCTGCCTGCGCAGGTCACGCAACGGATGCTCAATGACCGCCAATGGCGAGGCGAAGGTCACGACGTGGATGCGCTCTACCAGCACCGCCAAATTCCTTTGGCCATTCGCTATGTGTCGCCGCCCAGCAGTGCGCCCACGGAAGAATCCGACTCTCCAGGGCCCCATGGGGCGCGGCTCCTCAATTTGGCAATGGAGGCGGCGGTGTCTTTCGGGCAGCGCGTCAGCAAACCGAATGTCTCACCGATTGGTTACTTGTCGCCCGATCTGGCGTCGCCTGGATTTGATATGCATACAGGTACGTTTGAGGGGCCGCTAGTGAATCCCGCTAGCGGGCTTCCGATGATTGGTGGCTCGATGATTGATGTTGGTGGAAATGTGTTTGGCACGGGGCCATCGCTCTTCGACTGATACAGACCGCATGACCGAGCGGTCCCTACCGTTCGGTCATGCTGGCATGTGCCTGAAGTGACAGTTCCTCATGGCGCAGCGTCGAAGTCCTCGTGAAGTATCCTGCAGGATGCAGTTGGCCCCATGGCCAAGCTGACCCAGCAATCCGAGACCGTGGGCGCCGTTCCGAGATTAGATCGTTGGCAAGAAATAGCTGAGGTCGGCTTTCGACTGCGGATTCAGCCGGTCGTTGCAACACTCCTGCTGCTCGCGCAGTCTTCAGTGTGTCGCAACGACCGGCTGAATCCGCAATCCGAAGCAGATCTCAGCTGCCAGTTCGCCAAATGTGCGAGCGTGTCAACAATTCTGCGGCGGTCTTGCAGGCGGCCACCGATGGCCGCGGCGTGGTGCTCGCGCGCAGAGTCCTGGCCATTGACGACGTATCCGCCGGCCGGCTCATCCTGTTGATTCCGAAGGTGAAGCTGGCGCCACAACCGGCTCATTACCTGGTCTATCGGGCCGAAAGTTCCTCGCTGCCCAAATCGCGGCTTTTCGCGAATGGTTGATGAGGGCGGCGGCAGCAAGCGGCTGAGTGGGTGCGTGCCTGACTTTCGACCCATGGCAGGCGGGGCAAGGTGTGGTTAGGTCGAGGTTTGTGCAGTTCACTGGGGAATTCCTGATGCTACGCCTTCGTACGCTTGTCATAGCCACGTCCATTGCGCTGGCCGCCTGTTCGCAGCAATCGAACGAACAGGCTGCGCCGCCCGCTCCCGCTGCCGCCGGCACCACGCCAGCCAAGGCATCCACGGCGGCGCCGGCCGCCGAGGTCAGTGCCGTAAACCCGTTCCTCTCCCCCAGCACGCTGCCGTTCGAGGCACCGCCGTTCGACAAGATCAAGGATGGCGACTACCAGCCAGCGCTAGAGGAGGGCATGAAGCAGCACCTGGAGGAGATCAACAAGATCGCCGACAACCCGGATGCGCCCACCTTCGAGAACACCTTCATCCCGATGGAGAAGTCGGGTCAGCTGCTGTCCCGCGTTCGCCGTGCTTTCTTCGCGGTGACGGGTGCCAACACCAACGACGTACTGCAGAAAGTGCAGCAGGATGAAGCGCCCAGGTTTGCGGAGCATCAGGACGCCATCGTCCTGAATGATAAGCTCTTCAAACGCATCGAGACGATCTACAGTCACCGCGATTCGCTCAAGCTCGATCCGGAATCCAAGCGCCTGGTGGAAGTCACCTACAAGAACTTCGTGCGCGGCGGCGCAAAACTTTCCGATGCCGACAAGACCAAGCTCAAGGACCTCAACAAGGAAGAGTCCGGCCTGCGCGCTCAGTTCACGAAAAAGCTGCTGGCTGGCACCAAGGCCGGTGCGCTGGTGGTGGACGAAAAAGCCACGCTCGATGGGCTGTCCGATGGCGACATCGCCGCCGCTTCGCAGGCTGCAGCCAGTCGCAAGATGGACGGCAAGTGGGTAATCCCACTGCAGAACACCACGCAGCAGCCGGCGTTGCAGAACCTCAACGACCGCGCCACACGCGAGCAGCTGTTCAAGGCGTCGTGGAATCGAGCGGAAAAGGGCGACGACAATGACACGCGTGAGCTGATTTCCCGCATCGCGCAGATTCGCGCCGAGCAGGCTAAACTGCTGGGCTTCTCAAGTTATGCCGCATGGAAGCTGGAAGACCAGATGGCCAAGACGCCGGAAACGGCGCTCACCTTCATGGACAAGTTGGCCCCGCCTGCCACCGCGCGTGCCGGGCGCGAGGCGCAAGATATCCAGGACGTGATCGACCAGCAGAAGGGCGACTTCAAGGTTGAGGCGTGGGACTGGAATCACTACGCCGAGCAAGTCCGCAAGGCCAAGTTCGATCTTGACGAATCGCAGATCAAACCGTACTTCGAGCTGGACAACGTGCTGCAGAACGGCGTGTTTTACGCAGCCAACCAGCTCTACGGTCTGACCTTCAAGGAGCGCAAAGACATCCCCGTCTGGCAGCCTGACGTACGCGTGTTCGAAGTATTCGACAAGGATGGCACCTCCATGGCGCTGTTCTACGCCGACTACTTCAAGCGCGACAACAAGAACGGCGGCGCCTGGATGAGCAACCTGGTGGCGCAGTCCAAGCTGATGGGCACCAAGCCGGTGGTGTTCAACGTCGCCAACTTCACCAAGCCCGCGCCGGGCCAGCCAGCGCTGCTGTCGTTTGACGACGTCATCACCATGTTCCACGAGTTCGGTCATGGCCTGCATGGCATGTTCGCGAATTCCGAGTATCCGAGTCTTTCGGGTTCGGCAACGGCGCGCGATTTCGTGGAGTTCCCGTCGCAGTTCAACGAGCACTGGGCCACCGATCCGAAGATCTTTGCCAACTTCGCGAAGAACTATAAGACCGGCGAGCCGATGCCGCAGGAACTGGTCGAGAAGATCAAGAAGGCCAAGACCTTCAACAAAGGCTACGACATGACCGAGTTGCTCTCGGCCGCGTTGCTGGACATGAGCTGGCACAGCCTGTCGGCCGATGCGCCGAAACAGGACCCGAACAGGTTCGAGATGGACGCGCTCACCAAGGCCAAGATCAACCTGAGCTATGTGCCGCCGCGCTATCGCTCCAGCTATTTCTCGCACATCTGGGGTGGTGGCTATGCCGCGGGTTACTACGCCTACCTGTGGACGGAAATGCTCGCCGATGATGCCTTCCAGGGCTTCGTCGACAAGGGCGGCCTGACACGGGAGAACGGCGACCGCTTCCGCGCGATGATTCTTTCGCAGGGCAACACGCAGGACCTCGCCACGATGTACAGGAACTGGCGTGGCAAGGATCCGAGCATCGAACCGATGCTGCTTAATCGTGGTCTGAAGGAAACACCGCCGCAGAAGCAATGACTTCTTGGTGTTGAAAAAGGAAAGGGCCGGCTACTCCGGCCCTTTCCTTTTGGACGGCTATCAAGACCATTCACGACTTGCCGACAAGCTGCCGGGTCCGGTGCGATAGAACACCAGCTGAGTTGACACGGGTGGACAGGGCGCGCAAAGGCTCATAAATGAGCTATTGGCGGCTTAATGGGTCATATAAGAGCTATGAAGCGTCAAGAATTCGAATTCGCCAGCCCGTCGGTCGAAGCCATCGGGCGCAATTTGGGTGCTTTGGCGCGACAGGCCCGTGTCGCACGCAAGTGGAGCATGGCGATTCCATCGGCCAAGAGTTCTCGAAAAGTAGGATTGCGCAGGCTGGCGAGGAGCCTTGGTCAATTCGACAAGGGCCACGGAATCCACTGGACCAGTCGATAGCCTGTTGGCGCTCGTGGAAAACTGACCATCGCTGCTCATTGATAGTTGACCAGGGCGGACCCGAAATCGCCGCACCTTCGCGTACACCGCCATGGCCTGCACCTCGCCTTTCCACTGGATCGGATCCCGCGGGCCATTGAAGAACACCATGGTCAAAAGTAAAGACACTCTCGGCCTGGACGAGGCAGCGTAATGGTGCCCGTCGGGGTATAAGCTGTGTGTTCAGGGGTGCAGCGTCTTGATGAATCGGTAACGCATTCTCGAGACGCGACTCGGCACGGATTGCCATAACCAGGTCCGGATGGGGCGCGCTGGGGCATGGCGAACGAAAAGCAGCCAGAAAAGCAGCCGGAAGATCAGGAGAAACCCCCGGCGTTCGCCTTTGCGAACGTGGTCGTCGACGCGTGGGCCCATCGGGTGACGCGCGATGGACGTGAAATTACCGTGGAGCCGAAAGCTTTTGCCGTGTTGCTGAAGCTGCTTGCGCATCCAGGCCAGTTGATCGGCCGTGACGACCTGCTGGACGCCGTGTGGGGGCACAACTTCGTCACGCCTTCTACACTCAGCCGCGTCATTGCGCATCTGCGAAGGGCGATGGCGGACGACGCCGAACAGCCGCGTTATATCCAGACCGTGCACGGCCTGGGCTACCGCTTCATCGCGCCGCTCAGTGAGCAGCAAGCGGAGCAGGCGGAGGAGCCCGCACCGGCGCTGAGCTTCGTGCCGCCGGCTCGTGCCCGCCTGCCGCAACGGGCCGACCCGTTGATCGGACGCGACGACGACATCACCCAGCTCGGCCACCTGCTGCAGGATGGCCGCCTGGTGACGGTGGCTGGAGCGGGTGGCATCGGCAAGACGCAGGCCGCCTTGGAAGTGGCGCGGAGCGTCACCCGGGATTTTCTGGACGGCGTGTGGTTATTCGACTGCACGGCGCAATCCGACGGTGAGGGGCTCGCACGCTGGCTGGCCGGCCTGTTTGATATACGCCTCACGGCGGGTATGGACGAATTGATGACACGTCTTGGCGCCCTGCTGCGGACGCGTCACGTGCTGCTGGTGTTCGACAACTGCGAACGCATCGCCGCGCCGTTAGGCGCGGCGATCGAGGCCTTGCTGGCGGCAAGCGTGGATCCGCGCGTGCTGGTCACCAGCCAGCACCGCCTGAACTGCCAGGGGGAAACGCTCTACTGGCTCCCGCCGCTGGATGTACCGCCGGTGGGCGAATGGAACACGGACGAGGATGTCGCCCGCCTGTCCGAGGTGCCTTCGGTGAAGCTGCTGCTGACGCGCTCGCGTGCGTTTGCATCGGGCTTTGCGCTGACGCTGGCCAATGCGGCCACGGTCGCTGAGATCTGCCGTCGCCTGGATGGATTGCCTCTGGCCTTGGAGATTGCGGCGGCACGGCTACGCCTGCTCAGCCCCGAACAGTTGCTGCAGCGCATGGACGTCCATTTGCTGAATATCGCCGAGGGCTGTCCCAGCTGGCCCGCCCGCCACCAGACGTTGCGCGCGCTCATCGACTGGAGCTTTGCGTTGTTGTCCGGGCGCGAGTGCTCGCTGCTTGGCGGCCTCAGTGTCTTCATTGGTCCATGCACGCTGGGCGGCGCCAACGCGGTCGGCGCGGTGTTCGGTCTCTATGACGAACAGGTGGTGGATGCGTTGGGTGGGCTAGTCGACAAGTCCTTGCTGGTCGTCAACACCGCTACGCTGCCGCCGCACTATCGCCTGCTCGACAGCGTGAGGCTCTACGCCCTGGAGAAACTTGCCGAGAACGGCGATGTGGAACGCGTGCGCGACGCGCATCTGGCGCATTTCGTGCGTCTTGCCGAACGTGTCGACGCGGAAATACGCGGCGAGCACGAGCAGTTGTGGTGCGATCGGGTCAGGCACGAATGGGCCGATCTGCACGCTGCCTTCGACTATGCCGTGTCGCGACGGGATCGCGTCGAGATGGCGCTGGCCCTGAGCGGCAACCTGTGTTGGTACTTCAGGATGGGCGCCGACTACGGCGAGGCCGTGCGCTGGCTCGACCAGGCGCTGCGCCTGGAGCCGGCACTGACGCGGCAGCGGGCGCAGGCACTGATTGCTTGCGGCGTCATGCAACACCAGTTACAGGTGCACGAGCGCGCGCAGGCACTGCTGCGCGACGGCATCGCGTTGGCCGAGCAGCTGGGGGAGTCGGGCCTGGCGGGTGCCGGCCGGGCCGTACTGGCGTTTGAGTTGGCGACGTCCGGAGATATCGCCGGCGCGGAGGCCTGTGCGGCATCAGCGCAGGTCATCGCGGATGTTCAGGGCGACGCGTGGCTACGCTCGATGGCGCTTATGGGGCGCGGCATGGCCTTCGCACTGGGTGAGCAGCACCGCGAGGCGGAGGCTTGCCTCGCCGAAGCTTTCGATGCGGTGTCGACGCCGGGCCATGGCGTGTATCAGCAGGCATACGTCCTGATCAACCGGGCCTTGCAGCGCTACTACCTGGGCCAAATGCCCGGCGCGGCCGGGGACTGGCTGGCTACCATCGAAGCCTTCGTCGAACTCGAGGACTGGCGCGGCGTGGCCGGCTGCGTGGAAGGCGCCGCTTATTTGCTGAGCGAGCGTGGCGACGTAAAGCGGGCCGCGCGCTTCCTGGCTGCTGCAGCGCACGTCCGCGAATTGACCGCCGCGCCGCTCATGCCGCAATGGCGAAAGGCGCAGGCGATGGTCGAAGCGGTGGTCCGCGATGCGCTCGGGCCATCCATCGAACCGGTGCAGAAGGACGCTGTCACCACGCGCTTCACCGAGATCGTGGCGGAAGCCCGCACGGCCTTGGCAGAAGTAGCGGCCAATCAGTCTGCTCGCGCCGACGTCGGTAGACGCTCCAGATCGTAAGCCGTGGTGAGCCCGGTTTCGTTTTCTTCAGGCTTTCCAGTCCACCGCATGCTCCTCGAGGTAGGCGTCGACCGCGGCACCGATGGTGGGATAGAGCGCACCGAATCGCTCCAGCAAGTCGAAGCGCTTCAGTTTTTGTTTGACCGGGTCCTTCATCTCCGCGAACCGCAGCTCGACGCCGGACTCGCGCAGTGACTGTTCCAGTTCGGCAAGCATGTCCGCCGAGGTCACGTCGATGCTGGTGACCGGCTCGGCAGCCACGGTGATCCGCCGCACCGGCGTCGGCGATTGCGCCACGGCCTCGAGCACGCGTTGGTGGAACAACTCGGCATTGGCAAAGAAGAGGGGGGCATCCCAGCGGAACAGCACCAGGCCAGGAATGAGCCGCGCCTCGGGATAGCGCTTGATGTCGTGGTAGCCCCGGATGCCGTCGACACGACCCATAACGGCGTAGTGCGGCCGCCAGCCGTCCCAAAGAAATTCAATGATCGCGAGGCCGATCGCGATGCCAATGCCGGGAATCACTCCCAGCATCGCGACACCGACGAAGCAGGCCATCGAGAGCCAGAACTCCCACGGCTGAATGCGCAAGATGCGGCGAAGGTCACTGAACTCGAACAGGCCGATCGCCGAGGCGATCACCACGGCCGCCAGCGCGCTGCTCGGCAGGTGCTCCAGCAGGTTCGGTGCCACCAGCAGCAACAGGGCCACCGCCAAGGCACCAACCACACCGGTTAGCTGGGTCTTCGCGCCCGCGGCTTCGGCGACCGGTGTGCGCGAGGAGCTGCTGCTGATCGGGAATCCCTGGAACAGCCCAGCCGCCAGATTCGCAGCACCGAGGCCGATCATCTCCTGGTTCGGATCGACGGCGACGTGGGTCCTGGCCGCGTACGTGCGCGACAGGACGCTCGTGTCGGCGAACGCCACCATGGCGACGGCGCAGCCGCCGATCAGCACCTGGCCGAGGTCGGCCAGGCCGATCCACGGCAGTGCGAAAGATGGCAGGCCCTGCGGCAGCGGACCGAGCACCTTAACCCCCGCGCTGTGATCCAGGCCAAATGCACCGACCACGATCGTGGCGGCCACGACTGCAATCAGGAGCCCGGGAATTCGCTGCCAGCGCTTGAGCAGCAGGATGACCAGCAGCGTACCGATGCCGATCGCGAACGCCGTCCAGTTGGCCTGGCCGCCGAGGATGGCTTGGGTGATTCGTACGAGGTTGCGCAGCGGCCCCGCACTATCGATGGAAAAGCCGAGCAGCTTGGGCAGCTGGCTGATGAGTACCGTGAGCGCGATGCCGTTCATGTAGCCGTAGCGAATCGGCTTGGACAACAGCTCGGTGACAAATCCCAGGCGCATGACCCCGATCAGGATGCACACCAACCCCGACACGATCGCCATTAGGCTCGCCACAGCCACGGCGCGCATCGGATCGCCGGCAGAGAGAGGCAGCACGACCGCAAGAATCACCGCGGCTAGCGAGGAATCCGGCCCCAGCACCAGAATGCGGCTAGGGCCAAACAGCGCGTAGGCGATGAGGGGAACGATGGTGGCATAGAGGCCATAGATCCCCGGGACACCCGACGCCACGGCGTAGGCAATGCCGACAGGGATCAGCATCGTGGTCAGCACCAGGCCGGCCATCAGGTCATGTGGCAGCCACGCCGCCTGGTATTGGCGGGCGATGCGCAGTCCGGGTAGCCAACGCTGCCAGCCGTTCATGCCTTGTCCTTTGTTGATACCAACAGATGCATGCGGCGGCTCACGTCCATGAGTTTCCTGGCGCGTCCTCACACCCCTCAGTCAGCTTCGTTGCGGGTCGCGGGCGGACATCCGGAGCACGTCAAAGGCCGAATGTGTGGGCAGCCATACGAGGGCGCCCGCCACCATCGCACCGATGGTCATCATCACTCAATCGACGTGTTCTCAGGGGCGCAGCGTGGCCGTCAGCATGATCGGCTGGTCCGTATGCCCGTTGGGGCCGCGGAATTCGTAAATCCATCGCGAGCGAAGCTCGATATTGCTGCCCATCCATCGGTGGGCCCAGGAAACCTGGGGACCGACGCCCATCGCAAGCCCATTGTTTGCCTCGTAGTTCGCGCCTCGGCCCGGCATGCTGCCAGGGTCGGAGTTGGGCGTTTCGATGGCCGCAGCGACGCCGCCAACGGCCCAGCCATTCGACGTTCGTTTCATCAGCATCGTCTCAAAGCGTCCGATGAAGCCGTTCTGATACATCGCGTTGGATTTTTGCGAGAACACACCCATCGCGAAAACGGTGGAAGATTCGACGTCGGAGCCCGGAAAGACCCGGGTGTAGGCCACTCGGGGCCGGATGCTCCAGACGTCCATGGCAGTACTGTTGGGGCGCCCGTATTGATAGCCGTGTGAGGTCGAGGCCATGCCCAGCGAAATGGCGATGCGGTCGGTCTGGCTGATGTGATAGCTGGCTACGACCGGGACAAAGCTGGCTGCGTAGTTGGCATTGGTTGGATTGACACCGAGCGCATCCGATTCGACGCCGGGAGGCAGTGGGGTTGCATAGGCAGAGCTAGCCAGCGATGCAATGCTCCATCGTCCGTGCCCTGCGCCCCATGCATGCATGTCGCTCATTTCAGGGAACGT
Source organism: Dyella humicola (assembly GCF_026283945.1). Classification (NCBI taxonomy): domain Bacteria; kingdom Pseudomonadati; phylum Pseudomonadota; class Gammaproteobacteria; order Lysobacterales; family Rhodanobacteraceae; genus Dyella; species Dyella humicola. Next base: position 156,785 of record NZ_JAPDPC010000001.1, read on the forward strand.
CCACGTTTCGCCGAACTCTGTAGCGGCCTGAACAGCGTCCGGGACCGGTGTGAGGGGCGCCGGCATGCCCGCATCAGACATCGTGCCGGGATGCCCCGCCCAGTCCGGGCCGCTTTGCCCCAGTCGCGCAGACGATGTGCCCTGTGAGCCGGTGGCCTGGGGGTCCGCGCCCCCGCCTCCAGCGAGCACCGGCACCGACCAGATCAGCGCCACCAGCGATACGGTGGCGGTACGGAATAGCGGACTCATCGCCATGCCCCCCAAGAAGAGCATTTAGTCAGTCATTGACTACGCGGAGAGCGCGGGGCTAGTCGTCGGCGGCTGCCGGCATCATGAAAGTCGTGGAGCTGTCGGCACGAAACCTTCCGTCGCGACGACTAGGTGCGCTTTCAGGCGCGTATTTAGACACCACGCGCGTCAATCTGCCGTGCATAGGAATGTGAATCGCATGCACTGCGTGACGAGATCTTCATGGCCGCGGCGATAAGTTTGACGGACAAAGCAAGGCTGGTGCGGCCGCCGCCGCTCCTTCGTGCCAACGACGGCGAGCTTAATGGCCGTCGACGGGAAGGTTCGTTTGCATGCCAGGTCCAGGGCGAACATGAGGGCGATGCGATGGCAAAGGACAAAAAGGCAGCCAAGGGAGACGAGCCCGCCGAGCGGACGAAACTCAAGAACAAGGACTATCAGAACGAGCTGCAGAAGCTGCATGTCGAACTGGTGAAGCTGCAAGGCTGGGTGCAAAAGCAGGGTTCCAAGATTTGCATCGTTTTCGAAGGGCGTGACGGCGCAGGCAAGGGTGGCGCCATCAAGGCCATCACCGAGCGGGTGAGTCCGCGCGTGTTCCGAGTGGTTGCGCTGCCAGCACCCACCGATCGCGAGAAGAGCCAGATGTATATCCAGCGCTACCTGCCCCATTTGCCGGCGGCGGGCGAGATCGTGATTTTCGATCGCAGCTGGTACAACCGGGCGGGCGTCGAGCGTGTGATGGGCTTTTGCACCGACGAACAGGTTGAGAGCTTCCTGCACGTGGCGCCGCTGGTGGAGCGCGGCATGGTCGCTTCGGGCCTCACCCTGCTCAAGTATTGGCTGGAGGTCGATGAAGCCGAGCAGACGCGGCGTTTGCAGGGGCGCATCGACGATGGGCGCAAGATCTGGAAGCTGTCGTCGATGGACCTGAAGTCCTATGGCCGCTGGTACGACTACTCGCGCGCACGCGACGCCATGTTCCGCGCCACCGACACGGAATTTGCGCCGTGGCTGGTGGTCAACTCCAACGATAAGCGCCGCGCCCGTCTCAACATCATCAACGACCTGCTCAACCGCATTCCGTACAAGGAAGTGCCGCGCGAAAAAGTGGTCCTGCCCAAGCGCGAGAAACGCGGTGATTACCGCGAGCCGGATTATCCATACCGCTTCATCGACGAAAAATTCTGACGGACGCGGGCGATGGTGCCAGCGCTGCAGAGGACGGTTGTTTCGGGAGGGCGTTCATGACCCGCTTACTGCTTGGCAATATCGAACCGGGCACGTCCGAAGAGGAGGTTGCAGCCTTCCTCGACAAGTACGGTTTTCCGGCCTATGACCGCATCGAGCAGGTGCCCGGCGACGGTTCGCGGCCTGCCGTCCTGCTGACCTACATTGGCGTCACGGAATCGGCGCTGGAGAAATTGCGTCCGCGTGTCCATCACGTGTTCTGGAAAAGGCGCGAACTCAACGTGATGATCCTGGGCGATCACACGGACCACGCGGAGTGAGCGCCGCCCGCCTGAGATCGAGTCGACGGCCAGGGAAGGCATGCTTTTGAGACGCCAGGATGGCCAGCTTCTGCTGCACGGCGGGTCTCGCGGCCTTCGTAACGGCTACAAATGCACGGTGGCCGACAGCAGCATGGGCTGGCTTGCGTGTCCGCCGGGGCCATTGAACTCGTAGATCCAGCGATAGCGAAATTCGATGTTTCCGCCCCGCCACCTGGTGTTCCAGTTGATCTGTGGCCCCACGCCGAGCCCCACGCCATCGAAGCTCGGGTTGCGCGGCATGCCGTAGCTGGGTGTGTTGGGATCTCGCGAGTAGTGTTCGATCGCGGCGGCCACCCCACCGACGCCCCAGCCGCCCGTGCTTTGTCGCATCACCACAGTCTCGATGCGACCCACCGCACTGTTCTGGTAGATCGCATTGGTCTTGCGCGAGAACCAACCGACGGCGACGATCGTGGAGGCATCCCCTTCACCGCTGGCCAGGGTCTTGATGTAGGCCACCTTCGGCGTGAGGGTCCAGAAGTTGTACGCGGCCTTGCTACGCCGGCTGTTCTGGAGGTTGCTGGTGGTCGCGGTCACGCCATACGACACCGCGATGCGGTCGTTCGGGGTGATGCGGTAACCGGCAAGGAGCTGCGTGCGGGCGATCGCCGCCTCGCCATTGGCCCCGAAGCTCGTGCTGCTCGGCAGGCTTGCGCTCTGGAGGTTGAACGCATCGGGCGACCCGTTGTAAGACGTCGTCACCGAAGCGAAGCTCCATCGCCCGACGTCCCGGCTCCAGTCGCTGCGGCCGGCGGTGGGAAACGCCCAGGCCTCGCTCATCGCCGTCGCCATGCGGACGGCACCTGGGGCGGCGACGGGCGTCACCCCGTTCGCTGCGCTTGCCAGACCGGTGTCCCATGAATCGGCGCGAGCATTCGTTGCTGGGCCGGCGTAGGCAGCGACGGGACGGCCACGCAAAAGAAGCTCCGGGCCGCCATCGGCAGCCGCGGCCAAGCCTGGAACGATGGCCGTCGTCAGTGCAGCGACGGTAGCGGCCTTCCACAACCTGCACATCGCCCTACCCTCTAGGCAAGGAGGACTCGGTCACGCATCGATCTTCAAGAGATTGCGAGGTGTGGTCGTGGGTGACACGCAGTAGGGCCGTTGGTTGCCTTCAGTTCCCCGCGTGCCGACGACCCCCGCCTCCGGACGCCCATTTAAGCCAGCGTGCACGTCAACCCGACGTGCAACGCATGTGTGGATAACCATCGCTCTTGGGCGTGTGAAGAGCCACGGCGGGCGGCGTGCCTCGGAAGCGACGTGCCGCAAGCGGTAGAATGGCGCTATGCATATCTTCAAAGTCTTCCACATCGAAGCGGCCCATCGACTCCCGAATGTGCCGTTGGGCCACAAGTGCGCGCGACTGCACGGGCATTCCTTCCGTATCGAGATTCACGTAGCGGGCGAGCCGGATCCGTCGCTCGGCTGGGTCATGGATTTTGCTGACGTGAAGACAGCCTTCGCGCCGCTGTATGACCAGCTCGATCATCACTACCTCAACGACATCGAGGGGCTGGAGAACCCGACCAGCGAAATGCTGGCGCGCTGGATCTTCACGCGCCTGGAGCCGCGTTTGCCTGGCCTGGACAAAGTGGTCGTGCACGAGACCTGCACGTCGGGCGCCAGTAGTAGCCGTGACAGCTTTTGACGCGTCGCAAAATTTCATGGGTTCGTCTTAAAGTGGCGAATTCATTGAATTTTTCGTGACACGGTAGTTCTGACATAAAAAATATATTGCATTGCAACAAATGGCTTGGTAGGCTACGCCCACTACCCAAACTCCCGTCGAGGGACCAAGTCATGACGCAGCAACTCAATTCCCAGATTTTTGCTTACGCCAAACAGCTGGCTGACAGTGCCTTCAAGGCGCAGTCCCTGGCGCTCAAGGGTCTGGAAAAGGTCGCCGAGCTGCAGATGAAGGCGCTCGAAAAGCAGGCGGAAGTCACCTCCACCTTCATCACCGAAGCTTTCGAGACCCGCGATGCCGATGGCCTGCGTGTTCTGTGGGAGAAGGGCACCGCCGTCAGCCGCGAGAACGCCGAGCGCGCCGTGGCTGTGACGCAAGAAATCATTGCTGTGACCCAGAAGACCGCCGAGTCGCTCAATGCACTCGTGCAGGAGCAGCAGCAGGCAGCCAACGACGCCGTTGCGGCGCCGGTGGCCGCCGTCAAGAAAGCCGCTGCAGGCAAGTAATCACGTTTTATCGACGCAACACTTCTTCCCCCCAGTTGCGTCTCAGGGCCGGACTCATGTCCGGCCCTTTTCTTTGGGCGCCGCCCTAGACGTCGCAATGTGAACAAGACGACGTTTGACAAAATGCCGCGCGTGGCGCGACTTGTCGCTCCAATCGACGCGCTGATATACTCTTACGAATTGGAACATGGCGCGTAGCTGTATCGGTGCCGCCTCGTGTAAACCGCGCGGGGGCGTTACGTGCTCAACAGTCTTGTCTCCGGTCGACGTCTCGCCTTGCGCATCGTGTGGCTGCAGCTTGCTGTAGCGGTGCTGGCCGGCCTCGTTTTCCTGACGCTGGGTCGTCGTGAAGCGATATCGGCCGCTGCCGGTGCAACGATAGTGGCGCTGGGTACCGCGCTGCTGTCAGCACGCTTCTTCAGCGGGTTGAACGGGGCTGGTATGGCGTTGAGCCGATTGCTGACAGGCATGCTCCTTAAATGGGTCGTGATCGTCGGAGGGCTGGTCGTGATCCTGTTTAAATTCAAGTTGCCGCCGCTGGCCGCCATCACGGGGTTAGCGGCTGCTTACGCAGTTTATTTGCTGGCGTTCAGATTCAAGGGTTGAGACATGGCAAGCGAGTCGGGCGGCCTGACCGAATACATTCAGCATCATCTGACCCACCTGCGTCCGCACACGAGTCCGGATGGCTTCTGGGCTGTGCATATCGACTCGGTCGCAGTGTCGTTGGTGCTTGGCGCGGTCTTCTGCCTGCTGTTCTGGCTGATGGCGCGCAAGGCCACCGCAGGTGTGCCGGGCAAGGGCCAGGCGTTCGTCGAGCTGGTGCTCGAATTCGTCGATGGCCAGGTCAAGGACGTGTTCCATGGCGACCGCCGTTTTCTCGGGCCGCTGGCGCTGACCGTCTTCGTCTGGGTGTTTCTGATGAACGCGATGGATCTGCTGCCGGTGGATCTGCTGCCCTGGATCTTCGGGAAACTCGGCGTCGGTCATTTCCGCTCCGTGCCGACCGCCGACATCAACATGACGTTCGCGATGTCGCTGACCGTGTTCGTGTTGATCATCTTCTACAGCTTCAAGGCGAAGGGTTTCAACGGCTATATGCACGAGCTGTTCACCGCGCCGTTCGGCAAGCATCCGGCGCTGTGGATTCCCAATTTCCTGCTCAACGTCGTCGAACTGCTGTCCAAGCCGGTGAGCCTGGCGATGCGACTGTTCGGCAACATGTACGCAGGCGAGCTGGTGTTCATGCTGATCGCCGGCCTGTTCAGTGCCGGCGCCGGCCTGGCTGGCTGGGCGCTGTTTGGCGCCGGCATCATCGGTTACACGGTGTGGGGCGTGTTCCACATCCTGATCATCGGCATTCAGGCCTTCATTTTCATGGTGCTGACGATCGTCTACATCTCGATGGCGCACGATCACCACTGATTCGTGCGTTCGAATTATTCGTTTCAACCTTTTTGACTTTTCAGTTTAAATTTCTCAGGAGACCGTCGTGGAACTCATCGCTCATATTGCTCAAGTGCAGTCCTTCACCGCCATCGCGCTGGGTCTGATCATCGGTCTCGGTGCACTCGGTGCCTGTATCGGTATCGGCGTCATGGGTTCGAAGTTCCTCGAGGCCGCTGCCCGTCAGCCGGAACTCGTGCCGCTGCTGCAGGGCCGCATGTTCCTGCTCGCCGGCCTGATCGACGCGGCGTTCCTGATCGGTGTGGCGCTGGCGATGTACTTCGCCGTGGCGAACCCGCTGCTGTCGAACGTGATGAGCGCTGCCACGGCTGCAGCTGGTCACTAATCCGTCGGTTCATGGCGCCGCTTCGGCGGCGCCGCATTTCCGCAACGACGCTTCGGCGTACTTGCTCGTAATACACAGCAACTACAGGTAACGCAGCGATGGATTTCAACGCGACCTTGATTGGCGAAATGCTTTCGTTCGCCATCCTGATCTGGTTCTGCGTCCACTTCATTTGGCCGCATATCAACAAGGCGATTGAGGAACGGCAGATCAAGATTGCCGAGGGCTTCAATGCCGCAGAGCGCGCGCACGCCGAGCTGAGGGACGCCGACCGCAAGGTCGAGGCGGAGATCAAGGTGGCTCGCCAGCAGGCCAACGAGATCATCGAGCGTGCCCAGCAGCATGCCAACCAGATCGTGGACAAGGCTCGCGCCGAAGCCACGACCGAGGCCAACCGCCTGAAGGCCGCCGCCGCCGACGATCTCGTTAGCATGCAGCAGCGTGCGCGCGAAGAACTGCGTGGCTGGGTTGGCCGTCTGGCCATCCAGGGCGCGGAGAAGATCGTGCAGCGCGAAGTCGATGCCACGGCCCACAAGGCCATGCTCGACCAGCTCGTGGCCGAGATCTAAGTCATGGCCCAGGCAATCACCCTCGCCCGCCCGTATGCGCGTGCTGCCTTCGAACTGGCCCACGAGGCCGGTTCGCTTAGCGCATGGTCGCAGGCGCTGGCTTTCGCCGCGGAAGTGGCGAAGGACCCGCGTGTGGCCGGCTTCGGCAACGATCCGCGCGTGAAGCCGGAACAGCTGGTGGCGCTGCATCTGCCGCAAGGCATGAGTGCCGACGCGCCGTTCGCTCAGTTCCTGGGCGAGCTGGCGGAGCATCGCCGGATGGCCTTGCTGCCGGAGGCCGCCGCCTTGTTCGAGCAGTACAAGCGTGAATCGGAGTCGCAGCTGCTGGTCAAGGTGACCAGCGCGTTCGCGTTGGATGCCGCCCAGGCCGAACAGCTGAAGGCGTCGTTGAAGCGCCGCTTCAAGCGCGAAATCGAACTGGAGACCAAGGTCGACGCGACGCTGCTTGGCGGCGTGGTGATCGACACTGGTAGCGAAGTGATCGACGGCTCTGCTCGTGGACGTCTGGCGCGCTTGTCCAGCGCGCTGACGCACTGAATTTCTAAAATTTCGGGATACCGACCATGTCCAGCACCACTTTGAACCCGTCCGAGATCAGTGAACTGATCAAGAGCCGCATCGAGCAGTTCAAGCTCGGCGCGGAAGCTCGCAACGAAGGCACCATCATCAGCGTGTCCGACGGCATCGTGCGCATCCACGGCCTGGCCGACGTGATGCAGGGCGAAATGATCGAACTGCCGGGCAACTCCTTTGCAGTGGCGCTGAACCTCGAGCGTGACTCGGTGGGCGCCGTGGTGCTGGGCGAGTACCAGCACCTGCGCGAAGGCGACGTTGCCAAGACCACCGGCCGCATCCTTGAAGTGCCGATCGGCACCGAGCTGCTCGGCCGCGTCGTCGATGCGCTGGGCAACCCGATCGACGGCAAGGGCCCAATCGATGCGAAGCTCAGCTCGCCGATCGAGAAGGTTGCCCCGGGCGTGATCTGGCGTAAGTCGGTCGACGAGCCGGTGCAGACCGGTTACAAGTCGGTCGACTCAATGATCCCGATCGGCCGTGGCCAGCGTGAGCTGATCATCGGTGACCGTCAGACCGGCAAGACCGCGCTGGCGATCGACGCGATCATCAACCAGAAAGACTCCGGCATTAAGTGCATCTACGTCGCCATCGGCCAGAAGCGTTCGTCGATCGCCAACGTCGTGCGCAAGCTCGAAGAGAACGGCGCGCTGGCCAACACCATCGTGGTCGTCGCCTCGGCTTCCGAGTCGGCAGCGCTGCAGTACATCGCACCGTACTCCGGCTGCACCATGGGCGAATACTTCCGTGACCGTGGCCAAGACGCGCTGATCATCTATGACGATCTGTCCAAGCAGGCCGTGGCCTACCGCCAGATCTCGCTGCTGCTGAAGCGCCCGCCGGGCCGCGAAGCCTATCCGGGTGACGTGTTCTATTTGCACTCGCGTCTGCTCGAGCGCGCTTCCCGCGTCTCCGAGGAATACGTCGAGAAGTTCACCAACGGCGAAGTGAAGGGCAAGACCGGTTCGCTGACCGCGCTGCCGATCATCGAAACGCAGGCTGGCGACGTGTCTGCGTTCGTGCCGACCAACGTGATCTCGATCACCGACGGCCAGATCTTCCTGGAAACCGACCTGTTCAATTCGGGCATCCGTCCGGCCGTGAACGCCGGTATCTCGGTGTCCCGCGTCGGTGGTGCCGCGCAGACCAAGATCGTCAAGAAGCTGTCCGGCGGCGTGAAGCTGGCGCTGGCGCAGTTCCGTGAGCTGGCAGCGTTTGCGCAGTTCGCTTCGGATCTGGATCCGGCCACCCGCGCCCAGCTCGACCGCGGTCAGCGCGTGACCGAGCTGATGAAGCAGGCGCAGTACGCCCCGCTGTCGATCGCCGAGCTGGCGCTGTCGGTGTACGCGGCCGAGAAGGGCTACCTCGATGACCTGGCGGTCAACAAGGTGCTGCCGTTCGAGAAGGGCCTGCATGCCTTCATGCACCAGAACCATGGCGAGCTGATGAAGAAGATCGTCGCCACCGGTGACTGGAACAACGAGATCGAAGGCGTCTTCAAGTCCTCGCTGGACGAGTACAAGAAGACCGGTAGCTGGTAAGCAATAACGGGTGTACAGCCGCCAGTTGCGCGGCTGTACAGCACTCCGGCCGAACGGACCGGGATCGCAATCACCCAACAGGTTGAGGCAAACGTGGCAAGCGGACGCGAAATCAAAACCAAGATCAAGAGCACGCAGAACATGCGCAAGGTGACGCGCGCGCTCGAAATGGTCTCGGCCTCGAAGATCCGCAAGGCGCAGGATCTGATGAAGGCCTCGCGCCCCTATGCGCGCGCCATGCGCAAGGTCATCGCGCATGTGGCCCAGGCCAACACTGAGTTCAGTCATCCGTTCCTGCAGGAGCGCGAGACCGTCAAGCGCGTGGGCTATGTGGTCATCACCACCGATCGCGGCCTGTGCGGTGGCCTGAATTCCAACCTGTTCCGTCGCCTGTTGCCGGCCATCCGCGAGTGGCAGGACAAGGGCGTCGAAGTGGACGTGGTGGCGATCGGCCAGAAGGCGATCCAGTTCTTCCGTCGCATCAAGGGCATCAACCTGATCGGCAGCGTCAGCCATCTCGGTGAGAAGCCAAAGCTCGATCATCTGGTGGGCGTGATCAAGATTGCGCTGGACGGCTACCTGGCGGGCAACGTCGACCGCGTGTTCCTGGCCCACAACGACTTCGTCAACACCATGGTGCAAAAGCCGGCCGTGCACGCACTGTTGCCGCTGAACGTGGTTGCCGAGGAACTGGGTATCGCGGCCAGCGAGGCGTCACCTTCGCCGGATTACCCGGTGGCGGGCCTCAAGCTCCAGCACCAGCACGACTGGGATTACATCTACGAACCCGATGCCGCCACCGTGCTCGAGCACGTGATGGGTCGCTACATCGAGTCGATCGTGTATCAGGGCGTGTTGGAAAACCTGGCCAGCGAGCATGCGGCGCGCATGGTCGCGATGAAGAGCGCGTCGGATAACGCGAACAAGGTGATTGGTGAGCTGACGCTGATTTACAACAAGGCGCGTCAGGCTGCGATCACCCAGGAAATTTCCGAAATCGTAGGCGGCGCTGCGGCAGTTTAAGCCGCGCTAGAACCAAATTTCATGGCGACGCGAAGCGGCGCCGCAACAAACACTAAAAGATCCATCCGGAGCAAATCCATGAGCCAGGGCAAAGTTGTACAGATCATCGGCGCGGTTATCGACGTGGAATTTCCGCGCGATCAGGTGCCGCAGGTTTACGACGCGCTGAAGATTGACGGCACCGATATCACGCTGGAAGTCCAGCAGGTATTGGGTGACGGGATCGTCCGTACCATCGCCCTCGGTTCCACCGGCGGCCTGAAGCGCGGCCTCGTGGCGCGCAACACCGGCGAAGGCATCAAGGTGCCGGTCGGCAAGGCCACGCTCGGCCGCATCATGGACGTGCTGGGCGAGCCGATTGATGAAGCGGGCCCGATCGGCGAGCAGGATCGCTGGGTCATCCATCGCGAAGCGCCGAGCTATGACGACCAGGCGGCTGCCAGCGATCTGCTGGAAACCGGCATCAAGGTCATCGACCTGATGTGCCCGTTTGCCAAGGGCGGCAAGGTCGGCCTGTTCGGCGGCGCCGGCGTGGGCAAGACCGTGAACATGATGGAGCTGATCAACAACATCGCCAAGGCGCACGCGGGTCTGTCCGTGTTCGCCGGCGTGGGCGAGCGTACCCGTGAGGGCAACGACTTCTACCACGAGATGAAGGACTCCAACGTCCTGGACAAGGTCGCGATGGTGTACGGCCAGATGAACGAGCCGCCGGGCAACCGTCTGCGCGTTGCGCTGACCGGCCTGACCATGGCCGAGTACTTCCGCGACGAGAAGGACGAGCACGGCAGGGGCAAGGACGTGCTGTTGTTCGTCGACAACATCTACCGCTACACGCTGGCCGGTACCGAAGTGTCCGCACTGCTCGGCCGTATGCCGTCCGCCGTGGGTTACCAGCCGACGCTGGCCGAGGAAATGGGCGTGCTGCAGGAGCGCATCACCTCGACCAAGACCGGTTCGATCACTTCAATCCAGGCCGTGTACGTGCCCGCGGATGACCTTACCGATCCGTCGCCGGCCACCACCTTCGCCCACTTGGATGCGACCGTGGTGCTCTCGCGTAACATCGCCTCGCTGGGTATCTACCCGGCCGTGGATCCGCTGGACTCCACCAGCCGCCAGCTCGACCCGAACGTGATCGGCGTCGAGCACTACGACGTCGCCCGTCGCGTGCAGGGCACGCTGCAGAAATACAAAGAGCTCAAGGACATCATCGCGATCCTGGGCATGGACGAGCTGTCGGAAGAAGACAAGCAGGCCGTGTCGCGTGCGCGCAAGATCGAGCGCTTCTTCTCGCAGCCGTTCCACGTGGCCGAAGTGTTCACCGGTTCGCCGGGCAAGTACGTGCCGCTGAAGGAAACCATCCGCGGCTTCAAGATGATCGTGGACGGCGACGCTGATCACCTACCGGAACAGGCGTTCTACATGGTCGGCGGCATCGACGAGGCCATCAAGAAGGCCGAGGAAATGGCTGCCAAGAAGGCCGCCTGATCCCTCAGGGCGGACCTAACGGTCCGCCCGTCGCCTTAAGCATCCGGAATCTTCAGTCATGAGCCACACCATTCGCGTCGAAGTCGTCAGTGCCGAAGCCGAGATCTACTCGGGCGAGGCGACGATGGTCGTTGCCACCGGCGAGCTCGGCGAGCTGGGCATCACGCCGCGCCACGCGCCGCTGATCACCCGCCTGAAGCCGGGCAAGGTCGTCGTTACCCAGTCGAACGGTGAGAAGATCGATATCTCCATCACCAGCGGCGGCATTCTCGAAGTCCAGCCGCAGGTGGTCACCGTGCTGGCGGATTCGGCGATCCGCTCCGACAAAATCGATGAAGCTGCCGCCCTGGCCGCCAAGCGGGAAGCAGAGGACGCGCTGGCCAATCGCACCGACGCGGTTGAGATCGCCGATGCCCAGGCCAAGCTGGCCCAGGCACTCACCCAGCTGCAGGCGCTGGAGCGTCTCCGCAAGACGCTCAAGCACTAAGACACGCGCCCACCCGGGCGATACGAGACGCCGGCCAACAGGCCGGCGTTTTTGTTTATGCTGCGTCCACCCCACGGGAGAGGGCGACGCATGGACGTGAAGTCAATTCGCCAAGCCAGCTATCGACCGCCGCTGGGATGGGCTCTTGCCGCCGCCGCTACCATGCTGGCGGGTTGCGCGACCACGCCCTCGCCGGCACCCGCACAGCCGTCCCCGCAGGGCGATACGTCCTATCGCGCCGTCGCTAAGGAAAGCATGCGGCATTACCAGCTGGCGATGGGTGAGATTTCCACGGGTGCCATACCCAGTGCGCGCTCGGCCCCGATCTATCCGCCGGAATTGCTCTCGTCCGGACTCCCGCCGGTTGAAATCGAGGCACAGTTGATCGTCAATGCCGAAGGCAAGGTCAGCGAGGTACGCATCGCCGACGAGGTACAGGTCGATCCCCAGCGCCGGCCGTTCGCCGATGCGGTACGCAAGGCGGCCATGCAATGGACGTTCGAGCCCTTGTTGATCAGTCGCTGGGCGGCCGATGCGAACGGCAACGAGCACAAGGTCGACAGCGAAGCGCGCCCGTTCAGCGCAGCCTATGTGTTTCGCTTCGCCTGGAAGGACGGCAAGCCGGTCACCGACGTCAATGCCGCCGCGGACGGCGCGCGCTAGCCTTTTTCACGCCCTCACCATGTCCGCAGATCTCCATCCGGCGGCTGCTATGCTCCGCCGCTAGCCACGACGGGCCAGCCCATGATCAAAAACGCTCCCCTCCACGTCATCGTCCTTGCCGCTGGCGAAGGCAAGCGCATGAAGTCCAAGAAGGCCAAGGTGCTGATGCCATTGGCCGGCCGACCGTTGCTGGCGCATGTGCTCGAGGCCGCCCGCGCATTGGGGCCTCAGGTCATCCACCTGGTTTATGGCCATTGCGGTGAGCAGGTGCGGGCGGCGTTTGAGGGTCAGGCCGATTTGCATTGGGTGTTGCAATCGCAGCGGCTGGGTACCGGGCATGCCGTGCGTGAAGCGCTGCTTGATGTTCCCGACGATGCCACGGTGTTGGTGCTTTATGGCGATGTGCCGCTGACTCGCGCACAGACCTTGCAGCGCCTCGTGAACGCCGAAGGCACGGTCGGCCTGTTGGCTACCCGTGTCGCCGATCCGCAGGGTTACGGGCGCGTACTGCGTGACGGCAATGGCTTGGTGCGTGCCGTCGTGGAAGAGAAGGACGCCGATGACAGCCAACGCGCCATCAATCTGATCAACACAGGCATTGTTGCCGCCGAAGCGGTGGCACTGAAGCGCTGGACATCGAAACTCGATCGCAACAACGCGCAAGGCGAGTACTACCTCACCGACATCTTCGCCATGGCCGCTGCCGAGAATCGTGCTGCGGCGTGCGTGGAATGCGAGGACGAATACGAGGCGGCCGGTGCCAACAATCCCTGGCAGCTGGCCGAGCTTGAGGCTCAGTATCGGCTGCGCGCCGCCAAGGCGCTGGCGCTGGAAGGTGTGCGCATCGTCGATCCTTCACGCATCGACGTACGCGGCACGGTGACGGCGGGCGCGGACGTCGACATCGATATCGACGTCATTCTCGAAGGCGAGGTATCGCTGGGCGAGGACGTACGGATTGGCGCATTCACACGCTTGAAGGATGTGCGTCTCGCCGCAGGCACCGTCGTGCATTCGCACTGTGATCTGGAAGGCGTGGTGACGCACGGTCCGTGCATCATCGGGCCGTATGCGCGCTTGCGCCCGGGTACCGAACTGGCTACCGGCGTGCATATCGGTAACTTTGTCGAGACCAAGAAGGCGCATCTCGGCGAGGGCAGCAAGGCCAATCACCTGAGCTATCTTGGCGACACCGTGATTGGTAGCGGCGTGAACATCGGCGCCGGCACCATCACGTGCAACTACGACGGCGTGAACAAGAGTCTCACCACGATCGGCGATGGTGCCTTCATCGGCTCGAACAGCGCCTTGGTGGCCCCCGTGACGATCGGCGCCCAGGCCACCATTGGCGCGGGCTCGGTGATCGGTAAGGATGCGCCGGCCGGTGAGCTGACACTGGCGCGCGCGCGTCAGGTAACGCTTGAGGGCTGGCACCGTCCGACCAAGAAATGACCCGTACGATCCGGTTGCTGTTACGCGTAGCGCCAGCCGTCGATTTCCACCAGCAATTCCTGCCTGCAGATGTCGCCGTGCAGCAGGAGTACGGGCACGCCGGGCAGCCGGCGCTGCAGGACATCGCGAACCATTGGCGCGTCGGTCGGCTGTCGCACGTAGGCCTTGAGCGGCGATTGCGTGTCGAAGCCGGCGTTCATGCCGGCGCTGGCAAGCAGGGCCTCGAGGTTGGTCAGCGTTTCGTCGAGTTGGGCCAGCAGGTCGTCCTGATGTGCCGAGGCGTGGCCAACCACGGCGGCCGTTCCTGAGATGGCCAGGGCGTCCTGAGCCGGCAAGGCCATGGCGCGGGCGAATCGGGGCGTTGTGCGGCCATATTGGCGCGGGTAGTGCCAGGCGCTGACCTGGCGCGGATTTTCCACCCTCAGGCCGGGCTGGTCACAGGCGAGCAGGTAGACCTGCAGGCGCGATTCGGCGGCATGGTGGCCGATGGCGGTCGCGGCGGGGAATCCCTCGGCGAAGAACGCGCCCATGCCCTCCACCCGGCCATCGCAGAACTGCTTGTAGCGCTCGCTGTCGCCGTCGCCCAGGTTGATGTCGCCGAGATAATTCCAGATGCGTTGCACGTGGTGTTCACGGCGGGTCGCAAGAAAACCGCACACGGCCGCGTAAGCAGCGGCGCTGGCGCCGCGGGGGCCACCGTGGGCGTGCTCGTCCAGCTCGATGGCAGCGAACAGCCAGCCGTCGCCGGCGGACCAGCGCAACTCGCCCGCGCGACCATGGGTTACCGTCCCGTTCACCTGCCAGATCTCCAGCGGTGCCGGCGCATCAAAGCACTCGAGATCGACCCTCACCCAGCGCGGATCGGCGCTTCGGCTGGCGCCGGCTCCAAAGCCGAATACGGCCAGCGTGCCCGACTCGTGCAGGACCGCCTCGGCGTCGGCACTGCGGTAAGACACCTGCGGTGCGCGCCGCAGCGCAGGCCGGGCGACAGCGTTTTCACAACCCTGAACCATGGAGTGCAACCGAGGGAGGCGGGGGCGCTATGTTACACTTGTCGGCCGCTGCCTCTGGGGGAGAGGCGCATGTACCGAGTACGCAAAGGCATGGCCGAGCAGAGCACCCCACAACACCAGCTGGCTACCTTGATCGTGGAATGCCTCAATCTGGAGGCAGTGACGCCTGATCAGATCGATCCTGATGCACCTCTGTTCGGCGGTGACCTCGGTCTGGATTCCATCGACGCGCTGGAGATCGCGCTGGCCGTGTCCAAGCGCTACGGCTTTCAGCTGCGCTCGGACAATCCGGAAAACCGCCAGATCTTTACCAGCCTGCGTACGCTGTCCGAACACATCGAACAGCACCGCGCGGCCTAACCCCCATGGGGCATGATGCGGTCAGAGCCTGCAGCTTTCCTCCGCCGTCGCCGGTTTAGCGAACAGGCAGATCCCGCCATGTCGTTCTCTCTCTCCTCGCACCAGAAGACTACGTCGCGGCTGTGGCATGGCGGCAGCTTGGCCCCAGCGGGCGCGTGGTAATGGCTCCACGTTGCCATGAGTAGCACCGTCTATCAGCGCGACATCTGCGTCGCGGCAGATCATCCCAGCCTGCCCGGGCACTTCCCTGGTGCGCCGCTGGTGCCGGGCGTGGTGCTGCTGGAGCAGGTGGCGCAGGCGTTGCGGGAGTGGCGCGATCTGCGCATGGCGCGCGTATTGGAAGTCAAGTTCGTGGCACCGCTGCTGCCGGATGAACGTGCCACGCTGGACTTGATCGACGCGGCCGGCCGCGTGCGCTTCGAAATACGTCGCGACGGCACCTTGCTGGCGCGCGGCCTGATCGAGGGGGCGCCGTGAGCGAACACTGGCAGAGCCGCCCTGAAGGTGGTGGACGTTTCGCGTTGTGGCTGATCCGCACGATCGCGTTGCGTGGTGGCCGCCCACTTGGCCGTCTATGCCTCTATCCGATCACACTCTATTTTTTCCTGCGGCGTGGGCCTGAACGGCTTGCCTCGCGGCGCTTTCTGGAGCGAGTCCAGGGCCGGCCGGTTTCCGCCTGGCATGTGATGAAGCACATCCACAGCTTTGCCGCGACCCTTCTCGATCGGATCTTCCTGCTGGCGCACGGCGAGAAGGGTTTCGATATTTCGGTGGAAGGGCTGGACGAACTCGAGGTCTGCCTTGCGCAGGGGCGTGGCTTGCTGTTGCTGGGAACCCATCAGGGCAGCTTCGAAGCCTTGCGCGCGTTGCGATCGCGGCGGCCGGAGGCTTCGCTGCGCGTCGTACTCGACAAGCAGAAAACACCTGCCATGACCGAGTTGCTGGAAGCGCTCGCTCCCGAAGTCGGCGACCAGGTGATCGATGCATCGCTGGGCGGCGCATCCATAACGCTCGCGGTGGCCGAAGCCTGTGAGCAGGGTGCCATGGTGGCCTTGCTGGCCGACCGTGGGCGCGAGCACGAAGTGTTGCGACGTACCCCCTTCCTCGGTGAACCCGCGCCCTTCCCCGTGGGTCCCTGGTTGTTGGCGCACTCGCTGAAAGTGCCGGTGATGCTGTGCTTCGGCCTTTACGAAGGCGGTAACCGCTACCGCCTCATCTTCGAACCGTTCGCCGAACGCGTGGAGATTCCGCGCCACGACCGCGCGCATGCGCTGGACGCGGTTATCGCCCGTTACGCCCTTCGCGTGGAACATTACGCGCAGGTTGCCCCCTACAACTGGTTCAATTTCTATGACTTCTGGCAGCAAGATGCTGGTGTTCCTGTCTGGAACGATGCTGTCGCTGTGCGTAAACGCGTCGGCGCCTGAAGACGCCGCCACGGCACGCGCGCTGGTGAACTCGCTAGGTCGTCCTGCGCCTGCGCGCACGGCCTTCGCCGAGGCACGTTTCCTCAAGTTGCTGGATCAACCACTGGTCGTGTCCGGCGAGTTGGCCTGGTTGGGCGGCGATCGCCTTGAGCGCCACGTGGAACACCCCAATCGCGAAGTCTCGAGCATCGCCGATGGCGAAGTAACCCAGCAGCGCGAGGGTCGTCCGCCGCGTCGCTTCTCGCTCAAGCGCGCGCCGCAGCTGCAGATCATGCTCGACAGCTTTGTCGCCTTGCTCGGCGGCGATTCCGCACGCCTGGAGCAGGCCTTTGCCATCCAGCATACCGTCGACGATTCGAAGCGCTGGACCCTGACGCTCACGCCGCGCGACCCGACCCTGGTGCGCACGGTCAGTCGCATCGAGATTGACGGACAGGGCAACGAGCCGCGCTGCATACGCATGCAGGAGGCGGACGGCGATCTCGCCATTGATCTGCTGGGTGACCTCGCCGCCAGCATGCCGGCGGCGCCCACGCGCGACGCCCTGGTGGCGCTCTGCCAGGGCGGATGAGCATGCATCGCGGCAGGCGACTGGTCCTGCTGGTGCTGTGGCTGGCGACGCTGGCCGCACTGGGCTGGATGGTGTCCCAGCGTCTGCGCATCAGCACCGATTTGCGCAGCTTCATGCCGGCGCCGACCACACCCGATCAACGCCTGTTGATGGAACAGGTCGGCGAAGGCCCCGGTTCACGGCTGTTGCTGCTCGCTATCGCGGGCAAGTTCGAGGATCAGCTCGCGGCATTGAGCCAGGCGTTGGCGGCGGCGCTGCGCAAGGATGACCACTACAGTCAGGTGATCAACGGCAGTTTCGACACCGCCTCGCTCGACGACAGGCTGTTGCCCTATCGCTATCTGTTGTCGCCGACGCTGGACACCCAGCGCCTGGATGCCGCGTTCCTGCGCGATGAACTGCAGCAACGGCTGGAAGATCTGTCCTCGCCGGCCGCCAGCTTGCTGAAGGGTTTGCTGCCGCGGGATCCCACGCTTGAAGTCCTGAAGCTGGCCGAGCGCTGGACGCCACCGACGTCGCCGGACGTGCGCAACGGCGTGTGGTTCTCGGCGCAGAATGAGGCTTTGCTGCTGGTGCAGACGCAGGCGCCAGGCTTCGACCCGGATGCGCAGACGATCGCCATCGACGGCATTCGCCGCGCTTTCGATGCTCTGCCCGGCCATCAGGGCGCCGCGCTCACGCTGAGCGGTCCTGGCTATTTCAGCGTGGTGGTGAACGCGCAAACGCGCGGCCAGGCCGAATGGATCGGTCGCATCTCCACCGTGGGTTTCGTCCTGTTGCTGCTGTTGGCTTACCGCAGTGTCAGCTCGCTACTGCTGTCGGCCCTGCCGATCGCCAGCGCTGCGCTGGCGGGCATCGCTGCGCTGGTGTGGTTGTTTCCTCAAGTGCACGGCATCACGCTGGCGTTTGGCTTCACCCTGTTGGGCGTGGCGCAGGAGTATCCGATACGCGTTCTCAGTCATCGCCGCGCCGGCGAGGACGCTGTGCAAAGCGTGCGCGAATTGTGGCCGCTGTTGATGACGGCCATCGCATCGGCCTGCATCGCTTATGCCGCGTTCTACGCCTCGGGCGTGAATGGATTGCGTCAGCTGGCGGTGTTCACCGTCACCGGGCTGCTAGTGGCGGGATGCAGCACGCGCTATCTGCTGCCTTATTTGTTGCCCGAGCGGGTGCGTGACGTGGCCGATATGCCGTGGTTGATCGCCGCGCGCCGAATCGTCGATGGGCTGCCGCGGCCGCGCTGGATTCCGCTGGTGGTCGCGCTGGCTACCGTACTGATGCTGGTCTTTGCGCAAGGCCCGTTCTGGCAAAACGATCTGGCTGCGCTCACACCGTTGCCGCGGGATCTGCTGCAGCGCGACGCGCGCCTGCGCGAGGCCCTGGGCGCGCCGGATGTGCGCTACTTGTTGATCCTGGCGTCATCGAGCGAGCAAGGCGTGCTGGAGCTATCCGAGTACATCGAGCCGGCGATCGTGGCTCTGGTGGCGCGACATGCGGTGGATGCGGTCGAGTTGCCATCGCGCTATCTCCCCAGCGAGGCCGTGCAGCGTGGGCGCCAACAGAAGCTACCGGCTCGTGCGCCGTTGCAGCAGGCGCTGAACGTGGCCTTGCAAGGCCTGCCGTTCCAGCCCGGGCTATTCGCCCCCTTCGTGGATGACGTGCAGAAGGCGCGCGAATGGCCGCCGCTCACGCCGACACGCTTTGCGGCGTCACCCTTGGGGCAACGCCTGTCGGCCATGCTGGTGCAGCGTGATGACCAGTGGCTGGGTCTGGCTACGCTCAGCGGACTGCACGACGTGGCAGCATTGCAGGCATGGGCGCAGGAAAGCGGTGGGGCCGTGCGTGTGCTCGATCTGAAGGATGCTGCAGAGTCATTGGTCGTCGATTATCGCGCACGCATTCTGCACGCCTTGCTTGCCGCAACAGTATTGCTTGCGTTGGTCATCACCTTCGCTTTGCGCAGCGTCCGCCGCGCCTGGCACGTGCTGGCGCCGATGACCCTGGCCACGTTCCTGGTGCTGGGGGTCGAGCGGGTGGCCGGCGTCGAGATCTCGCTGTTCCATCTGGTTGCCCTGATCCTCGCGGCCGGTCTCGGCCTGCACTATGCACTGTTCTTCGAGCGCGACACGGGAGATGCGGCCGAGCAGCGGCGTACCCTGCACGCCACCCTTGTCTGCGTGTTGTCGGCCCTGCTGGTGTTTGGCATGCTCGCATGGAGCTCCATTCCCGTGCTGCGCGCCATTGGACTGACAGTGAGCCTGGGTGTGGCCTTCCATTTCTGCCTTTCGATCGTCATGGCTCCGCATGCTCGCAAAGACTGACTGGGCGCAACTCATCCCTCATCAAGGCACGATGTGCCTGTTGGATGCCGTGCAGGCATGGGATGCCACCACCATCCACGCCACGACCATCGGCCATGCCAACGCCGACCATCCTTTGCGCGGCAAACACGGCCTGCACGCAGTCAACCTCGTCGAGTTCGGCGCGCAGGCCATGGCGGTGCACAGCGCATTGCTTTCGCGTGAGCGTGGCGTAATGGAGTCGCGCCAGGGCCGTCTGGTCAGCGTGCGGGACGTGGCGCTTTCAGTCGAGTTCGTCGACAAGCTCGATGGGCATTTGGACGTCCATGCGCAGTGCCTGTATGCCGACGACACGGGTGCGCAGTATGCATTCCGCGTGGAACATCGTGGTCAGGTGCTTGCGAGTGGGCGCGCCGCCGTTATCCATCCCGCCGCATGACCCATGACGAGTACTTTCCACCCGGCGACAGCGCCGGGTGCAGCTACCATCACGTTGCAGCCGTGTCGTAGACGAGCGGCTGCGACGCGCGTGAGCGCCGATAGCTGGCGAGGACGTTGCCGTTGTGAATTAGCTGGCCGATGGTGTAGCCGGTGATGCGCGCGATGTCGCGTACCGGGCTGAAGTGGCTGACGCGAAACTCGCGGTGGTAGCGCGACGCGATCGGCACGGAGACGACACCCAGGTTCTTCATGCGCGACGCCGTGATGAGAATGGCTGCCTCGAACACGAAGTTCTCGGCGGGCAGGTCGACCAGATCGAGGGCTGCACGTGGGTACCAGCGTTGTCCGCTCTGTGTATCGGCCACGGGCTGCGCACAGGCCCAGGAGATAGCCCAATCTGCGACCGCGTTGGCGCGACGGCGACCCTTCGGTTGCTGTTCGCGATCGAGCAGGCGCGCGCCGATCACGATATGGTCAGGAAAGCGTTGCGCAGCGGCGGCGATGCGCGGGATGTCGCTGGCCAGATGCTGTCCGTCGCCATCCATGGTGATGACGGCATCGAAACCTTGGCGCACGGCTTCACGGAAACCGGTACGCAGCGCTTCGCCCTTGCCCCTGCGCTGCGGATGACTCAGCAAGGTGACGGGCAGCGAGCCCACGATCTGTGGGGTGCGATCGTCCGAGCCATCGTCCACGACGATGACCGGTACGTTGAGTGCCAGCACCGATTCGACCACGCCTTGAATCGCCGCTTCCTCGTTGAGGCAGGGGATCAACACGCACCAGCGGGCGTCGGATGTATTCAAGCAACCTTCTCCAGTGAGACTCGCAAGGCCAGGGTCGCAGCCGCGGCGAGCGTACAGTGTCCCTCGCCATGTGCAAGATTTTGTAACAGCGGCCACGCCGATGCAGCGGTGGGATTGGCTTCGTGCCAGGCACCGGTGGGCGGTCCCGGGTGCAGAGCCAGGCCGGCATGCGGTTCGAGCGTCAGGACGAGCTTGCCGAGGCTGCGCAGGCCCTGCTCCGGTGCCAGTACCAGCGCGCAACCAAAGCTGGTGCGTGAGCCGCTCACCTCTCCCACCGGGCCGCTACCTGCGATGTCGCTACAGACCAACAGCACCGGACGCTGTTCGGCCTGACTCAAGGTGGCCGCCTCCAGCAAGCTCGCGCCAAAACTGGCGGGGCCAGCGCAGATGGCGCTGGATGTGGCGTGGCAGCCGGTCGCCATGGTCCAGTAGCCCGCAGGCGCGTTGTGCACCGAATTGTGGAAGCGCGTGGGCGAGAGTTCGGCGGGTGCCCGGGCGAGCGTGGCGCACATGTAGTCGGAAATCAGCTGGTCGCCATAGGCGGAGCTGAACACGCACGGCAGTTCGCTGGCCGAACGTTCACTCATGGCGACGGCTTGCCCGGCCACTTCGATGGCCAGCAAGACACTTTCCGGCGCGCGGCGCCGTTCGTTGGCGGGTAGGAACGTGGCCGGCGGTTTGGCCGAGGGCGGTGTCACCGCGTCACCCTTTTCCAGTGCCTGCAGCGCGGCGAAATCTCCCAGGGCCGTCGACCACAGGCCGATACCTTCGACGAAAACCGGCAGGGTGTTCATGCCGGTGCCCTGCCGAAGGCCAGGCAGGCGTTGTTGCCGCCGAAGCCGAAGGAGTTGCTCAGCGCTACATCGATTTGCCGCCGCTCGTTTTCCAGCGCCAACTGGGGACCGCATGCGGCATCGGGCGTCGTGCAGCCCAGGCTGCCCGGAACCAGGCCGTGTTGAATCGCCAAGAGCGCGAACACGGCTTCGAGAATGCCCGCGGCGCCCAGCGTGTGGCCCGTGAAGCCCTTGGTCGAGCTGGCCCGGGTGGACGCCGGAAAGGTCCGCGCGATGAGTGCGGCTTCCACTTCGTCGTTCTTGCGGCTGGCCGTGCCGTGCAGGTTGATGTAGTCGACCTGGTCCGCGCGCAAGCCGGCACGATCGAGAGCATCGCGCAGGGCGAGTTCGGCGCCCAGCCCCTCCGGATGCGGCGTTGACATGTGATGGGCATCGCTGGACTCGCCGTAGCCGAGCAAGCGCAATGCGCGGGGTGCGGCGTCGATGCGTTCGAGCAGGGCGAACCCGGCCGCCTCACCGACCGAGATGCCGCCGCGGCCCTGGTCGAACGGCCGGCACGGTTCCGGCGACACCAGTTCGAGCGCGTTGAACCCGAACAGCACGCTGTCGCAGAGGGTGTCGACACCACCGACGACGGCGGCATCCACCAGGCCCAGCCGGATCAGTCGCTCGGCATTCGCGAACACCTTGGCGCTGGACGAGCATGCCGTGGAGACGGTCAGGCAGGGCCCTTCCAGGCCGAGCGCCTCGGCGACGAAGCCCGCCAGCGAGTGCGGGGAATGGATCAGCGGGCGCCGCAGGTCCGGCGGCATATGGCCTTGCGCATCGAGGCGGCGATAGGCCTCCTCGGTGGCACCCATACTCGCGGTGGAGGTCGCCAGTACCAGGGCGACGCGCGCGGCACCGTAGCGCTGACGCGCGTCCAGCGCACGCTCCAGGAAATGGTCCTGATGCAGGCCCAGCCAGGCAAGGCGGTTGTTACGGCATTCCCACACGGCATGCGCGGCCGGCAGCGAGGCCTCTTCCACGCCATCCACACGGCCGATCCAGCAGGCCAGCGGCGCACTGCTGAAATCGTTCGGACGAAGTCCGCCGCGCGAGGCGGCAAGGGCGGCGACGTGGCTTTCAAGACCATGGCCAAGCGCCGAAGTGGCCGTAAAGGCACTGACGGCCAGGGGTTGGATCGGTACTGACATCGCGGGAGCCTAACCAGCGATCGTGGTATTTCCTAGTCTGGACAAACGGCGGTCGGGGCCGGCATTCATCTTTGTGCAGGGGCTGGCCACGGGCCGCGATTGCGTCTGCATCGCCAGCTGCGCACACTCGGGCACCGAGTTTGCCGTCGCCGCTGCCCTACCCGTGTCGCCCATCATCGCCCCCTTCAAACGTGGTCCCTGGCGCTATCTAAGCGATCGGGACGTGCTGCATGCCGCGGCAGTGACGCTAGTCGCACTGGTGCTGAGCCTGGGCTTGGTCTGGGTCGGCTATCTCATTCATGTGTGGCGCGTGGCGGTGCGTAGTCCGTTGACCCTGCCACGACGGATGACCGTACTGGTGTTCGGCCGTCGACTGGTGCACGACCAGCCCGAGCCGGAGTACCAACAGCGCCTGTCGCGCGCGCTGACCCTGATGCGGGCCGACCAGACCGACCACGTGTTGCTGCTGGGCGGTCGCAGTGGTGGCAGTGTCAGCGAAGCCGCCGCCGGACGTGCCTGGCTGCTTAAGCATGAGCTTCCGGCCGGGGTGACGCTGCAACTGGAACAGGCGTCGGTGGATTCGCTAGAAAATCTGCGCCACGCGCGCAGTCTGCTGCAGGAGGACGGCCCATTGATGCGGATGCTACCGCCCGTGGCTCTGGTCACCAGTCGCTATCACCTGGCGCGCTGTCAGCTGCTGGCGCGACGACTCGGCTTCGACTGCGTGCCGGTCGCCGCCGAACCGGCGCTCGTGCTCAGCCGGCGCTATCTGCTGCGGATGCTCGCCGAATCGGGTTATCTGATGTGGATCGACCTGGGTGCGCGCTGGGCGAATTTGATCGGCCACCGCCGCATCGTCGAGCGACTCAGCTAAAGCTACCGAAGCGGGTTGAAAGAGCGCGCGACGCCAGGTCGCATCGGTCGTCGCGCCGGGGCTTGTTAAGCTTGGCGAGTTCAGACGACGCCGAGTCCACCGATGAGCCAACAAGCCGATCTCGCCGAAA
Source organism: Dyella humicola (assembly GCF_026283945.1). Lineage (NCBI taxonomy): Bacteria > Pseudomonadati > Pseudomonadota > Gammaproteobacteria > Lysobacterales > Rhodanobacteraceae > Dyella > Dyella humicola. The sequence goes on from NZ_JAPDPC010000001.1 coordinate 180,280, forward strand.
CCTTCCTGCGCGACCTGCAGGACCGCATCTGCGCGGCCATCGAGCAGGTCGACGGCCAGGCCCGTTTCGAGGAGGACGCCTGGACCCGCCCCGCGGGCGGGGGCGGACGCACGCGCGTGCTGCGCGATGGTGCGATCTTCGAACAGGCCGGCGTTAACTTCTCCCGCGTCTACGGCCATCAGTTGCCGCCAAGCGCCACGGCCCATCGGCCCGACCTGGCCGGCGGCAGCTTTGTGGCCACCGGCGTGTCGCTGGTACTGCATCCGCGCAATCCACACATACCCACCACGCACGCCAACGTGCGCTACTTTGAGGCGAGCAAGGAGGGCGTGGAGCCGGTGTGGTGGTTCGGTGGTGGCTTCGACCTGACCCCGTTCTATCCGCACGACGAGGACGTGGTGCACTGGCATAGCGTGGCGCGCGACCTGTGCGAACCCTATGGCGCGGACGTCTATCCGCGCTACAAGAAGTGGTGCGACGAATACTTCTATCTCAAGCACCGTAACGAGACGCGCGGTGTCGGCGGCCTGTTCTACGACGACGTCAACGAAGGCGGCTTCGAGCGCTGCTTCGCCTTTACGCGCGATGTCGGCCAGGGCTTTCTCGACGCCTACTTGCCGATCGTGGAGCGCCGCAAGGACACGCCGTATGGTGAGCGCGAGCGCGAGTTCCAGCTCTATCGCCGCGGCCGCTACGTGGAATTCAATCTGGTATACGACCGCGGCACGCTGTTTGGCCTGCAATCGGGCGGGCGCACCGAATCGATCCTGATGAGCCTGCCGCCGCGTGTGCGCTTTGAATACGCTTATGAACCCGAGGCCGGTTCGCCGGAAGCGCGGCTCAGTGATTACCTGAAGCCGCGCGACTGGGTTTAAGCAGCGCCCCATCTTGAATCGTCATTCCAGCGAAAGCGGGGATGACAGAGCTATGCCTTGATGCTCCTGCCTTCAGTTCGCCGGCGGTGCATCGCCACTGAACTTCACCGGCGTAGCGCCCTTCACCGGACCGATCTGCGCGGAATCGCTCACCTGCAGCACCACGTCACGACGAAACTCCAGCGGACCCTGCACGACGGCGTGCGGGCCGATCACTACGTGCGGCAGCCGGTTGTTGCTGTTCCAGTTGAACCAGCCACCCGGCTTGTCAACCAGGATGCCGCCCTCGACATGGGAGTTGGCGCCGACCGTAATGTCGCCGTTGGTCGTCTGGATGCCGCCGCCTACATGAGCGGCATCAAGGGTAATGCCGCCGTTGACGGTGCTGGTCTTGCCGGCGACGTCGGTATGTTCACCCAGGCGAATGCCGCCATTGGTGGTGCTCACCGGGCCGGTGACGCGATCGCTGGCGCCCAGGGTGACCGAGCCGTTCACGGTATCGACGGCCGTCGCCTGGGATTTGTCGCCAAGCTCCACTGAGCCGTTGACGGTACTGGCCTTGAGTATGGTTGCGTTGTCGCCGACGCGGACAGCGCCGTTCACCGTGCTTACGTTGCCGGCTTGTTGGCCGGATTCGACATGCACGGTGCCATTGACCTTGCTGACGTCGTTATCCGCCGCCAGCGCGGACAAGGGCAGGGCCAGGCCAAAGGCAATCGTGATCAGGTTACGGCGCATAACAAACTCCACGTAGAGATATTGACCGCCGTAGGATGCCTGCCGGCAGCTGCGGGTTTAGCATGACCTTCGACAGGGGCCGGCCGGTCATTTGACGTACTCGGGGTCGAGCCTCACCATTTCACGTTTCTGGTTGCGAATTCCCGCCATGCACAAGCTCGTACTCATCCGACACGGCCAGTCCCAGTGGAACCTCGACAATCGCTTCAGCGGCTGGGCCGACGTGGATCTCACCGAACAGGGCATGGCCGAAGCCGCCGAGGCGGGTCGTTTGCTCAAGGCCGAAGGCTACACCTTCGATGTGGCCCACACCTCGGTACTCAAGCGTGCCGTGCGTACGCTGTGGGGCGTGCAGGACGCCATGGACCTGATGTGGATACCGGTGCATTTCGAATGGCGTCTCAACGAGCGCCATTACGGCGCGCTCACCGGCCTGAACAAGGCCGAGACCGCGGCGAAGTTCGGCGAGGACCAGGTCAAGGTCTGGCGCCGCAGCTACGACATCCCGCCGCCGCCGCTCGATCGCGCCGCCAACGAGTCGGTCACCGATCCGCGCTATGCCAAGCTGGACCCGAAGGACATCCCGGATACCGAGTGCCTCAAGGACACCGTCGCCCGCGTGCTGCCGTACTGGCATGAGGTGCTGGCGCCCGCGATCCGCGCTGGCCAGCGTGTCGTGGTGGCCGCACACGGCAATTCGCTGCGCGCGCTGGTGAAGTATCTGGACAACATCTCCGACGACGACATCGTCGAGCTGAACATCCCCAATGGCGTGCCGCTGGTGTACGAATTCGACGCCGACCTCAAGCCGCTGCGCCACTACTACCTCGGCGATGCCGAAGCGATTGCGGCCAAGATGGCCGCCGTGGCCAACCAGGGCAAGGCCAAGTAAGAGGCTGCCTAGCACCATCGTGGGTGACAGCTGTCACCCACGATGGCTGTGCCATGCCCATCGCCACCGCGGTGGGGGGTCCGATAAGCTGCGAAGCCTGTTCCCAGCGAAGGACTGCCCGTGGCTCCGACTGTGATTCCCTTCATCATGGTGCCGTTGATGGCGTTTGCCGTCTGGCGCCGCGTGCGCGGCAGCTTTGGGCGGCAGCCGATCCGCCGCCAGCGCATGACCGTTCGCATCGCCATCTTCGCGGTGCTTGGCGTGGTGCTCGCTGTTGGCGGTCTGCACAACCCGCGTTTGCTGGAAGGCCTGCTGGGAGGCGCCCTGGGCGGCGCCGTCCTGGGGCTGGTGGGGTTACGGCTGACCCGTTTCGAGCGCGACGCGAATGGCGCCGACGCCTATCTGCCCAACCCCTGGATCGGCGGTTTGCTGACTGTGCTGCTGGTTGCACGTCTCGGCTGGCGCTACCTGGTGTTGATGCCCCAGCTGCAACATCCGGCCATGGCCAACACCGCGCCCGGGTTCGGCAACAGCCCGCTGACCCTGGCCGTGTTCGGGCTACTGATCGGTTACTACATCACCTATTTCGCCGGCCTGCTGGTGCATCACCGCCGCTTCGAGCGCTCCCAGGCAGCGGCGCCTGCACGCTCTTAAAGCGCGTCGTTGTCCAACTCGCCGGTGCGGATGCGGATCACCTGCTCCAGCGAGCTGACGAAGATCTTGCCGTCACCGATCTTGCCGGTACGGGCGGACTGCTGGATGGCTTCGACCACGCGATCGAGCTGATCGTCGGCCACTGCTACCTCGAGTTTGATCTTGGGTAGGAAATCGACGACATATTCCGCGCCGCGGTACAGCTCGGTATGGCCTTTCTGGCGACCAAAGCCCTTCACCTCGGTGACGGTAATGCCCTGGACCCCCACTTCCGCCAGGGCTTCGCGTACATCGTCCAGTTTGAACGGCTTGATGACCGCAACCACCAGCTTCATGGGCATTCCTTCAAATCGTTGTGTTCGGCACCTCGTGCCGTGAGGCGCCATTTTGCCTGCCCGCAGCCCGAGCTGTCGCCTGGGTGCTTAGCGTGTAGGACAATGCCTACATCTTCTAGCGGAGCAAGCTGATGGTGGCGTTTAAAGAGATGAATCTACACTGCCCCCCGACGAGCTCGAGGTGCTGTCCATGATGGATAGGCAGGATATCGACCAACTTGCCCAGCGTCTTGTTTCGTTGGTTCCAAATGGATTGACCCAGGCGCACCAGGATTTGCGCACCAACTTCAGCGATGTTCTGGCGCAGGGATTGCGCCGCCTTGATCTAGTCACCCGCGAGGAGTTTGACGTCCAGAGCCAGGTCCTGGCGCGTACCCGCGCCAAAGTCGAGGCGTTGGAGAAACGAATCGCCGATCTTGAGGCCGGCGCTGCCACCTAAGGGGCGTAGCGCGGGTCCACGTCCCGGGAGCCGCCCCCGATCTGTCACCCTCACCCCGAGAACGATCGGGGGCGGCTGTTTTTATTCACAGGTCGCTTGAGGGATCCAACCCTGTGCTTCAACCTGGCAGTTGCGCTCGTCTCGCTCGTTCTGTGCCGGCGCCATGAGCCTCGCCGTTACGCTTAGCCGTGCCCAGGAAGGCGTGACGGCACCGCAGGTGATGGTCGAGGTTCATCTGTCCGGTGGCTCGCCGGACACCAATATCGTGGGTCTGCCTGAAGCCGCCGTTCGCGAGGCGCGCGACCGCGTGCGAGTGGCGATCCAGAACACCTCTTTTGAGTACCCGAATCGAAGGGTCACCGTGAATCTGGCGCCGGCCGAGCTGCCGAAGGATGGCGGCCGCTTCGATCTCGCCATTGCGCTGGGCATCCTGGCCGCCGGGGGGCAGGTGCCGCGCGAGAAGCTGGACGACTGCGAGTTTCTGGGCGAACTGGCGCTGTCAGGCGCGCTGCGCGGCGTGTCGGGCGTGCTGCCGGCGCTGTTGCGGGCTCGGGCACGCGGGCGTCGCGTCGTCGTGCCGCGCGCAAACGCGGCCGAGGCCGCCCTGGTTTCCGATGCCGATGTGCTGGTGGCCGACACGTTGGCCGAAGTATGCGGCTGGTTGCGCGGGGCACAGGATCTCGCTCTTCCGGCCGAAGCGCCTGAGGCCTGCACAGAATTGGCTGGTCCGGACCTCGCCGACGTACGCGGGCAGCTACAAGCGCGACGTGCGCTGGAGATCGCTGCCACCGGTGGCCATCATTTGCTGCTGGCAGGGCCGCCGGGCACTGGCAAGACCATGCTGGCCGAGCGCTTGCCCGGCATTCTGCCGCCGATGACCGAGCTAGAAGCGCTGGAAACCTGCGCGGTGTTGTCGGTGGCCGGACAGGCCGTGGACCCCTCGCGTTGGCGTCGGCGCCCGTTCCGGGCGCCCCATCACACGACATCGGCCATCGCGCTGGTGGGCGGTGGCTCGGTGCCTCGGCCGGGCGAGATTTCGCTGGCGCATAACGGCGTGCTGTTCCTGGACGAGCTGCCCGAATTCGGTCGGCATTTACTGGATGTATTGCGGGAGCCGATGGAGTCCGGTCATATCGTGATCTCCCGGGCGGCGCGGCAATCGGCCTTCCCGGCCCAGTTCCAGCTGGTGGCGGCGATGAACCCCTGCCCCTGCGGCTACGCCGGCGATCCGCGTAAGCATTGTCAATGTACGCCGGACCAGATCCAGCGTTACCGCGCACGTATTTCGGGACCGCTGCTGGACCGCATCGACCTGAGTCTGGAAGTGCCGCGCGTACCACTGAGCGAATTGGATACGCCACGCGGTGAGCACGACGAGGACTCGGCCACGGTCCGGGCCCGGGTGGTGCGGGCGCGGAAGCATGCCTTGATGCGGGCAGGTCGCTCCAATGCCGAAATCAGCACGCGCGAACTGGAACGGGACTGCGCCCTGGGGCCGGCCGAGCGGCGTTGGTTCGATGCAGCGCTGGAGCGCCTGGGCTTATCGGCCCGCGCTTATCACCGCACGTTGCGGGTGGCTCGCACCATTGCCGACCTCGATGGCGGGGCAGCCTTGCTGGACCGCTCGCACCTTGCCGAGGCGTTGACCTACCGGCATTTCTGAGGGGGCGCCGGCTGGCGCGAGGCAATTGTTGTACTGATGGGTATTGACTTGTTCGGCAAGCGGGGTAATATTTGTACCCGCTAGTTCGCAAATGAACTATGCCCGCCACCCCGGTATCGGTACTCCCTCCCCCTCCCCCGTCCGATACCGGGGCTTGGCCCCCTTCCTCCCCCTTCATGTTCATCGGTCCGCCAAATGGTGGACGTTGCTGCTGCGCGCGTGCTCCGATAGGTCCCTGACGGGCACGCGAAGGATGGCGCATGGCGGCTGACCTTGGACTGTTGCTGGTTTGCCTGCTGGGCATCGGTTTCTTTTGCCAGTGGCTGGCATGGCGGGTAAGGCTGCCGGCGATCCTGTTCCTGCTGTTGGCGGGCATCCTGCTTGGGCCGGTGGGTCATGTGGTGGCGCCGGATCAACTGCTGGGGCCACTGCTGTTCCCGGTGGTGTCGCTGGCCGTGGCGGTGATCCTGTTCGAAGGCAGCCTTACCTTGCGCTTCAGCGAATTGCCCGGCATCGGCGGCGTGGTCCGTGGGCTGGTGACCTATGGCGCCGTGGTCGCCGTGCTGCTGCTGGCGCTGGCTGCCCACTACCTGGCGGACTTGAGCTGGGAGGTCTCCCTGCTATTTGGTGCGCTCACCTGCGTCACCGGGCCGACGGTGATTGCGCCGATGCTGCGCACGGTGCGGCCGAACGCGCGTATCGCCAACACGCTGCGCTGGGAGGGCATCGTGATCGATCCGCTCGGCGCGCTGTTCGCCGTGCTGGTGTACGAAGCGATCGTGACGCACGAGCAAGGCCACACCCTTGGCGTGTTCCTGCTGGTGATCGGTTGTGGCATGGCAATCGGTCTGGCCTCGGCCTGGCTGCTGGCCGCCCTGCTGCGCCGTCACATGATTCCCGAGTACCTGCAGAACTACGGCGCGCTGGTGACCGTGTTGCTCGCGTTCTCGTTCTCCAACACCATCACCCACGAGTCCGGCCTGCTGGCGGTCACGGTGATGGGCATCGCGCTGGGCAATATGCGCGATGTGCATATCGAGGACATTCTCGACTTCAAGGAAAACCTCACCACCCTGCTGGCCTCGGTGCTGTTCATCCTGCTCGCGGCGCGACTGGATTGGCCCTTGCCCGATGGCGTGTTGTGGTCGGGCATCGCGATCTTCATCGCGGCACAACTGGTGGTGCGTCCGCTCACGGTGGCGATTGCCAGCGCCGGCAGCTCGCTAAGTTGGCGCGAGCGTGCCTTGATTGCGTGGGTGGCGCCGCGTGGCATCGTCGCGGCGGCGGTGTCCGCCCTGTTTGCGCTGCGGCTGGATGATCTGCAGCTGCCGGGTGCCGAGGCGCTGGTACCGTTGGTGTTCATCCTGATCGTCGGTACGGTGGTATTGCAGAGCGCCACCGCGCGCCCTTTGGCACGCTGGCTGAGAGTCGCCGAACCCGATCCCAACGGCGTGTTGATCTATGGTTCGGATCAAGCGGCGCGCGCGGTAGCGCGAGCACTGGCCGATGCCGGGTTCCGCGTGATCGTGGCGGATGAGCAGTGGGAAGGTATCCGTCAGGCGCGCATGGATGGATTGACCGCGTTTTATGGCCATCCCGCCAGCGCCTATGCGGAGCGACATCTCGACCTCACCGGTATCGGTCGCTTGCTGGCGATGTCGACGCATCGCGAGCGCAACACGCTCGCCTGTGTGCACTACCGCCGGGACTTTGGGCGCGAACGCGTCTATCGATTGCGCAACGAAGATCCACAGGACGCGAGTGAGCGAGGCGAGCTGGTGCGGAGTCTGCTGGCGCCGCCGCTATTCGCTGCCGACATGACGCATCAGCGTTTCATCCAGCTGCTGGCGCAAGGCTGGCGCATCAAGTCGACACGCCTCACGGTCACCTTCGACTGGCCGCACTTCATCGAACAGTATGGTTCCGACACCGTGTTGTTGTTCGGCGTGGAAGAAAAGGGCGCGCTGCGCGTGGCGTCGGTGAAGCGAGAGCTGGAACCTCGTCCTGGCTGGACTGTGACTACGCTGGTGCCACCGGAAGCGACCGAGCGATCTGGCTGATCGGCGCGGGCCGCCCTTCCCTGCGTAGCGTGCGCGGAGAGCCTGGCTCTCCGCGCACACGCCGGCATCCTTGCTGGCTCACGCGACGCGCTGCATCGCGTCAGGCCGCGCTTGCCTGTCGCGACGCGTGGAACTGTTGCTCTTCGGTGGAGCCCTTGAGCGCCGTGGTGGACGACTGGCCCTGCTGGATCGCCTGGGTCACGGCATCAAAGTAGCCGGTGCCCACTTCACGCTGATGCTTCACCGCGGTGAAGCCCCGCTCGGCAGCGGCGAACTCGCGCTCCTGCAGTTCGACGAAGGCGCTCATCTGGCGGCGTGCGTAGCCGTGGGCCAGATCGAACATGCCGTAGTTGAGGCTGTGGAAGCCGGCCAGGGTGATGAATTGGAACTTGTAGCCCATCGCGCCGAGTTCCTTCTGGAACTTGGCGATCGTGGCGTCGTCGAGGTTCTTCCTCCAGTTAAAGCTGGGCGAGCAGTTGTAGGCAAGCAGCTTGCCCGGGTACTTGGCGTGGATGGCTTCGGCGAACTTGCGCGCCTCTTCTAGGTTCGGCTTGCTGGTTTCGCACCACACCAGGTCGGCGTAGGGCGCATAGGCGAGGCCGCGGCTGATCGCCTGGTCCAGGCCCGGACGCACGCGGAAGAAGCCTTCCACCGTGCGCTCGCCGGTGATGAACGGCCGGTCGTTCTCATCGATATCGGAGGTGATCAGGTCGGCGGCATCGGCATCGGTGCGCGCCACCAGCAGGGTCGGCACGCCGAGCACATCGGCAGCCAGGCGCGCGGCGTTGAGCTTGTCCACCGCTTCGCGTGTTGGCACCAGCACCTTGCCACCCATGTGGCCGCACTTCTTCACCGAGGCGAGCTGGTCTTCGAAGTGAACGCCAGCCGCGCCGGCTTCGATCATCGCCTTCATCAGTTCGAACGCATTGAGTACACCGCCGAAACCGGCTTCCGCATCGGCCACGATCGGCACCATCCAATCGATGTCGTGCAGATCTTCCGCGTGATGCAACTGGTCGGCGCGCAGCAAGGTGTTGTTGATGCGCTTGACCACCAGCGGCACCGAGTTCGCCGGATACAGCGACTGGTCCGGGTACATCTCGCCAGCGACGTTGGCGTCCGCCGCGACCTGCCAGCCACTGAGATAGATCGCCTGCAGGCCGGCCTTCACCTGCTGCATGGCCTGGTTGCCAGTGAGCGCGCCGAGTGCGTTGACGAAGTCTTCCTTGTTCAGCGATTGCCACAGACGCTCGGCGCCACGACGGGCGAGCGAATGTTCCACCGCCACCGTGCCGCGCAGACGCACCACGTCGGCGGCGGAGTAATGGCGCTGGATACCGCTCCAGCGAGGGTTGTTGCTCCAGTCGAGAGCGATCTGGTCGGCAGTGGGCAGCGAGTTCTTCATGAGCGTGTCTCCCTTGCTTATCGGTGATGCCTTGATGCCATCAGTGGAAGGTCAGAGCTGCGCGTAGGCGGCCAGGGTGAGGAAGTCGCCGAGCTGATCGGCATGAGTCAGTTTGGAAAGCAGGGCGGCGGCCTCGTCGGCGCGAGCGGCGTAAGCCGCGCTGCTGTCGCGCATGCGATGGGTGTGCTTGGCGAGTGCGTGATCGAACAGGGCCAAGTCGATTGGCGCGTGATCGGTGAACTCCAGCGGGCCGTGGTGCAGCCACTGCCACACCTGTGCACGTGCGATCTCGGCGGTGGCGGCGTCTTCCATCAGGTGATGGATGGGCACACAACCCTGGCCATCGAGCCACGAAGCGGTGTAGCGCAGCGCCACTTCGACGTTGTTGTCGAAGCCGGCACGGCTGATCGAGCCGCTGCAGGGTGCGATCAGGTGGTTGCGTGTCACGCAGACATCGGCACGTACGACGCCCAGTTGGTTCGGCGAAGGCATGTATTGGTCGAACACCTCCTGCGCCACCGGCACCAGCGCGGGATGAGCCACCCAGGTGCCGTCGTGGCCGGCCTGCACTTCGCGCAGCTTGTCGGCGCGCACCTTGGCCAAGGCAGCCTCGTTCGCGGCCTCGTCGCCCTTGATCGGAATCTGCGCCGCCATGCCGCCCATGGCGAACGCGCCGCGGCGATGACAGGTCTGGATCAGCAGCTCCGAATACGACTTCAGGAACGGCACCGTCATCAGCACCTGGCTGCGATCCGGCAACAACCGATCGCCGTGGGCGCGGAAGGTCTTCAAGTAGGAAAAGATGTAGTCCCAGCGTCCGCAGTTGAGGCCGACGATGCGGCCGCGCAGCGCGTGCAGGATTTCGTGCATCTGGAACGCGGCCGGCAACGTCTCGATCAGCACCGTGGCCTTCATGCTGTCCGGCGGCAGGTCCAGCTCACTTTCGGCGGCGGACATCACCTCGTTCCACAGCGCGGCCTCTTCCATCGCTTCGAGCTTGGGCAGGTAGAAGTACGGCCCGCGATCGCGCGCCTGCAGGTGGCGGGCGTTGTGGAAAACGTACAGGCCGAAATCGACCAGGGCGCCAGCCATCGGCTCACCGTCCACGCTGATATGGCGTTCCGGCAAGTGCCAGCCGCGCGGACGCACCACCAGCACGGCGGGGTTCTGCTTGACCCGGTACTGCTTGCCGTCGTGCGAGACGTATTCGATCGAGCCATTCACGGCGTCGCGCAGGTTGATCTGGCCGTCGATCTGGTTGGCGAAGGTGGGGGCGGAGGAATCCTCGAAGTCCGCCATGAACACCTTCGCGCCGGAGTTGAGCGCGTTGATGATCATCTTGCGCTCGACCGGGCCGGTGATTTCCACGCGGCGGTCGCGCAGGGCGGCCGGGATCGGTGCGACCGTCCAGTGGCCCTCGCGGATGGCGACGGTGTCCGTGCGGAAATCGGGCAACTCGCCAGCGTCATAACGGGCCTGGCGCAGCTTGCGGGCGGCCAGCAGTTCCAGGCGCCGCGCGTCGAAACGACGGTGCAGGTCAGCCAGGAAGGCCAGCGCATCGGGGGTGAGGATGGCGTCGTGCTCCGGCCCGGTAGCGCCATGGACCTGGGCCGGCTGGGTGAGGACGCGTTCCTTGGGGACGGCCATGGCAAATCTCCGTGATGACGATGCGATGACACTAGGTCACGGAGAATTGCTTTGACAAAGCAAATGTTTCAATTTTTGATATTATATTTATCAATACATGTTGCAACTTATTGAGTCGCAAGCCATGAAACCGGTCCGGTCGGCGCCAAAAAAGGCAAAAAAAGCACCTGTTGAGCCGCCAAGACGGCGAAAAGGCGATGAGTCGACCGCCAGCGAGTCGGGTCGGTTTTATTACAAGGGCAACCGCCAGAAGCAGATGCGGGCCTTTGTCTACACGGTGAAGCTGGGCACCCTGACGCGAGCTGCCGAAGCGCTCTATTTGTCTCAGCCATCGGTGAGCCTGCAGTTGCAGGCCTTGGAGCGCGAACTGGGGGTGAGCCTGCTCGAGCGTCGGCGCCGCCGTATCAATCTCACCGACGCGGGCGAAGCCCTTTACGAACTGGCGCGACCGCTGGTCGAGGGCTGGGAGAACCTGGATCGCGATTTCCAGGCCAGGGTGAAGGGTATGCAGGGCGGCCGCCTGACCATCGCGGCGGGCAGTTCGACCATTCAATACCTGCTGCCCGACCTGGTGCGCCGCTATCGCGAACGCTTTCCTTCGGTGCATCTGCAGTTGGCCAATGTGACGGGCAAGGATGGGCTGGCGCTGCTACGTGCGGATGAGGCGGATTTTGCCGTTGGCTCCATGCTCGACGTGCCCAACGACATCGCCTGGGCCCCGGTGCATCACTACGACCCCATGCTGATCACGCCGCTGGATCATCCATTGGCCGCCAAGGACAGGATCACGCTCGAGGATTTATCGCCCTTCGGTCTGATCCTGCCGCCGCAGCGACTGTCCACCTATCGACTGGTGGATCTGGTCTTCCAGCAACGCCAGGTGCCCTACAGCGTGGCCATCGAAGTGGGCGGCTGGGATGTGATCAAGGAATACGTGGCGATGGGCCTGGGCATCTCCATCGTCACCGGCATCTGCATCACCGAGGCTGACCGTTCGCGTTTGGCCGTCCGCAACATGAAGCAGTATTTCCCGCAGCGCAGCTACGGCGTGGTGATGCGCAAGGGGAAGTTTCTCAGTGAAGAGGCGCGGGCGTTCGTCGACCTGGTGCGTCCGGGCTTACTGACGCATCGCGACTACGATGAGCCCGGCCACTCGGAACGCTAAAGTGTTCCGTCATTCCGGTGAACGATGGGAACCGGAGGGTTCACAAACGCACAACAAACCGCTGCATTCCAGCTTTGGCTTGAATGACGATCATGAAATGGATCGGCACTTGGCCGGCGCGACGAGACTATGAGCGGGCTCTAAGCGCCTCGTCGGAAAAGCGCGATCAGGGTGATTGGTTCTTCAATTTCAGCGGGCTGTCCAAAGCCAGAGCCTGCACGCCGGCATCCGTCTTGGGCCCGTCAGCAGGGGAATCGACCGCTCGCTCCAGCTGCAGATCGATGCGAAGGTCGTTAACGTTATTTTGTAAGTAATAGGTAATGGGCATGCGCACCCAGGTTGCTACGGCATGTCCCGCGACCGTTTCGGGTTTGGCATGCCAGTCCTTCATGGCGATCGTCGCGCTGCGCACGAATTCATTGACCGGGTGTTTCAGCGTACTGCTGGCTGATTCGAGGCGAATGTTGCTGAGTGAGCCATCCGGTTGTACCTGGGCGAGCATGGTCAGCTCGGCCTGGATGCGGGCATGGATCATGTCGACTGGATACCTGAGGGAAGACGACTTTTCGATCATCGGGCCATTGCTGAGATAGCGAACGCGGGCGTCATAGTCGCGTCCGTTCTTGCGAAGCTGGAAGTTGACGTGCAGGTACGTATGCGCAGGAGCCGGGGCGCCATTGAGTGTCGCTGGCACGAACTCCCATTGCCGCATGGTCGTTTCGGCCAGAGTGGTTAACGAAGCCGGAAGCTTCTGATTCGCCGCAGGGAGTATTTCCAGCTTCGATATTTTGCCCTGAGAGTCGACGTCGACGACAGCAGTGGCAAACAACGTCGAGTCATACCAGCCATCATCTTTGGCCACTTCGGCGTGCAGAGCGAATGCTGCCAATGACGAGGCTGCGTACAAACTCCACTTCCTCATACCTTTCCCCTCGCATGAAAGCGGTGATATCAACCCAGCTGATCAATTGGCGTTGCGATGCTTTCCTCGATACGGCGTAAACAGCTCGCGGATCTTCGCCATGTCCGCATCATGGTCGTCCGTGGCGCGTATCACGGGGCCGAAGGTGAAGGTCTTGCTGGGATAGTCGATAAAAAGGGTCTGGATCGGCACGTTGGCGTCGTGTGCGATGCGTAGGAAGCCGGACTTCCAGTGCGTGACCTTCTTGCGCGTTCCTTCCGGCGTAATGCCCAGCCACATCCGTTCGCGCTCGTTGAAACGCTGCACCATCTGGCCCACCACATTGAGCGCCGCGCTGCGATTGATCGCGATCATGCCGATCGGGCGCAGGATGATGCCCAGCGGGCCATCCAGCACTTCGCGCTTGATCATGATGTTGATGTCGACGCCCAGCCCGATCTTCATCAGCAGGCCGTAGTAGCCGTCCCAGTAGGACGAATGCGGCGCGCCGATCAGGATCAGCTTGCGCTCGTTCGCCGGTTCGCCGAGCAGGCGCCAGCCGCTCAGGCGCAGCAGTACACGCGCCAGCCAGGGCCAGAATCGGCTATTGAGCTTGGGTGCTTCGGGCGGGGCGGATGGCAACATCCGGTTACTCATTCACGACTCCAGTCACGCGAACGCGTCTGCTTGATCTTGCCTCGCTGCTGTTTGCCGGCGAGGCGCCGCTCTTTCGAGCCGCGGGTGGGCTTGGTGGCGATGCGTGCCTTGGGGGGCACCAGCACGCCGCGGATGATCTCGACCAGTCTTTCGCGCGCGTCTTCGCGGTTGCGGGCCTGGTCGCGGAAGCGCCGCGCCTGGATCACCAGCACCCCGTCGTCGGTGAGGCGGCGATCGCGGCGGGCCAGCAGGCGCTCACGCACGGGTTCGGGCAAGGACGGCGAGTGCACCACGTCAAAGCGCAGCTCGACCGCACTTTCGGTGCGATTGACGTGCTGGCCACCCGGACCGTCGGCACGCAGGAAGCGCTCGGTCAGTTCGGTCTCGGGTAGGGCAATGGATCGGCTGACGGTGAGCATGGCGTGCAGTTTAGCGGGCGCGCATCATACGCTGCCATGGCTCGCGGCAAAGCGCGCCGACAACCGGCCTCAGCCAGCGGGCAGGGTCCAGCTGAAGCGATCGAGCAAGGCCTGGTAGGCGGTGTCCAACGGTGCGTCGATACGCATGGGCGCGCCGGAGACCGGATGGGAAAAACTCAGGCGCCAGGCGTGCAACAGCATGCGATGGCAGCTGAAATACTGCTTGTACAGGCGGTTGTGATCGCCGCGGCCGTGCTGGCAGTCACCAATGATCGGGTGATGGATATGCGCCATGTGCTTGCGGATCTGGCGAAAGCGACCCGTCTCCGGCTCCGCCAGTACCAGGGCATAGCGTTGCTGTGGATAACGGCCGAGCTCGATGGGTACTTCCACTGTGGCCAGGCGCTGGAAGCGGGTGCGCGCATCGCGTCGCGGGCCGGTGTCGCGTGAGCCGGGCAGGGCATAGTCGATCAGCCCTTCCTCTGGCTCCGGCCAGCCACGCACTACGGCCAGATACTGCTTGTGCACATCGCGCCCCATGAACTGCTCGCCCAACGTGGCCGCAATCTCGGACGAGCGCGCGATCAGCAGGACCCCGCTGGTGGCACGATCCAGCCGGTGCGCCAGATACACGATGCCACCGACCTGCTCGCGCAGCTGGTCGATCAGGAATTCCTCGGCGTTGCCGACCATCTTGGAGCGGTGCACGGCCAAGCCCGCGGGCTTGTTCACCGCGATCAGGGCGTCGTCTTGGTAGAGGATGTCGAGCATGAGTGGCCGGATAAGTCTGCTTTCATGAAGGTGGCGGCGCATCCACCGACCAAAGTCGCCATCCCAGCGGCTCTCAACAGCCGGATGGCTGGTCACACTGGGATGACGGTGGCTTACGAATCAGCGTCGAGGCCAGCCGATGGCGAACGCGAAGACGCCAATAACGGCTGTTGCAAGTGAGGGCCAGACACCATGTTCCGCTGCTTGCGTCCACAGCACCGCGCTGCAAATCAGCAAACTGCTACCCAGCAGCCCATAGGCCAGCGCGCGTTGGCTGCGCTGCGCATCGTCGCGCTGCTGCGCCAGTGCGTTCGGATCGCTGACGCTGCGCTGCTCGCCGCGCGCGACCTGCCGCAGCGCATCGCGGATCAGTTCCGGAAATTCCGGAGCGGCATGCAGCCATTCCGGCAGGCGGCGGCGGACCGTGCGCAGGGTCCGTAGCGGACTGTAGCGTTCACGCAGGATGCGCTTAAGCACCGGGTGCGCCACGGCCCAGATGTCGATCTCGGGATCGAGCATGCGGCCCACGCCTTCGATATTCAGCAAGGTCTTTTGCAGCAGGATCAACTGCGGCTGCAAAGTCAGCTGATAGCGGCGCGCGGTCTGGAACAGTTTGACCACCAGCTCGGCCAGCGAAATCTGCGATAGCGGTCGTGTGAAATACGGCTCGCATACGGTGCGTACCGCAGCGGTCAGCTCGTCCAGTCGCACGGTGGAGGGCATCCAGCCAGCATCGACGTGCAACTGCGCGATGCGCGCGTAATCGCGTTCAAACAGGGCGATGAAGTTCTGCGCGAGCCAGTACTGGTCCTCTTCCGGCAGCGAGCCCATGATGCCGAAATCCAGCGCGATGAAGCGCGGTTCGGTCGGTCGCGTGGTATCCACCCAGATGTTGCCCGGGTGCGCGTCAGCGTGGAAAAAGTTGTCGCGGAATACCTGCTCGTAAAACAGGCGCACGCCTTTCACCGCGAGCGCCTTGCGATCAATGCCTGCCGCATCAATGGCGGCAATATCGTCGCTGCTGACGCCGCGCACGCGTTCCAGCGTAAGCACGCCGCCCGTGGTCAGCTCCCAATGCACGGCCGGCACGTACAGATCGACGCCACTCTCGAAGTTGCGCCGAAGCAGGCTGGCGCTGGCGCCTTCACGCTGCAGATCCAGCTCGTTTTCCAGCATCTTCTCGACTTCGGCGACCACGTCGAGCGGGCGGATCTTGTCGGCATTGGGGTGCCAGCGCTGTGCCAGTTCACCCAGCGAGCGCAGCAGTTTTACGTCGCGATCGATGCGCTTTTCGATGCCCGGACGCAACACTTTCACCACGACCTCGCTGCCGTCGTGCAGGGTAGCAGCGTGTACCTGCGCGATCGACGCCGAGGCGAGAGGCGTTTCGTCGAAGCGGGCATAGAGCTGGCTGATCGGCGCCTTCAGCTCCCGCTCGACAATGGCGCGAGCTTCCGCGCCCGCGAAAGGTGGCACCTGATCCTGTAGTTGGGACAGCTCGTCGGCGATATCGGCCGGCACCAGATCGCGGCGCGTGGACAATACCTGGCCGGCCTTGACGAAGATCGGCCCGAGCTCGGTCAGCGCCAGACGCAGGCGTTCGCCGCGCGGCATGCTGCGCACGTCGGCACGTGGCCGGGCCACGAACGGGCGCACCACTTTGAGCGGGCGGAACAGATGCGCCGCATCGACCAGTTCGTCGAGCCGATAGGCCAGCAGCACGGAAGCGACACGCAAGACGCGCGGCACGACGTTCAAAGGTGTCGTCACGCGGCGGGTCCTTTGCGCAGACGTTGTTCGAGGCGAGCGAGCCGTGCTTCGAGCCGGTCGCTGCGTTCGCGCAGTTCGTCGACACCGTCGAGGAAGGTTTCCACTTCGCCCGGCGCTGCGACCACGCGTACTTCGTCACGCAGCCAGTCCGCCGTGTCGGTGGTCAGGTGGCTGGCTGTCTCGCGGGCGTGGGCGAGCGCTTTGCGCACGGCCTTGGCCAGCGGCACGCCGAGCACGTCGCCGAACGTGCGCGCGAACGCTTCCTCGAAATCCGGTGCGAATTTGCTGGCGAGTTTCTCCAGGCGCCGCGCGAGTTCGGCGTCGCCCGCGATCTCCACCTTGCCTGGCGCCACGCCGTCGTCGTCGCGCTTGAGCAGCATGGCGAGCAGGCTGCCCGGCGTCGCGGCTACGCGCAGATGGCTATCGTCCTGGGCGGGTCCGACCTTCAGGCGGTCACCGTCGACGGTGACGGATAGCGCCAGCTCGGGGCCGCGCAGATGCAGTTGCACGCTGCGGCCATCGAGCGCGGCCAGGCGCGAAACCGTATCCGGATCGAGCGACAAGGTGTGGTTGAGCGCGGTTTCCAGCGCGCGTCCGGCGAGAGCGCGAAGCGGGCGAGGGAGCAGGGAGCGGGAGACGGCTTCAGTCATGGCGGACATTGTAGCGGCTCACCGCTTAGTACCTCCTCTCCCCTTCGGGTCGCCCGGCGGGGAGAGGGAGTCAGGTAGCGCCAAGGAATCCAAGTTGACGCCAAGCCTCATAGACCGCCACAGCAACGGTATTGGAAAGGTTGAGGCTGCGACTGTTCGCTCGCATCGGCAGGCGCAGACGCTGAGCCTCGGGAATGGCATCGAGCACGTCGCCGGGCAGGCCGGCCGTTTCGCAACCAAACAGCAAGGCGTCGCCTTCAGTAAACCGGGCATCCACGTGGGCAACGCGGCCGCGTGTCGAGAACGCAAAGACGCGTGGCTGGCCGACGCTCTGCAGGCAGCTGGCAAGATCGTCATGCACGGCCAGCTGCGCATATTCGTGATAGTCGAGGCCTGCGCGTCGCAGGCGGGCATCGTCCAACTCGAATCCCAGCGGGCGGATCAGGTGCAAGGTCGCGCCGGTGTTGGCGCAAAGCCTGATCACATTGCCGGTGTTCGGCGGTATCTCGGGTCTGAAAAGAATGACATGCAACATCCGGCCATTATCGGGGTTCGTGCGCGCCCCTTACAGCACCGGAACGGATGAGCGTCCCGGCGCTCAGCCGTTGATCCGCGGGCACACGATGCCGTCGGGCGGCAGGGCGCAGGTGGTGGGGGCGGCGATCAGCAGTTGGCCTGCGCTACCGGCGGCGGCGAGACGAACGGCGTCCGGCGAAGCGGTTACCATGGCGCCAAGCACCAGGCCGCAAACCAGAAGGCAGACGACGAAGAGGCCGCGCAGCATCAAGGTTTCGAATTTCATGATCATATCTCCGATGAAAGTGGGTGAGTCCTACATCGGATATGTGGCAAGCAGCGTGCCAACCCCTGATGGCGATCTAAGCTAAGGAATTTATTGAGTTTGTTTGCGTGGTGGCGCGTGCGCATGGCTGTCCGCGGACAGCGGCCGAGCAGAACCGGACAGCCCGGCGGACAGTCCGGCAGGCCTTAGACACCCCTGTCATTGGTCATTTGCCAAGGTGGAAGGGCACCGATAGCCTCCGAGTGTTCATTCTGCGAAACAGGAGTGTCTCCATGGCAAGAAAGCCCCTCGCCCTGCTCGTGGCAGGACTGCTCAGCGTGTCGACCGGGTTGCCGGCGATCGCGGCGCCGAATCTGGCGACCGAGCAGGCCGCCCATGCTGTTCCGGACATCGCCTATACCCGCTTCACCCTGCCCAACGGACTGACCGTGGTGGTCCATGAGGACCACAAGGCGCCGGTGGTTGCGGTGAGCATCTGGTATCACGTCGGTTCCGCCGACGAGCCCAAGGGCAAGACCGGCTTCGCTCACCTGTTCGAGCATTTGATGTTCTCCGGCTCGGAGAACCACAAGGGCACGTACTTCCAGCCGTTCGAGCTGGCCGGTGCGACGGACATGAATGGCACTACTTGGTTCGACCGCACCAATTATTTCGAAACCGTACCCACCACGGCGCTGGATATGGCGCTGTGGATGGAGTCAGATCGCATGGGCCATCTGCTCGGCGCGATCGGCCAGAAAGAGCTCGATACGCAGCGCGGCGTGGTGCAGAACGAAAAGCGCCAGGGCGAGAACCGCCCTTACGGCCGCGTCGACCAGAACATCCTGTCCAACACCTATCCGGGCAATCACCCCTACCAGCACGACACCATCGGTTCGATGGCCGACCTCAATGCGGCGTCGCTGGCCGATGTGAAGCAGTGGTTCCACGACTATTACGGCGCCGCCAACACCACCCTGGTGCTGGCCGGCGACATCACCGTGGAACAGGCCCGGGCGAAGGCCGAGAAGTATTTCGGTGATATTCCGGCCGGTCCGGCCGTGCCGCGTCAGCAGGCATGGATCACGCCGCTGACCAAATCCACCCGTGGTGTGCAGCACGATCACGTGGCGCAGCCGCGCATCTATCGCACCTGGGTCGTGCCGCAGCTGGGCAGCGACGATTCGATCCAGCTCGATTTGGCTTCCACCGTGCTGGGCGGCGGCAAGACCTCGCGTCTGTATCAGCGCCTGGTCTATCAGGACAAGCTGGTGGATAGCGTGTCGGCGAGCATCGCACCGTTCGCGTTGGCCACCCATTTCCAGATCCAGGCCGACGTGAAGGACGGCGTGGACCCGGCCAAGGTCGAAGCCGTCATCACCGAGGAGCTCAACAAGTTCCTCGCTGAAGGTCCGACGGCGGACGAGCTGGAGCGGGCCAAGATCGGCAATCGCGCGGGCTTCGTGCGCGGGCTTGAGAAGGTCGGTGGCTTTGGTGGCAAGGCGGTGATCCTGGCCGAAGGTCAGGTGTACCGCGGCGATCCTGGTGCCTACAAAAAGGACCTCGAGCGCGCCGATACCGCCACCCAGGCCAGCGTGAAGGCGGCCGCCAACAAGTGGTTGAGCAAGGGCGATTACCTCCTCACCGTGCTGCCCGCCGGCAAGGACTTCAATCCGGACACGGAAGACGCCAAAGTCGTCGCGCTCAGCGCGGCTGACGATCGCCCGACGCCCAAGTTGCCGGCAAAGCACGACTACACCGTGGCCAAGAGCCAGCTCGACCGCAGCACGGGCGTGCCCCAGGTCAGTCAGTTCCCCGACCTCAGCTTCCCGACGCTGGAGCGCGGCAAGCTCAAGAACGGCATCGAAGTCGTGCTGGCCCAACGTCACACCATTCCGGTGACGCATGTGCAGCTGATGTTCGACGCCGGCTACGCCGCCGATCAGGGGCACAAGCTCGGCACGGCCAGCTTCACCACCACGCTGATGAACGAGAGCACCAAGGATCTCGACTCCGTGGAAGTGGCCAAACGCAAGCAGCGCCTGGGCGCGATCACCCGCGTCGGTTGCGGGCTGGATGCCTGCTCAGCCTCGCTCAATGCGATGAACGACCAACTGCAGCCCTCGCTGGAGCTGTTTGCCGATATCGTGCGCAACCCGGCGTTCAAGGCGGAGGACATCGAGCGCATCCGGGGCCAATGGCTGGCTACGATCGCGCAGGAAAAGACCCAGCCGTCGGCCCTTGCACTGCGTACCTTGCCGCCGCTGATCTACGGCGCGAATCACGCCTACGGCATTCCATTCACGGGTACCGGCACGGAGCAGGCGATCAAGTCGATGCAGGCTGTCGATCTGGCCGCGTTCCAGAAAGACTGGCTGCGCCCGGACAACGTGAAGATTCTGATTGCGGGTGACACCACGCTGCAGCAGATCATTCCTCAGCTTGAAGCTGCCTTTGGTGACTGGAAGGCGCCTGCAAGCGCGGTACCGAAAAAGAACATCGCCAAGGTGACCGCACAGCCCAAGCCGCGCGTGTTCCTGATCGACAAGCCGGATGCGCCGCAGTCGCTGGTGCTCGCCGGTCTGCTGGCGCCATCGAGCAAGGCGCCCAACGAGCTCGCCATCGACATTGCCAATGGTGCCTTCGGCGGCAGCTTCACCTCGCGCCTCAACATGAACCTGCGTGAGGACAAGCGCTGGGCCTATGGCGCCTTCAGCTTCATGCGCGATGCCATTGGCCAGCGCCCGTTCCTGATGTACGCCCCGGTGCAGACGGACAAGACTGCGGAATCCGCACAGGAAGTGCTGAAGGAGGCCACCGAGGTCATCGGTCCGCGTCCGCTGACCACGCAGGAAGTGAACAAGATCAAGGACTCGAACATTCGCGGCCTGCCCGGCAGCTTCGAGACCAGCGCCGCGGTACTGGGCGCGATGAGCGAGATCGTGCAGTTCGGCCGCCCGGACGACTATGTGCAGACGCTCAAGGCCCGTACCGAGGCGGTCGGTCAACCCGATGCTCAGGCGGCGATCAAGGAGATCATCGAGCCCGGCGCCCTGACCTGGGTCATCGTGGGCGATCTCAAGAAGATTGAGCAGCCGGTGCGTGCGCTCAACCTGGGCGAGCTGCAAGTGATCGACGGTGACGGCAAGCCTGTACCATCGAAGTAAGTTCCTGTGGGGACCTGTTCACGTCCCCGCGTTAGGATGGAGGCCGGACGGGCGACCGCCCGGCTTCTTCATATCCATGTTGCGGAGTAACCCATGCGCAAGACCCTGCTGCTGCTCGTTCCCATCGCGCTACTCGGCGCCTGCACCTGGGGCATCACCCTGGACGATGCTGCGAAGAACGTCCGCACGGCCTGGACCGGTGATGTGTCCTCCTGCCATGACCTGGGCAAGGTGACGGTGTCGGTGATGGACCATGTCGGTCCGGTCAACCGCAATGACATCAAGGTGCGTGACGAGCTGGAAGTGATGGCTCGCAATGAAGCGGCCAAAATGCATGCCGACACGATCAAGCCGCTGGGTGACTTGACCGACGGTTCGCAGCCCTGGGGTGCCTACCAGTGCGGCACCGCGCAGCTGGCGCCGAGCAACCATCCCGCTGGCAAGCCGCCCGGCCCTGCCAGCGCACCTGGCTCGGCGGAGACGTTTCCGGTCAAGGGCGGATGAGCCGACCAGCATTCCCTGAAAAAAAGGCGCCCTCGTGGCGCCTTTTTCACATCCAAGAGATGACGCTCTTGCACGTACTCCGCGACAGCCATAAAATTCACTTATATATATTACATATATGTATTAATTAGGCCGAGCGCCATGAGCAGCTTCCTCCCCACCGAACAGCGACTGGATATCACCTGCCAGCGGCATCCAGCGTTTCCGCGCGAGCCAGCGGTGCTGATTCGGTTGATCAAGCACATCTACAAGCGTGTGCATGACGACGCCAACGCCATGTTGCGGCCATACGGCATCAATCATCCGGAGTACAACCTGCTGATGATGCTCTACGGCACGGCGAGCTATACGCTGCACCCCACTGAGTTGGCTGATGCAGCGGGCGAGAAGTCCGCCAACATCACCCGCCTTACTAACGAGCTTTGCGACAAGGGGTTGATCGCGCGTCACGCCAGCGACGAGGATCGCCGCAAGGTGTCGCTCACGCTGACTGCCGAAGGGGTGGCTGTGATCGAGAGTTTTCTGCCCGATGTGTGCGCGCTGTTGGAGCGGCAGGTGGGCGGACTGCATCCGCGCGATATGGCCCAGTTGGAGCGCCTGCTGAAGAAATTCAGCGCACAGCTGGAGCGCGAATAGGCCATGTCAGCC
Organism: Dyella humicola; assembly: GCF_026283945.1. Taxonomy (NCBI): domain Bacteria; kingdom Pseudomonadati; phylum Pseudomonadota; class Gammaproteobacteria; order Lysobacterales; family Rhodanobacteraceae; genus Dyella; species Dyella humicola. Next base: position 202,421 of record NZ_JAPDPC010000001.1, read on the forward strand.
GTTTCCCACGACCTCCCGGCGAATCGACGCTGGCCCTGGCTGGCCGAGTTCCTCATCGGCGAGCGGCAGTCGTGGATCTTCGTATTCAAATGCATGCTCGCTTTCTACATCGTCGCCTGGCTGGCGATGGTGTTCCAGTTGGAGCAGCCATCGACGGCGATGATCACCGTATCGATCGTGATGCATCCGCAAAGCGGCATCGTGCTGGCCAAGAGCTTCTATCGCGCCATCGGCACGGTGGCCGGCAGCTTGTGTGGTTTGCTGATGTTGGCGGCCTTTCCGCAGCAGCGCGAATTGTTCCTTTTCAGCCTCTCGCTATGGGTCGGCGTGTGTTCGGGCGGCGCCGTGCTGTACCGCAACTTCATGTCCTACGGCTTCGTGCTGGCGGGGTATACCGCGGCGATCGTGACGTTGCCGGCGATCAACAACCCGTACAACGTCTTCTACTCCGCGGTCCTACGCGTGAGCGAAGTGATGCTGGGCATCATCGTTGCCGGCGTGATCAGCGATATCGTGCTGCCCGTACGCCTGCGCGACGTGCTACTCAGGAGTGCCCGCGAGCAATATCAGCACTTCATCGAATTCGCTCGCGGCAGCCTGGGTGGCCATATTCCGCGTTCCGAGATGGAGCAGGCGCAACTGCGCGTTGTACGAGCCGCCGTGCAGCTGGAAGACCTGCGCTCGTCCGTGATCTTCGAAGACCCTGAGGCACGCGCGCGCAGCAGCCGATTGCAGCTGCTCAACCTGCGTTACATGGCGGCCGCCACCAGCTTCCAATCATTGCATCATCTGATCAACCGCTTGCAGCGCAATAACCATCCACGTACGGCGGACGCGGTGATCAAGCTTTATGCGCCCGTCGGCGAGGCGCTTTCGCTGGACCCCGTCGAGCGCACCGAGCCGCGGCTGTTGACCGCCCGCCTGGAGGCAAGCGAGGCCAGGCTGCCGGCCTTAGCCGCGGAACTACGTGGTGAGCTGCGCCAGGACCCGGAGCTGCTGCTGGAATTCGACACGGGTGCCATGCTGCTGCGCCGCTTTGTCAGGGAGCTGTGCGACTTCACGGCGCTCAAGGTGACGGTGCGCGAGACCCAAGGACGCTTGCAAGGTACGGTGGAGCGCGTCGAATTCAAGCGCGCCAACGACTATGCTCCGCCACTGATTGCCGTGGTGCGCACCTTCCTCACCATGCTCACGCTGGGCGTGTTCTGGTTTGCTACGGCATGGCCGTTTGGTCCCAGTGCGATGTTGCTGGCGACCGTCTTCAGCGGTCTGCTGGCCACGTCGCCAACGCCGGTATTGGCCACGGTCAACACATGGATAGGCTACGCCATGGGCTTGGCCGGTGCCTATGTGGTGACGTTCTGGTTGCTGCCGGGCAGCGACGGTTTCGTGATGCTGATGCTCGCCACCACGCCGCTGCTGCTGATCGGGCCTTACCTGACGGCGCGCAACGCGACCCTCCCGGGCGTCGGCGCCGGCTATACCCTGGGCTTCGTCTATATTTTGGCGTTGAAGAACCCGATGGAGTACAACCCGGAGCGTTTCATCAACGACAGCATCGCCTCGCTGTTCGGCCTGATGATGAGCGGGGCGGCCTTCATGGTGATCCCGACGGTGATCGGCACGCAGTGGTTGCGCCGTCGACAGCTGCAACGGCTGCGCCGACAAGTGACGTTTGCCGCCACCGCCCCGATGGCAGGCCTCCTCTACCGATTCGAGAGTGCCAACCGCGATCTGTTCCATCAGATCGTCTCCTTCACCCAACCCAAGAGCGCAGAATCCAAGGAGCTGTTGGCCTGGGCCCTGGCCGTGAACGACTGCGGCCGCGCCGTGATCGAGTTGCGCCAGGACATGCTGCATGCGGAGCTGCCGCCGCCGCTGATGGAAGTGATGCAGAAAGCGGTACTTGCGCTCGCCCAACTGTACGACGAGCCCGACTCCGCGCGCTGGCAGCAAGCGGATGACGCCATCGACCATGCACTTACCTTGACCATGCAGACCCTACCGCTGGCACGCGCGAGCTGTCAGCCTGCGCTGGCGCACCTGTTGCAACTGCGCACGGCGCTGCGCGATGACCAGTCTGCGCTTGGGCCCTACATCATCAAGGCACCGGAGACGTCCCATGCCCCGTGAAATCGCCCTCGCCGACGCGTTGGTCCCTAGCATTCTGCTGGTGTATCTCGGCTGCCTGCTGGTGCTGTGGGTGGTTGACACCATCGTCGGTCGTTATGGTCTGTACCGCTATGTCTGGCATCCGTCCCTGTTCCGTGTCGCCTTGTTCTTCTGCCTGTTCGGCGCGGTCGGCCTGTTGTTGTACCCCTGAGTCACCGATATGAAGATCCAGACCCAGCCTTTGCTTCGCTTTCTCATCACGGCCTCCGTCGTCGTCCTTGCGCTAGTGCTCGGCCACGCGCTGTGGCGGCACTACCTGTATTCGCCATGGACGCGCGATGGCCGCGTTCGCGCCGAAGTTGCACGTATTGCCCCCGACGTTTCAGGTCTGGTCACCCGGGTGGCCGTCGTCGACAACCAGATCGTGAACAAGGGCGATGTGCTCTTCGTCATCGATCCCGAGCGCTTCCATATCGCGCTGGCGCAGGCCGAAGCCAACCTCGCTGCCGCCAAGGCCAGCGCTCGCGCGGCCGGTGCCAATATCGATGCGGTGTTGGCCAGCGCCTCCGCGCGTAGGGCCGAGTACGACATGCGCCAGGATCAGGCACGGCGCAGACAGGACCTGGCCGACGTGGTGCCAAAGGAAGAGCGCACCGACGCCCGCTCTGCCGCCGATACCGCGCGCGCCGTCTGGCAGCAAGCCCAGGCCAGTGGCCACCAGGCCACGGCGTCGCGTGAACAGGCAGAGGCCGCCGTGGTGCAGGCGCAAGTTGCCGTGGATCGCGCCCAGCTGGATATCGCGCGTACCGAAGTGCGCGCACCGGTGGACGGTTACGTGACCAACCTGGATGTACGCGTGGGCGATTACGCCGCCGCTGGCAGTCCGCGCCTGGCCCTGATCGATCGCCACAGCTATTACATCTACGGCTACTTCGAGGAAACCAAGTTGCCGAGCATCCGCGTGGGCGATCCCGTCAGCATCCGTCTGCTGAGTGGCGGCACGCGCCTGACGGGCCGCATCACCGGCGTGGCACGGGGCATCACCGATCGTGACAACCCCACCGGCAGGGATCTGCTGGCCGACGTCAATCCGACCTTCAACTGGGTGCGTCTGGCCCAGCGCGTCCCGGTGCGCATCGACATCGATGAATCCAGCATTCCCGCCGATGTCGTGCTGGCAGCCGGCATGACGGCGAGCATCGATGTGCAGCCACGGCGAGTGCTGGATCGGGATAGGAGCCAGGGCAAATCCTCGCCCTAGTGAAACGCCCGGCGCGCGGACCAGGCGTGCCAGGCGTTCTCATCATGCTATCCACCGATGGGCGGCGTGGCGAGGCCAGGCCGTCTGCCAGCCGGCCGATCAGCCCTCGGAGGGCGCCACATTCATGCAGGTTTCGACGTGGTCGAAGAACCACGAGTCGTCTGTCGGAAAATGCGAGTAGTACTTGGCGATAGTATTTGCACCTACTGGCTTGATGTCGACAAGAGCGATGACGGGACTGTTTGCGGTTTCCCGAATTTCAATCGTCGTCCCGCTGTACAGCACGATTCTTTGCAGGCTGAGCGACTTTTCCGACCAGGCATTGACGACGCAATCGGCCACTGCTTCGGCGCTGCCAATGCCGGCATAAGTGGCGGTTGGCGCCGAATCACGCAACGACAGCACGTTGGTACATCCTGTGAGGAGTGTCGCGATAACAGCGCATGCCAAATATTTCTTCATCGTTACTTCTTCCGTTGGATTCACATTACTACGGCAGGGAAACGCGGTTATCCCGTTCCACGCCTGACCGTCGATGGGCTGGGTCGAACGATTGTACTTGCGCCGTAGAATATTGCCTTTCAGTCGGCGCATCTTTCTCAGGAACGTTCGTATGGGAACCGTGGAGTACATCCCCGGCGAAATCGTGGCGGCATGTTCTGGCGCCGGTGTGGGGCAGCAGAGGGTCGGCCGTGAATGACAACGCAAAACCACGCAGCGTGTTCAGTCCCATCGCGCTGTTGGGATTCATCCTCTTCTGTTGCCTGCTTGGCTGGGGTGTGGCCACGCACTCACGGGCGCTTGGCGTAGGGTTGATGTTTGTCTACGCGGGATGGCTCGTGGTTGGCTCGGGCGCCGTGGTCTGGCGCTGGTGGAGACGGGGCCAACCCGAATAGACGGGGCGTCATCCGGGCAGACGATCACGCTAGCATGACTGGCGACGTCGCTTGATATGGGGTCCATACACGTCTGGGGAACGCCCATGTTCAAGCTGACCCTCGTTGCCGCGATCCTGATATTCGCCACTGTCAGCAGTGTTGCCGCGCCGGTTGCACCGCCCCTGGAGCTGGTGGTGCTTGGGTCCGGTGGTCCCGGGGCGACCGGGCGTGCCGGGGCGGGGTACATCGTGCTGGTCGACGGCGAGCCTCGCATCGTGGTGGATGCTGGGCCCGGGACGTTTGTGCGCCTGGGCGAGGCCAAGCTGTCATTGGACAAGATCGATATCGTCTTGCTGACGCATCTGCACATCGATCACACCGGCGAATTGCCTGGGTTGTTCAAAGCGCGAGCGATCTCAGCCGGTGGTCCGGTCAATCTTCGGGTCTTTGGTCCTACAGGACATCATGGCGAAGGCGACGATGCCACCTTCCCATCCACCAGCCGCTTTATCGATCTGCTATTCGGACCTGCGGGTGCGTATAGCTACTTGCGCGACTTTGCCGCGCCGATGACGATCAAAGCGACGGATATCGATGCGTCGGCGAATGCCCCGAAGACACCGAAGATCATTTATTCAGAGCATGGCCTGGATATCGGCGCGATAGCGGGTCACCATGGCGATGCGCCCGCAGTGATCTATCGCATCGACTATCGCCATCAGAGCATCACCTTCAGCGGTGACATCGATGCCAAGGGCATCGACAATCTGGGTCGTATTGCGCAACACACCAACCTGCTGGTGTTCAATTGCGTGGTGCTCGATCCACCGGGCTCAAGGCCCGTGCTCTATACCTTGCACACCCCGCCCAAGACGATTGGCGTGGTGGCCGCCGACAGCGAAACGAAAAGACTGCTGCTCAGTCATTTGTCACCCTCGATTGATCAACAGCGTGCCAATGTGGAGGCATCCATCCGTGCGCATTATCAGGGGCCGGTCGTGTTCGCCGAAGATGGCATGCGTTTGCAGCCTTAGGCGCCTTTCGCTCCGGCGCTGATCCTCGCGCTGGCATTCCAGCGCGAAGACGTCCGTGGCTCGCCATGGTGGGTCAGCCGCTGCTGCCTTAGTCGATCGTTGCGGCCTGGATGCGTCCCGCCCTGGCTGCCTTGACCATGGCGGCATGGTCGCGGTCGTTTTGGTCGGCGTAGGCCACGGAAAATGATGCGATGGCGTCGGCGAAGGCATCGCTCTTGCCGAGGTAGGCGGCCAGAAGCACGGCATCTCCTGATCGCGCGTGCGCCCGTGCCAGGGTGTGTGCACACAGTCGGCCATAACGACGCAGGTTCGCCGCGCCCATCAGTTCGACCTGCGGCGAGATCTTGGCGTCGCGTAGTTGGCGTATATAGAAATGGCGCTTCGGCCCTTCCGTCCAGCCAAGGAAAATATCGCTCGCCGATTGCATCAGCCGCTGGCCGGCAACGACGCGTTGCCCCTGGTGCGCATAAGGGTTCCTGCCGACAAACGGGTCGATCACCGACTGCCGCGCCTCCTTGAACTGCAGGAACAGGGGGTCGCCGCTACCGGATACGAACAGGATGATGCCGCAGTAGGTGCCCACGCTGCCAACGCCGACGACCTTGACGGCGGCGTCGACAGACTCAAAGCGCTCCAGCAGGATTCTTCGTTCCGGTTGCAGCGAATCTAAATAGAGCTCGAATGCGCGCGCACGCACTTCCGGGCTGATCACGTTTTGCATTTCGGCGTCGTGATAGAGCAAGGGTGGCTCGTCCTGGATCCGTGCAGGAGAGCCGCCAGTCACCGTCAACTTGACGAATTCCTTCATGTGAGCGGTGTGCTCCTTCGCCTTGCGCACGTTCTTGCTAGCCAGCTTTTTCATCTGCTCGTCCTGCATGCGGCCGATCACCGCCTCCAGGTCGATGTGGTCATACCAGGCGTCGAGCAGCGGCATGTCCGCGTACTCGGCCAGGTGGTCACGATACGAGGAGGCGGCCGCCCACGCGATGTCCTGCGCATCATCAGCCGAGCAGGCATTGGCGCGCGCAGCGACGACTAGGCTGGCGCAGAGCCGCTTCACATCCCATTCCCACGGACCGATGGTGGTCTCGTCGAAATCGTTGATGTCGAATACCAGCTTGCGTTCGGGCGTGGCAAAGCCGCCAAAGTTCACCAAGTGGCAATCCCCGCAGATCTGCAGATGGATGCCCGTGTTGGCGGTCGAGGAAAGATCACTGGCCATGATCGCGGCAGCGCCCCGGTAAAAGGCGAAGGGCGAAGCCATCATGCGGCCATAACGGATCGGCACCAGCGACTCGACCCGGCCTTTCGATGTTTCGATCAGGATATCGACGGGGTCCCGCCGGGGTTTCGGCGCCCGCCAGCCACCCAGCGACTTTCGTGAGCACTTGTCACGTATGGCTCTCGCCATTTCCTGCCTTATTTCCACCGCTTGATGAAAGCTGTCCTGCGACAGGTGCGAACCTTTGCTTGCCGCAGACTTGGGCTTGGCGTCACGGGCCTTGTGCTTGGATGCGCGCTTGGCGGTGCGCTGTTCGGGTGCGGCGGACATGCGTGCCCCCTCGTCGGAAAAGAGCGTGGGTCGAAACGGGCTGGCCTACTGACCAGTGCTCCATTTGACACCTGGGCCAGGTAAAGAAAAACCGTAGAACTACGGTGAATCGCACGAAGTCGTGAAAACGCAGCCTCTCGGCGAAAGGCCCGACGCGCTGGCTGCGTCTCGGGTTTTGACCAGAGGCGCCTCGTCGCTCTCCTTGATCCGTAAGTGATGCCGTCTCTCACGGCGCGCACGCCCTCGATGGGCGATAAGCAAGAGTGCATCTGGCTGCTGGCTGAGTGCCACCGGGTCCCGCTGACCATTTCGTGGCAAGTCAGTCGCGTGTTGCCAGTGCGCGATTGACCCTCAAAGCCACCAGTGTGCAGGCCACGCCGGAGAGAAGATAGGCGCTGACGGCGACCAGGCCGAATCGGGTCGACAAGCCGAGCGCCACCAAAGGTGCGAAGGCTGCGCCGATCAACCAGGCGAAGTCGGTGGTCAATGCTGCGCCGGTATAGCGAAAGCGGGACTCGAAATTGGATGTAACGCTGCCGGCGGCCTGGCCGTACGACAGCCCAAGCAAGGCGAATCCCACGATGATGAAGGTGTTCTGCGCGTGACGATCGCCGCCCAGCAGCCAGGGTGCAAACAGCGCAAAGATGCCGATCAGCGCGGCGGCCATTCCAAGTGTAGTGCGGCGGCCGATGCGGTCGGCGATGAGTCCGGATGCGATCACCCCAAGAATGCAGGCCACGCCGCCGACGATCTGCACGACCAGTACGGCGTCGATCGATTGCGTCGTGCCCAGCGAAATCCAGGACAGCGGAAAAATCGAGACCAGGTGGAAGAGCGCGTAGCTGGCCAGTGCGGCAAAGGCGCCAAGGAAAATATTGCCACCCTGTGCGCGCAGCATGTCGAACATGCCGATGGGTTCGAGCTCGCGCTCTTCCATCAATCGCGTGTATTCCTCCGTGACGACGAGTCGCAGCCGGGCAAACAAAGCGACCACGTTGATCGCGAACGCGACGAAGAACGGATAGCGCCATCCCCAGTCGATGAAGTCGTCGTGGTCGAGGTTGGCATGCAGGAACAGGAACAGGGCGCTCGCGACCATGAAGCCGATGGGCGCGCTCAACTGCCCAAGCATGGCGTACCAGCCGCGCCGTTGCGGCGGCGTATTGAGTGCGAGCAGGGATGGCAGCCCGTCCCACGAACCACCGAGCGCAATGCCTTGAAGGATGCGGAACAGGATCAGCAAGGCAATTGCCCACGCGCCAATGTCCTTATAGCTGGGCAGGAAGGCGATGCCTGCGGTTGCGCTGCCAAGCAGGAACAATGCGATCGTGAGCTTGGTGCCACGACTCCACCGGCGCTGGAAAAGCATGAACACAGCGGTGCCCAGCGGCCGCGCGATGAAGGCCAGTGAAAATATCGTGAAGGCATACAGCATGCCGTTCAACTGCGTTTCGAACGGAAACAGGACGGTCGGAAAGACCAGCACGCAGGAGATGCCGAACACGAAGAAGTCAAAGTATTCCGACGTTCGGCCAATAACCACGCCAATGGCGATTTCGCCCGGCGCGACCTTCGCGTGAGTCTGCAAGCGCCGGATTTCCTCGGCCGTGGTGCCGCCGGGCGGGCGATGATCTTCCTGCATGGTGCTTGACATCATCGTTACTCAGAATGAGGGAGGATGTGGCCGCCGCAGTATGGCACCGCCGCGCCTCACAGCGTTATTGGAAAGTGGCCTGTTCCGGTATCGCGCCGATTGGCGTACCGTTTTCAACCATCCTTTGTCGGTTGCGTCGTCGGTTATGTCCATGAAGGCTCTCCGCGGACTGCTGCTACCTATCGCTACCTTGCTCACGGGCTGTAGCACCGTGCTCATGTCGCCGTCCGGCGACCTCGCGCTGCAGCAACGCAACCTGATCATCATCTCGACACTGCTCATGATGATCATCATCGTGCCGGTGATCGCGCTCACGCTGCTGTTTGCATGGCACTACCGGGCGTCCAACAAAAAAGCCACTTACGATCCGGAATGGTCTCATTCCACCATGCTCGAGCTGCTGATCTGGTCGGCTCCGCTGCTGATCATCATCGCGCTCGGTGCGGTGACCTGGGTCAGTACGCACAAGCTTGACCCGTTCCGTCCACTCGAACGCCTGTCGTACGGCCGTCCAGTTCCAGCGGGTGTCGAACCGTTGACGGTCGAGGTCGTAGCGCTCGATTGGAAGTGGCTATTCATATACCCCGAGCAAGGCATTGCCACCGTGAACGAACTTGCCGCGCCAGTGGATCGTCCGATCCAGTTCAAGATTACGGCGTCGACGGTGATGAACTCGTTCTTCATTCCGGCCCTGGCCGGCCAGATCTACGCGATGCCCGGCATGGAAACCAAGCTGCAGGCGGTGATCAACAAACCCGGTGCGTTTCAAGGCTTCTCGGCCAATTACAGCGGCGAGGGTTTTTCAGGCATGCACTTTCTCTTCCACGGCGTGAGCGAGGAAGGGTTCGCCCAGTGGGTTCAGCGTGCGAAAGCCGACGGCGGTTCCCTGGATCGTGAAGCCTATGTGAAGCTCGCCGAGCCAAGCCAGAATGATCCCGTACGTCGTTACGCAGCGGTAGAGCCAGGTCTTTTCCTGGCGATCGTCACCCGCTGCGTGCAACCCGATAGTCCCTCGTGCATGAAGCCCATGAAGGTGCAGGCTGCGGGCAACGAGGGTGCCTCTCGCGCTGACCAAGAACCGGAAGGCGTGAAAGCCATCACCATGGCCCATCCCAAGTGATCCCACTGACCGTCTAATCGCGCTGCGGTGTCCAAGATGTCTGACCATCTCGACCTTACCAAGCTGATCTTCGGTCGCCTCACCTTGCAGGAGCTGCCGCTGCATGTGCCGATCGTGCTGGGGACGTTCGTCGTAGTGATGCTCGGCGCCATCGCCTTGATTGGCGTGATCACCTATTACCGCTTGTGGGGCTACCTGTGGCGGGAGTGGTTCACCAGCATCGACCACAAGAAGATCGGGATCATGTACATGATCCTGGGCATCGTAATGCTGCTGCGTGGTTTCTCGGACGCGATCATGATGCGTGCGCAGCAAGCTATCGCCTTCGGTGATTCAGCGGGCTATCTGCCGCCCGAGCATTACGACCAGATCTTCACGGCGCATGGGGTGATCATGATCTTCTTCGTTGCCATGCCGATGGTGACGGGCATGATGAATTTCGTCATGCCGCTGCAGATCGGCGCGCGCGATGTGGCGTTCCCCTTTCTCAACAACTTCAGTTTCTGGATGACCGTCGCCGGTGCGATGCTGGTGATGTCATCGTTGTTCATCGGCGAATTCGCCCGTACCGGCTGGCTGGCCTATCCACCGCTGTCCGATATCGCGTCGAGTCCTGATGCGGGCGTGGATTACTACATCTGGTCCTTGCAGATTGCGGGCATCGGCACCTTGCTTTCGGGCATCAACCTGCTGGTAACCATCATCAAGATGCGTGCGCCTGGCATGACATTGATGAAGATGCCGATCTTCACCTGGACGGCGCTGTGCACCAATGTGCTGATTGTCGCCGCCTTCCCGGTGCTGACGGCCGTGTTGGCCATGCTGGCGCTGGATCGCTACGTAGGCACCAACTTCTTCACTACCGAGCTTGGCGGCAACGCCATGATGTACGTGAACTTGATCTGGATCTGGGGCCATCCCGAGGTCTACATCCTGGTGTTGCCTGCGTTTGGCATTTTCTCCGAAGTGACCTCCACCTTCAGTCGCAAGCCGCTGTTCGGTTACGCGTCGATGGTGTACGCCACGGTCGTGATAACGGTGTTGTCCTACTTGGTATGGCTGCATCATTTCTTCACCATGGGCTCGGGTGCCAGCGTCAATTCGTTCTTCGGCATCACCACGATGATCATCTCGATTCCCACGGGAGCAAAGATCTTCAACTGGCTGTTCACCATGTATCGCGGCCGCGTGGTGTTCGAAGTACCGATGCTATGGACGGTGGCCTTCATGGTCACGTTCGTGATTGGCGGCATGACCGGTGTGATGCTGGCGGTACCACCGGCAGATTTCTCACTGCACAACAGCCTGTTCCTGGTCGCGCACTTCCACAATGTGATCATCGGCGGCGTGATATTCGGGCTGTTCGCGGGAATCAACTATTGGTTCCCGAAAGCGTTCGGCTACAAGCTCGATCCGTTCTGGGGCAAGTGCTCGTTCTGGTTCTGGGTGGTGGGTTTCTATTTCGCCTTCTTCCCGCTGTACTGGCTTGGTTTCATGGGCGTGACGCGCCGGCTTAGCCACTTCGACGATCCTTCGTTGCAGATCTGGTTCCAGATCGCCGCGTTCGGTGCCTTCCTGATCCTTCTCGGCATCTTCAGCATGCTGATGCAGTTCTGGGTCAGCTTCCGCCGTCGCCATGAGTTGCGCGATGTCACGGGCGATCCCTGGGGCGGACGCACGCTGGAATGGTCGACGTCGTCACCGCCGCCACAATACAACTTCGCGTTCACCCCGCAGGTGCATCAGGGCGATGCGTGGTGGCAGATGAAGCAGCACCACTATCAGCGGCCGACAGATGGCTTCCTGCCCATCCATATGCCGTTGAACACATCGGCCGGCATCATTCTCGGCGGCCTTAGTTTCGTGTTTGGCTTCGCAATGATCTGGTACATGTGGCCACTGGCGGCCGTGTCCTTCGTGGCGCTGCTGGCGGTGGCCATCGGCCACACCTTCAACTACCACCGCGACTACTACATACCGGCCGACGAAGTGCACCGCGTCGAAGCATCCCGCTCAGAGCTGCTGGCCAACCATGTCTGACACATCGATCACCATGGCGGCAGGCGGCGGCTCGCCGGAGGCCTTGAGCTTCCACGTGGCGGGCGATCATCACCCGGAGAACGGCACTTTGCTGGGCTTCTGGGTGTACCTGATGAGCGACTGCCTCATCTTCGCGTGCCTGTTTGCGGCGTACGGCGTACTTGGCCGGGAATTTGCGGGAGGACCGACCGCTGCCGAGGTTCTCGAGCTTCCCACCGTTGCGATAAACACGACGCTGTTGCTGCTGTCATCGATCACCTATGGCTTTGCGGTGCTCGAAATGCAGCGCGATCGGCAAAAACCGATGATGTTGTGGCTGGCCATCACCGGGCTGCTGGGTGCCGGATTCATAACGCTGGAGCTGAGGGAATTCGCGCACCTGATCTCGATCGGCGCCGGTCCGCAGCGCAGCGCCTTCCTGTCATCGTTCTTCGCTTTGGTTGGGACGCACGGCCTGCACGTAAGCAGCGGTATCCTGTGGCTCATCGTCTTGATGGTACAAGTGAGCAAGAAGGGCCTGATTTCAGCCAATAAGCGGCGGTTGATGTGCCTGTCGATGTTTTGGCATTTTCTTGACCTTGTATGGGTCGGCGTCTTCAGCTTTGTCTACCTGATGGGGGTGCTGCCATGAGTGCTCACACCGAGTCGGAACATGGCCACGGCGAGACCGCTGAGCATGCTCACGACGACCTGGGCATCCATGCCACCCTGAAGGGGTACCTCACCGGCTTTGTGCTGGCTGCGATCCTCACTATCATTCCGTTCTGGTTGGTGATGAGCGGCGGCTTCGAAAAGTCGAGCACCACGGCCCTCGTGGTGTTGGCGTTTGCCGCGGTGCAGATCGTGGTGCACATGATCTATTTCCTGCACATGAATACGAAATCCGAGGGTGGCTGGAACATGTTGGCCCTGGTCTTTACCATCGTGCTCGTCGTCATCACCTTGAGTGGATCGATCTGGATCATGTACCACCTCAACAGCAACATGATGCCTTCGCAGATGCAGGATCCGGCGAACCTGCCGTGACGCCGCGCGCAGATAACGCGATCATCGCTCGGTCATGACATCCACCACGGCACCACCTGACGAGGTCGTACGCGGCCCGCGAGGTCCACTTGGGCTGAGCTTGCTCGCAGCCTTCGCGCTGCTGCTGTTCGCTGGCTTCGTGGCCCTGGGTACGTGGCAGGTCAAGCGCCTCGCCTGGAAGCGCGATCTCATCGCCCACGTCGATCAGCGCGTGCACGCGCCTCCCGTCGCCGCACCGGGTCCTGAGCAATGGGCCCATGTCACCGCCGATGCCGATGAGTACCGGCATGTCAGCCTCACCGGCGTGTTTCTGCATGATCGGCAGACGTTGGTATGGGCCGCGACCGATCTGGGCAGCGGCTATTGGGTAGTGACGCCGCTACGGATGGCTGACGGCGACATCGTGTTGGTCAATCGAGGCTTCGTGCCGACCGACTGGTGCGCTCTGCGCGGCCAATGCGCGCCCGGGCCTGGCGGCGAAGTGACGCTTACCGGTCTGCTGCGCATGAGCGAGCCGTCAGTGATGCTTCGTCGCAACGATCCCGCGCAAAACCGCTGGTATACGCGTGACGTGGCGGCGATAGCCCAAGCCCGGGGGCTGCAGCGGGTTGCGCCTTACTTCGTCGACGCCGACGCTGCGCCGACTCTTGCAGCGGATGGCAAACCCTCATGGCCGACAGGTGGCCTCACGGTCATTGCCTTCCCCAACAATCATCTCGTCTACCTGATCACCTGGTACCTGCTCGCCCTGATGGTGGCGGCCGCCGCCTTCTACGTGGGGCGCGAGGAATATCGCCTGCGACGCAAGGCGCGAGCCGGGGCAGGTCAGTCAATTTAATCGATGCTGCGCTTTGACGGCCGAGCCAAGGGATCAGAGCCCGAATGATTCGAACAGCGGCGAGAGCTGCAATTCGCCTGCAGGTTCCGCAAACGTAGCAGCCGCGGCATCGAGCAGTTGATGGTCTACCGGGTGCAAGGCGTAGACGTGCGCGTTGGAGGCTACTTCATCGAGGATCAAGCCAAGCGCGAAGGTGTACGAGGATCGAAGCGCTTCGTTGTTGCGATAGGCCTCAAGACGCGTGCCGGCAGCCAAGGCAATCGCGGCAATGGCAACCCGATGGGGTTTCGGACCGATCCTTCCTTCAAACAGCTCAGGCTTCTGCGCCCACACCTGGGTCACCAGTTGGCTGGCGAGGGTCTTGGGATCGCCTTGCAGGAGTCCGATCCTGAGCTGCTGATCCAGCAGCGATTCGATGGCGGTGACCGCCTCGGCGCTGGTCCCGGCGCTGCCCTTGGCTTCGAAAAGGTCCACGATCGTGCTCCTTCCTGGCCGCGGTGCCGAGCACGGGCATTCCGCGCTCGCCCGAGGGCAGGGGGGATTGTCGCAATGAATTACGCTGTGGACGAGACTTTCTTTCGATATAGAACCAAACTTTGCGATGACCGTCGCTAAACGGCAGGATCTTGGCGGTCAAAACCTCGGTCTTTTCCTCTGACGAACGCCGCCCAGACGGGTGCTTGTGCAGGCTTTCTGAAGGACGCCTGCCGTTTCTGTCGCCGTCGCACGCTTTGCCGCCAAGGCCATTCCGATGGCGATCCTGGCAACTCAGCCCGCCAGCCGCTCCAGTCGCAAGCTCAGCCATCGCGATACGTCCGGCCATTCACTGGCGATGACGCTGTAGCACACCGTATCTCGCAGGCTGCCATCCGGGCGCCGCTTATGTGCGCGGAGCACGCCATCACGACGTGCGCCCAGGCGTTCAATGGCGCGCTGCGAGTCGAGGTTGCGACCGTCGGTGTGAAACTCCACCGCCACGCAATCAAGCGATTCGAAGGCATGTCGCAACAACAGGCGCTTGCAGGCCGTGTTGACGTGGCTTTTCTGCCAGCGCCTGGCGTACCAGGTATAGCCGATGGCAATGCGAGGTAGTTCCGGCGCGAATTCGTAGAAGCGCGTGGTGCCGATGATCTCGCCCGTCGTCTTCTCACGTATCGCGAACGGCAGCATATGGCCCGCAGCATGTCCCTCAAGTGCCTTGGCGATGTACGAGGCCGCTTCGCCCGGTGCAGGGGCACTGGTAAACCACAGTTTCCACAGCTCGCCATCGGCCGCCGCCGCTTCCAGTGTGGGCGCGTGCTCCATCGTCAAGGGTTCAAGCAGAACATAGGCATCTTGCAGATGGAGCGGGGCGAGCGAGGGCATGGGGTCTCCGGTACGACTGAAGTCATCCACGTAGACGATAAGCGAGAGCGGACGCTATGTCTTCAATGCCGCCGCCACCACCAGTACGCGCGGCGATACAGGCGTAGGCGTAGGTGCCGGCATAGTTTGGTACTCAGGCAGTACCAACGCCTTCGCCAAGCGGCGAAGGGTGCGTACGCTATTGCTCTGGGTACTAGAAGGCCTATCTTTCGCTTCGCCTTCGGCCGGGTGCCCGGCGACTGCGCATCCATATGAGCAAGACAAAACGCAGGACTTTGGTCCCGCGCTTTTTTTCGGGGCGATTTTCGCGTTCAGGCGTCCAGATCGGGAATCAGCCTGCTTTCCAGGCGCGCGATGTGGTCTTTCAACAACAGCTTGCGCTTCTTGAGCCGGGTAAGTTGCAACTCGTCGCGTCCGAGCGAGTCGGCCAGGTGCTCGATGGCAACGTCGAGATCGCGGTGTTCGACACGTAATTCGGCCAGCAGATGGGCGATCTCGGCTTGGTCCTGGACCTGCATGTGGGCGGCGGCAGCTAGGTAATAGTGGCCGATTGTACCGCTGACGGACCGCGGGCGGTCAGCCGGCTACAATGGGAGGCCGACCCGCTCGATCCTGATCATGTCCGCCCAGCCCGACTCCACTCGCAAGCAGCATCACGAGGCCGCCAAGCTGGCCAAGCGCCTGCGCCACCAGGTGGGCCAGGCCATTGCCGACTTCAGCATGATTGAAGGCGGCGACAAGGTGATGGTCTGCCTTTCCGGCGGCAAGGATTCTTACACCTTGCTCGACATCCTGCTGTCACTGCAGGCCAAGGCGCCCGTTCGCTTCGACTTGATCGCGGTGAACCTGGACCAGAAGCAGCCCGGGTTTCCCGAGCATGTGCTGCCGGAATACCTCACCGGGCGCGGCGTGCCTTTTCATATCATCGAGCAGGACACCTACAGCACAGTCACCCGCGTCATCCCCGAGGGCAAGACCATGTGCAGTTTGTGCTCGCGCCTGCGGCGCGGTGCGCTGTATCAGTGGGCCGCCAACAACGGTGTCACCAAGATCGCGCTAGGCCATCACCGTGACGATATCCTCGCCACGTTTTTCCTGAACATGTTCTATCAGGCCCAGCTCAAGGCCATGCCGCCCAAGTTGCGCTCGGACGATGGCCGCCACGTGGTGATCCGGCCACTGGCCTATAGTCGGGAAAGTGATATCGCCGAGTTCGCGACGCAGCAGCAATTTCCGATCATTCCGTGCAATCTTTGCGGGTCGCAGGAAAACCTCCAGCGCAAGGCGGTTCGGCGCATGATGGAGGACTGGGAAAAGCAGCAGCCGGGGCGTAGCGAGAATATTTTTCGCGCGCTGGGGCAGGTATCGCCCTCGCAGCTGGCTGATCGAAATCTGTTCAACTTCGCCGCGCTCGGTGCGCGCGAAGGTAGTGCCCGCGCCGAAGCGCGTCAGTGGCTTGCCGGTTCGCCGGACGAGTCGTGAACCCCTCAACTTACCCAACGAGTAGCGCCGTGTCTCTTTTTGCATCCGTTGAAATGATCCCGGGCGATCCGATCCTGGGACTCTCCGAGGCCTATGTCGCCGATGCCCGTCCGGGCAAGGTCAACTTGGGCGTGGGCATCTATTACGACGAACAGGGCCGTATCCCCGTGATGCGCGCTGTGCGCGACGTTGAGCAGGCGCTGGCACGGGAAGCCAAGCCGCGTGGCTACCTGCCGATCGACGGCATGCCGGCTTACGATCAGGCTACCCAGAAGCTGGTGTTCGGTGCGGACTCGTCGCTGCTCGCTGCCGGTCGCGTGGCCACTTCGCAGACCATCGGCGGTAGCGGCGCGCTGCGTATTGGCGCGGATCTACTGAAGCATGTGCTGCCGAACGCCAAGGTGGCCCTCAGCAATCCGAGCTGGGAAAACCATCGCCTGGTGTTCAGCTCGGCCGGCTTCGAGGTGGTCGATTACGCGTATTACGACGCGGCGACGCATGGCCTGAATTTCGCCGGCATGCTGGCGGACCTGGACAAGCTGGAGCCTGGCAGCATCGTGCTGTTGCATGCCTGTTGCCATAACCCCACGGGCGTGGACCCGACGGCCGAGCAGTGGAAGCAGGTGGTCGCGCTGGTGAAGGCGCGTGGTCTGATGCCGTTCATCGACATGGCTTACCAGGGCTTCGACAAGGGCATCGAGGCCGATGCGATGGCGGTGCGTCTGTTCGCCGAGTCGGGCATCGAGTCGTTCGTCGTGGCCAACTCGTACTCCAAATCGTTCTCGCTGTATGGCGAGCGCGTGGGGGCACTGTCCTTCGTCGGCAAGGATCGCGAGGAAGCCTTGCGCGTACAGTCGCTGGTCAAGCGCACCATCCGTTCCAACTACTCCAGCCCCGCCACGCATGGCGGCGCACTGGTGGCCGCCGTGCTCAACAGCGCCGAGCTGCGTGCAGTGTGGGAGCAGGAGCTGAGTGAGATGCGCGAGCGCATCCACGGAATGCGCGCCGGCATGGTGGAAAAGCTAGCCGCGGCGGGTGAGCCGCAGTACGGCTTTATCCAGCAGCAGGCAGGCATGTTCTCGTACTCGGGCCTGAGCAAGGCCCAGGTCGATCGCTTGCGCGAGGAGTACGCCATTTACGCCGTCGGTACGGGGCGCATCTGCGTGGCGGCATTGAATCGGGCGAACCTAGATACGGTGGTGAACGCCGTCGCTGCCGTCAGCCGCTGAGCCTCGAATTACCTCACCGTCGTCCCAGCGGCTCTCAACAGCCGAATGGCTGGTCAAGCTGGGACCCAGTGCCTTTTGCGCATAGCTAATCACGCTGGATCCCAGCGCACGCCCCCCTTTCGGGGTTCGCTGGGATGACGGCCTAAGAACGGATAACGAATGTTTTTTCGCAACCTCACGCTTTTTCGCTTTTCCCCCGCCGTTGCCGAAGATTTGAAGCGCCTGGACGAGGCGCTGCTCGAGCATCGCCTGCGTCCCTGTGGTCCCCTGGAAATGGGCACCAAGGGTTTTGTGGCACCGGTGGGTCGCGGCGAGGAAGCGGCGCTCACCCACGTGGTCAACGCCTGCACCATGGTGACCGTGGGCAGCGAGGACAAACTGCTGCCCAGCTCCGTGGTGAACGACGAACTTCACCGCCGCGTGCAGAAGATCGCTGAAGAAGAAGACCGCAAGGTCGGTGGCCGCGAGCGCAAGCGCATCAAGGAGGATGTGCTCAACGACCTGGTCCCGCGCGCCTTTATCCGTAGCTCGCGCATGAAAGCCTATGTGGACAGGAAGCATGGCTGGCTGGTGCTGGACACCTCCAGCCGCAAGTCGGCCGAGAATGCATTGACCCAGATCCGCGAGGCCCTGGGCAGCTTCCCCGCCGTGCCGCTGGCGCCGGAAGAGGGCCCGCGCGTGCTCATGACCGACTGGCTGGCCAACGGTAACTTGCCTGCTGGCCTGACCCTGGGTGACGAGGTGGAGCTGCGCGACCCGGCCAGCGCCACCGGTGCCATCGCCAAGTGCCGCCGCCAGGATCTGGACAGCGAGGAAGTGAAGGAGCACCTGCGCAACGGCAAGCAGGTCTTCCAGCTCGGTCTCATCTTCGATGAGCGCATGAGCTTCGTGCTCGGCGAAGACCTGATCGTGCGCAAGCTGAAGTTCCTCGACGTGGTCCTGGACGAGATGGGCGATAGCCATCAGGACGCGGCTGCCGAGGCCGACGCCAGCTTTGCCCTGCTCACGCTGGAGCTGGAGCGCCTGCTGGGCAAGTTGGAAGAGTGGTTCGGCCTGCCGCGGCCGGCTGAGGGCTGAGCGGCCCCTGTTTTACCCCTGATGCCACCCCCGCTGGGTGGTTGGCATTTGGTAAGTCATTATTTATGTTGAATTTATCGCCATCGGTCCGCACGGACGCTCCCGCGCGGCCTGAGGGCGAGTCATGGCCCGTCTTGCGAAGCCTGCATGCTTCCCCCACATCAGCTAGGGGACACTAGCGGCCGGGACGCCAGGTAGCAGCAGGGCAGGCGGGACATGACGCAGCATCTAGAAGGCGATTGGCTGGAACTGGCGACTGCGAGCGGCACGACGATCCGTGTGCTCAAGGCCGCGCATCCGCGTGCCCGTCGCTTGCGTCTTACGGTGACGCCCAAGGGCGCGCGTCTGTCGTATCCGCACGGCACGCATCCGGCCCAGGTGTCGGCATTCCTGCGCCATCACGCCGACTGGCTCGAGCGCAAGCTCGATGAGCTGCATCTCATCGTCAAGCCGTTGCCACCGTTGCGCGTCGGCGTGCCCACCGAATTTCCCTTGCGCGGTGAAACCGTGCTGCTGGATTGGGCCGAAGGTCCCTACCCTCGAGTGGAGGCGAGCGAAGGCACGATCACCCTGGTGATTCCACGTCCACACACGCGTGCCGTACCCGTGGCGCGTGGACTGCTCGCTTCCTTCTTCGAAGCGCAAATGCGTCGCGACGTGTCGCGCTGGCTCGCCGGCTACGTGCCGCAACTCGGTCTCGCGCCGACGGCCTTACGCATCCGTGCGATGAAGAGCCTGTGGGGCAGCCTGGATACACGTGATCGCATCAATCTCGATCTCGCACTGGCGCTGGCGCCACCCGCCGCACTTCGCTACGTGCTCGCCCACGAACTCTGTCACCTGAAGGTGCGCAGTCATTCGCCGCGCTTCTGGGCGCAGGTGGAAGGCATCTTTCCTGACTGGCGCGAGCAGCGCGACTGGCTGCGCCTCAACGGCGCGTGGTTGAAGACCGAGCTCGACCGCCTGATTGCAGACGTCGCCGACTGAGTCTGGATCAATAAATCAGGCGTACGCCAACTTGCGTCTGCGTATCGGAATATCGGGTCGGCAGTCCCAATACCCGCAGCGCCGAGCGCGAACCTTCGATGTGCAAGACTTCAGCGGTGAAGCGCAGCCACGAGCGTGGCCGCCAGTTGATCGCGGCCGTTACCGCGTTACCGCTTTCGCCCAGTCCCAGCGGGGACCCGTTGAGGTCCTCGCCGGTGCTGAAATGATCGAAGCGTAGCGCCGGCCGCCAAGCGCCACGATTCCACCCAGCGAGCAGGAACGCGGAGCGAAAACGCGTCGTGCGGTTGGCGCCGGGTGCGGTGTCGATCTCGGTGCTGCCGTCCATGGCCTGCGCTATCCATGTCACCGGGCCGGTATCGGTGCGTGCACCTGCACTCCAGAAAACGGTGCGCCACGCGAAGACGTCGGGTGAACCCTCGTAGTCCGTATGCGCAGCCGGGTCGGCGCGATTGTCGTAGCGCATGAGGGTCAATTCGCCGACTTCGGTCGAATGCCACGTCAGGGCTGCATACCAGCCCCAACGTCCATCGATCTCCTGGAACGGGTCGTAGCGCGGGTGGTCGGGGTCGCCGAACGCGTTGACGAAGGCATCGGGTTCACGCAGGGAGCTGCCCAAGCCATAGGTCAGATCACTCAACGACCAGCCGCGAACAGCCAGCAAGGTCCCGGCGGGATCGTTACCCTTGAACAGCGAGCCGGTGGCTTCGAGGGTGTTGTCGGTGCCACGCCATTCGAGCTGCCCCTGCAGACCCTTCGCGCGCAGTTCCTCACCGACCCAGCTGTTGATGGCCGACGGTGTGAGCGTCCAGGGGCTGGTCCAGCCGATGGCGTCGTTTTCCAGCGAGATGGGCGGCAGGAAGGCGCCGGCCTTCACTGACCAACGCCAGGCGCTGGTGGAGACGGGCCGATAACGCAGATAGGTTTCGACGACGTCGAGCGTGTGGCGGTCGGAGGTTTGATACTGCACGTCCGCATAGACAAGCCACGCGGGTGTCAGCTGTGCCAGGCCGATCAGCGCCGCACCGCCGAAGCGGGGCTCGGTGTCGCCTCCGCCGAACCGCGCCTTGCCGAAGCCACCCTGCGTCCAGCTGGTCTGGTCGGGCGCGGCAACGAGGCGTTCATCGATATAGGCGTGGAGGCTGGCATCCTGCGCCGCGGCGACACGGCTCAGCGCCAGCGCGAGCAGGCAGGCACAGCCCACCGCACGCGTCATTGCGTGGCTCCGACCTCGAATCCGATGGCGAAGTGCTCAAAACTGTCAGTGTCGAGCGCCGGAGCAAGAAAATGACCCTGCGCATGATCACAACCTATCTTGGTGAGATAGGCCAAGGCCGCGGCATCCTCGACGCCTTCGGCGGTTACCCCATAACCGAGTCGATGCGCGAGCTCCACGATGGAGCGCACGATCATCCGGTCGTCTGCATGCGTGGCAAGACCCTGCACAAACATCTTGTCAATCTTCAATTCGTGCACCGGAAGCTTTCGGAGATAGGCAAGCGATGACTGGCCCACTCCAAAGTCATCGACGGCGATACGCAAGCCTAGATCGGCCAGCTCGCGCAGGACTTGAATCGCGATGACCGGCTCGCCGATCACCGCGCTCTCGGTGATCTCCAGTCGCAGTCGCTCGACCTTCACCCGATGCAAGGTGAGCAGATGCGCGACGCGCCGTGGCAGTTCGAGATCGTGCAGATCGCGCGCCGACAGATTGACCGCAATATGCCAGTTCAATCCCTGCGCCGACCAACGCTGCAATTGCGAAATGGCGGTCGCCAGCACCCAGCGTGTCACGCGGTGGATGTTGCCGGTTTCCTCGGCCAGCGTGATGAAGGCATCCGGTGGCACGAAGCCGAGCTTGGGATGCTGCCAACGAATCAGCGCCTCGGCGCCATCGATGACCTGTTCGCGCAGGCTCATTTTCGGTTGATAGTGCAGCACCACGTCGTTGCGTTCGATGGCGTCGCGCAGGTCACCCATCAGCGACAGGCGTTCGGGGCGATGCGGATCGCTGGCTGCATCGTAGAAGGCCACGGCTTGCGGTACCCGCAAGGCGGCAAACAAGGCTATCTCGGCCCGTTGCAGCAACTCGCTGGCGGCACGGGCGTGGTCCGGATGCATGGCAATGCCCACGGCCGGCACCGTATCGATCGAAACGTCCGGCTCCTGATAGGGCTTGTTCAGCACCTCGAGCAAGTGCAGCGACAGGGCGATGGCCTCGGCCCGGCCCGCATGCGGCAGCCAGATCAGAAAGGCGGTATCAGAAGCGCGCGCGGCGAAGCCTGCCGTGGCCGTTTGCCGGATCCGCTCGGCCGCATCGCGCATGAGTCGTTCGCTCAGCGCATGGCCCACGGTCTTGATGATCTCGGGAATGCGGGTGAGGCCCACCATCAACACCGCGCCTTTGTCTTGCTCCTGCAGACTTCGCTGGATGAAGGCTTCCGCGGCGGTGCGGTTGGGCAGTTCCGTGGTGGCATCGTGCAGGGACTGAAACCGGATGCGGTCTTCGCGCTGACGAATCGACTGGGTCATGGTGGAGAACGCCGTGGCCAGTTGCCCCAGTTCATCCTGGCGTTCGACCGCGGCTGGCGCGCTGTAGTCGCCCTGCTCGATACGCCGCACGGAGGCCGCCAGCGCTTCGATCGGCCGAGAGACCCCACGCGCTATCAGCCAGGCACCGAGCAAACCCAGCACCAGGCCCAGCGCGAGCAAGCCGAGCCATGTCGAAAGGACCGAATGGTACGGACGCAGCGCATCATCGAGTGAATAGCCAATCACGGCCTGGACGGGCGCACTCTCCTGCAGTGGGCTTAGCGGCCGCGCCAGCACCAGATACTCGTGCCGGCCGACCTTTTCGAGGGCGGGTTGGGGTGTCAGGGATGACAAGCCACCCATCAGATCGACGCGTGAATCGCTGCGGGCGACCACATCCCATCGGGACGCCTGCGTCCGCGCCACCAGCTCGATGTCCTTGGGCAGCGCCGATAGATGCTGCATGCGCGCCAGAAAGGCATCGTCGATAGGGATGCCGGCGCCTATCAGCGCGACCGGCTGCGGTGCGTAGATCGGTACCACCACCATCCAGTACGCCTTGCCGTCCAAGGCCACCACGGCAGCCGTGCGCTGGCTGAACGCACGATCGATCAGGTCGGGAAAGGGAAAGCGCTGTAGCGAAGACGATCCGCCAAGCGTGTCCACTTGGATAGTCCCGTCCAGTCCCATCATGAGCATGCGCGACGCACCCACGCGCCGGCCGTGATTGCGCAGCACCGAGAACACCGTGTCCTTGTCATGCTGCGCGATGGCGGCGCGAAGCGCGTAATCGAGCGCGAGGATCTGCACGCTTTCGGCCACGCGGGAAGAAATATCGTCCAACTGATCGACGAAGGCATCCGCCGAGACCGTGAGCTGGCGCTTACCCTCGGCGACGAGCTGGCGGTGGGTGACTTCGGAAACCAAAACAGCCGTCAGCGCCTGCACCGCGACGATCGTCGTCACGACGAACAGAGCCAATCGCATGCGGAATCCGATGATGGCCATGGCTGCCGGTCAATACCCCAGGTGTTCGCGGTCGATCTGCAGGCGCGGATCGGGGATCAAGGACAAGGCCATCGTGATGGGGTCCGGAGACGTGTTCCCATCGAGATGGATGGCACGCACGACGTCGGGTCGCCCGGGGTGCAATTGCGGATGCCATAGATGCAGGGTGTATTGACCCGTCGGGAGGCGCGGCAGGGTGATCTGTCCGTCGGGTCCGGACACGGCGATGTTCTCTGCATCGGACACGTACAGGTACGTGATCATGTGATCGTGGATGTTGCAGCCGACCGCAGCGATGCCGGTGTGATCCAGGGGCAGCGGGGGCGAGCTTTCGCCCGGTCGCAACACGAACTCGAACGACTTGATCGGTGAGAACGAGTAGACGTGATGGCGCGTGGTATCGCTGTTGCGGAAAACCACCATGTCGCCGGGCCGGAACACCTGGACGTAGGGACGAAAGGTCTCATCCTTCTGGTCGATGATCCTGGTGGCCGAAGCAGGGCGCTCATTCGAGGACAGTTTGGCCGAATCGAGCGCCGGGGCATCGCGCGTCACGGTGAGCACGGCGTCGCTGACGGGCTTGCCGTCGCCGCCGATCACCTTCACGGTCAGATCACTCGCTGCTGCCGGCCATGCGATCGGCAGCACGAAGGCCATGACTATCATGCGTAGCCAACGCATCGATATTCCCCTGGGTTCCCCGCGGGCTAGCCTACAGCACCCGGCGGGTTCGCAACCACAGGGGCTGCCCCCCAGGCTTATGGGCCGGCTTTAGTGGCGGAGAACTGGCGTCCGGCGCCACGCGGGGCGCCGGGGCCAAGGCCGGCAAGGGGCAGGCTTCCTACGGCCGGGCTTGCGTGCTCAGTGCGACAGCGCAAACGCGGTCAGGATGCGCGCCGTCTCTTCCGGCTTCTCCAGGATCGGCATGTGATTGCAGCCGGTCAGTACGCTGGTGCTGATGGCGCTGGCGTTCTTGAGGCCGTTGCGCAGGCTGTCGAGGGCGGAGATATCGACGATCTTGTCGTCGTGGCACCACAGCCCCAGCACCGGCAGGCTCAGCTGGTCGAGACGGTTCTGCACCGACAGGTACTGCGAGGGTTCGCGCAATTCATTGAACGTGTGTTCGATGAAGGCGCGGTTGGTCTGGTTGCGCTTGACCAGTACGTCGACGAAGCGACCTGGCATGGAGGGCGGCGTGACGAAGGCCAGCGAGGTGGCGCGTTCGAAGCCTGCGCGATCGTCATACACGAAGGGATTCTTGCCGGCCATCGCCGCGCGCGAGAAGTCGTTCTCGTTGGTCTTGAGGCCAAACGAGCTCAGCAAGGCCAGCTCGGCCACGTGTTCCGGGTGCTCGGCCGCGTAGACGCCGGCGATCGCACCGCCCATGGAATGGCCGATCAGTACAAAGTGCGGCAAGTGCAGGGCTTCGACGAAGGCCTGCAAGCGTGCCGCCTGCGCATCGATGTTGTAGCTGGCGCCCTCGACGCGGCTGGATTCGCCCCAACCGGGCAGGTCAGGTGCGATCACGTGGAAATGCGGCGTCAGCAGCTCGGCCTGCTTGAGCCACGCTTCCTTGCTCGCGGCGAAGCCATGCAGCAGCAACAGCGTGGGGCCCTGACCACCTTCGAAGTACACCCAGTTCGTATCGCCGACCTGCACCGAATGCGTCTCGACATGGGCTGACATGGCCTGCCGCTTGATCTCGGCCTTCATCAGCCATTGCGGCGCGAACAGATAGGAGCCGCCCAGCCCCACCGCCAGCAGCATGGCGACAAAGGCGAGGAACTTCAGCCGGCGCAGCGCCAGGCGCTGCCACAAGGGGCGCGTTGAAGTCGGGGCCTTGGGCGGAGTCGGTGACGTCATGGGGTGTGCTCGTTGGGCGAGAGAGAATGGGCGCCGTGGTGGCGCGACCATCGATGGCGTCGCCCGCCTCCTTTTGCAAGGAGGCGGGCGCAGGTCTTACTTCTCGGTCTTGTCGCCCTTCTTCGCCTTGGCGAACACGGCCTCGACCGCTTGCTGCGTCATCGGGTGATAACCCGACTTGGCTTTGGCGTAGACCTGCTCAGCATAGGCGAGGCCTTCCGGCGTCTTGGCGAAGGCCTTGTACAGCGGCATGGTGAGGTACAGGCGGCCGATGCGGCTCATGTGCTCGGCGGCGGCGCTCCACACGTCCTTGTCGCCGGCGGCGATCGCATGGGTGTACCAGCGCATGCCGATCTCGGCGTTGGGCGTGCCGGTGAGATGCCAGGTCGCATCGAGCTGCTTGAGCTTGTCCAGCGGCGCCACGTCCGGCATGCCGTCCAGGAAGTACATCCACTCCTGCGTATTCCAGCCCTTGGCGTCGAGCTTGTCGGCGGCCAGGGTGCCGGCGAGGAAAGCGGCGCGTTCCTTGTCGATCGCATCGAAGCGCGGCGACGACGGCAACGGCGCGTTCTTTGGAATGCCCGGGTCGTACACCCAGGCCTTCACTTCGTCCCAGCTCATCTTGCCCGGATTCTTGTCGAACAGATTCGCCTTCAGGTAGTCCAGCATCTGCTCGGTGGTGATGCTCTGGAACGCGAAGTGGTTGAAGTAGCCCTTCAGGTACTCATCGAAGGTTTCACGACCAAAGCGCTGCTCCAGCGTGCGCAGGAACCACGAGCCCTTGTCGTAGGGAACTTCGGAAAGCGAATCGTCGGCGCCGATGCCGCGCGGCTCCGGAGCGAGGCGCTGCGAATTGACCGGCATCTCGCCGATGGTCTTCTGCAGTCCGCGTGCCGACAGCAAGGCTTCCTCATCGGCCAGGGTCTTGCCGTAGACGGCCTCGGTGATGCGGCCCTGCACGTACGTGGTAAAGCCTTCATTGAGCCATATGTCGCGCCAGGCGGCGCTGGTCACCAGGTTGCCCGACCACGAGTGGGCCAACTCGTGCGAGATCACCGAGACCAGGCTCTTGTCGCCCACCAGCAAGGTCGGCGTGGCGAACGTCATGTTCGGGTTTTCCATGCCGCCGAACGGGAACGACGGCGGCAGCACCAGCAGGTCATAACGGTCCCAGGCGTACGGACCGTAGAGCTTCTCGGCGCTGGCGATCAGCTTTTCGGTGTCTTCGAATTCCTTCGCCGCCTTGCCAACCACACTGGGCTCGGCATACACGGCTGAGCGCGGACCGGTTTCCTTCGCGGCGATGTCGCCGGCGGCGATGGCCAACAGGTAGGAGGGAATCGGGTGGGGCTGGTTGAATCTGAAGTTGCCATCGAGCGGATGGTTGGCGTCGTTGATCGCGCTCATCACCACGCGCACATCCTTCGGTGCGGTCACGTTCGCGGTGTAAGTGAAGCGAACTGCTGGGGTGTCCTGCAGCGGTACCCACGAGCGGGCGTGGATGGATTCCGACTGCGAGAACATGAAGGGCAGCTTTTTGTCCGCCGTCTGTTCCGGCGTCAGCCATTGCAGGCCCGATGCGGTGGGCACGGTGGTGTAGACGATGCGCACCTGCGCCGGCTGTTGCGGCGTGGCGATGGTCAGCTTGCTGCCCAATTCCTTGTCGCGCGGGGCCAGGGCGAACTTCAATGCATTGGCATGACCCTTGGCGTCGATGCCTTCGATGCTGGCGATCTTCAGGTCGCGCGTGTCCAGCGCCAGCGAGGTGGCCTTGGGGTTCTTCCAGTCCAAGGTCAGCGTGGCTTTGCCGTCCAGCTGTTTCTGCGGGAAGTCGATCTTCAAGTCCAGATCCAGGTGGGTCACGCGGACCTGGTCGGGCTGGGCGAAGGAATGCGGATCGGCGGCGAAGGCGCTCAGCGGCAGCACGAGGGCGCCGACGGCAAGGACATGTAACGGGCGCATCGGGGAGACTCCATCAGCAGGAACGCCGAGTATGCCATCGACGGTGTGACGGCCGCCGGTACCGATGGTCATCCTGGAAGGGATTCCCGTTCCCTCACCGTCATCCCAGCGAACGCTGGGATCCAGTGCCTTGAATCAAGAGCCGAAGTCGCTGGATCCCAGGTTTCGCTGGGATGACGGTACGTTTAGGCGGAGGCGCGGAACCGCGGCTCGAACGTCAATGCGTGGTGCTAGCCGGCGCCGGACGCTGCAGCGAACCGATGTAGTCGCGCACGTCCTGCTTGGACACGGCACCGCGGTGGGTCGTGTCGATCTGGTCGAAATGTGCCTTGATGAACGGCACCTTCTCGGCCTCTTCCCGGGTCAACAGGCCGTCATGGTTCTTGTCGGCGATGTCGAAGTTCTTCATGGCCTTTTGTGCCGTGTTGGCGATACCGCCGTAGCCCGATTGGGCATGGCTGGCCGCCACGGCAAGCAACATGGCGAGCATGGCAACGGCAAGACGGGTGCGATGCATGGCGATCCTCTCCGGCAGCGGTTCGAACCGAGTATGGCATCGCGGCCGTGAGTGGTTCGTGCCCGCTCACCCCTACCGGACTGGCGGCGGCGAGCGGGCAGGCTGCTCTCAAGCGGCGCCAAACTCCAGCGCCGCGGTCAGATCGCCCGGCGGCGGCCCACCTGCAGCCACCATCGCCTGCTCGCGCAGGGTCAGGCCGGGCAGCTTTTCCAGGCCGAAGCGACGGGTCAGGAAGCGTGCGATGGAGCCGGTGTCGTAAATGGTGTGGTCGACATGGCCCTTCTTGGCGAACGGCGACACGATGACGGCGGGGATGCGCGAGCCGGGTCCCCAGCGATCGCCCTTGGGCGGCGCCACGTGATCCCACCAGCCGCCGTTCTCATCGACGGTGATCACCACCAGCACCTGCTTCCACGCCGGTGATTTCTGCAGCGCATCGATGATGCGCATGATGTGGCGATCGCCCGCGTCCACGTCCGAATAACCGGCGTGCATGTTCAAGTCGCCCTGCGGCTTGTAGAAGCTCACCGCCGGCAATCTGCCCGCTTCGATATCCGCGATGAAGCGGTTGTCTGGCGCGGTTTCGCCCACGCCGCCATCACGCAGGTGCTGAGCGCGTGCCGCGGTGCCGGGGGCGAGACTCTTGAAATAGTTCAGTGGCTGATGATGAATCTGGAAGTTCGGGCGCTGTGGAAACTGGTGCTGGTCGCCGTCGCCCTTGCCATCCAGGGCCAGCTGCCAGGCGCCGCCGTACCAGGCCCAGTCGACACCGGCCGCGGACAGCACATCGCCAATGTGCTTGTGCGTCTGCGGTGGCACCGTGTTGGGGCTGTCCGGATCGGCCAGGGCCGGGTTGCTGCCCGATTCCGTGGCGCTGGGCGCGTAGGGCGGCATCATCGTATTGACGGCCCAGAAGTCGGGCGTCAACGAGCTGCGTGAGGCGAAGCGAGGCGTGCCCGCCATCGCGCTGGCCGGCGAATCGCTGGCCAGCTGCAGGCGTGCATCGGTCGGTTCGCCGCTTTCCGTCTTGGCGATATTGAAACGTGCCGGGCTTTGATCGGCATTTGGGTAATACGGCGGTTGCGCGGCCACCAGGTACTGGTGGTTGAGGAACGAGCCGCCGAAAGCACCCATGAAGAAGTTGTCGCACAGCGTGAACTGGCGCGCGAGTTGCCACAGACGCAGGTGTGCCGCGCTGTCTCCGTAGTGGCCCATGACCATGGCGCCGGTATCGCCCCAGGCGACGAAGCCGTCGTTCTTGCCACCGTTGATCTGCAGCTGGTTGTTGTAGAAGCTGTGCACCAGATCGCGCGTGACCACGCCGTGCGGCAACGGCTCGCCCTTGCCGGTACGCAGTGCCCAGGGTGCATTGGGCAGGCCGACGAGATCGTCCTGCTTCACTTCGTAATTGCGGTGATTCACCGTCTGCGCGTGTGGCACCAGGCCATGCCAGATCGGCGGCAAGGTCTTCAGGATCGAGCCGTCACGATCGCGCTGCAGATAGCCCTCGGGCGTGAGCGCGGCGAGTGGTCTTTCCACGCCGGGGAAGTTCGCGAACAGATTATTGAAGCTGCGATTTTCCGCGTAGATCACCACGACCTGCTGAATGTGCTCGCGCAGGGCGGCATCGAGCGCGGTCGGCGTGCTGTCGGCGACCGCTTTGCCCGCGCGCGCGCTGCCCTGGTAGCCGCCGATGGCCAAGGCAGCGCCCGTCACCGCCATGCCGCCCAAGAGGCGGCGGCGGGACGGATCGATGGGTTCTTCGGGCGTGGAACCGTCGGTCGTTGGTGGCGTCTGCTTGGTCACGGAGCGGCGTCGTCGTAGAAGTGGGACAGGTCGACCTTGGTCTGTTCAAGCGACTTCTGGTCCAGGTAGATCATATGACCCGAGGGATAGAAGCCGAACGAGATGTTCTTCAGATGCGCCGGTTCCAGGCCCAGGTGCGAGAGATCGAACTCGGTGGCGTAGAACGGCGTGGCGAGGTCATAGTAACCGTTGGCCGAGAACACCTTGAGGTGCGGATTGCGGCGCATGGCGTCGCCGAGGTCGCTACCCACGTACGTGGCCTGGGTCCAGCCGCCGCTGTTCTTGCGCTTCCAGTCCCAGCTCTTGCCGATCACCCCGTAGTTGTTGGGAAGGTACGGACGGTCTTCGGTGAACTTCAGCTCGTTGGCAGCGTACGCGTTGAACGTGGCCACATAGGCGCCGGTGATGGCATCGCTGGCGGTATCGCCGTCGGGCGTCTCGCCGGCGGCATCCGGGTCGATGCCTTCGAAACGGCCGTCCAGGCGGCCGACCGTGCGCCGATCGTCACGCATCAGTTCCTTGCGGAAACGGCTGGGGCCGATACGCAGGTTCGCGTCCTTGATGTACTGGGGCGACAGGCCGAGATACTTGCTCAGCTGGTTGGCGACGCGGTCGCGCTCAGCCGGGTCGATGGCATCGCCCTTGGCCAGCGCCAAGGTGTAATCGCCTGAAGCAAAGCGGCGCACTTCCGCCAGGAACGTGCCGATATCGGCCGGCTTGTTCGGCACCTTGTTGTGGTACCAGGCGATCGCCGCTTCGGTCGGCAGGTTTACGATATAGCCGTGATCAATGCCGGGGGCGGCGACGGTGAAGTCGAGGATCGACGACATCAGCACGATGCCGTTGAGCTCCATGCCTTTTTCCTGCAAGGCCTTCGCCAGCACGGCGGAGCGCGTGGTGCCGTAGCTCTCGCCAAACAGGAACTTGGGCGAGTTCCAGCGGTTGTTCTGGCTCACGTAGCGGTTGACGAACTTGCTGAAGGCATCGGCATCCTGGTCGACGCCGTAGAAGTCCTTGCCCTCGGCCTTGCCCACCAGCTGCGAATAGCCCGTGCCCGGCGCATCGATGAACACCAGGTCGGTCTTGTCGAGCAGGCTCTGTTCGTTGGGCACCGTACGGTACGGCGCCGGCGGAATAGGCTTGTCACCCTCGTTGGCCACGCGCACCGGGCCATAGGAGCCCATGTGCAACCACATGGACGACGAGCCGGGGCCGCCGTTGTAGAAGAACGTCACCGGGCGCTTGCCACCCTTGCCGCCGTCCATCGTATAGGCGACGTAGAAGAAGCTCACCGTGGGCTTGCCCTTGTCGTCGCGGATCAACATCGTGCCCGCGGTGGCCTTGTAGTCGATCGTGCGGCCGTTGATCTTGATGCTGTGCTTGGTCGTTACCGCGCGCTCGGCCGGAATGGGCTGCTCATCCGAGGCAGTCTTGTCGGCCTTGTCCGCGTCTTTCTTGTCGGCCTGCGCCTTGGGCGCGTCCTTGCTGTCGGTGTCGGCCGCGTGCAGCGGCAGGGTGCCCAGGGCCAGCACGGTGGCGAGGGCGAGCGAAGTGAGTGCGTAGTGGCGCATGGGGATCGTCTCCGGTACGGCGCAGATCAAAGGTGGGTGGTGTTGTCGTAGTAGCGGGACAGATCGCCCTTGAGCTGCTGCAACGCCTCGGTGTTCAGGTAAATCATGTGTCCCGAGGGGTAGTACACGAAGTGCAGGTTGCCGCGCAGGGACGGCTCCAGGTTCATGTGCGACAGGTCGTACTCGGTGATGAAGAACGGCGTGGCGAAGTCGTAATAGCCGTTGACCGACAACACCTGCAGGTTCGGGTTGGTACGCATCGCATGCGCGAGATCACCCGCCACATACGCCGTGGGCAGCGGACGCTTGATGCCGGCCGCCTGGTGCTTCCAGTCCCAGTCCTTGCCGATGTCACTGAAGGTCGGGCGATATTCCAGATCGCTGTGATAGTTCAGCTGGCTGGTGACGTAGTCGTGGAAGGCGGTGACGAATGCACCGCTGATGCCGGCATCCGAAGCGTCGTATTCCGGTGTCTCGCCAGCGGCATCTTCATCCACGCCTTCGAAGCGTGCGTCGTAGCGGCCCAGCGTGCGGCGTTCGTTGCGCAGCAGCTCCTTGCGGAAACGGGATGGCTCCACGCGCAGGTTCGCATCCTTGATGTAGCTCGCCGGCATGCCGGTATAGCTGGCCAGCTGGCGCGCCACCGCATCGGCTTCGGCGGGCGGCAAATCCTGACCCTTGGCGAGTGCGGAGGCATACGGCCCACGCGCAAACGCACGCACTTCGTCGAGATAGGTCTTCAGGTCGGCCGGCTTGTTGGCGAGCTTGTTGTGATACCAGGCGGCGGCCGCGTAGCTGGGCACGTAGCCGACATACATCTCGTCGTAGCCAGGAATGCGCACGCCATAGTTGAGGATCGAGGACATCAGGATCACGCCGTTGAACGACATGCCCTTGTCCTGAAGTGCATCGACCAGGGCGGCCGAGCGCGTGGTGCCATAGCTTTCGCCGTAGAGGAACTTGGGCGAGTTCCAGCGGTTGTTGACCGTGACGTAGCGCTGGATCGCGCGCGAGAACGCCGAGATGTCCTGGTCGACGCCCCAGAAATCCTTGCCCTCGGCCTTGCCGACGGGCCGTGAATAGCCTGCGCCGACCGCATCGATAAACACCAGGTCGGTCTTGTCGAGCAGGCTGTCGTTGTTGGGCACGAGCCTGTACGGCGCGGGCGCCGTGGCCTGCGGGCTGGCCGTCTCGATGCGCACCGGCGCGAACGAGCCCATATGCAACCACATGCTGGAAGAGCCGGGGCCGCCGTTGTAGAGGAAGGTCACCGGACGCTTTTCGGCCTTGCCGTTGTCGACCGTGTAGGCCACGTAGAAGACGCTGGCCTGCGGCTGGCCCTTCTCGTCGCGGATGATCAGGTTGCCGGCCGTGGCCGTATAGGCGATCGAATGGCCACCAATGGTGACGTTGTGCTTGGTGCGCACGGCGCTTTCGGTGGTGGGTGCCTGGACGTCTTCATCCTTTGCGCTAGCGGCCTTGTCGGTGGGGGCGTCCTTGGCCAGCAGGGCGGTGCAAGGTGACAACACGAGACTGCCGCTCAGCAGCAGGTAGAACAGACGGCGCATGCGAATTCCCCGGGCGACGATTGGATCGATGTAATGTCGTTGGAGTATGCGCATCGCGGTCCGCGCGCGACCGTGACAAAAGTACTGGGTGAGCCCGCGACCAAGGTCGCAGGTCTTTGCGCCTGTTTGAGTTCCTGCTTGGCTCTTAGTCCTGCAGCAGCGCGCGCCCGGCGTTCCACATGGCGCGCGTCAGCGGTCGGTTCTCGTGGGGCGTCTGCAGCACCACCAGGGTGGTCGTGCTGATGCTGGCGTGGATCTTCAGCAGGCGGTCGAGCACGGTTTCCAGGTGCGCGATGGACATCGCCACCACGCGCAGCAAGGCCGAGTCTTCACCGGCCAGGCGGCGGCAGTCGAGCACTTCGGGGATGTCTGCCACCAAGGTGCCGACGCGTGCGCAGATACCGCCGTCGCAGCGCAGCCGGATCATGGCATCGATCTCGTAGCCGAGCTTGCGCGGGTTCACCACGGCTCGATAGCCAGTGATGATGCCCGCTTCCTCCAGACGCTTGACGCGCTCGGCCACGGCCGGGGCGGAAAGGCGCACCTTGCGTCCCAGTTCCGCATAACCAAGGCGCGCATCCTGCTGCAGGGCTTCCAGCAGTTGCCAATCCGTTACATCCCAAATCGGTTTCGATTCAAAGGTAAGTGCGTTCATTGGACATTTCGTTCGTTGGCGAAACATCCGCATCGTACGCTGATCCATTATTCAAGCGCACCCGCCCTCCGACATACGATTTGCACGCTTTCCCACGGAACCTCCCCATGCAAACCCCGGAACGCCTCGACGGGCGCGCCCTTACCTATATCGGCATCGCCCTGCTCACCTGGTCGTCCGCCTATGCCGCGATTGCCTACGCGCTGGCCTCGTTCACGCCCGGTGAAGTGGCGCTTGCACGCCTGGCCATCGGCTCGCTCTGCTTTGCCGTACTCCTGCTGGTGAAGCGGGTGCCGATGCCGGCGCGGCGCGACTGGCCGCAGCTGGCGCTCCTCGGTGTAATCGGCCTGACCGCCTACCATCTCTGCCTCAATACGGCTGAAACCCGGGTCGCCAGCGGCACGGCGGCGATCCTGATTTCGCTGGTGCCGGCCGCCACCGCGGCGCTGTCCGCGATCTGGCTGCGCGAACGCCTGTCACCGCGCACCTTGGTCGGACTCGGCGTGGCCCTGGTGGGCGTGGTGATGGTGGTGCTGGCCAGCGGCAAAGACGTGAAGTTCGAGCCGATGGCGGCGCTGGTGCTGGTAAGCGTGTTGTCGTCGGCGATCTTCTTCGTGGGACAGAAGCCGTTGTTCGCGCGCAACAGCATGCTGGGCGTCACAGGTTTTACCTTCTTCGCCGGCATGCTGGGCACGCTGCCGTTTGGTTTGGGCTTGCCGCATGCCTTGACCGTCGCGCCCGCGTCACATATCTGGGCGCTGGTGTGGCTGGGTATCGCGCCAACCTTCATCGGCTATATCGCGTGGAACGCCGCGCTGCACCGCGCCTCCGCCTCGCAGGTCAGCAGTTTCATCTACTTCTCGCCACCGATCGCGGTGCTGATCGGCTGGGTATGGCTGGGCGAACGACCGGGCTGGCTGACCTTGATCGGCGGCGTGGTTACCGTGGGCGGCGTGGTGCTTGCCAATGCACGTCGCCGTGCGCCATCGTCCGCCGCACCGGTGACGACGACACCCGTCAAACAACACTGAGACGCCATGACCCAGTCGACGACCGCACTTTATATCGCCAACAAGAACTACTCTTCGTGGTCGCTGCGCCCGTGGGTGTTGCTGAGCGAGCTCGGCATTCCGTTCGAGGAACGTCAGGTGGCCTTCGACCAGGGTTCCAACTGGAGCCGCTTCCGCAGTTTCTCGCCCACCGGTCGCGTGCCCTGCCTGCAGGATGGCGACACCGTGGTATGGGATTCGCTGGCGATCACCGAATACCTTGCCGAACGTCATCCACAGGTTTGGCCGTCCGATACGGCGGCCCGCACCTGGGCGCGTTGTGCCGCGGCGGAGATGCATTCCGGTTTCGCCACCCTGCGCGACCAATGCGGGATGAATTGCGGCATTCGCGTGCGCTTGCGTGACATCGGCTCGGCCCTGAAGGCGGATATCGTCCGTATCAATGAACTTTGGACCGAAGGCTTGGCGCGCTTTGGTGGCCCTTTCCTCGCGGGCAAGACGTTTACCGGGGTCGATGCGTTCTTTGCGCCGGTAGCGTTCCGCGTGCAGACCTACGACCTCGCGCTGGATCGCCCCGCCGCGGAGTATGCGCAACGACTGCTGGCGCTACCGTCCATGCGTCGCTGGTACGACGCCGCACTCGCCGAGACCTGGCGCGACCAGGCGCATGAGGAAGAAACGCTGCATTTTGGCGACGTCGTCGAAGACCTGCGCCAAGCCTAGATCGCGGGCCTGGGCTATCGCTTCAGACTGTGCCGGCGACCACCTCGCCGCGCCGGCGCGCCTGCCATCGGCCCATGGCGACCAGCACCAGTCCCACGGCGATAAACGCCAGCAGGACGAAACAGGCGTCGATCACCACCTGGACATAACCCAGCGTCGGGACGTCCAGGAACGGATAGGGATACCAGCCATCGCCGGCGCCGCGTAGCAGCACGTAAAGGAAATACGCGGCGGGATAGCTTTGCCAGACCAGTACCTGCTGCCAGCGCAGGTCTCTCTTCGCTACGGCCAGCCACCAGTAGATGAGATACAACACGGGCATGATGTCATGCACGATCACGTCGGCCAGCAACTGCCAACCCTCGGGGTGCCACAGTCCGCGCAACATCACGTTGTAGATCAGGCCCACGATGGTGATGCTCATCGCCAATGCGGTCTTCACCCCGGAGCGCAGGAAAAATCGCGTGACCGCGCCGCGCGGCCCGATCGCAGTCGCGGTAAGCGCCGCTGCCACCAACAGGTTCGTCAGGATCGTGTAGAAGCCCAGCAACAACCACACCCCGGCGAGCAAGCTGCCAGCCTGACGAACGGCCATCCAGAACTGCAGCACCAGCCCGAACCAACCGAGCAGGGCGCCTAGCGTGGCAAGCGGGCGATAGGGTTGCGACATGGATGGATCCGAGGCAAAGGCGTGGCAATCACACCACGGTGCCATTGCAGGATCCGTGATGATTGACGCGCCGCGGGACTAGAACTTGTAGCCGCGGTGGATCGCCACGATGCCATTGGTGAGGTTGCGCACGTCGACGCGGCCGAAGCCGGCGCGCTCCATCATGCTCTTGAGCGTTTCCTGGTCCGGGTGCTTGCGGATCGACTCGGCGAGGTACTGGTAGCTGTCTGCGTCGCCGGCGAATAGCTGGCCGAGCTTGGGCAGCACCTTGAACGAATGGAAGTCGTAGAGCTTGCTGAAGAGGTCGCTCTGCACGCGCGAGAATTCAAGCACCAGCGCACGGCCACCGGGCTTGAGCACGCGGCAGATATCGGCCAGTGCCTTGTCCTTGTCGGTGACGTTGCGCAGGCCAAACGCCATGGTGACGGCGTCGAAACTGTTGTCGGGGAACGGCAGCGCCTCGGCATTGAGCTGGGCCCAGCGCAGGCCCGTGACCATGCCGCGGTCGGTCATGCGGTCGCGACCGACGCCGAGCATGGCCGCGTTGATGTCGCCCACCACGATCTCGCCTTCCGTGCCCACCACGGGACGCAGCAAGGCGGCGATGTCGCCGGTGCCACCGGCCAGATCGAGCACGCGGTCACCGCGGCGTACACCGCTCACGCTGACGAAGTGGCGTTTCCACAGGCGATGGACGCCGAACGACATCAGGTCGTTCATCAGGTCGTAGCTGCGCGCCACCGAGGTGAACACCTGGCCGACCAGCTTCTGCTTGTCGGCGACAGGCACGTCGCGGAAACCGAAATGGGTGGTGTTGGGGTGCTGATCGCTCATGCGTACATGGTAGCGGATCGGCGCCCCGAGCTCCTTCTCCCCTCCGGGGAGAAGGTTGGGATGAGGGGCGGGTGCTCGCCCAAACGCTTCAAAAGAGCCAACTCTGAACGGGCCTCATCGCAAGATTGACCCCTCACCCCGGCCCTCTCCCCTCCGGGGAGAGGGCGAAGTGGAGTGTCTTACAAGACTTCCTTGCCTTCCTGCTTGTACACCACGCCGTCCTTCATCACGAAGTTGACCTTCTGCATCAAGGTGATGTCATCCAGCGGATTGCCCGGCACGGCGATGACGTCAGCGCGGCGTCCGACGGCAATCTGGCCCAGTTCGTCCTGCTTGTGCAGCAGCTCGGCGGCGTGGGTGGTGGCGGCCTGCAGCGCATACATGGCGGGGATGCCTGCCTGCACCATGTACTGGAACTCCTTGGCGTTCTGACCGTGCGGATAGACGGCAGCGTCGGTGCCGAAGGCGATCTTCACGCCAGCCTTATAAGCTTTGCCCGCCGTGGCCTGGATGATCGGGCCAACCTGCATGGCCTTGGCCGCTACCTGCGGCGGGTAGTAGCCGGGTTTGGCGGCCATTTCCTGCACGTACTTGCCGGCGATGATGGTGGGCACGTACCAGGTGCCGTGTTCCTTCATCAGCTTCATGTCCTCGTCGTTCATGAAGGTGCCATGCTCGATCGAGTCGACGCCGGCCAGCACGGCGCGGCGGATCGCCTCGGCACCATGCGCGTGCGCGGCCACGGTGAAGCCGTAGTCGTGCGCGGCGGTGACCACGGCCTTGATCTCCTCGATGGTCATCTGCGCGTTGTCGGCGCTGCTGCTTTCGTCGAGCACGCCGCCCGAGGGCATGATCTTGAGCAGGTCGACGCCGTCCTTGTAGTGCTGGCGCACCGCCTTGTAGGCATCCTCGGGGTTATTGATGATGCCGTCCTTGGCGTCCGGGTTGCCGGCCAGGGTCATGCGATAGCCATCGGTCGGGTCGGCATGGCCGCCGGTGGTGCCGATCGGCTTGCCGGCGGTAAAGATGCGCGGCCCCGGCACGATGCCGGCGTTGATTGCGTTGCGCAGGGCGATGGATTCGTTGTCGCCGTCACCGACATTGCGCACGCTGGTGAAGCCGGCCAGCAGGGTGCGGCGGGCGTAGACGGTGGAGCGGATCGCGAAATCCGCGGTGTTCCAACGGAACTGGTCGGTGTAGGCGGTGGGGCTGGTCTCGGAGGTCAGATGCGTGTGCGCGTCGATCAGGCCGGGCATGCAGGTGGCATCGGCCAGGTTGACCAGCGCATAGTTGCCGCCGGCCGCCGTGGCGGCATCACGATAGGGTTTGTCGTCAATGGAGCCGGCGCGGATCTCCTTCACGCGGCCGCTCTCGATCACCACCGTCGTTTCGCCCAGGAGCTTGCCCGCGGCGGGATCGACCATGCGCGCGCAATGCAGCACGGTAACGTCATGGTTGGTGTGCGTGGCGTCGGCCGCGATGGCGGTCGGCAACGAAAGGGCGGCGGCAATAGCCAAGGCGACGCGTGCAGACATGGTGAAGCTCCCCGGGATGAAGCAGCCATCTTATGGGCTGCGGCACCCGTGCGGAGGCGTGACTTCCGTCACCCCTCCGCGGTTTTCACGGGAGCTTCCCTCAGTCCTTGCGCGGGGCGTCGTCGCCGGCGTCTTCGGCCACGGGCGTGACCTCTTCATGCGCGTGCACGTGGTGCTCCGACACCACGTGGCGCTCGTGCAGCGCTTCGCTGGAGGCATCGGCCGGAACGGGTTTGGCCACGTCAGGCTTGGCGACTTCCGCGGGCGCATGCGCTTCCTTCTCGCCATCGCCACCCGGGGTGATCTTGAGGATGGAGTGGCGCACTTCGCGGGCGAGGATCACGCGTGCGTCGCGCACCATGTCTTCCAGACCGCGGTCGTAGTCGAGCTTGCCGGCGTCGTCGGTCCACACAATGCGGCTCTCGCGCAGCTTATGAATGAAGCCGCGGAACAGCGCCTTGTCGAAGAACTCCGGTGCCGACAACTCGTTGAGCAGGCTGAGGCGCTGTGCCGTGAGAGCGCAAGCGTTTTCCAGCTCGGCGGCAGTGAGCGTGTGCGGTCCGTTCTTCACCAGCGCGGCGATGGTGATGTAGTAACGCTCGAACGCCTGAATCAGGCTGCGCGCAATGATCTTGAGCTGGTAGGCCGCGTCGTCCTGTCCGGGTCCGCGCTCCAGCACGCGGCCGTCGCCGGTGGCTTCGAGCAGGCCGCGGCGCACGAAGAAATCGATGGTCGCCTGCAGTTGCGTACAGAAGCCGTCTTCATCCCATGGCAGGAACAGCTCGCCCTGGATGAACGGGTAGATGATGCGCCCCAGGCGCAGCACCGAGCCGCGCGACATGCGGCGGTTGTTGAGAAAACAACACGCCACCCAGGCGGCTGTCGCCGTGAGATGCAGCACGTTGTTGCGGAAGTAGCTGAGCAGCACCGCCTGCTCGCCCTCGGTCATCAGCACGTCGCCGAGCGGATGGCGCACGCGACGAATCCAGCCCATCTGCTCGCCATAGGCGATGATGCCCGCCGGGTCCATCGAGGTCAGCGTGACGCGATCCGAATACGGCAGCTCTTCCAGCAGCGACTTCATCAATTCCAGCTGCGCCAGCAGGTCGTTCTCCGCCATCGCGTGCTTGGGCGTGGCCAGGATCGCCAGCGCCAGCAGGTTGATCGGGTTGACGTCGGCAGCGCGGTTGATATTGATCTGGATGCGATCGGCGAGATCGTCCACCACGCGGCCCAGCCATTCGGGCTTGTGATCCGGATTGGCGGTGGTGACGCGCCAGTTCGCGCTGGCGGCATCGAGCAAGGGATTCAATTCAATCGGCTCCCCGAAGTTCAGCGCCACGTGCCCATAGCGCTGGCGCAGCACTTTCAGTCCGCGCAGCAGGCCGAGCAGTGATTCCTTTTCCTTCGGCTTGCCGGAGAGTTCACCAACATAGCTCTTGCCCTCCATCAGCTTCTCGTAGCCGATGTACACAGGCTGGAACAGCACCGGACGGCGCGGCGCGCGCAGGAAGGCGCGCACGGTCATCGCCAGCATGCCGGCGCGTGGCGCGAGCAGGCGCCCGGTACGCGAGCGACCACCCTCGATGAAGTACTCCATCGGCACGCCGCGATCGATCAGCTGCGCCACGTATTCGTTGAACACCACCGAGTACAGCGCATTGCCCTTGAAGCTGCGACGCAGGAAGAACGCACCGCCGCGACGCAGGATCGGACCGATCACCGGCAGGTTGAGATTCACGCCGGCCGCAATGTGCGGCACGACCACGCCGGAGACATGCAGCTGATAGGACATCAGCAGGTAATCGGTGTGGCTGCGGTGGCAAGGTACGTACACCACTTCATGGCCCGGCGCCGCGGCGCGCGCCTTTTCGAAGTGGTGCATGGCGATGCCGTCGTACAACTTGTTCCAGAAGTTGGAGAGCAGGAACGACGCCGAGCGCACCACCGGGTGCGAGTAGTCGGCGGAGACCTCCATCACCATGTCGTGCGCTTTGCGCCAAGCCTTGGCGTGGCTGATGCGTTCCTTCGCCGCGGTCGATGCGATGGCTTCACGCACAGGTTCGGCATTGAGCACCGCGTCGACCACGGTGCGCCGATGCGACAGGTCGGGTCCGATCACCGCCGCGCGAATACGCCGGAAGTGCGTGCGCAGCACCCGGGCGATCTTGCGCGCGAAGCGTTCCGGGCGGACGTCGCCGGCCTCGTTCATCACGCTGCGCAACGAGACCGGGGTGGAGAAATGCACCACCGTGTCGCGGCCGTTGAGCATCAGGGCCAGCAGGCGGCGGAAGCGGCCCACCACCACCCAGTTCTCGGAGAACAGCACGCTGAACCAGCCTGATTCGCGGGTGGGTGCGCGGCCGACATAGATGGAGACGGGCACGATCTGGATGTCGCGGTCCGGCTCGACTTCGAGCGAGCGGACCAGTTGGCCGAGCGGCTCGTTCGGCGAGCGCTTGCGATTGCGGCCGAACAGCCAGCCGTCGCGGCGCGCCAGGGCGAATACCGAACGCCTGCGGCGCGTGCCCGATAGCGGCTGCATCGGGCTGGGCAGCCCGGCCTCGCGGCAGGCCCGCTCGAGGATCAAGCCGTCGGAAAAGCCATCACGCTCGATCACATAGCACACCGGCGCGCCCGCCTTCAGCAAGGCAGCCGGTTCGGCGGGATCGCGGCGGATGCGCACCCAGGGTTCGAGTAGTTGCCCGGCCAGGTTGAACCACCAGGGCGCGCGGCTACGGGCGGGAGTGTCCGTGGTCGACATATTTTGCATCCCCGAATTGTAACTGGTGCGTTGGCGAAACCGGCTCGATCGGTTAGTGCTTGGTGCTTGT
Source organism: Dyella humicola (assembly GCF_026283945.1). NCBI lineage: Bacteria > Pseudomonadati > Pseudomonadota > Gammaproteobacteria > Lysobacterales > Rhodanobacteraceae > Dyella > Dyella humicola. The sequence continues at coordinate 243,182 of NZ_JAPDPC010000001.1, forward strand.
CGCGTTGACGGGCTGCTTGGTCGAGGTCTGCACCGGGGTCGGCGCGCTCGCCGATGCCGCCGGTGCCACCGCGCTGCTGGCCGGGGCGGGCGGTGCCACCAGCCGGTCATGCGCGTCGCGCACGTTCTGCAGCATGTCCTCGCTATACCAGCGGCCACCTTGCTCGATCAGGTTCGATTCGGTAGATAGCGGCTTGCCGAGCAAGCTGTAATCGATGCGCACGCGCGCATGGCCGTTGCGGTTTTCCAGCGTCGTGACCCGGACCGAGTCCAGCGTGTCGTCGATCGACAGGCCATAGATGCTCAGCACCTGCTTGATGCCGAGAAAGCCGGTGCTGTATTTCTGCATCGCCGTGTCGAAATCCATCGACCGCAGTGCTTCGGGCGTCTTCAGGTCGAGCTGGCGCGCGGTGCCCACCACGACGGCAATCGCCCGTTTGGCCTTGGCCTGGTCAAACCACGGAACCTGCTGTGCCCAAGGTGCCAGCACGTTGATGACATCGTTGGCCTGCTGCTTCTGCAGGTTGGTCAGTTCCTTGCTCTGGGCCACGCCGGTGGCGACGATGGCCTGCCCGATGCCGATCATTACCGGCAGCTGGTCGTGATACTGCTGCTCCAACTGGGTCAGCTTGGGCCGGGCCAGCGCGTAGAGCTTGGTCTCCGCATCCGGGGCTGTCAGCTGCTGCACATTGTTGATGAAGTCCGCGCGATCCTCGGCGCTGATGGGGTGCTCGTCGGGCCGTGGGCGCACCCAGTCCGCACGCAGTGTGTCGAAGTCGGCTGGCGGCAGCGAGTGTTTCCAGAAGTCGGCGAAATCCCCAGCCTTGATCAGCGCCAGGGACTGCTGCACGGAAGCCTCGGGCGTTTCGCCGCCAGCGGTCACGACCACCGGGGCAGGCTTGTGCGAGGTCATGAACAGCGCAGCTGCCGAGGCCAGCAGGAGCAGGGCGCCGAGGCCGGCGGCGAAGTAAACAGATGAACGACGCATGGAGTCTCGCGATGGTGGCGCCCGGTGAACCAGCGAACGGGGCGGTCGGCTGAGCGTAAGGGTGTCGACTCCGCGTGAACAAGAGCCAGCGGGCGCGGTGGTGACGGGCGCCAAAAAAGAAAACCCCGCGGGCGTTGGGCCTCACGGGGTAATCCGGCAGAGCCGGAAGGGAAATGGCCTTGCCTGCGGAGTTTTTCAAGGTCAGCAGGTGTCAGCGGGGGAGATCTTACTTCCCGACTGAAGTTAAAGCAATACTTTAAGTTACGCTACGTAACTTGCTGTTGTGCTTGCTTATTAATCAAAGCGCAGCGACTGGATTTTCTGGCGACGACGGTCGTCGCGAGGCGCGCTCCAGTCATTATTAAACAAAGCAGGCTCCCACGCGCCATAGGTCGGATTGGGCAGCACGAACCAGTGCGTGCCGACCCAGCCCATATAAGGGGCCATGGCCTTCTGGCGGCCTTCCGCATTGTTGGCCAATACGGTCACAAAATCGCCGATCTGGTCGCCAAACTGCATCAATACGCGATATTTGTGGCTGACCAGCTGGCGCCGGCAACCTTTCTCCGTGCCCACTTGCTCGCAGTCCTCGACGAACGTGCCCAGGCCGAGGAAAGCCTCCGGGCCGGAAACCGGCAGGCCGGCCTTGCGCAGATTGGACAGGGTGGCCTGGTCCAGGTCCTTGGCGCGGTTGGAAATATAGATCACTGCGATGCCATTGCTGGCTGCGAACTGGGTGAACTCGACCACGCCGGGCAGGGCGCGTGCGCGTTCTTCCTTGCACCAGGCGGCCCAGTCGGCCTCGTTGAATTCGCCACCGCTCTTGATCAGGCGCGCCTGGTAGGGCGAGTTGTCCAGCACGGTCTCGTCGATATCCAGCACCACGGCGGGCGTCAGGCCCTTGGCCGGCGCGACGCGGTCGTCCTTGGGCAGGGCGTCCCACTGCTTGTCGGCCAGGGCGGGCAGCAGGCGCGACTCGGCATCGCGATAGGTCTGCAGGTAGATCAGGTCGTGCTCGATCGCGGTCTGGCTCCAGGCGACGGCATTGAGATTGTCGTCGGCGGGCGTCGTGGCGGTAGGTATGGCCGCGGCAGCAGTGGCCGTGATGGGGTGGGGCGGTGCCTTGGGGGGAGCGACAGAACAAGCGGCGAGCAGGGCCAGGGCGGCCAGAGCCGTCGGCAGACGAACAGACATGCAGGATTCCCGTGGAGACTTGAACGAGCAGGATCGAACAAGTTTACGACAGGGCGGTGTCTACCTCGGGGCGCGTCACCCCGTGGAACGCGACGGAAAGTCACAGAGCGTTTCCCGGGGCTGGCGGCTGCCCCGTGCTGCTGACAGACTCGGAGCACCCCCGCTGCTCGTATGAACTGCATGGAATCAGTCTCAACCGTCCAACGATCGCCATCATTTGCGGTGCGGGTGTCCAGTTATGTGTTGGCCGGCGTGGCGTTGCTGCTGGTGCTGGGGCTGCGCCTGCTGCCCGCCTTGTTTGCGGGTCTTCTGGTCTACGAGTTGGTGCAATCGACGGCGCCGCTGCTGGGCAAGCGTGTTCCCAGCGACCGCGCGCGCGTGCTGGTGGTCGCCTTGCTGGGCACCATCGTGGTCGGCTTGCTGGTGCTGTTGATCCTGAGCGCGGTGAGCTTCCTGCGCAATGAAATCGGCAATCCCGAAGTGATGTGGCAGCAGCAGCTGATGCCCCTGGTGGAAAAGGCGCGCCAGCAACTGCCCGCCTCGGTAGTGGGTTGGCTGCCCGACAGCGTGGACGATCTGCGCGTGATGGCGATGGAGTTGACCCGCAAGCATTCGGTGAGCCTGCAAACCATCGGCAAGGCGGCTGCGCGGGTGTTCGTGCACATTCTTATCGGCATGGTGCTGGGCGCCGTCGTTGCGCTGAGCCGGGCGCGTCCGCCGCATCAGGTCGGTCCTTTGGCGGCTGCCTTGGGCCTGCGCTGTCAGCGCCTGGCCGAAGCGTTTCACAACATCGTGTTCGCGCAGATCAAGATCTCGCTGCTCAATACGGTCTTCACCGCGATCTTCCTGCTGGGCGTGCTGCCACTTATGGACATCCATGTCCCGCTGGCCAAGACCCTCGTCGTCGTCACCTTCATCGTTGGCCTGCTGCCGGTGATCGGCAACCTGATTTCCAATACCGCCATCACCATCGCCGGCCTCTCGCTGTCGCTCGGCGTGGGCATCGCCGCACTCGGCTTCCTGGTGCTGATCCACAAGCTCGAGTACTTCCTCAACGCGCGCATCGTCGGCGGCCAGATACGCGCGCGCGCCTGGGAATTGTTGGTCGCCATGTTGATCATGGAAGCCGCTTTCGGCCTGCCCGGCCTGATTGCCGGGCCGATCTACTACGCCTACCTCAAGAGCGAGCTCGAAGCGGAAAGGATGATCTGATGGTCGGCGCGCGCCGGCTGCGCGTTTGCGACGATTCGTCTTGAACCCTTGCATCGGATGAGGGATCGGCTGGGCTGCATGGCCGGCACCTTAGTGGGGCGCGACTCCGCGGCGAGACGCGCCTGACGTTCCAGAGCCATGCCTCGACGCCGTCGCGGCTCAACGGAGTGGCGCTGAGGCAAAGCACGACATCGGGACCATGCTTTGGCGTCGGCCGGCCCTTTCGAACACATAGCCTCGCTCACTGGGATTTCGCATTGTCTTGCGAGGACCCGCTATGGCGATTCTGCAGATTTCCAAAAATCATTTGAAATCAGTGCTGACGTGAGGCTTGCGGGCACGCGATAAGACGCAGGAAATCTCGCCTAATTTTGAAATTCTGTGAAAAAATATAAACGAAAAATTCTTCATTTATTAACATTTCATTTCATGTTAATAACCATCCGCGGGGTTCGTTTTGCCCTGATGGACGTAAGAAGCCTGTTGGGGACGGGCCGCCGTGATCGCTAAAGCGCGCAGACGCATGGATGCGCGACGTTAGTCACGACAATAAGCAAGTAGGGGAGAACCAATGTTGAAGTCCAAACTCACGGTCGCCGTTCTGGCGGCCTTGACGGCGTTCGGCTGCACGTCTGCCTTCGCCGGCACGACCGATGCCAATCCGCCAACGCAGCAGGATGCCGTCGCGACACAGGATGCCAGCCAGGGTCCAAGCGCGGACGAGACACCTAGTCAGCAGCGGGCAAGGCGCCTCGATACGGTGACGGTCACCGGCACGTTGATCAACAACGCGCAGATTCAGACCGCAACGCCGACGTATACGATCACCGGCGAAGAGATCAAGGCGCGCGGCTTCACCAGCGTGCAGGACGTGCTGCAAAGCTCGGTGATGGCGACCGGGTCGGTGCAGGGGCCGCAGCAGAGCGGCGGCTTTACCCAGGGCGCGCAGACCATCAGCCTGTTCGGCCTGAATCCGGAATACACGCTGACCCTGATTGACGGCAAGCCGATCACCCAGTTCGGCCAGCTGTACAACGGCCAGAGCAACTTCACCAATATTTCCAACATCCCGCTCGGGGTGATCGACCACATCGACGTGCTGCCGGGCGGCGCATCGTCGATCTACGGTTCGCAGGCGATTGCCGGCGTGGTGAACATCGTCACCAAGCAGCATATGGACGGCGCCGAGGTCACGGCACGCGCGGGCGGCTATGAGCAGGGCGGCGGCGGTAACCAGCGCTTGTCGCTGACCTTCGGTCACCAGTTCGGCAAGCTCGACGTGCTCGGCGCGTTCGAGTTCAACAACCAGTCGCCTATCTGGGCCTATCAGCGCACGTTCACCGCCACGAATCCGACACCGGTGACGGTGGCACGCGTGGAGAACTACGGCACCCTCGATACCTATACCGGTGCCGTGCAGGGCTATATCAGCCCGCCCGACAATTGCGACGCGATGAGTGGGCTGTTCAATGGCACCACCACCGAATCGCATTCCACGGTGGCGACCCGCACCGGCACGTTCTGCGGTTCACGTAACGTCTTCGGCTACACGACTTTGCAAAACCAGAGTCGCAGCTACGACGGCATGCTGAAGTTGAAGTATGACGTGAACGACTATGTGCGCTTGTACAGCGACACCCTGGTCGACTGGCAGCAGCAAAAATTCACGCCCGGTTCCGACTTCAACTGGTGGGGACCGATCAATTCACCTTCGGGTCTGATCGAGGACACCGCCGGCAACATCCTGTATCCCGAGCGCGTGTTTTCACCGGAAGAAGTCGGCAACAACTACTACAACCAGCTGGGCCGCCAGAACGACCTGATGTACCAGGCCGATATCGGCGCCAATGGTTCGTTCGGCGATTCCAACTGGTTGTGGGACATTTACTTCCTGCGTTCTGGCGACCGTACCAACACCAGCACGCCGGAGCGCATGGCCACGGCGGTGGACGGCTTCTTCGACAATATCCTAGGGGGAGTCGTTGAGCAGGATCCGATCTCCGGCCTCAATGTCTACAATCCGAACTGGCAGAAGTTCTATACCCCGCTGACGCCGGCCCAGGTGGCCAGCTTCATGCAGAACATCAGCGGATTCACCAATACCTGGATCAACAATACCCGCGCGACCATTACCAACAGCAGTCTGTTCCCGCTGCCGGGTGGCGATGCCGGGTTGGCCGTACTGGTCGAGGGTGGCAGTCAGGCCTGGCATGACCCCCTCAACCCACTCATCCTCAATAACGAGGTGTGGGGCCTGACCGGCACCTCAGGCGGTGGTGATCGCACGCATGCGGCCTCGGCGTTCGAGTTGAACCTGCCAGTGCTCAAGATGGTGACCGTCGACCTGTCGGGTCGTTACGACCACTACAAGACCGACGGTGGTGACAACGGCAAGTTCACCTACAAGGCCGGTCTCGAGTTCCGTCCGATCGATACGCTGCTGCTACGCGGCAACTACTCCACTTCGTTCCTGGCACCCGACATGTCGGCGCTGTTCCTCGGGCCCAGCGGCAACTACCAGAACATCACCGACTACTACCTGTGCCAGACCCAGGGTGGTGGCCAGGGCTGTACCGCCAACTTCACCTACGAAACGGCCGGTACCACGCTGGCGAACCCGAAGCTCAAGCCCACCACGGCCAAGAGCTGGTCGGCGGGCTTCGTGTGGGCTCCCATCACCAACATGAGCCTGACCGCAGATTTCCTGCATATCAACATCACCAACGAAGTGGCGCCGCAGCCAGCCGACCTGTTGATGCGCGAGAACTCGCAGTGCCTGTTGGGCCAGTTGCCGGCCAACTCGCCTGACTGCCAGGCAGCCCTGTCGCAGGTCACCCGCGATCCGCTGACTGGTAACGTCACCAACATCACCCAGTACTTCATCAACGTCTCCAACGAGACGACGGAGTCGGTGACCGCCCAGGCCAGCTACCGCTTCAATCCGACGCCGGTGGGCAATTTCCGCCTGCAGTTTGACTACAACAACATGCTGAAGCACGACTACCAGATCTATCCGGGTGGCACGGTGATCAATCAGCTGACCAATCCGCTGTACAGCTCGGAGTTCAAGAGCATCGTCAGTGGTGACCTCAGCTGGTCGTTGCATAACTGGTCGAGCACGGTGTTCTGGCACCGCTATGGCCCATCGCCGAACTACACGGCCATGGTCAACGGTCCCGGCTACCCGGGAGCGGCGCGGGTGTCGCCCTGGATCACCTGGAACTGGAGCGTGACCTACTCGCCCACCAAGGACGTGGACGTGTCCTTGTTGACCAACAATCTGACCAACAAGATGCCGCCGAAGGACGGCTCGTTTGCCACGACGTTCCCGTACTTCAACACGCAGAACTACAACGTGTACGGACGTCAGGTGATGTTGCAGCTCAATTGGCGGTTCGGTGGGAGCACCGGCAAGTCTGGGTAACCGAATCACCCGTGACCCGCAGGAGTCGCCCGGGCGATGCCTGCGGGTCAATGGGAGGTATGTGTTGGCTGTCAGCGACGCGGTCGTTGGCAACCTCCGGTAAGAGAAAGGCCCCGCTTAACGGCGGGGCCTTTTCTTTGCCAGCGTCATCCGAGTGGCGCGTCACCCGTGGGACCACGCAAGGCACTTAGCAGCGGCTCGTCTCGCAGCGGCTCGCCCCATTGGTTGCCGTGCAGCAAGCTATCCAGCGGTAGTCGCGAGCGCCAGCCGGCGGTTTCCAGCTCGGGACGCGCGAGGAACTCGCTGACGTAGCCCAGGCAGAGGTAGGCGAGCGGAACCACGTGCGTCGGCAGGCCCAGCACGGCGGCCAGTTCCACCGGGTCGACAATGCTGACCCAGCCCACGCCGATCCCTTCAGCGCGTGCGGCCAGCCAGAGATTCTGCACGGCCAGGCAGGTGCTGAACAGGTCGGCGTCCAGCATGGTGTTGCGGCCCAGCACGTGCGGGCCGCCACGTGTGCGGTCACACGTGATGCACAGGTTGATCGGGCTCTCGACGATGCCTTCGAGTTTGAGTCGGCGGTAGAGCGCCGCGCGATCGCCGGCGTAATGCTCGGCCGCGTCGGCATTGGCGCGGTCGTACAGCGCCTTCACCGCCTGCTTGGTTTGCAGCCGGTCGATCACGATGAAATCCCAGGGCTGCATAAAGCCGACCGAAGGTGCGTGATGCGCGGCGTGCAACAGACGTGCGAGCACCTCGGGCGCGACGGGATCGGGCAGGAACTGCGAGCGCACGTCGCGGCGCTCGTGGATGGCGCGATAGAGTCCTTCGCGCTGCGCATCAGTGAACGCGTGATCATTCATGGCCGCTGATTACCCGCCCGCCAGCATCGCGGCGATCTTCGCCATATGCGATTCGGCCGTCTCGCGCACCACTTCCTTGTCCGCCTCCGGGTCCTTGCCTTGCCAATGCAGATCATCCTGTGGCAACTCGTGCAGGAAGCGGCTCGGCTGGTTGCTGTGTACTTCACCGTAGCGTTTGGTCTTGGACGACCACGACAGCGTCAGCATTTCCTTGGCGCGGGTGATGCCTACGTACATCAAGCGTCGCTCTTCATCGATGCGGCCCTCGTCGATGGCGCCGTCGTGGGGCAGGGTGCCGTCCTCGCAGCCGACGATAAAGACGAAGCGGAATTCCAGGCCCTTGGCCGCGTGCAGGGTCATCATGCGCACGGCATTGCCGGGTTCATCACGGTCGGCATGACTGAGCAGGGCAAGCTGCGCCGCGAGATCACCCGCGCTGTTGTTGCCGCGCTGCATGGCGCGGAACCAGTCCGCCAGTTCGCGCAGGTTGCCGAGGCGGCGCTCACGCAAGGTGGCGTCGGTGGTGCTGGCGGCGATCTGTTCGGCGTAACCGGTGCGCTTGAGCACGGTTTCCACCAGGTCGGCGGCGCTTTCGTGCAGCGAGGCGCTGCGCAACTCGTCCATCAGCGTGGTGAAGGAAGCCAGCGCGGCGGCGGGGCGCGGCGTCAGCTGGCGCAACACGGCGTCGCTGCGCGCGGCTTCCAGCAGGGGTGCATGACGCGTCTGCGCGATCTGGCCCAATTTCTCCAGCGTGGTCGAGCCGATCTCGCGCTTGGGTACGTTCACTACGCGCAGGAAGGCGGCGTCGTCGCTGGGATTGGTCAGCAGGCGCAGATAGCAGAGCAGGTCCTTCACTTCGGCGCGGTCGAGAAAGCTCAGTGCACCGGTGAGGTGGTAAGGCACGCGGGCCAGCCGCAGCGCTTTTTCCAGCGGCCGCGCCTGGAAGTTGCCGCGATAGAGGATGGCGATATCGTGCCAGCGCGCCTTGTGTTTCTCCGCCAGGGTGGCGGCGATGGCGGCGACTTTTTCGGCTTCGTTCTCGTTGTCCTTGCACTCCAGTACTCGGATTTGCATGCCTTCCGGATGCTCGCTCCACAGCTTCTTTTCGTGCAGGTGCGGATTGTTGGCGATCAGCTTGTTGGCAGCGCGCAAGATGCGTTTGCCGCAGCGATAGTTCTGCTCGAGCTTGATCACGCGCAGCGTCGGCCAGTCCCTGCCCAGTTGATCGATATTCTCGGGATTGGCGCCGCGCCAGGCGTAGATCGACTGGTCATCGTCGCCCACGCAGGTGATGCCACCGCGATCGCCAGTCAAGGCCTTGAGCAGTCGGTACTGGGCGTCGTTGGTGTCCTGGTATTCGTCCACCAGTAGATAGCGCAGGCGCTCGCGCCAGGCATTGCGGCATTCCTCGTCGCTTTCCAGGATGCGCAGCGGCAGGCGAATCAAATCGTCGAAATCCACCGCATTGAAGGCGGCAAGACGCTGCTGATACATGTCGTAGATGGTGGCGGCATCCAGCTCACGAGGGCTGCGTGCGGCGGCCAGGGCCTCTTCCGGCGACAGCCCGCCGTTCTTGGCGCGGCTGACCAGGTTGCGGATGCCGAACAGCACATCCGGCTTGACGCCCTTGGGCGACAGTTCCTTGATGATGCCTTCGCTATCGTCGGCGTCGAGCACGGAAAAGCCACGGCGCAGGCCGGCGCGCTCATGCTCGATCTGCAGGAACTTCAGCCCCAGGGCGTGGAACGTACACACGGTGAGCGCCGCAGCGTCCTCCGTGGTGATCAACTTGGCCACACGCTCGCGCATTTCCTTCGCCGCCTTGTTGGTGAAGGTGATGGCGGCGATCCTGGACGGCGACAGTTTTTTGCGGGTGATCAGATACGCGATCTTCTGCGTGATCACGCTGGTCTTGCCCGAGCCTGCGCCGGCCAATACCAGCAGCGGGCCGTCGCAATGTTCGACGGCGGCCAATTGTTGGGGATTGAGCATGGTCAGCGCGGTATCTTGAGCGGCGCACGATGGTAGCAGAGGCGGCCCAGATCGTTCGGTCGCGCGGTCCCAAAGGCCGCATTGGCACGGATTTCCTTCCGCCTGCCACGGGGCGCCGCTCAAGGTGCTGCGCCCCTGAGGGCCTGTTCTCTGTCTCTCCGCCCCACGCCCTCGCCAGATAGCCCTCTTGCATGCTAATGAAGGCGGTAAGCTCCTGAAGCCTTTTGCTTTCGGTTAGCTTGCTCTGGCCAGCCAGGTGTCGACCAAAAGACTCGCAAGGGCTGGCCCTCGAACAGGGAGTGAGACGGACCTCAACCGGGTAACATCAGCGCCCCGCGACAGGAACGACCATGGCAAAGCTCTACTTCTATTACTCGGCAATGAATGCTGGCAAGACCACGACATTGCTGCAGAGCGCCTACAACTATCACGAGCGCGGCATGCGCACGCTCATCCTCACGCCCGCCTTCGACAATCGCTTCGGCGATGGCGTGGTGGCTTCGCGCATCGGCCTGAAGGCGAATGCGCGCCGCTTCGGTGCCGACGAAGATCTGCTCGCCGTGGTGCAGGCCGATATAGCGGCGCGCGGGCCGTTGCATTGCGTGTTTGTCGACGAGGCGCAATTTCTCGGCAAGGCGCAGGTATGGCAGCTCAGTGATGTGGTCGACCGCTTGAACATACCGGTGCTGGCCTTCGGCCTGCGTACCGATTTTCGCGGCGAGTTGTTCGAGGGCAGCCGCTACCTGTTGGCCTGGGCCGACAAGCTCGAAGAGATCAAGACCATTTGCCACACGGGCCGCAAGGCCACCATGGTGGTGCGCGTCGATGAACAGGGCCGCGCCGTGACCGAAGGTCCCCAGGTTGAGATTGGCGGCAACGACCGCTATGTCTCGGTGAGCCGCGCCGAGTTCAAGAACATTACCGAGGGACACGGCCGGATCGAACTGCTGCAGCCCATGCTACCGCTGGGCGAAGGGCGCTGAGCCCATCGCGACCACACTAAGGAACCGGTATGTCCAAGATCACCATCCCCGCCTGGCAACGCCCGCATTGGCAGCCGAGCAGTGAGGAAGCCCTGCTGCAGTTCTACGTGTTCGGCAAGTTCGAGCCCGTGCGTGCGCCGTCCGTCGATTACGGCAGCGAAGGCCTGCCCGAGGGCATGGGCCTGACCAGTCATCACCACAACGCGCTGCGCCAGTGGGAGGGCTATCCACTCAAGGGCGGCATGGGCCGGATGTTCAAGGACGATGCACCGGAAGCCTACAAGCTGGCCCTGGAATCACCCGAAGTGCTGGTCGTGCGCGGCCACATCCCCGACAGTTCGGACACCGGCTACCTGCGCGACACGCTGGGTGTGCTGGCGGCGCTGCTGGATGTCGGCGGCAAGGCCATCCTCGACCCGCAGACGCTGAGCCTGTTCGACGCCGACGGTTGGCGCCGGCAGTTCCTGGTGCGCGATGGCGCGCCGATCCGCAACCACCTGCTGATCTTGCGTGACGCCGAAGAAGAGCCCGGACGCTTCTGGGTGCATACCCGTGGCATGCGCAAGTTTGGGCGGCCAGACATCAGCGTGCGTAACGTGCCGGAAGCCGACAGCGATCGTGCCGGCCTGTTGTGTGAACGATTGGTGGAACTGGAAGCGCTGGGTGCGCACTTCGCCGATGGCCAGAAGCTCGAGGCCGAAGGCCTGGGCGGTGATCTGGTCGCGCAGCTTGGTGGTGGGCTCGAGCATCCGGATTTCAACAATACGTATGTGGAGTTCCGCTGGCCGGATTAAACGTGCTGGTCTCCTTCTCCCCAAAGGGGAGAAAGAGCCAAGAGCTACCGCTGACAGCGCGGACACCAAAACGTCGAACGCTGGCCCAGCACCACCTGCCGAATCCGCGTGCCACACACCTGACACGGTTCCCCCTCGCGCCCATAAACCTGCAACTCGCGGAAGAAATAACCCGGCGCACCGTCCGGATTGATGAAATCGCGCAACGTCGTGCCACCGCGCTCGATCGCCCAGGCCAGGATGCGTTTCACCTCCGCTGCCAGCCGCGCATAGCGCGCTCGCGACACACCGCCTGCTGGCTTGCGCGGATCAATGCCTGCCGCAAACAACGCTTCGCTGGCGTAGATGTTCCCCACGCCCACCACGATGGCGTTATCCATCAGAAACAATTTCACCGCTGCCTTGCGCCCGCGCGACAGATGCCACAACAGGTCGCCGTCGAAATCGTCGGTCAGTGGCTCGGGGCCGAGCGAGGCAAGCAGCTCATGGGTTTCGCCGGGCGCTTGCCACAGCACGCTGCCGAAGCGTCGAGCATCGGTGAAACGTAGTACGCGGGGGCCCTCCGTGGTGGTCGGTTCCAGCGCGATATCGACATGATCGTGTTTGCCGACCAATGCATCGGGCGGCAACACACGCAGCACACCTGTCATGCCCAGGTGCACCAGTGCGCTGCCAACTTGCGTATGCAGTAGCAGATACTTCGCGCGTCGTTCGACGGCATCGATGCGTTGGCCCGGCAACAGCCCGCTGATTTCCGGCGGAATCGGCCAACGTAAATCGGGGCGACGCAATATCACCCCCGTAACGCGCCTGCCGACAACATGCGGCTCGATCCCTCGACGGGTGGTTTCGACTTCGGGCAATTCAGGCACGATGAGACTCGATTGACATGGAAGAGCGGGTCCTCAGCTCCAGTCGGCGTGGAAGCTGCCGGGCTTGTCGATGCGTTCGAACGTATGCGCGCCAAAATAATCGCGCTGCGCCTGCAGCAGATTGGCCGGCAGATGTTCGGCGCGATAGCTGTCGTAGTAGGCGATGGCCGAGGCGAAACACGGCACGGCCACGCCGGCACGCACCGCCGTCGCCACGACCTCGCGCAACGCATCCTGGTACTGCGCGGCGATATCGCGGAAATACGGGTCGAGCAGCAGGTTCTTCAGTTGCGCGTCGTGCGCATAGGCATCGGTGATCTTCTGCAGGAAGCGCGCGCGGATGATGCAACCGGCGCGGAAGATGCGCGCGATGGTGCCGTAGGGCAGCTGCCACTGATATTCGTCCGAGGCGGCGCGCAGCTGCGCGAAGCCCTGGGCATAGGACACGATCTTGCTGAAGTACAGCGCGCGCCGCACGGCTTCAACAAAGGCAGCGCGGTCGCCCGTGAAGGTAGTGGCCTTCGGGCCCGGCAGCACCTTGCTGGCGACAACGCGTTCCTCCTTGAGTGCCGAAAGCAGGCGTGCAAAAACCGACTCCGTAATCAAGGGAAGCGGCACGCTCAGGTCGAGCGCGCTCTGGCTGGTCCATTTGCCGGTGCCCTTCTGGGCGGCGCGGTCAAGAATCATGTCGACCAGCGCGTTGCCGGATTCATTGTCTTTCTTGGTGAAGATATCGGCGGTGATGGTGATGAGGTAGCTGTCCAGCTCACCCTTGTTCCACTCACCGTAAACCGTTGCGAGTTCGTCGTTGGAAAGGCCAAGCACGTCGCGGAGCACTGCGTAGCTCTCGGCGATCAACTGCATGTCACCGTATTCGATGCCGTTGTGCACCATCTTCACGTAATGGCCGGCGCCATTCGGGCCCATATAGGCCACGCAGGGTTCGCCATCAGGAGCGCGCGCAGCGATTTCGGTGAGGATGGGCGCGACCAGGTCGTAGGCGTCGCGCGGGCCGCCGGGCATGATCGAGGGGCCATGCAATGCGCCTTCCTCACCACCGGAAACGCCGGTGCCGATGAAATGCAGGCCCGCCGCACCCAGCTCGCGTTCGCGACGGATGGTGTCCTGGAAAAACGTGTTGCCGCCATCGATCACGATGTCGCCCTTGTCCAGCAGGGGCTTGAGCTCGGCCAGCGTGGCGTCGGTGGGTTCGCCGGCCTTCACCATCAGCAGGATGCGTCGCGGCTTTTCCAGCGAATCGACGAACTCGGGCAGGGTGTAGGTGGGTACGAGTCGCTTGCCGGGATTCTCGGCGATGACCTGATCGGTGCGTTCGCGGTGGCGGTTGTAGATGGACACGGCATGGCCGCGACTTTCGATGTTCAAAGCAAGATTGCTGCCCATCACAGCCATACCCACTACGCCGATCGCCTGCTGACTCATATCGTTGCTCCTGCCGAGGGATGGCCTAGATATGGGGAGGAGCGGGCGGGGCGCAAGTGGCCTTGTCGCTGGTCGTGCGGGTGATGCCGCAAAGCGGCCTACTTCGCCCGCTTGATCTCGCCGGTGACCGGCCTGGGCATGTAGCGTACGGAAATGAGCGCCACACGCTCACCCACGCGCACATAGCGCTGCGGGCCCGTGACCGACGTTTCCCCGAATTCCAGGCGCTGACCGTCCAGGCTGAGCACGGCCAGCGGCGGGGACAGGCCAATCTTGGCGGGAATGAAATCGCTGGCCGGGCGCCAACTGAGCACGACGGCCGCCGCCGTATTGACGATCTCGCCAAGGCGTCCGTCATCGGCACGCGCTGGCGTGCCGTCGGTGCGCCACCAATGGCCGTCACGCCGCGCGTAGTGTTCGGTGGGACCTTGGCCTAGGTTGAGTTCCACCTGAGTGACTGAGGCGGGCGTCAGATTCAGCAAAGTGCCAGGATCTTTCGCGCGATCGCTCTGCCATTGCCAGCCGGCCACCGCGACCAGCGCGACCGCGCCGCCGATCATCCACAAGCATTGGCGCACGGCTCGCTTCATGCGCGGCGCCGGCGCCAGGTGATCCATCCGCCGATGCCCAGCAGCAGCAGCGGCAACACGACCAGGAAGCCCAGGGTCACGCCGCTCAGCTGCGCCTGCGAAATTTGCAGCACGCGGTCCGGCGCGCCCCGCGGCGGCAAGTTGACCAGGGCGTCGTCGCCGAGCAGCCAGTCAAAGATGCGTTCACCCAGTGCGCGATTGCCGCCATTGCCCAAGAACGTGTTGGAGAGGAAGTCGCCGTCGCCGATCAGCACGACGCGCTGCTCTTTCTTGTCCGGGCTAGGCGAAAGCCGGGTCATCGCAAAGGCAAAGTCCAGCGGGCCCTTCAGCTCGCCGAGGCTGGCGTCGTACTGGACCGTGGAGCTTTGTGCATTGTCGATGGGTTTGAACTCGGTCCAGCTTTGCGCGCTGGAGCGCAGGAACGGCATCACGGTCCAGTCGCTGCGTGCGCTCACCGCCAGGGCAGAGACTTGCGGGAACAACGTGGTCAACGTCAGGCCGCGCGTGATCGGGTTTACCGGGTAGCTTCCCAAGGTGATCATGCGCGGGTCGTGCAGGCCCAGCGCCGCGCCCTGGCCATCGACGAGGACGCCGGGCAGCACGCGCACGCTCAGCGCATCGGCCAGCGACTGCAGATGCAGGTCATCGTTGCTCGGTTCGGTTAGCCACAGCAGGTTGCCGCCATTGGCGACGTAGTCGGTCAGCGCCTTCGCCGCCGCATCGGGCAACGCCAGTTCCGGGCTCGCCAGCACCACCAGGTCGGTGTGTTGCGGTACCGCGTTCACTTGGGAGAAATTCAGCGGCACGGCACGCATGCCGCGCCCTTCCAGCTGCGCCATGAAGGTGCCGAGGTCTGCATTGCCCTTGCCGTCGGCGCGGCGCTCGCCGTCACCGGAAACGAAGGCCACGATGCGCTCGCCGCCACGTGCCAGGCGTTCCAATCCATTCGTCATGCTGCGCTCGGACAATTCATCCAGACGCTGCTCACGACCCAGATAATGGATGATCAGGGCGCCGTCGACCGTGATGCCCAACTCGCGCATCGCGGCCGGGTCCTGCTGCGGATCGACGAAGCGCAGCGACAGGTCATTCTTCACGCGCTGATAGCGCTGCACGAAAAGGCTGATGGTGTTGCGCAGATCCCCTTGCGGGCTGGCGTAGCTGACGATCTCCACCGGGCCACCGAGCGTCGCCAGTACGGCACGAGTTTCGGTCGACAGGCTGGCGCGGCCGCCGTAAGTCCAGTCCGTAGCGAACTCATACCGCATGGTGAGGTAGCCCAGCGCGCCCGCGCCAAGCAGCAGGGCCACGGCGAACAGCCAGCTGTTCAGATGTCGGAACAGGCGCGTCATCAGCCGCGCTCCCGCTCGGAGGCCAGGCGTTGCGTGGCAAGCGCCAGCGCGACCGCGATGACCAGCACGAACCACATGACGTCGGCGCTGGAAACCAGTCCACGCAGCAGCGACTCCAGGTGATTGCTCATCGACAGCCAATTGAAAAAGCCGTTGCCGACGCCAGCCATCTGCGCGCCCAGGTTCACGCCAGCCAAGGCCAGTCCGAGCATCAGACTCATGGCGGCCGCCATGGCGGGAAGCGCCGTGAAGGCCGAGCAGGCCACGCCGATGGCGGCGAGCGTGGCCAGCATCAGCAACAGGCCCAGCGATGCGGACGCCAGCTTGCCCCAGTCCAGGGTGACGCCATGCGCGAGACTCAAGGGCATGACCAGTGCCAGCACCAGCCAGATCAGCAGCCACAACATCAGCGCGAAGTACTTGCCCAGCACGATATGCGAGGCGGGCAGGCCGGCGGCGAACCAAAGCGGCAAGGTGCCGTTGCTGCGCTCGCCGGCCAGGGTCGACATGGCCAGCAGCGGCACGATCACCAGCGCCAGCTCTGCAACACCGAACGGCAGCATGCCGCCGGTAAGGATGCTGCTCAACATCGGTATGCCGACCAGGTCGGTATAGCCGGGGCCGCCGGGTAGCGCGGCAAGCTTGATCTGGCTGGCCAGGAAACCGCCCAACAGCAGCACGAAGCGCCAGGCCAGCAGGGCCAGCGTCAGTGCGGCGAGCACCCAGGCCAACGGCCGGACAAACAGGCGCCGAAGTTCCAGTCGCGTTACCGCGAACACGCCCATCAACGGCAGGCTCATGCGGCTTGCATCCGGTCGCGGTTCTCGTCGCCGCGCATGGCGATATCGAAGAAGGTCTGTTCCAGCATGCGGTGGTCGTCGTCTTTGATCGGGCCGTCGTAGCGCAACTGGCCTTCATGCAGGATGGCCACGCGATCGCAGGCGGCCGTCACCTCGGCCAGCAGATGCGTGGAAAGAATGATGGCAGTGCCGGCAGCAGCCTGTTCGCGGATCACGCCACGCAATGCCGCCACTTGTACCGGGTCGAGCGCGTTGGCGGGTTCGTCCAGCACCAGCAGGGAAGGTTCATGCAGCAGCGCACAGGCCAGCCCCAGCCGTTGGCGTTGGCCCTGCGACAATACGCCGGCCAGTCGAGGGGCCAGCGAGCCCAGGTCGAGGCGCTCGATGATCTTCCTGCAGGCCTGTGCCAGGGCCGCGCCATGCAGGCCGCGCAGGCGCCCATGAGCGTCCAGATGTTCGCTGACGGTCAGTTCTGGCCACATAGGGGCACGTTCCGGCAGCCAGCCGATGGCACGGCGAGCCAGTTCGGGATGCTCGATAAAGTCCTTTCCATTCAGCTTGATGCTGCCTTTATCGGGCACCAGGGCCCCGGCCACCATGGCCAGCGTGGTCGACTTTCCCGCACCGTTGACCCCCAGCAAACCCAGTACCTGTCCCGAGTCCAGCTGCAGGCTGAGATCGGTCACGGCAGGTCGCCCGGCGCGGTGGCGGGTTATGTGATCCAGTTGCAGTACGGCGGTAGGCGCGGTCATTGCATGATTGTCACGGGACCCCCACTTATAGACAACTGGGTGAGGGCCCTAATGCGTGGCACAGCACATTAACTTTGTCGCACGAAAGAGGTGCGACAATATTTTGCGTTGTCCATGCTGGCGGGTACGGAAACCCCTCGCATAGACTGATATTTCATACACCTGGGTGTTTCCCATGCTCGACGCAGTCCTCAATTTCTTGTCCAACGGCATCACGCATGCCGGTTGGCTCAGCATGTTGATCTACATGCTGGTCATGACCCAGCTCACCATCTTCACGGTGACGCTGTACCTGCACCGCTGCCAGACGCATCGCGGTGTGGACCTGCACCCGGTGGTGGCGCATTTCTTCCGCTTCTGGGGCTGGCTCACCACGGGCATGGTCACCAAGGAGTGGGTGGCGGTGCATCGCAAGCACCACGCCAAGGTCGAGACCGAGGAAGATCCGCACAGCCCGCAGATCTACGGCATCAAGAAGGTGTTCTGGGACGGCGTCTCGCTGTACCGCGATGCCAGCGAAGTGAAGGAAGACCTCGAGAAGTACGGCCGCGGCACGCCTGACGACTGGCTCGAGCGCAACGTCTATGGCGCCCATCCGTATTGGGGTCCGACCCTGATGCTGGTGATCAGCTTTGCCCTGTTCGGCGTGATCGGCGCCGCGCTGTGGGCCGTGCAGATGATGTGGATCCCGTTCTGGGCCGCCGGCTTCGTCAACGGCATCGGCCACTGGTGGGGTTACCGCAACTTCGAAAGCGCCGACACCGCGACCAACCTGATTCCCTGGGGTTTCTGGATCGGCGGCGAAGAGCTGCACAACAACCACCACGCCTTCCCGAGCTCGGCGAAGTTCGCCCTGCGCAAGTGGGAGTTCGATATCGGCTGGGCCGCCATCTGCGCTCTGCGTGCCGTGGGCCTGGCCAAGGTGCTGCGCGTGGCGCCGTCGCTGGACGTGCGCCCGAACGTACACCTGCCGGATGCCGAAACGCTGAAGGGCGTGCTCACCCATCGCTTCCAGGCGATGACCGACTACTACCGCAACGTGATCATCCCGACCATGCGCGACGAAGCGCAGCACGCCGGCGACAGCATCAAGTCGACGCCGCGCCGCATGCGCCGTGCGCTGGCCGACGGTGGTCGTTGGCTGGATAGCGAAGGTCGTGACCGCATGCAGGCCGTGCTGGCTAAGCGTCCGACCTTGAGCACGGTGTGCGATTTCCGCGCCCGCCTCGCCGCCCTGATGGAGCAGCGCGGTCCCGACCAGGCGCTGAAGGGTCTGCAGCAGTGGGTCGCCGAAGCGGAGCAGAGCGGCATTCGCTCGCTGCAGGAATTCGCTGCTCGACTGAAGAGCTATTCGGTCGCCAACGCCTGATTGGTTTTGCCACCGAAGTGATGAAAAGCCCGCCGAAAGGCGGGCTTTTTTTTACGTCTGGATTCTCGTCAGCGGGGCGTGCCGTGACAGGCGCCCGCCTACTCGGCTTTAATGGGAAAGTTCTTGGGAGCGTGAGCGGGGCAAGGATGGGCTTACGGGTAATTGTCATTGGAGCGACCGGTGTGTTCGGCTCTCGTATCGCGCAACGTCTGGCTCGCGATCCGCGTTTCTCGTTGACTATCTCCGGGCGCCGGTTGCCTCCGCTGGAAGCACTGCGTGTGTCGATGGGCGATCCGCTAGTTCAGGTCGCAACGCTGGATGTCGAAGGTGATGATTTCCCGCGGGCCTTGGCGCAGCTCAAGCCGCAGCTGGTCATCCATACCGCAGGTCCGTTCCAGCGACAGGACTATCGCGTCGCCGAGGCGTGTCTGGCTTGTGACAGCGATTACATCGATCTGGCCGATGGCCGTGATTTCGTGTGCGGCTTTGATCGCCTGGATGAGTCCGCCAGACATGCAGGTCGCCTGCTGGTCAGCGGTGCATCCAGCGTGCCTGCCTTGAGTTCGGCTGTCGTCGATGCGCTAACGCCACGCTTCGGCAGGCTCGATCGTATCGAGCACGCGATCAATCCGGGCAACCGCACGCCGCGCGGTGATGCCACGGTGGCTTCCATCCTCGGTTATTGCGGTCGCCCGATACGAGTCTGGCGGCAAGGGCAGTGGGCAAACAGCCATGGCTGGATGGATAGCCAGCGCCAGGTGTTTCCCTTTGGTCGACGCCGAGTCGGCGTGTGCGACATTCCGGATCTCGAACTATTTCCTTCACGCTATCCGCAAGTGCGCACCGTCGTTTTTCGCGCTGGCCTTGAGCTGCCCTTGTTGCAGTGGGCTACCTGGTGCGCTGCGGTGCTGGTGCGGCTTGGTCTTGTTCGCGACCTGGCATGCCACGCGCCCTGGATGCGGCGCCTGAGCGAGCGTTTCATCCGTTTTGGAACGGATGTCGGTGGCATGAGCGTCGAGATGCGTGGCGAGGATCGAAATGGCGTGGCGCTCCACCTCCGATGGTGGCTAGAAGCGGATGCGGGCGACGGGCCGCAGGTGCCAGTGACGCCCGCTGTCGTGCTGGCGCGACAACTCGCGGACGGGAGGGTGGAGGCTAAAGGGGCGTTGCCGTGCATGGGGCTGCTCACGCTTGAGCAGATAACCGCCGGCTTTGACGGATTTGCGCTGCGTACAGGCTTCGAGCTAGTGCGCTAAGGACTCTGATCTATTCGATAAATCGCCAGGCCTGGTCGGGCTCTGGAAGTCGGCACTGGGAGCGCCTGCCGAAGAGCCGGTAGCGATGTCTGGCCATCCAGCGATAAGCGGGATCACGCAGGCCTGGCGGTACGGCACGCACAGCAGCACTGGCGTAACGCCAGCGCCCACCGAGCTGCTTGAGCACGCGGGCGATCGCATCAGTATTGCTGAAGCCGTGGCCATCCTGCACGAGCAGGAACGACGATGGATCGTCGGGTGAGAGGCCGTGTGCGATAAGCAGGGATCGCCCCTGCGCGCCTTGCATGGCCGCGAGCCGAAAAAGGCCGGCGTGATCGTGACGGAGAATGAAATCCACCCAGCGACTGCAGAGCACGCAGACGCCGTCGAATACGATGACGGGCGGACTGTTGTCACTGGCCATCGGCCAGCTCCAGCCAACCGCGATAGGCGACCAGTTGTCCGATCAGCGGCAGTCGCACATCGATATCAAAGGCATAACGCCCACCGTGCGCACCGCTGCGGGACAGCACGTTGCCGCACAACCAAGGCGGCAACGGCACGCCCAGCAGGCGGGCGCTGCACAACTTCCAGTCGATCACGTCGCCATCGCGGCGAAGTTTGAAGTGCAGCGATACCGGTCCGAGGCGTTCGCGCAGTTGCCTGCCGTCGACGCTGCGCAAGGTAGAGCGCATATGCCCGCTCGCAAAGCGCCGGATCCAGGTTTCCTGGCCATTACGGCGTTCAATAGTAAGCGCCAGCGCCTGGTCGGGGCCGGGCTCGGGTAAGCGCAGCAGGCGTCTCAGCAGTCGCGCCGGCAGCCGTGAGCTACCTTCGACCGTCGCGTAGCCTGCGGCATGCACCCGCGCGTCATCGCCGTGCATGCGCCGAACGGGTGTTGCCAGCTGGCCCCATTCGGCGGAGCCAAGCAGCGAGTGGAACAACGCAGGGGGCATGGGCATCACGCGCATGATGCGTGGCGACGCGGGCGGCAGCAAGTTCGGGCCGGGTTTATCGGCATGTTCGGGGCGAGATGCCCTGGGGTCCGGCTTGGGCAACAAAAAACCCGCCTTGCGGCGGGTTCTTTGCGGAGACTTGATCGTAAGCCGCAGTGCGGATTACTTGATCTTGCCTTCCTTGTAGATCACATGCTTGCGGACGACCGGATCGTACTTCTTGAACTCGAACTTTTCCGGCGTGTTCTTCTTGTTCTTCTGCGTGGTGTAGAAGTGGCCGGTACCGGCCGAGGAGATCAGGCGGATCTTGTCTTGTTTGCTATTAGCCATGGCTCAATCCTCAGACCTTTTCGCCGCGAGCACGCAGGTCGGCGATCACGGCCTCGATGCCATTCTTGTCGATGGTGCGCAGTGCGTGGTTGGAAACGCGCAGCTTCACCCAGCGGTTCTCGCTCGGGACCCAGAAGCGACGCTCATGCAGGTTCGGCAACCAGCGGCGACGGGTTTTATTGTTGGCGTGCGAGACGTTGTTGCCGGTCTGCACACCCTTTCCGGTGACTTGACATACACGGGCCATGATGACCTCCGTAATCGGTGTACCGCCCGTTAGCCAGGGCGACATCGGCCCAGCGGCGCTGTGCGCCACGCGATGCTGGAGGGTGTTGATTTCGGGGTCTGCCGTGAGGTCCGCATCGCGTCGCGAACGTGCCCGAAGCATCGGGTCGGCATAGTCGAGCCAGGCATTCTCCCAGAAAAACAGGGTCATGCGCAATATTTGCTCAGTTCGGGGGTATCCGCATGGCGGCCTGCGGGGATGTATGGAACAATCCAACTCTTTGCTCAACCGCATATCGCACTTTTTTACGAGGGATTTCCCATGGCAGATTTCACCGCCAACGGCCCGGCCAATGGCCAGGCTGGCCAGCCGCAGCTGGTGTTGCAGAAGATCTATGTGAAGGACGTGTCCTACGAGGCACCCAACGCCCCGCAGATCTTCCAGGAAGTGGGTGAAACGGAGGAGCAGCCGCAAGTGCAGCTGAACCTGGGCCAGAAGGCCGTCGACCTGGGCAACGACCTGTACGAAGTGGTGCTCAGCTTGACCCTGACCTGCATGCTCGGCGAGCGCACGGCCTATTTGGCCGAAGTGCAGCAGGCTGGCGTGTTCGGCATTGCCGGCTTCAGCGAAGTCGACCACGCCGGCATCATCAACAGCTACTGCCCGAACCTGTTGTTCCCGTACGCACGCCAGGTGCTTTCGTCGCTCGTGCTGGAAGGCGGCTTCCCGCCGTTCCTGCTGCAGCCGATCAACTTCGATGCCCTGTTCGCCGAACAGCAGCGTCGCGTGCTCAGCGGCAGCGCCGCTCCGATGCTCAATAGCTGATCCGATAGAGCCTGCTTATGGAAGAGCGTCCGATCCTGGCCGTTCTCGGCGCCGGTTCCTGGGGCACTGCGCTGGCGGCCCTCGCCGCGCGCAACCAGGTGCCGACCCGGCTGTGGGGCCGTGATGCCTCCGCGTTGAAGGCGATGGCCGAAGGCCATCGCAATCATCGCTATCTGCCGGATGTCGAGTTGCCGGCCGAGCTGGTCTACGAGCCCGACCTCGCCGCTGCTTTGCGCGGCGCGCAGGTCGTGCTGATCGTGGTGCCGAGTCACGCGTTCGCCTCCATGCTGGAGGACATCGAGCCCTGGCTGGAGCCCGGTGCCCGCATCGCCTGGGCCACGAAGGGTTTCGAGCCGGGCACCGGCCGCTTCCTGCACGAACTGGTGGCCGAGCGTTTCCCGGGGCGTGCCGCGGCGGTCGTGACGGGCCCGTCGTTCGCGCGCGAAGTGGCCGCTGGCATGCCGAGCGCCGTCACCGTGCATTCCGACGACGACGCCTTCGCCCACGAACTGGCCTTGTTGCTGCACGCGCCGAACTTTCGCGCCTATTCGGGCAGCGATGTGTTGGGCGCGGAGCTGGGCGGCGCGATGAAGAACGTGTTGGCGGTCGCCACCGGCGTCGCCGACGGCATGGAGCTGGGCCTCAATGCCCGCGCCGGCCTGATTACGCGTGGCATGAACGAAATGCTGCGACTGGGCGTGGCCTTGGGCGCGCGTCCTGAAACCCTGATGGGCTTGGCGGGGTTGGGCGATCTGGTGCTTACCTGTACCGGTGACCTCTCCCGTAACCGCCGCCTGGGCCTGGCGCTCGGACGCGGCCAGGGCATTGCAGAGGCCGTTCGCGAGATCGGCCAGGTGGTGGAAAGCGTGCTCACGGCGGACGAAGTGGTCCGTCTGGCGACCAAGCACGAGCTCGACTTGCCTATCAGCAGCGGCGTACGTGCTGTCCTGCACGGCGAGGTCACGCCGGCCGAGGGCCTCAAGTTGCTGATGGGGCGCCAGCAGAAGCCTGAGTATCCCAAGGGATTATTCGGTCCGTTTTGAGCTGTGAAGCCATGTGTCATCGTCCGACATCAAAAACCGGACGATGAGACGCGCACTCGTGCAAGTCCCTTGCTAAGCTCAATGTTTTGGTCGCCCTAGCGGACTGAAAGCGCATGCAGTCACCGGACGATAAACAGCACGGCGAACTGACTACGCCTCGTAGTGACAGCGGTGGCGAGACATTGCCTGGTGTCTGGCGCAAGCTGCTGGCATCGGCGGCAGCGGGTGCGCCTTATGAACAAGGCGTGCTGGGCTTTTTCCTCGAAGTGATGCCTGAAGAAGGCATGCCCTACGCACATCTGGACGTCGCGCCCGTGCTGTTGTCCGTGGCCGAGCAGGGCGGTCGCTTCGTGCGTCCTGCGCCGCTGGACAGCAAACATCTGCAGCAACGGCCACTGCAACCGCACGAGCAGCGTCTGGCCGCTACCGTGCTCGGCCTGCCGCAGAGCTTGCGCAAGAGTCGCAGCTACGCGCGGCTGTCTGGCCACGTCGGCGATGCACTGCTGGCGGAGATTCTCGATACCTCGCCGTGTTTCCTGGGCGGCCTCGCCGGCCTGCGCGTGTCGCGCGGCAAATCGCATCAACTCAATTGGCAATGGCGTCTGGAGCAGGACGGCAGCCAGCGGCTGCTGCCTTCGTTGCCGACCAATCATCGCCTGCTGCGCATCGATGGCTTGTGGTACATGGACGCCGAGCGCGCCGAGCTGGGTCATCTGGAGGCGCCGCTGGAAGAAGCCCAGTGGCTGGACCTCCCGCCGCTGAGCCACGAATACAGCCAGATCTTGCGCGACACCTTGCCGCGCAGCCGGCTGGCGCATCGGCTGCCGCTGCCGCAGGTGCTCGGCGAAATGCGTCGCGCCGAATTGTCACCCAAGCCTGTGCTGACCCTGCACGCGCTCACCCGTCATGCCCGCCTGGCCGCCGGCACACCGCCGCTGGCCTATGCGCGCCTCGCCTTCGACTATGCTGGCGAGCGCCTGCCTGGCCGCGGCGGCGAGCCGTTGGTGCGCCGCGTGCGCAATGGCCACCTGTTCGAGATCACCCGGCGTCGCGCGGAAGAACTCTCCGCGATGGAGCAGCTGGAGCGTGCTGGCCTCACGCCGGGCGTGGATACCGAAGGCCTACCCTGGGATATTGCCGACACGTTGCCCGAAGATGCCTGGCTTTTCCCCGGCAAAGGCTACGCGGGTGCGCTGGAAGTGAACACGCCGGCGCGCTGGCTGGCGCTGCGGCCCAAGCTCGAAGCCGAAAGCTTTGTGCTCGACTACGCGCCCAGCTTCCCGTTCGAGGTGCTGGAAGGGCCGGTGCGCTGGTACGGCAATGCGGTCGAAGATGCCGACGATCACGCCTTCGACCTAGAAATCGGCATCGAGGTCGAGGGCAAGCGGCATAACCTGCTGCCCGCCGTGGCGCAGGCCTTGGCCGAGCATCAGCTCAACCTCAGCCCCGCTCCGAACGAGCCGGAAGACGCCGTTTGGTACGCGCCGGTGGACGAACGCCGCCGCGTGCCGGTGCGCCTGAAGGAATTGCGCGGGCTGCTTGCACCACTGGCCGAGTATCTCGAACGCCCTCGCAACAAGCTTCACCTGCCACGCGTGCAGGCGGGCCGCCTGGAAGAACTGGTCGAAGCCTTGCCCAGTGGCAGTGAGCTGGTCGCACCGGACGCGCTGCGTGGCTTCACTGCTCGCTTGCGCGATGCGGCGGAGCGGGCCAGCGATGCCGTGCCGGAAGGCCTTACGGTCGAACTGCGCCCCTACCAGCGCGAAGGCCTGCGCTGGCTCAACGCACTCGCTGAAGCGGGGGTGGGCGGCGTGCTGGCCGACGACATGGGTTTGGGCAAGACGCTGCAGCTGATCACTCATCTGCTCGCGCTGAAAGAGCGCGGCGCGCTGACCCAGCCCGCGCTGGTAGTGGTGCCCACCAGCCTGATTCCGAACTGGCAGGCGGAAGTGGCCCGCTTTGCCCCCGCGTTGCGCGTGCTCGCGCTGCATGGGCCGCAACGCGGCGGCGATTTCTCGCAGCTCGGCGCGCAGGACATCGTGCTGACCAGTTATGCGCTGCTGCCGCGTGACGTGGTCACGCTGCGCAAGCAGCCGTTCGCGCTGATCGTGCTGGACGAAGCGCAGCAGGTGAAGAACCCCCGCACGCAGGCACGCCGCGCGGTGCTGAGCCTGCGCGCGCCGCGCTGCATCTGTCTCACGGGCACGCCGTTGGAAAATCATCTGGGCGAGCTGTGGTCGCAGGTCGACCTCGCGGTGCCCGGCTTGCTCGGCGACGAGGGCGCGTTCCGCCGCCATTACCGCCTGCCGATCGAACGTCATCGCGATCCCGATTGCCAGGCTCGCCTCAATCGCCGCCTTGCGCCCTTCATCCTGCGCCGGACCAAGTCGCAGGTGGCGTCCGAATTGCCGCCGAAGACCGAGATCACGCGACGCGTGATCCTCGAAGGCCGCCAGCGCGAACTGTACGAGAGCCTGCGTCTGTCACTGGCCGAAGAGCTGCGCGAAGTCATCGCCCAACGCGGCATCTCGCACAGCGGCATCGTGGTGCTCGATGCCTTGCTCAAGCTGCGCCAGGTTTGCTGCGATCCGCGCCTGGTGAAGCTGGAGGCGGCGCGCGGCGTGCGCGATTCGGCCAAGTTCGAATTGTTGATGGACATGTTGCCCGCGCTGTTGGGAGAAGGCCGCAAGGTGCTGCTGTTCTCGCAGTTCACCGAAATGCTCAAGCTGATCGCGCATGAGCTGGATCGTCATCGCATTCGCTATGTCACGTTGACCGGTGAAACCCGTGATCGTGCCGAGCCGGTGCGCCAGTTCCAGGAAGGCGAAGTGCCGCTGTTCCTGCTCTCGCTCAAGGCGGGTGGCGTCGGCTTGAACCTCACCGCGGCAGACACCGTGATTCACTACGACCCGTGGTGGAACCCGGCTGCGGAGGCGCAGGCCTCCGATCGCGCGCATCGCATTGGTCAGGACAAGCCGGTGTTCGTGTTCCGCCTGATCACCGGCGGCACGGTGGAAGAGCGGATCGAGGAAATGAAGGCGCGCAAGGCCGAGTTGGCCGAAGCCGTACTTGAAGGTGGCGGCACGCGCGAGAAGCTCAGCTTTGATCAGTCGGATCTGGATGCGTTGCTGGCGCCAGGTTGATCTGCCTTCTCCCTCTCCCCTTCGGGGTGATGGCTGGGGTGAGGGGTCAATCTTGCGCCAACGCTTGATCGAAGCGCGCTCAATCGAAGCGTCACCGCGAGCACCCGCCCCTCACCTCGATCCTCTC
This sequence comes from Dyella humicola, assembly GCF_026283945.1. Classification (NCBI taxonomy): domain Bacteria; kingdom Pseudomonadati; phylum Pseudomonadota; class Gammaproteobacteria; order Lysobacterales; family Rhodanobacteraceae; genus Dyella; species Dyella humicola. The sequence continues at coordinate 269,715 of NZ_JAPDPC010000001.1, forward strand.
CCCAGAGGGGAGAGGAAGAAAGCGTCTCAACGCCTCGCCCGCAACAACCCATCCACCGCCTGCTGCCACTGCGGCGACCCTACCGGCAATTGCGGCGCCTCCTGACCCAGTCGGTGCTGCACCGCGTGATTCCACTCGTCCGAGCCGGGGTCGGGTCCGTGCCCCTCGGCGTCGGTGACATGCACGCGGCTGTCGACCCACGCATACCATGCGGTGGAGCCGAGCACGGCGTTGTCGGGCACGTTCTGGGCGGACTTTGGTTGCGGCGGTTTCTGCTCGGGCGGTGGTGAGGTGGGCGAACACGCGGCGAGCAGGGCGAGCGGGAGCATGGCGAGATATCGACGCATGGCGGCCTCCGATCAGCGGACAGACCTTGAGACTAACCGCAGCGGTTCCCGCGGCGATGAATCGCACCTGACATGCAGGGTGCGACACGCGCACGCCACACGCCTCAACGGCGCGCAGCGACCTCGTCGATATGCTTGAGCAGATCCGCCGGATCTTCATACACGCGGAATGCACCGGCATCTTCCAGCTCTTCCTCGCCGTAGCCACCGGAGAGCAGGCCTACACCCAGTGCGCGCGCACGTTGCGCCGCAAGCATGTCCCAGATGCTGTCGCCGATGACGAGGCTGTAGTGGACGTCTACGCCGAGTCGCTCTGCCGCGGTGATGAAGAGATCCGGATCGGGTTTGGCATAGCGCACCTGATCGCGCGTCACCACCGGCACCTTCGATGGGTCGACGCCGAGCGCCTCGAGATTGTGTTGTGCCGTCTGCATGCGCCCGCTGGTGGCAATCGCCCAGGGAATCTTTTCGTCCGTGAGGAAGGCAAGTAGTTCACGCGCACCAGGCAACGGCCGTACCGCGTCCTGCGCGGCCTGCCGGTTGTACGCCTCGGCGTGCCACTGGCGCAGTCGCGTCAGCCGATCCTCGGTGATTTCTAAACCTGTTTCGCGCAACAGCATGTTGGCGAACAAGCCACCGCTCATGCCGATCTTGCGATGGATGCGCCACACCGACAGCTCGACACCTTCGCGATCGAGCGCTTCCTTCCAGGCCAGCACGTGCTGGTAAACGCTGTCAACGAGCGTGCCGTCGAGATCGAACAGAAAGGCAGTGCCATGGTGCGACATGGGGTGATGCCGTTGCAAAAAAGGGTGGGCCGAGAATAGCACCAAGCGCGCTGCGTCCCTGGCGAGCACCGCACGCCAGTCGGGATTTTCTCGCTCGTCATCACGGGTAAAAAAATATGCCGTGGGATGACAGACAAATGGATTCGGCCCGTGGATCCTACGAGCGCCCGACAAATTGAGTAGGACAAAGATCTTTAATTTGTAGTCCTAAATCATGTCGGGTTGAGGGGTTTCGTGATGGCCGTGCGCGCCGTGGTGCAAGGACCACGCGTGGCACGGGCCCGGCCGCGGCTATCCGGAATTCGCCCAGGGGCCGTCGGCACGCAGCTGCTTTCGGTGGCGTGGGGCGTCATAACAGTTCGCAGGGGACGATATGAAAAGTGCAGTCACGGTTCTGGCCATGGGCTTGTGCGTAACGAGCGCTGCGCTCTATGCCGCACCACCCGTAAGCAGCGGGATGGTTCGATTCAGAGGGCTGATCGTGCAAGACACCTGCGTCAGCACGGTACCGGCCTCGCTTGACTCCGGGGCGCTACGCAAGCACTCCACTTGCGCAGACATGGCGGCCAGTGGCGGCACTGCGGCGCATGGCCCGGTCTACGACGAGTCGATGACCATGATTGCCGGCCACTCCGGCGTGGATGTGCTCGACTACCACATCGATAACCTGCAGGGAGTATCGGTCGCGTCGGTTCATTGGCTTACCCGGGACTACGACTGAGCCGCTGTACTCGACGACTACGTCGACCTCGTGCGCTCAGGCTCGAGCAAACAGCTTCGCGTACTTACGCGGAACTACAGCTGAGCGCGTCCGCGATAAGAGCCCCCGCGCTCCATCTTCGAGCGTGGGGCTTTTAGCCGCCACCAGCGACCAGAGGCCTGCCCGCTTCTAGCACGGCCAGCGCGGCGGCGCCGAGCAAGCCTGGCTCGGGGTGGACCATGGCCACGGTAGGTACCTGTTCCATGGTTTCGCGGAAGCGGCCCTTGGCCTCAAAGCGCTCGCGGAAATTACCTCGCTTGATCCACGGCAACAGGATGGGCAAGACGCCACCGGTGAGGTAGACACCGTCCCAGCCACCGAGGCTGAGCACGAGATCGCCCGCCACGCTGCCGAAGATGCCGGCCAGCGTTTCCACCGTGCGCACGCACAGCGGGTCGGTGCCCGCCTCGGCGCGCGACGTGATGTCTTCGGGTGTGTATTCCTCGGCCGGCTCACCAGCGATGTCGGCGAGGGCGAGGTAGAGATTGACCAGGCCGTTGCCGCAGATCATGCGCTCGTTGGAAACACGACCGAAGCGGTCGTTGAGGCGGTGCAGGATCTCCACGTCTTCCGCGGTGTGTGCGGCGAAACCGGCGTGACCGCCTTCGGTTTCCAGCACGATCCAGTGAGATTCGCGGCGCAGCAGGCCGGCGACGCCCAGGCCGGTGCCCGGGCCCATCACCACATAGGTCTGCGGCTCGCGCGTACCGAGTGGCGGCAGCGGCTGCGGGCCGACCGACGACAGCTGGTCGGCGAGCAGCAGGGGCACGGCCATGGCCTGCGCGGCGAAGTCGTTGACCAGGTGCACCGAATCCATCTGCAGTTCGGTCTGCAGCGCATGCGCCGCGACCTGCCAGGGATTGTTGGTGACCTTGACCGTCTCGCCCTCACTGATGCGACCGGCAGCGGCGATGATGCCGCGCTGGGCGCGGTGCCCGGTGTCTTCGAAGTACTGACGGATCGCGTCAGCCAGAGAGGCATAGTCCTTGACCCGGTAACGACGAACGCTGTCTTCCATCAACGGCGCGGCGCGACCGGTATCGGCCAGAGCGAAGCGCACATTGGTGCCACCGAGGTCAGCAAGCAGGGTCGGGGCGGCACGGGCTGGCGTTCTCATGGAGGGTCCTGGCGGAGGGGAACAATAAGCGTGACTCCCCGACGCCTGTTCGTCCAGTGGTTCACCGGGTTTTGGACGGTAATTCGGGCCCCGGAGGGCCGCCCCCACCATGCGCGGTGGCATGGTCTGCATGAACTATTCGGCGTTTCGAAACTTGCTGCGTTCCAGGAGTCCGTTCAATGCCTCAGCGACGGCCAGGCACTCGCCCCCTTCCTACCCGTCTACCCGTCCGCCCGCCTAGCCGTCATCCCCGCGAAAGCGGGGATGACGGTGAGGGAGGAGTACCGCTTTTTTGCCTATCTCTTCCCTCGTTACCGAAGGCTTGAACGGGCCCTTACAGCCTTCGTCGCATCGCTAGTGCTGCGTGGCCGGCGTCGCACCAGGTCGCCCAGCACGCGGATCGTAGCCCGTCATCATCGGCTCTCCCGCAGGCGGCAGCCCCCGCATATGCGCCACCAGTTGCGCATCCACCACCCCCCCGCGATTGCCCCAGCTTGAGCGCACGAAAGTCAGTATCTCGGCCACCTCATGATCCGTCAGCCGATCTCGAAACGCCGGCATGCTGAATTGACTCGGCGCGTCGCGACCCGACGGCATGGTGCCGCCATGCAAGACCAGTCGAATGACCGAACGCGGGTCGTCGCCGTTGATGATCGGGTTGCCCGCCAGCGCGGGATACACATAGCCATAGCCGTGGCCATCCGTGCGATGGCAGGTGGCGCAGTTATCGATATAGAGCTGCGCGCCGGGTGCACTCACCTTGCCGGCGAACAAGGCGTCGCGCGTCGCCTGGTCGTAGGTGACGGGCGTTTCCTGGCGCGAAGGTGTAAGCGACTTCAGAAACGTCGCGACCGCGGTGAGGTCGTCGTCACTCATGAACTGCGTGCTGTGCTCCACCACGTCGTACATCGAGCCGAAGATGGCGCTGCGTTCGCTGCGTCCGCTCTTGAGTACAGTCACCAGCTCGGCGTCGGTCACGCTGCCGAGCCCGCTGGCCGGTTCGCCGCGCAGGCTGGGCGCAACCCAGTTGTCGCTTTCGCCGCCACTGAGGAATAACGGGCTGTTGCCCAGCGAGCGCTCCTGCAGCGTGAACGCCCGGGGCGTATGACAGGCACCGCAATGGCCCAGCCCTTCCACCAGATATTCGCCGCGCGCCAGCACCGGGTGTTGCGACATGGCCACCTGCATGGGTTCGACCTTCGGAGCGAACAGCCAGCGCCAATAGGTCAATGGCCAGCGCATCGACAGCGGCCAGTGAATGCGATTGGGCAGATTGTCCTGCTCCACCGGCGTTACGCCGCGCATGAAATAGGCATACAGCGCCTGGATGTCCTGGTCGCTTACCCGTGAGAACGAAGGGAACGGCATCGCCGGGTACATGGTTTGTCCCGACGGCTTGATGCCGCGCCGCACGGCGCGCTCGAACTGACCGTAGGTGTAGCTGCCGATGCCGGTCTTCGGATCCGGCGTGATGTTGGTGCTGAAGATGGTGCCGATCGGTGAAGCAATGGGCAGCCCACCCGCAAAGGCCTTGCCGCCGGGCGCCGTATGGCAGGCGGCGCAGTCGCCGAGCCTGGCCAGGTATTCACCCTGCTTGATCTGCGCATCGGTTGGCATCGGCAACGTCGCTGCGGCATCGCCACCACCGCGGCCCAAGGCGAAGGTGGCCAACCAGGCCAGCACGACCAACACGATCAACCAGAGGACGATACGTAGCAGGGCGCCACCACCGCTACGACGACGATGGGCCAGGGTGTTCATGCCTGCACCAGGGGGCCGGGGTTCTTGAGGTAGGTCTCGCGGATCGCCTTGACCGATCGATAGGTCAGGCCGCCGATGAGGCCGGTCGGGTTGTAGCCGATGTTCTGCGGAAACGCCGATGCGCCGGTGACAAACACGTTATGCACGTCCCAGCTTTGCTGGAAGTTGTTCAGCGCGCTGGTGTTGGGGTCCTTGCCCTGGATCACGCCGCCGGTCGTGTGCGTGGTCTGGTACTGGCGCGTGTCGTAGTGATCACCCGGTTTGCGGATGGTCTGCGCGCTCTGGCGCGGTTTCATCTGGTCGACAATCTCCTGCGCGCGGTCGGTCAGGAAGCGCGTCATCTTGTATTCGTTGTCGTGCCAATCGAAGGTCATGCGCAGCAAGGGCAGGCCGAAGCTGTCCTTGTAGGTGGGATCAAGGTCGAGATATCGATCGCGATAGGACATCACCGAGCCGTGCGTCTGCACGCCGGTGGTATGCAGGTAGCTGTCCTTGGCGGCGCGTTTCCACTTCTCACCCCACGCGGGCGTGCCCGGCGGCAACGTCAGTTGCTGGATCGGACGTCCACCGGTTTGGCCGCCCAAAATGTAACCGCCGCCGACGAAACCGTGCGGGCCATGATCGAAATGGTCCGAGTTGAAGTCGTCGATGATCTGATTGCCACCCGAGCCTGCAGAGGCGAACGGGTTGATCGCCACGTCCTTGTCGTAGAACAGCGCGATGCTGCTCATCATCTGGTACGCGTAGTTTTTGCCGATGACGCCGGTGCCGGTCTTCGGGTCGTACGGCTTGCCGATGCCCGACATCAGCATCAGGCGCACGTTGTGCATCTGGAAGGCGGCGACGATCACCAGGTCCGCCGGTTGCTCCACCTGCTGGCCCTGCGCATCGATATAGGTGACGCCCGTGGCACGCTTGCCGGTGTTGTCGAGATTGACGCGGGTGACATGGCTGTTCGTACGCAGCTCGAAATTCGAGCGACGCATCAGCACCGGCAGGATGGTGGTCTGCGGCGAGGCCTTGGAATACATATAGCAGCCGAAGCGCTCGCAATAGCCGCACAGATTGCACGGGCCCAAGCGTGCCCCATACGGATTGGTGTACGGCTGCGAGGCATTCGACGAGGGCTGCGGGAATGGCTTGTGGCCGAGTGTACGTGCCGCGTCGGCGAACAGCTTGGCCGCGTAGTTGTCGGCTACGGGTGGGTTCGGATACTCGCGTTTGCGCGGGCCTTCGAACGGATTGCCACCGTCCTTGATTTCGCCGTTGAGATTGCCGGCGCGTCCCGACGTGCCGCAGACATATTCGAACTGATCGAAGAACGGCTCCAGCTCGTCGTAGCTGACGCCGTAGTCCTGGATCTGCATGTCCTCCGGCATGAACTTCTTGCCGTAGCGCTGCGTGATATGGCTTTCTAACTCCATATCTTCGGGCGACGGCCGGTAATGCTGGCCGTTCCAATGGATGCCAGCGCCACCGACGTGGGTGCCGAACAGGAACGAACCGTACTGCCGATACGGCACGGCGGTTTCATCCAGCGTGTGGCGGATCGTGATGGTTTCGCGCGCCAGTGGCTGGAACAGGCCTCCACGGATGCCATAGGCCAACTCGTCGGCGCTGCGCGGATAAGCGAAATCCGGAGAGGTGTCGCGATAATCCCCGCGCTCCAGCGCGAGGATGTTGATGCCTGCATCCGCCAGTTCCATGGCCATGATCGCGCCGGTCCAGCCAAAGCCGACGATCACCACGTCGACCGGTTTCATGCGCGTCATGATTTCGCTCCCTTGATGGACACGGGACCGAGCGGATAGACCTTGCCGGGCTGTTCGATCCAGTCGGCAAAGTCGGCGCGCGCACCGGGAAAACCGATCATCTTCCAGCTGCCCATGTTCTTGTTGCCGCCATACATCGGGTCGGCGAAATAACCTTCCTTGGTATTGGTCAGCAGCAAGGAGAAGAAGGCGGTGGCTGGCAGTTGATCCAACTTGATGTCGCCTTTCTCCAGCCCATGCAGCACCTCGTCGCGTTGCTCGGGGGGCAGGGCAGAGAAGTGTTTGTTGTGCTGCTTCTGGCACCAGTCGTCGACGGCGGCGATACCGGTGCGATAGAGGTCGCGGGGTGCGAAGCGCAGTTGATAGCCCAGGGTGGGCGGCGTATCGGGCACAAACGGCCCTTGCATATACCAGAGGCCGCCGTGTCCGTAGGCGTCATCCATCTGGCGATCGAGAAATTCGGGGACGCCCAGTTCCAGTGCACCGGGTCCGTCTTCGCTGGAGGGAATCAATCGATCCACCGCCGCCTGGATGAATTCCCATTCGGGCGCGGTGAAGTAGTGGGGCGTATACGCCGGCCCCGCGGTGGCGGGTGCGGCGCCGCCCTGGGACTGTGCGATGGCCGACGTCCCGAGCAGACTCACCGCCGGAACGGCGACCAGTGACTGCCGTAGAAAGTCGCGCCGAGACGGCGAGCCGAGCTTGTCCGACATGGCATTCCCCGGGCGTTCGAAAAATCCCGATCATGCTGTGCCGCCCAATGACTGCAAAACGTGAAGGTTGCGGCGCCGTGCTCGCCCGGCCAAGTGAGCTTCCAAGGCACGCGTTTCGAAGGGCCCTATCTGCCTTCACGGCCAGTCGACCGGCGGCATTGTCACAATCAAGAAACACGTTGTCGCAGCGGCTTCACGCGCGTCACCAAGCATAATGAAGGGGAGCAGCGCGGACGTTCCGCGTGACATCGCGTCGCGCCGAATCCTTACCAGCGCGCAGTCAGCCAAGACGAGTGCCATGGATACCTCACGCGAACAAAGCCAGCTGCGCCTTTCCATCGTTCTGGCCTTGCTGATAGGCGCGGCAAGCGTGGTGGCTGGCCTGTTCATGCGCTCGCAAGCCATCGCCTTCGACGGCTTCTATTCGCTGGTCGATGCCGTGCTTACGGGTGGCTCGCTGGCAGTCTCACGCCTGGTCGCCAGTGAAGGCAGCCGCCGATTCCAGTTTGGCTATTGGCATCTCGAGCCGTTGATCGTGGTGTTCAATTCGGCCGTCCTCGCCGTCGTGTGTAGCTACGCCGCCTTCACCGCGGTGCACGACCTGCTCACGGGTGGGCACGAGCTGTCGTTCGGCATCGGCGCCGCCTGGGTCGCGTTCGTGGGCGTGTTCTGCATGGGCATGGCGTTCTATATGCATCGACACGCTGTCGCGCTGGGCTCGGTCTTGCTGCAGGTGGATATGCGCAGCTGGTTTATCAGTGGCTGCATCAGCATTGCCGTGCTGGTCGGCTTTGGCATCGCCGCCATCATCAAAGGTGGTCCGCTCGATCATTGGACGCGCTATATCGACTCCACCATCCTGCTTCTGCTCACCCTCGCCTTGCTGCCACTGCCACTGAAGAGCCTCTGGCATGCGTTGCGCGAGGTGCTGCAACTGGCCCCGGACGAGCTCGACAGCCGCGTGCGCTCGGTGATGGAGGCCTTGGTGAAGGAGCAGGGCTATCTAAGGTTCGACAGTTACGTCGCCAAGATCGGCCGCATGCGCTTCATCGACATCCACGTCCTGGTCGAGCCGAGTCGACCCCTGGGCACGATGAGTGAAGTGGATGCCGTGCGCAGCGACATTGCCGCCCGGCTGGGCAGTGATATCCGGGTGGAATGGCTGACCATCACGTTCACCGGCAAGCGCGAGTGGATGTGACAGCCGGCCATGAGTGGCCGGCAACGGTAACGTCAGCCCAGCCGCTGCAACCAATCACCCAGTTGCTTCAGCACCTGACTACGCGCCGGCTCCGCCTCGTTGAACAACTCGTGGTACAGCGCATCGAAATAACGCGTGGTGAGCTTCTGGCTGGCCCATGCGCCCGCGGCAAAGTCGCGACTGCCCGAGGGATCGACCAGTCGGTCAGCGCCGGCCACCAGCAACAGCGTAGGCACGGGTAGCTGCGAGGAGTCGCGAATGGCGTTCTCGCCAGCGCGGAAAATGAAATCGGCCATGCGCGGCGTAACCCAGCTGTGACGCAGGGCATCGCCACGATAGGCCGGCTGCACCTGGGGGTCATGCGAGAGCTTGTCGGCCGGCAGCCCGTTGGGCAGCGGCAGGCTTGGCACTACGTGGGCGAGCACGGCAGCCAGGCGCTGCAACCATCGGCCCTCCCAGCAACGGAACGCTGGCGAGGAAAGCACTAGGGCGGGCGGCTGCAAGCGCTGATCGAGCACGGCGCGCGCCGCGACCAGTCCACCCATGCTGTGGCCCAGCAGTAACGGCGGGCGGGGCAGGTTGGAGGCATAGTCGTTGTAGACCGTGGCCAGGTCTTCGAGTAGGTCGTCGCGGTGGCGCATCGCGCCGCGCATGCCTGGCGTCTGGCCGTGGCCGCGCTGGTCGTAGCTGCGCACCGCATAGCCGCGCGTGCGGAACCACATCGCCAGCCGCTGATAGCGGCCGCTGTGCTCACCCAGGCCGTGCACGATAAGTACCGCATCCTGACTGCGGGCTTGGGGCCAGTCGCGCACGAACAGGCGCTGGCCATCGGCCATGGTCAGGTATTGGGAGCTGTCGCTGGCGTGGTCGCGCGGGTGATTCACATTGCGGCCCTGAAAGGAAAGGCCGAATTCTGCATCAAGTGGAGGGCGCTGTGGCTGTTCCTCGGAAGTCAGGGACTCAACGCTGCCCCGAACGGGCTACCCCATGCCGGCCACCTCCACGGAGGATGGGTGCATGATGTCGGCTGCGCGTTGCCAAACGGCCGTGAAGCCCCCATCTCAAACCCATCGCCGAGCTGTTCCGACGCCAGCCCAAGTCCATGCCACTGCATGATTTTCATCCCGCCGTCGCGGCCTGGTTCCAGGGCGCGTTCGCCGCGCCAACAGCACCGCAAAAGGCGGCGTGGCCGGCCATCCGCGCGGGTCGGCATACCCTGGTCGCGGCGCCGACGGGTTCGGGCAAGACGTTAACGGCGTTTCTTTCCGCCATCGACATGCTGGTGCGCGAAGGCCTTGCCTATGGCGGCGCGCTGCCCGACGTCACCTCGGTGGTCTACGTCTCGCCGCTGAAGGCCCTGTCCAACGACATCCGCATCAACCTGGAGGTGCCGCTGGAAGGCATTCGCGCGGAGCTAGCCAAGCTGGGGCTGCCCGATGTGGATATCCGCACCGCCGTGCGCACCGGCGACACTCCCCAGGCCGAGCGCACCGGGATGCGCAAGCGCCCTCCGCACATCCTGGTCACCACGCCAGAGTCGCTGTACATCCTGCTGGGCTCCGAATCCGGCCGCGCCATGTTGGGCGGGACGCGCACCGTGATCATCGACGAAATCCACGCCATTGCTTCGAGCAAGCGCGGGGCGCACCTGGCGCTGTCGCTGGAGCGCCTGGAATCGCTATGCCAGCGGCGATTGCTGCGGATTGGTTTGTCGGCGACGCAGAAGCCGATCGAGGAAGTGGCGAAGTTCCTGATCGGAGCGCGCACCTTGCTCCCTCTCCCCACCGGAGAGAGGGCTGGGGTGAGGGGCCAATCTAGCGACAAGCCCACTTCAGATCGAGCTTCGATCGACTCTCCCGCAAGCACCCACCCCTCACCTCAATCCTCTCCCCAGAGGGGAGAGGAAGGAAAAGCGACGGCTCGCGCACCCACCGCTCCAGCACCGCGCGAAGACGTCTGCATCATCGACGTCGGCCACACCCGCCACCGCGACCTTGCCATCGAAGTACCCCCAGTACCCCTGGAAGCCGTGATGTCCAACGACTGCTGGGCGCTGGTCTACAACCGCCTCGCCCAGCTGGTGGAGTCACATCGCACCACCCTCGTCTTCGTCAACACACGCCGCATGGCCGAGCGCGTCTCGCGACATCTCTCCGAACGCCTTGGCAAGGAAGCCGTAGCGGCCCATCACGGCAGCCTCGCCAAGGAACAACGGCTGGATGCCGAGCAACGCCTCAAACGTGGCGACCTTGCCGTACTGGTTGCCACGGCCTCGCTGGAACTGGGTATCGATATCGGCGACGTGGACCTGGTGTGCCAGCTCGGCTCACCGCGTTCCATCGCCGCGTTCCTGCAGCGCGCCGGTCGTTCGGGCCATGCGGTGGACGGCACGCCCAAGGCGCGCCTGTTTCCCGCCACGCGCGACGACCTGGTCGAATGCACGGCGCTGCTCGACTGCGTACGCCGTGGCGAGCTTGATGCGTTGATGCAGCCGCCACAGCCGCTGGACGTACTCGCCCAACAAATCGTCGCCGAAGTCGCCTGCCAGGAATGGAACGAGGACGCGCTGTTCGCCCTGATGCGTGGCGCCCACCCCTACCGAAACCTTACCCGCGCGCAATTCGACGCCACCGTCCGCATGCTGGCGGAAGGGTTCGCGACGTCGCGTGGCCCACGTGCGGCCTATATCCACCGCGACGCCGTGCATGGCCAGCTACGCGCCCGGCGCGGCGCACGCCTCACGGCGATAACGTCGGGCGGCGCCATTCCCGATACCGCCGATTACCTCGTGGTGCTGGAGCCGCAAGCCACCATCATCGGCACGGTAAACGAAGACTTCGCCGTCGAGAGCCTGGCCGGCGACGTGTTCCAGCTCGGCAACACCAGCTATCGCATCCAGCGCGTCGAGCGTGATCGCCTGCGCGTGGAAGACGCGCAAGGCGTGCCACCGAATATCCCCTTCTGGCTTGGCGAAGCGCCCGGTCGCACCGCTGAGCTATCGCACGGCGTCTCGCGCCTGCGCGAGGAAATCGCCACGCGTATTGACGAAGGCGGCGTGCCCGCCGTCATGCACTGGCTGCAACACACGCTGGGATTGAGCGAGGCCGCCGCACAGCAACTCGCCGACTATCTCGCCGCCGCCAAGGCCGCCCTCGGCGTGCTCCCCACGCAAACCACCTTGGTCTTCGAACGCTTCTTCGACGAATCCGGCGGCACCCAACTCATCATCCACACACCCTGGGGCAGCCGCATCAATCGCGCCTGGGGCCTGGCGCTGCGCAAGCGCTTTTGTCGCCAATTCAATTTCGAACTGCAGGCCGCCGCCACCGAAGACGCCATCGTGCTGTCGCTGTCCACCAGCCACAGCTTCCCGCTTGAAGAAGTGGCGCGCTATCTGCACTCCGACTCCGCCGAGCACGTGTTGATCCAGGCCTTGCTGGATGCGCCGCTGTTCCCCGCGCGCTGGCGCTGGAACGCCACCACCGCGTTGGCCTTGCCGCGCTTCCAGGGGGGCCGCAAAGTGCCGCCGCCCTTGCAGCGCATGAAGAGCGAAGACCTGCTCGCCGCCGTGTTTCCGGATCAGGTGGCCTGCCTGGAAAACATCGTCGGCGAGCGTGACATCCCCGATCATCCCTTGGTCAACCAGACCCTGCACGACTGCCTGCGCGAAGCGATGGACGTGGATGGCTTGCTGCATATCTTGCACGGCCTGGAGGACGGCTCGATCACCGTGGTCGTCCGCGATCTCGCCGCCCCCAGCCCTCTGGCCGGCGAAGTACTCAACGCCGCGCCTTACGCCTTCCTCGACGACGCACCACTGGAAGAGCGCCGCACCCAAGCCGTGCAGTCCCGCCGCTGGACCGACGCCGACAGCGCCGACGATCTCGGCCGCCTCGACCCGGAAGCGATCACCGCCGTACGCGAAGAAGCCTGGCCACAAGTACGCAGCGCCGACGAAATGCACGAAGCCCTCGGCGTCCTGGGCGGCATAACCCAACACGAAGCCGACAACAACGAAGGCTGGACCAACTGGCTAAACACGCTGGCGAAGTCCCATCGAGCTACCGCCCTTACTCCCTCTCCCCTCCGGGGAGAGGGCCGGGGTGAGGGGCCAACCTCGCGAGATGACGTCCACGAAGCGAAGACAAGCTCTTCCAACGCTTCAACTTTGCTCCCCCTATCCATCCACACCTCCGCCGAAAAACTCCCCCTCTGGCACTCCATCCACCCCAACGCCACGCTTGAACCAGCCATCACAGCACCCACCGAATTCACCACCCAAACCTGGACCCGCGAAGACGCCCTACTCGAACTCGTCCGCAGCCGACTCAGCGCACTCGGCCCCGTCACCGTGGCCCAACTCGCCACAGCCATCCAGGTACCCACCACCGACATCGACCTAGCCCTGATCCGCCTGCAATCCGAAGGCTATGTCATGCAAGGCCGCTTCACCCCGGAAGCGTCCGAGATCGAATGGTGCGAACGCCACCTGTTGGCCCGCATCCACCGTTACACCATCGGCCGCCTGCGCCGCGAGATCGAGCCCGTAAGCCGGCGTGACCTGATGCGCTTCCTGTTCGACTGGCAACACGTGGCACCGGGTTCACGCCTCAGCGGCCCCGACGCCCTGCCGGCCGTGCTCACGCAGCTCGAAGGTTTCGAAGCGGCGGCCGGTGCATGGGAAGCCGAACTGCTACCCGCGCGCATCGACGACTACGCCATCAGCTGGCTCGACGACCTGTGCCGTGCCGGCCGTATCAGCTGGAGCCGTCTGCGCACCGGCAGCGGCGGTGGTGGCGGCCCCGTGCGCGCGACACCCATTGTGCTGCTGCCGCGCCGCAGCCTACCTATTTGGACCGGCGCAGCGTCCAGTGGCGACAACGTACAAGACGTACTGATCTCCTCGCGCGCCCAAGCCGTACTCGATGCACTGCGCGACGAAGGCGCGCTGTTCTTCGACGAACTGCTCCACGCCACGCATTTGCTACGCACCGAACTCGAAGGCGCACTCGGCGAACTGGTCGCCGCCGGCCGCATCACCGCCGACAGCTTCGCCGGCCTGCGCGCCCTGCTGGTCCCCGCCGCCAAACGCGACGCCCACCGACACCGCCGCCTCCGCCGCCACATGCTCACCGGAATAGAAGACGCCGGCCGCTGGTCAAGGGTAAAACCCCAGACTCTTCTCCCCCCCGGGGAGAAGATGCCCGGCAGGGCAGATGAGGGGCGGGTGCTCGCGAAAGCGCTGAACTCTGCGGGAGCAAGCACTGGATCTTCGCCAAAGTCCTCGGCAGTGAGCGAAACCCCCGACCCCACCGAACACATCGCCCGCACCTTGCTCCGCCGCTACGGCGTCGTCTTCTGGAAACTGCTAGAGCGCGAAGCCCCCTGGCTCCCCACCTGGCGCGAACTCCTCCGCGTCTACCACCGCCTGGAAGCCCGCGGCGAAATCCGCGGTGGCCGCTTCGTGGAAGGCCTGGTCGGCGAACAGTTCGCCCTGCCCGAAGCCATCGCCCGCCTGCGAGCCACCCGCGGCGCCGAAGCGCAAGGCGAGCTGGTCTGCGTCAGCGGATGCGACCCACTCAACCTGGTAGGCACCGTACTGGCAGGCAACAAGCTGCCCGCCCTGGTCGGCACACGTGTGCTCTACGAAGACGGCGTACCCGTCGCGGCCCTGGTAGCCAGCAAGCCGCAATGGTTGGTGGATGCCTCGCCAGCGCAGCAACAACACTGGCGCAATGCACTCCTACGCCGGACCGAGCACGATTCGCTCAAGGCCGACGCACGCGCCGCGGGTTACTCGCTGTAGTCAGCGATATAAACCAGCAAACCGTCGCGCTGGCGAAACTCGCTGCGCCCACCCAAGGTAATCGATTGCCCCGCACGCACGCCGTTGGGCAGATCCACGGCAAACGTGCCATCAAACAGGATATGCGCCGTCGCCGTGCCGTCGCGTTCCTCATAGGCCAGTATCATCTGGCGGCGCGCGGAGAACAGGTAGCGCGAACTCTCCGCCAGGCGGCGCAACTCATCCACGCCCAGCGTGCGCACGCTCAGCACGCCCGCCGTGTAATTCTCGAACACTACCTCGCGATGCATGGTCGCCAGCATGCCGTCGACATCTATGCGGTTGTACGCGCCAAGGTAACGTTCAATCAATTCGCGCATGGCGCCTTCCTATCAATGCGCCCGCTCCCAGGCGCGCTGCCGGCGAGTCTACGTCACCCGCGCCCGGAAACCGACCTCCGGGCAGCGGAGCACGCCAGTTCCCAGGCCAACCGCCAGCCCGCCAGGTCGACGCCAAAGCCCCAACAAAGCTAACATTGCGGCCTCCCGCACCGGCCATCAGGCGCCGGTGCAAGCAAGGGCCTATAGCTCAACGGTTAGAGCAGAGGACTCATAATCCTTTGGTTCCAGGTTCGAATCCTGGTGGGCCCACCATCCCTGCGTAGAAGCCACGGTTATTGTTCTCTAAAGCATAACTTGTCCGTTTGGGACACTTTATGGTTGAAATAAAGCATAAAGTGTCCCGCCGGCCCGTAGACCACTCGCACCGCTGCCCGAGAAACCCTGAGCGAGCTGAGATGTCTGCTTGCGACCCGGAGCGGACGTAATCGCGGGCAAATGGTGGTCGCAGAGGGGGAGAAATGCAAAGCGGTTACCCAAACACCGTGGTTCTTCGACTGGTCAGAAAGGCACTGGAAGATCTCTTGGAAGAGAAGGTTTGCCTCACAGAAGGTGTGAGAAATGTGGCGCAGTGGGGATGGTCCAACCACGGACTGGATGAACTGCTATTTCGCCCATTTGTTTGCGTTGACTCTGAAACGGATAGGTTTCCAGTTGGCCGGACCCGTGATCTTTGGAACCCTGACCGCCTTCAGGAGGTTGATTCGGAAAGAATCGCCATCGAAGCGCACTATCGCAGCTGGATTCTGGGAAGCGCAACGAACTTATTAGACGCGGTGGTTGCCACTCTTCCGAGGTCAACATTCACCGATCCTGACCCAACGTAGTGTCCGCTCCCGACCCGTAGCGGACATCTCTCGCTTCAAGGGTAGAAGGGGCCGGTGTACTACGCGGTACCGCTCATCACAGGGGATTAGATCGGCCAAGGACAAAGCTAGCCTTCCTTGTTGCGCCATTGGTGGCGTCCGTAATGCATTGGTTGATCGAGCTGGTTGCCTACAGCTTTCGAGTGGGAGAAAGCCTCTATGGCCCCCTGTCGTTTCTAGCCATCATCGTGACCTTCGCCTATTTTTGGACACTAGTTGCCGCGTTTCCGGCATACCTGGTTCTTCGCAAGTATGGCTGGGCCAAGAACGTGCCGATCTTGGCCATTGGAACCATTCTCGGGTGGCAGTTCATTGCTTACTGCAATGGCAGGCGCCCGCTCTTGCACGCTGAGGGTTTCGCCATTGGCCTTATCGCAGCCCAAGGTTCAGCCTTGTGTTTGTCGACCTGGTGGATTTGGGCCCAACAGCCGGACCAGGGCGTACGCTAGAGGCCGTGTTGATGACGCTCGAATCGCCATTGACGTTCGCCGCACAATCCGGGATACGCCGCGGCGATCGTTAAAGGCGCCGTCTTGGGGCCACGCCACCTTGCTGCTGCGCTCCGGCTACTTCCGAAGCCAGTCGTGGGACCGGACAGAAGGTAATCCAAAACCTTTGGTCTCCTTCTGGATTCACATAGAAACCAGCGTCGTGTTTATCCATGCCGGGTCGCTGTACGAACGTCTGCTTGAACCAGCCGTCGAGTGCCGAAACAACCGCCGTGATCATGGTGTTCGCGTTTTTGGTCGCATGGTCTTTGCCCCCCGAAACTGCGATCCACAGAGCAATGGAATTTGCGGGCGTCAGGTATACCCACCATGGAAAGCCAATGTCCACATTGACTGCCACGTTCACCGGCGCGAGTTGATGGTATGTATGTTCCTGAATAGTTAACGGCGGAGTTAGGTGGTGTGCAGACGGGATTGGCACCACGGAGAGTTCAAAGCTGGCGTCGATGTTGACTGAGGGATCTGGGAAATCAGGTACGCTCTGCATTAGGCGTAGACTGATTTCCATCTTGTTGCCTGTGATGGCGACAGTGATTGGATCCTGGTCCGACGAAAGATAGACACCCGCCGAGCGTTGCTGTTCGATCTCGTATTTAATCACTTCGACTATAGCGAAGGCTGGCTCAGCTGACAGTGCCACGCACGCGCTCAGGTCAGTGTTGATAGTGACCACCCCAAGTACCTTAGAGTAGGCACCGGCCCGCGCTCTCAACTGGTAAGTCGTCGTTGACTCTGGCGCAACCGGCATATTCCCGGCTGCGGCGACCGACGTCCCTCGAATATCAAGATAGACGGTAACGTCGGTCTGCTCGGGTAGCTCAACGCTCCAACTGAGGGTTGAACGGCCATAAGGCTCGATCGTTAAGGGGGCAGCCGAGAACACCAGGAGGGTGGTTTCGGCAAGCGCTGTCTGACTTGCTTGATCTACCGTATTGCCATCGGACGGATTGCCATCGGGTGCGGCCATGGCAGGCTCCCAGGTAATGGTCAGATACTAAGCGGCACAAAGCCCTTGACGCACAATAAGCGAAGCTCCTCGCACAAGGCGCGATGTCGATGGACGTTTCCGCTGGCTTCCCTTCCGGCCAGAGTGATCCCGCAAGCGCATTGACCCGGCCCCGGCGGGGCCAGCGAGCTCGCGCCAATCCACGCCGCGATCTTGACCTGGCACGCTAGCAGGCAGTAGGCAGGACCCGCAATATCACTTACGGTAACTAGGAACTGCAATCAGTTAGCCGCCGATCCGAATCTGCAGGTCGATGCCTGGAAGCAGGGCGTTGCCTTCGCATGACCCAACACATTGATGGCCCTTCTCAAAGTGGTTGAACGGCTGTGGACGCGGGATCGCTTACAGAAGCAGGTCCACACGATCAGCGATACCGCCGGCCTACTAGTGGGCTCGCTAATCAATTTTCTCGAGTCCTTCGGCATGATTGGCGACAAGCTGGAGGCTGCTCACACGGCCTATGCGAAAGCGAACAGCCAGCTGCACGACTCGAACACTTCGGTTCTGCAGAGGACGAAGCGCCTCGTGGAGGCTGACGCCAAGGGTAAGAAGTTGATCCCCGAAGGACTGCAGCCAGCCACAAGCGATGCGCTGCCACTGCTCGCGGACGATTCAGCCACGTAGCGTGACCGTCATGGTCCGCTTTCGCCAGCGGCCGCCAAATGGCGGCTTGCATGTGTTGCCTTGGTAAACGTCACGACCCAACTTCACTTGCATCCTCATGACCGGTGTTGGCACCGCTAAATGGCAATGAAAGAAGGAGGCCTGCGCTTTGGCAGATTCTCTTGGATTTCAGTCATTGCGACCAACTCGCAGCCAAGGAAAATGTCATCCAAGGCAAACGCACTGCGGCGCCTTGTTTACCGCGCTTTTGCCGCTTTTGCCTAGGCTCCTTTTTACTTGTCGAGGCGCTCTGCAATGCAACCAAAAATTCTGGCCATTTCCGGTAGCTCACGTCGTGGTTCGCTCAACCAAAAGCTGCTGAACGAGGCTACCAAAGGCGCAAGTTTGGCCCGCGCTTCGGTTTCCAGCGTATGCCTGTTCAATCTTCAACTGCCGATCTATGACGGCGACTGGGAGGTAACACATGGTCTTCCAGAAGGCGCTCGTTCACTCCGACGCCTCATTGCCGAAAGCGACGCTTTGTTGATTGCAACGCCCGAGCATAACGGTGGGTACACCGCCATGTTGAAGAACGCCATCGACTGGGCGAGCCGCCCCGACGCCACCGCAACATCAGACATTGATGTCTTCAAGGGCAAACTCGCAGCAGTCATCTCCGCCTCGCCCGGCCTCTTCGGCGGTGCCAGGTCGCAGCTGGCATTGCATGTGATCCTGCAGAAACTCGGAGTGCTGGTCATACCTGAGACCTTTGCCCTGGGATCCGCCCATCAAGCCTTCGATACAGAAGGAGCATTGACGGATCCGGGTGTACAAAAGCAGGTTCGAGCCGTCGGCGAAGCTCTCGCCAGGACTACGAAGGCCCTGATCCGCGGCAGGCTCGCCGACGCGTCCGCCGCCATCGCAGCCTAGACCTGCTAGAAGGACCTGGCTCGGCGCCAATCCGGTCTTCGGACGGAGAAGTGCCAAGACTAGTGGCACAGAAACCATGCATCAGGTTGCCGCTGCCGACACTCAAGTTTTGGACAAGAACTCGATGTGGCCTGTGATTGCGCCACTTTGAGGCCCTCATTCCTTGGACGGCCCATCTCCACCGCCTCGAAGTGGAGGCACACATCGATACCAGACGGCAGGCTCCCGCGGTTCTGTTTCGACGATGTTCGAATCGCTGACAACGGCCTCGCCAACCTTACCGAGCTCGTCTCCATTCATTGTCAAATGTCAGCCAGCTGATTCGCCGCGAATAATTGAGAGAACGACATGCAAACAGAATATGCAAAAGCGAAATTCGTCGAAACCTGGTCACCGCGCCTTCTTGGTGTCCTGCGCCTAGTTGCCGGCCATCTGTATCTCTGGGAGGGAACAGCGAAGGTGTTTCACTGGCCCCATGTCGCAAAGTTCGACAACGTGACCCTTCTGTCCCTGTTTGGCGTTGCTGGTGTCGTCGATATTATTGGAGCGCTTCTTCTGATCAGCGGACTCTTTACGCGATGGGTCGCATTCATCTTGTCCGGTGAAATGGCATTCGCCTATTTCATGGTCTTTCAGCCGCGCGGCTTGTTCCCTGTGCAAAACGGAGGAAACGACACGATCCTGTTGTGTTTCATCCTTCTCTTTATCTCCGTTGCTGGCGGCGGCGCCTTTACTCTCGACGAGATCATCAGCAAGCGGAGGAAGCTCGCCATCCAGTGAGCCCCGGTCGATTGCAATTCGCCGGGTGCGATCACGGATAGCTACCAAAAGGAATTTTGCCCCTGGCTGCTCTTACGTAACGTGCCTCCGCTCTGGACGAACGGGCAGATCCTTCCGTCAATGAGTAATCAACAATGCATATTCTGTTGAAAACCTTAGATCCACTTTCGGATGATGGGTACGAGGCGATGGCGACCGTGTTTCGAGCCAGCGCCGAGACTCTACTGGCGTCCGATACTGATCCGATAGCGCATCGCGAGCTCCCGACTTGCCTTTTGCTAAGGCATGCTTCCGAACTTTTCCTGAAGTCGACGCTAGTAGTGACCCATCGGGCGTTTACGACGAACGCGCTGGGATATCCGGCGATCCCGGTGGACGGTAAGACAAGGCCGCTCACCAATGTCCATGGCCTGGGTCCTCTCTACGGCGCCTTGATAGCGACGCTGAATGAACATCGTATCGCGCTGGAAGAACGCACCCGCACGGCATGGCTGCCGATGCCTCGCGAGCTGGATGATGCTATCGCCGCCATTGACGAAATGGATGATCGCGGAGAGTTCTTCTGGAATCTGGCCGAATGTGGCAACACCAAGTCGAATCGCAACCCCATTAGGCCGGAAGAAATTTTGGCGTGGGATCCGGTCGCGCAGGACTACCGCAAGGCCTTTGTCGTTTTCGATCAGAACGAGGAGATCGTGAAGGCCTTTGACTATCACTCCGGGCTCCTGAAGCGAGAGCTCGCAATTCTCAAGGCTGCTTGCGAGTTGCTCAACTGCTTCCACGTGGCCTTGCGCATGGAGCTGGCGGGTGAGTGGTGAGATCACTGGTTTCCACAACGAACGTCTTTAGGGTTCGCCCATGAGTAATCGCGTTGCACTCCACAGGGCCCTTAACCGCATCGAAGGTCATCTCCCAAGGATGCTCGACGACCATCCTGACCCGGCCGACTTCTGGCCCGCCTTTACGACAGAAGCGGACGCAATTCTTGAGAGCGCTGGTCAGGAGCATGAGTGGGTTGCGGACAGGCTAGAAAGGATGCTGGCCTTCCACGGAGCTCCCGCCCCTTAGGGAACGAGAGGCGACCCGACTCCCGAGAGCCGCCTCACCACTTTCCAGAATTGCGACGGCGTATAGACCGGTCGTAGCTGCCGCACATTCATTAGATCAAGCAAGGAGATCCGCTCGCACCGGCCTAGCAATCCTTCAAAAGTGGCAGGAGACATCCATGAACGCACGTGAAGAGCTGATCGAGAAGAGCATTGCCTTTCTCGGTGAGTTTAAGAACAGAACCGCAGGGGCCGAACTCGAAATTTGGCTTAACGAGCACTGCGGACCTGGCAGCGAACTCTACGAGGACTTAGCGCGCCTGATTCGTCAGGGTGTTGAAGAGGGCTGGGCAGCCGATGTTGAGATCAGCGGAAAACACTACCGCCGCAGTCGGCTGGTGGAGCCTAGCGAGCGCACACACTATTTCAGCCTGACAACCGTCTTCATGGACAGTTACGGCGGTGCTGAAGCGCTCGGCCACACCCCCGATGCCGACTATGTCTTCAGGGGCGACTACCACCTGCACCCCTATGGCGAGCTCAATCTGGTCGTCCCTCTCGACCCTGATGCTCAGCTTATGGGCCCGCTTGGATGGCGAAGTGCCGGCTGGACGGCGCCCTCTCCTGGAAGCCATCACTACCCGGAGGCCAGAAGGGGCCGACTCATCGCTTACTTCTTCCTGCCTGCAGGACGCATTTCCTACGACATAAGCCCATTGCAGCACCACAGTGAGCTCGACGACATCCCTGGCACGGTTGTCTTTACGGCGAAACGGTCAAAGCAGGGTTACTGGGTCAACCAGTTCTGTATGAGCCTCATGAAAGAGGTGAATCGAGAACGGTTTCGGGCGAATGAGCGCGCCTATCTCGACGACTGGAAGATGACCGAAGAGCAGAAACAGGCGGTTATGGCCCGGGACTGGAACAAGCTACTTAGTCTGGGCGGAAACATCTATTTCCTGGCCAAGCTCTTTTTCACCGATGGCAACACCTTCCAGTACGCGGCCAGCCAGATGACGAACATGAGCGAGGACGACTACGTCGCCATGATGCTGGCGGGCGGCCGTTCACCCGAAGGTGTTCGCTCCATCAGCAAGAGGAATTGAACATGGCACGCATTACCGCCGGCATCGCCGCCAGTCACGTCCCCGCGATTGGCGTCGCGTTTGATAACAAGAGGACGAGCGACCCGTATTGGGCGCCTGTCTTCAAGGGCTTCGATTGGGTCAAGGAGTTCGAAAAGGATGAGAAGCCCGATGTCATCGTACTTGTCTACAACGATCACGCTTCTGCCTTCGACCTATCGATGATTCCGACGTTTGCAATTGGCTGCGCCGATGAATTCGCCATTGCGGACGAAGGCTTTGGGCAGCGGCCGTTACCTCCCGTACCTGGACATGCCGATCTCGCCGCACATATTGCGCAATCGGTCATCCTCGACGAATTCGACCTCACTGTCGTCAACGAAATGGCTGTCGATCATGGCCTAACCGTTCCGTTATCCCTCATGTTCGGCGAAGTGGATAAGTGGCCGGTCAAAGTCGTTCCCATCGCCGTGAATGTCGTCCAGTTCCCACCGCCCACTGGCAATCGATGCTGGTCACTTGGCGAGGCGATAGCGAGGGCCGTTGAGAGTTTTCCCGAGGATCTGAACGTGCAGATCTGGGGCACCGGCGGCATGAGCCATCAGTTGCAGGGTCCTCGCGCTGGCCTGATCAATGCCCAGTTCGACAACGCGTTCCTACGCGATCTCGTCTCCGATCCACAGCGCCTGCGCCTGATGAAGCACATCGAATATCTCCGCGAAAGTGGTTCGGAGGGCATCGAAATGGTGATGTGGTTAATCATGCGTGGCGCACTTGGCAGCAATGTCGAAGAACTCCATCGCTTCTACCACGTGCCGGCCTCCAACGCCGCTGTAGGTCACATTGTTTTACGGCCCACGTGATTAGTAGAAGCGGCCCGCAAAGGGCGGTTCGCCGCCCCTCGAATTTTCGCAGATCCTGCTCGTTTCCCGAAAGGGAGGAGAAGTAGCAATGAAAATCGCACTTGTCGGAACCGGTGCCTTCGGTGAGAAGCATCTCGACGGGCTGAAGAATGTCGAAGACGTCGAAGTTGTGAGCTTGGTTAGCCAATCTTTGCCAAATGCGCAGGAGGTGGCAAAAAGGTATGGCGTGAATCATGCCACGACGAATCTTGCGGAAACCCTGGATCGCCCGGACGTGGATGCCGTCATCCTATGCACGCCAACGCAGGTCCATGCCGAGCAGGCCCTCCAGTGTCTCGAGGCTGGAAAACATGTGCAGGTGGAAATCCCGCTTGCGGACCGACTCGTTGACGCTGAAGCAGTGCTTGCGAGCAAGCGAAAGACTGGCTTGGTCTGCATGGCCGGGCACACCCGTCGTTTCAATCCAAGCCATCAATACGTTCACAACAAGATCAAGGCGGGTGTGCTGACCGTCCAACAGATGAATGTGCAGACCTACTTTCTGAGGCGCAAGAACATCAACGCCAAAGGTGAGCCGCGCACATGGACTGACCACCTTCTCTGGCACCACGCCGCCCACACGGTCGATCTGTTTGCGTATCAGGCGGGAGCGATCGTCAAGGCAAATGCGCTGCAGGGGCCTATGCATCCCGAACTCGGCATTGCCATGGACGTGTCGATCCAAATGAAGGCTGCAAGCGGCGCGATTTGCACACTCTCACTGTCGTTCAACAACGATGGTGCGATCGGCACGTTCTTTCGCTATATCTGTGACAACGGCACCTATATCGCCAGGTACGACGATCTCGTTACGGGAAGCGAAGAGCCGGTCGACGTGTCGAAGGTAGCCATGTCGATGAATGGCATTGAACTGCAGGACCGGGAATTCATCGCAGCGATCCGCGAAGGTCGCGAGCCAAATGGGAGCGTTGAGCAGGTCATTGACTGCTATCGAGTGCTCGGCCAGCTGGAAAACCAGCTTCGAAACTGATCGTTCGTAATCGAGCCGTTCACGAGGGCGACACCTCCCTCCTCTACCTCCCCTGGATAGAGGGCGGCCACATAGACACCATTGGAGTGGCTTGCATGAAAACGCAGGTCTGGCGGAGCCGTGTCACCGTCTTCGCGATTTCAGCAATCGACATAGCTTTGAGTTTCTACTGCCCACCCGGGCAGGCGGCGATATTCCGCACCCTGATCACTCAGGTTGCGTTGGTCATGGCCTGCCTCTCCATCGCTTACGTAGCGAAGATCCTTGGCAACCGATGCTGGCGATGGCGCCAGTCGATATCCCGTTATTGCGGGGATTGCCAATCCAAGCAACGCCAGACGATGGCCTGATCGACATGGCGACCCTGACCTTCATTCGTCGATGGCTACACATGGCGAGTTCGCGCGCTGCTGTGGATCCACGCCTAGTCGACGAGATCGAATGCATGGCATCCGTGTTGCTGGCGACGCTTATCGCCAAGGCGGTGGGCATGCCCAACATCTCCTGGGCAGCGATATCCGGATACTTTGTGATTCGCGGAAGGATGACGGAGATCCTGACGCGGGGCAGCCTCCGCCTGGTTGGGACCACTGTTGGCGCCCTTCTCGCAGCGTTACTTGGCCCGCAGATTCTTCCTGGCCCGATGGCCGTCGCGTGTGTCGGCGCTTTCGTGGGCCTACTTTCGATCTATGGCGCACTGACGGCGCAGCGCTCCCAGGCCTGGCTGCTGTTCGGACTAATGTTCGGACTGACCCTGTTTGACAAATACGAGCATACAGATCACTTGTTGCGTGAGATTGCCGCTGGGCGCCCGCTCCAAGCCGCTGTTGGGATCATCGCGGCGATTGTCGTTGGGTATGTGTCCTCATTAACCGCCAGGCGCTACTGGCCAGCCCTTGTAGTCCCTGCGCCGAAAGCCATTGACTGGTCATCGGAAGCTGCGGCGCGCGCGCTTCTCGGTGGCCTGGCGATCTTGCTTCTTCCGTGGGCTTACGTGGCCTTCGCCATCCCCGGGCCAGCACAGGGCTACGTCACCATCATCACCGCGATGTTGTTTCCTCTAGCAGGCGCACCACGACGCTCAAAGTTGATTGCAACACGCCTGATTCAACGGATAGCTGGCAGCCTCGCTGGCGGTGCTGTGGCGGGTCTTCTGATTCTCATTGCTCACGGTATGCCAACACTACTCATCGGTGGCATGACACTGAGTGTTGGTGTCGGACGGTACGTCGAGAACCGCAAAAGTCAGATCGCTCACGGGGGCACGCAGTTCATTCTCACCGTGCTTGTCGCTCTCGCAGCGGACAGTTACGAGCAAGCCAACATTGAGCCCGCCATTAGCAGGCTCTGCGGCATCTTTTTCGGAATGACGCTGCTCGCAGCTGTCACGTTCACATGGAGTGCCGTCCTTCTTCCCACACTCAGGGCGATATCTCTAGCGTCATTTTCCTCTCGCTCTTGATACCCCGATGGCTCTCCCCATGCATTTCCGAACCGGATGCTCAAAAGAGCGACAAGCGCTGTGGTGCATCACAGCCGCCCTCGCTCAATCCGTGGTCTGCGCCAGTGCGCACACCCAAGACGCCATGCCAGCTGCGCCGGAACGCAGCCTCCGGACTGCGATTCAGGCCGGCAACGTCTCGCAGTCCAAGCCCCCCTTGGAGAACGATGCGGTGCCGAGCGAAACGATCGTTCCGTCACCCGAAGTGGCATCGGCAAACGATCAGGATTCAGAGCGTAGTCGATTCCAACATTGGCAGGCCAACAATCCGATCGGGCGCCAGCTTCGCGAACTGAAGGACGAAGGCATCGCCCTCAACGGTCGCTATGTAGACAACGTTGCGGCAAATCCCGTGGGAGGCGTGAAGCGTGGCAGCGCGGAATCCCACTGGTTCGAGCTCCGTGCTGATATCGATCTTGACCGCGTGGCAGGCTGGACAGACACGCGCTTGCACATTCAGGGCGCCGACTTTGAAGGGCAAAGTCTGGCGGTGAGGGATGTCGGAAACTCCGTAAGCTTTCAGCAGTCCTGGCGCGCCGTGTCCGGGTGGCGACTCACCCAGCTCAATGTCGAACATGATTTCGGAAAGCTAAACGTCCTGGTTGGACGAGCTGCGCTCAATTCCTACTTCAACTCATCGCCGTTCAATTGCGTCTTCATGAGCAATACGTCGTGCCTTACGGCATATGGTCCGATTGCTGCGATCGGCATAACGGCGTTCCCTAACTCTTCCTGGGCCGCAAAGTTTCGCTACTCGTTCGACGATCGTACCTATGTTCAAGCAGGCGTCTTTGACTACAACAGCAAACTCAATCTTCCAGGCAAAGGTGGCGTCGACTTCTCGCTCTTCCAGGGAACAGGTACCCTGGTTGCGTTAGAGACCGGGTATGACACGAACTTCGCCAACGATGATTACCCGCGCCGCTATCGGCTTGGTGTCGATATCAACACCGACCCCGGCATCAGCCCTCTCTACGACCGCCATGGGCAGCCGGCAGGCATCAGTGGCCAGCCGCGCGCCGAGCAGACGGGAACTCGGATGGGCGTGTACGCACTTGCTGACCAAGTTGTATGGCGACCCGATCCAATGAGCCAGCGAAACTTAGCGCTGTTTGGCCGCGCGTTCTACAACGCGGGTGCGCCGACGGCGATCGACTCATTCGCTGCCATCGGCCTTGTTAAAACCGGCACTTTCGCCGGTCGCGATCAGGATACGATTGGCGTCTTGGTCTCAGACGTTCGCTTCAGCTCTGAAGAGCTTGAATATCTACGCGAGCTGCGGAAGAAGGCCGGAGGAGTGGGGAAGCCGCATCGAGACGAGATCATTGGTGAGGTGAACTACGGATACGCCGTTGCACCAGGAATCCGGGTCCTGCCCAATATCCAGTTCGACATTCACCCAGATTCCATCAACGCGCCGCATTCCAAAAGAAACATCCCTTCCGCGATCGTCGTTGGCGTTCGACTCGATATCTGGCTGGCGCCGCTTTTCACGGGTCAGCGATGACCCTTGGCTGTCGCCCGCTGCCACTGCAACTCGGGTAGTGGATCATCCGATCGACAGAAAATAGGCGCCGCCACGGGCGCCCCGACGGGCCATTCGCGTTGAGCACTTCAGTTGGTCAGCCCCATGGCAGGCGCGCAGCCAACACGACGCCCACCCTGAAGATGCCAGCAGCCATTGCTCTCGGTTCGCATTCCTATTGAGCTGATTGTCAGGTAGCTATCGCTCACCAGAATCAACTTCAGCCCGAGCGGAATCCGCACTCTCGGCTCCCGTCATCAGATCCCACACTCGATCCACGTCACCTTCAGCGAGCAACTGGTACGCGGACTTGCCATCGAGACACCTCTGTCGAAGACACATCCAGTTTGCCGCCCGGTCTCGTGTGCCAAAGGTATACACAGCCATGCTCGCCAACGTGGATGCCCTACGCTCAAGCAAGGCAAAGGCATCCTTTCTGACCGTATCGCGCAATGCCTCGACCTCGGCGATATCGGCCACGATCTGTTCGTACTTGCATGACTCTTTATACATAGCGATTCCTATTGTTGCCCCAAGTTGAGAGTGCCAGGCGGTGCATGATCGTGAAGCGACTTTTTCGCCCATGGCGTGCATTGCGATCACCGCCCAATCGAGTTTCTAATCTCGATCACCAGATTGAATGCACTTGAGAAAGCCAATGACGAACTCCGCATCGCCCTGAGCCACAAGCTGACGAGCCGAAAGATTGCCGAGTTCAACGATAGGCACATTGCGGTACCAGTCCATCGCAGCAGCTACGTTTGGCTCAATTTTTCTTGCGAGCCCGAGAACTGCGATGGTGGCGGCGAGTGATGAGCATTTGCGGTTCACGTCCACGCGGTTTGCCGTTGCGGGCAATTCTGGAATCTGGGGGCCGTGTCCGAATGAATTGCCCCGATTAAGAGCAAAGATGCGAGGGTTCTTCACGACGCAGTCTCTGTTGGTTCATATGAAGGACGATGAGTTGCAAGCCGCATCGGACCATCGAGAGGACCGGGTCACGACAGGCCAGCCGTGCCAACAGGCAGGCCGTACTCCACGCCCCGTCGGATTCGCGCAGGGACGCTGGTTGTGCAAGAAGGTCGTGGGGTGGCCTCCTGGCAACGTCTACATAAGCCGCTCGGTCTGCACCATTCGGGGACCAAACAGAGGCGGAGAAGCGGACCTACGTAGGGTAGGCTCGGGCGCGCTGGAAAAAGCCGAGGCACTCCGTCTGTACGGCCAGGGAAGGGTTCAAGCGTCAGATGTCTTCCCATGCGCACCCATTGCAAGTCGCGGGAACGAGGCCGCTCGGTCTTCATGGAAGCGCTCCGGGTGGGGTCTATGGAGAACATGCTAGAACTGGAGCAGAATCTGTAAAATGACCAAGACCCAAGAGATTCTGCCAGTTGCCGCTGGGCCGGCCGACCGGCCGAAGGTGGTCGTTTTCCTCGCATTTCCTGAAATGGGCCTATTGGACATCTCGGGGCCCCAGACCGTGTTTTCATCGGCCAATCACTTCCTCGAGGAGCGCGGCTCTACGGGCTATGAGCGCCATACGGTCAGCATGGCTGGCGGCGTCGTGATGACTCTCGAAGGTATTGGCATTCATACCCGTCCAACTCGCGAGCTAGACGAGGTCGAGATCGACACAATTGTGGTGCCCGGGGCTCGAGATATGTTGGTGGTGCTAACTGACGACGCGTTGGTGTCGTGGTTGCGCACAGCTTCTCACCGAGTACGGCGCGTCGCGTCAGTGTGTTCTGGCGCGTTCCTGCTTGCGGAGGCCGGGCTTCTCTGTGGGCGGCGAGCGACGACACACTGGCTGTTCGGTGACGCTCTATCTCATCGGTACCCGGACATCTCGGTCGAGCCCAATGCGATCTATGTGCATGACGGCCCTGTCTGGACTTCGGCCGGAGTCAGCACAGGTATCGATCTTTCCCTGGCGTTAGTGCAGGAAGATCACGGGCATGCTCTCTCCATGCGGGTCGCGCGGCAACTCGTTCTATACATGAAACGGCCTGGTGGGCAGACGCAGTTCAGTGAGCTTCTCAAGGCGCAAACAAGCGATGAGGGCGTCTTCGCACCACTGCATGCCTGGATCGAAAAGCACCTCAGCGATTCACGCCTTACTGTGGAAGACCTCGCAGAGCAGGCGCATATGGGGCCTCGCAGCTTCGCCCGAAGTTACAAGGAGAAGACAGGCCAAACCCCGGCGCGAGCCCTGGAACTATTCCGTCTCGAGGCGGCACGGCGCCTGCTGGAGCAAACACGGATTAGCACTGCGGAGGTGGCGCGAAAGTGCGGCTTTGGATCTGAGGAACGTATGCGCGTGACGTTCAAGCGTCATCTGAAAATATCGCCAAGCGACTACCGCAAGCACTTCTTCGCTAGCTAAGAGTTCGATTCCGAGCGTCTTCTAAGACGTCGACCCGCGCCCCATCTAGCGAGTCACGGCGGCTGGATGCATGAAGAACCGCTAGACCTAATGATCCGGGGTTCCTTTGGCGACCAAAGGAGGCGAAAACTCTAATGTAGTCATTCGTCGTGAGTGTCGGCTTCACTATAAGGTCCGCTTCCAACCCGAAGCGGACGCAAGTGGCACAAATCGCTCCATCAAAGGGAACTATGGAACGCCTTATTTGGCTTCGACGAAGTGCCGCTTATGCAGTCGCCGTTTGGTGTCTTTGGCGCACGGTGGATACCATCTTCAGGGCCTTTAAGGGACTGGAGTCGCCGACTTGGGCGATTGGTATTTCGATTGGCTTAGGCACGCTGGCCGTAGGTCTGCTTTGCATGAACAGGATTGCGCGTCGAGTTGCTGCCGTATTCGCACTTCTGACGGCAATGATCTTCCCGGTCGGCTATATCAATCCCTTCAATGCGATGGACCATCTTGGCGCCAGTCCACCGCCCCTGGCAGGAATCTTGGTGTGGATGCTGCCATTGGTCACTGGGTTGCTACTGCTCGCCTGGCTGTTAGACCCCCTCGGAGTCGTACACCACGCGGTACTGAAAGCGCTTAATGTCATGTCCGCTCCCGACCCGTAACGGACGCGGTGCACGCTGACTCGCTGGACTCGCGAATCGAAGGAACCGAATGAAGAAGAGCCCCATCTTGGAAAAATTGTTGGAAGTCGCCGATGGAGACACTGACACCCTCCGGGAGCTGGATAGTAACGGCGACGATTTCAGTATTCCGCGGGAGGTGGAATTCATGCTGTTGGCCGACTCGAAGGAAAGCGCGGACAACGCGGCCGACATCATCAATGACTTCAAATACGGCACGGCTGAGGTCCTGAGCGAAGAGGGGGTTTACAGCGTTCAGGTGGTCATCTTCATGCCCGTGATGCAGAACGTAATCCTCTCGATTTCTGGATTCATGCAGTGCTTCGCTCAATCCTTTGGCTTGAAATATGATGGATGGGGATGCATGGTCCAGAAGGGTTGAGATGTCCGCTTCCGACCCGGAGCGGACATTTCGGTTTGTGTTGAAATGGCCCCTGGATTTTCGACTGCTGGGGACGGCGCAAGTGGGTGGGTAAGTGTGGGCGAATTTTTGGGCGATGCCAAAACTGCTTAGATTCATGACGGGTCACGCGTTCGCGTGCGTGATTTTTCTTATCGTGTCCGTCGTGCCGAACGAATCCTTCGCTATTAATGGACGTCACGTCTCCCAGGCGGAATGGTGGAGCAGCGGAGCCGGGTTCTTTGCATCCATCATCGGCATCTTTGGTCTGGCGGCCGGTGTGGCCATTCTTAGGAAGAAGCCTTGGGCGCGCATGGCCTATCTTGGCTTTGCAACCATCGGACTAGTCATTCCTTATCCAATCTTTGGGAACTGGGTACTTGGATTGGTCGGTGCACTGGTTGTGGTAGCCGCCGGGCTTTATCTGTTCAAGATCAAGGCGGTTGTCGCGTATTTCGAACAAGAGGCACGCGTGCAAGTTGGTAGCTGAACCGAGGGTCCGCTTACGACCCATAGCGGACCCACCAGGTTAGAAGACCATACGTGCTTCCGTATTACTCTCGTCGCGAAGAGTTTCCCATGAAGATTGACGCGGTCCGAAAGTACGTGATGGCGCTCGAGGCGGTGACCGAAGAACCGCATCATCAGTCATCGTCGTTTCGGGTACGGGGAAAGATCTTCGTCACGGTTCCACCCTGCAGGGACGTTATTCACGTCTTTGTGGGCGAAGAGGACCGTGAGACTGCGTTGGCGCTGTATCCCAATTTTGTCGAAAAGCTGCTGTGGGGAGGCAAGGTTGTTGGTTTGCGAGTGGTGCTGGCGTCGGCCAGCGCCAATGCGGTGAAGTCACTGGTCAGCAAGGCGTATGAGACACGTGTACTGAAAGATGCGGGCGCAAAATCCCCTAAACCAAGCCGCTTTTGATGCCTGCCTCCGACCCATAGCGGACCTAAGCGGCAAGTGACCGACCACAGGGGTGGTATGGAAGAAACCAACGATTTATTAGAAGCCATTCGTTCGTTAAACAGCAGATTTCGCGTCGTGCAAAGTGATTCGCAACGCTTTGAGTTGGCTTTGACACGCGTTGTCCTTGCGGGCACGGAGGGCTCCTACGTCATAGGTTTCACGTCACCTCGAGGTGGCTGGGCAATGGAGTGGGATTCAGCGCACTCCAAATGGATCGATCGTCCCGAACTTTCCAGTCCCACATCAGGGCTCATCGCCGAGGCTTTTGTGAAGCAGGTTTCAAGCGGTTACTCGGTGAGCTTTTCAGATCGCAGGAACCCGTTAGTGCGGTGGGGATTCACTGCTGACGCGATCTCAATTCGCCCGGCGGTTCAGGACTGATCATTCATACAGGTTGGGCGGCTCGCTGCCGCCTTGAAGGTCCGCTACCGACCCGTAGCGGACCTAATAGGAACGTGCACTTGGCTAAAGATCTGGACGCGGGGGTGATCCGAGCCAGGGCCGGTAGCGAAGGTGAATTGTTTCGAGCATCCAGGCCGCCTCTGGCTCGGGGTGGTTACGTGAAGCTCTCAGCCAAGATGCAAACGGCAGCCAGTAACGACTCAAATGGGAGCTCGTTGTCGGCACCAAGGAAGTAGACGCGGCACCTGGCAAGCATTGAGTGAACCTCATGGTGGTCGTCCAAACTATGGGCGCGTTGGGAGCCACCGAGTAGGTCGCGACAGCACCTACGGATGAATTGCCTTCCTGAGCTTTCCTGGCCAGGTAGAAGCCGAGCGCTGCTGAATAGGTGATGTTTGCAGGTCCACTTGCGAGGACTATTCTAATATCCGTCACGAGGTGGCCTGGCCAAGTCGCTCTGGCTTTGAAAGAGGCACTGCCCGCATGTTGCGCATTGACCCTTGGCTCGACGGCGAAGTTTATCCGGCGTACAAGATCGCCGCGTTGGTCTTCGCGTTGTCGAACGAGGGGGTAGACCCGACGGCTGCCTTAGAGGGAACGGGCCTTACCCCCGAGCAACTTCAATCCTCTGAGACGCGGGTTTCAAATCGTCAGACGAGACAGACGCTTCTGAACGCTCTTCAATTATCTTCGACCACAACATGCGGTCTTCGGGCAGGAGAACGCATGCGGGTCACGTCCTATGGTATGTACGGCTACGCACTGATCAGTAGCAGGTCGCATCAAGAGGCGTTGCAGTGTGCCCTGAAATACCACCGAGTCATGGGTCCGGTGGCGGAGATGACGTATGCCCAGGAAGGTGATCAAGCTATTTTCATCTATACGCCCCTGTTCACGCACGATCCGTCCGATGACTTGTATCGACTGTCGATAGAGTTCCAGTTCTCAAGCCTCCAGACCCTGAACCGCGATTTGCACGGGCCGAGCTTCAAATTCTCAGACGTTCGCCTGAAGTTTTCGGCGCCGAAAAATGCGCACGAGTACAAGACGTTTTTTGATTGTGACGTCCTGTTCGATCAACCGCAGAACGAGCTGCGCTTCGATCTGCGTTGCATGGAAGATCTCATGCAATATGCAGATCCGATCACGAAGGCCATGGCTATGGAAACGTGTGAGAAGGGCTTAGCCGTCGCCGAAAAATCGGGCGGTATTGCCGGTGAGGTCTACCGGATACTGCTCAAGCATCCCGGGAGATTTCCGAACATAGAAGCGGTAGCTGAGGCGATGAAGACCAACGCGCGGATCTTGCGTCGGCAACTGAGCGATGAAAATTCATGCTTTCGAAATATCTTGACGGACGCGCGAATGCACTTGGCGGTTGAATACCTCAAGAACACGGAAATGACCAACGAGGAAATCGCCACCAGACTTGGCTACAGCGAAGCGGCCAATTTTCGACACGCACTTATCCGCTGGGGTCAACACAGCCCTTCTCACTACCGCAAACAATAATTCCCTCATTCGGATCCGCGCCTGGCTAGCGACCATCCCCGCCTCGGTCCCAGGCTGTCGCCACAAAGACTTGGTCAAAACTAACCCCCATCCCGCACAAATCTAACCTCGTGCGGCAGTGGCCTGACCGATAGCCTTTTCTCCACCGAAGACGAAGGCCGGCATTTCTGTAGCGAGCCGGCAAACGTCGAATTGTGCGGTCGCGATATTTCGATTCAACACAGCGGTGCCTATGGCGCCAGGGCACGCTTTTGCCCGCCGTCGTGAGGCAACAACATCATCGAGCGCGAAGCCAATCAGGATCGGGCTCAAATTTGACTTGTACAGCGAGGATTACCATGTCAAACGATCAAAAGACGTCTTTAAATGTCTCCGGACGGAAGGTGACTGTTGTCGGGGGCGGAGTAATCGGCGCTTCGTGGGCGGCGATCTTCGTGGCGAACGGCATGCGGGTGACCGTCAATGATCCCGATCCTGACGTTGCGAAGAAGGTCTTCTCGTATTGCGAGGAAGCGAAGCCGTCTATTCGCGCGCTTGGTTACGCCGATTTCAATATCAATGACATCTCTTTTGAGAGCGACTTGGCAAAGGCGTTGGAAGGTGCTGACTACGTCCAGGAGAATGGTCCCGAGCGGTTGGACTTCAAGAGTGATCTCTGGAAGAGGATTGAAAGTGAAGCGCCCGAGAACGCTCTTCTTCTCTCATCTAGCTCAGGGATAGAAGCAACGAAGCAGTCTGTGGGGATGAAGCAGCCCGGCCGATTGCTCATTGGCCATCCCTTCAATCCTCCTCATCTGATGCCCTTGGTGGAGGTCGTGCCTGGCGAGAAAACGCCCCGTGAGCTAACGGCAGGGGCCATCGAATTCTACGAAGCGATCGGGAAAGTTGCGCTTGAGATCAAGGTGGAGGTCCCGGGTTTCGTGGCCAACAGGCTGCAGAGCGCCATCTTCAGGGAGTGCGTCTACCTCGTGAAGGAGGGCGTCGTTTCGGTCAGTGATCTCGACAAAGTGGTGACGAGCTCACTGGGCATTCGTTGGGCGACCGGAGGACCCTTCCTCTCGTTTCATCTCGGAGGCGGCGCCGGTGGGTTCGCGCATTTCATTGACCACCTTGCTCCGGGTATGGCCTCACGTTGGAAAGGCCAGATGGCGACGGATGTTCAATTTGATGAGGACACGAACAAGCTGCTCCTCACTCAGATTCGTGAGGCCTACGGCAATTCATCTATCCCGCTTCTCAACGCAGAGCGGGATGTCAAGGAAGTTGCCGTCATAAAGGGGTTGCAGGGCGGCATCGATAGGTTGGACGGAGCCGTATGAAAACTTCCCACGTCGAAGCCACGATCCTACGACTGAAGGACAACCCCGATGCAAGCTGAGCAGACCACCGGCTTCAAACGAATCGCTGCTTTGCGCATCGATCAGCCGTCGATATTTTCGATCAACCATGCGGGCGGCGACTTCCAGGTGATTGTCGAT
This sequence comes from Dyella humicola, assembly GCF_026283945.1. Classification (NCBI taxonomy): domain Bacteria; kingdom Pseudomonadati; phylum Pseudomonadota; class Gammaproteobacteria; order Lysobacterales; family Rhodanobacteraceae; genus Dyella; species Dyella humicola. The sequence continues at coordinate 303,910 of NZ_JAPDPC010000001.1, forward strand.
GACCTGGACGGCGTGCCTGACGGCATTCAAGTCGACAAACGCAGCAACGTCGTCTACTGGACAAACATGGGTCGAGATTTCAACGCCGACGATGGTAGCGTTGAAGCGATGGTCCTCGATGGAACCAAGCGAACGCTGCTTGCAGGCCGTGGAGCATTGACGACGCCAAAGCAAATCGTCCTGGATGACGAGCGCAACTTGCTCTACTGGTGCGATCGCGAAGGATCCGCCGTATTTCGCAGCAAGACCGATGGCAGCGAACTGACCCGGTTGGTTGATCGATCGAGTGCGGTCGGAGGGAAAGGGGCCATGCTCAACCAGTGCGTCGGCATTGCGTTGGATAAGTCCAATGACCGTCTTCTTTGGACGCAGAAGGGGCCACCCAAGGGCGGGCAAGGACGGATCTTCTGCGCGGGTCTGGAGGTTCCCGCCGGTGAAACGGCCTCTAACCGATCGGACATCAAGGTGCTTCTCGAGCATCTTCCTGAGCCGATCGATCTGGAGATCGACGCCGAAAACTCGCTGCTCTATTGGACGGATCGCGGCGCGCCGCCTTACGGCAACAGCCTAAATCGAGCCACGCTCAGCCCTCATGGGCTCATCGAGCCACAAGTCATTTGCACTGGCTTCGCCGAAGCCATTGGTCTGGCGGTCGACGCGACAGCGCACGTTGCGTACGTGGCGGACCTCGCCGGTCAGATCTGGTGCGTTGACCTTGGAACGGGAAGGTCCGAGGTGATGTTCAAGCGCGGAAGGATTACCGGCATTGCTCTCTATTGAGCGACTTCTACCACTTACTTTTTTTCAGGTGAAATACGATGAAAGCTGAAATGAATCTCGAAGGGCGGATTCGCCAAAATTTGAAGAATCGCGTTGCCAGCGATTCTGCGGATTCTTTTGATATCCGGGCGGAAACCGAGGCCGTATTGAACGACGTCGGTGCTTCCTTGGCAGAATTTGGAGGCGACATATCATTCTATGGCCAGGACCCGATCATCCCTAGCGTTCTTCGTTATGGCGCGTTCTCCGCGATCGGCTTGGCAGCCAAAGCCGCACAAGTAGCTTCGATATGGAAAATGAAGACGGGCCAGTCACAAGACATCCGAGTGGACGTCCGAAAGGCCCTGCGTCGTTTTGCGACCTTCTACGAAGGCTATCTGGAGACGGTTAACGGATTCCCGGGAAAAACGGACTCAGAGGGTGATTCGGGGGTACGTCGAAACTACTACAAGTGCAAGGACGGCCGCTGGATCTACTTGACATGCAACTACCCCGCGTTGCGCACCAAGGCCCTACAGCTGTTGCAGTCGGCTCCCGGTGAGAAATTCGTGGCTGAAGCCATTGCAACATGGGATTCGTTCACTCTGGAGCAAGCTGCTGAGGAGGCGGGGGTACCCATGCATGTCCTGCGCTCGCCGGAGGAGTTCCTTTCACTGGACCTGTTCCAAGAAACAATCAAAAACATGCCACTCATCTCGGTCGAGAAGTTGGCGGACAGCGATCCCATGCCGTTTCAGTCGCACGGTGACGTGCTTGGAGGTATTCGCGCGCTGGGCCTCGGACACGTTATTGCGGGAGCTGGCGTGGGGCGAGCATTGGCCCTACATGGTGCGGACGTACTCAACATCTGGCGTCCGAATGACTACGAGCACTCGGTATTTCACTACACGTCTAATGTTGGCATGCGCTCGGCCATGCTCGACATGACTGTGAAGCCAGGGGACAGGGCCAAGTTCGACGACTTGCTGGCAGGTTCCGACGTCTTCTTTTCCAATCGACGCAACGGCTTCCTGCAGCGGCATGGGTTGACGGCTGAAGAGCTTTGCAAGAACCATCCTGGTCTCATTTGTGCGTCTATCTATTTCAATGGCGAGCAGGGCGTTTGGTCCAATCGCGTTGGCTTCGATGTCTCCACAGGCGCGTTTGCAGGCCCGTACTGGCTGGAGAGCGAAAACGGGAGTCGTGGTCCTATCGATCAACCGCGCATGACACCGCAGATCGGCATCATCAGCGACTACGTGGCTGCGTGGCTTGGAACCGTTGGGATTCTGCAGGCGCTCAAACGTCGCGCCGTCGAAGGCGGCAGCTACAAGGTCAGCGTTTCATTGACGCGCACCGTTTCTTGGTTGATGTCGCTGGGCATCTTCGATCAGGAATATGCACGATCGACGGCCAACTCGAACGATGAGCACGCCTATATCGACCCAGATCCCATCCTGGCCGAGACTCCGATGGGCTTGTACAGGGGCGTGGCCGAGCAGGTAGAGATGACCCGCACCCCGGGGCACTACAAACACCTGCTGTTGCCACTGCGCTCCAGTAAGCCGGAATGGGAGGAGGTCTAGTCATGGCCTCTAAGGCTGGAACGATTACGCCCTTGAAGATGGCACGGAAGCCAAGGGTGATCATCATCGGCGGCGGGTTTGGTGGGATAGCCGCGGCGCGGGCCCTTCGGAATGCCGATGCGGAGATCCTTCTCATCGATCGACGCAATCACCACATCTTCCAGCCACTGCTCTATCAGGTGGCGACTTCGGTTCTCTCTTCCGCCGAAGTCGCTGCGCCCATCCGAGAGTTGGAGGTACGCCAGAAAAACCTGAGTGTCCTTCTTGCGGAAGTCACCGGCGCTAATCTCACTGAGCGCACCATTGATGCGGTGGCCCCGGCAGGTGAGGCGCGCAGAATAGGATTCGATCATCTCATCGTGGCCACGGGATCTATCCCGAGCTATTTCGGACATGACGAGCTTGTAAGTCATGCACCATCGTTGAAGAATTTGAACCATGCGGAGAGGATTCGAACCAAGATACTAGTGGCGTTCGAACGAGCCGCCGCGACCAGTGATGAAGGCGAACGCGAACGGTGCATGACGTTCGTCCTGGTTGGCGCTGGGGCGACCGGTGTGGAGCTTGCAGCGTCATTGGCAGATCTGGCGAAGTCGACGTTGCGACGCAACTTTCGCTACATCAATCCAGCGGATGCTCGCATTGTCTTGCTGGACGGCGCGGATCGAATTCTGCCGAGCTTTTCCATGCAGGCTTCCGACGCAGTGGCCATTCGCCTTAAAAAGCTTGGTGTGGAGGTCGTGACGGGAGTCAAGGTCGAAACCGTTGATGAGAACGGTGTGGTAGCTGGCGGTAACCATATCTCAAGCGCCACGGTTCTCTGGACAGCGGGCGTCGTGGCATCACCGATTCCACGTATGCTTGGCATACCAACGGACCACGCTGGTCGGGCCCTCGTAGACCCATTTATGAGGGTCGCGCCGCATGTTTTTGTGATCGGCGATGCGGCGTCAATTACGCAAGGCCAGCATCCGGTCCCCGGTGTTGCGCAGGCCGCGATCCAGCAGGGGAGGTATGTTGGTCGACTGATCGCGAAAGAGCTAATCGGGCGTACGGTAGAAACAACCTTTCGCTACTTCGACCTGGGAAACATGGCGGTTGTCGGCAAGAACTATGCGGTGCTTCAGCGAGGATCGCTGCACGCAAGCGGCATTCTTACCTGGCTCCTTTGGGCATTCGTTCACATACTGACACTGCCACGGCTGCAAAACCGATTTCGGGTACAGAACCAATGGCTCTGGTCATATCTAACCAGGCAGCGAAGTTCGCGACTGATTCGAGAGGAACCTGGTCCGACCTAGCGCAGCTGCCGTTTCGGCATACTAACAACCCCCATCCCGCACAAATCCAACCTCGTGCAGCAGTGGCCTGACCGATAGCCTTTTCTCCACCGAAGACGAAGGCCGGCATTTCTGTAGCGAGCCGGCAAACGTCGAATTGTGCGGTCGCGATATTTCGATTCAACACAGCGGTGCCTATGGCGCCAGGGCACGCCTTTGCCCGTCGTCGTGAGGCAACAACAGTCATCGAGCTCGAAGGCAATCAGGACCGGGCTCAAATGTGACTTGTACAGCGTGGTTTACCGAGGAAATCATGACAAAGCTCAAGTACAACGCCATGGCAGCGGAAGAGATGCAGCTTTTTGCCGAGCAAGCTCGCGATCGCGGAGCGTCACTTTCCAATGCAGATAGGAGATCGCGCACTCAGCCGCGCCATGTTGCTCGCATTACGAGATGACAACCTACGCCTCGCAGGGCTCGTGCAGTCAAGTCGCGACGTACGTAGTGACATGACGATAGCTTGCTTTCTCGGTGGCTGGATCGACGAGGCGGGCCGTCGCACTTGGCTTCTGTCAAAGGCCAGTCGATTCGCACGGAACCCGTCTACCAGCATTCAGCAAGAACAGACTTTTTTTCGCAGGCAAACATTGTCCATTACTAGGAGTCGACTTTTATGAAACACATTAAGGTACCTTTGGTGGTTGCTGCTCTGACATGCTCATTCGTCGGAGTGGCGTCGGCGGCCACTCCGCTTGAGCCGGCAACGCAGAAGTTTATCGATGGCCTTGCCGCCGCAGGCGGCCCGCCCATTTACACGCTAACTCCCGACCAGGCCCGCAAGGTCCTTGACGACGCGCAGTCTGGCCCTGTCAATGTGTCGGCGGCGCATATCGAGGATCGTACGATTCCGGTTGGCCCCAAGGGAACAACGCGCATTCGCATCATCCGTCCTGACGACGTTGGAGGGGTGTCTCCAGTGGTGATGTACTACCACGGTGCTGGCTGGGTCATGGGCGACGTGAAGACGCACGATCGCTTGGTGCGCGAGCTCGCGAATGGCACCAAGGCAACGGTTGTCTTCGTCGACTACGATCGCTCACCGGAGGCTCAGTATCCGATCGCGATAGAAGAAGACTATGCAGCGACCAAGTACGTTGCCGAGCACGCCAAGGAACTGAATGTCGATGCTTCGCGCATGGCGATTGCTGGAGATAGCGTTGGCGGCAACATGGTTGCAGTGGTATCGCTCCTGGACAAAGAGCGCAAGGGTCCGGCCATCAAAGCGCAGTTGCTGTTCTATCCGGTCACGGATGCCAGCATGAGTGACGTTTCTTATGCACAGTTTGCCGATGGTCCGTGGCTGACGAAGGCCGGCATGAAGTGGTTCTGGAACGCCTACCTCCCGGATGTATCCAAGCGTATGGACCCGCATGTTTCGCCCCTTAATGCGTCGTTGGAGCAACTTAGTGGCCTGCCGCCAGCGCTGATCATTACGGACGAAAATGACGTCCTCCGTGACGAGGGTGAAGCCTATGCTCGCAAACTATCTGAGGCGGGCGTGCGTGTGACGTCCACGCGTTATAGCGGGACAATTCACGACTTCGTGATGCTGAATGCACTTGCAGATACCCCCGCGGCACGCGCGGCGACCCAGGAGGGCATTGATTTCCTCAAAGAGCATTTGCACTGATGTTTGCATGTCAACGACTCAGCCCTTTCGTCGGGAATGGTGGGTCGCTAGGTCAAGGTGATCTTGGCCCATGGATGGGCCTTCTTTCTGACCCACGTTATTACTGGAAGAGGTACCCCATGAGGCGTTCGAATATTGAACTCCCCGCAAGCTGGCGCCGATCCGATCATGCTCGACCGCATGATCGATGTCGCAATGGCGATTTGGCCTTGCCTCCTCACAAGGGGCATATCTCTAAAAGCCCAAAAAACGCGGAGCTTCTGCAATAACGGGTGCTGGCTTTGGCGAATAGCTCCGACTGACATTCTGGTTGCCCATAACCATGCCCCTGATGAGCCTGCGAACGGCCTTCCTGCGGCGGCGGCCGCGCTGCATTCGGCTGTCCAGCAGGTCATGGGGCAGCCATGCCGGCAGTTACACTTTATTAATATACTCAGCGGTATAGTTATTCCATGTCGTGAGACATCAGTCCCATCGCTTAGCCGGGCCTCCCCTCCCTCCCTAAGCAGCGAAAGAGACGGATGACCGAAGCCCGCAGGCTCCCCTTGCGGGCTTTTTTTATCTGATCTGAGTGCCAGTGCCGACGCTGCAGAAACCATCCGGGAGCGTCACCCCAATCGGGTCCGGTACATTGAACGGACTTAGCTCTTAGGTCTGCTTTCGACTGCGACTTCAGCCGATTGTTGCAACACACTAAAGAATGCATCAGCGCCCTGCCTGCCGGCCGGCGCAGGTCAGCCCAGGCGTGCTCGCAAGTTGCGAGAACCGAGCAGAATCATCATCACCATCTCGGTCATCTGGCGGATCAGGTCTGCGTCATGCTCGGGCGGCTGGTCCAGCGCATGCGTGCCCATCGCGAAGATCAGGCGCGTGATGGCCCTGGCAGCCAGCGCCGGGTCGTGCAGGGGTTGATCGGCGGCTTCGGTCAGGCGCACCAGCTCGACCCGCAGTTCTTCCTCGAAGAAATCGAGCTGGCGATCGACGGCGCGCTTGAAAGCGTCGGACCCGGTTGTTCCTTCCCGCAGCAGCACCTGCAGCAGCCCATCTCCGGAGCGCAGCTGCGACATGAACGCTTGCACGGAGCCGCGCACTACTGCGTTGCCGCTCACCACATTGACGCGCGCCTGGTCGACCACCTTGCGCAAGGCCTCGCCGGACAGCTCGATCAGGGCGACGGCGAGGTCGTCGATGTCGCGGAAATGGCGATAGAAGCTGTTGGGGGCGATATCGGCTTCGCGTGCGACCTCGCGCAGGCCAAGGCTGGACACACTTCGGTGCGGTCCGAGCAGGCGCAAGGCGGCCATCAGCAGGTCGCCCCGGCTGATCTGGTGTTTGCGTCCGGCCTCAGGGGCCTCGACGGGGGCGAAGGATGGGGTCATCGGCACGGAAGAAATGGGCTCGGCAAAGGATAGCAGACACCTGTATATACACTTGTATATACAGGTGTATATTTGATCGTATAATGCCCTGATGGAAACTGCTATTCGCCGACCAAACTGGCTGTCCCGACTCAATGCGGTGTGGGCGCCGCCTGCCGTGCTGGATTTCTGGCTGTCCCGCCTGAACCCGCTGTGGTCCTGGGGCCACGCACGGGCGCGGGTCATTGAACTTCACCCCGAAGCCGACGGCGTCACCACGCTGGTGCTGCGCCCGAATCGCCACTTCCGCGGCTTTCGCCCGGGACAGCACGTCACTGTCGGTGTCGAGATCGACGGCGTGCGCTACACCCGTTCCTACAGCGCGTCGGACATGCCGCGCGCGGATGGACGCATCCGAATCACCGTGAAAACGGTGGAAGGCGGCAAGGTCGGCGCGTTTCTGCAAACCATTCCCGTGGGCAGCGTGTTGTCACTGGGCCAGGCATTTGGCGAACTGTGCGTCCCGGATGAGCCGGCGCCTTGCCTGATGCTGGCTGCCGGCAGCGGCATTACTCCTCTGCTGTCCCTCGTCAACGCGCAGGCGGCGGCGGGCTTCAGGCGACCGGTGCGGCTGGCGTACTGGGCCCGCACACGTGCGCAGCTGGTGCAAGCCGAAGCGCTGCGAGCTTTCGCCTCGCGCCACCCGAACTTCAAAGTGCACTTCATGCTTACCGGCGAGGCCTCGCAGGCCGCTGATGAGCTGGAGGGACGGATCGAGCCGCGCCACCTGACCACGTTGCTGTCCGGCGATGAACAAGCCCACGTGCTCGCGTGCGGTTCCTACGGCTTCGTCGAGCGCGTCCGTGAAGTGCTTGGCGACCGTTGCCTCTCCTTCCGCGCCGAAGCCTTCAGCCCACCGCCGCGCGTTATCGACGCCAGCGACCAGGGTCACGTACGCGTGACCTTGCTCAAGAGTGGACAAACGCTGGACATCCCGCGCAACAAGTCCTTGCTGGAGGCGTTGGAAGAGCAAGGCGTCAAACCGCGACACGGCTGCCGGATGGGCATCTGCAACACATGTGCCTGCGGCAAGTCGAGCGGCGCCACGCGCCATCTGCACGATCGCAGCGTGCAGCACGAACCCACCCAAGCCTTGCGCCTGTGCATACAGGCGGCGCAAAGCGATCTTTCCCTGGAACTTTGAAAGCCATGTCCAAGATCTACAGCCGTGCCCTGAGTCCGGACGAACTGGATCGCTTCGGCGAGGAACTGGATGCACTGCGCGCTCGCACGCTGGCGACGCTTGGCCAGGGCGATGCCGACTATATCCGCAGGATCATGGCCGGCGTGCGCTGGCTGGGACTGGGCGGACGCGTGATGCTCATGGTGGGTGCCATTCTGGGCGGCACCGTGATGCCACTGCTGCTGTGGCCGCTGTGCATCCTGGGAACGGTCCTGCTCGGGCTGTCCAAGATCCTAGAGAACATGGAGGTTGGCCACAACGTGATGCATGGCCAGTACGACTGGATGGGCGACCCGGCATTGCAGGGCCGCAGCTACGAATGGGACATCGTCGGCACCAGCGACAGCTGGCGCAAGACGCACAACTACAGTCACCACACCTGGACCAACGTGCGCGGGATGGATGACGACATTGGCTACGGCCTGTTGCGCATCTTTCCCGAGCAGCGCTGGAAGCCGTTCTACCTGATGCAGCCCGTGGTGGCAGTGGTGTTCGCGCTGCTGTTCGAGTGGGGCGTCGCCCTCCAGGACCTGCGCATCGGCCGTTGGTTCGCGGGGAAGATGAAAGGACGCACCCTGTTGAAGATGACCACCCCGGTGGCGAAGAAGGCTGGCAAGCAGGTGCTGAAAGACTATCTGTTGTTCCCGCTGCTGGCGGGGCCGTACTTCCTGCCGGTCCTGCTCGGTAACGTCGTGGCGAACTTGATCCGCAATGTGTGGACTTACATGATCATCTTCTGTGGCCACTTCACCGCCGACTCGGAAGTGTTCCCGAAGGAATGCGTGCGCAACGAAACCCGTGGTCATTGGTATCTGCGCCAGTTGCGAGGGTCGTCCAACCTCACCGGCGGCCGGATCATGAACCTGTGGAGCGGAAACCTGAGCCACCAGATCGAACATCATTTCTATCCGGACATCCCGGCAAACCGCTACGCGGCGATGGCGGTGGAAGTCCGCGAAATCTGCGCGCGCTATGGTCAGCACTACAACACCGGCTCCCTGCCGAAGCAGTTCGGCACGGTGATATGGCGGATCTTGCGCCATGCGTTTCCCAGCAAGCCAGGTCCGGCACGCCCGTTGATTGCCGCGGGTTAGTCGGAGTCGGCTCGGTCGCCCTGCGCGTACCGACACATGACGGCACGAGAGCTAACAGCAACGTAGGCCTCAGGGCCCGCTTTCGACTGCGCCTTCAGTGAGTCAACGCAATACTCCTTTCGCTCGCGCGTCTATAGTGTGTTGCGTCGACCCACTGAAGTCGCAACCCATAGCGGACGTCTAACTCACCGAGTTCTTTGGAGCGGCGGCATGGCGACGCATACGACCCTGAAGATCGAAGTATTCCTTGAGGATCTTTTCTCGGCGCCGACCGCTGACATGCCGCGTGTCTTCGATCCCTGGAATGCTGTCTCCAGTGATGACATTGCTCCCGCCGCGGTGGAAGGGCGTCGCGAACGCCTGAGGCTTCATCTGTCTGCACCCGCACCGAAGCTTCTGCTCATCGGCGAGGCACCGGGCTATCAAGGCACACGCATAACGGGTTGCCCGTTCACCTCCGAAGCCCTGCTGCTGGAGGACGGCGTGCCACGCATAGGCAAGCTTTGCGACCGACTTACGTCGCGGCGGCTTCCTTGGCGCGAGCCGTCGTCCACGATCGTGTGGCGCGCGCTGCGCGACGAAGGCCTGGCGGACCACACTATCCTGTGGGGTGCCTTCCCTTGGCATCCTTACGGCGCATCTCCCTTGTCGAACCGAGCGCCGAATGAAGCCGAGAAGGCCATGGGCGCGCCCTTGCTGCGCAAACTGGTTTCTGTGTTTCCAGATGTCACCGTGGTCGCGGTCGGAAATGTCGCCGCTGATTCGCTCCGAAAGCTCGGCATCGAAGCCGACAAGATCCGCCATCCTTCCAACGGTGGCGCTACTGCATTTCGGGCCGGGCTTGCCTTGGTGGCGAAGCATCTCTAGGTGACAAACAGCACAGAGGTCAGGCTGAGGTTGCCCGAGTTTGACGGGAACCCTCAGCATTCCCAGAGCTCGGTCCGCGTCGCGCTGAGCCGTTGCCTACTCGCTCCAGGCGATGCAGTAGTGGCGATCGCGGATATTTGGCGAGCATATCGGTGCCGGTGGATTCAGGGCGATGCGTGCGGCAGCCAGGCGCGGAAATCGCCGCTGCAATGGAGTAGGGCCATCAGATAAAGCATGCCGTTGTAGTAGCGCTGTGGGCCACTGGGCACCGGACTCGCCCACAGGGTTTGGACGAAGGCCAACCTGCGGGGGTCGGTGGCAATCAGGCTCGCGACTGCGTTGGTGGCGATCAGGCCGGTGACGCGGCCGCCGCCCAGCGGCGTGCCGTCCAGCTTGTACAGGCCCTGATAGGCGTCCATACCTTGCGCATCGAAGAATGTCTGCAGGCGGTTGCTCATCTCGACTTCGCGAGGGTCCTGCGCCCACCAGGACCCATCCACGGACCAGTTCATCGCGCTACGCCAGGCGTCGTAACGGAAATCAGCGGAATCCTTCCGCCATGATGCCGCCCATGGCGTGCCGTCGAAGTTGCCGTAATCGGGAGTCAGCGCGGTCTTTGGGTGCGCGGTGGTGGCTAGGTAGTCGCGGCTGACCTGCGCAGCTTCGTGCCAGAACGCCCGGTCGGCCGGCGGCCCAACCCGCGCCCAGACCTCATAGAAGGCCGGCAAGTGATAGGACGCATCGGTGTGCGCCGCGTTCACCGCGTCAGGCGTAAAGCGCACCATCTTCGTCTTGGGATCGAACAGGCTGAGTGCCGTCATGCGACCGTGGATGGTCTGGCCGGTGATGGCCTCCCGGTGCAGCACGTTGCGGAGCAGGCGGTCGGCCTGGGCGCGGTAGTCGTAGAGGTCCTGGCCGTTACCCCAGCGCGCGGCGGCGAAGTACAGCGCGGTGATCATGTACTCCTCCCCATCGGGCGCGGGCATCGGATCATTGACCACGCCATCCGTACGCACCGACCAGGCGAAATAGCCGTACGCCGGATGCGCCGGATCGCGCTGGTACATGTGGGTCATGGCCCAGTTCCAGAGCGCATCAAACTCGCGTTTGTGGTCCAGTTGTACCGCGATCATCATTCCGTATGAGATGCCCTCCGAGCGCACGTCATCGTTGTTGATGTCGTGGATGTAGGCCAGCGGCCCGGCCGCGTTACTGCCAGCCTCGTAGTAGAGCGCCTGCGTGGCAGGATCGCCGTGGAACAGTTGTTGGAAGGCTGCGTGAATCTTTTCTTCTGCGTCAGCGCGGGGGTGGCCCGCTTCGGCGAACAGGTCCGGGTAATGGCCGCTAGCGACAGCACCGGTCGGCGCGGCCGCCGGCCGCTGACTGCCCTGAGCCAGAGAACCCAACGAAGTAGTCAGTAGCAAGAGACAGAGGATGAAGGCGGACTTGGACATAGGTTTGGGTTCCGGGCGATGGTGAATCGCCCCGGATTTCTCTGAGGCTAAAGAGTCTTGGGTGGGCCGCGCTGGTGCGCGGATTGGCTTTGCTGATGGTAGTAGATCGCTGCAGCCTCCGCAGGTGGCGATGTGTCTCATGGATGAGGGCGGGCGGCGGTGATTGAGCCAGTCCACCCAGGTGAGGGTCGCCAGCTCGACTGCTGCTCGGTTGGGCCAGGTGCCGCGATGCATGGCCTCGGCCTTGTGCAAGCCGTTGATCGCCTCGGCGAGCCTTCGATTCGAGCGATCTTTCGCAACGTGTCGACTGATCGATACCAACGTGCAATAGCTTCCCAGTCACGCGAGTGTTTTTATCTTTCGGTCAAGCGGCAATGCGGGTTGCATTGGCTCCGCTGAGTGAGCGTCTCCACGGCGAGTTAGCAGTCAAAGCGCTTGCGCGGTCTCATGACTCTACCCAAAGCAACATCGCGGTGATGTGCCATCCAGCATGCTAGCCGACGGCCGACCCGTAGAGACTGGCACGCTCGGCGCATGTGCTGCACGGGTGAAATCGCCCAGCGGGATCTCCCTGCAAAAACCGCCCTGTCGTAGAGATCGAGCCAATGACTCTTTCCCATGGTTGGGAAAGAGATTCCACATTCTCTCATCTAATCAACGAATGGCGGTAAGCGCAGAATGCGCCAACTTTCCTTTCCACTTTCGCTGGAGAACCCGTGAAAAACCCACGTACCATCATCATCACTGGCGCCTCGCAAGGCATCGGCGCCGGCCTCGTTTCCCGATTCCTCGACCGCGGCTACAACGTTGTGGCCACCTCACGAAAGGTCAGTGATTCCAAGGAATTGCCTGTTTCTGACCGCCTTGTTCGCGTCGACGGCGATGTTGCTGACCCTGCCACGGCGAATGCCGTTGTCGAGGCAGCAGTCAAAACCTTTGGCTCGGTCGATGCCCTCGTGAACAATGCCGGCATCTTTATTGGCAAGCCGTTCGTCGATTTTCCCATTGAGGACTATCGCAAGCTGCAGTCGATCAATGTGGACGGATTTCTGTTCATGACTCAGCGCGTCGTGCGCCAGATGCTTGCCCAGGGGACGGGTGGAAGCATTGTCAGTATCACCTCGCCGCTCACGCAGAACCCGATAGCCGGAGCGATGTCCACCGTCGCCATGATTACCAAGGGTGGCATCGAGGCCGGCTCGCGTAACCTGGCGATGGAATATGCGACTCAAGGCATTCGCGTGAACATCGTGGCTCCGGGCATCGTGGACACGCCGATGCATACGGATAGCCCGAAGGATGTCATTGCGATGATGTCGCCCATTCAAGGTATTTCGAGCGTCGATGAAATCGCCGACGCCGTGGTCTTTGTCACCGAAGCGCCGCGCGTGACTGGTGAAACGATTCGCGTGGACGGTGGCGGCCATCTGGGGAAATGGTGATGAGCGTCGACATAGTAACGAGTGTCGGCCAATTGATTTCGCTGGAAGCCATCCGAAATCTACGAGTCCTCTACTGCCACCATTTGGACAGTGGCCGGATCGACTCCCTCACCCAGTTGTTTACCGAAGACGCCATTGTCCAGGTGGATCGAGGCCGTTGGAGAGGTCGTGAAGAGATTCACGCCGGCCTTTCGGCAGCCTTCGCCGAGTATGACGTCGAGCAGCGTGGCAGCTACCCCTTCGTTCACCTAGTTTCCAACCAGTGGGTTGAACTACTGGACGAAAACCGCGCCGAGGGTCGCTGCCACTTGCAGTTCTTGCTGACCGAACGAGCCGCCGAGGCAAACCCACTCGTACTCATGGGCATCTATGCCGACGAGTACCGCCGCGTCGATGGTCGTTGGCTGATCAGCCGCACACGCTTGGACGTCATCTGGCCAAGGCCCGACGTCGCTGGTGGTGAACCTGGCAACGGACTAGTGCTGCCGTCCTGATCCCCTCCGCGTCTTTTTACCGTGGAAGAACGAAGCAGCCCCGCGACGCGGGGCTCCTTCGCCTCTTCCTATCGGTCGCTTGTCAAATCTCGGCGCAAAAGTTGCGCGCGCCGCCATCACATCATTAGATGGGATAATGTGAAAAATCATTCCCAGCCACGGGAAAATGCGCGCATGCTCGATCTCAACGACATTGCCGTCTTTGTACGGGTGGCCCGGCTGGGGAGTTTCAGTCGCGCGGCGCAAGCGCTGGCTATGCCGGTGTCCACCGTCAGTCGCCGGATCAGCGTGCTGGAGGGCGAGCTTGGGGTGACGCTGCTGCAGCGGACCACTCGCAAGCTGAGTCTCACGGAGCAGGGTCGCGCTTATCTTGATCAGTGCGGCGAACCGCTTGCGCAGCTATGCGCGGCCGAGAGCGTGCTGACGCAGACACAGAAACAGCCAGAGGGACTGCTTCGGATTTCGGTACCCGTCGTGTTCGGGAAGGCAGACTTCCACGACTTCCTGTCCGACTTCATGAAAGCCTATCCACTCATCAAAGTGGACCTTTTTGTCACCAACGTGTTTCTCGACCTGATTGCCGAGAACATCGATGTGGCGATCCGATTCGGTGAATTGCGCGACTCCACGCTCGTTGCCCAGCGCATCGGCAAGAGTGTTCGTTACCTCGTGGCAACGCCATCGTACCTGGTGGATCGTGCACCCCTGGAAAAGCCCGAGGATCTCGTCGAGCACGAGTGCGTCATATTGCAGGGGCGAAACAATGAGGCTGAATGGCATCTGGTAAAAGGGCGCAGGCACGCCAAGGTGCATGTGCACGGGCCATTTTCAGGCCGCGATTTCGAGAGTGTCAGCGCGTTCGTCTATCGCGGTCATGGCGTGGGTCTGATGTCATCGGTGTATTGCGACGAAAAGGTCGCTAACGGCGATCTGGTGCGCTTATTGCCCGATTGGTCCTCGCCCGAGATCCTTATTCACGCGGTCTATCCCACGCGGCGATATATGCCGTCGCGACTCTATGTATTTCTGGATGCATTGCGGGCTTGGTCAGCGACGTTTTTCCCCGCCTGAAACCGCGGTTACAAGAAATGTCGGTCTACGGTGCGCGCCGTTTTCGATGGCAGGGAGTGCCGGCAAGAGCTCGGAGGCAGACGCTGGCACGTCGATATGCGACAGAGGTGCACCCTTCCTCTGGCCCCTTTTACACGGAAGCGTCCGCTATGGGTTGCGACTGTGTGAAAACACAAAGCGACTTTTTTAGCTGAGCAGATTTTCCTCAGGATGATCCGCGGGGATTCGGTTCCGGGCCACTCGCGCTTTGAGAGTAAGCCAGCATTCGCGTAGGAGGCATAACGTCGTTGATGGGCTCTCGTCTTCACGCAGCCTGGATCCCATCCGAACCTGACGCGTCGGCGTCGTCCGACGGCGCGGCGCGCAATCAAGCAGGAACGTACGTCAGCCTGATCACATCCTCGCCGACTAATTCGCTGGCAACGAAGCGGAGCGGCGGCCGAGGGCCCGCGAAGAATGGCTTGCCGCGACCAAGCACGACGGGGTGGAGGTAGAGTCGATACTCGTCGATGAGACCAAGGTCGGTCAGGCTTTGCGCCAGCTCTGGTCCGGCGACTTCGATCTCCCCAGCGAGCCCGGCTTTCAGCCCCCGTATCGCCGCCTCGATGTCACCTGCGACAAGGGTGGCGTTCGGGCCGACTGACTTCAGCGAGCGCGACACGACCCATTTCGGTTGGCTCAGCCACGCCGCCGCGAAGTCGCGTTCCTCCGCGCCCCACTCAGGAGAATCTTCGTCCCAATAACGCATGATCTCGTACATACGGCGGCCGTACACACTACCCGTCAGGTCGCGCGCTTGCTCTATGAAGTGACGAAAGAGCAGCGGACTAGGGGCAAATGCCTGGTGGTCGACGTAGCCATCCAGGGACTGGTTCATTCCGTAGACAAGCTTTGCCATGGGAGATCTCCACTCCAGAGCCTTGAGGATAGCTCGAGCTGCCGTTTCTCAGGAGTGAAGCCGAACAAAAGCTGCGCGCCGCTTTGTCGGTGTAACCAATAACCATAGGGTGCCAAACAAGGCGAGCCTTCTCAACAAGTGGCATGACATGGCTGCAGTCGAGCGCTTGGAAGTGCGATAGTAGAAGTTCCACTTTTGATGGATTTGGTGATGGATAACGTTGGTCCAGCATTTTGCGCCATCTATCGTTGGCGCCTCCATCCGGGCTCCGAAGAGTCCTTTGTGCAGGCTTGGTCGCGGGTCACCAAGTTGCTCTTGACCGAACGGGGGTCGCTGGGCTCACGCCTGCACCGTGGCCCCGACGATGTTCGGTATAGCTATACGCAGTGGCCATCTGCGGCGGCCAAAGCCGAAGGTCTGGCTCGTCCGTCCGTCGATCCGGAGGCCTGGCAACAACTACGAGCGGCCATTGCCGAGAGCTTGCCGGAGTTGATCCTTGAGCCGGTATCTGACTTCCTTGCTCCACTTCCACAAGATGGCTTCTCAAGTAGCCCGGCGAACTGAGTACTTCTCAGATTAGCCATGTTGCGGGTCGGGTACAGTGCCCGGCATGCTTGAACGTCAGCTGTCGACCCAACGCAGACCTTTTCTCAATCTCAACCAGAGAGGCAGCCATTACCGCGATGAGATTCGGCTCTGACACAAAAGTCACAGTCCATAGCGTTGGAGTCATGGCGAGCTTCCTCGGCCGGATGACCTTTCCTTGACGAATAAATCCTGCATGCGCGCTCCCTATCGCAAATGGATGGCGTCCCTGGTGATGCCAGGCGCGCTTGCGATGCTCCTGGGGGCTACAGCGGCATTGGGAGCGGCTGAACCTGATCACCGGGCCGTTGCCATCACGAATGTGATGATCGTCGACGTCGACGGCGGGCACACCGTCGGTCCGCGAACGGTCCTAGTGGAAGACGGCCGCATTGCTTCCATCGGCGCGCCGGGCGCAGTGCGCATACCTGACTCGGCCCAGCGTGTCGATGGTCGGGGACGCTTCTTGATTCCCGGCCTGACGGACATGCACGTCCATCTGTTCAATCTCTCCTCGCACCGCCCACCCAACGACTGGTCATTTGCCATGTACGTCGCCAACGGGGTCACTGGCGTGAGGGACATGCGCTCCGATGCGGCATCGATCCTCCTGGTGAAGCGCTGGCGCTCGGCCGTGGACAATGGAGAACTCGTTGCGCCGCGCGTGCTTGCTACCGGTATTGCCGTGCACGGCAAATCACCGGGCGATGCAGCCGCTGGCGTGGACGCCGCCGCCGCTGCCGGTGCCGACTTCATCAAGGTGTTCTCTGACGTCCCTTCCACGCACTGGCGCGCCATCCTGGCCGAGGCAAGATCTCGATCGCTGCCAGTGGTTGGGCATGTGCCCGCGAGTGTGACGCTGTTGGACGCCGCGAACTCGGGGCAACTTACCAGCGAGCACCTGACACAGGCATACGAGGCCTGCTCATCCGCCGAGGGCAAGATTCTGGAGGAGCGCCAGGGTCTCAGTGACGACGCCTTGATGTCGCGCGCCAGCTCGCAGGAGGCGAAGGTTCTCGATACGTTTGACCAAGCTGTTTGCCGACGCATGGCGAAAGCACTGGCCACTACCGGTCAGGTGCAAGTCCCAACGCTCGTGCTTGCCGACGAAGACTCATTCGCCCAAAGCGCTGACCATGGCGACGATTCCCGCTGGCGACTTCTTCGCCCCGACGAGCAAGTGCGTTGGCAGCGATTCTTGGCGGACTACACGAAGGAAGATGCGACATTGGCAGATCTGCGCTGGCCGATCGCCCACCGCATTGTGTCCATCATGCACCAGGCTGGGGTGCCGATCATGGCAGGCACGGACTCACCCATGCCGGGCGTCTACCCGGGGTTTGCCCTCCATGAGGAATTGCAGTTGCTGGTGGCGTCGGGACTTACGCCGCTTGAGGCACTGCGCGCTGCGACGCTGGAGCCGGCCCGATTCCTCCATATCGAGGACACGAGCGGCTCGGTGGCCGTGGGCAAGCGGGCCGACTTGGTGTTGCTCGATGCTGACCCCACCAAGGACATCCGCAATACCCAGCGTATTCGCGCGGTGATGCTTGCTGGCCGCCTCTTGAAGCGCAGCGACCTTGACGCGTTGCTAAACGATGCTGCCAAGGTGAAGCATCCGTGACGCGAGCCGTAGTGGACGCGCGCGGGATGGCTACCCATTGACCAGGGCTATATAAGGCTTCAAGAGCACGAGGTCGTGCTCTTCCGGCGACTCTGACCAGGTCGGGTCGTCAGGTTGGCTTTCGGCGCAACAGAGACCTGACCCATGCATGCCAGCGCCCGATATCTACTCGTTCCTTGGTTAGGCATCTCACCAGGGCGACTTCTCTACGCCAATGAAAAGCCGTTGGTGGACGGAGCTTCCAGGTGACTTCCTGCCCATGCCACTGCTCGGAGGAACGCGTATAGATGTCCCACCGCATTTTCCGGAACAGCTCATGAAACAGATCGTCTTGATCTTTGCGCTGCTCTTTGCGCCGCTTGCATGGGCCCAGTCAGATGACCTCGGCGACTTCGTGACGAGCTATGCACAAGCGCACAAGTTCAACGGCACGATCCTCGTGCAGAAGCCCGGTCAGCCGGCACTTGCCAAGAATTTCGGCATGGCCAATATCGCGCTCAAGGTGCCAAACACGCGGCAAACAAGATTCAAGATTGCGTCCATCACCAAGCTGTTCACTTCGGTGTTAATCATGCAGCTCTACGAGCAAGGGAAGCTCGATCTCGATCGCCCGTTCAAGGCCTACCTGCCCGACTACACTGGGCCGGCGGCCGATCAGGTGACTATTCACCAGCTGCTCGATCACACCTCCGGCTTACCGAATATCGACAACGTCAAAGACGCTGCCGACGCCATCGAGCACGGTCTTCCCGTGTATCAAGTGCCCTACACAAGCGACCAGCTGTTGAGCAAATTCTGCAGCGGTGCGTTGGTCAATGTCCCGGGCAAAGTATTCGACTACAACAACGCTGATTACATTGTGCTCGGCAAGATCATCGAGCACGTCGTGGGACAACCGTTTGACCAGGTGCTAAAGACGCGAATCTTGCAGCCGTTGCAATTGAAGAACACCGGCATGCTGCATCAGTACGAAATTATCGATGGACTGGCGGACACGTACTTCTATCGTGATGATCTGAAAGCGCTGGCCAATGACTTGCCCGTGTATCCGGAGAACTGGTATTCCGCGGGGGCGATGTATTCCACCAGTGATGACCTGCTTGCGTTTACCAACGCGCTGTTCGGGCTCAAGCTGATCAAGCAAACCACCCTCGACGTCATGTTGAAGCCCGGCCTCGACGATTACGCCTTTGGCGCGTGGTCATACGAGACCAAGGTCAACGGCAAGCCGCACCCGATAATGAAGCGCCCCGGTCGCATCATGGGTGCTCAGACACAACTGCTTCACGTGCGTGACCAGAACATCACGATCGTGATCCTTAGCAACACCGGCACCACCGATCTGGATGAATTCGTGGCGGCCATCGCCAAACGTGCCATCGACTAGCGTACCGTGGACATCTCGCCACGCTTCGAGCCCAGGATGGAGCCCAATCAGCCGGCTAGGGGCATACCGGCGTTCATCGCCCATTGGGCGGCGAAGGCCCGCTTGTATGCGGACCGCGCTTCGCCGCGGGGGACATAGGCAGCCAGGTTCGGAAATTCGTCAAGAATGCCCGATAATTTCAGCCTGAGCAGCACCGACACCATCATCAGGTCGCCCGCGCTTTCACGTTCACACATGAACAAGGCCGGCAAAGAATGGCCGGCCACCCCAAAGCACGGCGCGAAGTTGGGAGACATCCCAAGTCGACTGGAAAATAGTCCTCGGGGAGGAGTTAGCGACGGCTCCCCTTCTTGGGCTTGGCCTGATCCTTTTGCAATGCCCCTACCTGCGCCGCCGCCGCTGGCATCCCGAGATCATTCGCAACGTAGTGCTCCAGAATTCGTGTCGTGAGGTTGACGGTCACAAAGTCATCCGGCGTCTTCGTGTCCTTTCCATCGGTTGCTGGGTGATATTCGATGCGCAATTGCTTGTCGTCGACGATAACCCGCAGATAGCCGTAATTCGTATCGTCGTAACTCTCGAGGACGATCTTGTTGGCGTTGCGAGATGCGTTCTGAATGATTTGTGGGGCACGCAGACCCGAGATGTTGAGCTTCTGGACGTTATGCCCACCGTTACCGCAAACCACGTACGGGATCTGAGAGCCGTCCGCTCGTGTGCGCGTGAAGCGTTGATAGTTGTGTGCATGCCCGGACAAGAAGGCGTGCGGCCAAACGCCAATCTTGTCGCACAAATCGTCCAGCTGCTTTTGAAGTTGAATGCTCCATCCGTGACGAGACACCGTGTACGGCGGGTGGTGATCGAGGAAGAGCAGCGCGCCTTTGTATTTCTCCGCCTTGACTCGCTTGAGGGCTGCCTCGACAAAGGCGAGCTGGCTATTACCGACATTTGCATCGGCAATAACGCCCGGATCCTCCAGCGTATTGCTGTAGAGAGCGATAATCCGGACGAATGGCGCCTCAAAAGTAAAGAACACCCCTGGCTGTATTTGCGCCGTACGCGACAAGCCGCCGGCCTCGGGGGTCACGGCAAAGGCCTCTGCGCAGAAGTTGCGCTGGAACGCTTCGAGCGATTTCGCGTGCGCCAGCGGCGAGACCATGCCGTCGTGATTTCCGGCTACGGCGAGTATCGGCGCCGGGTAGTCGCGATACGGCTCATAGAACTGATCGTAATAGTAGGTGACCTCACCGAAGCTGTAGACAATGTCGCCGAGAAGGAAATTGAATTGCGGTATCTCCTCTCTCCTCGTTTCGTTGAAGTCGCTAACCATCTTGTCCGTGACAGCGCTTTGCTCCTTGGGGCCGCGCGTACTTCCACAATCGCCTGTCGAATGGAAAACGAGTTGTCCGGCCTTGACGATGTCTTGCACGACGGCGTCGTTGCCACCCAGGACGTCGTTCATGGTAAGGCGCGGTTCAACACCTCCGCGTGGCTTCGGAAACGGCAGCGCATGCAGTTTGTGCGCGGCGTTGAGAGCGTCGATGGCCTTGTAGGCTGCGTCATCTGACGTATTGGAGTGGCTGACCCGAAAATAGGTTGGATCCGGCGTCGGTTGCGGTTGGGCAAATACGGGGTAGCCAATAGTTCTGTCCACCGAACGATGCATTGAGGGCGCTGGATCAGCGACTACCGGTGCTTCGGCATGGGCCTGCGGACGCTTAGTCCCGCCGGACTTGCTCTTCTCGCGCTTCATGTGAGCCCCTTTAGCTGACTGTGACTGACGAAAGGCTGTGCTGTCTGCAACCGTCACGAAAATCCCGCAGATGCTGCTCCCGAACGGATAAAGGACAAGTGAAATGGGCGCTCCTATGTCCTGGCCGCGTTCGTGAAGATCGAGAGGGGGAGAGGCCACCCCAACTCACGTGCTGCCGAATCGGGAGCCGAACGTGGGGATTCTGTACTTGAGAGCGTTCGCTCTAGCACAAGGCCGGAATGGCGGATCGATTTTCACGGCGACGACCACGCAAAATGGCGGCCCAGGAACCGCAAGTGCGGATACAGCCGTCTATCTCAGCCGGTTCACAAGTACTGTTCCGCCAGTATTTACTCTCGGCCGGTCGAATGAGAACGCGTACCCGGTTGGCGTCCCGGGCAGGCCGGGGCGTGCGGGTTGACGCACCGGAATTGATTTAAGCTAACGACGGGAAGCATCTGGCCTGGTGGCCAGGTCAATACGGGGGGAATCATGTCCAAGCATCACGGCCGCTTCGGCGGCATCGCTTTGTCGTTCTTGCTTGCCGCGTCTTGGTCACATAGCGCGGCTGCTTCTAACCCACCAGTGGCTCAGATGGCGGCCACCTCCACGAGCATAACGTCACCCGTGGTTTCATTCGGCACCTTGCCAGCCCTTCAGGTATCGACACCGAAGCCGGGAAGTAACTATGTCCCGGGTGACTTCAATGGCGACGGCACGTCGGACCTGCTGTGGTTCAATCCCATCCTCAGTCAAGTTGGCTATTGGACGATGAACGCCACGACCGTGGGCGTACCATTTTCAGGCGGTGGCGTGACTCGCGTCGGAATGGCTTCGTATGCGGTGACTCCCGGTTATTTCATTGGCGCCGTGGGGGACTTCAACAACGATGGTTACGGCGACCTCGTATTCACCAGTGCCAATCACGATCTTTGGCTGTGGACCAATGATCAGCACGGTCATTGGCAGTCCACCGAGATAGGTACGTATCCCAGCCAGTGGCAGTTGGTCGGTGCAGGCGATATCGACGGCGATGGCTATGACGACCTGCTGTGGCTCGACCCCTCGGAGTGCAAGTTCGCCTACTGGACGATGAAGGGCGCGGTCCGAACCGGCTATAGGGTCATCGATATCGCCTGTGGCTACTATCCCATTGGCATCGGGTATTACCAGCCGTCCAATCGCCTTAGCATTCTGTGGTCCAGCGCCGCCAATGATCTCTACATATGGGACAGCAAGCCGGCCGGGTTCGTCTCCTATAACCTCAGCAGCTACGTGGGAAGCATGGCCAATATCTGGGCCTTGGGCGGCGGTTACATGGGCAACGGCATGGGCATCGAGTACTACCAGGCCAATAGCAATTCGCCAGGTGGCCTCGCCACGGGCAGCATTTTTTCTCGCATCTTTGATGCTCGGGGCAACCAGACCGGTTTTCAGGGCGGCATGAACTGGGACGGCGGCGCGTCACCCTTGGGTTCGGGTGGCTACGTCATCCAGGGCAATGGCGTTAATGCCACCGGCCTGTACTCCATCGAACAGGCAAGCAATACGATCACTACGGGCGGCCTGCCTGGGTCCGATATCATTTTTTCGGGTAACGCACCGACCTTGACCAACTATGTCAAGTGGACCTACCCCGTCGGTTGGTGGGTCGTCGGTGCCCCCGCCAATGGAACAGCCAACCCGGCTAACTGGTAACGGCCTGACGGTGGCAACACCGCGCGGGCAACACCGACCGGGGCGCGCTCCGCACCCCGGTCGGTCTATCGCGCCTATCGCGCCTGCAAAAGGTTATGTCGCCGTTCCACCGGGAAGACGGTGCATCGATCAGCGCTCGGCCGATCTTTGCTGTTGGAAGTGATGATCCTGGCGTGATGCGCCACACCGATAGGTGAGCTCTGCTCCGATTCGCTGGTCAGCATGGCGGTGCCGATGCAAGGAGAGCAGGCCGCCTTGTGCGACCTTCTCACTGATACACGCTAATCCGGTGACAAACATCCGGGGCAGGGCAAGGGCGGAGCACCTACCACGGTCCAGTTCAGCGGATAGCTCCAGGTATCATCGTCTAGCAATCCGTCTTTGGACCGGGAAGTCGCTGTGCCGCCAACCTCGGCGCCACCCATCGGTGGCATGCCTCGGGTCAGCTGCTCATCACATTTCTTCGCTCCGGCGTACTGACAACAAATAGATGGCCAGGCGAAAATACTTGCGAATCGTAAGGCGCACGCCTGGTTGCGGCTGCCTGGGGATATGCGTAGATTGCCGCCGTCAGCAAGATGCGGTAGGCAGCATCATCTACAGGGGAATTCACCGCGGCAATGGCGCAAGGGTCTAATTGGCTTCGTGCATTTTGCGCTTTGCTCCAACCGATCTAAGGGGGTGGTATGGTCAAGGAAGTCCTTGAGAGAGCCCTGCTGCTCTCCGTATGCCTGATGCTGTCGCCTGTCGCGCGTGCCTCTGACAGCGCTGGCGTAATTCCGTACATCGACATGCA
This sequence comes from Dyella humicola, assembly GCF_026283945.1. Lineage (NCBI taxonomy): Bacteria > Pseudomonadati > Pseudomonadota > Gammaproteobacteria > Lysobacterales > Rhodanobacteraceae > Dyella > Dyella humicola. Next base: position 326,989 of record NZ_JAPDPC010000001.1, read on the forward strand.
TCCGCGAGCCGAAACGGTGGCCGCGGCGGAACGCTCTTTCCCTGCGGCCCAAACATCGCTCTGTCTCGGCGAGGCATGCAGTGGTCCGTCGATAACAGCGGCTTCAATCCCACGGGCCCTGGCGGCCAGCACGCGGCCGTCGACGGCGACCTGTATCAATAGCAGCGGACAACACGCTGCGGTGCCTTACGACATCAACGGGGATTGCATATCCGATCTGTTGTGGATGAACGATGAGACGCATCAATTTGGTTGGTGGTTGCTCGACCCCATCTCATATCCCAATGGAACGATTACCACGCAAGTTTCGCAGCTCATTTCTGTATCGCCCGGTTACTGGATAGCTGCTACGGGTGATTTCAACAATGACGGCCTGGCCGATCTGATCTGGACCAGCAACAGTCGCGACCTCTACCTCTGGACCAGCCATGGTTCTGGGTTCGATCCCGCATACATTGGCACTTACCCTGCGGGCTGGACCTTGGTCGGCGCCGCCGACATCGACGGTGATGGCTACGACGATCTGATCTGGGAAAACCAAAGTGCCTGCGAATTCGGCTACTGGTTGATGAAAGGAACCCAGGTGGTAAATCGCACGACAATCTCCGTGACCTGTGGCTACCACATCGCTTTCATCGAGACCGCATTCGACTCACCCAATGGCACAACACCGGCGATCTACTGGCAAGGACAAGTCAGTCAGAGCGGCACGGCGCCTACCTATCTGTGGTTACCTCAGAACCAGACGCTGAATGCGTCATTCTTTGGATATCTATCCGGAAACTGGACATTCGTTGCCGGGCTGCTGCAGCGAAACAGCCTTGGTGCAATGGAGCCGCTGACTGTGTTTGACACCGTCGCCTCTGACACCAGCAATACATTGGTGTGGACGAGTAACTGGATCGTCGCGGGGGGTGGAGGCCAGCAATCCTTGATGCCCGGTTATCAGGTGGTCGCTGCTGGTCATTTCACCTACTCCGCGTGCAATTGCATGCCGAATAACCAAGAAATACTGTGGGCCAACAGCGCGGGCAAGCTCGATGTGTGGACCATAGACACTACCAATCCGCAAGGTAACCCGGTGATCTACAACTACCTGAAAGGCGAGGCATACTCCTTGCCTGACTTTCCTGCCGGCAGCGGTTGGCATGTCGTCAGGCCTGGCTTGCAAAATTAGTCTCGGGCGGGATGGCTAGGTGTCGCCTTGCGATCGGAAGCGACGTTTTCATTTCATTTAGGGTTTTAGAGGAGCCGGCGGCGCGGTGCGCGGTTGGCCCTCTCATGGGTCCGGGAGGATCGCGCCTGTGCCGGGGATGCCTGACTCCTTGGTGCTGTCGCCGCGTCCTTCAATGGTTCGGGCTGGCTGTTCGTCCGCCTCGTCTCCAGCGGTGCCAAGTACGTTGAAAGAACAGTTCCCGACTATCAGCGCCTGACGACGGCCAATCGGCCCCATCCCTCTTCGTCGGCCGCTGACCATCTCACGACGGGCTTGTTCTTTGTGCCCTGACGGGAATGGCACTTCCTATCGTCTGGGCAATCATTTTTGTTGCGGACCTCATTGTTGCAGATGAGGGCTGGGGCTTGGAGCGCCAGGATGGTCCGCTTCCGACAGCGATGACGCTGGATCTCTGCAAGGGCTATCGGTCCTTGCTGTGCCGACTTCAAATTGGACATCTAAAAGGCTGCGGACATTGGCGGCCGTACCAAACGGTGCTTTGAACAGGCGGTTTGGAGTGCATGCGCGCGCGCACGGAAAGATTTGGTGAGAGGTAGGGTATTTTTCGGTGCGTGGAAAAAATGTCTTCTCGCTATACCGTCTGGCGGCCCGGGCGCCGAAGAGGGGGTGCCCTCGCAAGACGTCACGGGAAGGCTTAGGTCAGCAGAAATGAGGGCGCAAGGCGTCCCGCCTGGCCATGGGTGGCGTCTCACATTATCCCTCGGGGAATATCTGATGCTTATTGAAAAACGGTATCGGCCATGGTGCGTAGCCCTGGCCATGACGCTGGGGAGCGTCGTGTCACCGGTGGGGTCTGCGGCGACACCACAAGCCACCAATGCCTATCCGGATTATCAGCCGGACAGTCCGCGAATCCACGCGGCGATCGACAACGGCAAGCTGGCGACCGTGCAGGGTAGCCGGCCGGCGCTGGCGGTAACCAAATACGACAAGGGTCCGCTGCCTTCTTCGCAGCTGATCCGCAACGTCACGCTGCTGCTGAAACGAAGCGATGACAAGCAGAAGCAAGCCGACGCCTACTCGGCCCAGTTGACCAATCCAAGCTCACCCTATTTCCATCACTGGCTCACGCCCACGCAGATCGGTCAGATGTTCGGACCCGCGCAGTCGGATATCGACAAGGTGACGCAATGGATCAAGTCGCAGGGCTTGACCGTCAATTCGGTATCGCCGACGGGAATGACCATTCACTTCTCCGGCACCGCCGGGGCACTGGGCAAGGCATTCCACACCAGCTTGCATAGCTACTCGGTCAACGGCGAGCAGCATTTCGCCAACGCTGGTGCGGAGCAGATTCCCGCTGCACTGCAGGCGGTGGTGCAGAATGCGGCTCCGTTGCACAACTTCTTCCCGAAGCCGCTCTATCACAATGTCGGACTGGTGAAGAAGGACAAGAAGAGCGGGCAGTGGAAGACCTTGGCCAAGGATGCATCCGCTCCGGACTTCACCGTGCCGCCCGGAACGAATTCCGGTACGGCGTATGACGTGGCACCGGCGGACTTCAATACGATCTACAACGTCAATCCGCTCTGGCAACAGGGCGCGCCGATTCGCGGTGCGGGACAGACGGTGGTCGTGCTTGAGCAGTCGGACGTGCTGCCGGCCGACATCCAGGCTTTCCGCCAGGCCTTCCTGCCAGCCAATGCCACCGGCACGGTGAGCTATATCCAGCCACTTCTTTATCCGGCGGATACCAGTTGCCCTGATCCGGGCGAGGTGTATCCGGACGAAGGCGAGGCGGCGCTGGATGCCGAATGGGCCGGCGCAGCCGCACCGGATGCCAACATCGTGGTGGCATCGTGCAGCGATCAGGGCGGAGCGACTTTTGGCCCGTTCCAGGCGGCGGAAAATATCACCCTTGGCACGGATAGCCGCTTTGCGGTGATGCCGGGAATTCTGAGCCTGAGCTACGGCGAGTGTGAGCCGGACGGCTTTGTGGATGGCATGGCCGGTCTCGCCGGCTTCCTCTGGCAAACAGCCTCGATGGAGGGCGTAACGGTATTCGTTTCGTCCGGTGACGCGGGTGCGGTGGCTTGCGATCAAGGCGCGGAGGTGTCCTTCCAGGGTGCGACGGTGAACGGCTTGGGCGCAACGCCGTACAACGTGGCGGTGGGCGGTACCGATTTCCATGATCGGGGGGAGGCGAGCAAGTACTGGACCTCGACCAACCTGTCCTTGAATTCGTCTGCCATCAGCTACGTGCCGGAGATGACCTGGAACGACTCGTGCGCGAGCAGCGTGATCTATCCCTTGCTCGGCTTTGGGAGCGGCGTAGAGTCCTGCAATAACCTTAGCCAGGCCCAGCAGAGGGCATTCTTGAATACCGGTGGCGGTGGCGGTGGTGCCAGCACGAACTGGTTCCAGCAGCCATGGCAAACAGGCATCTACGGCAGCAGCAACTACAACTTCCGCACCCTGCCGGATGTGTCGCTGTTTGCAGCCAATGGCTTGTTCGGTCACGCGCTGGTGTATTGCATGTCCGACCCGAACGTCGGTGGCACGCCTTGCGACTACAGCAACCCCGACGACGTGTACTACAACAGCGCCGGTGGCACGTCGTTCGCCGCACCTGCGATGGCGGGCGTGCAGGCGTTGATCAACCAGGCTGTGGGGCGGAACGGCAGTAACTATCTGCTGCCGGGCAGCGGCAACATCCTGCCGGCGTTCTATGCTCTTGCGGCCAAGGAATATGGCACCAATGGCTCGCCGAACACGGCGATGCTGGCTGCGTGCAATTCCTCCAACGGTGCATCGATCAACAGCGGTTGCGTGTTCAACGACATCACCGTGGGCGATATCGCCGAACCCTGCCTGGCCGGTTCCAGGGATTGCTATTCGGGCGCACAGGTGGAGAAGTTTGGTATTTCCAATGCCGGTGGCGTGACCACGCTGGCACCTGCCTGGATGACCAATGCGGGCTATGACAACGCTACGGGTCTGGGCAGCGTCAACGTGACCAACCTGGTGCATGCGGTGGCCAAGTTCTATCGGCCATTCCAGCACGGCTATGTGGCTCCGTACGACTTCATGTCCTCCTCCCATGGCGTTGGCGATGGATTCAGCGATATCGCGTTGGTGGATCCGGTCAAGGGCACCTTCACCTCGCTGGGCATGAAGGGCTCGGTGGTTGTGCAGACGGCGACTAAATCGGTTGCCGCCGGTTATGGTATCGGTGCTGTCGGCAATATTCTTGGCGGCAACGGTGTTGGCCAGTTGGCGTGGACTGGTTCGGACAACCGCCTGTATCTGTGGGACGGCGACGGCACCGGCGACTATTTTGGGATGTCGATCGGCAGTTCCTATGGCGCCGGATGGAAATTGATCGGCGCGGGTACGCCCGATGGCAGCAAGCAATCGCAACTGTTCTGGTTCAACGCGACGACGCACCAGTTCGGCTGGTGGAAGGTCGCCTACAATTGGACCACGTTCAAATATGAAGCCACGCTCTCGCCGATCACCACCGTGGCCGCGGGCTTTGTTCCGACCCTGGCCGATGTGAACGGCGATGGCTACGCCGATATCGTGTGGACCAGCACGATCGACAACAGCGTCTATGTGTGGATCAACGACCAGCAGGGCGGATTCGCCACGCACCGTATTGCCGATCATCCAGCTGGTTTCGTGTTGTTTGGTGCGGGTGATGTCAATGGCGATGGCAATACCGATCTGATCTGGACCAACCCTGCCAGCAATCAGATGGCGTGGTGGCAGATGAACGGTTTCACCGTGCAGTCGCAGCAGACTCGCAGCGTCGCTCCGGGCTATACCATGGCGGCCATTGCCGACTACGACGGCGATGGCCTGGCCGACATCCTGTGGGTGGGTACGGCCGGCGACGTCTACCAGTGGCAAAGCAATGGCAGCGGCTTCCAGTCGTTCAGGGTCGCAGACGCCGCGGGCAATCCGTTGGTGATCCCGGCGGGCACGCAGGTGCAGGCGAGCCGTCTGCAAGGCTCGGCGGCTGGTGGTCAGAACACCAGCGTTGGCTCGAGCCACTGATCTTGCTTCAGCGACATGTTTGAAGGGTGGCCGGGCAACCGGCCACTTTCATGTTGAAGATGGCGAGCAGGGCACACGCTTGTCGCGGTGGGCGAACTCCTGGACATCCGTGAACGCCAGTACGGGATATGGGCCGGCGTCATACTCATGCGGACTTCATTAGCGGAAGGGCACCCAGCGCCAGTACTTCCTGAGTCGGTAGCGCTCCCCGAGCCGTTGGCGACCCTCATCGCTTCGGCACCACTCCGCTGGAGAATCTCTGCATTCGCTCGACGTCCGCTTCCGACGGCGGCCTCAACCGGTCGATGCAACACGCCTGCTGCTTGCGCACCTGTCGATGTGTTGCATCGACCGGTTGAGGTCGCCACCTGACTGGACATGTTCGTCTCCGTGTAATGGGGGTGATTTGCAAGACAGCCAGGCGTACCTGGATCTCACGCACCGTCATGCCGCGCATACGGCGACTCCGGCACTCCTTAGCTTGCGCGGACTCATGGTGTCTCCGGGTCAGGTGGCGGTGTCCTGCCAATGGCCCGTTTACACAAAGTCCAGGACACGCCCAATGGCGGCCGGTCCCGATAGCCCAGGGAATCCTCTTTGTCCTCTCATCCTGCTTGGTGAGATTTGGTGAGTCGAGCGAATTAATTGCGGGTGACGGTGGACGGTCTGTTCGCATACCGTCGGGTGAGTCTGGCCATGTCATTGCTGCGTCATTGCAGCGTCATCGTGATATGGCCACGGGGGGAGAGAGCGGGGCAACAACGTCACCAGCACTGAGCCGCAATCCGCGGCCCGGCTAGAGCTGTTTTGGCTTAAAAATGGGGAGGGGATATGCATATCCGATGTCGAGAAGGAAAGAAGGCGTCTTGGGCGATATGCCTGGCGCTCACTGTCGTGGCGCCGCTTGGCGCTCAGGCGACCAATGCACAAGCAGGTGTCTCCCCGGGCCTTGCCCCGGATGCGGCCCGGATTACCAAGACGATCGATAACGCCCATCTGACTACCGTGGTGGGAAGTCGGTCGTTGAAAGCGCAGATCGCAACCGACCAGGGCACGTTGCCTGGCGGCAAGCTGATCCACAACATGACCTTGCTGCTAAAGCGTAGCCCGGACAAGCAGAGCCGCTTCGACGCCTACGTGAATCAGCTGAACAATCCTGGTTCGCCGAATTTCCACAAGTGGCTGACCGCCAAACAGATCGGAACCATGTTTGGCCCCGCCCAGTCGGACATCGGCCAGGTAACGGGCTGGCTGAGCGCGCAGGGCCTGAAGGTCGACAAGGTGTCGCCGACCGGCATGATGATCCACTTCTCCGGTACGGCTTCAACAGTGAGTCGTGCGTTCCACACGCAGATGCACAGCTTTGCGCTCAAGGGCGAAGCGCATTTCGCCAATACGGTCGAGCAGCAGATTCCCGAGGCGCTGTCGCCGGTGGTACAGGGCGTCGCTTCGCTGGACAACTTCTTCCCGAAGCCGCAGTACCACAATGTAGGCGTGGTCACCAAGGACAAGCACAGCGGCAAGTGGAGCCAGGTTTCCACGAGTCCGGAATTCACCGTGCCACCGGGTACGGCGGATAAGCAGACGGCCTATGACGTCGTCCCGGCGGACTTCAACAAGATCTATAACGTCGAGCCGCTGTGGAGCCAGCCCACGCCCATTCGTGGTGCGGGTCAGACGATCGCCGTGCTGGAGCGCACCGATGTGCAGCCGGCGGACATCAATACCTTTCGCCAGGCCTTTCTACCGGCGGATGCGCAGGGTGTCGTCAGCTATGTGAATCCAGTGGCCCAGATCGTCAATAATGGGGGCCTTCAGCCAGTCATCGACCCCACCTGCGCGGATCCCGGCCTGAATGGCGATGAAGGTGAGGCGGCCTTGGATGCCGAGTGGATTGGTGCAGCGGCACCCGATGCCAATATCGTGTTCGCCTCCTGCGATGACACCAATAGCCCGCAGTTCGGTCCGTTCACTGCGGCGATGAACCTGCTCGATAACCCGGATGTCCCGCCACCGTCGGTATTCAGCCTCAGCTACGGCGAATGCGAAGTCCTCAGCATCACGAATATCGTCAGCGAAGTTGGTTTGATTTGGCAGCAGGCCGCGGCCCAGGGTGTCACGGTCTATGTGTCATCAGGTGACGCGGGTTCGGCCGGCTGTGACCAGAATCAGCAAGCAGCGTCGTTCGGTATCAACGTCAACGCCATGTCCTCAACGCCATTCAATGTGTCAGTAGGCGGCACGGACTTCGACGACTATCACCAGACGAGCCAGTACTGGACTGCGACGAATCTGCCGGGTGGCCTGTCGGCAATCAGCTATATCCCCGAGCAGACCTGGAACGACTCCTGCGCCAGCAGCAAGCTGGATGCCGTACTCAAGCTAAGCGACCGCCTGACCGCATGCAATACCGCCGCAGGTCAACGCTTCCTCAATACGGCCGGTGGCAGCGGCGGCCCCAGCCTCTTCTATACGCAGCCCATCTGGCAGACGGGAATCTATGGTGCGCCCAGCAACGGGACGCGCATGCAGCCGGATCTGGCGTTGTTTGCGGCCAACGGTCTCTATGGGCACGCGCTGGTGTTCTGCATGTCGGATTCGAGCGTCGGTGGCACCACCTGTGACTACAGTAATCCGGACAACGTGTACTACAACAGCGCCGGCGGTACGTCCTTCGCGGCACCGGCAATGGCCGGTATCCAGGCGCTGATCAACCAGGCCGCGGGCCAGAGTCACGGCAACATCACGCCGGCGTTCTATGACATTGCGACCAAGGAATACGGCACCCGCACTTCGCCCAATGTCGCCAAGCTGAGCGCGTGCAATTCGTCCAACGGAGCGGCAATCGACAGCAGCTGCGTGTTCAATGACGTCACCCAGGGCGATATCGACGAGCCCTGTTATGCAGGAACGTCGGATTGCTACGTGGGCGCCGCGGGCAATCACTTCGGCGTGCTGAGCCACGGCGGCGATGTCAGTCTGGCGTCCGCATGGATGACCGGTGCCGGCTACGATTACGCCACTGGCCTGGGTACGGTCAATGCAGCCAATCTGGTCAAAGCGATGGTGGCATACGACCTGCCACGCAAGACTGGTTACGCCGCACCGGCGGACTTCCTGAGTCCCTATATTCCGGGTGTCGATGGTTACAGCGATATCGCCTTGGTCGATCCGGTTGCCGGCATTTTCACCGGCATCGCCATGAAGGGTAGCGTCGCCGAGCAGGTGACGTCGCAGTCGGTTGCCAAGGGCTACACGATCGGGGCCATCGGTGGTTTCTACCAGCACTGGGATGATCTCGCCGGTACTGCACCGAAGTTTGCCTTGACGGGATTCAACATGGCCAGCCTGGCCTGGACTGGACCGGACAATCAGCTGTATGTCTGGCTGTCTGACGGCGATGGCGGCAAGAACAGCTATATCACCCATCAGGTTGGCAGTCCTTACGCGGCCGGCTGGAGCCTGGTCGGGGCTGGTGATTTCGACGGCATCGGCAAGGATGAGCTGCTGTGGCGCAACAACGCTACCGGCCAGATTGAATGGTGGCAGCTGGATCTGACGCTGACATTCAGGTTGGGTGCCCGTCAGTACCACTGGGCCATGGAAACACCCGCGCCGCTGTCAGCTGCCTCGGGTTACGTGCCGACGGTCGCCGATGTTAACGGCGACGGTTACGCCGATATCGTCTGGACCAATCCGAACGACAACAGCGTCTACGTGTGGATCAACAATCAGGCGGGTGACTTTGTGCGTCAACGTGTCGCCGACCATCAGCCAGGCTTTGTCCTGTATGGCGCGGGCGACCTCAATGGCGATGGCAAGACCGATCTGATCTGGACCAATCCCAGCACGAATCAAATGAGCTGGTGGATCATGAACGGCTTCACCATCGTGGATAAGGAAATCCGTAGCGTCGCGCCGGGCTACACGATGTCTTCCATTGCCGACTACGACGGTGATGGTCTGGCCGACATTCTGTGGGTTGGTAAAGCCGGTGACGTCTATGAGTGGCAGAGCACCGGCAATGGCTTCCAGTCATTGCAGGTTACCGATGCCGCGGGTGCACCGCTGATCATCCCGGCAGGTGCGAAAGTGCAGGCCACCCGCCTGCAGGGATCGGCCACGGCTGGCTACACCATGCCGTAAGCAAGTCAGCCATGCATGCATGGCTGACAAGTTGTGTAGTACGCGTGAGGCCGGACAAGCATGTCCGGCCTCACGTCTTTTCTGCGACCCAAATTCCGATAGCGACCCAGGTGCAGTATTCGACGTCATGCGCTAGCCGCACACGCCCGCTGAAGACCAGCCAGGTATCGGCAATACACTGCCCTTTGCCTTTACGTTCGATCAGGCGCAGTTGCAATCATCGATGCATGACCTTAGCCGCGTGCCTGGTGTCTTCCCCGTGCACACCTAAACTGGACTTCGCTGTCGATCGGATCGGTGCTGCGACCTGAAATGATGTCGGTCGTCCGACCCGTAGCAGACGTCGCGCCTTGCCGTAGCAGACATCACGCGTTGATGGGCACTCATGCGATGGGGGCGCCTCCATCAGGCTATTGATCTTAGCCACCGAGACCCCGTTCCATCACCGATGGAGTATTGTCCGCGCCTTCGCCAGATCCTCATGGATTGGAGGGGGCTTGAGATGCATGGCGGGCGATAACGACGAAGAATGATTCCCCAAGCGCGCTAGCGATGAGGAAAGATGCCGGATGTCACGGTCAAATCGCCAGTACGAATCCCGTTCCATGCACAACATCGAGTGGGAGCGGTATGCCCAGATTGGCCAGTACTTTTCGGCGCAGGCGATAAATCACCGCATCAAGTCGATGAGGGTCAAAACCAGTCACGTCGTCCGTCAATGCGGCAATGAGGGACTCTCGTAAAACAACTTCGATGGGCTGCTTCATGAGGGCGTGTAGAAGGCGTCGTTCTGCACTGCTCAACCTCACCTTGCCGCTGGCTGGCGATATCAGAAACCATGCGTCGGAGCTCAGGCGCCACGTCGCTCCGTCGATCCGCGTCGGCGGCATCAATCGGCGAGCGACGCTTTGAAGGGTTGCGACAAGCACTTCGATTTCGACCGGCTTGGAGAGATACGCGTCAGCTCCTTCGGTCAGGCCTCGTACTAAATCCGAACTCTGCGAACGTCCGGTCAGGATGACGATGCCGATGCCAGAGTGTTCCGCGCGCAACGATCGAGCGACATCAAAGCCGTTTCCGTCGGGCAATCCTACATCCAAGAGAATGATGTCGGGCATTCGCTTGTCCATGGCCTCGTGCATTTCCTTGACGCGGCCGGCCGTTATCACCTCGAAGCCAAATCGACGAAGCTTAGGCACCAACACCCTATCCCGAAGCAGTGCATCGTCCTCCAGGAGCAGGATGCACAGCGATGCAGCCTGATCACTCAACTCAAGCGAGTTGGACGACAGCGACACGACTCGTCTCCATCAAATGAAATGCCCAACAAAGAAAACCAGCAACGCTGGAAAGAATCCCATCGATGGGCGGAACGCGCACGGTTGAACCTTGCCCGACTGAAACGGGTTCACCCCGAAAGGCTGTGTCGTCGACACGGCACGCGATGCCCGCAACATGGTGGCCGGCTTTGGCCAGGCGCTCTGAGAGTGCGCGGCCTGTTCCACTGGATTCGCCTGCGATGAGAAAACCTCGTTGAGACATGAGTGGACCGGGAGCTCCTCAATAGAGCTGATGAAAGGACGATTTCGCCCATGAAGCGCGATGGCGATGCGCTCCAGGCATGACGCTGGTAGGTGAGTGGGAAGCGTCTTGTGAGTAGGCGCTACTCGCTATCGCCAATGAATTTGCCTAGCAGCCGGCGCAACTCATCGAATTCGTCCTTGCTGAAGTTCTTCACGCGTGCGTTGAGAACCTGCGGTGCGATCTGCGGAAGCTGCGTGGTCACGGCTTCACCTCTGGCTGTCATCTCGAGGTTGATCACACGCCGATCGTCGACGCTGCGAACCCGTTTTAGCAGTTTTTTGTCTTCGAGCTTGTCCAGCATGCGCGTCATTAGACCGGTATCGATGCCTAGCACCTTTGACAGTTCAAAAGGCGTTGTCGCCACGCCGCTCTTCAGCGAAAGCAGGATGCCCATGTGTTGACTGGTGATCTCCAGATCCCTGAGGGCGGCGTCCATCTCGGCGATGATCATGTTGCGCGCTTTGTTCAACAGGAATCCGACACTTCTGGTGAGCGCGAAGTTTTTGCTGGTGTAGTGGTTCATCACGGCATGCTCGATATCTTTGAATGCCGGCTCTTGGCGACAAGTGGTCGACGTTATCTGATTAACGAATATCTGAAAAGACAGATAAATGCAATGCCTTGGTGATCGGGGTTGTGATCATGAAATGGGTGGGAACGTGTTTCAGGCCCATGATGTCCGGCATCGCAAGAAGTCGATATGGCGTACGCGGCTATCGCGCGATCGGTGAATGAGGTGGCGGAGCTCGATCACGAGATCGTCCTTGTCGCCCAAACTGGCTATGTTTTCTTCAGCAGGATATGTAGGCCTTCGAACGACGGAGCCCACTGCGTGGTCAGTGCACGGCCGCGATTCTCGGGGCCTTCGTCAGGTAGCCGACAAACTCCGGCTTCAAATGGTGACAGCGTCTCATCTCCGCTTTCTTATCTTCTTGCGCTATCGATCGATGATCCCATACGCAGCGCTGACTGGGTGCCTCGCAGACTCGCGAAACGTCTGCTTCACGCCGTGAGAATTTCGTGGAAATTCGGCCAATTTGCTGTGTGTGACGGACCGAAGTATTGGGGCTAAGCTCGGTCCGCTGTTGGTCGCCTATGCCTGAAATGTTGGCCTCATCAGTACGGTCTTGTTGTCGTCGAGATGACGTACCTCGGGGGAGGTCGCATGCGATTCAGCACACGGTCAAGAACGTCGTTGGAAAAAGCGGCGATCTCAGCCGGGCGGCTGCGTGCCCTACCGCGTCTTCGTATTTCGCAGCGATTCCAGCCAGGCGATTCAAAGAGAGGCATGTCGGAAGTAGACGTCGCGAGGCGCCACATCATTCGCCATTCGCCATGGTTACCTGACCTGTCGTTGCACAACAGAAATCGCGATGGTTTCTGGCTTTAAACGCAAATGTTGAACGCGCTGGTTAGCGTGCATTGAAGCAAAGCGGCGGCGTAGCAAAGTCGAATGCCTGGCAGCGGGGAGCTGGCGGGTAGACGTGCAAGTGTGGATACAGAAGGGCGAAAGAACTCTCTTACCATTTCGCAAAGAAGGGGTGGAACAATGAATAAAAGATCGACTTGGCCCTTAAGGGTCAGCGTCATGGCGGCTGCCTTTTTGGCAGCCGGCGTTCACGCGCAGGCGAATGGCGATGCTGAAGCACCGCGCATCGATGCATCAAAAATTGCCAACGGGGGCTCAACCACCCTGAAGGGAACGGTTCCGCTGCATGTGCTGACCAGCACCGACTCCGGCGCCAAGCGGTCGACGGACGAAATACCGGCGATGACGCTGATCCTGAAGCGTAGCGCCAATAAACAGAAGCAGCTCGAGGGCTATCTGGGCTCGCTGAACAATCCAGCGTCGCCGAACTACCACCAGTGGCTGACTCCAAGCCAGCTTGGGCAGATGTTCGGGCCCAATGACAAGGACATGGAGACCGTCAAGAAGTGGTTGTCTTCGCAGGGCCTTGCGGTCAAGTGGGTGTCGCCCAGCAAGACCATGATCCGCTTCTCCGGCTCGGTTGGCGCAGTCCAGACGGCCTTCCATACCCAGATCCATCAATACACCGCCGATGGCAAGCTGTACTACGCCAACGCCACGGAACAGCACGTGCCCAGCGCCCTGACGCCAGTCGTCGCCGGCGTGGCGTCGTTGAGCAACTTCTTCCCCAAGCCATTGGTTACGAAGTCCCAGCCGGTCAAGCGCAATGCCAAGGGCCAGTGGGAACCCGTCGGTGGCGTATCCTCGAACTTCAATTTCTCCATTAACGGCAACGTCTTCTACGACGTCGTTCCGGCCGACTTGAACACCATCTACAACGTCAATCCGTTGTGGAAGCAAAGCACGCCCATCCGCGGCGCCGGGCAGACGGTGGCCGTGCTCGAGCATACCGACGTGCTCAATGCCGACGTCGCGACGTTCCGTTCGACCTTCATGCCCTCCGACGCCAAGGGTGTGTTCTCGCAGCTTCACCCGCTGGCATTTGCCGGCGATACCAGTTGTGCGGACCCTGGGACCGGTCCGGATGAAGGCGAAGCGGCTCTCGATTCCGAGTGGGCCGGTGCAGCTGCTCCCGATGCCAACGTGGTACTGGCCTCTTGCGCAGATAGCGGTAGCGAATTCGGTGCCTTCATCGCCGCGCAAAATTTGTTGTTGCAGCCCACGCCACCGGCGATCCTGAGCCTGAGCTACGGCGAATGCGAGCTTGTCAGCGCCGCGGTAGGCGACACCAATGAAGCCATCAACCTGTGGGAGATGGCCGCGGCCGAAGGTGTCACCGTATTCGTGTCCTCCGCCGATGCCGGCTCGGCCGGCTGCGATCAGAACTTGTCCGCGTCTACCTTCGGCATTGCGGTCAATGGCCTGGGTAGCTCGACTTATAACGTATCGGTCGGCGGTACCGACTTCGACGACCTGAAGAACCAGAGCAAGTATTGGGCGCCAGGTAATGGTGCGCTTGGGGCAAGTGCACTGAGCTACATTCCAGAGCAACCCTGGAACGACTCTTGCGCCAGTAGCAAGCTCTATCCGTTGCTGGGCTATTCCGATCCCGTGACGTCGTGCAACTCGTCGAACGGCTTCAACTTCCTCACCACGGCGGGTGGCAGTGGCGGCCCGAGCTATCTTTGGGCGCAGCCACCCTGGCAGACCGGTGTAGCGGGTATGCCGCAGACCACCTCGCGCAGTCTTCCTGACGTCTCGCTATTCGCCGCCAACGGCCTCTATGGCCATGCGTTGATCTTTTGCATGTCGGATGCCTCGGAAGGCGGCACCAACTGCAATTACCTCGATCCCGTGGCGACAATCTTCAACAGCGCGGGCGGCACCTCCTTCGCCGCGCCGACCATGGCGGGCATCCAGGCATTGATCAACCAGAACGCCGGCACGACGCATGGCAACATTGGGCCGATGTTGTATGACCTGGCCCGCAAGCAATACGGCAGTGTTGCTTCGCCCGCGCCCCCCTGCAGTACCAACAGCGCCAACGCTAACTGCATCTTCCACGACGTGACAGTAGGCGACAATGACGTGCCTTGCGTTGCGGGTACCGCGGATTGCTTTACCAAGGGTCAGGACTTCTTCGGCGTGGTAAGCAACGGCGGTGCGGACTCCCTCGATCCAGCATGGAAGGCTGGCGCGGGTTACGACTACGCCACCGGCCTGGGCTCGGTCAATGTGCAGAAGCTGGCGAATGCCGTTGCCGCAATGGATGCACGTCGCAATATTCCGCGCACATGGGATCTCGTCGGTTTCGGGAACGTAAGCGGCAATGCTCCGATCGCCCCCGGCGAAGAAGCCGTGCCACTCGATGGGCATAGCACCATCCTGTTGATCAAGACCAGCACGGGCGACGCGTCCATGCTGCTCATGAATGGCGGAACGATTACCGATAACGAATCGTTCAACAGAGTGTTCCATCCTGGCGACCAGGTGAAGTCGGTTCCCATCGACCTGTTTAACGGCGGCGTCCTGGTGGGCCAGACCGTGATGGAAACCGATAACCCGACCACCAACACCCCGTCGCTCTTTGTCTACAGCTGGGGAGAAGTGACCTTCAACCTCCCGAACTACCCGGCAGGGTGGACGCTGGTGGGTTCGGGTGTCGTCGACAGCAGTGGCGTGTCCAAGGAAATCTGGCGTAATGATGCCAGTGGCCAGCTCGGCTTCTGGACGATCAACTGCTCCGGTAGCATCTTTTTTGGCAAGCTTTGGGACATGAATTGCACTCGTACGGTCGACGGCACCATGGCCGCGGCAAGCGGCTACACGCCACGCCTGGCTGATTTGAACGGCGATGGTTACGTCGACATCGTGTGGACGGGTCCGAAGAACGACATCTACTACTGGATCAACGACGGTACCGGCAATTTCACCAAGACCTATGGTGGTACGTTCACGGCTGGCTGGACCCTGGAAGGCGTTGGCGAGATCGTCGGTAGCGGCAATACCGACCTGATCTGGTCCAACGCATCCACGAACCAGGTAGGTTGGTGGATCATGAACGGCACGACTGTGGTTGACCGCGAGGTCCGTAACGTAGCGAGCGGCTACAGCATCGCTTCCATCGAAGACTTCGATGGCGATGGTCTGGCGGATATCCTGTGGACCAACGCCAAGGGCGACGCCTATGTCTGGCAGGGCCTCGGCGGTTCTTTCATCTCGCAGCACGTCGCGGATGGCCAGGGCAACGTCTACACCATCCCGGATGGCTATGTCGTGCAGAAGAATCGCGTGCAGGGTGTCAAGGCGGTAGCGCCTATCAATGGCCCAGCGGTGGCGATCACCAAGCACTAAGTAAGTGAGCAGACTGAACCGGCGCTCGTCGAGCGCCGGTTCAGAATTCACGATGGAAAGACAGGGCACCAGAGCGGCGATGAAACCGATCGCTGAAAGCGTGACCGCCGCGCTGCGCGCAGTTAGTTCGCCACTTCCTGCAGGTCGGCTTTGATTGGTTTCAGGCGCTCAGCGTTCCGGCTCCAGTGAGGGGTCGAACAGCTCGTAGAAAGTCCGGGCGGCCGCGCATTGGCGCTGCACATCTCCAACTCTTCATAAGCCCCATGAAAAAAAGTAGGCGCGTGGTTTGCACTCCCTCCGCGCCAAGCTGAGTTGTGCCAAAAAGTAGAGATGGGCCCTCGGCCGTCTCGCACACTCGGGCTGGGCTTGAACATCTCCGGCCGTAACGCGGGCGTGATCCCGGGAAGGGTCCTTGGCCACGGATACCCAACATTGCCGCAGCTTCCCATGGCATTGCTCCGGGGATCCCAGGGGCTGGATGTCGGCGTGCCCCAGTGGCAGTCCACTACACGACATCCGATGACTTCTGACCGATTTATTTTGTCTTGAGGGCGGCCTTAGGCTGGACATAGCCACAGAGGGGCGGTGCCATGCGCCTGATTACCATGGGTTGCGGTTTGTGCCTGTTCGCCGGCAGTGCCTTCGCCGCAGCCGATGAACCGTTTCGTGAGTTTGCCGATCTGCCGGGGCAATGGACGTGCCATGGCGTATTTCCCGCCAGCGGCAAGAGCATCGACTCCATCCTTCGCTTCGAAAGCGATTTGGCCGGGAACGCTTTGGTCAAACATCACGACGACACGTCGCCTCCTGCTGCGTACCACGCAATGGAAGCATGGCGCTACGACGCCAAATCGGGGCGCTATAACGCGGTCGTTCTCGACAGCCTTGGCGGCACGCGAATTTTCGTGACGGAGGGTTGGCGCGACAATCGACTGGCTTGGACCTCCGCGCCCGAGGTGAAACCCTCACAGCGTTTCATTTACACCCGAATGCCGCAGAACCACCTCCGGGTCGATTGGGAAGTGGAGCGGGATGGCAAGCTGATCATCGGCGATACGCTCGACTGCGAGCGACAACGGCCCAGCTAAGGCCGGGCAGCGCTAAATGACACCCGGCTTGAGTTGGAGGAACCGGGACAGTCAGCTTTTGACGTCGGCTTTGCTTAGGTCTGCTGCAGCAAAATGCGCCAACTGGTCTGAGTGTGCCTTCACGAAAGACGGGCGGGCCGTGGCGCGCGCGACATAGTCACGACAAGCGGGATGTGCCGCCAATCCGTCGAACCGATCGACAAGGCGAAGCACATCCACCATGCCTATGTCGGCGACAGAGAAGGTTCCGGCCAGCCACTCGCGCCCCGCCAAGACCGGCTCCAGATGCTTGAGCCGGGCCTTGAGGAAGTCATCCAAACGCTTCCATTCCAGCGTTTCACGGGCGTAACCAGAGAACGCAAAGATGGACCAGGGCAGGCTCGCCATCTCAACTGAATTGAGCGCCGCGAATAGCCATTCGATAGCCAGGCTGCGACCGCGCGAGTCGGCAGGCATCAGCGCATCACTACGATTGCCCAAATGAAGCAGGATCGCACCGCTCTCGAAGATCGAGATGTCTCCATCGGTCAACCAGGGCACTTGGCCGAAAGGTTGGTGCGCGAAGTGCTCAGCATTCCGGGCGGCAAATGGCACGCTCTCGACCCGATAAGGCAGCCCGCCTTCTTCCAGTGCCCAACGCACACGTAGGTCACGAACATAGCCTCGCGGCGTCTCGGGAACCCAATCGAAGGTGGTGAGGATCAAGTCGACCATTCGGGATCTCCATTTGTAGTCGGCTTCGCTGACCATTGACCGCGCACGGGGCAAGCGATACGGCAGGGGTAATGGAGGGGTCAAGCGATACCAAAACATATTACGATGTTTGGGTGAATATCGGCTTTCGACCCGATATAGGTATTCCGCCCCGTTTTCAGTGACCCTGTCACGGCGGCCACCTAGTTGGCCGCGATGGCGGGGCTGTATCAAAGCTGTCGCGGTGGATTCTCAATGGGAGACATGCAACGCATTCCATCGTCTCTGTTGGCGACGTTGGAGAGCGGCGGCCCAGGCTCGATGTGCAGGGATAGGCACAAGTGCACGGTATACCCGAAGGCATTCGCCCGCCGACATGCCGACATGCCGACCTTCGGCGGAGCGATAACATTGCGATCGCGCGTGATGTCGAGCAAGCTGACGGATGTCAGCATTCGAACCATGGCGGACCTTGGCCAGTGCTGGTTCCTGGCGTGCTGAAGTGCTGGAATCCCAGCGCGAATGAGATGGCGGAGAAGTCATGGGTATCCATGGGCTTCCTTCGCTTCGAGCTACGGCCTTTTACTCGATTCTGGAGATGAAAAATGCCAGCGCCAATCACTCTCAGCTTTGCCCGTGATATTCGCCCCATGTTCACCAGCATGGACGTTGACCATATGAAAAAGAGCATGGACCTCAGTGACCGCGACAGCGTGTTCCGGAACGCGAAAGCCATCTATGAATCGGTGTCCAGTGGTCATATGCCGCCAGCGTCGAGCGGTGAGCCACGCTGGACACAGGAGATGTGTGCGAGGTTCAAGGATTGGCAAGAGCAAGGTGGAGAGCCGTAAGGTGCCGTGGCTGTCCATCGGGTGGAGCTGTGCAATAACTGCGCTCGGCGATTCTTCTCCGTAACGTTCAAATCGACTTCTCGCACCTGCAGATGAGGACGCTGCCATGCCTGTCCGGAGCGATATCCTTCTCGACCCATGGCCCCTTCTTTCCTACCCGGATGTTGCCGGCACCCGGTATTTGCTCCACATGGGTCTGCAGGCTGTCGGCAAGGCTCATCGAGATGGGATGGTGGACTGGCAATACCGCTTACCCCAGGCCGGCGTTCTATTCTTTTAGCTATCCGCAGCCTGCGGGAATCGAAGACGAAAGAATCAGCCCTTCAAGCGCGCGCTGGGATCCCGCCATGGGCGAGTTCATCTTCGATGATGACGAGCTGCCCAAATCGAAAGACCCTGATGGTGTTCTGCTGTCGTTTTTCCGATCTGCCTTCAATGCCTCAGCTGAGCGTGCGGGCTGGGATCCGAAGCTCATGGGGAGCGGAAGGCCTGATTAGCTGATTTCCAGGCCCTATGCTGCTCGGCCGCCTTGTCGGGACAAAAGCCACCACCGCTAGTCACGGTGTTCGCCAAGCCCATCTCATGGTGCAAATAAGTGCCAAGATAAAGCGGCCTGCAGGCTTGGAAACTTGTCCCGAGAGAAGGGAGGTGGCCGTGCTGAAAATCGCCAGAGCCAACGTTGTCACGGCGGTACACAGGATGCTCGAATCCTGGCGGGTACCGTTTTTAGCGGTGGCCCTGTTGAGTGGCCTGCCCGCGCCGGGTTCGGCACAGGTGCAACCTCAAACCTTCGCATCGTTCGCCGTCCCCGCCGGCAGCGCTCCGCACGACGTCGCGCCTGCACCTGACGGTACTGTGTGGTACACCGCACAGGCGCGGGGTGCAGTCGGGCGGCTGGACCCGCGCAGTGGCAAGGTCGACTGGGTTCCGCTTGGCAACGCCTCGGCGCCACACGGCGTCATCGTCGGTCCGGATCAGGCTGCCTGGATTACTGACGGCGGCCAGAACGCGATCGTGCGAGTCGACCCCAGCACACTCGCCGTCACGCGTTTCCCGCTGCCAAAGGAGCGGTCGAACGCCAATCTCAACACAGCCGTCTTCGACAAACGGGGGCACCTGTGGTTTACCGGGCAAAACGGTATCTACGGCGAACTCGATCCGGTGAGCAGCAGGATGCGCGTTTTTGATGCGCCGCGCGGACGCGGGCCCTATGGCATCTGCGTGACCCCCGACGGAAGCCTCTACTACGCGTCACTGGCTGGCAGCTATATCGGCCACATCGACCCCGCAAGCGGCACAGCGCAGGTCATCGATCCGCCGACTCCCAACCAGGGCGCACGCCGTATATGGTCCGACTCGAAAGGGCGCGTCTGGGTCAGCGAGTGGACCGCAGGAAAAGTCGGCATGTTCAATCCGGCTACGCATCAATGGCGTGAATGGCCATTGCCCGGACACGATCCGCACGCGTACGCGATCTTCGTCGACGACCAGGACATCGTCTGGCTGAGTGAATGGAGCGCCAACGCGCTGGTGCGCTTCGACCCCCGAACTGAGCGATTCGATGTATTGACGCTGCCGCGCCCAAACTCAAACGTCCGTCAGATGATGGGACGCCGCGGGGAGGTCTGGCTGTCCGCATCGGGCACCGATCATCTGCTTCTCTACCGAACGCGCGCACCAGAAGCCGGCAGCAAGTGACGGAGCCACGTGGTGACGCGCGTTTGCCATGCGCAGCGATGCAGGCCGCTTCGTTGAGGCCCTTGCATGAGCTGGTGCCTGTTTGTAGTTAACTCGCGATGCGCCTGAGACAGGCTCATGCCCACACACGGCGTTGCGGGCTTTCGTTGGTCGTGGGTAGCCACCCGTCGTCTATTTGCCCTTGCCGATCCGCCAGCAGGCTTCAAGGAAAATTCGTCGTTCCTGCTCGCCGTCAATTTCCGGTGCGAGGCGCCGCGCAAGGGTATCCAGGTCGCCGCCGCCCTGCGTGGCCCGACGTACCAGGTGTCCGGCCACGGGCCCGATGCGCTTGGCGAGTTCAACCTCTAGCAGGCGCAGGTGGGCCGCATCGACGCCGCCGGCCGCATGGACGCTATCGCCCGGCCCGGTGTCCTGCGATGGCCGATGTGCGGCGGGGATGTCGTGGGCGGTGTACCCGCCGAGGGCTGTATCGAGGTAATCGCACAGGCGAGTGATGTGCGGTTCGAGTGGTGGCGGGAACGCATCCATCCAGTGTTGTGCACTGAGGAAGTACTCCAGGCTCTTCGATGGCAGCACATCCTCGATCCGAAACGGCAGGATCGGCAACTGCTTGTGCACAGCCCGTTCCACTTCGCGCCGCACTTGGCCCGAGTCGTTGCTGCTGCCGGAGAAAACCAGCACCATCAGCCGCGCACTGGAAATCGCATCGATGATTTCAGCCGCCCAGTCGGCTGCCGGGGATACGTCGCGCGGCGCGATCCATACGCTGATGCCGCGCGCTTCCAGGCGCTGCACGAGCGCGAATGCAGCCTCCCGATCCGGCTGCGAATAGCTGACGAACAGGTCGTGTGCCATGGCACCCTCGCGGAATACATCAGAGCATCCCCAGCATCTGCAGCGCCTTGTCCAGGCTCTTGCGCATGCGGTTAAAGGCGGCCGACAACGCCGCCACCTCAGGCCCTCCGCCACGTGGGAACTCCGCGGCGGCGGTATCACCGAGGCTCACCTGGTCGGCTATCCGTGCAATCCGGCGCACCGGGCGGATGACCAACATATAGAGCGAGACGTTGACGACCACCAGTACGCTGACAAGCATCGCCGCGATGGCGGTCAGCACGTCGCGGCGGACGCGTCCGGCGTTCGACTCGGCACTGGCCAACGGCACCGAGATGACTTGCGCGCCGACGACCTCGTTGGGCTGCCAGCCAAAACCATTGTCGCTCCCATAGCGTGCGAGCATCGTTGCCGGTGCCGCCGAAGGCAGGCTGTGACAACCCAGGCAGCCGGCATCGACGCGGATCGGGCGTGCCAGGTAAAGGGTTTTGCCCATCGGGGTGTCGCGTGTTCCGCTCACTTCCCTGCTGCTGCTGTCGTTGCGGAAGCGCTGCACGATGTCGGCCTCCCAGTCCGTCGCGCGGTCGCGTGGATTGGTCGGGTTGAGCGTGGCTTCCTTGTAGGAGTAGTCGGGGTGCTCTTTGTGCAGCGTGAGGAAATTCTGCGTCGCGGCATAGAACGGCACGCTCTGCGGGCGGAACGCGCTGACCATCTTGTCGTCGAGTAACGGCCCGATCTCAGTCTCGGTGTAGGAGCGAATCGCCGCAGCGCTATCCAACATCAAGCCGGCCTGGGCGAGCACCTCGCGCGTCGCGTTGTCCTGCAGCGTCGATGTCACGACCAGGGAGATCGCGACCATGCCAAGCGCGAATGCGACAAGCAGTATCAGGTTGATCCGCAGCAGCATGCTCGACCCCCTTGCCGGAGCACAGGCCCACCGACCCGGCCCCAGCAGTGTTCATGGCTGTTGGAACTTCGCTGGCGCCCTGGAGACGCGCCACTCATGCCACCTCGAGAAATCATGACACAAAGCGCCAGGCCGGGGACCTGCCCGGTCGATGGGGGCCTGGTCGATGGGCGATTTGGAGGGAAGTGCCTGCGCAGCTTTGCCCGCCTCTCAGCCGGCATGCGCTCGCCGGCGTGCATCCCCGCGTTGCAACATTCGTCGCTGCAAGCTGAAATGGGACAACTCGCCTCGATGGCCGTCTTCATCCATTTCCATTCCAGCCGAAAACCCTTGTGATTATGCAAACGCCACAGCTAAACGCTCCTGCCGCCGCCTTCATGGGCAGGCTGGCAGATTCGGTGACTCATGCGCGCACTCTCGAAGAGTTGGTGCGGCCGCTGCTGGAACTGCTCCAGACCGTGACTGGACTTGAATCCACCTACCTGACCACGATCGATCAGGAAGCGGGCTTTCAATACATCCTGTTTGCGCGCAACACGCGCCGGCTCGAGATTCCCGAGGGATTGTCCGTGCCGTGGGAGGGCACCTTGTGCAAGCGTGCCCTGGAGGAGGGCCTGCCCTATACCGATGACGTCGCCCATTGTTGGGCGGATTCCGCGCCGGCACGGGCACTCGGAATTGCGACCTATGCGAGCACCGCCGTACGCACGGATGACGGCACGCTCTACGGCACGCTTTGTGCTGCCAGCGGGGAGCGCCAGCCGTTGGCCGAGGGCGCCGAGCAGGTCCTGCAGATGTTTTCACGATTGATCGCCCAGCAGGTCGAGCGCGAACGACTGGTGCAGGCGTTGCGACAGGCGAATGACGTGCTGGCGATCAGTGCGCTCGTGGACACCACGACCCAGCTGCCCAATCGACGTGCACTGATGGATGAGATGAATCACCGCCTCGCGTCGCTAGTACCCGACCAGCAGGCGCTTGTGGTGGCCTTCATTGACCTTGACCAGTTCAAGGCGATCAATGACAAGTACGGACATGACACGGGTGATCGCTTTCTGGTTGCCATTGGTGGCCGACTTCAGGGCGCACTTCGCGCAGGTGACTTTGCCGCCCGTCTTGGTGGCGACGAATTCGTGGTGCTCGCCACCTCGTCCCGTGCTGATGCGACTGGCGCGGTCCATGCGCTGCGAACCCGACTTGAGGTCGCCACTACCGGCCGATTCCATTTGAAAGATCTGACGATCGACTATGGCGGGCCGAGCATTGGTGTCATCGTCGCAGCACCGGAATGGCGCGATCCTGAAGCGTTGCTTTCCGAGGCCGATGCTGCAATGTACGCCGCCAAGCGCACACGCAAGAACACATTCCGTCACTGACACATGCGGGAAGAGTCGTTGCCGACCCATGGCAGACAAGCGCAAGGGGGGCAAACACGCTTTGGTTAGGGGCGCTGTGTACGAAGCGAAAGCGCCTCTGGATTGCCTTCCCGGCTATCCCCTGGGGAAGCCTTGGCTGAGGTCGGACCTTGTCCCCAAAGATGCCCCGAAACGTCAGGGGCAACCTCTGCCCCATGCCCTTGCCGCGATTCCATGAGGTCAACGGACGGCCATTTGGCGGCTTGGACAGGGCGATACTCCCCGACGGCTTGAAGAGTTGCCATACTGCGCACCGGGGACTCTAGGCGTTGTCTGCTCTTTTGGCGGGCGGACACGGGGACAAGGGGGGGATATGGGGCTTTGGTCAGGCTTGGCCGTCGGGCAGGGATTTCCGCGTCCCGAAGGAACTGCCAGCTTCGAGCTTTATGGCGTCGTCTCCGCCTGCGACTCAGGCTCGGCGCTTTCAAAGGCCATTGATCTCGCCACACGGCACTGGCCGGAAATCGCGCAAGGCAATCAAACCTCCGCTTCCGAGGCCGTGATCCATGCCGGGGGGATCAACGAGGTTGCCTTGGTACCGGGAATGGAGGTCGACTTCGTCGACGTCTCTTGGACCTAGATGCCCTGTCCACACCCCAAAGTGGACAGATGCTTGGCTTGCGCAACTACACACTCGTCGATTCGAAATGGTCTTCCAACAAAGAGGGTGGACTTCATGAAATCGAAAGGCTTGGTATTGGTATCGGTTGGGCTCATCGTCGTCGTGGGCTTTCTAGTGCAGCGAAGCTACAGTTCGAGCGCGCGTCCAGACAGAAATCCGGATCCGCAGAAGAGCGCTTTGCCGGTCGACGCGCTTCAGTTCAAACCCATCGATCACGAGAGCTATGAACTTGGTTTCGCGGCTGGAAAGTCGGCCACAAACACAACCAAGAAGCCCGCTGACTGGGTCAGTTATTGGCTTGGCTACGGGGAAGAAAAGCGGGCGGAGGGTGATACCCCACCGCGCGCGGGTAGTTTCGCCGACCTCCTCCATGAGGATCAGCGTTGCGTTCAAGGCGAAGTTCTAACGATTCGCGAAAGTACCTATGCCAAGACAAAGAATGCCTCGGGAACCACATTCCTGTGCAACCGCTTCACGGTTTTGCCGCCTGCTAGCTGAAGGGGCAGGGCTGATGGAGCCGGTATTGAAGGCACCTTCAGCCCTACTCGCACGTGCGTCTATTAGGTGTGTCGGCCGATCTTTGCCTGTTAGACAACATGGAGAAGCGAATGAAGTTTCTTATGTTCTACGAGCTGGCTCCTGACGGTCTATCTAAAGTGCAAGCGAATCTCCCTGGCCACCAAAGTCGGCTAAGAGAGTTTCACACGG
This sequence comes from Dyella humicola, assembly GCF_026283945.1. NCBI lineage: Bacteria > Pseudomonadati > Pseudomonadota > Gammaproteobacteria > Lysobacterales > Rhodanobacteraceae > Dyella > Dyella humicola. The sequence continues at coordinate 351,554 of NZ_JAPDPC010000001.1, forward strand.
GAGGCTCACTCCTCATGGCAGGGCCGTATGGCGCGCCACCGCTCGGCGCGGTGGGGATCTTCACCTCGCGTGAGGCTGCCGATGAATTCATTGCGGGCGATCCGTTCGTGCTGAACGGCGTCGTGGGCAAATACAGTATTCACGAATGGTTTGAGGTCTTAGCGCCTTGAGTCAGCGCCCGCCATCTGCTTGCACCTGAAGCACTTGCCTCACTCGGCATTCAAGGGGTCGCGCGTGCCACGCGCGGCTTACCTTGGGCGTTGACTGTATAGACGCGCCTAATAGCGAGACGCCCGGCAAGTGACGGTCGGGCGCATTTGTTTGCGGGGCAGTCATTGCAGCCCCGAGGAACCGACGTCAGTGCTTCCAACGGGGCAGAAATCAGTCAGCCCGCCGCGATTCTTCGCATCCCCCCATGAGACGTCGGCATAGCGGAGCGGCGGATGTCGATTTGCCCGTGCCAGGTTCGTCGTTCAGATGAGAGGCTTTCTGTTGGGCCAGACGCACAGTCAGGCCCAACGGGCAGAGCGTGCCTCAAGCACCTTGCATGGGAACGGCCTGAGGGAGCAAGCAGATGAACAGAAAAGTCCATCATTTCAGCTGTCTGGTCACGATATGCATGCTCGCTACCTGGGCTGTGAGCGCAGTCGCCGCGACGCAACAACCGCGCCCAAGTTATCCCCGCATGGCGTCGCTTTCCCAATACCTGATGACTGACCGTGCCGCGGAAATAGCGTTGGCGCGAAGCGCTGCGCCTGCGGCGATTTCCGACCGTGCCACCGTCCTGGTTCTCGCACCGCATGGCTATGTAACAGCCGTCGAAGGCAAGAACGGCTTTGTGTGCGTCGTCGAGCGAGGCTGGATGTCGCCCTTCGATGCTCCCCAGTTTTGGAATCCCAAATTACGTGGACCTATCTGTTTCAATCCAGAGGCAGCCAGGTCGATCCTACCCATGACGTATAAAAGAACGGCCCTGGTGCTGGCCGGGCAATCCAGGGAGGACATCCAAAAGGGCATCGAGGCCGCGCTCGCCGCCAGGCAACTGCCGCCGCCGGAGTCTGGAGCCATGTCTTACATGATGTCCAAGCAAGGGTATCTGGACGACCAGGCGGGTCACTGGATTCCACATCTGATGTTTTATACGGCCACCAACGTGGATTGGGGTGCTGATCAGGCAGGCTCCCCGGTCATGTTGAACCCACAATTTCATGGCTCACCTGAGCCGATAAACGTGTTCATGATGCCTGCCGGCAAGTGGTCCGACGGCACCGCCGCGCCGAGCAGGTAGGCACAGCAGCGCTGATGGAGCCGGCGGTCGGCGTGCTGGAAAAGTCCGCCTTGACCCATGACGGCAGACACGTCCGACGTTCACAAAATCAGCGTAAAAGTAGGTACGAGCGGCGCCTGCTGCCGATGGCACGGGCATGCTGTTCAGTCGATAACGGAATTCACACTTGGGCCATGCCGAGGCTCGCAACTGACTTGGTGTAACCTGAATAGGACCGGGAGTGGCGATGGAGGTCGAACAAATGGCTGCAGAGTCCGCCTCTGCTGCGTGGATTGCGTTCGGTGCGATAGAGATCGACACCCTGGGCCATCGCTTGTTTGTCAACGGCGAGGAGGTCGGGCTTGAGCGCAAGGCATTCGCCGTACTCGTCCTGTTGGCGCGCGAACCCGGTCGCGTCTTGAGCCGTGACGAGATTCTCGACGAGGTGTGGGGGCATACGCACGTCACGCCTGGCGTGCTAAGTCGCGTCATCGCGATGTTGCGTCATGCGCTCGGCGAGAGCGGCGACGAAAGCCACTATCTGCATACCGTGCATGGCGTCGGTTTTCGCCTTGATGCCGAGGTGCGATCCGCCAGGTCGCGTGAGGAGTTGGTGACGGATGGGGCCTTTCCGGTCACCGAGCCTGAGTTCGAACCGGTACTCACCAGCACGGTCGCCGCGCCACCCGTCGCCACGGCGGCGAGTTCGGCAGCGCCCTCGCGGCCGGTCCAGCCGCCTCGGCTAAAAAAGCGCCTCGTTGCCTTCTTGACGGGGCTGTTCGTAGTGGCAGCCGTACTGCTCGGCCGTCACCTGTTCGCACGTCACCCTGCGGACACGGCGCCGGTGGCGGATCTCAAGTCCATCGCGGTGCTGCCGTTCGAGAGTCTCAGTACCGACCAGGGCAACGCGTATTTCGCCAGCGGCATGCAGGACATGATCCTGACCGAGTTGGTGGGTATCGGCGGGCTCAAGGTGATCTCCCGCACCTCGACCGAGAAGTACCCGAGCCATCCGGAGGACGTGAAGACCATAGCGAAACAATTGGATGTGGCGACGCTGCTGGAGGGCACGGTTCAGAAGGTCGGCAATCAAGTGCTCATCAATGTGCAGTTGATCGACGCGAACAGCGGCAACCATCTTTGGGCGAAAGCCTATACGCGCACGCTGGAGAATGTCTTTAACGTGGAAGGCGAGGTCGCGCAGAACGTAGCGGAGGCGCTGAAGGTACGGCTGACATCTGCCGAGACCGCGCGTATCGACAGGGCGCCGACCTTGAACGCCGAAGCCTACGATCTGTACCTGCGAGCCGGCGCACACGCCAACCGCGCCTACGATGATCCCACGCTGTCATCGTCCGAGTTGCGCTTGGCGATCCCGTTGTATGAACAGGCCTTGGCCAAGGATCCGGAGTTCGCGCTGGCGGCCGCCGCGCTGGCGCGCGCCCACATGCAGATCTATTTCTTTGGGCCCGATCGCACGAACGCGCGACTGGTGGAGGCGAAGACCGCCGTCGATCGCGCCCTGGCGCTGCAGCCGAATCTGGGCCAGGCCCATTACGCGCTGGGCCTGTATGACTATTGGGGGCATCGGGACTATGCCGCTGCCACCACCCAGTTGGAGCTGGCCCGGCAGGCGTTGCCCAACAGTGCCACGGTTGAGCTCCTGATCGCCTCGATCGCCCGGCGCCAGGGGCGTTGGGATGAGGCGGTGGCGCTGTTTCACACGGCCACCGAACTTGATCCGCATAGTGAGTTTGCGTTCAACCAACTCGGCGTGACTTACCAGAGCATGCGTCGTTACGCCGATGCCGCGCGGGCCTATTCCGCTGCCCTGGCCGTAAGTCAGAATCCCATTGGCGAACGTATGTCGCTGGCCTTCAATGAGCTGATGTGGAAGGGCGATCCGGCACCGCTACGCGCCGCGCTGGCGGCGATTGCGCCGGGCAGTGATGCCTACGCCGGCAATGTCATGGCCATCTATTTCGAGCGCTCGCTGGCGCACGACTATGCCGGGGTCATCAAGTTGGTCGAGGCGAACAAGGCAGAGAACTGGGACGACGCGGACAACGTCGTTTTGCCCCGACGCCTATTCCTGGCATGGGCTTTGGAAGCGGCGGGAGACACGGCCAAAGCGACAGCGGCGTATGCCGAGGTGGAGGCGCGTGCGCACGCCGCCCTTGGCGAGCGGCCGGACGACGCGGACCTGCATCTCACCCTGGGATATGCCTATGCCGGACTCGGGCGAAAAGCCGAGGCCGTCGCCGAAGGCGAGCGTGCCGTCGCCTTGATGCCGATCACGGCGGACGCCCTCACCGGAGCGGACATGCTCGCGCACCAGGCGCAGCTCTATGTGCGGGTCGGCCAGCCCGAGCAGGCCATCGACCTGATCGGACGAGTGCTGTCCATGCCTGCTGGCGGCATCCTGACGAGCGGATTGCTCCGGATCGACCCGGTATGGGATCCGCTACGCGACGATCCACGCTTCAAGGCGTTGCTGCTGAAGTACCCCAGCGGAGCCTAGGCCTCCAAAGAGCCGGCCGCCGCACCCGACCTGACGTCCGGACGCGGCGGCACTGAAACAGTTACTGCTACTGCTCGGTGGTCGGGACGAGAGTCACGACGAGGTCGTTGGGGACATCGTCGATGGCCGCGTAGTTGAACGCCGCGTTCTTAGGCGCCAGTACCGTAGCCACGCCGAATGCGCCGCCTTGTGAAGCGTCGACATTGACTTCTCCGACGTAGTGGCCGGTGCGCGTGAACTCCACGATTTCACTCGGATGCAGAGGATCGGCGTTGACCGCATCACCGTTGGCAGTCAGCAGATGCCCGTTCGGAGCAAATGTCAAAGCCAGGGGGCCGCGCAAATGGGGATCCACAAAGACAACGTGGCCTTTGTTCACGGCCGTGTTGCGCTCTCCTGCGTTGGGTATGGCGAAGATCGCATTGTCCGCGGTAGACGCGACGAACAGCGTGTCAGAGGCGCCGTCATAAGCCAGCCCCGTTGGCCCCAAAACTAGTGCTGCCGAGTTCGGTTGATGGGAATAACCCATGGCAATCTGTACTTTTTTGGTGACCACGAAGCCCGAGCTGCCAATACTGACATCCAGTCGCGACACGGTCCCGCTGAGCACGTTGGAGACAAAAATTTGTGCGCGATTGCCTTGGTCGTTGATGGCCAGATCCCACGGGCTATCCAGGTACGTGCTATTGGACAGCGTAGTCACCAGGTGGCCATGGCTGTCGATGACTTGGAGCGCTCCTTGCGAAATCGTGTTTATCGTGCCGTCCGACGTAGGCACGTTTCCAACGATGACGAAGCCGCGACTAAGTACGCCCAGTGCGGTCGTCAGACCAGGATAGTGGCTTTGGAAAAACGTCGTGGCGTTACCAGGAGTGCCCGCTGCGACACCTGGTGCCAAGTCACCCGTGGGCGTCAATTTGATGATCGTTGTGCCAGTGCCCTGGAGGTTGTTGATGTTGTTGAAATTTGACACCAGCACGTCGCCGGGCGCGATGGATCCGCCCTGCGGGAAGTTCACGGGCACGAATGCCACGCCGTAGGGGTTCAAGTCGCCGTTGGCCGGGATCGTCGAAGATGTAATGCTGGGCGGCAGGAAAGCGTCTTGCGCAGCCGTCGCTTGCGCAATATTGATGGTGTAAAGAAATAGATACGCGAGTCCGATCGCGGATAGGCGGGTCATCCTTCGAATATTCACGCTCATGGTTGTCTCCTGTTTCAGTCGGGGACACCAGGGCCTCTCCACGCCCCTGTGAGTGTGGTCCGGGTGAGGGGTACGTCGATGTGCCGCCCAACGCTCGGTCGGACGGCGGAGATGCGCACTGCTATAGAGTGATTCCCTCCGAGCATGCGCGAAGGTGCATCGGCAAGGGACCGTGATTTAGATATCATTCATCCGGTTCGACCTGCCGCGCATCAACCGATTCTGGTGGAGGGAGATCTGCAGTCGCTTTTCGCCATGCTGGAAGGCCCGCCGCGACCGTACTTCGCGCACGGATTCGATGCTATCTACACCCATTGCTCTATATCCCGGCTCGTCACACCGACTTATATAGAGCCGGCGCGTCACCACGGGCCACGTCAATTGCAAAGGAGCGAGCAAATGCTAGTGAGGTCGATCCTGGTGCTATGCCTTGGATTTCTCTTGATGGCCAAGCCGGCTGAAGCCGCGCCGGCCGCGGCGGCCGGACACGTCACTGGCGTCGGCGGCGTGTTTTTCAAGGCGAAGGATCCGAAGGCGCTGGCCGCGTGGTATCGCGACGTGCTTGGACTGCCGATAGAAGCCTGGGGCGGTGCGGCGCTACGCTACGACGCACCCAAGCACCCTGCGGTGCTGGCCTGGAATGCATTCCCTGCCTCGACGAGTTACTTCGCGCCATCGACCAGTGCGTTCATGATCAACTACGCAGTTGACGACATGGATGCCTTGCTCGCACGGTTGCGCGCAAAAGGCGTCGTCATTCTGAAGCGCGACGACAACGACCCAAATGGCCGCTTCGCGTGGATTCTGGATCCCGAAGGCAACAAGATCGAGCTTTGGGAACCGAAGCGCTAGGCACGTCCTCATCAGCCGGCAAACCAGCTGCGATGTCTGAGCGCGTGGTGGGTCATGTCGATATGAGCCAAAACTACACGGATCACGGTGGCGACTCTGCGCGTGCATCAACTTCCGTCGACCGTCGTACGTAGCTGTACAACTGCTCTTCTAAGCGACGGACGAAGGTTTGGCGCAGTGAAGGGCGTTGGCTGTTTCGACCGGCTGAATCCGTAACCTAACGCGGACGTGAAACCGTCCTTCACGGAAGCGCGAGGGTCCACGCGCGAAAATGCAGGCGATTAACCGGTTTTCACCTGTTCGGTGGTTTGGGCCGCGCTCTGGCCACAGCTGTATGCCAGCGTCTTCCATTGACAAGGATTGGGTGGCGACTGTTGTGGGGCAGATGGCGCATGTTGTGTTTTGAACTGAAACCCGTGCCTAGTTACATCCGGCGCAGCGTCGATGCATCGGTAGTGACGACCAGGAAGCTTTGGATGGGCCGCGTCGTCTACAGCATAGGTATGGCGGGGTGCTTCGTCGTTGCGTGTCGAAGTAGCCGGTTCCCATGGTGGGGTTCCATAACGTCTGGGGATTGATCATGCGTAGTTCCAAACGGCACCTGCTCGGTTTGACCACCGCGGCGGTCATGGTGGCATCAGTGGGCGTGCTGGCCCTGCCTCTCTCATCGGACAACTGGGCGTCGACGCCACACTGGTCGTACTCGGGGAAAAGTGGTCCCTCGCACTGGTCGTCGATGGGTCCGAGCTTCGTCGTGTGTGGCAATGGCAAAGCGCAGTCACCCATTGATCTTGAGTCGCGTGATGCCAAAACCGGAAAGGCCGACGAGTTTCACATCGACTATGAGAAGGGCGCGGTCGCCCTGGTAAACAATGGGCATACGGTCCAAGCCAATGTCAGCGACGCCAAGGACACCGTGGTCTTCGATGGCGATACCTATCGACTGGCCCAGTTCCATTTTCATTCGCCCAGTGAGCACACCACGGACGGAACGCGCTTCCCGCTGGAGATCCACTTCGTCAATGAGGATGGAAGAAAGCGGGTCGTTGTCGTTGGCGTGATGGTGAAGCTAGGCAAGCAGAACGAGAGCCTCGCGTCGGTGCTCAGGGCTCTTCCTGCCTCGGAGAAGGAGACTTCGAAGGACACCCGGCCGCCGGTCACGGTGGACCTGGGCTCCGTCCTTCCCCACGACCACGGGGCCTATGTCTATGCCGGGTCGCTCACCACGCCGCCCTGCACGGAGGGCGTACATTGGGTCGTGCTCAAGGAGCCCATTCAAATGTCGAGCGATCAGATCGCGTCCTTCACGCGACTCTTCCCCGACAACCATCGACCTCTGCAAAAGGCCAATGGACGGGAGATCGACAACGAATCGGATTGAGCGTCGCGGATCGGCGTCTGATCTCAGTGGCTACCTGGGCGCGTCGAGGCGTCAGTTCTTTTCGTTGGAAACCTTGGCAAAGCCATCGCGCATACGTCGCAGCAGACGTTGAATCACATCCAGTTCGTCTGGCGAGAGGTCGACAAATACCCTCTCCAGCCTATGCGCATTCATCTCCATGGCGCTGGTGATGACGTTCTTGCCCTTCGCCGTCAGCGTCGCGAGTAACCGGCGCCGGTCTTTCTCATCACCGATCGATTGCACGAGACCGTCTTGCTCGAGCGAGAACATCAACGCGGATACCGTGGCGCGCTTGACCTGTAAGGCAGCAATGATTTCCTGATGCGGAACGGGACGACCACCAGCGCCCCAGAGCACGGCGAGCGCCATGAATCGCGCAGGTGAACCTGCCGTGCCTTCCAGCCACGCGTTCAACATGTTGTTGATCTGCTGGCTCACCAATTTGAGCGTGAAAACGGTTTCCAGACGCTGGGCAGCCGCCAGCGGAAACCGGCGCAGGTAGGCCTCGCGCAGATACGGGGTGGGAAAGTTCTGGTCGCTGGTCGAATCGTCGTCTGTCAAAGCATTTCCCCTCTCCAAAACTATCTGGTACTGGATTGTATGTTACAAGACAATTTCTTGCGATAGATATAACACCTCAAAAACAATGAGATAAGCCGTTTATTGTCGGCTGGCGGCCTGCGTGTTGACTTGTTCGTGGCCTAACAGTATTGTATGGCGCCATACAACATGGCGAAGGGCGAGCCACGACACGGATGCTCGTGTCAGCGCCGTCGCCGTGAACGCTTCGAGCTGTGAAGGGAGTCCAGCTGGACATCCCCGAAACGCCGGTCAGGCAAACCGCCGGCGCTTTTTTTTAACCACATATCTGACTAGTCAGATATTTGAGCCGCTAGTCGCTGCATTGACACCTACGTCGCCGCACCGGATTTCCATGATCGCATCCACTTCGCCCGCTGCACCGTCCCCGGCCCCCTTAACAGGCATCCGGTTTGCACTCGGTGCCTTCGCCGTTGCACTTGCCACCTTCATGAACGTGCTTGACTCCTCGATTGCCAACGTCGCCATTCCGACGCTGTCGGGCGATCTAGGCGTGTCGGTCGACGAAGGTACGTGGGTGATCACCATGTTCGCCGCCGCCAACGCGGTGGCGATTCCGCTCACCGGCTGGCTCACCCAACGCATCGGTCAGGTCAAACTGTTCGTCGGAGCGATTCTGCTCTTCGTGATTTCCTCTGCATTGTGCGGCATAGCACCCACCCTCCCGGTGCTGCTGGCGGCCCGCGTGCTACAGGGATTGGCCGCGGGTCCACTGGTGCCGTTGTCGCAAGCCCTGCTGCTCACGACGTTTCCAAAACACAAAAGCGGCAGCGCGTTGTCGTTGTGGGCCATGACAGCAACGGTCGGTCCGATCGCTGGCCCGGCTTTGGGTGGCTGGATCACCGATAGCTACAGCTGGTCGTGGATCTTCTACATCAACGTGCCGGTAGGCCTATTCGCTGCTGCCGCGGTGTGGGCGATCTATCGTGACCGTGAATCGCCCGCTCGTCGTTTGCCGATCGACACCGTTGGGCTGATCTCCCTGATCGGCTGGGTCGCGGCACTGCAAATCATGCTCGACAAGGGCAAGGATCTGGATTGGTTCAACTCACCTGTGATCTGTGCGCTTGGCGTATTCGCGCTGCTCACGTTCGCGTTCTTCGTGATCTGGGAGCTGACCGAAGAGAAGCCCATCGTCGATCTGCGATTGTTCGCCGGACGCAACTTCCTCGGAGGCACGGTCGCCATCTCTGTCGCCTATGCGATCTTCTTCGCGAACCTGGTGATCCTTCCGCAATGGATTCAGGAGTATCTCGGTTATCGCTCGGTCGACGCAGGCTTGGTGACCGCTCCGCTGGGAGTCTTCGCCGTGATGCTTGCGCCGATGATGGGCAGGATGATGCAGAAGATCGATGCACGCATCTTGGCGACACTGGCCTTCGCCGGTTTTTCAGCGGTCTTCTTCCTGCGCTCGAATTACACTACCAACGTGGATCAATACACCTTGATCCTGCCAACGCTGCTCCAGGGTATTCCGACCGCTCTATTCTTCGTGCCGTTGACCGCGATCATCCTGTCGGGCTTGAGCCCCGATAAGATCCCCTCCGCCGCGGGCTTGTCGAATTTCGCGCGCATCCTCGCGGGCGCCGTTGGAACATCACTACTGGCCACTGGCTGGAACGACCGCACGATCCTGCATCACGCACGGCTGGTCGAGCAGGCCAACAGCTATAACTCGATCTTCAACGAATCGATCTCGCAGGCGCAGTCGACGCTCCACGTCGGTGCGTCCAATGCGCTCGCGTTCATCGAGAACGGATTGGGCGCGCAGGCGGCCATGCTCGGTCTCAATGACATCTTCTGGATGTCCGCCGTCATCTTCGTTGTGATCATTCCGCTGATTTGGGTCACTCATCCAAGCAAGGATGCGGCGGCTGGAGCGGCGGCCGCTGGTGGCCATTGATAAGACGCAAACAGGACCGTTACCGAACGACGCATACAACGCGTCCGAGGACTTCGACGTGGAACACTACACACAGAAAACCTTCTCGAGGACGCACAGCATCGGCTTCATGTTGACCAAGGCGCGCAACCTGGTGACTGCGGAGATGGATGCGGCCGTCAAGCGGCTGGGCATTACCAGCCACCAGATAGGCATCATCCTCTGGCTTAGTCGCGGCATGGCTGCCACACCCTTTGAGATGTCGAAGCATCTAAGCATCGACACCGGTCTGATGAGCCGCATGCTGGACAAACTTGAGGCAAAGGGGCTGCTCAAGCGTTCCCGAAGCAACCTAGATCGCCGCGTCGTCGATCTGACGTTGACCAGCACAGGCGAGGCGATCGCCGCCGAGATTCCAAATATTGCGTTGCCGGTGTTCAACCGGCGTCTGAGGAACTTCAGCGAGGCCGAGTTCAACGAACTGCAGCGGCTCCTTCACAAGTTCATTGACGTCGATACCCCTCGCCAACCTTCTTGAGGCCGAAGCGCGCGCGCTCCAGCCGATAAAACCCACCCCACTTACCGAGACAAAGACCATGCGTGTTCAGCTCATTGCAGCAGCGGTCGGATTGACCGTCGCACTGGCAGGCTGTGCCAGCACCGGCGGGCTGCATCCGGACGGCGCTCCCATCCACCCAGACTCTCTCGAGGTTGAGCGCACGCTCGCAAACGTCAAGGTGTCACCTGCCGCTTGGCCTGAAGCTGACTGGTGGACCTCATTGGGCGATGGCCAGCTCAATGCATTGATTGCCGAGGCCCTGCACGACAACCCAGGTCTCGCAGAGGCCGATGCACGGGCGCGCCAGGCGCAGTCAGAAGCATCGAAGGCCGATGCTGATCGCAAGCCGGAAGTGGATCTCGCGGGAAGCGTTACCGAGGTTCGCTTACCGACAACGCTGCCACCCATAGGCAAGGGCCATAACAAGACCGCCAAGTATGTCTCCGCCAGTTTCAAATGGGATCTGGATCTTTGGGGTGGCGAACGCGCAGCGTGGGAGGCCGCTCTTGGTCAGCAGCGGTCGGCGGAAGTCGACGCCCATGCGGCGCGGATTGAACTGTCCACGAACGTCGCTCGCGCCTACGTGCAGCTCGGTTACGCCTACACTCAGCAAGATGTCGCATCGGCCGAGCTCGAGCGGGCGACCGACGTGCGCGGGTTGACGCAACGACGCGTCGCCGCTGGCATCGATAGCCTGGTGCAGCTCAAGCAAAGCGACTCAGAAGTGGCCAGTGCACAGGGTAGAAAGGCGCAGGCGGATCGTGCGATCGATGCAGCGCGGTCCGCGCTGTCCGTGCTCCTGGGCAAAGGTCCGGATCGCGGCCTGACGATCACCCGCCCCCAGCTTTTGCCACCCGGCGCCGTGAGCGTGCCATCCGATCTGCCGGTCGAATTGCTTGGGCATCGCGCGGACCTCGTCGCCGCACGGTGGCGCGTGGAAGCCGCTGACAAGGATATTGACGCGGCCAAGACCCAATTCCTTCCGAACGTCAACATCACCGCCATGGCGGGTCTGGTCGCGCTCGGCGGCGGCAATCTCTTCCAGGCGAAGTCCCGCTTCTACGACGCGGGCCCGGCGATCAGTCTGCCGATCTTTGATGGCGGTCGCCGCCGTGCGGATTTGAACAGCAAGGACGCGCAATACGATCTCGCCGTGGCGCAGTACAACGAGACGCTCGTGCGTGCAGTCAACGAAGTGTGTGACGACAACAATGCACTGACCTCGTTGCAGGTGCAAATCGACGCGCAGCAGCGCGCACTCGAGGCGGCTAACGATGCCTGGACGCTGGCCGAGCAACGCTACAAGGCTGGCATTGGCAGTTACCTGGAAGCCCTCATCGTGCGCCAGCAGTTACTGGTCGCCCAGGATCGCCTGGCGACGCTGCATGCCGAACAAACCGATTACTCCGTGCAAATCATCAGGGCGCTTGGTGGTGGCTTCCACCCAGGCCAGCCCGCTCCCGACGTGTCGACAGTCGCCGCCGATGCGAACTCGCCTTCCCTCATTCATCATCGCTCTTGAGTCAGTCATCATGTCTACACAAATATCTTCGGCTCCTAACGGAGCCGCGCAACCCACGAAGCATGGCCGTAGCATCATGCTCCGCATCCTGGGTGCAGCTGTCCTTGCGGGCGCCATTGGTTTTGGTGCTTGGTACGTGCTGGCGAGTCGCTGGTACGAAGGTACCGACGACGCTTACGTCAACGGCAACGTCGTGCAGATCACGCCGCAGATTGTCGGCACCGTGGTCAGCATCGGTGCCGATGACGGCGACTTCGTGAAACAGGGCGATGTGTTGGTCACGCTCGACAAGGCGGACGCGGATGTCGCCCTGGAGAATGCCGCTGCGAACCTTGCCAATACCGTTCGCAAGGTGCGTGGTCTGTACAGCACAGTGTCAGGTGCGCAGGCTGATGTGGCCGTGCGTCAAACGGCGGTACAGAAGGCAAAGGACGACTACGATCGTCGCGCCAACCTGGCTAGCTCCGGCGCGATATCCGCGGAAGAGCTCTCACACGCCAAGGATGCCCTGACCGCTGCCGAGAGCTCGCTCACCACGGCCGAACAGCAGCTGCAGACCAATAAGGTGTTAGTGGACGACACCATTGTCACGTCGCATCCCGATGTCAAAGCCGCTGCCTCTCAATATCGTGCCGCTTACCTCACAGAAGTGCGCACGACCATGGTGGCACCGGTAACGGGCTACGTCGCCAAGCGCAGCGTGCAGGTTGGCCAGCGCGTGCAGCCTGGAGCGGCCTTGATGGCCGTTGTGCCGCTGCACGAGGTATGGATCGACGCCAACTTCAAGGAGACCCAGCTCATGCACATGCGCATCGGCCAGCCGGTGGAAGTGACGTCGGACATCTATGGTCACGCGGTCAAGTACGACGGCAAGGTGCTGGAGCTCGGTGTGGGCACGGGCGGCGCCTTTTCGCTGCTGCCGGCGCAAAATGCCACCGGCAACTGGATCAAGATCGTGCAGCGCATGCCCGTACGTGTGGTATTCACCGACCCCAAGCAGCTCGACCAACATCCGTTACGCGTCGGCATGTCTTTGACCACGAGGGTGGACTTGCACGACAAGAGTGGCCCGATGCTTGCTCAGAAGGTACCCACGCGGCCGGCTTTCAGCACGGATGTGTATGAGCAGCAGTTGGCGCACGCTGACGAGCAAGTCGCTCAGCTCATTCACAAGAATATGGCCGGTGATGCGAAGTAGGTACGCCAGCGCAGGAGCAGGGCCTGTGGTGGTGCATTGCTGATTAGGCTGGCGTGCGCGTGAATCTGCACGCCGGTCGAACTATGAGCAGCGGCATGGCGCAGCTCTCCTCAGCATCCCATCTCTCTGTGGACTTCGGCCAACACGTCTCAATTAATCGATGCGCCGCGAAGAAGCTGTCCGTGGGTTCTGCAGTCAATGCCCGGACGATAGACAAAACGCCACGCAAACAACTTTTTCGCGCGGAGTGACTATGAACAAGCACGCGACGAATACCGGTCGCCGGACAAATGGGCGTGTGGCGCTTGCACCGCACCCCTTAGAGCACGTCAGCGAGCAAACTGCGACAGAAACGATCTACAAGGTCACGGAGGTCGCAAGATCGTTGAGGTGCGCAAGCCAACTGATGGAAAAGTGGGTGGCTATGGCTGCAGGAGCGAGTGAGCACCTGACGATGTCGCATTGGCTCGTGCTTGTTCGCCTTTCAAGTGCACCGACGTGCAAGCAGGCGGAGCTGAAATGCGACACAAAGATTTCCGCTCCGCATTTGACGAGACTGATCGATGATCTAACTCGACAAGGTCTGGTGCGCCGGCACCGCTCATCATCAGACCGCCGGCAAATCCTCCTTGCACTTACAGAACAGGGGAGGGCTGCAGCGCTTGGTCTATTGGCCTCGTTGGACCATGTCAGCGGGCCATCGCAGCTCAACGCCATCGAAGACCTTGGTACATCTCTCGAACAGTTTGTGTCGCTCGCGGCCGGTGATGGATGGTTTGGCGGTGGGGTGTAGTCCTTGAGTGAGACATACCCGAATTCGCTGCCATTACAGATCGCCAATGCGGTCTTTGTCATCGGCCTGAACGGGCCAGGGTCGGCAAGACAAGTGCATTGTTCAGCCGGTACCGGAACGCTGTCAGGTCATCTCTGAATGCTGCTGTCGGGGATGCGCTTGGGCGGTACCGTGTAGCCGGGAATGGTGTAGAGCAGGGTGTCGAGCGATTCGCTTGCACGCTCAAGCAGCACGCGGCCATCGGCTTCGACGACTGGCAGGGGTTGAGCGGAAAAGTCGAGCCAGCGCACGTCGAGACGACCGCGAAGGGTGTGCCGCAATCGGCGAACCCGTTCATGCGCTTGTGCACGTTGCGCGGGTGTCAGGCCGTATTCGCCTTGCGTCCGATAGCCGCTGCCGCGTGGGATGAAAGGCAGTACGCACCATTGCGGCACGCCTTCGGCCAGGCAGAAGTCCGCCATCCAGTCCAGTACCCATTCACCGCCGGAGACGACGGTTGTCTGTATCCCGGTGGGAATGCCAGCCATGAGCAGGGAGCGTAGATGCCGTGTAGCCAGGTCGAAGGCCGCGCGACCCACCACCGCGTCATGGTGTGCGCGATCGCCGTGCAGGCTCAACTTGACCCGGGTGCGTGCCGCACCGAGCGCCGGCAGCAGTCGATCGGGCAGCGCGATGCCATTGGTGGTGAGCCGCGAGCCACCGCCTTGGGCCCGCACATGGGCGAGCAGCTCGGGCAGGGCGGGATGGATGGTGGGTTCGCCTCCGCAGAAGTGGATAGTTCGCACGCCCTGGCCTGCCAGCCAGTCCAGTCGTTGCATCAGCACATGGGCGGGCGGGTGCGCACCATCGGGGGGAGCCAGGCAAAAGCCGCAGCGCGCGTTGCAATAGCGCGTGACGCGGAAGCAAACCATCGCTGGCAGATGCAGTTTCATGGCGACGCCGGAGCCCCCGCGTGGACGAGCCGGCTGCGCCTTGGCCGGTCAGCGCTTTCGGCTCTCGCTGAGCATGTTGCAGAACAGTGCACCCTGCTCGAGCGCGTCGTCAAGCGCCACGTGGCTGTGTGGCAGGTCGTCGAACCAGCGCCTGGGCATGGCGTTCTTGGTGCTGCGCCGATAGTCCTTGCGCAGCAGCACCATGGCCAGCGTCTTCATGTCGAGCGCGGAGAAACTGAAAGGACTATGCCCGACGAAACGGATCAAATACCAGTACACGAACATGAAGTCGAACGCTGCCGGATAGCCCACGAACACGGGTACGCCCGGCAACGCTTCCAGCCATCCTGCGTATTCCGCCATGGCGGTTTCCGGTGCGCGCAGCTCAGTGCGAGTCGCCTGCCAGGCCTCGGCGTGCTGTTGCCACCAAGTGAGCGTATCCGGGTGGCCGCATGCGCCGGGTAGCAGTTCGAGGTTCGCGGTGAAGGTGCCCAGCAGAGTCTTGTCAGCGGTATAGGCGGCCGATGCAAAGCTAAGCATCGAATGCGGGCCGGGAATCGGTCCGTCGACTTCGACATCGGTACTGACATAGATCTCGGAACGGGGACGCTCGCTCATCGGGCAGTTGTATCACGGGCCTGGATGCTCTCGCGGAGCCAGCGCGCCATGGCGGCCTGGCCGCGCTTGAGCAACGCCGTGTTCCAGTCCTTGCAATGGGATGGTGGCAACAGACGACGCGTTGCTGAGCGCGGAAGGTGCTGCATGTAATTGGCCACTTCATCCTCCCCAGGTGCATTGGCGTCGAAAGCCAGCCACACGGTCCGACTGGCACAAACTTCCGGCAGCCACGGCGCCCAGCGCCCGATCGTGGCGACGCAATCCCAGCCGCATGCCGCGAGCGACAGGGCATCGAAGATGCCTTCGACGAGGATCAGTGGCTCGCCATGCCAGCCCGCGCCGGTGCTGGCCACGCCGCCACCGGCGCCGATCGTGAACATCTTGTCCTGTCCGCGCAGGGTTTCCAAGTAACGGCCGTGCACCGAGACCAGGCGGGCTTCGCGATCGTGCATGCCGATCAGGACGGCGGGCCGCCCATTCCAGTCAGGGTCGAAGCGCATGCCTGCGGCATCGGCGATTGCCAGCGGAATCCGCCGTCGCTCGACATAGGCCTGTCCGGGCGTGCCTGATAGCGACAAAGCGCGGGCCAGCCGCTCGTGGGGTTGCTCGCCCGTGTGGGGCATGCTCGGGGGATCGCTGTGCGTATGTCGGGACATGGGTCGCCGCGCTGCCCGCCAGGGTCTGGTGTCAGTCTGAGGATCGCAGTCACTCCATTTTACAGGTACCCGGACGCAGGTCTTCGACGGCGGACGTGTGTCCGCAGGCGGCACCATGGGTGACCCAATTCGCGCAGATCGCCATGCGCGTGGACTAACTACTCCCCATTGGACTTCGACATGGTGCGGCAGAGCGGGCCCGTCGGTGTATGTCCTTGCCTCTGTTATCGGCGCGCGCGTGTTTTGGTTTTTCTGAATGCGCGCAGGAAGCTTGCGACCGCCTCATGCGCCCAGCGGTCGCGTTGCGCAGCCGAGGGGCGTGAGTTCGGGTGGGTCAGAGACTGCATCTGCGCTTCGCCTCGAACCATGTTCACGAAAAGTGCTGCGGCGGCGTTGCGCCCGACACTGCTGAAGTCGAGTTCGTTCCGCGACATGGTCCGATCGAGCAAGGTCGCGACCATCTCGTTCATGGCGCCCGGCCCGGCAATGTAAAAGCGCCTGGCCAGTTCCGGAAAACGTGGGGCTTCGGCAACGATGACCCGATACAGCGCCAGGGCCTCGGGTGACAGCACCAGGTCCAGATACGCGCGCGCCGTTTCTTCCAGAATCCATTCCAGGCCCTTGTCCGAAAACTTGAGTTTGCGCGTGGCCACAAAAAAGCATTCGCACTCAGCCTCGACCACCGCCGTAAACAGAGTCTCCTTGTTTGGATAGTGCGAATAGACCGTGGACTTGGATACGCCGGCGGCTCGCTGAATCATGTCGGTGGTCGCGGCACTGAAGCCGTGCGCGAGAAAGATCTCACGAGCTCCCGCCAGCACGGTGGCTGCCTTATCCCGCGGCGGCAAAACCGTGTATGCCGCAGGATTTGCTTCCTGGGTGGCGGTGGCGGACTTGCGGCGCGGCGAAGGGGGCATACATGGGGCAGGTAAAGGTGATGGCCTCCAGCCTATCAGCAGGCACGTACCGTACCGATCGGTATATCTGGATGACAAGGATATTGGCGTACTTTGAAGCGCTTTTATCCAAAGGCTGCTTGACTTACCGTACCGATCGGTATACTATTTATTTCGTTCCATCAGAACAGGTCCGTGAGCCATGTTGGTCGGCCGCCAGTCGGTCAAGCTTGCGATGAATGACTCCCTGCGCGTGCAAGCTTGTTGATGTCGTAGGTCGACAGTTCTGATCCCATTTGCAAAACAAGCCAGCGCGGCCACTCGACGTGGTTCCCGTTGAGGGATGGCGCGCGTGTGCATGACGCTTAATCGAAGGACTAGCTGAAATGTCTCAGATCCCATTCACCAGTAGCCAAGACGAATTTCTCGCCCGTTTGATTCCCGTGCTGCAAGAGGTCAAGGACATGACCACAAGCACGGAGGTCGAGCAATGGCTTAACTCGACATATGGTGTTGAAAGCGAGTTGTACAAAGATCTGGCGCGTCTGGTTAGCCTCGGCCTGAAAGAGGGCTGGGTGGCCGATGTTGAAATCGCGGGCTCACGTTACCGTCGCGCCCAACTCGCTGCACCTAGCGCGGAGACGTTTTTCTTCAGCATCACGGGGGTGCTGATGGACAGTACGGATAATTCCCAGGGCAACCCCGAGGACAGCTTCCGTGGCGGCTATCACTCGCACCCGTATGGCGAGATCAATTTGGTCGTGCCGCTCAATGAAGGCGCGGCGTTGGCTGGTCCAAACGGCTGGTGTTATGGCGGCTGGACCACACCGGTACCGGGAAGCCACCACTTTCCGGAAGTAAAGGGCGGCGCCGTCATCTCAATCGCTTTTCTGCCAGCTGGCCGGATCGCGTTCGACGTCAATGCGCCGTCGCGCTAAAGCATTCTGGCGTGCCCTGTAGACGTCGATCCTGTGGCGCACGCCGGTCAAACGAGTGATCGCGCGCGCTGGCCACGCTCACGGTAGGGCAGTGGTGACTGGCAACGACTCTTCCGTTGCACCGGAGAGCCCCGCGATTCTGCGAAAATGCGCATTCCCCTATCCAGCTTGGTTTGCGGGAGGCGCTGATGTCACGCTTGGAGAATCGCTCAAAGCCTATGACCGCGCTCGGCTTGCGCGCGCGCAAGGGCGGCGCCGTGGTCATCGGCATCACCATGGACAAGGGCGAGCCTCGCGTCGTCGTCTCCACGCTTCTTGAAACCTGCGCCGACGGCGACCGGCTTTCCTTTGAGCCCTACCGCGTCGCGGCCGAGATGGCGCGCGGGCCGCAGGGTGGAGTCAGCGCCGAAGCGGCGGAGGTCGTGGCGGAGGGGCGCAGGCGTCAAGAACGACTGGCAACGAACAGTCTGCGGGGGACCATCCGTCAACTGGAGGGTGCGGGGTGCAAGCCGGTCGTCGCTGCCTTGCTCGTCAATCGCGCCAGCTGGATCACGGACCTCCTCCAATACAGTCTTGCGTGGCCGGAACATGTACCCGTGGCCGAGGCCCTTGCCGTGCGCGACGCACTTCGATTCGCATGCCATCAATGCGGTATCGAGATCGCCGAGATGGACGAGAAGTCGCTACCCGATTTCGCAACCAGGAGCCTCGGCATGCCATCGACGGAGATCACGGCCCGACTGAAGGCTCTGGGCGCGCCCATTGGGAAACCCTGGCGGAAAGAACAGAAGCTTGCCTGCCTGTCCGCCTGGACCGCGGTTACAGGGCAGCGCTGAAGCCAGGGCGTAAGTCGATCCGTGGCGATGCAGAGATGGGTCCATCGCGTTCCTAGTGGATGGACTCAACCGCTGGACCTGGGAACGGCCGCGTTGAGAGCGTCTGCTTTCGAGGGCCGACTCGACCCCAAGGGTGCGTGCAAGGTCTCGCCAGTCGCCGCGCAGATGCTTCGGATGGCGTCATTGGCCCATGGTCAGCTGACAAGTGAGTCCCGAGTACGGCGGCATTCAAGCATGGAAAATGGACTGGCCCGGATATTGCGGCACGAGTGAGACGGCGCAAGGGCGGGACGACCAATCACCGAGAAAATACAAATCAAGACGGCGATGGCCGAGCGAGCGCTTTTCTTTGCGCCAGGGGCTACGGGAACACACCAATGCGCGACCATGTCATGTGGCTAATGGCAGTGTTTACTTAGCGGTCGAACATCGATAATCGCGTCCACTGAAAAGCTGCACATGAAAGAACGCCCAAGACACTGACCCGGGGCTCGTGGCGAGCGAGTACGAGTCTTCGATGGCTTGGGCACACCCCCGCATGAGTTGGCCATTCCCAATCGCGCCCGGATAGCTCGGGGCTGGCTAGTCGGAAAGAGGCTGACGCAACCGTACCGCGCGACAGTCGCCAGGCAAGAATGTTTTAAAGTATGTGTTCCGAACTCATGCACGATTTGCGTTGCCCTGCGCTAATTGCGAAGACTAATTCTGCCCGTGATCGCGCGAGTCGCAGGAGACCAGTAAGAAAATATATCAATAGGACTTTTGACCTATTTTCGTTGATGCGCCGCAGCGTGTCGCTGGTCGATTAATCCGTTACGTTTTGGAGGGTAATACTCGTCGTAATCAGGTTGCTTATGTAACGGTCCCTATGTCTCCTCATCGCATCGCACTCCTCTTCAATGCCAACAAGGTTTATGACCGGCAGGTGATCGCCGGTATCGGGCAATACATCACGTGCACGCGCGTGAAGTGGGACCTGTTCATGGAAGAGGACTTCCGCAGCCGCACGGTCGGCATTCGCCAATGGCGTGGGGACGGCATCATTGCCGATTTCGACGATCCGATGGTGGCCGAGGCGGCGTCGGCCCTGTCCATTCCGGTCGTGGCCGTGGGTGGTTCCTACGCCGACGAATCGCACTATCCGGCGGGCATTCCCTATGTAGCCACCGATAATCAGAAGCTGGTGCAGCTGGCCTACGATCAACTGATCGAGCACGGCCTGCAACGCTTCGCCTTCTTTGGCAAACCGCCTTCGCCGGACAACCGCTGGGCGCACGAACGGGAGATGTGGTTTCGTCGTCTCGCTGCCGCGGACGGCCTGGAAGGCTTTGTCTACCACGGCTCGCCCACCAGTGCCGGCGGTTGGGGTCGCGCCCAGGAAGAGGTCGCCGAGTGGGTGGGTTCGCTGCCCAAGCCGATCGGTATCATCGCCGCCACCGATGCCCGCGCGCGGCAGCTGCTACAGGCATGCATCGTGGCCGACGTACCGGTGCCGGAGCAGGTGGCCATCGTCGGCATCGACAATGATCCCATCGTGCAGATGCTCAGCTGCATCCGGCTCAGCTCGGTGATCCAGGGCGCGGAAGAAATGGGCCGCACCGCGGCGCAATTGCTGCACCAGATGTTGCATGGCGGCGACTACTCCGCCACGCGCGTGCTGGTGCCGCCGGCAGGCATCAATGTGCAGGCCAGCAGCCAGTACCAGTGCATTCGCAGCCCGCACGTGATGCGTGCGCGCCACTACATTCGTCAATACGCCTGCATGGGCATCAAGACCGAACAGGTGGCCTGCTACGCCGGCATTTCACGCACCTCGCTGGAAGAGCATTTCAAGCGGGAGCTGAAGAAGTCCGTGCATCAGGTGATCCTGGACCACAAGCTGGAAACCGCGCGGCACATGCTGGCCAATCCGCTGGTATCGCTGTCCGACGTGGCCGTGCGCAGCGGGTTTACCTCGTTGCAATACATGTACGCGGTGTTCCGGCGTGAGTTCAACTGCACGCCGAAGCAGTATCTGGAACAGCTGCGGGCGTCGTAAGACGCGTGCGTCGCCCCGGCCTTGGCCGGGGCGAATGGCTGGCCACCAGCTATCAGATGGGCGCTATGGCGCCAGCGACAGTTCCGCCGTCAGCGGGGTGTCATCGGAAGCATCGCCCACGTAGAGCTTGAACATGCCCGGGTCGACCTTCCAGCCATGGCTGGCCACGTCGTAATAGGCAAACGCGCGTCGATCGAGCTTCAGCGTCACATGCTGCGTCTTGCCCGGGGCCAGGCGCACTTTCTGGTACGCCTTCAATTCACGCGCCGGCCGCGCCGCCTTGGCGGATGGATCGCCCACATACAACTGGGCCACGTCGGCGGCGTCCACCTTGCCCGTGTTGGTAAGGTCGAACGATACGCTGACGTTGTCCTGCGCATCCGGCTTGCTCACGCTGAGGTGGGCAAAGGCGAACGTGCTGTAGGAGAGGCCGTGGCCGAAGGCGAACAGGGGCTGCGTCTGCTCGGGGTGGCTGGTGTACCAGCGATAACCGAGGAACACGCCTTCCTGGTAGGCCACGTCGAATGGCTGGCCGAAGGTGAATGACTTGGGTTCATACCCGGCATGCGCGGGATTGTCCGCGATATCGCGCTCGAAGCTGATCGGCAGCTTGCCTTCCGGCGAATGCTGGCCGAACAGGACCTGCGCGATCGCGGTGCCGCCTTCCTGGCCTGGGTACCAGGTTTGCAGCAAGGCGGGTACCTGGTCCAGCCAGCGATGGCTTGCATAGCCGCCGCCGGACGTCACCGTCACCACGGTTTTCGGATTGGCTGCTGCCACCGCTTCGATCAGCGCGTCCTGGCCCCATGGCAAATCGTAGCTGCGATCGAACGCCTCGCTTTCCGAGGCGGGATCGAAGCCGACCGCGACGATCGCCGCATCAGCCTGTTTCGCCATTTTTCGTGCATCGGCGGAAATCATGTCATCGACGGCGACCACGCCAAAACCCATGCGGCTGTAATCGACGTCGGGCTTGTAGTCGAGTCGGATCGTCACGGGCTGGTTGGCGTGCAGCGCCAGCGTGGCATACCGCGGCGCCTGGCCTTCGCGGTGCGGCTGTTCGATGGCCGGCTTGCCGTCGACATAAAGCGTGTAGGTGTCTTCGCTGGCGGCGGCGGTGAGGAACAGGTACTTGCCATCCCGCACCGGTGTGAAGCGACCGCTCCAGCGCATGCTCTTGCGTTGCTTGGCCGGGCTGGTCCACAGCTCCGACTTCCACTGGTCGACATGCGCATCGATGCTGGTCGCGGGCGTGCCGGCGAAGCCGTCGTTGGCGAACACGTCCTTGCGCAGGCCGGTTTCGCCGTGGGGCCCGGTGAACTGGCCCTGCTTGAAGACGTCCATCGGCGCGGGCAGGCCGCGGGTGTACAGCACCGTCACCTTGTCGCCCAGCAAGTGACGGATGCCATCCAGGATGCTTTGCGCGTGAAACGTATCCACATGTGAACTGCCGCCGGCGCCGGCAATGGCCGGATCGGCGTCGGGTCCGATCACCGCGATGGTCTTGATTGCGCGGGCATCCAGCGGGAGCACCTGATGCTCGTTCTTCAGCAGGGTGAGGCTTTCCAGCGCATTCTGCAGCGCCACCTTGTCGTTCTCTGCACTGTCGGGCGGCAGGCTGGAAACGGTCTGCTCGCGATCAAGAAAGCCGAAGCGCACGGCGGTGCGCAGGATGCGGCGAACTTTGTCGTCGAGTTCGGCTTGCGTCAGCGTGCCGTCCTTGAGCCTGGCCGCGATCAGGCCGGCATTCATCAGTTCCGCATTGGGCATTTCCAGGTCCAGCCCGGCCTTGAACGCTTTCGCGCCATCGTGCACGGCACCCCAGTCGGACATCAGCAGACCGTCGAAGCCCCATTGTTGCTTCAGGATATCGGTGAGCAGCAGCTGGCTTTCGGAGGTGTAGTCGTGATTGAGCAGGTTGTAGCTGCTCATCACCGCGCCTACGTGGCCTTGCCGCACGGCCATCTCGAAGGCCGGCAGGTAGATTTCATGCAGGGTGCGTTCGTCGATGAGGCTATCGACGTGACGACGATCGTATTCGGAGTTGTTGGCGGCGTAGTGCTTGACCGTGGCGACCACGCCCTGGCTCTGGATGCCATCGATCAGGCCGACGGCCGTGCTGCCGGACAGCAGCGGGTCCTCGCCGAAATATTCCATGTTGCGGCCGTTGAGCGGCGAGCGGTACATGTTCACACCGGGGCCGAGGATGAAGTGCACGCCGCGCGCACGCGCATCGCGGCCCATGGCCTCGCCCACGCGCTCGGCCAGTGCCGGATCCCACGTTGCCGCCAGCCCGATGCCGGCCGCATAGGCGGTGGATTTTCCGAACACGCGCACGCCATACGGGCCGTCGGACATCTTCAGCGGCGGCAGGCCGATGGTCGGCTGCGCGATGGTGTAGAAGTTGTCCTTGCCGCCGATCAGCTGCAGTTTCTGTTCGAGCGAGAGCTTGGCCAGCAGTCCATCCACGCGGCGTTCAATGCCGGCGTTGTCTGGCGTCGGCGCTGCGCCTGCGCAGGCAAGCGGCTGGATCAGCATCGCGAGGCTCAACGACAACAGTGCGGGTTTCAGCCAGGACTTGCGCATGGAATGCCTTTCAATGAGAGGTGGGGGTCAGTAGCGCCAAGCTGGAACATGCCGACGGACAACAGCCCGATTAAGTGGCGCCATGGCCGATACATGTATTTGCCCACTCGGCGCCCGTTCAAATTTTCCGGATCAGGGCCGGAAGCTCCCTAGACGTTGGCTTCTACGGAGTCGCCATCCCAGTTCCCTCACCGTCATCCCCGCGAAAGCGGGGATCCAGTGACTTTTGCTCTTGCGCCACGTTGAACCAAAGGCCAAAGGCACTGGATCCCCGCTTTCGCGGGGATGACGACTTTGGAAGGGGGCCGCAGATTCCTCACACTTACAGACTCAGGGTCTCTCGGCTTTGGCAGGATCGCCGTAGACAATGCCGCGCCCGCTGGTGCCGAAATACACACGGCCAAACAGGCGCGGATCGCCGGTGATCATGCTGATCTCGCCGTAACGATGGGCGTCATCGTCGATGCGCAGCCAATGCTGGCCTTCGTCGATGGAGCGAAAGATGCCCGCTTCACCGTTACGCGTGCCGGCTGCGTACAGCGTCGCCTGAGATCGACCGGGCGCCGGCATGCCAAAGCCGAAGGCGTCCACGCTGCTCAATTCGCGGGTGCTGGCCAGACGCGCCCCCGTGTCGTTGCCGAGGACGAGTCCCTCGTGGCTGGACAGATAAAACTGCCCAGCCACGTCCGGCGAGGCGTGCAGGCGCAGATGCGAGGCCGAGCCCGCGAACGCGCCCAGGTCGCCGTGGATCGGCTGAAAGTGTGCGCCGCCATCGCGGCTGACAAACAGCGTTTTCTGCGCCGCGTCGACCGCGTAAAAGCGCTGTGGGTCGAGACGATCGGCGACCACGTGTAGATGCCCTTCCAGACCGTCGGTCGTCTGCCAGTGTTGGCCGAAGTCAGCGGTGAGATAGCCGTGCTTCGCTTCGCGCGGGAACCACAGCACATGCCCCGCGTCCGCCGCGATGGCGATGCTGCCGCCGCCTTCACCTTCCATGTTGGCGGGTTCGTTGGCGAAGGCCTGCCAATGGTTGCCGCCATCGGTGGAGTAGGCCGCGCGGACAGCCGGCTGCGAAGGCTGGCGTAGCCAGCCGCTGCGCACGATCACGTCGGGCTTGCCGCCCGCGTAGTCAACGTCGTCGGCATCCGTGTAGCGCGGTGGAGTGGCGAACTGCGGCGGCGCCACCTCGAGTTCATCGTGGCGGTAACCGTCCAGGTCGTACATCGCGCTGATCAGGTGGGCACCGGCGGATGGACTGATGATGGCCTTGGGGACGATCTCCTCCAGGCCTTGATCGAGGAATTGCCAGTGCACCGTGCCGCCGTGGTCGAGTTGGCCCAGGTCGTTCGCAGCCCATACGCCGTAACCGGTGACGAACCATGCGCGGTCGGCGTCATGCGGGTCGATGGCGATGGAGGCAATCCAGTGCGGCGTGTGTTCCTTTAACCAGACCGGGTGTTCGGTATCGAACTGCGAGTGCGCAAAGACCTCCTGCCAATGCTGGCCGCCATCCGTGCTGCGGAACAGCAGATCCTTTGGCGTGTAATGCCCGAACGTGGCGGTCATCACCACTTGCGGGTTCTTCGCATCGACCGCCACGCCGTCCCAGCCATAGCCGCTGGGGTGGCCCGCCGCGCGGGGCAGTGGCGTGATGTCGGTCCACTGGCCGTCCGCAGGCGTGTATTTCCACACCGCGCCATCGTGCACGCTGTCCGGTCCGGGTTCGTCGCCGAAGGTGAGGTAATAGGCGCCATCGCCAGCGCGCAGCATGTGGTGAGGACGCAGGCCGTCGGGCTGGCCTGCGACCGCACTCCAGCTCTGGCCGCCATCGGTGGAGTGATAGAGGCTGGTGTCTTGGGTGGAGACGCCGGCGTACAAGCTGCGGCTAGGGTGTCCGGGCCTGCCGCTGGTCGGATCAAACACCACGAACACGATGCCTACCGGCTGCGCGCGCGTGGCGTGGGTAGCGTGGGTGCCGGCGCTGGTGGCGATGGCGGGGAAACCGTCCACTTTCGCCCAGTGCGCGCCATGGTCCGCGCTGCGCCACAGGCCGGCGGTGCGCGAACCGAGGAACAAAATGCGCCCGTCGTTCGGATCGACCGCGAGCCGTTCACCGTTGTTGCGGCCCTGCTCATTGCCGCCCATCGGAAACGGCAGGTCGCTGCGGGTGAAATGGGAGCCGCGATCGGTGGAAATCAGTACCGCGCCGTTGCCGGCTGCGGGGAAGGTATAGGTGCCGGTCAGCAGGTAAAGCCGCTTGGCGTCACGCGGATCGACGGCGAGGCTGTCCACGCCGTAGAGATTATTGTCGCCAGCGGGAAGCCAGTCCTGCAGTGGCGTCCACTGCGCACGCGCCTGGTCCCAGCGATACGCGCCGCCCACATCGGTGCGCGCATAGAGCAAGCCATTGGCGGCGGGGTGGTAGAGCAAGCCGCTGACAAAGCCACCGCCACCCATGCGGACATTGGCATAGCGGTACGAAACGGCACCGTCGCTTGCATGCGTAGGCATGCAAGCGACGGTGAGCAGACAGGCAAGCATCCAGCGGCTTGCCTTGTTCGCCTGAGCGAGCATTAGAACGTGCCGCGGAACACGAGCTCGTAACGACGATCGTTCTGGAAGATCGCGCGGGTGTACAGGTTCGGATCCACCGTGCCATTGACATAGGTGGAGGGACCCATCAGCACGCGCGTGGTCGTGTTGGTGAGGTTGTTCATCTGCAAGCCGATCTGCAGATTCTTGTTGATCTTGTAGAACACCGAGGCGTCGAGCGTGCCAGCCGAATCGTTCCACATGGGCAGGTAGGTGTCACCCGAATCCTCGGCCGTGATCAGGTAGCGGCTGCGCCACGACCAGGCCACGCGTGCGGACCACTTGCTGTACTCGTACATGCCGATCAGGTTGTAGCTGTTCTTCGACAGGCCGGCCATCGGCAGCGGCGGGTTGGTGACGACGAAATTCGCGCCGCACGAACCGTTGGCATGGTCGGGATCACACGAGGTGGTGCCGGAGATCTTGCTGCTGTTGAGGTAGGTGTAGTTGGCCTGGAAGCCCAGGCCCTTCCATGCACCCGGCAGGAAGTCGAAGAACTGCGAGTAACCTGCCTCGGCGCCCCTCACGCGACCCGTACCAGCGTTCTGCGGACCGGTGACCGCGAACTCCTGGCCGCTGATGTTCTCGGTAGTGATTTCGTTGGTGATGTAGTTCTTGATTTCCTTGTAGAACACCGTCGTGTACAGCATGCCGGTCGGTGCGAAATACCATTCCAGCGCGGAGTCGAACTGGTTGGCCTCCATCGGCTTCAGGTTCGGATTGCCGCCGGTGCTGGCAGTCCAGCCGGTGATGGTCGGCTCCTGGCCTGCCGGACCACCCCACGAAGCACCGAGCTTCATGTACGAGTTGAGCTGGGTGATATCCGGGCGTGTCATCGCCTTCGACGCGGCCAGGCGCAGCTGCAGATCGTCGGTCAGCTTGAAGCGGAGGTTCAGGCTGGGCAGCAGGTTGTGGTAACTGCCCTTGCCATCGATCGGTACATAGGCGCCGCTGAACAAGGCCAGCTGTGCCGGCGTCAGGTTGGCCGTGCTGCCGCTGATATTGCTTGCCGCGGGATACTGGATGGAGCCATTGGAACGCACGTCGGTATTGACGAAGCGCAGGCCGATGTTGCCGTCGAAGGGAACGCCCAGCGCGGTGTCATTGCCGAAGTAGAGCGAGGCGTAAGCGGCCTGCGTCTTTTCGTTCAGGTGGTTGTCTTCCCCAGCCAGCCCCGGAACCTGTGCCTGCCAACCACCGGCGGCCTCGATCGCATACAGCTGCTGAATCGCCGCCTTGTAGTTGCTCACCAGCGCATTGCTGGGGAACCACAACGTGTTCGGCAGGTTCGCGCCGCGGTAGAAGTTGGACATCGTGTACTGCTCGGTCATCGACGACGGGATCTGGTTGAACCAGTCCAGGCCCGTCGACGTGTAACCGGAGGTCTTCCAGATCTGGCTGATCGGGCCCCAGTTGTAGCCACTGCTGGTGTTGTTGCTCTCGGCATCACGATCGGTGAAACGCACGCCGACACGGAAGAACTGCAGCCAGCTGCTGTCCTGGAAGTTGTATTCCAGGTCTGTGCGAATCGTGCGCTGCTCGGCGTAGTCCTTCTCCAGGTGGTCCATCGCCGCACCCAGGTAATAGTTGCCCTTGTTGGCGAGGTAGCTGGGATCGGACAGGGTCAGGCTGGGCGTGCCGACCACGCTCACGTTCGCTGGCGGCATGTAGAACTGGCCGAATACCGAGAAATCCGTCATGTCGCTGGTCGACTTGACGAGCTGCACGTCGGCCGTCAGCAGCATGTGATCGTTGATGTTGTACTTCATCCCGTTCGACCAGTCCGTGGTGCGGGTGAACTGGGTCTGGATACGGTTATCGGTGTAGTAGTTCACATAACCGTTGGGAATACCTATCGACGACGGGCCGCGCCATGCGTCGGACGCCATGGTGCCGCTCTGGAAGATGCCCTGGCTGTTGTAGTTGAACTCGGTACCGGGTGCAGGCAGGACGTTGTTGTAGGCGCTCTCGTTCGTCTGCACATTGTGCTGGTCCCACTGCAGGTTGTAGTCCGAGCGGAAGAACTGGGAGGTGAACTCAAGATCGTTGGTCGGACGCCACTGCAAGGCGCCGTACAGGCCGATGCGACGGCGCTGCATCTGCATTTCCAGCCAGTTGATGTCGCCAGGCACGTAGACCGTGCTGGTGGGCGAGCCGGCGGCGATGTTCGGGGCGTAATAGGCCGTATCGGTCGCATTGGGACGCATGACGTACGGGTTGGTCTGGATGCCGTCGTTGCGCGACGCCAGTTCCGAGTAGGACACGTCGACGATCGCGCCGATTTCGCCGAGGTCCTCGGTCTTCCAGCGGTCGCTGTAGAGGAACGAAGCCGACGGCTTGCTCTTCTGCGCCATGTCCCCTTCGTTGATGCCGGTGGAGAAGCTGACCACCTGGCCCGGATTGTCGAACGGCATGCGTGTGCGCAGGTTCACCGTGCCGCCGATGCCGCCTTCGGTGATTTCCGCCGACGGATTCTTGTATACGTCCACGCCTGCCATCAATTCAGCCGGCACGTCCTCGAAGCCGAGCGCGCGGCCGTTGTTGGCCGAGAAGCTGTCGCGGCCATTGAGCTGGCTGGCCACGTAGGGCAAACCACGGATCAGTACGCCGCTGCCTTCAGCGGACGGATGGTCCGGGTCATTGTCGGCCAGGAAGTGATCCACCGTCACGCCGCTGATGCGCTGCAGGGTTTCGGTCACGCTGCGGTCGGGCAGGGCGTTCATGTCCGTCGCGGTGACGGAATCGACGATCTGGCTCGCGTTCTGCTTCAGCGACTGCGCCGTCTCCAGGCTGGCGCGGATGCCGGTGACCGTCACGCCATCGAGATTCTTGACGTCTTTCTGCTCGCCGTCCTTCTTCTTCTTCGCATCGGTCTTTGCATCGGACTTGGCCGGTGCCTGCGTCGTGGTACCCGTCGTCTGGCTAGCGTCCTGCGCCAGGGCGATGGTCGGCGCATACATGAGTGCCAGGCCCAGGGCGACGGCGGCCGTCAGTCGACGGCTGGACAGCGACACGGTGGAGGACAGGTACGCGCCATCCTGCAACACCGAAGTTTGCATCTTGCTCTTCATTCTTGGATCACTCCCCCAGCATGTGTAATGTCGCCGATGACTCGCGCCCTTCGGCTTATTTTTTTTCATCACGACGCCAGCCCGGTCCGCAAGATCTTGCAACGCGGTCCCCATTACCCGGTCTTAGGCGTTTGCGTAGTGAATAGGACGGAGTGCCTATAAACAATTACGAAATTGCTGGCCGTCTTTAATGATTCTTCGTTTGCAGTCGCCGCAATCAAGCGTTTGAATCCGACCCGCGTTTGCGCGATCGCGTCCCTGCAGGGCAATTCATTCCGTTCGTGGTGGATTATCCCAGCCTCGGGCGGCGGTGGGGGAGCTGCCTTGAGGTGCGCCCAGACGGTGACTGGGGCGTCTTGGCAAGGGGGGGGCATCAGCGCCGGCTGACGACCATGTCCCCACCTGGCACGCGACCGTAGGACGCGCTGCCGGTGGTCAAGAGGTGGTCAACCTGTACTTCCGTGCTGGGCCTTCCGCTTCAGCTTTGTGCGGGTGACCCGGTGGCTTGCTGCTCATGAATATCTCCCTCGCTGCCGGAAAACAAGGCTCCTTGGTGCCCACCAGAGGCTGCTGGAAGCATCTCGCCCGGAACGCCATCGATGGTGCTCTCCGAGTGACGGGCCGCTCCAATGGCGGGGGGCGGGCGCCGTGGTCTACGAATGGTTTGGTCGACCCGCGGGCAAAAGTTGTACTCTCAACCAGTGGTTGCCCTTTTGGAGCAGCGCGAGCACGGTTCGTTACCTGGACTTGGCTTTGCATGCTGCTCTGATGCGCACCCGTCATGGGTAGCAGGGGTTACTGGCGGCCATTCAATCGGCACGGACGAGCAGGGCAGAGGCGTGGTCTCGACCATCTATCACTCGTCAGTGACAGTTCGATCTTGAGGTGTGTTGTGGCTGCGTCGATCAATCAGCTCAATTCGGCCGATACGGCGAGACCATTACGGCTCGTCTTGCTCGAGGATGACGACTTGCTGCGCGATCGGGTGCTCGCGCCGAAATTGCGCCAGTTCGGCTTCGACGTCGTCACGGCGGGCAGCATGGCCGAGATGCGCAAGGTGATGGCGGGCATCCATCCCGACATCATCGTGTTGGATATCGGCCTACCCGATATCGACGGTTTTGAAGTGGCGCGCAAACTGCGGGTAGATATTCCCAATGCCGGTATCGTGATGCTCACCGGGCGGTCAGAAAACACGGATCGAGTGCGCGGACTGTCGGAAGGAGCGGATGCCTACCTATCCAAGCCTGCCGAGATCGATGTGCTGGTAGCGACCCTGCATAGCGTGGCGCGGAGGTTGAAGCCGTCGGCTCGCACGGTAGAAGACAAATGGCGTTTGAGCGCAGATGCCTGGCTTCTGTTCTCGCCTTCCGGTGGTCGGGTGACCTTGACCAAGACAGAGCGGCAACTGATGGAAATGCTCATGCGCCATCGCAATCAAGTCATCTTGAGAGAATCCCTGATAGGCGTGCTAACGGACGATGTCAGCACGTTTGACCCCCATCGTCTTGATTCGTTGGTTCATCGCTTGCGCCGAAAAGTACTCGCGACGATAGGTGAGTCCTTGCCGCTGGATGCCGCGCATGGCACGGGATATCTGCTGGCCGTGGAATGATTCTGGCTATCGTCACTTCGCACGCCCCTTTCGCTTAAGCCGAAGACAGCAGGCTACGCAGATCGTTGTCGTCATCGATCAAGAGGGCCCAGGCATGCTCTTCAGCTTCCGACACGCCCGGCTCGGAGCTCGCCGCAGACGCCGTCGCCATGGGCAGTCGTATGCGGAAGACTGAGCCCTTGCCAGGTTCACTCTCTATACGTATGTCGCCATTAGCGCGCTGAATCAGGTCGTAGACCACGCTAAGGCCAAGCCCCGTGCCGCTTCCTATCGGCTTGGTGGTAAAAAAAGGTTCGAAGATCTTGGCCTTGGTGCTCGCCGACATGCCCGTTCCCGTGTCCAGAATAGACAGGATCACATCGCTGCCTTCTCGTTCGGCGGAAAGCGTGCATGCGCCTCCGCTTGGCATGGCGTCTCGAGCGTTGGCCGTCAGGTTAATGATGGCGAGCGCGAACTGGCTGCGATCAAAACGGATAAGAAGCTGGCTGTCGGGGACTCGTATGTCCAAGAGGATCGACGGTGGTAGCAGCTGCCTGAGAAGAGGGTGAAGCTCGTGTATGGCCGAGGCGATGTCGAACGTTTCCGCATGGGTGGCGTCGCGGCGGCTGAAGTTGAGAAGCTTGCGGCAAACGGTCGTGCCGCGGCGCGCGGCAAGCTCGATGCCTTCCATGGCGTCTGCCGTGATCTGTACGTCTTCATCGGATAAGGCGTCGGCCGTGGTCAGGCGATCTCGCTCCGTGGAAAACCCTAGAATGATGCCAAAGACATTGTTCAGATCATGGGTGATACCGCTTGCAAGCTTGCCCACGGCATCCATTTTCTGGGCATGCAGGAGCTGTTCCTGGGCCCGCCCACGTTCTGTTATCTCCCAACTCAACTGCCGGCGTTGCGCGTTCGCCTCGGCGAGGCTCTGCCGCAATGCATTCACACTGCGATCCAGGATGACGGTGATCAGCAGATAACTCATCAGGGCGCGCAGCGGCAGTGAGTTATACGCCTCGACGAGCCAGGGCATGACGTGGGGAATGGAAGCGATTTTTGTTGGCGCGATACTTATGATCAAGACAACCGCCTCGGCGGCGTACGTGATCCATAGCGCGCGTCGACCGAGCATCATGCCGCTCAAGGCCAGGACCATGATCAAGGTGATGCTGCCATCGGTGGCGCGGTAGCCGAACGCGGCATAGGCCAATGCGCCGGAGCACAATATGACGGCAAGGTATAAAGACACCGCCGGCCTGAATCTACCCGTGCGTATCAGATACAGGCCCAACCATGCCACCGCCGTCATCGCCAGGTCGGTTCCCAGATCAACGGCAATGGCCATTCGCGTGCCCGTGCGGGCCTTGCTGTAGAAGCGTTCGTAAAGGTATGGCCAATGGAACGATGCCAAATACAGCTTGTTCAGAGGGGTACGAAGGCCCTCGAATAGCAGTAGCCACTGCATGAAGAGTGCATTGCGGCGATCGACCGGATCATCTACGGGTATGCGGTCGATCCAGGCGCGGAGACGTGCAAGCATAAGTTCGTTCTTCTGAGATGTCGCGGATGCATGGATGCCGTTCATGCCCCTTGTGTTTGTTGAATTGGCCGGGGCACGGTGGCTGACTGCCCATAGTACTGATAGCCAATCCGGCGAAGAGTTAAGTGAGGGAGCTTGCTTTTTCGGTCCCTCTCCGCTTCCGGTCGTCGGCGGTTTGTGCTGATGGGCACGGCGGATCCACGTCGGCTGAGAAGTTCGTCGCGCAGCATGCCGCTGAAGCGCTTCACGAACCCCGTTCATGATGGACTGCTCGTCGCACCAAACGAGCGCATCCACGCGCATGTCGCGAGCAGTCGCTCAGACATCAATCCGGCAGTACGAGCGATTGAACCCGTGCCGGCCGGTATCGCACCGCGGCCAGGGATTCCTGCGCGAAGGCGACGAGTCCTGGACCTTTCCCGCATGCGCAGCATCGCCATCCGAGGCGGTGAGAAGTCGGTGAGATTAAGCGAATAAAGCCGTGTATGACGAAGGGAAATTGCAAGGATAAGCTGCAGTGGCTGATGTGGGGCCTGGCGCTGGATCCAGGTCCGTCAAACATGCTTCGTCAGCGGCGAAGCCGCCGAGACATTTCATCACTCGTTGCAAAATCTCCTGGGGAGGGGACTACATGTCATTTAATAGATGCAAGCCATGGCTTGGGGGATTGGCGGTTGCGTTTGCGGGGACCCTGTCGTGGGGTGCGCAGGCCTCAGCCGCCACGCCAGTAGCCAGCAACACCGCGAGCACTCCGCTCATCGACGCGTCGAAGATCAGCGGCAATCAATTGACTACGCTTAAGGGGACAGTCCCGCTGCCGGTCCTGGTCAGTGCGGATAAGGGCGCCATGGGGCAGACGGAAGTCATTCCGTCGATGACCTTGCTGCTCAAGCGCAGTCCGCAGCAGCAGAAGAGCTTCGAGAGCTTTCTGGCATCGCTCAACAATCCAGCGTCCGGCAATTACCACAAGTGGCTGACGGCCAAGGAGGTCGGCGAGAGGTTCGGGCCCAACGACCAGGACGTGGCCACCGTAAAATCCTGGCTGGCCTCGCAAGGCTTGGGCGTCAAGAGCGTGTCGCCCGACAAAATGCTGATCCACTTTTCTGGCTCGGTCGCCGCGGTGCAGCGCGCTTTTCACACGTCGATGCACCGCTACACGGCCAATGGCAAAACGCATTTCGCCAACGCCACCGAGCAGCAGTTGCCTAGCGCGCTGACGCCGGTGGTTGCGGGCGTGGCATCGCTCAGCAATATCTTCCCGGAGCCGCAGGTCAAAAATGTCCAGGCGGTTACGCGGAACAAGAAAGGGCAGTGGGTGGCGGCGGGCGGCAAATCGTCCAACTTCAATTTCGTGTTGAACGGCGACGTCTTTTTCGACGTCGTGCCGTCAGATTTCAACACCATCTACAACGTCAACCCGCTGTGGTCGGAAAGCACGCCCATTCGAGGCGCGGGCCAGACGGTCGCGGTACTCGAGCGTACCGACGTGTTGGACCAGGATGTGGCGACCTTCCGCCAATCGTTCTTGCCACCCGATGCCCTGGGCGCGTTCAGCCAGATCCATCCCGCCGCGTTCGTGGGCGACACCAGCTGCGCGGATCCCGGAACCAACGGCGATGAGGGCGAGGCGGCACTGGATGCCGAGTGGGCCGGCGCCGCTGCGCCCGATGCGAACGTAACCCTGGCCGCGTGCGCGGATAGCGGCAGTGACTTCGGTCCTTTCCTGGCTGCGCAGAACTTGCTCAACCAGACTACGCCACCGGCGATCATGAGCTTGAGCTACGGTGAGTGCGAGCTGGTCAGTGCCGTGGTGGGCGATTCCAACGAGGCCGATTACCTGTGGAGTCTGGCAGCAGCCCGCGGTGTCACGGTATTCGTATCGTCCGGTGACGCCGGCACGGCCGCCTGTGATCAGGGTCAGAGCGTGGCCAGCTTCGGCATCGCGATCAATGGCCTGGCCAGCACGCCCTACAACATCTCTGTGGGCGGCACGGACTTCAACGACTTCAACAACACGAGCAAGTACTGGGCGCCGGGCAACGGCAACCTGGGCGCCAGTGCACTGGGCTACATCCCGGAGCAGACCTGGAACGATTCCTGTGCCAGCAGCCAGCTGTACCCGATACTGAAATTCTCCGATCCGAACACGGCCTGCAACAATGGCCAGGGCTTGAATTTCCTGGATACCGCTGGTGGCGGCGGCGGTCCGAGCTACATCGTGCCTCAACCGTCATGGCAGACGGGCGTCTTCGGGATGCCCCAGACCAACATGCGTGCCACACCCGACATCGCGTTGTTCGCGGCCAACGGCCTCTACGGCCACGCCTTGATCTTCTGCATGTCCGATGCGTCGGAGGGCGGCACGGATTGCAATTATCTCAACCCCGTCAACGCCGTCTTCAACAGCGCGGGCGGCACCTCGTTTGCCGCACCCGCGATGGCCGGCATCCAGGCCCTGATCAATCAAAAGGCCGGCGTCAGTCATGGCAATATCGGGCCGACGTTCTATGACCTGGCACGCAAGCAATATGGCAGCGTCGGGTCTCCGGCGAACGCTTGTGGCAGCGACGGCGCGGGCGCCAACTGTGTCTTCCATGACGTGACCGTCGGAGATATCGACGTGCCCTGCGCAACGGGTACGGCGGATTGCTACTCCAAGGGCAACGACAGTTTCGGCGTGGTCAGTAACGGTGGAGCGGCATCCTTGATTACGCCCTGGAAGACCGGTGCGGGTTACGACTACGCAACCGGCCTGGGTTCGGTCAACGTGCAGCACCTGGTCAATGCCATCGTGACAGAGGATACGCGTGGCAACCTCTTGCCAACCTGGGATCTGTTCGGATTCAACAGCAGCGGCACGTCCAAGCATATCGGGACGAACGGCGTGCTGGACGGGCACAGCACCATCCTGATGATCAATTCGGTTCCGGATAGCAACGGCGCAGTGGATGCGCAGATGTTGTGGATGAACGGCGGCACGGTCGTCGGTACCAATCCCTGGGACGGCGTCTTTGCGCCGGGCGACCAGGTTACGGCCATTGCCACTGACTTGTTCACCGGTGCTTTGGCGAACCAGACCGTGATGGAGAGTTATAACCCGGTCAACAACACTGCCGCCTTGTCGATCTATAGCTACGGCTGGATTAGAAATAATGTGGCGCCGAATCCGGCTGGCTGGGTGCTGGTGGGCTCGGGTGTTGTCGACAGCACCGGTATTTCCCAGGAAATCTGGCGCAATAACGCCACGGGCCAGCTCGGCTTCTGGAGCATCAACTGCAGCGGCGGAATCATGTTCGGCCAGTTTAGTCCCGGCACCAATTGCACCCGTGTCGTCGGCAACACGATCGCGGCCACCACCGGCTACACCCCGCGCCTGGCTGACCTGAATGGCGATGGCTATATCGACATCGTCTGGACGGGCCCCAAGAACGACATCTATTACTGGATCAACGACGGCCAGGGCAATTTCACCAAGACGTATGGCGGCACCTTCCCGGCGGGCTGGGTACTGGAAGGCGCGGGTGAAGTGGCTGGTAGCGGCAAGACCGACCTCATCTGGTCGAGTGCCGGCAGCCATCAGATGGGCTGGTGGGTCATGAACGGTACGCAAGTAGTCGACCATCAGGTTCGCAGCGTGGCGAGCGGGTACAGCATCGCCACGATCGAGGATTTCGACGGCGATGGGCTGGCGGACATTCTGTGGACCAATAGCAGTGGCGATGCCTGGGTCTGGCAGGGCACCGGCGGGGCCTTCGTGTCGCAGCATGTGGCCGACGGGCAGGGCAATCTCTACACGATCCCATCGGGTTACGTGGTACAGAAGAACCGCTTGCAGGGCGTCCTTTCCCTCGCCGCGGGCAGCAACGTCAATGCTTCAATGGTCGTTGCCAGCAAGCACTGAGCTAAGTGATTGAACACCGGGCCGGCTGTTTGCCGGCCCGGTCTCAACTTGGCTGAAGCCGTGGACAAGCGGCTTCAAAGACGCTGAAGAACCATTGCTTCCGAACCTTTCAATCATCGCAGGCGTTCCCACGGCATGGCCTTGGTAGAACGTCGTGCTCGCATCGCGATCGCGACGGTCGCCCCGTCATGGTCGAACCGGCAGCCGCGTGTTCCAGCATGGGGTTTCCGACGTCGTCAATGGCCGGAAGGCTCAGAGGCGTGGCGTTCCAGGCCCTGATAGACCAGGCGATCAAAGAAAACGGGATTGATGACGAACTGTCCCCACATGAGGTCATATTCCGCACTCGGCGTGGCCGCCAGGACCTCGTCGAGCGACTTGCCTTGATGCTTGAGCGACGCAACGTTCTCAGGCACACCAACGAGCATGTCCCTGAAGGCGACGAGCTGCCCGCGATTGCCAACAGGACCATGACCCGATAGGACGATCGTGTGATCCACCCTCATGCCCAAGGCTTCGTTCACGGCGGCAATCATGCCGTCGATGCTTCCACCGCGTGCATCGTCTATGAATGGGTAGATGCCGTTCCCGAACGTATCGCCAAGCACGAGGACGTCGGCATTCTTGAAGTAAACGATGATGTCGCCATCGGTTTGGGCCTGCGAGATAGGCTTTACCTGGACCGTTTCGCCGCTTCGGTGTTACCGGGCAAGGATTCTGACGCGGCCAAGCTATGGCGCAGCGGCGAGGTCAGAGTATGGGTCAATGCACGTTGCGTTCGGGTCGACGACGATTGACCCGTGGCCATGCCGCGGGTTGAACGCGCGCTTCTGATCGGCGCTGGTCATTGCGGGGAGTGCAATCGGCAGGCAGGTTAACGATGTCTGTTTCCTGGCCAAAAAAGGCATCGCCGAGCGCATCATTCACGCGGGATGGTGACCTAGTTGATCTTGCTAGGACACACGTAGGGAGGTTCGTCGAGGTCATCGATGGGCGAGCCAGAATTCATGCCGATATCGCGACCTCATGGGGAAGCGCTGACCGCTGGTCGGCATTCATCAGCACTGAAGCGTGCCCAGCTGCCGCAAGGCGATTCCTAGCGCAATTCGGTAACTCGTCGATAGATCCCCGTTGATGATGATGGTCGCCAAGGGGGCGCCGCGGTGGCAGGACCCAGATCCTATCGCCGTGTCGCTGTCATCGTGGACTTCAATATAGGGTGCCGTCAGTTCGTCGAGTGCGTCGTGCAGACCTGCCTCGGGATGTGCCTGGGCTTCCAGTGCAATGTCACCGGGATCAAGCAGCACGAACTCGGGGGTTTGGGTCCGGGCTACGCGCAGGCCGGCGATGAAATCGCGCAGTCCCGTGCAAGCGCAGACCTCGACGATGCGTCCCGCTTCGCGGGCTAGTTGTTGGAGGCTGCGCAGGAGCTCGCCGTTGAAAGAGTTGCCGGTGGGGTGGGGGCCCCGGAGTATCATGATGGTCATCGCTTTACGCTGGTGTCGGCGAATGACCCATGCTGCGACCCACGGGCGTAAAGACACCATGCCGGCGCTGACCAATAGCGTAAAATTTCCGCATACTTTCCATCGCGGAACTTTGCGGCATGCGATCCGGGCCGAGATCGCGCCATCCGCGTTGCTTGCGTTATCCGGTGCGGATGTGAGCGAGGCGGCATTCCGTACCGCCTCGCCTTTCTTCACTTAATGCGCGACGTAGCTGGCGATCACCTGCACGTTCGCAAAGGCCTTCACGCCGACCACGCTGACGTACCAGATACCCGGAGCCGGGCTCGTCTGGACAATCGTCTCGTTGTTGGTGTTTGGCTTGACCGACGAGAAGTCGGCGTTCGCGCCGTTCGGGGCCACCGGAATGCCCAGTTTGGCGTACAGCGACACATCACCCGTGCCGCCGATCGTGCGCAGCGTGAAGTTGGTGGAGCCCGGCGGCACATAGATGCTGTAGGTGATTGCATCGCTTGCGTTGCCTGCTGCCGTCGCCGGCACGCCGCTGGTGAGCGTGATAGCCGGAGCGACCGTATTGGCGTTGAGTGCCGCCTGCACAGCCGCCGCCGCATCTACGATGCCGGCGCCGATCGGGTGATCCTCCGTAATCGGGAACTTGCGGGCCGACACGATCAGCGCATTCTGGATCTGCACTGGCGTCAACGCGGGCAGCCCCGCTGCCTGCACGGCACCGATCATCAAGGCCACGACGCCGGTCACATGCGGTGTCGCCTGCGAGGTGCCTGCCATCTTGCCGTAGATCGGGTTGCCCGGGGTGGTGGCACCGTCATTGAGCGTGGACCAGATGAAGCCGGCGTCGATCTGCTGACCACCGCCGGCATCGTTGGCGTAAATGCCGCCGCCCGGGGCGGCGATGGTGACGTCGTTGCCGAAGTTGGAATAGAAGGCGCGCCTGCCGGTGATACCGACGGACGACACCGCGATCACGCCAGGGCAGCTTGATGGAGTGAATCCCGAGGTATCCGCGCCATTGTTTCCGGCAGCCACCACCACAGTCGTACCACGCGATATGGCACCCGCGATGGCCTGAGCCGTGACATCCGACGCAGAGCACGTCGCCTGACCGCCCAGGCTCATGCTGATGATCTGCGCGGGATGCGGATTGGTCGGCACGCCGGCTACCTGGCCACCGGAAGCCCAGGTGATCGCATCGACGATGTCCGAGGTGGAGCCGCCGCAATGGCCCAGTACGCGAATCGGCACCACCTGCGAGCCCGGGGCGACACCGGTCATGCCGACACCGTTGTTGGTGATCTCGCCGATGTTGCCGAACACATGCGTGCCGTGCCAACTGCTGTTCTCATTCACGCCACACATCGCGACCGTGGTCCAGTCACCGGTATCCCAACCGCCAGCAACGCGACCATCAGTAGCGCGTCCGGATGTCGCGGCATCCGTGATGAAGTCATAGCCACTGGCGGCCAGCGCCAGATTCAAATCCGGATGTTGCGTCACGCCGGTATCGATCTCGGCCACCGTTACGCCGGTGCCGTCGTAGTTCGGCCAAGCGGCCGACGCGTTACTGCCACCCAGGTTGGCCCAGGGAACGGTATCCGCGCCGATCAATTCGCTCTCGCCGGTACCCGGCCGCATGTGCCACTGATACTGCTGGAAGCTCGGATCGTTCGGCGTGCTGGTGCCGACGGCCAACGGCTTAGCGGGAGCCGTGGCGGTGATGTCCTTCACGATCTGCATCCGCACATCGGGCTCGACGTGCACGACCGCCGGATCCGCAGCGATCTGCTGCATTAGCGAGGCCGCTTCGTTCTGGCTGAGTTTGCGATTCGTACGCACAAGGTCCGCACCGATGGAGAGCTTGCGCTTCCAGGCCACGCTGACTGCCTGGGAAGGCGTCGCCTTGAACGCCGAAGCGTCGAGCTTGGCGCGCGACACCGCGGCGTTGACGTTCTGCGTGACGGCCGAGCCATTCGCGTTTTCCGTGCTTCCATTGCGATAGACGACGATGAAGCCATCAAACGTCTGATTCGCAGTCAGTGCGGACGGGTTGATCTTGGTAAGCGCATCCGGCGACACCACCGGGCTGGCGGCGTGCGCGGAAGAGAAGCCGATGGCCGCTGCGAGTGCGGTAAGTCGAAAAAGAATCGAGCGATTCATAGATTGTTCCCCAAATGATTTGTGCAGGAAAGCGGGGCGCCCGGTGGGCGCCCCGCAGCGCCTTACCAGCTGATGCCGCCGCCGACGCCGACCTGCGATTCGGATCCGGAGACCGAAGCGCCGATCGAAACGCTGGCGTGGTTTGCGTTGAACGCGCGCTGATAGCCCACGGAGAAAGCACCCTGGCCGTTGTAGTTGCCGGCACCGAAGCCCACGCGATTGTCACCAGCAAGGCCCGATGTATTGGCCGTCATCTGCGCCATGGCAGCACCCATCGCACCCACGCGATCCAGACGTTGATTGACGTCGTGGAACTGGTCGTTCATCTGGGTTTGCAGGTTGGACAGGCTCTGCACATTGCCGAGTGCGGAATCGGTATAGGCCTTGGCCGCCGAGAGCGTCTGCTGCGCATTGGTATCGGTGTAGCTCTTGGCGGTTGCCAGGGCCGCGTTGAGCTGACCGACGTTGGTCGCATCGGTGGCGTTCACGCCGGCGGCCACATTGGTGATCTGTCGCTGGTTGGTGGCGGTGCCGACGGACACCGTGTTGGCGACATTGGCGACCGAGCCCTGGCCCAGGGCCACGGCATTGGCGGCCGTCACTGACGAGCCTTGACCGATGGCCGTACCCGAGGCAGCCGTCACCGACGCACTCTCACCGACGGCGACCGCATTCGTTGCCGTCGCGGCGATCACGGTGTTCGCACCGACGGCCGTGCTGCCATCCGCCTGCACCTGCGCCTTGCCGCCTAGTGCGGTGTCGTTCGGGCCTGCAGCGAAACTGCTGGCACCGACGGCCACGCCGTTGCTACCCGCAGGGCTGCCGCCGGTCACAGCGCCATTACCGATCGCCACACCGCCCGAACCGCTCACCACGGATGCGCTATTGCTGCCATCCACGGCAATCGTGCCTGGCATGGAGGGGCCGCCACCACCTGACGGTAGCGCACTGATCTCGTTGCTCAGTGTGGTGAAGTCCAGGTTCTCCTTGGTGATGGCATTCGTGAGCTGGGTCTGCAGCGGTTGGATGCTGGTGTTCGTATACGCATTGGCCGTGGCCAGCGCACTGTTGACCTGACCCACGTTGGCGGCATCGGTCGCATTCACGCCGGCGGCGACGTTGTGAATCATCGTGCCGTTCGCACCACCCAAGGTGAGGTTGCTCATGTCCGCAGCGTCGTAGTTCACCGCCAGTGCACTGACCTGGGCCATGCCAGTCGTCACCGCCGAATTCAGCTGGCCAAGATTCACCGCGTCCGTTGCCTGCGTGCCTGCCGCCACATTGGTGATCTGACGCTCTGCACCCACGCTGCCGACCGATACGGTGTTGTCGCGATCGGCGACGGAATTGGCGCCGAGCGCAACGGCATTGTTCGCCATCACCGTGGCGCCATAGCCAATCGCCGTGCCACCGCCATTGAGCGTCACCGCGCCGCTGCCGATGGCCGTGTCGCCCACCCCTGCGGCATAGCTGCTCGAACCCACCGCGGTCGAGTAGTCACCTTCGGCATCGGCCTGGAAGCCGTTCGACATGCTCTGCAGACCCACTGCAATCGCGTTGTTACCGATCGCCTGCGACTGCACGCCACTGGCCGATGCGCTGACGCCGACGGCCATCGCCTGGTTGACGCTGGCGATGGAGGCGGCGCCGATGGCCACCGAGTCACTGACATTGGTGTTGCCGGTGGGATCGCCGGCGGTAGCGCCATTGCCGACCGCCATATTGCGCGTACCCGTGCCGCCACCGGCCCAGGCGTTGGTGCCCAGCGCGATGTCGCTGGTATTGGCTGCAATCGCGTTGTTGCCCAGTGCCACGGTGTCGGTGCCCCAGGCCACGCTATTGACGCCGACCGCGGTGCCGTTGGTCATGGTGGTGTTGAGCGCACCATTGGCGATGGCATTGCGACCGATGGCCAGGCTGCCGTCACCGTCCGCGGTCGACTTGTAGCCGATGGCGATCGACCCGGCGGTGGGGTCACCGCCCAATGCTTCCGAACCGCTGGCATAGGCCCCGGCACCCAACGCGACGCTGTAGTCACTGTATGCATAGGAGCTCGTGCCAACCGCAACGGCAGAAGTGCCGCCGGACGATGCCCCAAGGCCGCTGCCCCCAAACTCGCTGAACGCACCGCCCAGGGCGACCGAACCCGGGCCGACCGAATACGAGTGCGAGCCGATGGCAACGGAGCCGTTGCCGTAGCCGATGGCGCGGTCACCAATACCAATGGCGTCAATACTGCCTTGGGCGATGCCGGCCGAGTAGCCAATCGCCACGCCGGTCTGGCCGCCATAGGAGATTGCATTGGCGCCGATGACAACGCTGCCAGTGACCAGGCCCGATCCACCGCTATAA
This sequence comes from Dyella humicola, assembly GCF_026283945.1. Lineage (NCBI taxonomy): Bacteria > Pseudomonadati > Pseudomonadota > Gammaproteobacteria > Lysobacterales > Rhodanobacteraceae > Dyella > Dyella humicola. The sequence goes on from NZ_JAPDPC010000001.1 coordinate 393,545, forward strand.
CCAGGAGAGGTTTCCACGGCCTCGGCACTGTTACCGATCACGACGGTATCCGCTGAGTTCGGGCCGGAGTACGCGCCGCCGCCGCTGCCGATGACGATGCTGTGGGCACCCTGGGCCTGGGCGTTGGTGCCAAGCGCCGTCGCGGCGGCACCCGGCGCAATGGCTCCGTTGCCAACCGCCATGGAAGAGGCCGAAGTGGCGCTCGCGCCGAAACCCATCGCAATGGCGTACTTGGCGCCTGCATTGGCGCCATCACCTATCGCCGTGCCATACGATGCCTGCACCTGCGAGCTATAGCCCATGGCGGTGCCGCCGGTGATGGAAACCGGCGTAGCGGACTGGTCGGCAACGAGCGAGCTGGCACCCACCGCGACGGACTGGGTGGCGGCGTTCATCTCCACGCCGTAACCCATCGCCAAATCCTGGCGGTAAAGCCCCGGGATGGCCGTGCCCGTACTCAATCCCAGGTTGGTGATGGTCGCGGTAGCGCCCATGACGACGCTGTTGGAGATGCCGACATCGGACGCCGTATAGCCGATCACGGTCGAGCTGGCGCCGGTGGTCGTCGCGCTGGTGCCCAGCACCATGCTGTTGGAGCTGCCGGCGCTCGAGCTGTTGCCAAGCGATATGGCGTTGCTACCGGCAGCCTGGGCGCCATCGCCGAGCGCCATGCTGTTGGCACCGCTGGCTGTCGTCTTGACGCCCGTTGAATTCGCGCTGCCAATCGCGGTGGCATAGTTGCTCGTCGACTGCGCACCTTCACCCAAGGCGATGCCGTTGGTGCCGCTGGCGGTCGATGCCGTGCCAACAGCCATGGCTGCGGCACCAGCAGCTTGAGCGCCCTGGCCCACCGCCACGCTGGTATCGGTGGCCGCACTGGCACCCGTACCAAGGGCCGTGCTGTTAAGGCCGGTCGCGGTCGCGCCGGCGCCTAGCGCCACGGCGGCATTGCCCACGGCGTTGGCGTTTTCGCCCACCGCCGTAGCCGTATCGGCCTGAGCTTGTGCACCCGTGCCCAGGGCGGTGCTGTTGGCACCCGTAGCGGTTGCGCCGGCACCCAAGGCGGCGGACGAATTACCCATGGCGTTCGCGTTGTAACCGACTGCCGTGCCGTTATCGGCCTGCGCCTGGGCATTGCTGCCCAGCGCAGTACCGTTGCTGCCCATGCTGTTCGCGCCGGAACCGAAGGCCACATCGTTGTAGCCTCCCGCGTTGGCCGGCGAGGTCGAACCGCCGTTCGGGCCAGAGATCGACCAGAACCCGGTGGGATCGCTCACGCTTGTGCCAGCCGGTGCGGTGGTTGCCGTCGGTGCCGTTACCGTCGGCGGCGTCACCACCTGGATGCTCTGCGCCATCAATGCGCTGCAAGTGAGTGCGTCGGTCGTTCCCGTGTTGCCGCTGCCTGGCCAGGACAGCCCCGCGCAAGCGTTGGCCGCGAAGGGCATCATCGTCGCACCCACTAATGCGACGATGGCGGCCACCTTGCGCGTCTTGCCATGACGGCCTTTGCCGGCCGAGCGCGCATGCTCCGACGCCACGACGACGGCGCCAAGCGCCGGATTCCAGACTTTGCTGTAGATCTTATTCACCAAGATTCCTCCCCAAAACCGTTGGCTGCGCGGCCGCTCCCACGGCTCAATAGCAGGTGGCCTCCCCTTAGGCCTGACCCTGCCGACGCTGGCTTCCGGCAACCTAGAAAAGAGCGCGTGATCGCACTCGCGTTGTGAAGCCAGCCGAGGTTCGGCGACGCCTGGGGGCAAGTCACGCACGCTCGCGCACGTCGAGCACGAGGCTCTCCAACCTCACCGACCTTGTGCTTGATCACGGCGCTCGCGCAGGGAAGAATGGGCGGGCAAGTCGCAGTTTTCCGGGGCCCACAGCATGACCATTCCAGGACTACGAGCGGTGCGGGAATGGCTGGATCGGGCACCTACGGACAACCCGGTCGATCGCCTCAACGCACGCTTTATCCAGCTATTGATGATCGGCTTCGGCCTGGCGTCGGTGTTCAGTCGCGTCTATTTCACGCTGAGGGAACCGGCTATCGCGTTGCCGTCAGTCTGGACGCTCGATCAGATCACCGATCTCACTACCGACGTTGTGGTCACGCTGGCCGCCTTCGGTGGCGTGGTGGTGATCCGGCGTGGCCATTTTCATCGCGGCATCCAGTTGTTTCTCTGGGTTTCCCTGCTGTCCCTGGTAGCGGATTACATGTCCTCCGGTTATCGCCATGCGCCGCCGGATCCCACGCCCACTTTGCTGCTGGCGGTGGCGGGCATCATGCTTGGGCGCCGCACGCTTTGGGCCGTCTATATGGCCATTATCAGCATGTTCGCGCTTGGCCAACTGGGGGACGCGCTGTGGGTGCCCGGGCCAGAGCTCAGCGTCTCGGATGCGCTGCACACACTGCCGATGCTGGTGCCGGCTTATCTGCTGGTCACCTTCGCCATCGACAGCACCACGCGCGCGCTGCGCACCATGCTGGCCGAAGCGCTACAACGCGGTGAGGCGCTCGCCCGCAGCAATGAACTCCTCAAACGGGAGATGGAGGAGCGCGAACGCACGCAGCAGCAGTTGATCCATTCGCAGAAGCTCGACGCCATCGGTCGCGCGGCCAGCGGCGTCGCGCATGATTTCGACAACGTGCTCAGCGTGGTGCTGGGCTATGCCTCGCAACGCGAGCAGCTGGCCGACCTTGGCACGCCGGCCTTGCTCAACGCGCTGGAAGGCATCGAGCTCGCCGCGCTGCGGGCGCTGACCGTCAGTCGCAAGTTGCTCAACTTCAGTCGCGAGGACGTAGGCGCCACCCAGGTGTTCGACGCGGCTGCTGCGCTCACTGAGCTGCAGCCGATGCTGCGCCAACTGCTGGGGCGCTACATCCAGCTGGACTTGCAGCTGCAAGCGCACGAGATGCTGGTTCACCTCGATCGCGGTCAGCTCGAATTGATGGTGCTGAATATCGCCGCAAATGCTCGCGACGCCATGCCGGACGGCGGCCGTTTCAGCATGACGCTCGAACGGCTCGAGGCGGAACCTGCCCTGCAGCTCACCCTGGCGGATACCGGCGTCGGCATGACCGATGAGGTGCGCGCCAAGGTATTCGAGCCTTTCTACACGACCAAGCCGTTTGGTCGCGGCACCGGCTTGGGGCTCGCCGTGGTCGCCAGCATGGTCGAGGCCGCCTGTGGTCAGATCGATGTTTCCAGCGCGCCACAAGTGGGTACGCGCTTCCGAATCCGCCTGCCGTCGCTAGGCAAGGTCGACGATGCGCCGCGTGACGCCATCAAGCATGCAGCAGCGTCTTCAAGCGTCGCTGGCGAACAAATAGCCCTGGCCACGCGAGGTCAATAACGGCAACGGCTGGCCCGCTGCGTCCTGCGCCTTGCGGCGCAGTCGATGCACCATCATTTCCAGGCGGTGCGGATCGAATTCGTAGATGTCGGACGTGAGCGCGCCGATCAGTCGCTCGCGTGACACCGGCTCGCCTCGCACGGCCATCAGGATGCGCAGGATGCAACGCTCGGGGGCCGTCAGCGGCAAGGCCTGGCCGGCTGGCGTCACCAGGCACCAGTCGTCGGTATCCAGTCGCCAATGACCTGAGCCACCAAAAGGCGTGGCGAGATGGCCCGCGCTCGGTCCTGCGGCAAGGCGGCGCGCCACGCTATGCAACGTGGCTGCGAGCACTTCGATGTTCACCGGTTTGTTGAGGAACGCATCGGCGCCGTTGGTCAGTGCACTGACATGGTCGTCCATGCCGGTGTTGCCGGTAAGCATGACGATGCCGAGGTTGGACACCTCGCGCAGATGCTTGACGACGGTAAGCCCATCCTCGTCAGGCAGGCCGATATCGAGCACCACCATGTCGAAGCGCTGGCTCAGCATGTGGCGGTACAGTTCGGCCGCGGATGCGGCGCCCGCCACCTCGAAACCGAAATAGCGCAAGCCGGGAATGATGATGCCTTCACGCAGTTGTGCATCGTCTTCCAGCACGCCAATGCGCCACGCGCGGTTTGGCGTTCGAGCGACCATCTTCGGGTTTCCGTTGTTCATGCGGCCTGGGTGCTGCGGTGGTGTGGAAAGGGCTGACACTCTCGGTGCGCAGTATCCACTGCGTCAAGCGGATTTGCACAATTTCCCGGTGATTTCCCCGCGATTGCTTGCACCGGTGCAGTTCCGGAGGTGCGGCTGGGTGTGGTCGGTGAGCAAGCGTGAGGAAGGGTGGGTGTGGGTGCGTGTTTTGTGCAGCGCGGTTGGTCGAAGCTGATTTCAAGCTGTCGTCCGGCTAGCGTGTTGCCGCTGCAAACCAGGGGGTGCTCCGCCACGCGGAGTGCGGGGTTCTCGGGATCGTCGTTAGCCAGCGAGCTTGACCATGCGCCTTCTAGGCGCGCTATTCGATTTGGGGTCCACGCGCATGCAAGGTGTGACGTTGGCCTCGCATACCCGGGGAACGAAGATGTCCAGTTGTACTCGTGTGTTGAAGGCGGGCTCGCATGCCTGCCGCAAGGCGCTGCTACCCATGGCACTCGCGCTTGTCCTGAGTCCGTTGTCGGCCCATGCGGCGACCACGTGGGCTCCTACCGCAAGTCATGCCGCCCTGTTGAAGACGCTGTCGGCGAACTCGGCCGTCGCGGGCGCGCCTGCCACCACGAGCACCCACTACGTGCTCAATGTGCATGGCAAGCCGCAGGTCAAGGAGCTCGTGTCACCGCTGGAAAGCACCAAGGTGCTGCACGTGGCCGTGAGCCTCAACCTGCGCAATACCTCGCAGATGCAGGTGCTGATCAAGAGCATCAATACGCCTGGCAACGCCGCCTATGGCAAGTTCCTCACCCCCGAGCAATTCAAGGCCGCCTATGCGCCGACCGACGCGCAGGTGCAGGCAGTCGTGGCGCATCTGCAGCAGTCTGGCTTTACCCATATCAGCGTGTCTGCGAACAACACGCTGGTATATGCCGACGGTAATGCCAGCACGGTCGGCACCGCGTTCAACACCACCATGAAGACGTACACCCACAACGGCAAGCAGCACTTCGGCAACGATGCCGATGTGATGGTGCCGCAGGCACTGAGCGGCATCGTAGGATCGGTGGTGGGCCTGCAGAACGTCAGCACCAAGCACACGCTCAGCTATCTCGGCCCGAAGGTGGGTACGCAGGTTGCCGCGACACAGGCCGTGTCAAACGTGACGCACTCGCCCACCGAGTTCCCGGGCATCTATGACGCGGCCACTACGCCAACCGCATTCAACACCACGGTAGGTATCATCACCTGGGGCGACATGTCGCAGACGGAAAGCGACCTGGCCCTGATGACCAGCGCTGCGGCGATGAACCCAGTCAACGTGAAGGTCGTCCCGGTCACCCTCGGCAGTGCGGTCGACTTTTCCGACGACTCCAGCTCGGACGTGGAATGGAACCTGGACTCACAGTCCATCACCGGCACGTCGGGCGGGGTCAAGCAGCTGATCTTCTACGCGGCGGCCAACGGCAAGGGCGGCCCGGCCGACGAAGAGCTGACCGATGCGGGCATTACCGCCGCCTACAACCAGGCGGTGGTCGACAATCTGGCCAAGGTGATCAATGTCTCGCTTGGCGAAGACGAAACCGGCGCCAATCAGTCGGGTACCCAGCAGGCGGACGATGCGATCTTCGCGCAGGCGGCGCTGCAAGGGCAGACGTTTTCGGTGTCCTCGGGCGATCAGGGCGTCTATCTCACTACCAACGGTGAATTCGAGACGAATGCGGGCGTAGTGTTGCCGGCACCCTTCAGTCTGAGTACGTATTCCGTCAGCGAACCGGCGTCATCGCCGAACGTGATCGCCGTCGGGGGCACCAAGCTGAGTACCAACAGCGGCGCCTGGGCTGGTGAAGTGGCCTGGAACGATGGCGTCGAGGACGCTGGCGATGGCAACAATCGCATCTGGGCGACCGGCGGCGGCACTAGTCTTTTCGAGACGGCTCCGACCTGGCAGCAGACCACGCTTGGCGCCAGCAATCGCCAGATTCCGGACATCGCGTACGACGCCTCGTCGGTTACCGGCGCCCAGATCATCATTGGTGGCCAGCGCTATTCGGTGGGTGGCACCAGTTTGGCGTCGCCGATCTTCGTCGGTGTGTTCGCCCGCGCGCAGACCTATGCCAACAACTCGATCGGTTTCCCGGCCAGCTTCATGTACCGGGACTTCCCGAGCAACCCGGCCGTGTTGCATGACGTGACCTCGGGCAACAACGGCGTGACTTATGCCGGTACGACCTACGGCTATAACGCCGGCACGGGCTGGGACAAGACCACCGGCTTCGGCTCGCTCGATATCAGCAAGTTCAATGCGCTGGCCTACACCTGGGGCAACACCAACGTGCCGCCGACGACCGCGCCACCGCCGGCTGCACCCATTGCGTTGACCGATGACGTGGCGGTCACCACGCAGGGCCCGGCCGGCTCCAGCCAGCAATTCACGCTTGTAGTGCCCAATGGTACGGCGAGCTTCACCGTGCGCACGTCCGGCGGCAGCGGCGATGTAAGCCTGTATGTGAAGCGTGGCAGCGCGGCCGGCGCTTCCGGTTATGACTATGTGTCGGCGCATCCCAGCACCAACACCGAGTCGGTAACGGTCCGCAACCCGGTCGCGGGCAAGTACTTCATCACCGTAACCAGCCCGAGCGTATTTACCGGCGTCAGCGTGCTCGGCGTGTACTGAGCGTAAGGCGGCTGACGGGAGGAGGGCAGGTTCGTGGGGATCGCCATGAGCCTGCTCACCGCACGACGCACATACGCACGCTGGTTGCCGCCGTTGCTGGTGGCCGATGGTTTTGGCCCATGCAGCGCGGTGGCGGCCCGTTTCGATTACTCCATGGACGTCCATACGTCCTCTTTCAAGGTGCATGACATCCGTCGCCGCGCATCCGCGCGACACGATGATGCCGCGCCGCGAATCCATCTTTCGGGGAAGGGCAATGAACACGATTCACAGCAAGATCTGGAACCAGTCACTTGGCATGCTGGTGGTCGCCAGCGAATTCGCCAAGGCGGCCGGCAAGGGCGCGAACGCCAGGCGCGTGCGTGCCTGCATCGCGGCCGTGACGCTGGTCGCCGCCATGACACCGGCCTTCGCGGCGGACAACGCGACACCACAGCTGGTAGGTACGACGCAAGCCACGACGACCAAGCCGGTCGCGCAGGTCGTCGCTACGCCACAGGTTTCGAATCCCGCGGATCCGTATTTCTCGGCGGACGGCGCCGGCGACGGCAGCGACGACGCGTTGTCCCTTGGTACCAATAGCGTGGCGGCCGGCGCGCTGAGCACGGCCATGGGTACGGAAAGCACGGCGATGGGCTACAACAGCTTCGCGCTCGATGACTACACCACAGCGGTCGGCGGCAATGCGTTCGCCGCGGGTATCGGCTCCTCCGCCTTCGGTCACAGTGCCACCACGGGCAACAACTACGCCACCGCCGTCGGCTACAGTGCCGGCGCCGCGAATTTCAACACGACCGCTATCGGCGCCAACGCCCGGGCCACGGGCCTGAGCAGCGTGGCCATCGGCGGCTTTATCGTCGACGCCAATGGCAACCCCAAGGACTTCGACATCTCCGGTAATCCGCAGGCGGCAGCGGCGACCGGCGACTACGCTACGGCGGTGGGCCCGGGCGCTCTGGCCACCGCGCACGGCGCCACTGCTATCGGCGTGGCGGCCACCGCTTCCAACCAGAACAACGTCGCGATTGGTAACAGCGCCAATGCGACAGGCACCAATTTTGCTGTCGCAGTGGGTACAGCCTCGCAGGCCCTTGGTGATTACACCGTGGCCGTAGGCAACCAGGCGGCTGCCATCGGTGACGATGGCACCGTGGTTGGCGCGGTAGCCCAGGCAACAGGCACAGGTGATACGGTGGTGGGCATCGGCGCCAACGCCGCCGGCGACTATGTCGTCGCCATGGGCATCGGCGCTAATGCCGTGGGTACGCAGTCGGTGGCCATTGGTGCTGGATCGAGTGCCGCTACCGACAATTCCATCGCCTTGGGTGCATTGGCTAGCGCGACCGGAGCGCAATCGGTTGCCGTCGGTACCGGTGCGACGGCGACGGGCAACAACAGCGTCGCCTTGGGCACGGGTTCGCTGGCAGATCGGGACAATAGCGTCTCGGTAGGCGCCGCGGGCGCAGAGCGCCAGATCACCAATGTCGCGGCCGGCACGCAGGCGACCGACGCCGTGAACCTCAGCCAGCTCGACGCGGCCGTCGCCGCCGGCGGTGGTTCCGCTAATCCTCTGGCCGTGAGCTACAACACCGCCAGCAAGAGTGATCTCACACTGGGTGGCGCGGGCGGTACGATGATCCACGGTGTGGCGGCTGGGGTTAGCGCTACCGACGCCGTCAACCTGGGACAGCTCAACCTCGACTTCACCACCCTGAGCAACGAGATCAGTGCGCTACCTTCGGGCGGCGCTGCTGCCATGCCGAACACCATCGCGGTCGACGGCAGCAATGGCGCGTCCGTGGTGGCCGGTTCGGGCGGCGTGGCCATCGGCAATGGCGCTGCGACCGGCGGCAGTGCGGCAGGTAGCAACGGCGTGGCCGTCGGTGCCAGCAGTTTCGCTGCCGGCCCGAACGACACCGCGCTGGGCGGCAAGGCGCAGGTGCAGGCGGATGGCAGCACGGCCGTCGGTGCGAACACCGTGATCGCCGCGACGGCAACGAATGCGGTCGCCGTCGGTGAGAGTGCGTCGGTGACGGCTGCCTCGGGTACGGCCATCGGTCAGGGCTCATCGGTGACGGCCGCCAATGCCGTGGCCCTGGGCCAGGGCTCGGTCGCCAATGTCGCCAACACGGTGTCCGTCGGCACAGCTACCAACCAGCGACAGATCACCAATGTGGCCGCCGGTGTAAACGCCACGGATGCGACCAACGTCGGTCAGCTCAACGCGGCCCTGGCAACGGCCAAGAGCTACACCGATACCAACGCACAGCAGACGCTCTCGGCGGCCAAGGCCTATACCGATTCCGCACTCGGCAACGTGCAAAGCCTGTCCAACCTGCAGAACCAGATGAACGACCAGTTCCAGCAGGTCAACAAGCGCATCGATGAAACGGGCGCGATGGGCGCCGCTTCGACCCAGATGGCCATCAATGCGGCAGGCGCCACCGGCAACGGCCGCATTGCGGCAGGCGTGGGCGAACAGTCGGGCCGCTCGGCGATCTCGGTGGGCTATGCGGCACCGCTGGGTAGCCGCATGCACGTCAGCGTGGGCGCCACAGCCAGTGGTTCACAGACATCCGTCGGTGCGGGCTTCGGTGTAGATCTGTAAGTGCTGGTAACGCGCACCGGTCGGCATGGCTTTGCCCTGCCGACCGGTGTCGCGAGTCGCGACATCAGCGATCTGGTCGGAGGCGACGAATCGTCGGCTCCAACTTGCCGGCTACGTTGCCGGCTACGATCAAGCGGCTGAAGGCCCCAGCTACGCTTTGCTTGTTCCATGGCGATATTCGCCGGTGACGCCTGGCTGCCCTCTCGATGGAGGGGCTAGGCGGGACCTTGCTGGGAACGTTCCGAGGCTCGACGAAGCCAGGGATCGCCCGCGGCCCAGATATAACGTTGGCTGACGTAGCCCCAAGGGATCACGATCGGCACGAGCACGACGCCCATCAGGCAGGCAAACAGTGTTTCGGACGCATACGCATCCAGGCCGGGCCCTAGCCACATGGGCACGGCAGACGCGACCACCCAAATGACCTTCCAAAGCAGTTCGAAGAGCAGCAGCGGAAGCATTTGCAGCGGATAACGAAGGCCAAGCACGGACATGACGGCCAGTGCGCCTAGCAGCGCGCGGATGACCGATTTTGGCCCGGCCACCAAATCCGGCGGCGAGATGATATGTGGCCACACGGTAGTCGCCAGGCCTGCCGCGATGAGCAGGTACATAGCCCTCAGCAAGTAGAGCCGGACGGTGCTGACGCTATTCATGTCGTTGATACCTCCAGCTTAGGAGAGGATCGACCCGCGGCTGGCGCCGCTCATGGGTGGCGGCCCTGTGAAAACGCCACGCAACGCAGCGGGGCTACCCAAGGCTCACGCAGTCGATGGAGTGTCGCATGAAGCGATTCGTTGAGGGTGTTGCACGTGAGTCTAGAGATCGCCCTGAAGGCTTCTGGGTATGACTTCGGCCGCTCAACGAGTGAGAGGACCAAGGCGATCGCAACGACAGTTGAGTCGGCGTCGCCGGTAGTCTCGCCGTCACTACCGGCTTGACGGCGAGGTGGGCCTCGAAAGACGGATCAAATGTTGACCATGTGCATCATCGTTGCGTGGTAGCGCGTGCCGGCCGCAGCGTCGAGCGGAAAGATGGCGTCGATCGCCCTCAATTCTGCTGCATTGAGCGTGACATCGAGCGCGCTAATGTTTTCATCCAGGCGGTCGCGGCGCCTGGTGCCGGGAATGCCGATCAGGCCCTTGTCCTGCGCCAGCACCCAGGCCAGCGCCAACTGCGCAGGCGTGCAGCCCTTGTCTGCGGCAAGCGCTTTCACTTCGTCCACCAGTTGCAGATTGTGCGCAAAGTTTTCGCCCTGGAAACGCGGCGAGTGGCGGCGGTAGTCGTCCTCGGCGAAGTCGTCGGGGCTGGCAAAGGCGCCAGTGAGGAAGCCACGACCCAGCGGAGAGTAAGCCACCAAGTTCACGCCCAGACGGCGGCAGGCGTCGAGCATGCCGTTCTCTTCAGGATCACGCGTCCACAGCGAGTACTCCACCTGCAGCGCGGCGATGGGGTGCACCTTGCTGGCACGTTCCAGCGTCGCGCCCGAGGCTTCGGACAGGCCCAGGTAGCGCACCTTGCCCGCCTTTACCAGCTCAGCCATGGCGCCGACGGTTTCCTCGATCGGTACGCGCGTATCCACGCGGTGCTGGTAATACAGGTCGATATGATCCAGCCCCAAACGTTTGAGGCTGGCGTCGCAGGACGCGCGTACGTATTCAGGGCTGCCGTTGACGCCGCGCTTGGACGGATCATTGAGGTCACGCACGATGCCGAACTTGGTGGCGACAAAGGCCTGGTCGCGACGGTCGTGAACGGCCTTGCCCACCAAAACCTCATTGGTGAAGGGGCCATACACGTCGGCGGTATCGAGCAGGTTGATGCCACGCTCCAGCGCGTGATGGATGGTGGCGATGGATTCGGCGTCATCGCGCGCACCGTAAAATTCGCTCATGCCCATGCAGCCGAGGCCGAGGGCGGATACGAGAGGACCATTCTTTCCTAACTGTCGTGTTCGCATGGAAGAGGCTCGCGTTGGGGGGTGGCGAACATCATTAGTCATGACGGCGTTCGGATAAATGATCAATAATCGCCATATCTGTTGCCGAAATTGCCAACAATCACCATGGACCGACTGCAAGCCATGCGGGTATTCACGCGGATCGTGGAACTGGGCAGTTTCACCCGCGCTGCCGACGACCTGAGCCTGCCGCGCGCCACCCTGACCCACACCATCAAGCGGCTGGAGGAGCGCGTGGGCGCGCACCTGCTGCAGCGAACGACGCGTAGCGTGCGGCCCACCCGCGACGGCGAGGTGTACTACAACCACTGCGTGCGCCTGCTGGCCGACCTCGATGCGGTGGAGGCCGACTTTCGCGAAGCCGCCTCGGTGCCAAAGGGCAAATTGCGCGTGGACCTGCCCTCGACGGCAGCAGGCACGATCCTGATCCCCGCCTTGCCGGACTTCTTTGCGCGCTATCCGCAGATCGAGCTGGAGATCAGCACCAGCGACCGCTTCATCGATCTGGTGCAGGAGGGCGTGGACTGCGTCCTGCGCGCCGGCGAACTTTCCGATTCGAGCCTGGTGGCGCGTCGCGTTGCCACGCTGTCCCAGGTCACCGTGGCCAGTGCCGATTATGTGCGTCGACTAGGCATTCCGCTGACGTTGGCGGAGCTGCAGGACGGCCACGTGGCGGTCAACTGGGCTTCGCCAACGACGCGTCGCGTGACGCCGCTCGAATTCATGGTCGGCAAGCGGATGCGCGAAGTGATGCTTCCGTCCCTGGTCACGGTCAATGGCGCGCATGCCTATCTCAGCTGCTGCGAGGCCGGCTTGGGTATCGCCCAGCTGCCTGCCTATCGGATTGTCGATCAGCTCGCCCGAGGCAGCCTGGTGGCGCTGCTGCCCGGCATGCCGCCGCCCTCGATGCCGATAAGCGTGGTCTTTGCTTCGCAACGCCAACTGCCCTTGCGGCTGCGCGTGTTCATCGACTGGGTCGCCGAACAGCTACGCGGCATCCGCTGATCCCACCAGCCCTCACTGTCCCAATTGCGAAAGCGCCTCGCGCATCGGCGTCACTGACACTTTGACGATACCGGTAAGCGGTGTATCCATCTCCAGGATCACGAAGATGGCGCCCGACGCGGACAACGCGCACAACAGGAAAAAGAACATCACGGTGCCGTTGCGTGGTGCAAGCAAGCCGAAGGTGCCGAAGATCACGCACAGCCACGACACCAGCACGATCAGCAAGGTCATCGGAATGGCGCCGCTTTTTTGCATCAACGCCAGCCAGCGTGCAGAGAACACTTCGTCGGAAATATCCAGTGCGCGCTCCTGCAGCTGTCGCTGGTTCGCGCTGGTTGGCGTCAGTTCGGCCAGCCGGCGCTGGAAATCGCTGATGTGGTTGAGTACCTGTGGGCTGTCCAGCGTGGCCAGCGTGGTCGAATTGCCGGACGCCAGCAGTTCGATCCAGACGCCGTAATTGTGCTTGAGCTGCTGGCGCAGTGACTGCACCTCGGGCCCGTATTGCGCCAGCGTGCGATCCAGTCGAATGATGTTGACCGCGTTGCGCTCCAGATCGCCACTGACCGTGTCAAACGAACTCTTGGCCGAGGAGATCAACAGGCCCAGCACCAGGGCGGCGATGGTGGCAATAAGGCCGGTGGCAAGTTTGATCGCGGTGGCCGACTCTTCATCGAGGTGGTGATCGGGCAGGCGGGTGCGCATATGCATGCCAACTAACGCGCAGCCGAACACGCTGATGAAAATGAGCAGGAAGATCAGCAGATGCTGTGCCATGGACACCCTCCCCAGCGGACCCAGCCCGGATCCTGCGTAAGCGCAAGGCCGGGAATGCTTTTCCGGCCTTGCGCAAACATTGCCACTGCGGCTGGGCCGCGTCGAGTGGCTGCTCCTGGGATATGCCGGTGCCGATTAATCCTGGTACGCCGGACGCTTGCTGATACCGCCGGCCGTGCGCAGGGCACCGGCGTCCATCAGCTTGCCTTCCATCATCACGACATCGGTATGGCGCAGGTCCCCGATATTCACCGCCGGGTTGCCGTCGACCAGCACAAGATCGGCCGACTTGCCGATCTGGATGCTGCCCGTGTGCTGGTCAGCGCCAACCAGATGCGCGGTCTCGACGGTGGCGCTGGCCAGCGCTTCTTCGTTGGTGAAGCCGGCCTGCACGTAGAGTTCAAGCTCGCGCACCAGTTCCAGTCCCGAACCATCGGTGCCGGCCACGATCGGCACCCCGGCTTTATGCATGGCCGCCACCAGGGCCTGCAATTTGGCAAAGCTGGCGCGATAGTCGGCGCGGGTCAGATCCTTCGGCACCGCGAAACCACCTTGGCGAAAGCCGCGCTCGACCGCTGGCGGCAAGGTACCCACAAAGGGTGCGTAAGCCGGCGAGAGATCGCCATTTTCCGGTACGAACAGGCTTTCGGCCACGACCAGGGTCGGGTCCGACGTGATCTTGCGCTGCGCCATGCTGGCGATCAGCGACTTCATCGGGTCCTTGGTGAGATCGACATCCTTCGCATAGCGGCCCGGGCCTTCAAAGCGCGCCATGCCGTTGGATACCTTCACCACGGCATCGGGCATCGCCTGCATCATCACGAAGTAGATGTGGGTGATTTCGTCGTAGCCATCAGCGATCGCCTCGTTGGGTCGCATGCCGGCGGGAAGGTGCCCATGCACATGCAGTCCGAGCCGATGTGCTTCCGCCGCGGTGGCGCTTACCCAGGCCGGATTGAAGGTGCCATAGATCTTGATCGCATCGAAGCCATCCGCCTTGGCCTTGCGTACGAGTGCCAGTGCTTCGTCCTGAGACGTAGCCACGCTGGCTACCTGGGCGGTATTGGGGCCCTTGCCATCGATCAGCGAGGACGGATAGACCTTCGGGCTCAGCAGTTCGCCCTTCGCGCGACGTGCCGCGCGCGCCATGGTGAGTTCGTTGATATTGCCGGGGTCACGTACGGAGGTAATGCCGAGTGACAGCAGCATCGGGCCGGCGGCATCGTCGGGCACATGCTGGTGCGAATCCCACAAACCGGGAACCAGCGTCTTGCCCTTGCCGTCGATGATCTGCGCATTCTTTGGCACGCTGACCGACGCGGCAGCTCCGACCTGGGTGATCACACCCTTGTCGACAAGCACAGTCTGGCCATCCGCAAAATGAGTGCCGTCGAGAAAGGCGCGCACGTTGGTGAAAGCCACCGGGCCTGTTGGCGTCTTGAGCAGCTTGGGTACCAGCGCCTTCGAGCTCAGCGCCATGGCATCGGACTGGGCCTTCTCAAGCACAGGCTGCGCACTTTCGTAGCCGACCGGCATCCAGGACAGTCCGTTGACGAAGGCGAAGAACTTGCCCGACGCATCAGCCCACACGGGAATCGGCGTGTTGGCGACGCCGGTGATTGCATAAGCCGTCACTTTCTTCTTGTTGGCGCCATCGCCGATGGTGGCGGTGGTGAGTTCTTCGGCATGTGCCTGGCCACCTGGCAGCAACGCCATCGACTTGCTGGGCGACATCAGCAACTTTTCGAGCATGTCGGCGGTGAGGTCCATCGGTCCGCCAAAGCTCACGTATTCGGCGGCTGCCTTGTAAGGGGCGGAGCCCGCATCCACCTGGCTCTTCCATATGGCGGTGCCGTCTTTCACCGCGAACGTCTCCGCGGCATCGCCTTGCGGGATGTGGCCGCGAATGATGACGTGGTTGAACATGCCATCGCCACCCGTGGTGGCCGCGCTATCCATCTCGAATACCTGGCCGCGCAGCACCATGCTTTCGCGGCCCATACGGGTGCCATCAGCGGCGGTCCAGCGGGCCGAGGTGCCGTGCTTGCCGGCCGTCGACACGATGGTGAAGTGCTGTGCGTTGGAAGGTGGAGTGGCGAGCTGCTCGGTGGGCGTGGATGTGCCGGCGAGACAGGGCAGGGCGAAACACAAGGCGAACACGGCGAGCGGGGCGCGCATGGGAAAGCCTCCGATGGGTTCGCGCTGAGTATGGGTGAGTGGCGATCCGGGTAGAAGTGCGACCTGGGGGTGTCTGATGGCATAGGCGGCGTTGACGTCGGGGCAACGTTCGTTGGCGGCACACTACGGCGGGACAAAGCCTGGCGTTACACCAATGGGCCTGCCGAACGACATTCAGAGCGCCACCAACGCGGCCGTCTTGATTGCCGGCGCCGGCCCTACCGGTCTGGCGGCGGCCCTGTTTCTCGCGCGGCGCGGCGTCGCCGTGCGCATCGTCGATTCCGCGCCGCTGCCTTCCGTCAATTCCAAGGCGCTGGCCGTCAACAGCCGCACGCTCGACATGCTGCAGGACACGGGTGTATCGGACCGTATCGTGACGCAAGGCTGGTCGGCGAGGGGCGCCACCCTGCACCAGGGGGACAAGGAGATCCTCTCGTTCGATCTGCCGACGACGCTTGGCGCGCCACGCGCCATGACGGTGTTGCCACAGGCGCGGACCGAGACGCTGCTGACCGACGCCTTGCATGCGCAAGGGGTGAATGTCGAGCGCGGAGTCAGTCTGAAATCGCTGGTGCAAGACGAGCGGCAAGTGACATCGACACTCGTCCACATGGACGGCCATACGGAAGAAGTGAAAAGCCAGCTGCTGCTGGGTGCCGACGGCGCGCGAAGTACGACGCGCCTTGCGCTCGGGCTCGAGTTCGCCGGAAGCGACCTTCCCGAGCCCTGGAAACTGTGGGATTTGCAGCTGGAAACGCCGCTCGACCCCTGGCACGCTCACATCATGTTCGAGCCGGATGGTTTCATCTTCTTGCTGCGATTGCAGGCCGGACTCTGGCGTGTGATCGGCAATGGCGACGACCCGCTCGCGGCCTTGCGCCGTACGAGCACCTTGGGGCCGGTTGCCTGGACGTCGCAATTCCATATCGGGCACCGCGTGGCCTCGAAGGCGGCGCTAGGTCGTGTCGCGCTCGGTGGCGACGCGGCGCATATTCATTCGCCGATCGGTGCGCGTGGCATGAACCTGGGCATCGAGGATGCGTACGTCTATGCCGACTGCGCCGCCGATGCGCTGGCTGGCGATATGACGCGATTGCACGACTATGCCGTGCTTCGACACGCCGTGCACAAGGCCGTGGTACGGCGAATCGGCGCGATTACCCGTCTGGTGCATGGGCGGCCCACCTGGCTACGCCGGGTGCGCGATGAAGTGGTGCCTCTGGCCGCCCACCTGACGCTGGCACGGCAGCTGATGCTGCGGACGGTTGGCGGCCTCGATCATCCCCTGAAGACTCGTCCCTAGGCCATTCCACGCGATCCGTGGCGCCATCGACCCGGCGCAGTGCAAGGTCTTGTCGCCCCCTAAAGTCGAACCGCCCTTGGCCGATAACGGAGAACGCGCGCCATCCGTTCTCCGCAAGTCGCCAGCGGCCCGGTATGGGCGCGGACACGGCCCGCCGGCCTCCGAGGTGATGGACGAGGCGCCGGTGGATGACGGTCGGCTGCACGCAGTCCCATGGGATGTCTATCTGTATGAACGCTCACAAGCATCAATCAAAAGGCAATCGCGTGGACTGGAGCGACCCGCGCCTGGAAGCCCTGCTGCGCAAAACCGAAGCCTGGAAGCTCGACAATCGCGGCACCTATGCACCCAAGGAAGTACAAGTCCACATGGGCTGGGGCGCGACCACGGCCCGTCCAGCCGTGTTGGTGTGGGAGCGCGACCAGGTGATGATGATCGAGACGCGCTTTCCGATGGAGCTGGGCGAACACGTACGTGTCGACGAAGCGCAGGGCGTGAGCATACGCAGCGTGTGGGGCATCGTGGCCGAAGGCCGCGAAGGCTTTCGTGCCGAGGACCGCGCCAACGGCGTGCACCTGCACTGGCTGCATTTGCGCTGATTGCTTCTCCCTCTCCCTTGAGGGGGAGGGTTGCGGTGAGGGGCCAATCTTGCGAGAAACGTGGTTCAAGGCGGATGCTTTGAAACGCTTCGCCTGCCTCTGTCCCCCAACCTCCATCCTCTCCCGGCAAGCCCTGTCTTTGGGGCACTCCAAAAATCCGTGTTTACCGCTTGAGCAGCGAAACAGCGCGCCCACGCGCTACGATGCAGGTGACGCCACTGCAGGAGAACAGCGTGCGCTACTGGCTATTCATGGCGGCCGCCATCATCACCGAGGTGATCGGCACGGTGGCGATGAAGTACGGCGCCCACCAGGGTTCGCGTGCCGCCGGCTTGGCGGTGATGTTCGTGATGCTGGTGCTCTCGTACACCTCGCTGGCGATGGCCATCAAGCGCATTCCGCTGGCGGTGGCGTATGGCATGTGGGAGAGCCTGGGCCTGGTGTTGATCACGCTATGCAGCGCATGGCTGTTCAGCGAAGACCTGAAGCCGGTAAAGCTGGTGGCCATCGCCCTGATCATTGGCGGCATCGTCCTGCTCGAGCGCGGCACCGAGGAGGCACCTGCCTCGATACGCGCGGGGGACGATCATGCTGCCTGAGTTTGCGCCCATCCATCTACTCTATCTCGCCATCGCCATCGTGCTGGAAATCGCCGCGAATGTGCTGATGAAGGTCTCGCATGGTTTCACCTACAAGCGCCCCGCCATCGCGGCGATCGCCTGCGCATTGGCGGCGTTCACGGCGCTCAGTTTCGCGGTCAGAGGGATCCAGCTATCGGTGGCTTACGGCGTGTGGGGTGGCGTGGGCCTGGTCGCCACGGCGGTATTGGGCATTACCGTATTTCACGAGCACCTGCGCCGTTCCGGCTGGTTGGGCCTGGGACTCATCATGGTCGGTGTCTACCTGATGAAGTTCGCCTAGGCTTGCCTCGCCCCCGACCTATGGCAGGGGTCCGCGCGCCGCGGCGACGCTACGATGAAAGGTTAGAGTAGGCGCCAGGTCAGGCGTCTGCATGCATTGATTTATCCGGGGAGTTGGCATGGTTTTGACGACACGCAGCTCGCGCCTTATCGGCGCGTTGGTGATGAGTACGCTATCGGCAGGTGTGGCCGCGCAGGGCAAGGCCCTGACGGCTGACGACTACGCCAGGGCCGAGCGCTTCGTGGGCTACAACACCACGCCGCTGGTCGACCACGCGGTGCAGAGCGTGACTTGGCTGGACAACGACCACTTCTGGTATCGCGACCACGATGCCAGCGGCGATCACTACCTGCGATTCGATACCGCCACGGGCAAGACCGGGGCCGCCTTCGATCAGGTCCGTCTCGCCAAGGCGTTGAGCAAATTGCTCGACAAACCCGTGGATGCAAACAAGCTTGGCCTCACCAACTTCGTCCTGATGGCTGATGGCCGACTCGACGTCAACCTGCGTGGTAAGCACTACTTGTGCGATCTCAAGGAAGCTGCCGTGTGCACGGCTGGCAAGGACGACGACGCCAGTGGCATCGGCAACGAGCCCGGCGTGCTCTCTCCGGATAAGCGCAGCGAGGCTTTCGTGCGCGACTGGAACCTGTGGGTACGCGACGTGGCCACCGGCAAGGAAACCCAGCTCACCATCG
Source organism: Dyella humicola (assembly GCF_026283945.1). Lineage (NCBI taxonomy): Bacteria > Pseudomonadati > Pseudomonadota > Gammaproteobacteria > Lysobacterales > Rhodanobacteraceae > Dyella > Dyella humicola. The sequence goes on from NZ_JAPDPC010000001.1 coordinate 412,291, forward strand.
ATGGCGTGGAGAACTTCGGCTACGCCACCGACAACGCCGGCTGGAAGCACACCAACAAAGCCATCCTGGTGTGGTCACCCGACTCGAAGCAGATCGCCACCTTCCAGCAGGACCAGCGCAAGACCGGTGACATGGTCCTGGTCGGCACCAATGTCGGCCATCCCAAGGTGGAAAAGTGGAAGTATCCGCTGGTGGGCGACAAGGACGTGACCATGATCGAGCGTGTCATCGTCGACGTGGATGGCCGCAAGGTGCTGCGCCTGAAGATGCCAGCGGATCAACATCGCTCCACCCTGTGCGATGACGTGAGCTGCGGCCGCGAAGGCGGCTGGGACGATGTGCAGTGGGCGCCGGACGCGCGCACGCTAGCCTTCGTGTCCTCGTCGCGCGATCACAAGCAGGCCTGGTTCCGCGTCGCCGATGCCAGGACCGGCGACGTACGCACGGTGTTCGACGAGACCGTCCCCACCTATTACGAAAGCGGCGACGGCAAGGTCAACTGGCAGTATCTGCCGGAAAGCAATGAAGTCGTCTGGTTCAGCGAGCGCAGCAACTGGGGCAACCTTTACCTCTACGACTTGGGCACCGGCAAACTCAAGCACGCCATCACCACCGGCGACGGCAATGTCACCGAAGTGCTGAAGCTCGATGCCAAGACGCGCACGCTGTGGTTCCGCGGCGTGGGCCGCCAGCAAGGCGTCGATCCGTACTACCAGCAGTTCTACAAGGTTAGCCTGGACGGCGGTGAGCCGACCCTGCTGGCGCCGGAGCCGGCCGATCACAGCATCACGCTGTCGCCCGACGGTCGCCTGTTCGCCGACGCCTATTCCACGCCAACCACACCGTCGATCACCGTGCTGCGCAGCGTCGATGATGGTCACGTGGTGCATGGCATCGCCAGGGCCGATATCACGCGCCTGAGCGCCACCGGCTGGCAGCCACCGGAGCCGTTCACGGTGAAGGCACGCGACGGCAAGACCACGCTATACGGCCTGATGTTCAAGCCAACGCATTTCGATCCGAACAAGAAATATCCGATCATCGACTACGTCTATCCCGGCCCGCAGACGGGCTCGGTGGGCACGCGCAGTTTCAATCCCGCCCGTGTCGACCATCAGGCGCTGGCCGAGCTTGGCTTCATTGTCGTTGCCATCGACGGCATGGGTACGCCGGGGCGGTCCAAGTCATTCCATGACGCGTACTTCGGCAATATCGGCGACAACACCTTGCCTGATCAGGTGGCCGCCTTGAAGGCGTTGGGCAAACAGCACGCGTGGATCGATCTCGATCGCGTCGGCATCTGGGGCCATTCCGGTGGCGGCAACGCCACGGCAGACGCGATGTTCCGTTATCCAGATTTCTTCAAGGTGGGCATTGCCGAGAGCGGCAACCACGACAACCGCAACTACGAAGACGACTGGGCCGAGAAGTGGCAGGGCCTGCTGGTCACCGACAAGGACGGCAAGAGCAACTATGACGACCAGGCCAACCAGAGCCACGCCGCCGACCTCAAGGGCCATCTGCTGCTGGCGCACGGCACCATGGACGACAATGTGCCGCCGTACGAAACCCTGCTGGTGGTCGATGCGCTGATCAAGGCCAACAAGGACTTCGACCTGCTGCTGATTCCCAATGCACATCATGGCTATGGTGCTGCTGCGAACTACATGATGCGCAAGCGTTGGGACTACTTCGTGCGCAACCTCGCCGGGGATACGGCGCCGAAGGAATACACGATGAAGCCGCCGAAAGACTGAAGCGCCGCTCTACTTCCTCTCCCCTTCGGGGAGAGGATTGAGGTGAGCCACGAACAGGGGGTAAAGGGCGGGTGCTCGCGGGATCGCTTCATCGAAAGCGACTTTCATTGAAGCCTCATCGCAAGATTACCCCCTCACCCCAACCCTCTCCCCTTGGGGGAGAGGGAGTTCATGAGGTTCACCCACCCCTCGTCGCCACCACCGGCGGCACCGCCGCTGCACGCAGCGCCGGTCCAAGCACGGCCAGTTGCCCCAACAGCCACAGTGCGATTGCACCCATCGGTAGATAGATCCATGGCAGCCGCTGCATCGTGTACCGCTGCATCAGTTCGAGATTCAGCACAAACGCAAGCACGACCCCGAGCACGACGCCGCCGCTGACGATCAGGAAATTTTCCAGCTGGAAGTAATGCAGGATGTTGTCACGCGTGGCACCTACCGCGCGACGGATGCCGATGGCTTGCTTGCGCTGCTGCACCCAGAAACTGGCGAGACCAGCGATGCCGGCGGCAGTGACCAGCAACAGCGCGCCGGCAGCAGCGAGTAGCAGGCCGATCATGCTGCGGTCGCGCGAGAAGTAATCCGCACGCAGTTGCTCGAACGTCTGTGCATGGCGAAGCACACGATTGTTGTCGAGGCGGGTGAGCACATCGGTGGCCTGCTTCAGCACGCGTTCGCGTTCGTTGGGGTCAGTGCGCAGCACATAGGTGACGTTGCCGGTATCGGGCAGCAAGGGAAGCAGGGTGCTGTATTCGTTGCCGGCGCTTTCGTCCAGCGTCGGCCGCAGCAGGTGATCGACCACGCCCACGATGCGGACCGGACCGTCGCCCGGATAAATCAGCTTGCCCAGCGGGTCCTGGCCGGGGAACAGCTGCTCGGCCAGCGCACGCGTGACGATGGTGGCCGCCACATGGTTGATGCCCGACCAGTCGTGTGCGCTATCGATCGGCATGTATTCGTCGGGCAGGAAGTCACGCCCCGCGATCAGGCGAAGCCCTAGCGTCTGCCGTTCGCCTGGGGTGCCGTTGAAGGCCGTGGCCGTGAGTGCGGGATTGCCAGCGGGCCTGGTGGCAATCCCGTTGCTCCAGTTGTTGCTGTTGAGCGGCAGTGCATCCACCGCGACGGCTGAGATCACGCCCGGAATCTGCCGTAACGCGGCGAGGTCGCTGTTGTGCCGGACCAGCGGATCGTCGTGCTCGTCCACGCTTATGCTTTCCAGGGTGACGAGTTCGTCTTCCGCTACGCCGCTGGCCTCGTGCATCTGGGCGGTGCGATGGCCGATCATCGAAGCGACATTGCAGACGATGGCGCAGGTAAAGGCGACCTGGAGCACCAGCAGCATCACGGTGAGCTTGTGCCGGGTGAGACTGGCGAGCATGGGTGAGCGGCGCATATGAGGTCTCACTGTGTCTTGAGTTGCAGGGCGGGCGTGATGTGACAGGCGCGCCAGGCCGGCAGCAGGCCAGCAAGCACGCTGGCGATCACGGCCAGCACGAACGTACCGAGCAACATGCTCATATCCAGGTGCGCAAGCTGCGCGTAACCGTCCGGCCGCTGGCGCACACTCCATAGGCCGGCACAGGCCAGCAGCAGGCCGAGTACGCCACCAGTCAGGCCGATCACCGACGCTTCCACGCCCAATTGCAGGAAGATGTCGCGCCGACGCGCGCCCAAGGCACGCCGCACGCTGATCTCGCCGGCACGGCGCAGGAAGCGGGCAAGCAGCAGGCCCACCACGTTGAGCATGCATACGGCGAGGAAGCCCAGCGACAACGACAGCTGTAAGCGCAGGTCGTCGGGAATCACGTGCTGGTTGGCAAGCCAGCTCATCAGGTCGTAAAGGCCGGGGTCGACCGGCCGCGGGAAGCGTCCGTGCGCCTGCTGCTGTCGCCAGTAGTCGGCAAGGAAATCGCGGTAAGCGCGTGCCTTGGCCGGGCTGTCGAGCTGAACCCAGAACTGCAGCCAGCTGCAGTGATCGCTGCTGCGACCGTCACCGCCATCGCCCCAGCAGGAAAAGCGGCCGTTGAAGTCCAGCCCCAGGTCCATTGCCGTCTGCAATGGCAGAAAGAATTCGTCGCTGCGACCAAAGGCGCGGTTGTCGAGCTGTGCGTAGAAGGTCGGCTGCGGATGCCAGTCGTCGACCACGCCGATAACGCGAAAGTCCGTGTTCTTCAAGCGCACAATGCGACCGATTCCCGAGGCATCGCCGAACAGTTTGCGCTTGAGGCCGCTGTTGAGTACCACGACGCGTGCGCGTTGCTGATCGTCCTCCGCGCTCCAGCCGGCGCCAGCGCGAAAGGGCGCGCCAAACATGCCGAAGAAATCGGAGGTGACGTAATGACCCGTTTCATAGAAAGGCGATTCCCCAGCGTGGGTGGAACGCACCGGTACCGAGCCGCCCGTCATCGCGGCCTGGCGGTCTGCCCTTGCCGCGCGCAACAGCGCTTGCGCATCGGGCCAGGTGAGGTTGCCGCCAGGCAGGGATGCATCATTCTTGGATGTGGCCAGCGGGCGAGCGTCGATCACCGGAACATAAAGCGTGGCGCTGCGCCCGGGCAGCGGATCGCCCGACATCGCGTGGAATACGGTGATCATGGTCATGCTGGCGCCAATGCCAAGACCGATCACCAGGATCATCAGCGCGGTCAGGCCCTTGGTCTGGCGCAGACTGCGCAAGGCGATCGCAGCGTAGTAGTTGAACATCTCTTGCCTCCGTGGGGCGCAACTTCACTAGCGATGCGTCGCCGAGGGAACGCGCGACGAAGCGGCCAGAATATGAAGCGCAATTCACCGCCCGCTCCCCACATGGGGGAGCGGTAAGCTGCGGGTGTTCGTTGTCGACGCTTCGAGATGGCGTCTATGGCTACGTGGACCGCGAACAACTCGTTCTCGGCTCGTCATCCCAGCGTTCGCTGCGATGACGAGCTCAGCGCGGGGCTATCCTCGGCTCCCTTCAGTGCGCGCTGACCGGCTGCGCCGCACCCTTGGCGACGGCCTCGGCAATCAGGCTCTGCATTTCACGGTCGGCCTTGGCGGAAACCTCTTGCTGCTGCTTTTCCAGCACCTGCTGCTGGCGTTCGAGATCTGCTTGCTGGCGCTCCAGATCCGCTTGTTGTTGCGCGAAGGACTTTTCCTCGCGTGGCTCTCGCTGTCTGTCGGCAAGTGCCTTGATCTGATTGTCGAGTGCGCGCGTTTGCGCATCGAGTTCACGCAGTGCCGTAGCCGGCACCGAAGACTGCGCCTCCAGCGCGGCGCGTTGGGCTTCCAGCACGCCACGTTGTGATTCGAGCTGACCCTCTCGGGCGGCGAGTTCCCCCATGCGAGAGGCCGCGGCGCCTTGCTGGCTGGCCAGACGGCCTTGCGCGCCGGCGAGGCGGCCTTGTTCACTGGCCAGGCGACCCTGCATCCTGGCCATCTCCTTCATGGGTGCGTAGACGCTCTGCGCGCGACGGATATAGGTGTCGTCCCGAATGACATACGCCTGCTGCTCGCGACGTATCCACAACATCGATTCGTTGGCCTTGCGTTCGCGCTTGGCCGCGTCGATGTCTCGGGTCGTGCCGTTGACCATGATGCTGTCAGCATTACGATCGAACAGGGCGAAGCCGTTTCTCGAGTCGTTGTCGATATCGATATCGACATGACTGGCGTGCAGTCCGTTCGTATCCGCGGGCGGCGCAGGCGGCGCGGGTGGTGCAGGCGGCGTCGGCGGGGTTCTTGGCGTGGGCGGCGTCAGCGGCGTGGGTGGCGTCGGCGGAACCGGTGGCACGCTGCTCGTATGCGCATGACTATGCGTCTGCGTGACGGTGGCGCTCGTGGGCTTCTGTGCGACGGTCGCTGCCTTGGCAGGCACCGCCTGGGTCACTGGGGCGGCCAGCTGTGCCGGTTGAGCCGCGCTAGCCGCGGTTGCGGGTGCAGCGTTGGTGGCATCCGAAGCCGCTTGGGTTACGCGATACGGCAGCACACCCGCAGCGGCGACCAGGACGATCCATAGCCAGCCGCGTGCACCTGACGTGGTGCCCTGAGCACTCTGTTGCAGCATGGTCAACCGCCTTTTCAGATTATTGAAGGTGGGGGAAGCACCGGCCAGGCCGGCATGGAGCGGATGAGCCACGCCGAGCCGCAGCAACAGGCGGCCATAGTCCTGCGGGGTCGCATCGTGTTGTTGCACCACCTGGGCATCGCAGGCAGCTTCGCGATGCAGCGCGTATTCGCGCATGGCCCAAGCCACCAAAGGGTGAAAAAAGAACAGTCGCTGCGCCATGGCGGGCACCCAACCCATCCAGAGATCGCCACGGCGCAAGTGCGCCAGTTCGTGCGCGAGCGCCAGCGCAGATTCCTCCGCGGAAAGACTCTGCTGCGCGGGCAGCAGCACGGTAGTGCGCCACAGGCCGGTGACCTGCGGCGAGTCGATGGCAGGCGACACGCGCAGCGAAGGGCACCGACGCAAGCCCATGGCCTTGGCCTGTGTCGAACACGCGGCCTGCAGGGCGGGATCGTTCAAGGGCAGCGAGGTGCGCATGACGGCTCGAGCCTCAAGCCATTGGCGCGAGGCCAGCATGACTTGCACAAGTACGCCCGCCAGCCACAGCGCAAACAACGCGACCTTCCAGTTCGCAGGTGTCGACGCAGCATCCGTCGTGGCCGCTACGGCTTCGCTGTCGGAAGCGCTGTCAGCGACCTGAAACGACGTGGGATCGGTGACCCGGGCGACGGCCGTGAAGTGATGTTCACGGGGTGCGGCGAGCACGGTTACGACGGAAGCTTCCGGTACGGTGGCGGGAGCAGGGGAGAGCAAGCGCAGTTGCAGCGGCGTCGCCACGACCAGACCGAGCAACAATTGCACGCCAAGCAACCACCACAACAGGCTTCGCGTCGATGCCGGCAGGCGCGGCATGTATCGGCCAGCAAGCCAGATGCCGCCGGCGAGCAGGGCCGCCTGCAAAGACGTCCAGGCAAGACGATCGACGACGACTTCAGCGAACGATGAGAAGGCGCTCATCTCAGGTCTCCTTGCGGCGCGATTGCAGCTGGCTTACCAGCGCTTCCAGCTCGGCGAGTTCGGTATCGCTGACTTCGGCGCGTTCGGACATCCACGCAACAAAGGGCGACACCGAACCACTGAGTGTCTTTTCTACAAACTGGCCGACCGCCGATCGCATCACCTCGCCGGGACCCGTGGACGGGCTGTAGCGATAGACGCCATCCACCTGGCGGCGGCGCAGAAACGACTTGCTGCGTAGGCGGTCCATCATGGTCAGCACGGTGGAGCGGGCCAGCCCACGTGGTTCGCCAAAACCGGTGACGACTTCACCGACCGACGCATGGTTGTGTTCAGCGATGTATTGCAGCAGCGCCAGTTCCTGGTCGCCGATGGATGGCTTGGCCACGTTTGAATCCCTATGACTACATCTGTAGTCAAGCTAATCCGTGACTACAGCTGTAGTCAATAGGTCGTTGGGCAGGGCAATGGGTCGGGAACGAACTTGTTGCGTCGCACAAAAAGCGGAGTAGACTTCGCGCCGTCCTCATCCAGCAGCGCGCATCGGAGTGCGCTTATATGAAGGCCGTGGCCACCTTATTCGCCTACTCGTCTTGCCGCATCCGGCACCGCTTCTCGCGGACGGGCTAGCGCTCCCCATCGTTCTCCAGGCTGTATCTCCGCCAGCGGGTTGATCGCGCTGATGGGTGAGGCATGCCGGATGGACGTCCAAATCGGTGCATGGCGCCAAGTTCAAAGCAAGGGGAAATCCATGAAGACGCTCTTCAACAGGCTGGCGTATGGCGGGTGGCCGTTCGCCATCGGCGTGCTTGTTTATGTCGCTGTCATCGGCCCGGAACTGATCTCCGCCGCCAGTACGTCTGCCGTACTCGTAGGTCTCGGTCTCCTCGCCCTGCTAGCGGCGTGGGGCCATGTCGTCCTGCGCCGTGTTCTCTCTCACAAGGAATGATCAAGCCATGAAGCGCTTAGTGACGGTGTTGTTATCGCCTTTGGTGTTGTCGCTTGCTGCATGCTCCAAAGTGCCGGCGGGCAATGTGGGCGTGAAATTCCAGATGTATGGCGACGACAAGGGTTCGTTGCAGGAATTGCCGCCGGGTCGCTACTGGGTGGGCTGGGGCTATGAGATGTACACCTTCCCCACTTTCACTCAGACCTATACGTTCACCAGGTCCGCATTCGAAGGACGCCCGGTTGATGAGTCGATCAGCTTCCAGACATCGCAAGGTTTGACCGTAAATGCCGATGTGGGCATCACCTATCACGTCGATCCGTCCAAGGTGACGCTGATCTTCCAGAAGTACCGCAAGGGCATCGATGAGATCACCGACGTCTATCTGCGCAACATGATCCGCGATGCGTTGGTGAAGGACGCCTCCAGTCTCGACATTGAATCGGTCTACGGCAAGGGTAAGGCCAGCCTTATCGAAGCCGTGCAGAAGGACGTTGCCGACGAAGTGGGTTCGGTCGGCATCGTGGTGGAGAAAATCTATTGGATCGGCGAACTGCGCTTGCCGGAGAACGTAGTGCAGTCGATCAATGCCAAGATCCAGGCCACGCAAATGGCCGAGCAGCGCCAGAACGAGGTGGCTCAGGCACAGGCCGAGGCGCAAAAGGTGGAGGCCGAGGCACAGGGTAATGCGCAAGCCCAGCTCACCATCGCGGAGGCCGAGGCAAAGGCGATCTCGCTGAAAGGCGAAGCACTACGCCAGAACCCGAACGTCGTGCAAATGTCTGCCATCGAGAAATGGGACGGTCACCTGCCCACCTATAACGGCGGCGGTGCCTTGCCGTTCGTGAATCTTAGCAGCCCGGTGCCGAGCAAGTAAGCAAGCTTGATTCCCGCACTCGACGCCGGGAGCGGGCGTCGAGTACGGTGGAGTGCCGCGATCACTGAGTGCTTTCTCCGCTCTTGATTCAAGTCAAGCCAACGTGGGTGCAGATGCCCGCCCACTCGTCCGAAGAATCGCTCAGGGAGGACGCGGGTTACGAATTTTGTCCGGCGCACAAACGCGCCTAGACGGCGGGCAACACGAATCAGTGGTTTGTCACCCAAACGGGCAACGCGACGGTCAACATCCCGCAGACAGCGCACTAAGTACAAACCGGAGGCGTCGTGAAGCCCGGTAGTGTTGATGCATACGCGACGTTTACGATGAGTTACCAATAAGCGGAAGTTGCCATGGTTGCGATAAGCAGCCGGTGATAAAAAAGCTCGTCTCTTGTGACGGGCACTTCCATTTTCTGCTGCGTTAAGGCGATTTCGACGCCGCGGTTTTCGATCAGAACGCCATATCGAATGCCACTTCGCCCTGCACGCCAACCTGATAGGCCGAGACGCGGCGTTCGAAGAAGTTGGTCACTTCCTGCACGTCCTGCAGATCCATGAAGTCGAACGGGTTCTTGGCGCCGTACTTCTTGGGCAGGTCGAGCTGGGTCAGGCGCTGGTCGGCACAGTATTCGAGGTACTGACGCATGTCCTTCGCCGACAAGCCGGCCACGCCACCGGAAAGCACGTCCTCGGCGAATTGCGTTTCGCAAGCGATCGCCTCTTCCAGCATCTCCTCGATCTGGCTGCGCATGGAGTCGTCGAACAGGTCCGGCTCTTCCGATCGCACAGTGCGTACCACGTCGAACGCGAAAGCCATGTGGCAGCTTTCGTCACGGAACACCCAGTTGGTGCCCGATGCCAGCCCGTGCAGCAGGCCGCGCGAGCGCAGGAAATACACGTAAGCGAACGCAGCGAAGAAGAACAGGCCTTCGATACAGGCCGCGAAGCAGATCAGGTTGAGCAGGAACTGGCGGCGAGGCTCGCGCGTCTCCAGTCGATGCAGGTTCTGCACCGAATCGATCCACTTGAAGCAGAACTCGCCCTTCTGGCGGATCGAGGGAATCGTCTCGATCGCGTGGAAGGCCTTGTTGCGCTCGGTCGGATCGGGAATGTAGGTGTCGAGCAGGGTGAGGTAAAACTGCACATGCAGTGCTTCCTCGTACAGCTGGCGCGACAGATACATGCGCGCTTCCGGCGCATTGATGTGCCGGTACAGGTTAAGGACGAGATTGTTCGCCACGATGGTGTCACCGGTAGCGAAGAACGCGACGAGGCGATGAATGAGGTGGCGATCAGCTTCCGACATCTTTGACTTCAGGTCGGTGACGTCGAGCGAGAAATCCACTTCCTCCACCGTCCAGGTGTTCTTGATCGCATTGCGATACATCTCGTAGAACTCGGGATAACGCATGGGGCGCAGGGTGAGTTCGAAACCGGGGTCGAGGATGTGTTGGGGGCGGTCGGGCTGGGTGGACATGGGGTTCCCTTGCATCAGTGACGCACAGCCGCAGGCCGTCGCCATTCGGTTTTGTTCGTCATTCCAGCGAAAGCTGGAATCCAGTGACTTCCTGCTCTTCGACGGCAAGTGTCGGCGAAAGGCGCTGGGTCCCAGCCTTCGTTGGGATGACGAGCCAGGAGGCGGGTGCGAATAGGTTTACTGGCAGGCTTCGCAATACTCCGGATTCTCCAGCGAACAGAACACGGCCGCCGTCGCCTGCTCCTGATCCGCAACAGGCGCAGCCTTCGCCGCTGGCGCCGAAGACACCGTCGTCTTGGCGATCTTGGTGGCCGGACGCGAACGCAGGTAATACGTGGTCTTGATGCCCGCCTTCCACGCATACATGTACATCGAGCTGAGCTGGCCGATATTAGGGTTTTCCATGAACAGGTTCAGCGACTGGCTCTGGTCGATATAGGCCCCACGTGCAGCACCAAGATCAATCAATGCCTTCTGCGGTAGTTCCCATACCGTGCGATAGATGCTGCGCAGGCGCTCCGGGATCGCAGTGATGCCCTGGATCGAACCCTCGGCCAGCTTGATGGCGTCGCGGACTTCACCGGTCCACAGGCCGAGGGTCTTCAGTTCCTCGACCAGGTAGCGGTTCACCACCAGGAAATCGCCGGACAGCGTCTCGCGCTTGAACAGGTTGCTCACCTGGGGCTCGATGCATTCATAGCAACCGGCGATCGACGCGATGGTGGCGGTGGGTGCAATGGCGATCAGCAGCGAGTTGCGCAGGCCCTTGGCCTTGATCGCTTCGCGCAAGGATTCCCAGCGGGCGCTGTCGTGCGGCTGCGCGTTGCTCCAGTAGTCGAACTGCAGTTCGCCGTTGGCCGCACGGCTCTCGGCAAATCCGGGATGCGCGCCTTGCTGTGCCGCCAGTTCATTCGACTGCGACAGCGCGTGGAAGTAGATCTCTTCGGCGATGCGCGTGGACAAGGCCAGTGCTTCGGCCGAGTCGAACGGCAGGCGCAGTTTGAAGAATACGTCCTGCATGCCCATCACGCCCAGGCCGACCGGTCGCCACTTGCTGTTGGCGGTCTTGGCGGTGTCGATGGGGTAGAAGTTGAGATCGATCACGCGATCCAGCTGGCGCACCGCGGTGCGCACCGTGGAGGCGAGCTTGTCGAAATCGAACACACCGTCGACCACATGGCGCGCCAGGTTCACCGAACCCAGGTTGCACACGGCGGTTTCCTCGGCCGAGGTCACCTCCAGGATCTCGGTGCACAGGTTGGACAGGTGGATGACGTTTTCGGGGCGCGCGGTCTGGTTGCTGGTGGCGTTACTGCGATCCTTGAAGGTGATCCAGCCGTTGCCAGTTTGGGCCAGCGTGCGCAGCATGCGCGCATACAATTCGCGCGCCTTCACTTTCTTCGCGGCGAGGCCGTTGGCCTCGGCTTCGCGGTAAGCGTTCTCGAAGGTCTCGCCCCAGCTGTCGACGAAGTGCGGCACGATCTTGGGGTCGAACAGCGACCAGTCGCCGTCGCTCTCGACGCGGCGCATGAATTCGTCGGGAATCCAGTTGGCGAGATTGAGGTTGTGAGTACGGCGGGCTTCGTCGCCGGTGTTGTCACGCAGCTCGAGGAATTCCTCGACGTCGGCGTGCCACGGTTCCAGGTAGACGCAAGCTGCACCCTTGCGCTTGCCGCCCTGGTTCACGGCGGCCACCGAGGCATCCAGCGTCTTCAGCCACGGTGTCAGGCCGTTGGAATGGCCGTTGGTCCCCTTGATCAGCGAACCGCGCGAGCGCACGCGCGAATAGGCGAGGCCAATGCCGCCAGCGAACTTGCTGAGCTTGGCCACGTCGGCGTATTTGTTGTAGATCGACTCCAGCGAATCGGATGGCGAGTCGAGCAGGAAGCACGAGCTAAGCTGTTCATGCGCGGTGCCGGCATTGAACAGCGTGGGCGAACTGGCGATGTATTCCAGCGACGACAGCAGGCGATACAGTTCCAGCGTCTCGCCGATCTCGTTGCCGCCCAGTGAGCACGCAATACGCATGAAGAAGTACTGCGGCGTCTCGATCACCTTGCGCAGCTGAGGATGGCGCAGCAGGTAGCGGTCGTACACCGTGCGCAGGCCGAAGTATTCGAAGCGGCGCGAGGCGAGCGGATCGATGGCGTCGTTGAGCTTGCGCGCATTGGTGGCGACGAAATCGCGCAGGCGCGCATTCAGGATGCCAAGTTCGGCGCCGCGCGCGATGGACTGCGAGAAGCTCTGGATTTCCTGGCCGCTTACTTCCTTGTCGACATAAGCGCTGAGCAGGCGCGCGGCCAACTGGCCGTACTCGGGTTCTTCGGCGGTGAGTGCGGCGGAGGTGCGGATGGACAGTTCGTCCAGCTCGCGCGTGGTGGCGCCGTCGTACAGGCCGCCAATGGTCTTCAGCGCCACGCGCAGCGGATCGACGCCGTGCAGGCCTTCGCCGCTGCGAGTGACCGCGCGCACGATCTTGTTGACGTCGACGATCTCCTGGCTGCCGTTGCGCTTGGTAACGCGCATCTGGCCAGGGTTATGCGGTGGGGTCAGGGCAAACGGCGCGTCGTCGCCGCCTTGGGCGGGTGCGATGGGCTGGGGTGCTTCGGCCACGACGGCCTCGGCAGGGAAAACGGCGGCGTCCGCGCGGTCGTCAGTACGCTCGCGCGAGGTGGTATCGATAGGTTGCATGCAGCATCGCTCCGGGCCTGGTCATCAACCGCCTGCTCCCGCGCGCAGGGCTGAAATAGTGCGAGTCCACGGACGGTCGACCGACAGGGCATGCCGCCCTGCGCATCGACGCGCCTCCCCGCGGAAGCCGTCACCACGCATCGCGGCGCTCAGGCCACGATGTGCCGGCAGGTCTTCGGACTCGTGGACATGGGTCTTGCGACCCGGCCTACTTGCTCCCGCTTCCCAGCCGCTGAGGGCCAGTGCGATGGGGGCTTTCGTTTCCACTTACCGCTGCGGGGCAGTTCCGGATTTGCACCGGATTCCCTATTAAGCCAATCCGACCGTAGGTCTGAGAGAGGCACCGACCAGCACAACATATCGGGCTAAACCAGGCCGGTCAACCCAATAGATTGTGGATTAGGCGGTGGATAAGCAGGAAAAAGTGAGGCGGTGGCGGGGGTTATCGGCCCAGCAGGAAAATTTCCTGGGGCTCTGTTCAATGGCTCCACAGGAAGGACGGCAGCAGGCCGAAACGCCACTTCGCCTGAGTCGTCATCCCCGCCATCGCGGATGACGGCTTGCTTCGACGATCGCCCTGGGATTTGAAGCAGAGTGCTTGGCTCAGCTCGGCCGGCTGGCGAGGATGTCGGCGAACGTCGCGGCGAAACGGTGCACGTCCCCCGGCCAGCGAGCGGAGACATAGTTGCCGTCGCGCACAACGAAGGCCGGTCTGCCATCCGTAGCGCTGTCACGCACCAGGCCGGAGGTCTTGCGTCGATAGTCTGGAACGTCGCGAGGCACATCGAGGAAATCTTCAGGCCTGGCCAGTGCGCGCGTCACTTCCTGCTGCACCGACATATAGCCCGCCGGCTGCCCGGGACCATCGGGATACGTGCGGTAGTAGTCCGGGTCCCAGAAGCGGGTGATGCGGGTGATCGACCACGCGGATTTCTCCAACGCCCAGGTCAGCGCGGTAGTGCGTCGGCCATGCAGCACGGAACGACCATCCGCACCGCGGCTGCGCGCAGCGAGCACCACGCCATGACAGATCGCGGCGACCGGTTTGTCGGCGCCGAAGAAGGCGGCAACTACATGCTGCAGCTGCGAGCTTTCGAGATATACACGCACGCCACGCGCGCAGTGGCCACCGGGAAGCAGCAGTCCATCGAAGCCAGCGGTCTCGACGTCATCCCAGCGCAGCGGCGCGTTGAAGGCCTGATCTTTCAGTAGCGCGGCGTAATCGCGACGCGCAACCGCATTGGCGCGCAATAGACGGCCAAACGCGGTCAGCTTGCGCAGGCCCGGGATCCAGCCCCACAGATCCAGTCCTTCGCCACTGATCATGATCGGGTCCGCGCTGGCCGTCTGGCCGTCTGGCGTGGCAAACGTCACCTGATGGCCTGCCTGGGTAAGCACGCGCCACGGCACGGCGACTTCGCTGGGGTCGAAGTCCTGGTGCGGCAGGGGGATCAATACGTGGGCCATCAGGTGTACTCAGCTTCCAGCCAGCGATGTGGCCAGGCGCGGCCCGGTGCCAACCTGGTGGAGTGCTCCGTCTGGGATGGCGTCAGGAGCCTCGGAAAGCAGGGTGCGGTCCTTGACCCAGGGCACGTCTTGCTTGGGACCGGGTACATAGATGTCCCAATGACCGTATTCCGACGCCGGTGACTGCTGTTCGCCGAAGGCGTGAAGATCGAAACTGACGGGAACACGCACCAGCCAATAGGGCGCATCGGCGTCTTTACCCTTCGTCGGGATATCGTAGGTCCATTCTCTGGCAGCGTTGAGCGCAGCGCCGGCTAGGCTCTTGCGATACCGATCCATGGCCCATTTGTCGCCGTAGGCACGCAGGTTGACCTGTTCGGCGAAAGCATCTTGCACGCGGCCATCCCGGTCGATGCGCAACAACAGGAAGACCGTGCCCGATACCCGCGCATCGATGGCCATCGGCGGGTACTGGGGTTGCCGCCTGGTCTTGAATTGGATGCGCTCGTCCTTGGCGCCCTTATCGTCGCCGAAAGTCGCGGCGATGATGCTCACCGATTCGTGTTGCGCGTCGACGGCCTTGGCGAGTACGCGCACGCTCATGCTCTCATTCAAGACAGCCTCGGGCGTGGCAGCAAACTGAAATTTCCAGGAAGGGATATTTTTCCGGATGAGCTCGGTGACCGCCGGCGGTAGCTTCTCCGCCTGATCGAGCACATAGCCTTTGACGCTGCCGTCCGGACTGATCTGCACAGCACCCTTCACGAGCATGCTCGCCTCGGCGATCTTCCGAACATTTTCCGCCTGTGCGTCCGGTGTCGCGCACGACAGCCACACACTCAACATGCCCACCAGCAAAAGCCTCATACCGAATCCCTCCGTTGGAATGCACGCAGTCTAGCTTTACGGGGGCGGCATTTAGCCTTCCAAGGCGGGGCCAGTCGCCAGCCGGGGGCGTGCCATGGTTTTCGAATGGGTCGAACAGCCCGCCACGACCTTAAAAGTGTGATGGTCATCACATTTGGTATGCTACGGTGATGATTCCGAATGCTTTTGTCGGCGTCTTCGGAAGGTCGGTGCCTGGTTTCCGACCGAATGTCGTGGGGATTCCACGGCCAAGGAGGGCGGCAGCCTTCTGCGGGAGTGCGGTGCGTTATGGCGCAGGCCCCCGTGGTATCGGAGTTCCGGTACCGCGCCTTCATCAGCTACAGCCACCAGGACAAGTCCTGGGTCGACTGGCTGCACAAGGCACTGGAAACCTATCGCGTGCCATCGCGCCTGGTCGGCCAGCAGACGACCGCGGGGACGATTCCGCGGCGTCTTGCGCCCATCTTCCGCGACCGCGACGAACTGGCCAGCGCCACCGACCTGGGCCGCAAGGTCAACGAGGCACTCGGGCAATCCGAGAACCTGATTGTGATCTGCTCGCCGCGTTCGGCGACCTCGCGCTGGGTGCAGGAGGAAGTGCTGGCCTTCAAACGGTTGGGCCGTAGCGAACGCATTTTTTGCCTGATCGTCGATGGCGAACCCAACGCCAGTGATTGGCCGGGCCGGGGGGCCGAGGAGTGTTTTGCGCCGGCGCTGCGCTTTCAGCTGAATGCCGACGGACAGCCGACCACAACGCACACCGAGCCGATCGCAGCGGATGCGCGCGCAGGCAAAGACAGCCGCAGCACGGCCAAGCTGAAATTGATCGCCGGCATGCTCGATATCGGTTTCGACAGCCTGCGGCAACGGGAGCTGCATCGCCGTCATCGCCGTATGACGGCGGTCACCGCAGCGGCACTGGTCGTGATGGCGGTAACCACGGTCCTGGCGATCAGGGCAACGATTGCGCAACACGCCGCGGATGTGGCCAGCCAGGTCGCGGAACGCCGCCAGAAGCAGGCCGAGGATCTGGTCGACTTCATGCTTGGCGATCTCAACGACAAACTGCAGGAAGTGAAGCGTCTCGACATTATGGCGGCCGTTGACGACAAGGCGATGGCGTATTTCACCTCGTTGCCGGTCACGGATGTCACCGACCAGGCTTTGGCGCAACGCGCCACGGCGTTGCAAAAGATCGGCCGCATTCGCGAGGAACTGGGTCATATGCCCGAAGCGATGGTGTCTTACCAGGCCGCGGCGAAGCTGACCTCCTCGTTGGCTGCTGCCCATCCCACCGACGTGCCTCGTCAGCTCCAGCACGCGCGCATCTTGACCTTCATTGGGCAGAACCAGTGGTTCCAGGGACAGCTCGACCAGGCGCAGGCGAGCTTTGAATCGGCGCAAAACGTATTGCAGCAGGCCGAACCCCATGCGGCGAACGATCTCGTGCTGCAGTTTGAGCGGGAGATGATCTACAACAATCTCGGCCATGTACTGGAGACGCTCGGTCGCCTGGACGAAGCATCGGTGCAGTACAAGAGCGCGCTGGAACTGTCGAGGAAACTAGTGGCAGCTAATCCCGACAAGACCGAATGGGCGGTCGAACTCGGTGGTGCGCACAACAATCTCGGCAAGCTGGCGCTCCTGCACGGAGATCTTGTGACTGCCATTGTCGAGTATGCCAAGGACGACGCCATCGAAGCCGAATTGGCGGAGCGAAACCCCAAGGACAATGAGCAAAGCGACGCCATGCTCACGGTGCGGGCCATCCTGGGGCGCACGCTGGCCTTGGCCGGTGATGACGAGACCGGCATGCACCATTTGCAGCAGGCGGTGCAGATGGCGAACGCGTTGGTGAAGCTCGATCCCCACAATAGCGGCGCTCAGGACGACCTTGCCCACTACGCTCAGCAACTGGCCCGGCTGAAACGCCTCAACGACGATCTGCCTTCGGCGCAAGCCCTGACCGCGCAGTCGCTATCGATCTATGCCGAGCTGGTTCGCGAGAGCCCCGCCGACACAAGGCTGCAACGAGAGCTGGCCGAAGCGCGGACGGAACAGGCCGCCGAATTCCTCGCCGCCGGGCAGGTAGATCCGGCGCGTGCGCAGGTGCAGGCGGCACTCCACGCACTGCTTCCTTTGCGGCAACAACAGCCGCATGACCGCTCGACCTTGTTGGCCACCATGGCCGCGCAAGTGTTGCTGGCCAAGGTCACTACCGATCCGGCGGCCGCCGCGCAGCTACGCAGTGCGGTGGTCACTGCGGCACAGGCCCAGCCAAGCGGTCGGGGCGATCCTCGACTGCTGGCGTTACAGGTGGAGGCACTGCTTGCACTGGGCAGCAAGGGCGACGCGGAGCCGCTGATCCGGCAGTTATGGAACAGCGGCTATCGCGATGCGGGGCTGCTGGCTTTATTGCAACGCGAGCGCATCGCTTATCCGGTCAATGCGACGGTTCAGCAGCAGCTGCTGGCGGCAACCAGCAGAAGCGGTCGCTGAAGTATGAACAGGGCAGGCAGGGAGCACGGAAGCATCCACAGGCACGGGGAACCAACCTCTCACCCATAGGAGTTCACCATGGAAAACCATAGCGAGCAGCATGTCGTGTTGAGTGTCGAGCTTAGGTACGATCTGAGCGAATGCGACGACGATAATATGCTTGTCATCGACAATGGCGATCACCATCGGAGCTTTCGCAGACTGGAGAACCCCGATCACATGCATACCATCACCTGGAGGCTGACGGGCAACGCCATTGATGGCGAGTTCTGTGCGCTTGACGACGACGAACACCCTGGCTTCGTCTGGCTCATAAGGAAGCCTGATGCAAGAGTCTTTCACCATCTGCAGCTGAAAGGCGGCAAAACGTTGGAGATACACAATCACCACATCGACAAGAGCAGCGAAGGTACGTGGTACTACCAGCTCTTTGCACGTTTCGGTGACAGGGTGTACGGCGTGCCTTTGACATGCGTCGCCGGGGGCGCGAATAGCCCCAATCCGTCAATCAAGAATAACTAGCGGCTTCCGGCCAACACGGGCAGGGACGCCGCCAAGCCTCCGGCCGCGGCCCAAACGTCACGACTTGGAATTCGCCGGGATGACCCGATAAGAAAGGGACGGCACTCGCCGCCGCCGGAGCACCGGCGGTGGCCGTTTGTCACGGCTTGATATTCCATGTGAACGGGTGCGCCAGTACTGCTTGCCCGGGAGGTTCGAGATGGCTTTCTTTGCTCGGCATGCGACCGGACTCAGGCTTGAGCGGATGCAGGCGTCTGCGCAGTACGTTGGCGCTGGCTTCGTCAATACTTACCCCTCGAGCACGCCGCTGGTGCGCGAGAACCGACCCTCGCTGACCGACTTTGTCTTTGGCGGCGAAGGACGCACGCCAGGTCAGCCGTTGCCCGCGCTCGATCCGCGCGGCGCCTGGACACAGCCCGTTGAAACGGGCTTGCGCGCCACCTGGCTGGGCCATTCGACGGTGCTGCTGGAGATCGATGGTCAGCGCGTGCTGACGGATCCGGTGTGGGGGCAGCGCGCGTCGCCGTTCTCCTTCTTCGGGCCCAAGCGCTTCCAGCCAGTGCCAGTCGACATCGCGCAGTTGCCGCCATTGGACGCGGTGCTCATCTCGCACGACCACTACGATCATCTCGATTACCCGAGCATCCGGGCACTCGCTGCCATGCAGGTGCCTTTCGTTACTTCACTGGGCGTGGGCGTGCATCTGGAAGCGTGGGGCGTGCCGGCGGAGCGCATCACCGAACTCGACTGGTGGGAGCACGTCGTATTGCCGGGTGGGTTGACGATTACCGCTGCGCCTTCGCATCACTTCTCGGGGCGCGGACTGCACGATCGCAACGCGACGCTGTGGTCGTCGTTCGCCTTGCGTAGTGAGCGGCATTCGGTATTTTTCAGTGGCGATACCGGCCTGTCCCCGGCCTTCGCCGAGATCGGGCAGCGGCTGGGGCCGTTCGACCTGGTGATGATCGAAGTCGGTGCATTTCATCCTTCCTGGGGCAATGTACATCTGGGTCCGGACAATGCCCTGGAAGCGTGGGCCCAGTTAGGTAGCGGTCGTCTTCTCCCGGTGCATTGGGGCACGTTCAATTTAGCCATGCATCCCTGGGCCGAGCCGGCGGAAGTGTTGTTCGCCAAGGCACCCGAAGGCCTGCTGATGCCGCGTCTGGGCGAACCGGTGGAACCGGCTCAGGTGGAAGGCGTGCAGCCGTGGTGGCGGGGTGTGGCTCCCGGCCACTGGCAAGGCCCGGCGCTCGAGGCAGCCGAATTCCTGGCTCTGCGGACGAACGACTAGGCTTTCGCTTGGCTGGCGCTTTACCGCCGCAGGCTCACGCTCTCAAAACCAGGGCTTCGAGATTCAATGCGAGTTCGCTTCCTTTGAGGCGCTGAGAATGTCGCCACCCCGCGGAACTTGGACCAGCGCGGCGGTCGCCAAGGTCGATGATCGGGCAGCTGGGAGCGCGAAGGTCTGCATTGCTCCGTTCCATGTTCCAAGGTGAATGAGTTCGCGCACGACGTTGCGATGCTGCAGCGTGCGGCCGCTGTTCTCGCCTGCACCAATGCGAACCTCGAGCATGTGCGGGTCATAGCGCACCAACCACACATCACACGGTACGGGCGGCTGGCCAGCACCAACGACGAGTTGACCCTGGCCCCATTCGATCGACGGACCGTTGCTGTTGGCATGCGCTATGGCATCGGCGAGCTGTGCGCGATCCGTTCCCACGATGTCAGCGTGACCATTGATATAGATTTGAGGCGTCCAGACGTTGCCGTGCTTGTGCGCGCGCGCGTAGTCCCACTGCCGTTGCGTATAGGCGTCGCGGGCGAACGTGTCCTTCCAGCCGAGGTCATCCCAATAAGTCACGCCGAAAGACAGCGCCAGAATGTCTTGCTGTCCGGCGATCGCATTGAGGTTGGCTTGCGCGGGTGGACACGACGAACATCCCTGGCTCTGGAACAGCTCCACCACCACAAGGCGTTGTCGCTGCGGTGACGACGAGTCCTGGGCCTGGCTCAGCGCCGTGAAACCGAGCAGCGCGACAGCGCCAAGTAGCGTCTTGAGCAGACTGCCGAATGTCATGGCCATGCAGCTCTCCGGGCAAGGGCGAAGCTTAGGGAGGCAAATAGCTTACCCCTACGCAATGGCTTCGCCGCATCCCTTGCACCGGTTACACGGCATGCCCACATGCACAAGCAAGTTGTCATTGGGGCGAATTCGACATGGCGCCGAACCAGGTACACGACTTCGGCGTGGCCGCATCAGCAGATTGATCTGGGAGTGCAGGGGGTGAAGTCTGGCTAAGTGTCCAGACGTGCCGGGGGCATGATCCCGCACCGGCTGAAGAAGCGATGGATGGACGGGTAATGCTTATCCGTCTTTACCATGCGACTTCATGGAGCCGCACGCCGCGCTCATGGCGGCGTACTGGCAAGGCGTTCGTACCGACTTAGCGCCGGAAACGTGTGTTAGGTGCCAGCGGCTTTGACGGAGCCGTGCCCGAGTGGTTCGGCTCGCGTGCAAACTGGTTCGTGGTCTTGTAGCTGACCCGCGAGTCTGCCGTCTTGTTTGCATTTGCGTTTGGGTTTGCGTCTCGTGCGGTTTTCACTTCCGCACCGCTGTAAACGCTATGGATATTGGCGAGGGAGAGTGCTTTAGGAAACGGATTCATTCGGTCGCTCTGAGTTGAGCCTGATCCTGATGATCAGGGTGAATCATCGTTTCGAAACCTCGATAGCTGAGGCGCTAAGTGCGGCGGGCACGCGCAGCGAATGCATAAAGGCATGAGCGGCGGGCACCCACACGTTCTTCTACCATACGCTAGTTGGCCGGCGGGTCAAGCGCTTTTCGGCGGTGTCGCCCCCGTGTGCCGGTGCGATTTCAGTGCATTCGGTGGTACCAGAGCACCTCACTGCCAAGCGGAGTGAGCGAGACCTTGGATCGGCCAAGCGTCACCAACTTCTCCTTGAGCAGGCAGCGCAGGTCGCTCGGGTGGCCGACTGACCCCAAGGATAGGGGGCAGTCATGGTCAATCCCGCGCAGTAGTACCCACTGAGACAGCGTCAGGGTTGCCGGGTGATTCATGCGTTTCTCCGCCAGTGAAGCGTGAGCTTCATCCAAGAGGGGCCGGCGGCAGCCGCGGTCGCGGCATCTGCAAGGCTGAATCTTCAAACGATCTGCCGGCTTTGGACGGCCAAGCGGACCTCCTGTCTCTCTGCCGCTGTTCGGCCTTGCCGTTGCCGTTAGGGCCGGCCCTTGATGGATCGGATCAGCTTGAGACGGCGCGCCTTCTCTTCCGCCTTCCTGTTGTCCTGGGCCATCAACAACGACTGTCGCCGCGTCAAGGGTATCGGTATCGGCTCCGCAACAGGTGCCATATAACCCATGCGGCGCGCCATCCCACGGGCGCGATCCACCCAGCTATCGAAACGGAATTGAAGCTGCGACCTTGAAGTCGAGTGCGCCATCATGTGAGGACCTTGGTCGACGGCGGCGATCGTCAGGTAATCGCCGTTACGTACCAACGACGACGTTGCGCCGGATGGCATTAACAGGCTGTGATGAAGCGCGTACGCAAGGTCGACGCAGTACGCCCCTCGTCGGCTTTGCCCGAGGCGATCCATGCATGGAAGTACCACGCACCACGGCCATTAGCCGCACGATCAGGGCGCACCCCGACATCGGAATGCGCCCTTGCGTGGTTCGGTGTTCGATCAGCGGAGACCGCCACCCGCAAACAGGTGTTCGCCAGTCAGCCAGGCCGATTCGTCTGAAGCGAGGAACGTGACAATCGAGGCGATATCGTTCGGCTGGCCAATGCGGCCAAGAGGCGTGTTGGCGACGGCGTGCGATTCGAATTCGGAGCCGATGAAGCCTGCGGTGTGTGTGCCTTCTGTTTCGACCATGCCGGGATTTACAGCATTGACGCGAATTTTGCGCGGGCCAAGCTCGCGCGACAGCACGCCGGTAATCGCGTCCACGGCGCCCTTGGTGGCGGTGTAAACCGAGCTTCCAGGGGGCACGATGCGGGTAACCAGCGAACCGATATTGATAATGCTGGCGCCTTCGCCCAGATGTCTTGCCGCCGCCTGCGTGGTCAGCAGCAGGCCAAGTACGTTGACGTTGAACTGCTTGTTGAAATGGTCTTCGGTAATGTCTTCAAGCGGGGCAAACTCGTAGACGCCCGAATTGTTGACCAGCACATCCAGCTTGCCGAAGTGCTTGATGGCGGCGTCGACGATGCCTTTCGCATCAGCGGCCTTGGAAACATCACCGCCAACGGCCACCGCCTTGCCGCCGGCCGCGGCAATCTCGGCAACGACGGCGTCAGCGCCAGCCTTGCTCGACGCATAGTTCACGACCACCGATGCACCGGCGGCGGCGAGCGACTTGGCGATGGCGGCGCCAATGCCTTTGGATGCGCCAGTGACGATGGCGACCTTACCTTTGAGCTTGCTCATGACGTGTTCCTTTGAGGGGGTGGGGCACAATCTACTTCTATAGTTCGCAACATAGGAACTACAGAACTAATTATCAAGTGCTGCTAAAATCGAAAGATGAGGCCTCTGACCCACCCATCGATGGAAGACATAACCGTGGAGGGCATCCTCCATGCGCTATCCGACCCCGTGCGCGTGGCGATCTTTGCGGAGCTGGCCGGCTCCGCCTGTGCCCACACCTGCTCGAACTTCCTGCAGGTGAGCGACCGCAGCATTCCGAAATCCACGCTTTCACAGCATTTCCGCGCATTGAGAGAGGCGGGGTTGATACGCAGCGAGCGGCATGGCGTGGAAATGCACAACAGCTCTCGTTGCGAAGAAATCGAACGGCGCTTCCCGGGCTTGCTTGCCGCGATCATGAATGCGCACCGCATTCAGTCCGCGGGCCGCTCGCGTGCCGCGAAACGACACGCTGCCACGCCGAAGGCGAAGGCGGGATGATGTCGGTGTCGCGTACTGATCTGAGACGGTGTGCAACGTCGCGCCTGGCAACGCATCCGAAATGAAGCGGGCATCTAACCGACTTTGTAAGTGGCCAATGCCGACATAAAAGATTTTCCGGTCACGGCATTCTGCCTACGTCTGATCGGTTCCTCTGTGAGATCCAGACGCTATGAGCCAGTCCTCCACCCCCTAGAATCGGCTCATCGGCCCCCCGCAAGGGGGGCCCTTCTTTGCCCGCGCTTAAAGTCGTGCCCTAGCCCGCGCACGCGACCTCAACTCGCAGCTCCGTTCAGGTAGTCCAGCGTGGCTTGCAGCATGGACGCCATGCCGATCTCGAGTGCGGCTTCGTCCATGAAGAATTTCGGCGAGTGGTTGGCAGGCGCTTTCGAGGCATCCTGTCCAACGGGCGTGGAGCCAACGAAGAAGTAGACGCTGGGGACTGCCTTTGCGAAATAGGCGAAGTCTTCCGAGGCCATCCACGGCTTGGCTTCGATCGCGTGGTCGCTACCGATGGCCTTGCCGATGCTGGCGCGCACGCGAGCAGCCAGCGCAGGGTCATTGACCAGTACCGGGTTGCTGTCGCCAACGGGAACGGTGGCGTCGACGGTGGCGCCATTCGCCTGGGCGATGTGATCGGCGATGTTCTTGAGGTTGTCGATGGCCTGTTGGCGCATGACCGGATCGAAGGTGCGCAGCGTGCCTTGCAGCTCCACCTTGTCGGGCACGATATTGAAACGCTCGCCGCCTTCGACGATGCCGAAGCTGAGCACGGCGGGCAGGTCACCGATGTTGAGCTTGCGGCTCACGATGGTCTGGGCAGCACTGATGATTTCCGCCGAGGTGACGATGGGGTCCACGCCATTCCAGGGCATGGCGCCGTGGGTCTGGCGGCCGTGCACAACCAGCTTGAACCAGTCCGATCCGGCCATCGTCGGGCCCGGGCGCACGGCGACCGTGCCGGTGTTGAGCGCGCTGACGACATGCATGCCGAACATCGCATCCGGCTTGAAGTCGCGGAACACACCTTCCTTCAGCATCAGCGACGCGCCACCTTCTTCTCCCGCGGGCGCACCTTCTTCGGCGGGCTGGAAGACGAACATCACTTCACCGGGCAGGTCCTTCTTCATGCCGGCCAGCACGGTGGCCAGTCCAAGCAGCATGGCCGTGTGCGCGTCGTGGCCGCAGGCGTGCATCACGCCGGTCTCCTTGCCGCGATACTCGCCCTTGGCCTTGGAGGCGAAGGGCAGATCCACCTGTTCGGTAACGGGCAGGGCATCCATGTCGGCGCGGATGGCCAGCTTCGGTCCGGGCCTGCCGCCCTTGAGGATGCCGATCACACCGGTATGGGCGATGCCCGTGTGCACTTCCAGGCCAAGCTTCTTGAGCTGCGCGGCAACCAGGGCGGAGGTGCGTGTCTCGCGGTTGCTCAGTTCCGGGTGCTGGTGGATATCGCGACGCCATGCGGTGACCTGCGGCAGCTCGCTCTGCACGAGTTGTGCGGTGTCGGCGGCATGGATGGATCCGCACACGGCGGTGGCAGCGGAAAGAGCCAGGGCAAGCACGCAACGACGCATGGTGTGTCTCCTCGGAGGGTCGTCCGATCCTAATGGAAGTTCTGCTTCAGGCGCTCGCCAGAGTCGATGCCGCGCGCGCACGACGTACGCTTCGTCGAGGCGTTCCCGATGAGAGCCACCGGCACGATGTGGAAGTGCCTGATACGCGAAGCGTTGGCGTTGGCTTTGGCGTGGGAGCGGGTGCGGTCATCGCCATATCCCGAGCGTGGCGAGTTACTTCGCGATGCTGAAATCGATTTCGATCGGATAGGGCTTGGGCTGTGCCGGTGGCGCCGGCAGCATCCAGCTGGCGAACTGGCCGGCCATGCATTTGGCCACCGCCGTTTGTGGCTGCACGTCGATCTGAACCAGGCGGCCATCCGGTGTGACGTTGGCCACCAGGGTGAAGGGGCCCTTGTCCGTCGGTTTGTTGCTATCGATGCAGGACTTGTAAGCGTCCGTGGTCGGATGGCCGATGCGATCCCATAACTGCTTCTGATAGGCCGGCCCGGTGGCTGCACCTTCGGCCAGCTTGGCCTGGGTGACGCGCGTGTGGAAGTCGGCGTCCGCAGCAGGACTCAGTTGCAGGGCAAGGGCGAGCAGGACGGACATGGTGGCTCCGACGGTTCGGGAACCTTCACGTTAGCAGCTCAGCAGCTTGCGTTCATGCGGGCGACGCGACGCACCGTTATGGTGCCCTCATTCCACCCGGGGGAGGGCTGAGATGAAGGCGATACTGCGCCCAAGCGTGATGCTGATGGCCCTCCTGGCGAGCAGCGGCACGCGTGCGGCCGACTCCATCCAGGTGCAGCGCCCCGATGGGGCGATGACGCCGCTGTTGGTGTACGAGCCCGCGTCGACGAATGCTTGCCCGCCGCTCCTGCTCATCTCGCACGGCGCCGGCGGCAGCGAGAAAGGCTACGGCTATCTGGCCCAGGCCCTGAGTGAGGACGGCTGGCGCACCATCGTGATGGGGCATCGTGAAAGCGGCAGCGCCCCTTTGCGCGCCGACGTCCGGCAGCACGGCCTGAAGGAAGGCATTGGCGCCCTGGTGACCGACGCCGATGCATATCGCGCCCGCTTCATGGATATCGATGCGGCAACCCGCTGGGCTGAAAAGCAATGCCACGCGCCGTATCGGGTCTTGCTGGGCCATTCGATGGGGGCGATTACCGTGATGCTCGAAGCGGGAGCGACCAATCGTCTCGGCGTCCAGGGCAAGGGCGGTTTCGATGCCTATGTCGCCTTGTCGCCGGAAGGCCCGGGGCGCGTATTTCCCACCGGAGCGTGGGCGCCGATTCACGCGCCGATGCTGCTGCTGACCGGCACGCGCGATGGAGGTCTTGATGGCGACTATCGCTGGCGTACCCAGGCCTTTGATGGTCTTGGGCCGGGCTGCCATTGGCTTGGCGTGATCGACGGCAGCAGCCATCTCAACTTTGCCGGCGTCGGTCTGTCCCGCAGCACCGAGACGGCGACGGTCAGCCTGGTGCGCTCCTACCTCGATGCCTTGCGTGGCGGCCATTGTGGCGAGCCGCCGCATCTGGCCGGGGTGCAGGTGCGCAACAAGTAGCGGCGAATCAAGGCAGGTGATCGCTGGCGAGATACTCCTCGCTCTGCATCTCGATCAGGCGCGATTCCGTGCGCCCGAATTCGGCGCGCAGCCGTTCACCGTCATACAGTTCGGTGATCGGCGCTGCCGCCGAAAGAATCAGCTTCACGTGGCGATCATAAAATTCGTCCACCAGCGAAACGAAGCGGCGGGCCGCGTCGTCCGTGTACACGGTGAACTGCGGCACGTTGGAAATGATGATCTCGGGGCCGGCCTTGGCCAGCTCGATATAGTCGGAGACCGCACGCGGACCTTCGCACAGCGCGGCGAACTCGAACCACAAGATGTTCCTGGCGCGCTTGCGCAGGGGAATGGGGCGGTCGTTGAGTACGATCTCGCCGCCTTCCTCCACCTCGCCTTCGGCCTGGCCAGCAAAGATGCGGGCGAGTGCGCGTTCGGCTTCCTGGCTTGGCGGCGTGTGATACACCGGTGCCTGGGACAGCGCACGCAGGCGCCAATCGTGCGAGGAAATCATCTGCACGATGTGGCAGCGCTTCTCGATCAAGGCAATGGCGGGCAGGAAGCGCGCACGTTGCAGGCCTTCCTTGTACAGGTTGGCCGGCGCCGTGTTGGAGGTGGTCACCAGGCTCACGCCACGAGCGAACAATGCCTCCAGCAAGGTGCCGAGGATCATCGCATCGCCGATGTCGTTGACCAGGAACTCGTCCAGGCACAGCACGCGACAGCGCCCAGCGATGTTCGCGGCGACCTCGAGCAAGGGATCCTGGCGTTCGCCCAGGGCACGTAGCTGTTCGTGCACTTCGCCCATGAAGCGATGGTAGTGGCGACGCAATGCCTTCCCATGCGGCAGGCTGGCCACGAACAGGTCCATAAGGAACGTCTTGCCGCGGCCGACGCTACCCCATAGATACAGGCCGGGCACGGTTTCGCGGGTGTCGTTGCCAAGCAGGGATTTCAGACGTCCAAACAAGCCGCCGTTGTCGACCGTCGCTGCGATGAGCGCCGCGTGCATGCGGTCGAACTCGGGCAGCAGTGCCTGTTGGGCCGGGTCGGCCTCCCAGCGATGGGCGGCGACGCCTTCCAAGTAACGGGCGCTGGGCGCGAGCAGGGGGGAATCAGTCATCGGTACGGCAAACTCTTAGAGCGCTACGCGACAAGGCGCAGCAGCTGGCACGGTGGATGGAATCGGCGCGACATCAGTCCTGGCGCAGCCGCGGCAGCCAGGTTTGGATCGCATGCTTCACGGCGCCGCGCAGATCCATCAGGCGACGATGGAAGAAGTGGCTGGTTTCCGGCATGCGCACGAGCTCGGGCGGGTGATCCATGCCATCGATCCAGTCGAACACCGCCTGCGGATCGACGACTTCGTCTTCCTCGCCTTGTACGACCAGCCAGTGGCAGGTGGGCAGCGCAAACCCTTCGAATGGCCAACGACCTGCGGGCGGCGCAATGCTGATCAGGGCATCGGCGTGCAGGCGCACGGCATTGCGGATCGACACATAGCTGCCGAAGGAAAAGCCGGCAAGCCATACCGCATCGTCTGGACGCGTGCGACGAACCCAGGCCACCACGGCAGCCAGGTCGTCGCCTTCGCCATTGCCGTTGTCGTAGCTGCCTTCGGACTCGCCGGTGCCACGGAAATTGAAACGCACGGTGTCCAGCCCTGACTCGCGCAGCGCGCGCTCCACCATCGTCACCACCTTGTTATGCATGGTGCCGCCTTGCAGCGGATGCGGGTGGCAGATGACCGCCGTGCCGCGGCGCGCCTCTTCCGGCAGCGCCACGTCGCTGATGGCTTCGAGCTTGCCGGCGGGGCCGCTGAGCGCGAAGCTGGCAGCCTCTGCGGGAAATTGGTCGGGCTGGGTAGGGAGCATGACGGGATTCATGGCCATGATGATAACCGCCACGTGTGGCCGCCGGTCGCGCGAAGCAAGGCAACGTGCGTGAACAACCTGGCGCATACGTTGCTGGCGGGCGATGACGAACTGCTGCAGCTGGGTGGGCTGATGGGCGATTTTGTGCACGGACAGCCGGATCCGGCCATGCCCGAGCGTTTGATTGCCGGGATTCGCCTGCACCGCGCCATCGACGTCTACACCGACAGTCATCCCGAAGTCGCGGCGGCGCGTGCCCTGCTTCCGCCCCCGTATCGCCGGTATGCCGGCATCCTGCTCGATATGTGGTTCGATCACCTGCTGGCGCGGGATTTCGAACGATGGAGTGGGCGGGGGCTGGAACCGTACTCCGCTGGCGTGCGTGACTTGCTGCGCCGCCATGAGTCGTCCCTGCCGGCCGGGCTGCAGCGTTTTCGGTTGTACATGGAGGCGCATGCGTTGCCGGCAGGCTACGCCCGGCGCGAGGAGATGGCGGCCGCGTTGGAGGGCATTTCCCATCGGCTAAGTCGCGCCAATCCGGTGGGTCAGGCGCTGCCTGTGCTAGCCGAGCTCTCAGTACCGCTGCACGGGCATTTCGAAGCGTTTTTTCCGCAGTTGCAGGGGTTTGCTAGCGAGTGGATCGAAGCCAATACCTCCCTCTCCCCTCCAGGGAGAGGGTTGGGGTGAGGGGTGGGTGCTCGCGATACGCTTCTTCATGCGGGCTTTAATGGGGCGGGCTCCGTAGATACTTTCCCGCGAGCACCCGCCCCTCATCCCAACCTTTTCCCCGCCGGGGAGAAGGGGCAAACGAAAACGCCGCCCACTGGGCGGCGTTTATCGAAAGCTTGTTGGATCAGGCCTTACTTGGCCTGATCCACGATCCAATGCACCGCGTTCTTCACCTGCTCGTCGGTCAGCGACGGGTTGCCGCCCTTGGCCGGCATCATGTTGCCGTCCGGGCCCTTGTAGCCCTCGATGGCATGCTTGACCAGCGTGTCGAGGCCTTGGGCGATACGCGGACCCCAGTTCGACTTGTCGCCCAGCTTCGGCGCACCGGCAACGCCGGCGGTATGGCAGCTGTGGCACAGGTTGTCGTAAATCGTCTTGCCATCGGTGGAACCACCGTAGGCGACCTGCGCGGCGGCGGCCTTGGCGGCGGCTTCCTGAGCGGCCTGCATGGCGGCGCGGCCGGTGTCACCGGCGTACACGGCACCCGCCGGAGCGATGCGCTCGGCGACCTGCTTGGGCGTCTCGGGGTTAACGTCCTTGGGCTCGCGGTCGTAGATCAACCAGGCACCGCCGATCAGCATAAGGGTCAGCACACTAAGGCCCACGATCAGCAGCGAGAAGCTGCGCATGAAGCTCTGGTCGGATTTGGTCAGGGAACCGCTCACGCAAGTACTCCATATCAATGGACGGCCATGCAACCAAGATTGGGCATGGGTTCAGGCAACAGGGGCGGGATTATAGTCGAAGCTCGCGGCAAGTTTCAGGTCGACGCCGCGGGTGCGCGCCGTGCGTCGTAAAGCCGCAGTTTTCATGCAATATTCGGCAACTTGACACGATTAGCTGGTAAAACCCTGCCATCGGTCATAGGGCACCCATGTCAACTGGCATTGTCCAATGCCGTTGAACAAACCCTATCCTTTCATCCGACGAACAAGTCAGGCGCGCAAGGCGCGCCGGTGGGGTCGGGTGGCCTGCCGTCAATTCTGGGAGTTTTTCATGTCGCGTTTTTGGAAGATCGCGCTGATCGTTGTGGCTGTGATCGTGGTGGGAGCCGTGGGCTTCCGCTTGCTGCATAAGCCTGCGACCGAGGATGGTGCGCAGGCGCAGGGCGGTGGGCAGCACAAGGGACAAGGCCAGGATCAGGGCCAGGATAAGGATGCGGCACCGGTACCCGTTACGGTTGAGCACGTCGTCAAACAGGATGTGCCGGTTTATCTCACGGCGCTTGGCACCGTGCAGGCGCTCAACACCGTGACGGTGAACCCGCAGGTGAGTGGCGAGCTGTTGGCCATCAACTTCAAGGAAGGCCAGGAAGTGAAGAAGGGCGAGCTGCTGGCGCAGATCGACCCGCGCTCTTTCCAGGCCACCTATGACCAGGCCGCGGCCAAGCAGCAGCAGGATGAAGCCCTGCTCGCCACGGCGCAGAGCACGCTCAAGCGCAACGACGCGCTGGTCGCCAAGGGCTATGTCGCCCAGCTCGACATGGACACCTTCCGTAACAACGTGACCAACCTGACCGCGACGGTGACGGCGGACAAGGCTTCCGTGCGCGCGGCCAAGGTCAATCTGGACTACACGCGCATCATCTCGCCGATCGATGGCGTGGCCGGCATCCGCAATGTCGACCCGGGCAACGTGGTCACCACCACGACGGCCCTGGTCACCTTGACCCAGATTCATCCGATCTACGTGATGTTCAACCTGCCCGAGCAGAACCTGGAGATGGTGCGCAAGGCCGCCGCCGTTGGCAACGCGCTGGAAGTGCTGGCGCTGGACCGCGCGGACGCTCACACCATCGCCGACGACGGTCAGCTGAATGTGGTCGACAACCAGATCGACACCACCACCGGCACCTTCAAGCTGCGCTCCGTGTTTGCCAATGGCGACAGCGCGCTGTGGCCGGGCCAGTTCGTGAATGTTCGCCTGAAGGTGCACACCGTCAGCGGCGGCCTGGTGATCCCGGGGCAGGCTGTGCAGCGCGGACCGGATGGTGACTACGTCTATCTCGTGCAGCAGGACCAGACGGTGAAGATGCAGCCGGTGAAGGTGGCAGGCGAAGTCGGTGACAGCCACGTGATGATCGGTTCGGGCCTGGCCCTGAACGATCCGGTGGTGACCGAAGGCCAGTTCCGCCTGAAGCCGGGCAGCAAGGTAAAGGCGCTCAAGCCGGGCGAAGTACCCACCGCGCCGACCGCGGCGGAAGTGGAACAGGCCAAGAAGAAGGCCCAGCAGACCGGCGGCGGTCGCCGCGGCGGCTGACGTGGGGTGCGGGATGGGTGTCGGGGGCGCATGCTCCCACACCCGGATAGAGCCGGCCGATTTTTCGAAACGGCAGGTTTTTGTGCCCCCGCGACCCGTCCCCCATCACCCGTCGGCGCGAACTGGCTGACAGCGAGATATCAACGGCAAACCTATGGGCTTCTCCACACTCTTCATTCGCCGACCGATTGCGACCTCGCTGCTGATGGTGGCGGTGCTGCTGCTCGGCATCCTGGGCTACCGCGAGCTGCCGGTCTCGGCCCTGCCTGAAATTTCGGCGCCGAGCCTGGTCGTCACCACGCAGTACCCGGGTGCCAGCGCCTCCACCATGGCCTCGCTGGTCACCACGCCGCTGGAGCGCAACTTCGGCCAGATCTCCGGCCTGACCATGATGACCTCCGACTCGTCGGCGGGTCTGTCCACCATCGTGTTGCAGTTTGCGATGGACCGCGACATCGACATCGCGGCGCAGGACGTGCAGGCGGCCATCAACCAGGCGCGTGGCACCCTGCCCAGCACGCTGCCGTATCCGCCCGTGTACAACCGCGTGAACCCGGCCGACGCGCCGATCATGACCTTGAAGCTCACCTCCGACAGCCTACCGCTGCGCGACGTGAACAACTACGCCGACTCGATCCTGGCGCAGAAGCTGTCGCAGGTGCAGGGCGTGGGCTTGGTGTCGATCGCTGGCAACGTGCGCCCCGCCGTGCGCGTGCAGGTGAATCCGGCGCAGCTGGCCAATCTTGGCCTGACCATGGAAGACGTGCGCAGCGCGCTCACCGAGGCCAACGTCAACGCGCCAAAGGGTACGCTCAACGGCGCCACGCAGTCCTACAGCATCGGTACCAATGACCAGCTGGCGACGGCCGGCGAGTACAAGAACACCATCATCACGTACAAGAACAACGCGCCGGTGCGCCTGTCCGACGTCGCCAATGTCATCGATGGCGTGGAGAACGACCAGCTGGCCGCCTGGGCCAATGGCAAGCCCGCCGTGCTGCTGGATATCCGTCGTCAGCCGGGTGCCAACATTGTGCAGACGGTGGAGCAGATCCGCTCCATCATGCCGCAGTTGCGCAGCGTGTTGCCGGCCGACGTGCATCTCGAAGTGTTCGCCGACCGTACCATCACCATCCGCGCCTCGGTCGAGGACGTGCAGTTCACCCTGATCCTCACCATCTTCCTGGTGGTGGCGGTGATCTTCGTCTTCCTGCGTCGCTTGTGGGCGACGGTGATTCCGTCGGTCGCCGTGCCGCTGTCGTTGATGGGCACGTTCGGCGTGATGGCCTTCACCGGCATGTCACTGGACAACCTCTCGCTGATGGCGCTGACCGTCGCCACCGGCTTCGTGGTGGACGATGCGATCGTGATGATCGAGAACATCGTCCGCTACATCGAGCAGGGCAAGGACGGTAAGGAAGCGGCCGAGATCGGCGCGAAGGAAATCGGCTTCACGGTGCTGTCGCTGACTGTGTCGCTGGTGGCGGTATTCCTGCCGCTTCTGCTGATGCCTGGCGTCACCGGCCGCCTGTTCCACGAGTTCGCGTGGGTGCTGACGATTGCGGTGACCATCTCGATGCTGGTGTCACTGACCCTGACGCCGATGATGTGCGCCTATCTGCTGAAGCCGGACTCGCTGCCCGAAGGCGACGACGCCCACGAGCGTCATGCCGCCGCCGGCAAGCGCACCACGTGGTCGCGCATCGTGGGCCTGTATGAGAGTTCGCTGGACTGGGTGCTCGATCACCAGCGCCTGACCATCATGGTGGCCGCCGTCACGGTCGTGGTAACGATCTTCCTCTACGTCGTGATTCCGAAGGGCCTGCTGCCCGAGCAGGACACCGGCCTGGTGACCGGCGTGGTGCAGGCTGACCAGAACGTCGCCTTCCCACAGATGGAACAGCGCACCAAGGCGGTGGCCGATGCGTTGCGTCGCGATCCTGCCGTCACCGGTGTGGCGGCTTTTATCGGCGCAGGTTCGATCAACCCGACCCTCAACCAGGGCCAGCTCAGCATCGTGTTGAAGGATCGCGGTGATCGCGATGGTCTCGACACCGTGCTGGCGCG
Organism: Dyella humicola; assembly: GCF_026283945.1. Taxonomy (NCBI): domain Bacteria; kingdom Pseudomonadati; phylum Pseudomonadota; class Gammaproteobacteria; order Lysobacterales; family Rhodanobacteraceae; genus Dyella; species Dyella humicola. The sequence continues at coordinate 445,397 of NZ_JAPDPC010000001.1, forward strand.
CTTGCAGAAGGATGCTGCCGATATTCCAGGCGTGGCCTTGTACCTCAAGCCAGTGCAGGACGTGACGCTGGACAGCCGCGTGTCGGCCACCGAGTACCAGTACTCGATGGCCGATGTGAACGCGACCGAGTTGTCGAGTTACGCCAACCAGATGACCCAGGCCTTGCGTGAGCGCCCGGAACTCTCTGACGTCGACAACAACCTTGCCGACCAGGGCACCTCGCTGAAGCTCACCATCGATCGCGAAAAGGCGAGCCGACTGGGTGTGCCGGTGCAGACCATCGATGACACGCTGTACGACTCGTTCGGCCAGCGCCAGATCTCCACCATCTTCACCCAGCTCAACCAGTATCGCGTAGTGCTGGAAGTGGCGCCGCAGTTCCGCAGCAGCTCGGCGCTGCTCAACCAGCTCACCGTGAAGAGCAACGGTAGCGGTGCGCTGACCGGCAGCAATGCCACCAGTTTCGGCCAGGTGGCTTCGAGCAATTCGTCCACGAGCACCGGCCTGGGCGTGGCGAACACGGGCGTGGTCATCGGCGCGGGTGGCACCATTCCGTTGGCCTCGCTGGCTACGGCCGAAGTGACCAATGCGCCGCTGGTGGTGAGCCATCAGCAGCAGCTGCCTGCGGTGACCGTTTCGTTCAACCTGGCCCCGGGCTATTCGCTGTCCGAGGCGGTGAACGCGATCCATGAGGTGGAGCAGAAGCTCAACTTCCCGCCGCAGGTACGTGGTCAGTTCGTGGGCAAGGCAGCGGAGTTCTCCACCTCGCTGACCAACGAAGTGTTGCTGCTGGTGGCTTCGATCGTGGTGATCTACATCGTGCTGGGCGTGCTCTATGAGAGCTATATCCACCCGCTGACGATCATCTCCACCTTGCCGCCTGCCGGCGTGGGTGCGTTGCTGGCGCTGATCCTGTGCGGCATGAGCCTGTCGGTGGACGGCATCGTGGGCATCGTGTTGCTGATCGGTATCGTGAAGAAGAACGCGATCATGATGATCGACTTCGCCATCGAGGCGCAGCGCGAGGGCATGAAGCCGCACGAAGCGATTCGCCGCGCCTGTCTGCTGCGCTTCCGCCCGATCATGATGACCACGGCGGCGGCCATGTTGGGCGCGTTGCCGCTGGCCCTGGGCAATGGCATCGGTGCCGAATTGCGCCGGCCGCTAGGTGTGTCGATCGTCGGCGGCCTGCTGCTCTCGCAGTTGGTGACGCTGTACACCACGCCGGTGATCTACCTGTACATGGAGCGTTTCTCCGACTGGCTGCGCGAGCGGCGTGAGCGCCGTGAGTTGGATCGCGCACAGGTACGAGGAGCGATGTGACGTTGTTGCAACGACCCGCTGCGGATGATGCCGCCGGAGTCGAAACGAAAGGGGCGCGATCCACGGGTCGCGCCCCTTTCAGCGTTTCCCGCGACCGCTTTTGTGGGGGCGCATCGCACGACCACATACGCAGGAGCGCACCGAGTGCGCGAAAAGCCTACGGAGCGGTGACGCCGCCGCGCCTATCGCGCACTGCGTGCGCTCCAACATATGCGGCGAAGGATCAACCAAACAGGTGGTCGTGCGTTCAACGGTTGATGTCCGAAATATACATCTCCCTTTGCGCACGCCTGGGCCTGGCGTGGCGCCTCCCTGAACACCCCTGCGAGCAGGGCGACTTTCGTGGTTCGTTGACTGCATGAACATCTCCGGCCCCTTCATTCGGCGCCCGATCGGCACCTCGCTGCTGGCGATAGGTGTCTTCGCGGTAGGCCTGATCTGCTATTTGCTGCTCGGTGTCGCGGCGCTGCCGAACATGCAGTTCCCGGTGATCTTCGTGCAAGCGAGTCAGGCGGGCGCCAGTGCCAGCACCATGGCGTCCACCGTGGCGGCACCGCTGGAGCGACATCTCGGGCAGGTAGCCGGCATCGACACCATGCGGTCGTCCAGTTCGCTGGGCAGTACCCAGGTGTTCATGATGTTCAACACCGGGCGCAACCTGGATGCCGCCGCGCGCGATGTGCAGGCGGCCATCAATGCCGCCCAGTCCGATCTGCCCAGTGGCCTGAATGCACCACCCAGCTATCAGAAGGCCAACCCGAACGACGACCCCATCATCGCGTTCGCCTTGACCTCCGATACGCAGTCGGCGCGCGATCTCTATGACGTGGCCGACTCGCTGCTGGCGCAGCGCCTGCGTCAGCTGGACGGCGTGTCGGAAGTGGACATCCTCGGCGCCGCCACGCCGGCGATACGTGTCGACGTGAACCTGCGGCAGCTCAACGCGCAGGGCCTGTCGCCCGATCAGCTGCGCAACGCGCTTACGGCGGCCAACGTGACCTCTCCGCAGGGCTTCCTGTCAGACGGCAAGACCACCATGGCGGTCACCGCGAATGACTCGCTGCACAATGCACAAGACTTCGCCAGCCTGGTGATTGCTTCCCACAACGGCGTGCCCGTGCGCCTGTCGGATGTGGCGAAGGTCTACGACGGTTTGCAGGATGCGTATCAGGCGGCCTGGTTCCAGGGTAAACCTGCCATCCTGATGTACGTCTACCGGCAGTCGACCGCCAACATCATCGGTACGGTGGATCGCGTGAAGGCGGCCGTGCCCGTCCTGCGCAGCTATCTACAGCCTGGCACCACGCTGACGCCGTACTTCGATGGCACGCCGACCATCCGCGCCTCGCTGCATGAAGTGCAGGCCACGCTGCTGATCAGCTTGCTGATGGTCATGTTGACCATGGCCGTGTTCTTGCGCCGGCTCGCGCCGACCTTGATCGCCACGGCAGCGGTCCCGCTGTCGCTGGCTGGTGCGGCGATCGCGATGTACATCCTCGGTTACACGCTCAACAACCTGACCCTGCTGGCGCTGGTTATCTCGATCGGCTTCGTGGTGGACGACGCGATCGTGGTGATCGAGAACATCGTGCGCCATATCGACCAGGGCATGTCGCGGATGGACGCTGCGCTGGCAGGTGCAAAGGAGATCGGCTTCACCATCGTGTCGATTACCGCCTCGCTGGTGGCGGTGTTCATACCGCTGTTGTTCATGGGCGGCATCACGGGCCTGTTCTTCAAGGAATTCACCATCACCCTGGTGGCGGCGATCATCGTCTCGGCGATGGTGTCGCTCACGCTCACCACCTCGCTGTGCGGCCAGTTCCTTAGCGGCCATGACGACGACAAGCCGACCACGCGCATTGGCATCGCACTGGAGAAGTTCCAGCAAAGCCTGCTTGGCGTGTACTCGCGGGCGCTGAAATTTTCGTTGAAGCACACGCTGGCTTTTGCGCTGACGCCGTTGGCGTTGATCGTGGTGACGATCCTCCTGTTCGGCGTGGTGAAGACGGGATTGTTCCCGCCGCAGGACACGGGACTGATCCGGGGTCGCGCCACCTCGGGTGCCACGGTGTCGTTCCAGGATGCGGTGGCGCGCCAGCAACGTCTGATCGACATGCTGCTGAAGGACCATGACGTCGCGCGTGTCGGTTCCCGTCTTGGCACCAGTCGCCAGGGCGCTTCCGGCACGTTCGATATCGAACTCAAGACGCATGCGCAAGGCCGTAAGGACGACACCTTCGCGGTGTTGGCGCGACTAAGTGCCAAGGCTGCGCGCTATCCGGATCTCAACGTGCGCCTGCGCCCGATCCAGGATCTGCCCAGCTTCGGCGGTGGTGGTACCAGCCAGGGTGCGCAGTACCAGGTGTCCCTACAGGGGGATAATCCCGAAGAGCTGCAACTGTGGCTGCCCAAGCTGGTGGCCGAGCTGAAGAAGAATCCCAAGCTCAAGGACGTCGGCAGCGATGTCGACGACGCCGGCCTGCAACAGAACGTGGTGATCGATCGCGACAAGGCGGCGCGGTTGGGCGTCGGCATCGGCACCATCGATGGCGCGCTGTACAACGCGTTCGGCCAGCGACAAATCAGCACCATCTACTCCGACCTTAACCAGTACAAGGTCGTGGTCAATGCGTTGCCGAACCAGACCGCGACGCCGGCCGCGATCGACGCCATTTACGTATCCAGCACCAATGGTGTGATGGTGCCGCTTACCGCCTTCGCGCATCAGCAGCCGGGTCTGGCGCCCACCCAGATCACGCACGAAAACCAATACACAACCATGAGCATGAGCTTCAATCTCGCGCCTGGGGTGAGCATGGGTGAAGCGCTGCAGATCATTCAGAAGACCGGTTCCCAGATGCGCCTGCCCGGCGATATCCGCATCAATATCGGCGGCGATTTCCGTCGCTTCCAGCAGTCGCAGAGCGGCATGCTGTGGCTGCTGCTTGGCGCCGTCGTCACTGTCTACATCGTGCTCGGCATGCTGTACGAGAGCCTGATCCATCCGGTCACCATTCTCTCGACATTGCCGGCCGCCGGTGTCGGTGCGCTACTGGCCTTGTGGTTCACCAATACCGAACTGTCGGTGATCGCACAGATCGCCCTCGTGTTGCTGATCGGCATCGTGAAGAAGAACGCGATCATGATGATCGACTTCGCGCTGGTATCGCGCCGCGAGCGCGGGCTGAGTGCGATGGATGCCGCCTACGAGGCCTGCATGGTGCGTTTCCGCCCGATCATGATGACGACGATGGTGGCGATTCTCGCGGCGGTGCCCATCGCGGTAGGCCTGGGCGAGGGTTCCGACTTGCGCCGCCCACTCGGTATCGCGCTGATCGGCGGCCTGATCATTTCGCAGAGTCTCACCCTGCTCAGTACGCCAGCGCTGTATGTGATCTTCACCTGTCTCGCCGACCGCGTGCACGCGTGGCGGGTGAGGCATCGTCAGCCCCGGCCGCTGCCGGCTGGCGAGAACGTCTGACCCACTCGTTGTTGTTGACGTAGGAGCGCACCCTGTGCGCGACCATCCGGCAGGACTGCCGGTTTGGACAACGTACGCTGCCCATGGGCGAAGGCCAAGGATGGCCCGAGTAAAAAGCCAACGGAGCGGTGATGCTGTGATCGCGCACCGGGTGCGCTCCTACAGAAAAAGCCTGGGGCACCATACCCTTGCGCATCGTCCAGGCCCATACGCTTTCGCCCTCCGGCCGAAATCGTGACAATAAGGGGCTTTCGTCCACCGCTTCCGCCCCCATGTCGGTTGCCTCCGGACGAATCGAGCGTCCGCACGCCCCCTTTTGGTAAGGCCGTAACCCGCGAGGTCATTGCAGAAATGTCGAACACGCCGAAGATCATTTACACGCTGACGGACGAAGCTCCGTACCTCGCTACGGCGTCGCTGCTGCCGATCGTCGAAGCCTTCACCAGTACGGCGGGCATCGCCGTCGAAACCCGCGATATCTCACTGGCCGGCCGCATCATTGCGCTGTTCCCGGATGTGCTGAAGGACGACCAGAAGATCGCCAACGACCTTGCCGAGCTGGGCCAACTGGCCACCACGCCGGAAGCCAACATCATCAAGCTGCCCAATATCAGCGCCTCGATGCCGCAGCTGAAGGCCGCGATCAAGGAGCTGCAGGGCCAGGGTTATGCGCTGCCGGACTATCCGGAAGATCCCAAGGACGTCAGCGACTGGAACGTCAAGGCGCGCTACGACAAGGTCAAGGGCAGCGCGGTGAACCCGGTGCTGCGCGAAGGCAATTCCGACCGTCGCGCACCGCTCTCGGTGAAGAACTACGCGCGCAAGCACCCGCACAAGATGGGCGCCTGGAGTGCGGATTCGAAGACGCACGTGGCGCACATGGACGGTGGCGACTTCTACGGTAGCGAGAAGTCCACCGTGGTCGCCAAGGCCGGCAGCGTGAGTATCGAGTGGTTCGGCAAGGACGGCAGCCACACGGTGCTGAAGGAAAATACCGCGCTGAAGGATGGCGAGATCATCGACGCCGCCGTAATGAGCAAGAAGGCGCTGGCCAGCTTCATCGACGCACAGATCGAAGACGCGAAGAAGCAGGGCGTGCTGTTCTCGCTGCATCTGAAAGCCACCATGATGAAAGTCTCCGACCCCATCATGTTCGGCGTGGTGGTCACCGAGTTCTATAAGGACGTGCTGAGCAAGCACGCCGACGCGCTCAAGAACATCGGCTTCGATCCGAACAACGGCATCGGCGACCTGTATGCGCGCATCGGTGGACTGGCTAAGGAACAGCAGGACGCGATCCTGGCCGATATCACCGCCGAGTACGCCAAGCGTCCGGCGCTGGCCATGGTCAATTCCGACAAAGGCATCACCAACCTGCACGTGCCCAGCGACGTCATCGTCGACGCGTCGATGCCGGCGATGATTCGCGACTCCGGCAAGATGTGGAACACCGAAGGCAAGTTGCAGGACACCAAGGCGATCATTCCGGACCGCAGCTACGCGGGCGTGTACCAGGTGGTGATCGAGGACTGCAAGGCGCATGGTGCGTTCAATCCGTCGACCATGGGCAGCGTGCCGAATGTGGGCTTGATGGCGCAGGCCGCTGAGGAATACGGCTCGCACGACAAGACCTTCAAGATCGCCGCTGACGGCGTGGTCAAGGTGATCGACGAGGCTGGCAGCGTGCTGCTGGAGCAGGCGGTGGAAACCGGCGACATCTGGCGCATGTGCCAGACCAAGGACGCGCCGATCCAGGACTGGGTCAAGCTGGCGGTCGACCGTGCGCGCCTGAGCAACACCCCGGCAGTGTTCTGGCTCGATCCGCAGCGTGCGCACGACACCCAGATCATCAAGAAGGTCGAGCAATACCTGAAGGACCACGACCTGAGCGGTCTCGATATCCGCATCATGTCGCCGGTGGAAGCCACTCGCTTCTCGCTGGAACGCATCCGCCAGGGCCAGGACACCATCTCGGTGACCGGCAACGTTTTGCGCGACTACCTCACCGACCTGTTCCCGATCATGGAACTGGGCACCAGCGCCAAGATGCTCTCCATCGTGCCGCTGATGGCCGGTGGCGGCCTGTTCGAAACCGGCGCAGGCGGCTCGGCACCCAAGCATGTGCAGCAGTTCCTGGAAGAGGACTATCTGCGCTGGGATTCGCTGGGCGAATTCCTCGCGCTGGCCGCCTCGCTCGAGCATCTCGGCAACCGCTACGACAGCAAGGACGCCAGCGTGCTGGCCAAGACGCTGGACGAGGCGAACGGCAAGATCCTCGACAACAACAAGTCGCCGGCTCGCAAGGTCGGTGAGCTGGACAACCGCGGCAGCCACTTCTACCTGGCCCTGTACTGGGCCCAGGCGCTGGCCGCGCAGAACGACGACGCCAAGCTCAAGGCGAAGTTCGCAGCACTGGCCAAGACGCTGGCCGACAACGAAGCGAAGATCATCGGCGAGCTGAACGGTGCGCAGGGCAAGTCGCTGGATATCCAGGGCTACTACCACCCGAACCTCAAGCTGGTGAGCAAGGCGATGCGGCCGAGTGACACATTCAACGATGCGCTCGCCGCGCTCGTTGCGGCAGGCTGATCGCAGAGTCGTCATGTAACAAAAGAAGGCCGCGCAAGCGGCCTTCTTTTGTTGGTGGTTCCAGTTCGCCTCGCGTCATCCCAGCTTGGCCAGCCGTTCGGCTGTTGAGAACTGCTGGGATGACGGGCCATCGAGTCTGCTGCATAGCCGAGCGTAGAGGCGCTGCTATAGGCTCGCATGCATGAGCACGCATCCCGCTTCCGCCGAATCCAGCTTGCCTCCTGGCCGGGCGTGGGAAGTGTTTACGGTCTTCCTTGCACTGGGCCTGCGCTCGTTCGGTGGCCCGATCGCGCATCTTGGCTATTTCCGTCGTGCTTTTGTCGAACAGCGACGCTGGCTCGACGATGCACGGTTCTCCCAATTGCTCGCGTTGTGCCAATTCCTGCCGGGCCCGGCGAGCAGTCAGCTCGGTTTCGCCATCGGCTTGCTGCGCGCAGGGTGGCCGGGCGCTATCGCCGCTTTCGTCGGCTTCACCCTGCCTTCGGCCGCGCTGATGCTTGCCTTCGCCTGGTGGGCGCCTTATCTGCATGGCGCATGGGGGCAGTCCCTGCTGCACGGGTTCAAGCTGGTGGCGGTGGTGGTGGTGGCGCATGGCGTGCTCGGCATGTGGCGCTCGCTGGCGCCCGACTGGCCGCGCCGGGCTCTGGCAATGGGCGCGGCGGCCATCCTGCTGTGGCAACCGCAGGCGTGGATGCAGTTGCTGGTGATCGTGCTGGCCGCGTTGATGGCGCCGTGGCTTTGCCGCAACGTCATGGCGCATCGCGATGCGGCACCCACGCCACGCTACGGCCGTCGTGCGGCTATTGTGCTGCTGTCTCTCTATGTGGCCTTGCTGTTGTTGGCGTGGAGCGTGGGTACGCACGGCGCGCTTCAGGTTCAGATCGGCGCTGCGTTCTATCGCGCGGGTGCGCTGGTCTTCGGCGGTGGCCACGTGGTGCTGCCGTGGTTGCGCCAAGCCCTGGTTGTTCCTGGTTGGGTGGACGAAGGCAGTTTCCTCGCCGGTTACGGCGCGGCGCAGGCCATGCCAGGACCGATGTTCTCGTTGGCCGCGTATCTCGGCAGCCAGATGCAGGGCGGGCAGGGCGGTGTGGCCGGTGCGCTGGTCGCGTTAGCCGCGATCTTTCTGCCGGGCTTTCTGCTGCTGGGCGGCGTGCTTCCTTTCTGGCAGAGACTTTCCGCGCGCGCCGAAGCGGTACGCGTGGTTGCTGCGATCAACGCGGCCGTCGTCGGCCTGCTTGCCGCCGCGTTCTATCATCCTGTGTGGACGGGCACCGTCAGTGGACCAGCCGACATCGTGATCGCTGCCTGTGGCTTTGCGATGCTTGCGCTAGCGAAGCAGCCTGCCTGGGCCGCGGTGCTGTGGTGCGTGGCCGCCGCAAGCCTGGGGCCATGGTTGGGCCGCTGAATAGATGATTTCCCGCGATGGAACCGGCGCTGTCGTGCCATGGTCAGAATGCAGATCCCTGAAGGAACCACGATCGATGAATCGGACCGCCTGTCACTCGTTGAACCGTCGTCGCCTGCATCGGGCGATGGCTGTGGGGATGCTTGTTCTGGCGGGGGCGGCACCTGTCTTCGGGCAAAACGCGCCGCCCCCGGGGGCGACGGCACCTGCGCCATCTCAAGTCACCAATCTCGATGCGGTGACGGTCAGTGGCATACAGCCCGGGCCGGGCCTGTGGAAGGTGAGCAAGGGTGATCACGTGATGTGGGTGCTTGGCACGTTGTCGCCGCTGCCGGAGCACATGCAATGGAAAACCGACGAAGTCGAACAGACCATCGCCGAATCGCAGGAAGTATTGGGGCCGCCGTCGGTGGCGTTAAAGCCCAAGACGAATTTCTTCGGCAAGCTGTTTCTGTTGCCGTCGTTGATCGGTGCCCGCAAGAATCCGGACGGCCAGCGTCTGCAGCAAGTGGTGCCGGCGGCTGAGTACGCGCGTTGGCAAGTGCTCAAGCAGCAATACATCGGCAGCGATCGCAGCGTGGAAGACTGGCGCCCGATCTTCGCGGCGGTCGAGTTGTACGACAAGGCGATCAAGCGCAGTGGACTCAGCTCCTCGGGCGGCGTGAAAGACACCGTGCGCGAGCTGGCCAAGAAGCATGGCGTGAAGGTCAGTGCGGCGCGTTACACGATGATGATCGAAGAGCCGCGCGCGGCCGTGAAGACCTTCAAGGCCTCGCCCATGGACGACCTGGAGTGTTTTGGGCGCACGCTCGATACCGTGGAACACGATATGGGCCGCATCACGGCGCGTGCGAACGCCTGGGCCACGGGTGACCTTGAAGCACTGCGTGGCCTGCCGATGAATGACCAGCGCGAAGCGTGCATTTCCGCGGTCACCGAAGCGGGTTTCGCCAAGCAGCTGGGCTTCAGCGACATCCAGCAGAAAGCCCAGGCGATCTGGCTCGGTGCCGCCGAGCAGGCGCTGAACACGAACACGCAGACCTTCGCGATGTTGCCGATGGAGGAGGTGCTGTCGCCGAAGGGCCTGATCGCGCAGCTGAAGGCGAAGGGTTATCAAGTCGAAGCGCCAGACGGCAGCGAGTAGTTCTTAGCTCGTAGCTCCCTCTCCCCTTCGGGTCGCCTGCAGGGGAGAGGAAGTAAAGTCAGGCGCTCGCTCTATCCAGCGCCGCGATGTCTTCAGCACTCAACTGTAGCTTCACCGCCCCAAACAACTCCTTCAGCTGCGCGACGCTGGTAGCACTGGCAATCGGCGCCGTCACACTCGGGCGGGCCATCAACCACGCCAGGGCCACCTGCGCGGATGTCGCGCCATAGGCAGCCGCCACCTTGTCGAGCGCCGCGAGAATGCCCAGCCCGCGCGCATTGAGATACTTCTGCACCGCGCCGCTGCGCGCCGCGCTCTTCGCGAGGTCGGCTTCGCTTCGGTACTTGCCGCTCAGGAAACCACTGGCCAACGCGTAGTAGTTGATCACGCTGATGTTCTCGGCGATGACCAGTGGCTCGAGTTCTTTTTCGTAAGCTGCACGATTGACCAGGTTATATTCCGGCTGCAGGGTTTCGTAGCGCGGCAGGTTGTTTTGTGCGGAAACGGCGAGCGCCTCACCGAAGCGATCGGCGCCGTAATTGGACGCGCCGATCACGCGCACCTTGCCCTGCTCGATAAGCCGCGCGAACGCTCCCAGAGTTTCATGCAGCGGCACCGTCGCATCATCTTCGTGGGCCTGGTACAGATCGATATGATCCGTCTGCAGCCGCTTGAGCGAACCTTCCACGGCCTGGTTGATATTCACGGGTGACAGGCCCGGATGCTCGGCCCATTTCGCCACCTTGGTGGCAATGACCACCTTGTCGCGCTTGCCGCTGCGCTTGAGCCACTTGCCGATGATGGTCTCGGATTCGCCGCCGCGATTGCCCGGCACCCAGGCCGAGTAGACGTCTGCGGTATCGATCAGGTTGAAGCCGGCATCAACGAAGGCATCCAGCAGTTCGAACGAACGCTGTTCGTCCGCGCTCCAGCCAAACACGTTGCCACCGAAGGCAAGCGGTGCGACGGAAAGTGGGGATCGGCCGAGGGGGCGGAGTGGCATGGGCGAGGTCCTTGCTACCGTGCCCGCCGCGGGATGCGGCGGGCGTACTCGGTCGACTTGGTAGCGGCCCCGCCGCGAATCAAGTCGGCAGGCAGTCGCCGGCAACCAGGGCGGGGCCTTCCTCGCCCGTGCTTGGGACCGGCCCTGCCGAGCGCTCCCGTTTTCCACTGGGCTTTTTGTCGGACTTTGGCGTTTCGGCCAATCGGCGCGCCAGGTCGAGATTGGTGATGTGGCCGTGCATGAACAACAGGTCAGTCCAGAGCGAGCTCATGACATCCTCCCTTCGCGTTGCCATGTGTAGTGGTTTGTTCAACATAGGCGGATCGCATGCAGCGAAAAAGCGATATATTCACAAGCTAGACTTGAGGGAATTTCAATATGGCGCGCGTCTCGCTGGATCGTCTCCAACAGTTCGTGCAGGTCGCCCGTCTGGGCAACCTCTCGCGCGCGGCCGAACAGGCCAACCTCACCGTCAGTGCACTCAGCCATCAAGTGCGCCAGCTGGAACAGCGACTGGAGCGAAGGCTGTTCGATCGGGGCCCGCGTGGCGTGCAGCTCACGCCCGAGGGACGCCGCCTGATGGAAGCGGTAAGTCATCACTTCGAAGGCATCGACCGCGCCCTCTCGGGTTATCGGGTCCGTCGCGAGGAAGCGCTGACACTCAGCGCGATTCCCGGCGTGATGTCGAGCTGGCTGGTGCCACGCCTGGCGCGCCTGGTGGCGGCGCATCCCGAGCTGGAACTCAACCTGCAATCGAGCGTGGAACTGGTCAATTTCGATCGCGATCCGGTCGATGCAGCGATGCGTTATGGCCGCGGCCCCTGGCCAGGCCTCATCACCGAGCGCCTGTTCGACGAATGGATTGCACCGGTGGCAGCGCCGGCCCTGCTGGAACGCATGCGCGGTGTCGATCCCGCCGATCTCGCCAAGTGGCCGCTACTCGGTGATCCCGGTGATCGCTGGCGCGACTGGTTCACGGCCACCGGCGGCCAGCCGCCGAGGCGCTACGTGGCCCAGTTCGACAACACCGATGCATTGCAGCGCGCGGCGAGCGAGGGTATGGGCGTGGCCTTGGGGCGCATTGTGATGGCGCGGCCGCTGATCGAGGCCGGCTTGTTGCAGGTCCTGGGCAATCGCTACCAACAGATTCCGGAAGCCTATTTCCTGGTGTACCCCGAGCGGGCGCGAGATCACGCGAGCCTGCGCATTTTTCGCGACTGGTTGCATGGGGAGGCGGCGGCTTATGCAAAGACGATGTCGTATGCGACTACGGCAGCGAGGGGTGTTACGCAGGCCTGAGCATGCCCGTCATCTCAGTTGTCGCGGGATGACGAGCAAGAGGACCTGCGCCCGGCGAGCCTGTGCCGTCCACGGTCGCCAAATTTCACAAGCTCGCCCCAAAACGTCATCATTCCCCTTTGCATCCCCCGATCCCCCCGGAGTACACCCCATGAAATCTCGCGCCGCCGTTGCCTGGGAAGCAGGCAAACCCCTCACCATCGAACAGGTCGACGTGGCTGGCCCCAAGGCGGGCGAGGTGCTGGTACGCATCGTGGCGACAGGCGTGTGCCATACGGACGCTTTCACCTTGTCGGGTGCCGATCCAGAAGGCATGTTCCCGGTGATTCTCGGCCACGAAGGCGGCGGCGTCGTGGAGGAAGTCGGCGAAGGCGTGACCTCGCTGAAGGTGGGCGATCACGTGATTCCGCTGTACACGCCCGAATGCGGTGAGTGCAAATTCTGCCTCTCGGGCAAGACCAACCTGTGTCAGAAGATCCGCGTGACCCAGGGCAAGGGCCTGATGCCTGATGGCACGTCGCGCTTCTCGCTCAACGGCAAGCCGCTGCTGCACTACATGGGCACCAGCACGTTCAGCGAATACACCGTGCTGCCGGAAATCTCGCTGGCCAAGATAAACAAGGCAGCACCGCTGGAAAAGGTGTGTCTGCTCGGTTGCGGCATCACTACCGGCATCGGTGCCGTGCTCAACACGGCCAAGGTGGAGCCGGGTGCGAGCGTGGCCGTGTTCGGCATGGGTGGCATCGGACTGTCGGTGGTACAGGGTGCCGTGATGGCAAAGGCCGGCCGCATCGTGGTGGTGGACACCAATCCGGACAAGTTCGTCATGGCCAAGGCGCTGGGCGCGACGGACTTCATCAATCCGAAGGACTATCCGGACACGCCGATCCAGCAGGTCATCGTGGACCTTACGGACGGTGGCGTGGATTACTCGTTCGAGTGCATCGGAAACGTGCAAGTCATGCGTTCGGCGCTGGAGTGCTGCCACAAGGGTTGGGGCGAGTCGATCATCATCGGTGTTGCAGGTGCCGGACAGGAAATCAACACGCGGCCCTTCCAGCTGGTGACCGGACGCGTGTGGCGCGGCTCGGCGTTTGGCGGCGTCAAGGGCCGCACGCAGCTGCCCGGTTACGTGGATCGCTATATGGCCGGCGAGATCAAGATCGACGAGATGATCACCGAAGTGTTGCCGCTGGAACGCATCAACGAGGCGTTCGACCTGATGCACGAGGGCAAGGTGATCCGCTCGGTGATCCATTACTGAGCTGGCGCAAGCCGCTCAGCGCACTGAAAGCCTGGCTTTAGGGGCGTGTGCTTTGCTGGCGCAAATCGCCGCGATTGAGCCGTTGCCAGCATACTCATCGCGGCTCGATGGCGCTGGGCTGGCGGGTGCAGTCCATCCACTATTCGTATACGTGGCGCCCGGCAAGCTGCGTGCTAGCCTGCCATACAGCCACGTTTCCTGATCTGTTCCACATAGGGGTTGTCGATGAATAAGCGTGTGATTCCGGGTCTGGCAGCGTTGCTGCTGGCGGCCTGCAGCGGCACTTCCGGGCCGGCTGATGCGCAGTCGCAGGATCAACCGGCCGGCGCCCTGGTGCCGCCGACCAGCGCCACCGATTTCACGGCGTCGAGGCTGGATCAGGTGCTGGCAGGCGATTGGCGTTCAGCGGAGAACCGGGCGCGCGACGTCTATCGCCACCCCAAGGCCACGCTGCAGTTCTTTGGCCTGCGGCCGGACCAGACAGTGATCGAAATCACCCCGGGTGGCGGCTGGTATAGCGAAATCCTGGCGCCGCTGTTGCACGACAACGGTCATTTCATCGCTGCCGTGCAGAAGCCGAAGGAGGACGGCGAAGCGCGCCGCGATGTCACCGCGCTGCGCGAAAAGTTCGCCGGCAATCCGGCGCGTTTCGGCAAGGCGCAGATTCTGGAATTCGACCCGAAGGCGCCGGTATTCGGTGCACCGGGATCGGCCGACATGATCCTTACCTTCCGCAACGTGCACAACTGGGTGATGGCCGATACCGCACCGGCCATGTTCAAGGCGTTCTATGCCGCCTTGCGTCCGGGCGGCGTGCTCGGCGTGGAAGATCATCGCGCAGCGGACAACGCCAACGTCGACGCCGTCAAGGAAAGCGGCTACCTGCCCACCGGTTATGTGGTGAAGTTGGCGACCGACGCCGGATTCAAGCTGGAAGAACAAAGCGAGATCAACGCCAATCCGAAGGACACGAAGGATTACCCGAAGGGCGTCTGGACGCTGCCACCCACGCTGACCCTGGGTGACCAGGACAGGGCCAAATACCTCGCCATCGGTGAATCGGATCGTATGACGCTGCGTTTCGTGAAGCCCGAAGCGCCGGCCAAGTCGCCGTGATTGACGACGATCGCGCGCCGACCTGGCGCGCGATCGATGCCGCATGTTGATCGCGCTCAACAAACCCTATGGCGTGCTGTGCCAGTTCACCGATGAGGACGGCCGCCGCACGCTGGCCGACTTCGTCACACAGAAAGACGTCTATCCGGCAGGCCGGCTCGATCACGACAGCGAGGGCCTGCTGCTGCTGACCGATGACGGCCGTCTCGCCCATCGACTCACCGACCCGAAGCACAAGCAGCCAAAGACGTATCTGGTACAGGTCGATGGCCAGGTCACTGAGGATGCCGTGGCCGCGCTACGGCGCGGCGTCATGCTCAACGACGGCCCCACGTTGCCGGCGAGTGTGGAACACGCCGTCGAGCCGGATTGGCTGTGGCCGCGTGATCCGCCCGTGCGCTTTCGCAAGCTCATTCCCACCAGCTGGCTGCGCATCACCTTGCGCGAGGGCCGCAACCGTCAGGTGCGGCGCATGACGGCAGCGGTGGGTTTCCCCACCCTGCGCTTGATCCGCGAGCGGATCGGCCCGCACGCGCTAGATGGCTTGCCACCAGGAAAGACGCGCGTAATCCCCCTGTAGGAGCGCACCCGGTGCGCGAAACTTCTACGTAGCGGTAACGCCGCCATCGCGCACTGGGTGTGCTCCCCCAAAGGCAAATCACGCAAGCCCGAAGAACGCCTCTGCCGCCGCCGTGCTGTTGGCCGCCGTGACTTCCACCGGCTCGCCGCGATCGCGGGCAATCTCTTCGCAGATATGCCGCAGATACATCGGCTCATTGCGTCGATGCGCTGGCTGCGGCCGCACCGTGCGCGGCAGCAGGTAAGGCGCATCGGTTTCGATCATCAGGCGATTCGCTGGAATCTCCCGCACGAGCTCACGCAGATGCGTGCCGCGCCGTTCGTCGCAGATCCAGCCGGTAATGCCGATATGGCAATCCAGCGCGAGATAGTCACGCAGCGCCTCGCCGGTATCGGTAAAGCAATGCACGACGGCACCCGGCAGCTTGTCGCGATAACGGCGCAACAGGGCAATGAAGTCATGGTGTGCATCGCGCTGGTGAAGGAACAGCGGCTTCTGCACATCCACCGCGATCTGCAGCTGGCGCTCGAACACGGCCAGCTGCACGTCACGCGGCGAATAGTTGCGGTTGTAGTCCAGCCCGGTTTCACCCGCCGCGCGCACTTCCGGATGCTTGGCCAGTTCGCGCAGCAAGGCATCGGTGGCGTCGTCGTAATCAATGGCGTGGTGCGGGTGCACGCCAGCGGTGGCGTAGAGCACGCCTGGGTGCTTCTGTGCGAGCGCCAGCGCATGCGTGCTGCCGTCACGCGATGCGCCTGTCACGACGAGTCGCGTGACGCCATGCGACTGCGCACGTTGCAACACGGCATCGAAGTCGTGGTGGAACGATTCGTGGGTGAGATTGGCGCCGATATCGAGCAACTGCATGGGCTTGCCGGATCGCTAAAAACGGCGATTGTCCCAGACTGGCGCCGCCGCCGCACACGCCAAACTTGTTTGACAGTTGGGCCAATGGCGGCGGGCGCATTTCTGAACCGGCTGGGACGCTTATGGCTTCAACGGCACCGAATGGTCATATCCGGTGTCTAGGCTTCTTGGAGGCGGGTCAAACCTAATCATCTGCACATGGTCGATAAAGTTGATGCATGGTGAGGAACCGTGCTCGCTTAGCGGCCAATGGGTGTGTTAACAATACGCATTCGATGCCGTCGGGAGCGGCGTGGCGTGGGAATATTGCCGAGTTTCCGAGTGGGGTGTAGGTATGTCGGCAGTCGCAAAGCCTGTGGTCAGTAAGGAGGGGAGGGCGATGGATAGCCAGGAAGCAGCGGTCTGTGCGTTGCTGGTTTCGCGCGGGCGGCTGAAAGACTCCGACCTGGCGCGGGCGCGCCGGCTGCATGAGGAGTCGCCTGAAGGCACCCTCACCGCCTTGATGGCTCGGTTGGGGCTGGTCTCCGAGCGCGACCTGGCCGAAGCCTGGTCCGAGTTGCTGCAGACGCCGCTGTTGGCCGCCCGCGAGGCGCCCGAACTGCCGCCGACGGAGCTGGACGTCTCCAGCCGCTTTCTCAAGCAGCATCACGTGGTGCCGGTGCGGGTGGGTGAGGATAGCCTGGGCCTGGTGGTGGCCGATCCGGCAGATGCCTACCCCCTTCAGGCCATTCAGCTCGCCGCCGGCCGACCGGTGGTGCTGCGCATCGGGCTGCGCTCGGAAATCGATGACCTGATCGAACGTTATTACGGTTCCGGCCGCTCGGCGATGGGCACCATCGTCGAGAACCTGGACGGCAGCGCGGCGGTCGAGGATGACGTGGAGCACCTGCGTGACCTGGCCTCCGAGGCGCCGGTGATCCGGCTGGTAAACCTGATCCTGCAACGTGCGGTGGAACAGCGCGCGTCGGACGTGCATATCGAACCGTTCGAGAATCGCCTGAAAGTGCGCTATCGCATCGACGGCGTGCTGCACGAGGTGGAGGCCCCACCTTCCAGCTCCACTGCCGCGGTGATCTCGCGCGTGAAGATCATGGCCAAGCTCAACATTGCCGAGCGTCGCCTGCCGCAGGATGGTCGCATCCAGCTGCGCGTACAGGGCAAGGAGCTGGATCTGCGCGTATCCACCGTGCCGACCAGCTTCGGCGAATCGGTGGTGATGCGTATCCTCGATCGTGAGTCGGTGGTGTTCGACTTCGCTTCGCTCGGCTTCACCGACAACTTCCAGCAGCGCTTCATCGATGTGCTGGATCGCCCGCACGGAATCCTGCTGGTGACCGGCCCGACCGGCTCGGGCAAGACCACCACGTTGTATACGGCGCTCTCCAAGATCAATACGCCGGACGTGAAGATCATTACGGTCGAGGACCCGGTCGAGTACCAGATCGAAGGCATCAACCAGATCCAGGTGAAGCCGCAGATCGGGCTGGATTTCGCGGGTGCGCTGCGCTCCATCGTGCGCCAGGATCCGGACGTGATCATGATTGGCGAAATGCGCGATCTGGAAACCTGCCGTATCGCCATCCAGTCCGCGCTCACCGGTCACTTGGTGCTGTCCACCCTGCATACCAACAGTGCGGCCGGCGGTATCACGCGTCTGCTCGATATGGGCGTGGAGGATTACCTGCTCGGCTCCACCGTCAACGGCATCCTGGCGCAGCGCCTGGTACGTCGCCTTGATCCTGAGACGGCGACGTCGTATGAGGCCCTGCCCGAAGTCGTCGAGCAGTTTGAGCTGCACAAGTACACCGACGAGCGTCCGATCCGTTTATGGAAACCAGGCAGCAGCGCGGCCAACCCGACGGGTTACCGTGGGCGCCGCGCCATCATGGAATTCCTGGTGATGAGCGATCCTTTGCGCCGCATGGTGATGCAACGCGCCGATGCCGGCGAAATCGAACGCCAGGCACGCGCCGAAGGCATGCGCACGATGTACGAGGACGGTATCGCCAAGGCCGTAGCGGGCATCACCACCCTTGAGGAGGTGTTGCGTGTCACGCAAGAATCGTGAGTCTGCTCCCTCTCCCTTGTGGGGAGAGGGCTGGGGTGAGCCCCGAACAGGGGGTAAAGGGCGGGTGCTTGCGAAAGCGCTTGTTTCTGCGATGTCGCCCTTGGCCAAGTTCCCGCGAGCACTCGCCCTTTACCCCCTGTTCGGGGCTCACCTCAATCCTCTCCCCAAAGGGGAGAGGAGGATGATTGCGTGAGTCAGTTCCGCTATCGCGCGATCAGCGCTGCCGGTGAGACGCTGCAAGGGCAGATGGAGGCCGCCAGCCTCGAGGAAGTGATCAGTCGCCTGCAGGATCAAGGGCACACACCGCTGGACGCTCAGGCCGCGGGTGCCGACATCGGTGGCAGCGGTCTGGCGGCATTGTTCCGGCGTGGCCCTTTTACCGGCGACCAGCTCGCGCAGTTCACCCATCAGCTCGCCACCCTGCTCGGCGCCGGCCAGCCGTTGGATCGTGCGCTGGGCATTCTGATGGAGCTGCCCGAAGGCGAGCGCGCGAAGAAGCTCATCGAGCGTGTGCGTGATCGCGTGCGCGGCGGTACGCCGTTGTCGCAGGCGCTGGATGAAGAGCACGGCGTGTTTCCCAAGCTCTATATCAGCCTGGTGCGCGCGGGCGAGGCGGGCGGTTCGCTGGAGGACACGCTGCACCGGTTGGCCGAGTACCTTGAGCGTTCCCAGCAGCTGCGCGGCAGCATCATCAATGCGCTGATCTATCCGGCCTTCCTGATGGTCGGTGTGCTGGGTTCGCTGCTGCTGTTGCTGGCGTACGTGGTGCCGCAATTCGTGCCGATCTTCCAGGACATGCAGGTGCCGATTCCGCTGATTACCCAGGTGGTGCTGGTCGTGGGCAACACCTTGCAGTCGTGGTGGTGGTTGCTGCTTATCCTGTTGGTGATGGGCGTGCTGGTGGCGCGAGCGCGGCTGCGCGATC
Source organism: Dyella humicola (assembly GCF_026283945.1). Classification (NCBI taxonomy): domain Bacteria; kingdom Pseudomonadati; phylum Pseudomonadota; class Gammaproteobacteria; order Lysobacterales; family Rhodanobacteraceae; genus Dyella; species Dyella humicola. The sequence continues at coordinate 464,465 of NZ_JAPDPC010000001.1, forward strand.
CGGCGATGCTGCTGGCATGGCATGCGCGCCTGCTCACCTTGCGTGTCGTCGGACCTCTCTTGCTGAAAGTGCAGACCGCGCGTATCGCACGCACGCTCGGCACCCTGCTGAAGAATGGCGTGCCACTGCTATCGGCGCTGACGATCGCGCGCCAGGTCACCGCCAATCGTGCTTTGGACCAGGCGCTGGAACAGGCAGCGGAACAGGTAAAGGGTGGCGCCGGCTTGAGCTTCTCGCTGGCGCAGTCGCAGCGCTTTCCGCGATTGGCCCTGCAGATGGTGCAGGTAGGCGAGGAAGCCGGCCAACTCGACACCATGCTGCTGAAGGTAGCCGACACCTTCGAACTGGAAAGTCGCCGCGCCATCGATCGTTTGCTGGCCGCGCTGGTGCCGGCACTGACCATCGTGATGACCGTGATGGTGGCGATCATCATGGCGGCGATCCTGCTGCCGTTGCTCAGCCTCACCAGCAACATTCAGTAAGCCGCGTTGTCCGATAACACACCACTCCGACTCCCCGATTCCACGAGGTACCTGGACATGCAACAAAGGACCAACCGCCGACTTAGCACGGCACGCGGCTTCACCCTGCTCGAAATGCTGGCGGTGATCGTGCTGATCGGCATCATCGGCGCCGTGGTGGTGACCCAGGTGGGCAAGAACGTCGATAAGGGCAAGTACGGCGCGGGCAAGGCGCAACTCACCACGCTCAGCCAGAAGATCGAGAACTACGCGCTCGACAACGGCGCGCCACCGAAGCAACTGCAGGACCTGCTGGTGAAGCCGGCGAATGCGCGCAACTGGCAGGGCCCTTATTCGAAGGAGTCTGAACTGCACGATCCGTGGGGTCACGACTTTGGCTACAAGTACCCGGGCGACCATGGCAGTTTTGACCTGATTTTCTACGGTCAGGACGGACAGCCTGGCGGCGACGGCTATAACGCGGACGTGGGTAACTGGCAGTAATGATGGCGGTAGGGGACATGAGGCAACGAAAGGCGAGCGGCATGGCCGCCCGTCGTCGTTTGTCGCGTGCCTCTTCGCGCGGACCGCGCGCTCGCCACGCATCACGCGCGGCCGGTTTCACCTTGCTGGAAATGCTGGCGGTAATCTTGCTGATCGGGATCGCCGCCGCCGCCGTTGCGGTGTCGGTGACGCAGGGCCTGGCGAGTGCGCGCGTGAGTGCGGCGAGTGGGGAATTGGCGGCAGCCTTGCGGGCGACGCGCGCGCAGGCCATCGTGCATGGCGAAGAGCGCAGTTTCGATGTGGACACACGCGCCAATACCTACCGGCCCGCCGGTGGCGAAGTGGTGCGTTTGCCATCGGGCATGCGTGTCGGCATCACCAGCGCGCAGGAAGACCAGGTCAATGCCACTACCGGGCGCATCCGGTTTTTTCCGGATGGCAGTTCTACAGGTGGTCACGTCACGCTGCAGCGTGAGCGTCGACGCTGGCAAGTCAACGTGTCCTGGTTGACCGGCGCCGTCAGCGTGGCCGATACGAGCGCGAAGCTATGAAACGGCGGGTGCGCGGCTTCAGCCTGCTGGAAGTGATCGCGGCAATCCTGCTGCTGGCGATCGCATTTACCGCACTGATGAAAGTGGCAGGTGGTTCGATCAGCCTTGCACGCAATGCCGCTGATCACAGCGAGGCGGCGTTGTGGGCGCGAAGTCGGCTCGACACGGTGGATATTGACACGCCATTGCGGCTCGGCAGCAGCGATGGTCGCTTCGATGAGCGCTATCGCTGGCATCTGGTGGTAACGCCATGGAGCCCCGGCCAAGTCGACCCGAATGCGCAACTGCGCATGGTCAAGCTCGATCTCGACGTGTTCTGGGGCAGTCGTCCGCGTGAGCGCTCTGCGCATTTCAGCACGCTGCGCGTGTTGACTCCTCCAGCGGCGAATGCACCATGAGGCCGGCAGCAAGCGCCGCAGGCGCACGGCAGCAAGGCGCTCGCGGCTTTACGCTGCTGGAAGTGCTGGGTGCGCTCGCCTTGCTGGCGCTCCTGTTATTGGGCGTGTATTCGGGCGTGCGCACGGCAACGCAGACGGTGCGTTCCGGCGAAGCAGCCATCAGCCGCCTGGACGAGGTGCGCTCCGCCCAGCAATTCCTGCGCCGTGAGCTGGCGCAAGCACGTGCGGTACCGCTGGCGAAGGCCAGCAACGGCGACCCGATCTATTTCAGCGGCGATGAGCACGAAATGCGTTTCGTGGCGTCCTTGCCGGGCTATCTCGGCAAGCTCGGGCCGCAGTTGCAACAGCTGAAGCTGGTGCCCAATGGCAAGGGCGGTTCGCGTCTGGAGGCCAGTTTTGCGCTGATGCCGCCCGACGGCAGTGCGCCCCGTCCGTTGAGCGAGCCAGAAGTGCTGGTGGACGATATCCGTGGCGGCAGCTTCAGCTATCGCGCGCCCGACACGGCGCAAGCCAAGGGTGATTGGCGCAAACACTGGGACGATAGCCGCGTGATGCCGCGCATCGTGCGCATCGCCCTGACGCTGGATGGCGCCAGCTCGTGGCCGTTGCTGGAGGCTCCGTTGCGGGTCGATCCCACGGCCACCCAGGGCCAGGTGAACCTGCTGCAAGGCCTGCAGCCGCGGAGTCTCCAGTGAGGCGCGCCGTCATGGTCCATGCTCGGGCGCAGCGGGGCGTAGCCCTGCTGGTCGTGCTTTGGGCGTGCACGCTGCTGGCGATCCTGCTGGGCGGCTACGCCATGCTTGCGCGCACCGAAGGCTTGCAGGCGCGCTACATGTTCGCGCAGACCCAGGCGCATTACGCCGCCGAGGCCGGCTTGATGCGCGCCATCTACGCCATGCAGGATCCGCAGCAAGAGCAGCGCTGGATAGCCGATGGCCGCGTTTATCCGTTCGTGTTCGATGGCGCGAACGTCAGCGTCAGCGTGATCGACGAAAGCGGCAAGGTGGATCTCAACGCGGCCTCGCCGGATGTCTTGCAGAATCTCTTTCGCCTCGCCGGCATGCCGGATGCCAAAGCGCTGGATCTTGCGAAAAACGTGGTGGACTGGCGCAGCTTCGCCATGACCCCGGCCGGCGCTGGCCTCAACTCGTCGGCTTATGCGATGGCCGGCCGCGACTACGGCCCGCGGCATGGGCCCTTTGCCAGCGTGGAAGAACTGCAAATGGTGCTGGGCATGGATCCGGCGGTCTACCGTACGGTAGCGCCGCAGCTGACGCTTTGGTCAGGCCGGCCCAGCCCCGATCCCGCCAAGGCACAGGCGCTGGCGCTGGCTGCGACGCCTCCCGGCATGAGCCTGCAACAGGCGGATGCGATGGTGGCGGCGAGACTGGCCACACAAGCGCAGCCGGGCCTAGTAGTCAGTCAGGGAGTAACGCATAGTATTCGTTCGGAGGCTACGCTGGCCGACGGTACGCGCGCGATCCTTCGCGCCACAGTGCGTTTGCAAGTAGCTCGCAACGGCACCATGCCGTATGCGGTGCTGCGTTGGCAGGAGGGTGACGGGGAATGAGTTCGGCAACGCAGCCGCTGCGATCGCAGCTCGATCGCGCACGTCGCGCGTGGCGCGCATCGCCACTGCCACGCTTTTTTGCGTGGTGGGGTGGCGAGCTCATGGCCTTGCTGCCACATCGCTGGCGGGTGATGTTTGGCAGCGGCCCGAGCTGGTACCTGTTGAAGCCGGCGGGCGATGACTGGCAACTGTTTCGCGCCGGTCGCGCCGACCTGCCCGCGCAATGGAGCAGCCAGCTCGATGCGGCCGACCAGCAGGTGGCCTTCGCCGATGCCGTGCGTGGCGTCGATAGTGAAGACTTGCGCGTGGCGTTGTGCTTGACGCCTGCCGAGGTACTGCGTCCCCGCCTAACCCTGCCACTGGCGGCGCGCGACAGCCTGCAGCAGATAGGCGCTTTCGAAATGGACCGCCAGACGCCGTTCCGCGCCGAGCAGGTGCGCTACGACGTGCGCGAGTTGAATGGTCCCGCGCCGGCTGGTCGCTTCGCGGCGGAACTTGTGGCTGTGCCGCGGGCTACGCTGGATCCCCTGCTTGCGCGACTGGCTACCTCGGGGCTGCAGGTCGATGCCGTGGACGTCGCCGTCGAGCAGGATCGGCTCGGCGTCAACCTCTTGCCGGCGGAACTGACGCCACGTCGCCAGCATCCGCGCCAGCGACTGAACCTCGCTTTGGGCGCGGCCGCGATCCTGCTGCTGGTGCTGGCCTTGATGCAGTATGTGCACAACCGCGAAAGCGCATTGGCGCAGATGCGCACCGAAGTAGAAGGCATGCGTGCCGACGCGCAGCAAGTAGCCGCGCTGCGCCAGCAACTGCAGGACAACGCCGGTGCTGCCGGCTTTCTGGCCCAGCGCAAGGCGCGTACAGTGTCCGCGCTGGCCGTGCTGCAGGACATCAGTCAACGCCTGCCGACCACGGCGTGGCTGGAGCGCCTGAGCATCGATAACAGCGGCCAGGTCGGCTTCCAGGGACAAAGCCCGCAGGCCGCGCGTCTCGTCGATGCGCTGAAGGGCTCAACCGTACTGACCGACGCCAATTTCCAGGGCACCATCCAGGTCGATCCGTCGACGGGGAAAGAACGCTTCTACATGGTCGCGCAACTGCGCAAGAACACGGAGCCGAAGCCCAAGGCCCCGCCTGCCGCGATGGGAGGCGCACCATGAAGCTGGACGCATTGAAACCGCGCGAAAGCCGCATCGCAGCCATCGTGCTGTTGTTGCTGGTGCTGGTCATCGGTTACTTCGCGCTACTGCACTGGTGGTTCGTTGCACCGCTGCAATCCGTTCACGCGGAGATGAACGATCTGCGCGATACGCATGCGCGTTTCGCCGCGGCCATCGCGGAAAAGCCGCTGCTGCAGAAGCGTATCGCTGCCATGGGCGCAGGGCAGGCGGCGAGCCATGCTTTCCTGCCCGAGGATGATCCGAACGCTGCTGCCGCCGGACTCATGCAACGCGTCGTCGATGCCGTCGCCCAGCATCCGCAGAGCGGCGCTTGCGACGTCACGCAGAAGATGCCGGTGCCCAATCCTCCCTCTGCGCCCGATGAGCCTTATCGCAAAGTGGCCGTAAGCATCAGCCTGCGTTGCGAAGTGCAGCCGCTGGCCGAAACGCTGCACGACCTGGAACAGGGTTCGCCCTATCTGTTCGTGGATGACCTGAGCATTTATCGCAATCCCGTCGCCGCCCAGCAACAGGTGGGGGCGCCATTGGAAGTGCAGTTCACCCTGTCCGGTTATGTGCGTCAGCCGCGCAATGCGGGTGGCGATATGCAGGGAGAGGCTCAATGAACGCCGAGGCACAGCGCCGTCTGACACCCGTGCTTGGTGGTCTGGCCGCCACGTTCGGCTTGCTGTTGTTGCTGTTGCTTGCCGGCATGGGCCGCCACGTACATTGGGGAGCGACTCGGCCGGTGGCGCCGCTGCCCGAGGTGCATGACAAGGGCTTGCCGCCGCCGGTGCCGCTGGAGCAGTTCGCGGCCGTGTGGACACAGCCGCTATTCAATGCCGATCGCAAGCCGGCCATGCGCGCCGCCAGTGGCAGCGCGAGCCTGGGCGATATGCAGCTTACTGGCATCATCCTCACGCCTGCGCTGCACATGGCCTTGCTGCGCGACAAGAGTGGCGAACACGAAGTGCGCGTGCGCGAGGGCGACACCTTGCCGGACGGCAGCTGGCGCCTGGCCGAGCTCAAGCCGCGTGCGGCGATCTTCGAATCGGCCAGTGGCCGCACCGAACTCGGTCTGCCCGCCGGCGCACCCATCGACATGCCCAAGAGCGCCACCATGGCCAACGGCATGGCGCCCACACCTGCGCCACCCACGGCACCCATGCCAGCGGGTGCGGTGCGCATGATGACCGGCCCTGTGGCGCCGGCACCCAGCACATCTCTGCCGAATGCGAATATGCCAGGCATGCCGCAAACCAACGCGGATACGCAATCGGATCGCATCCGTCAGCTTAAAGAAGCCATCCAGAAGCGTCGCGCCGAACAGTCGGCAGCGCCCTCCGAAGGAGCACATTGAATGTTCACCACGCGCACGTCGCGGATTCGCCGCATCGGTACGCTCACTTTGGCTATCTGGCTAAGCGGTTGCCAGACCTTGCCGCAACCACACGATGACGGCGCGCTGCAGCGCGAGGCCATGGCCGGCACCGAGAATCCTGTACCGGCCCAGCTGCCTCTCAAGTCGAGTGGGCAACCGCAGGACCAGCACGCCGCCTTGGAGCCGAAGCTGCGCAGCGGTACGGGCAAGTTCGTGCAGGCGACCGGATTGGCGCAACCCCGTGAGGTGGCCAGCGGTGAAGGCGCGGTGACGTTCAACTTCGAGAACCAGCCAGTTCAGGCGGTGGTCAAGGCCATCCTGGGCGACCTGCTCAAGCAAAACTACACCATCGTGCCGGGCGTGCAGGGCAACATCTCGTTCTCCACTTCCCAGCCGGTGGACAGCAGTCAGGCGCTGCCGATCCTGGAAACCCTGTTGTCGTGGACCGGCAATTCGCTGGTGCAGCGCGAAGGCCGCTATATCGTGATGCCGTCGAAGGACGCGGTGGCCGGCAACCTGGTGCCCAGTCTCGGCGCCGTCGCGCCGTCGGCGGGATTGCAGGCGCGCCTGTTCCCGCTGCGCTACATCTCGGCCACCGAGATGCAGAAGTTGATCAAGCCATTTGCGCGCGCCGACTCCGTGTTGCTGGTTGATTCGTCGCGCAACCTCATCGTGCTGTCCGGTACACCGCAGGAATTGGAGAACTATCAGCGCACCGTGCAGACCTTCGACGTGGACTGGCTGCGCGGGATGTCGGTCGGCGTGTTCAGCCTACAGCGCGCCAATGTCAGTGAACTGATGCCCCAGCTCGACCAGATGTTCGGCCCCAAGGGCGATACGCCGCTGGCCGGCATGCTGCGTTTCATCCCGATCGAACGCACCAACGCGCTGGTGGTGATCAGCACCCAGCCGACATATCTGAGGGAAGTAGGCGACTGGATCGCCAAGATCGATCACGGCGGCGGCAACGAGCCGGACCTGTACGTCTATGACGTGCGCAATATCAAGGCCTCGGATCTCGCGCAGTACCTGGCGCAGATCTATACCAATGGTGCCGCGAATAACAGCGGCGGCAAGGTCGGCCCGGGCCTCAACGAAGGCACGCTTGGGAATAGCGGGAACGCCTACGGTTCTGGCAGCGGCATGGGCAGTACGGCAGGCAGCTTCGGCAGCAGCACCACCGGCGGACTTGGCAACTCCACGGGCGGGCTCAGCACCCACGGCGACCTCGGTACGACCAGCGGCGGTCTGGGTGGCAATACGGGGACTGGCGGCGGCACTACGGGCGGCAGCGCCTTTGGCAGCACGGGTGGGGTGTTTGGCAACAGCAACAACGCCAACAACAATCAGGGCGCCCAGCAATACAGCTCCGAGGACGGCAGCATCCGTATCAGCTCGGTCGATGCCAACAATCAGCTGATGGTGCGTGCGCGCCCTTCGCAGTGGGGGGAAATCGAGCAGGCCATCAAGAAGCTGGATAACGTGCCGCTGCAGGTGCAGATCGAGATGCGCATCCTGGAAGTGGACCTCTCCGGCCAGTTCCAGTTCGGCGTGCAGTGGTACTTGCAAGGCCTGGCCGGCGGCACCAACAACGGTGACGGCACCTTTACGCCGGGCACCCCCAGCAACCCGCGGCAAATTGGCCTGGGTCAGGGCGGCAACACCTACAACCCTGGCTCCAGCACCTCGCCGGGCGATGCGCTGTTCTACTCGTTCGTCAACAAGAACTTCCAGGTCGCGCTGCGCGCGCTGGAAGTCAACGGCAATACCAAGACGTTGTCCGCGCCGTCGATGGTGGTACTAAACAACCAGATTGCGCATATCCAGGTCGGCAACCAGATACCGGTCAACCAGACCTCGATCATTCCCGGCCTGGGCTCGACCACGACGACTTCAACCGCGAGCAGCGTCACCTACCTGCCGACCGGTGTCATTCTGGACGTGCAGCCGCGCGTCAATCCGGGCGGCCTGGTGTATCTCACGGTCCAGCAGCAGGTCAGCAACACGGTAGGCATAGCCAACCTGCAGGGCAACTACACCATCCAGCAACGCGCGGTGGGCACCCAGATTGCCGTGCAAAGCGGTCAGACCGTGTTGCTTGGTGGCTTGATCCAGCAAAACGAAGACAATACGAACACGGGTATTCCCGGGCTCAATCAAATTCCGTTCCTTGGTCGATTGTTTGGTACGACCAGCCGCAACCGCACGCGCACCGAGCTGATCGTGTTGATAACGCCGCGGGTGATCACCAACAGCGAAGACGCCAAGCAGGTGACCGACGAATACCAGCGCAAGTTCGAATCGCTGGCGCCGCTGCGGACGATGCCGACCACGACGACTCAACACTGAGTCGTCACTCCTTCTCCCTTTCAGGTGACCCGACGGTCGTCCCTGCGGGGGAGTGGGTTGGGGTGGGTGGCCGGCGCTCGCGATAACGTCAATAGAGGGTAAACAGCCGCCCCACTATCATGTGCGCGATGAGCACGCCGCCGTCCTTCCCGATCACCCCCCTGCTGCCCGAGATCAGCGCCTCGCTCGCGGAACATCCGCGCCTGGTGTTGGAGGCGCCCCCGGGCGCCGGCAAGACCACGCAGGTACCCCTGGCCTTGCTCGGTCAGCCGTGGCTGGCCGGAGCCAGGATCCTGATGCTGGAGCCGCGCCGCATCGCCGCGCGTGCGGCCGCGCAATTCATGGCAATGCAGCTCGGTGAAGAGGTCGGCCAAACGGTTGGCTACCGCATCCGTTTCGAGTCGAAGGTAAGTGCCGCCACGCGCATCGAAGTGGTCACCGAAGGCATCCTCACAAGGTTGATCCAGGATGATCCCGAGCTCAGCGGTTTCGGCATCATCCTGTTCGACGAATTCCACGAGCGTCATCTCGCTGGTGACCTCGGCGCCGCCTTGGCGCTCGACGTGCAAGGCACGCTGCGACCCGACCTGCGCATCATGGTGATGTCGGCCACGCTCGACGGCGAGCGCATTGCCCAATGGCTGGATGCGCCACGCATCAGCAGCCCGGGTCGCAGCTTTCCGGTACGCGTGGAGTATCCACCGGCACGCGTGCAGGAAAGCCTGGAGCATCACCTCGCACGCATCGCTCGTCAGGCCTTGGAAGAAAACGGTGGCGACGTACTCGCCTTCCTGCCCGGTCGTCGCGAGATCGCACGCACCCAGGCTGTGCTCGAGCAGTCGCTTGCGCGTGACGACGTAGAAGTCGTCGCGCTGCACGGCGAACTCTCGCTGGCAGAGCAGCAGTCTGCGTTGAATCCTGCCGAGCCGGGCATGCGGCGCATCGTGCTGGCTACCAACGTGGCCGAATCGAGCGTCACCTTGCCCGGCATTCGCGCGGTCGTCGATAGCGGCCTTGCGCGCGAACCGCGCTTCGATCCCAACTCGGGTTTCACGCGGCTGGAAACCGTCAATATCTCGCAGGCCTCTGCCGATCAGCGTACGGGTCGCGCCGGCCGCGTCGCCGAAGGCAACGCCTATCGCTTGTGGCCACAAAGCAAACGCCTCGACGCCTCGCGCTCGGCCGAGATCGCGCAAGCCGAATTGTCAGGCCTGGCGCTTGAGCTGGCGGCATGGGGCATCACGGCAAACAGCGGTAGTGATCTGCCCTGGCTGGATGCGCCACCCGTCGGCGCGCTCGCCCAGGCGCGCGAGTTGCTGGTGCAGCTCGCCGCGCTGGCGCCCGATGGGCGCATCACCGCGCTGGGCCGCGAGATGCTTGAACTGGGCGCCACGCCGCGCCTCGGTGCCGCCGCCTTGCGCGCCGCACCCGAACTGCGTGCATTGGTCGCCGATCTGCTCGCGCTGATGGAAGCGCGCTCGCCACTGCGCGGCGAGCAGGCGCGCAGCGACGACTTCCGCGCGCGCGTCACCGCCCTGCATGCATGGCGCGATCGCCGTACAGCAGGTGCGCGGGGCGGTGCCGATACGGGGGCGCTGGCCGCGATCGAACAGGCGAGTAAGGGCTGGCGTCGCCGACTGGACGTACGCTCGGCCGCCAGTGGCATGCCTGATAGTCACGCGGTGGGCGATCTGCTGATGCATGCGTTCCCCGATCGCGTGGCACGCCGCGACGAGAGCAATCCGCTGCGATATACCCTGGCCAATGGCCGTGGCGCGCGTCTGCATGAAAACACCGCCTTGCATGGCGAACCGTGGCTGGTGGCGCTCGATCTGCGTTTCGAGGCGCGCGACAGCCTGATTCTGGCTGCGGCACCGCTCGATCCGCGCGTACTCGAACGTGACTATCCGTTGCAGTTCAGGCGCGAGCGCGTGTTGCGTTGGAACGACGAGCGCAATGCGGTCGAAGCCTTCGAGGAACAGCGGTACGCCGCGATCGTGCTGGAGCGTCGCAGTGTGCCGGTGAAACCGGAGGATGCCTTGCCTGCCTTGATCGCTGCCGTGCGCGCCAAGGGTATCGACGCCTTGCCGTGGAGCGAAAACGCCCGTCGCTTACGCGCACGCATGCAGGCACTCCGTGCGTGGATGCCAGAGCTTGGCCTGCCGGATATCTCGGACGCTGCATTGCTCGACACAGTCGATGACTGGCTTTCGCCCTATCTCAACGGCAAGCGCCGCCTCGATGCCTTGAGCGCGGAAGAACTCTCGCAAGCGCTCGGCACGTTGTTCGACTACGAACAGCGGCGCCTGCTCGATGCCCAGGTACCCGAAAGCCTCACGGTGCCCAGCGGCATGAGTCGTCGCCTTGAGTACGCCGAAGGCGAGCCACCCGTGCTCGCCGTGAAATTGCAGGAGCTGTTCGGCTTGGCCGACACGCCGCGTGTTGCCAACGGACGCATTCCCGTCACCTTGCATCTGCTGTCACCCGCCGGGCGCCCGATCCAGGTCACGCAGGACCTGAAGGGTTTCTGGGAGCGTACTTATCCTGAAGTAAAAAAAGAGCTCAAGGGTCGCTATCCCCGCCACCCGTGGCCGGATGATCCGTGGACCGCAGTGCCGACGCATCGGGCCAAGCCGCGGGGTACCTGACCCCGCGGCATCGATTGGCGCGCGTAGATTCGAGTCAGCGCGACCGATTCGCTTGTCACATCGCACTGTTCCGCGTAGATCCGGCCCGCGATTCCGTTTCTTATCGACGGTTCAGTACAACACGGAAGCCCTGGTCGGGGCCCGCGCCATTCGCCGCCAGGCTGCCGCGGAACGCGGAAGCGGCGCTGAAGTCGGCGCCCATCCAGCCGCCGCCCTTCCAGACTCGGCCGTAGCCACTTGAACTTCCTTGCGGATCGGTGACATGGGCCTGCAGGTCGCCGCTCCAGTCCCAGCACCATTCCCTGACGTTGCCCGACATGTCGTAAAGCCCCAGCTCGTTGGGCTTCTTGCTGCCGACAGGCTTGGGTTGATCATGATTCTGCTCGATCGCGGGCCAGCTCCACGCGCCCGATAGGTCTTCATCGCCCGAGTTTCGCCAATACCAGGCGACGTCATCGATGTCGTCGCTGCCGCTATAGGTGTAACTCTGGCTTGACTGACCACCACCTGCGGCATATTCCCATTCTGCTTCGGTCGGCAGTCGGTAACCGTTAGCCCCTGGGTTGATCGTGACCTTCCATCTTGCATGGTCGAGATAACCAAATCTCGGGTCGGGCTGATTGTTTGGGTCCTGCTTGGCCTTGTCGATGTTGTAGTACGGCCTCAAGCCCTCTTTGATGCTTCGCTTGTTGCAGTACTCGATGCTGTCGTACCAGCTCACCATTTCTACCGGCAGATTGTCGCCCTTGAATTTCGACGGGTTGCTATCCATCACGTCGAGCCACTCTTTTTGAGTGACGTCGTATTTGCCGATATAGAAGTCCGAGACGACGACACCGGTTCCGTAGTAGTTGGATGTGGTGTTTTTAAACGTGCCGCCCTTGACCCGTACGAAGTTGGCAGGCACGTCTCTCGCCGAGGCGCGGGCAACGTGGGTGATGGCCATCAAGATGGCGACCATCGCGATGGCCATAAAAACGAATGGTTTCTTCATCGAGAGCCTGCGTATTCGGGTCGACGACCCGCATGCATGTGAACGACACATTCCCGGATGAGCCGCGGCATCGGGTGTCCGCCACATCGGCGGCATCCGGCACGCGTCGAACTCTCCGAATCGCCCTTTGAAAGGCATAAAGCCGGCGGCTCGCGGCCGCCGGCTTCAGCGTTTTCAACACACCTTCACGGGACTCCTTACCACACCGTCGCGTTTACCTGGACGCTGGCGCCGTTGTATGCCTCGGTGGCCAGGATCATGTAATTGAACGTACCCATATTCATGCCCAGGCTCTTCCAGTGGCTGAAATGGTTGCCCGTGGTGACGGTGCCGTTGGCGCCGATCGATGCGCCGCCCCAGGCATCCAGGTACTGCTCGAATGTCGCGGTACCAATGATGGAGGGCTGGTTCACTTGCTGGTGTTCATACGTGCTGTAGCTGTGTCCATCGCTGGTCACACTGCCTTTATACGTGGCGTTCCCCGTATAAAGCGAACCGAACTCGGTGATGTAATATTCGACGAGCGGGTTGGTGGTCCAGCCGTAGACAGAGATAGTGTTATAGCCGCTGGCGGAGCCCACGTTGTAGCCGACGCTCATATTCCCGCCAGTACTCCAGCCCTTGCCGCCCACCACATCACTGACACCCGACCAGGTGATGGCGTAATTGCCGGCATAGGTGGAAGCCTGGGGAAACGTCATGGTGGCCGAGCCGCCACTGCTATACAGCGAATAGTAGTAGCCGTTATTCGTGCCGGTACCGTTGTTGCTTACCGACTGGGCGTTGGCTGCCATCGAAGCGCCACCCGCTATGAGGGCGCAGAGCATTGCTTTTTGAACGCGCGACGAAACGAACGTAATTGCGTGCATACGAATTATCCCCGTTCCTTGAGGGCGTGCGACAACGCCACCACAGCAAGCGCTGTAGCGCACCGACGCAGCCGTCAATTGCTTTCAAAGTAGACGCATCGCCACCCGTAACGGGCAGCCCCCGTATTACCTCCCCGGCCGATGGCTCGAAGAGCGGTGCAACACTCGGCTCAAGAGCCGATGTTGGCGCTGATCTTTGTCTCGGCGCGACGCCGAGGTAGACGTGGAACCCAGTAATGTTAGCGCTACCTTTAGTCGCGCTTGAATCTAGGCACGGCTTTTTATCGGAGTCAACGAATCGACGATCGACAGCGGCGCATCAGAGTTCAATTCGCGAACTGCGACACATTCTTGGACGTGCCGGACATCCAGTCCCCTGCGAAGTGGCGTTGCATGGGCGTCGCCGCATTCATCGGCGTGGATTCGAGGATGATTTTGAGCATCCTGTCCGGCTTGCGCGGCGCCGCGCGCTGCCGGGTTTCTTGGTGCAACCATCGGGTAGCAATACACTGCAAATCGAAAGCATGTGAGGTCGCCGGTAGTGCGATCCAATGCATTGGCTGCTTCAAGTGTTGGCGGACCAGCGCATGGGGATACTGATGAAACCGCGTTTTGTCATATCGATGGCATTGGCGATCGCTTGCCCGTGGGTGGCGCCATGCCCGGCGCAGAGTGTTCAGGCAAAAGCCGTTCATGCCGGTGGCGCCTCGACTGCGTATGGGAGCAAGGTCGGCAGGAAGGCCAGGCCCGTCCGGTCTCCATTGGATCTATCGCTGAGCCGGTGGCCGCCATCAACGTCGATATCCAGCCAGGGGTATCACCCACCGCTGATCGATCCTCTGTATAAGGCAGGCCGACTCGACGCGGGTCTCCCGGCTGGCTCGGCGTACCTACGGCCCAGCTTGCCGTTGTTCGCGCCAGCGGGCCCAACGGGGTTGGTGAAAGCTTCCAGAGCCGCGCTTGATTTCGCTGCGAGAGCGGTCTTGTCCATTGCCGAGTTCCGACGCGGCAATACGGCATGGCAGCCTACATCGCCCACTCCAATCTACATTGCGGGCGATTACCCGACCGCGCGAACAGCCGCTGCTGCGAGTTGCCAGGCCAGTGCACCCGCAGTCGCTGGCGCCTCATGTCTGGGCTACTCGCAGCCTGTTTGGCCGCCTTGAGAAATCCAGGAGGCTGCCCGCTTGGAAACTGCAATAAGGCCACCGTTCTAGCGTTGCAGGCGGCGTTGATCCAAGCCAAGTTTCGGTCGCGATCGCTTTGGGTCAGCACTGGCGACCATCATTCACGCGTGTAGACTCCGACGAAGTCACCGACGTCCCCAGCGGTGCCGGGCAGGATCCTTGGCTTGGCGCGCCACTGACAGCAGAGCGTTTCCTCCATCCGAGAGGTACTCCATGTTGATGCGATGTGTTGCCTTCGTGCTTCTCTTTATGATGCTTGCGCCCGTATCGGCAAAGGACGCTCCGACACCTGCGCCCAACATCACGGTGAAGGCCGATGCCCAGCGCACTACGTCAACGGGGACGCAGTTTGTCGTTCCGGCGGATTGGACGATTCACACGCATGGCAACAAGATCACGCTGAATCCGCCCGAGCCCGGCTCGCAGGTGGTGCTGGTGGATGTGAAGGCGGCGGATGTGGACGCGGCGGTGGCCGCGGCTTGGAAGATCTATGGGCCCGCCAAGACCTGGCCGCTGCATGTTGCTACCGACAGTGCACCGCGCGACAACTGGGACCAGATCAAGGTTTATAACTACGAGACCTCGGCCAACGACAAGCGCGACGTGACGGCGATTGCGTACCGGCGCGATGGTGCCTACACCGTGCTTATCTATGACGTCGCCAATGCGGTGGGCGAGAAGCGCGCATCGCAGCTGCGCGCCATTTCGGATCGCTTGCTGCCGAAGGGCTATAAGCGCGAGACGTTTGCCCACAAAAAGGCACATCCCCTGGATGTCGAGCGCGTCGAAGCGCTCAAGGCGTTCGTGGAAGAAGCGCGCAAGGCCTATGACGTGCCGGGCGTGGCCATCGGCCTGATCGACCACGGCAAGGTGGTCTTCGCGGGCGGTCTTGGCGTGCGCGAGATCGGCAAGCCCGAGCCGATCGACGCCGATACGCTATTCATGATTGCCTCGAACACCAAGGCGCTCACCACGCTGATGCTCGCGCGCGAGGTGGACCAGCATCGGTTCGATTGGGATACGCCGGTGACCCAGGTGATGCCATCGTTCAAGCTTGGGGATGCCGACACGACGCGCCAGGTGCTGATGCGCCACCTGATCTGCGCGTGCACAGGCATGCCGCGGCAGGACATGGAATGGTTGCTCAATAGCCGCGATGCCACGCCGGACACCGTGTTGAAGGCACTGGCCGGCATGCAGCCGACGAGCAAGTTTGGCGAACTGTTCCAGTACTCCAACCTGATGGCCGCCGCCGCCGGCTACATCGGCGCGCACGTGCTGTACCCGCATATGGAACTCGGCGCGGCCTACGATTTTGCCATGCAGAAACAGGTGTTCGATCCGCTGGGCATGCACCTGACCACGTTCGATTACGATCGCGCGCTGCTTGCCGATCATGCGACGCCGCATGGCCTGGATGTCGATGGCCATACCGCCGTGGCCAATATGGGGATCAACAACTCGATTCGTTCGGCGCGACCGGCAGGTGCCGCCTGGAGCGCCGTAAGCGACATGCTGCGCTATATCCAGATGGAGTTGGATAACGGCCTGCTTCCGGATGGGCAGCGCTACGTGTCGGAGGCTGCGTTGCTGGAGCGGCGCAAGGCGAATGTGGCCATGGGTACGACGGCCAGCTACGGCATGGGGCTGATGGTCGATCACACCTGGGGCGTGCCGGTGGTCCATCACGGCGGCGACCTGACGGGATTCCACTCCGACATGTTGTGGTTGCCGGAGCAGGGCGTGGGCGCCGTGATCCTCACCAACGCCGATGCGGGCGTGTTCATTCGTGGCCCGTTCCAACGCCGTTTGCTGGAGGTGTTGTTCGATGGCAAGCCGCTGGCACAGGGTGA
Organism: Dyella humicola; assembly: GCF_026283945.1. NCBI lineage: Bacteria > Pseudomonadati > Pseudomonadota > Gammaproteobacteria > Lysobacterales > Rhodanobacteraceae > Dyella > Dyella humicola. The sequence continues at coordinate 480,390 of NZ_JAPDPC010000001.1, forward strand.
CATCGATGCCGGCGTGAAGCGGCTCAAGGCGCAGATTGCGGCGGAGCGGAAGCGCTTGACGGTGCCTGCCGATCCCGCCGACGTCGCCAAACTGGCGAACAACTACCAGAACGCGGCGCTTGGTAGCATCCAGGTGCAGCACGACGACAAGCATACCGCGTTCGACTTCGGCGTCTGGCATAGCGACGTTGCCTCGCGCAAAAACGACGACGGCTCCGTCTCGTTCGTGACTATCTCACCGGGCGTGGACGGATTCGAATTTGTTGTTGCCGGCAAGCCCGACGGCCGCAAGCTGGTGTTGCGCGACGGGCAGCATGAGTATGTTTACGACGCGGTGAAGTAGGTGCGTGCCCCTGCTCGTCATTCCAGCGAAAGCTGGAATCCAGTGACCTTGCTCGGCCCTCAAGGCACTGGATCCCAGCTTTCGCTGGGATGACGCTTGTTGACGGTCCTCTTAGGTGGTCGAGGTAATACGTGATGTCGAAGCTCATCAAGCCGCTATGTGTCGTCGCAAGCTTGCTCGCCGCATCGACCGCCTCCGCGGACACCCTCAACGTGCCGCAGATTCAACTGGCCGGAACCATCAAGCAAAACTATCAGTGCGACGGAGGCAAGTCGCTGCAGGTGACCTACCTTAACGCCACGAACGGCCAGAGCTTTGCGTTGCTGGCCGTCGAAGGCAAGCCGCTGCTCTTCGTCGATACCATCGCTGCTTCGGGTGTCAGATATCAGGCGGGTCGCTACGTATGGTGGAGTAAAGGCAATAACGGCGACCTTTACGATGCCATGCAGGGCGTGGGTGCAGCGCCCATAGTAGCGGGCTGCTCGGCGTCGCCATGAACCCACGCGTTCCGCACTAGCCGCGCGTGAAATAGGCGAATGCCTGCTCGACGGCCGCATGGGCATCTCCGTCGATGATGGCGTTATGGGCCACGACCACGCGGACGAAAGGCCACGCGAGAATGCGCTCGGCACTGGCACGCGCAGCGTGACGGTCCTTGACGACCAGGCGAATGGTTCGCGGTACCGCCAGTCGGTTCCTGACGTCGGTCAGCGCTGCGAAGGCTCTCGCCGTGAAGGGCAGATCACCTTGCCACCATTGGCATAGGTCGGTGACGATGAGGGTGCGCGACGCTTTGTGAAACCACACGGTTTCATTCCCGAGTGGAATCCCGTCGAAAAAGATCTGGTCCAGCTCCTGCGCCCATGCGGGCTCGGGCGATCGGCTGAGTTCGCGCATGCCCCGCAGATCGGGTCGCTTTTGCAGTAGGCCGGGAGCGCCGTACAAGCTGGCATCGGGAAATGCCGCAAGACATTCCGTGGCGAACAGATGATGGGTCTTACTGGGCGCGACGATGTAGCGGACGGTGCCTATCTCGGCGAGTTGCTGACGAACCTCCGGCGATAAAGGCACCGGAGAATGCAGCCACAGCGACCCGTCGCGAAGCCGCACAACGGTCATGCGCGACGATACGCGCAGGCCACTCACCACGAAGTCATGTTGCACGTGCCAGAGATCGGCTGTGATCGCCTCGAGCATGATGGTTTCGCCTCCTGTCTGCGTGCCGATGGCGCAAAGGGCCGCACCACCGTATCCGTCGTATCCATACCGATAGGTATGTAGACTCGCATTCGGGTTCGCCAAGGTCAATACCTATGGGTATGGTTGTCGATGGATGAGAGGAAGAGCAGACAGGATTGGTTGGCGGCGGGATTGCGTGCGCTTGCGACGAAAGGTCCAGACGGATTGCGCATCATGTCGATCGCCAAGCAACTCGAAGTGACGAAGGGCAGCTTCTATTGGCACTTTTCGAGCCTCGATGCCTATCTCGAAGGCCTGTCCGACCATTGGGAGCAGAGCCATACCCAGGAGGCGATTGCCTGCGTCGAGAGGATGGGCGGCGATGCACAGACCAAGTTGCGTCATTGGTTCATGGGGGCGGCGGCATCGGATCTGGTACTCGATCGAGCGATGCGATCGTGGTCCTTGGTGCATGCCAAGGCCGAGGAAGTGCAGAAGCGCGTCGACCAGAAGCGCACCGATTATCTGGTTGCACTGCTGCGAGCCGCAGGCCGGAGCAAAAACGAGGCCTCGACCCTGGGTCGCTGGTCGTATTGGGCCTTTGTCGGCTACTCAACTCTGGAGGGGCAGGCCGTGAGCGAAAAGGAAATCCGTCTGATTCTGTCGGTACTGGCACCCAATTAAGTTTTTCATAAGCCGCCTGCCGGATAATCAGCTGACCGCCCGGGCAGTTACGCTTCCGGCGAGGCGGCAGGAGCCATACCTACGTGCACATCCTTCTTGTCGAAGACGACGCGCATCTGGGCGACGCCATCCAGCGCGCGCTGGAGCGCCTGGGCTATACGGTGTCGTGGCTGCGGGATGGCCGCTCGGCGTCCAGTGCGATCCGCGACCGGACGGCGGATCTGATCCTGCTTGACCTGGGTCTGCCGGGTCGTGATGGCATTGAGGTGTTGACCGAGGCGCGTCGTGCACGCATTGAGACGCCGGTGCTGGTGATGACCGCGCGTGACGGCCTCTCCGCGCGTGTCGACGGCCTCGATGCCGGTGCCGACGATTACATGATCAAACCCTTCCATGTGGAAGAGTTGGCCGCGCGTATTCGTTCTTTGAGCCGGCGCATGCGCGGTCTGGCCGTAAATCGCATTGACGTGGGCGCGCTGAGCCTGGACCTCGGTACGTCGGAGGTTACTTTTCGCGGTGATGCGGTTGAGCTGACCCGGCGCGAGTTCTCGCTCTTGCAGGCGCTGATGGAGAGCGCGGGGAAACTGGTCCGGCGTGAGAGCCTTGAGAACTCGCTGTACGGCCTGGATCACGTGGTCGGCAACAATGCCCTGGAAGTGCTGGTGCATTCATTGCGGCGCAAATTGAGCTTCGAGACGATCCGCAATGTGCGCGGCTTTGGCTACATGATTCCACGGGACCCGAAGTGAGGGCGGCCAGCCTGCGGGAGCGACTGCGCTGGTTGATTCTTGGCGTGATCGCCGTGGTGCTGTTGCCGCTGGGTGTCTACAGTTTTCGGCGCACGGTTCACGAAGTGGGTGAATTGTCCGATGGCCGCCTCGCGCAATCGGCGCGCACCTTGCAGGTGTTGATCGAGAACGGCGGACTGTCGGCGCTGCAAGGTGGCGAAGCGGGTCGTGTGGTGGTGGTGCCGATTGCCGCCAAATCCGTGCAAGAACGCGTGTTGCATGGTGAAACCAACGAGTCGGAAGTCGGCTTCCAGGTGTTCGATCGTCACGCGCAGCCATTGCTGGTCACTGCCAACCTGAGCGCCTTGCCCCCTCCAGCGGCCGACGGCGGGGGCTTTCGTGACCTGCAGATCGGGCACTACCGCTGGCGCGTGTTCACCCTGCCACCGAACGCCGATGGCATCGTGATCCGCGCGGCCGAGCGTTACGACAGTCGCAGCGACATCACGGTGGCGCTGTGGCTTGAGCACGCCTTGCCGCCCCTGGTCGCGCTGCCGGTACTCGCGCTACTGGTCGGCTGGGCGGTGCGACGGGGCCTGCGGCCGCTGGACGTATTGGCCGAGCGGCTGACCGCGCGCCAACCAGGCAGCCACGACACGCTGGAAATCGCGCAAGCGCCGCGTGAGCTGGAGCCGGTAGTGACGGCGCTCAACGAACAATTTGCACGCCTTGAAGATGCTCTCGAGCGCGAGCGCCGTTTCAGTGCGGACGTGGCGCATGAACTGCGGACGCCGTTGGCGTCGACCATGATCAATCTTGAAAATGCCGAGGCGAGCCGTTCCACCGGGGAAGCGGATGTCGCGCTTGCGGGCGCCCGCCAAAGCCTGGCCGCGCTGGCCAGGCGAGTGGAACAGCTGTTGTCGCTGGCGCGGCTGGAGACGAGCTCGCGCGTGGGGCATCGCGCCGAGATCGACCTGGTGGATGTTGCCACCACAGTCATCGAAGAACTTTCGACGGTGATTGGCGATACCGATGTCGAGCTGGACGTTGCGCTGCCTGCCGAGCGCCTGCCGGTGTCGGGCTATGAGGTGGCGTTGGCTGCGTTGCTGCGGAATCTGCTGGAAAATGCGCTGCGCCACGTTCCTGCCGGAGGTCGCGTGCAGCTGTCGGTGGGACGCGAACGGGACCAGGCCGTCATTGATGTCATCGACAATGGCGAAGGCATCCCGCCCGAGCGTCGCGATGCCGTATTCGCACGCTTCCACCGCGAGGCCAGCAGTCGCGGCGAGGGTTACGGACTGGGCCTGTCCATCGTGCAGCGTGCCGCTCAGTTGCACGATGCTTCCATCGAATTGCTTGATTCGCCATTTGGACAGGGATTGCGTGTGCGCGTGTGTATGCCATTGCAGGATGGCGCGCAAGCGGTGGTGCCGGACTCGGTGTAACAAGCGGAGCCCCCTGAATTGGCTACTCCCCCTGCATACAGGGGCTGGAGGAGGGGTGCTACCCGCCAAGAGCACCCCTCCCCAGCCCTCCCCTGCAAAGGCCGGGAAGGGAGTCGGTGCGCGGTTCGCCATGGCCGTTTTTCCTGCAGGCGGAGTGGGGCGTTGGAGGGTGGCGTAGACACCGCAAAGTCAACGCTAAGGCAAGTCCGTTAGGGTGTGCGCTCCCCTACCGTATCCCGGGTCTTTCGGTGTTGTCTTCCAGTCATCTTCGCTATCGAAGCGTCACCGCGCATCGTTTGCCGGCGGGCATGCTGCTCGCCGCCCTGATGGCCGCGGGGCTTGCCGGCTGTGCGACCTACAAGCCACTGCCGCTGCCCACGCAGGCGGAGTCCGCCTCGTCGCTGTCGCAGTTGCAGGGTTATGCGGGCACCACCCTGCCACTGGATTCGGTGGCGCTGGAGCGTCTGGTCCTGCTGAACAACCCCGATCTGCGAACCGCGCATGCGCGTCATCAGGCGGCCCAGGCACAGCGTCGGCAGGACAGCGTGCTGCCCAATCCCGTCGTGGGCGGCAGCATCGGTTATCTGCTCTCGGGCGTCGGCGATGGCACCGCATGGACCGCTTCGATCAGCCAGGACATTGCGGCGCTGATCACGCTCAAGCCGCGCCGCGAGGCGGCCAAGGCCGCGGCCGACGAAGTCGATGCAAGTCTGCTGTGGGAGCAATGGCAGACCCTTGGCAAGGCGCGCCTGCTGGTGATCGGCCTGGTCGAAGGAGATCGCCAGATCCAGTTGCAACAGCGGGCGCTGGACGCGCTCATGCAACGCGAATCGCGTATTACGCAGCAGGTCGGCAAAGGCAATCTCGAGCGCCTGACCGTCGAGCCCGATCTGTCGGCCGCGGCCGATGCACGCGCGGCGATGGATGACCTGCAGCGTCGTCGCCTCGACCAGCAGCAACAACTGACCGCGCTGCTGGGGCTGAAGCCCGACGTGGTGGTACCGCTCGCGCCCTTGGCGCGCGCGGAGCTGGACGTGGCATCAATCGACAGCGAGGCGGCCACCATCAGCCGCCGCCGTCCGGACATGGTGGCCTTGCAGCTCGGTTATCAGGCGCAGGACGCCAGCCTGCGCGCTGCCGTGCTGGCGCAGTTTCCGCCGCTGTCCATTGGCTACGACGCGTCGCAGGACAATAGCCACGTGCGCAACGGCGGTCCGGCGGTGTCGTTCGCCTTGCCGATCTTCGACCGCAACCAGGGCAATATCGGCGTCGCCCGCGCCACCCGCGAGCAACTGCATCAGGAATACGTCACGCGCCTGGCCACATCGCGCGATGAGGTGAATGCCTTGCTGGCGCAATACGAGCAGCTGCACGCGCAGTGGCTTGCCCTCGCCCCGGTCACCGCCGATGCCATCAACGCGGCGGCCCATGCCAGAACGGCCTGGCAGGCGGGGCTGCTTGACCTTCGTAGCTACGTCGATCTCGACGTCGCCGCCATCAACCGCCAGATAGCCATGATCGCGCTGGAGCAAGCCATGCTGGAACAGCAGGCGGCGCTGGAGCTGCTGGTGGGACGCGGCATGCCAAGTTCACTTGACCAGGATGTGATCGCCCCATGATTTCCCGACTGCCATGGTTTGTTCCGGCCATCGCCGCGTTGGCGCTGGCGGCCTGTTCCGGCGGTGAGGCACCCGAGACGTCGGCGGTGAGTGCGGCCGTCTCCACCCAGCCGGTCCGTCAGGGCAGCCTGCCCGACCTGGTCGTGGCCTATGGCACGGCGGGACCCTCTGCCGACGCCGCGCTGGTGATGAACGTGCAGGCGGCAGGTCGCGTCACCCAGTGGGCCGTGACTCCCGGTACGCCGGTGAAGCGCGGGCAGCGACTGCTTTCGTTCGAGCTGGCACCCGCGGCGGTGGCGGCTTATCAGCAGGCACTGAGTGCGCGCAAGCTGGCCGAAACGCAGCGTGCCCACACGGCCGAATTGCTGGCGCAGCAGCTGGCCACGCGCGATCAGCTGGAACAGGCCGACAAGGCGCTGAAGGATGCGCAGGCCAACCTCGATGCCTTGGTCCAGCAGCAGGGCACTGCCGCGAAGCTCGAGCTGACCGCGCCGTTTGACGGCACCGTGGTGACCGTCGATGCCGCGCAGGGCGATGTGCTGCAGCCCGGGGCAGCGCTGCTGTCCGTGCATCGTGGCGACGGCCTGGTGATTACCGTGGGCATCGAGCGTCAGGCGATGGAGCGCGTGAAGGTGGGGGCCAAGGTCGATCTGACGCCGCTGGATGCCGCCGAGCCGATGCACGGCAGCGTGCGCCGTGTGGCGCGTGCCTTGAATCCGCATACACACCAGCTCGATGTGGAAGTGGTGCCGGATGGCACGCCTATCGCTGGCGAGGGCTTCCGTGCTGACATCGTGGTCGGCCAAGCGCAGGGCTGGCTGCTGCCGCGCGATGCCGTACTTGGTGATGAAGAAGACCGTTTTGTGTTTCAGGTCGCCGACGGCAAGGCCGTGCGCGTGCCGGTGAAGGTGATCGGCGAATCGGACAGCACCAGCGTGGCCACCGGCAAGCTCGATGCGCATCGTCCGTTGGTCACCGTGGGTGCTACCCAGCTCGATGACGGCATGGCGGTTCGCGTCGAGGCGCCGGGCGCTCATCCATGAATAGCTCCACCTTTCTCGCCCGGCATGCCCGGGCCATCGTGATCGTGGCGTTTGCGCTGGCACTTGCCGGCCTTGCCAGCGCCTTCACCTTGCCGGTCGGCTTGTTTCCGCAGGTCTCGTTTCCGCGCGTGGTGGTGGATCTGGATGCTGGCGATCGCCCGGCCGACCAGACCTCGCTGCTGCTGACGCGACCCGTCGAGGAGGCGATTCGCACGGTGCCCGGCGTGGCCGGTTTGCGTTCGGAGACCACGCGCGGTTCGGCGCAGATTTCCATCGACTTTGGCTGGGGTCGCGACATGGTGGCGTCGACCCTGCTGGTCGATTCGGCCATCGCGCGCGTACTGCCAAGCTTGCCACCGGGTGCGACTTATAACGTGCGGCGCATGGACCCCACGGTCTTCCCGATCATTTCCTATGCGCTGCAATCGGACACCATGTCGCCGGTCGCACTGCGTGATCTGGCCCAGTATCAAATCGTGCCGTTGCTCGCCTCGGTGGAAGGCCTGGCCCGCGTCGACGTACAAGGCGGCGAAACCGCCGAGCTGCAGGTCGAAGCCGACCCACGCAAGCTCGCCCAATACGGCCTGAGCCTCGATGATCTGTCCAATGCACTGGCTGGTGCCAACCAGCTGCAGGCCGTCGGACGCTTGCAGGATCGCAACAAGCTCTATCTGGTGGTGGCCGATCACTCGCTGAAGCGGATCGAGGCGATCCGCCAGGTGATGCTGAAGAACGATCCGCATGGCTGGGTGCGTCTTGGCGACGTGGCGACCGTGCGCGACGGCTACGTTCCCCAGTGGGTCAAGGTCAGCGAGGACGGTCGTCCGGCCGTGTTGTTCAACGTTTTCGAGCAGCCGGACGGCAATGCCGTGCAGATCGCGCAGCAGGTGCGCGACAAGCTGGCGACGTTCCGCCTGCCCGCTGGCGTCAAGCTCAGGTCCTGGTACGACCAGAGCGAGTTGGTGGTGCAGTCCGCCAACAGTGTGCGTGACGCCGTACTGATCGGCCTGCTGCTCGCAGCCGCCGTGTTGCTGCTGTTCCTGCGCAATCTGCGCGTGACCCTGATCGCCATGCTCGTGGTGCCGGTGACGCTCGCGGTCACGGTCCTGCTGCTGCAGGTCATGGGCATGAGCTTCAACATCATGACGCTTGGCGGCATTGCGGCCGCCGTGGGTCTGGTGATCGACGACGTCATCGTGATGGTCGAGCACGTCGCGCGTCGTGCCGGTGCCGAAGTGGGCGGTGGTCCGGATGCAGTGCTACCGGCGGCGCGCGAATTCCTGGCGCCACTCACGGGCTCAAGCCTTGCCACGTTGATCGTGTTCATTCCGCTGGGTTTGCTCAGCGGCGTCACGGGCGCCTTCTCCAAGGCCTTGTCGGTGACCATGGCCAGCGCGCTCACGGTGTCCTGGCTGGTGGCCGCCTGGGTGGTGCCGCCGCTGTTGCGTCGGCTGGTCGACTTCACGCAGTGGCGGGACCCGGGTTTCAGTCACGAGAAGTGGCTGGCACGCACCCACGCCGCGCTTTACGACGGTCTGGCGCGCCGCCCCGCGTGGCTGCTCGCGATCGTCATTCCCTTGCTGATCGTGGGTGGCATCGCTTTTACCCGCGTGTCGACGGGCTTCATGCCGGCCGTCGACGAGAGCGGCTTCGTGATGGACTACTACACGAAACCCGGTACCTCGCTGCCCGAAACGGCACGCCAGATCAGCCAGGTGGAGGCCATCCTGCGGCGCATGCCCGAGGTCGACACGTTCTCGCGCCGCCTCGGCACGGGTCTGGGTGGCGATCTGGGGCAGTCCTATCACGGCGATTTCTTTGTGCGGCTCAAGCCCGGGCATGAGCGTTCCACCGAGGACGTGATGAGCGACGTGCGCGCACATGTCGAGCAGGAAGTTCCCGCTGTGGACATCGAGCTGGCGCAGCTGATGGAGGATCTGATCGGCGACCTCACCGCGGTGCCGCAGCCGATCGAGATCAAGCTGTATGCCGCGCATCCCGAGCAATTGGTGCCGCAGGCCGAAAAGGTGGCCAAGGCGCTGGCCGATATCCCCGGCGTGGTCGACATCAAGGACGGCGTGCAGCTGGCCGGCGACGCGTTGAACGTGGATGTCGATGCCGACAAGGCGACGCTTGAAGGCATGACCGTGCAGGCGATAACCCAGGCGGTGAACAACGCGCTCACTGGTGTCGTGGCGACGCAGTTGCCGTCGGCGACCAAGAGCGTGGGTGTGCGCGTGCGCATGCCCGATGCGACACAGTTGCGCATTCCTCAGTTGATCGCGCTGCCGATCAAGGCACCGGATGGCCATGTGTTTCCGCTGGGTCGCGTCGCGTCGGTCACCGCCGTCACCGGTCAGCCGCAAATATCCCGCGAGAACCTGCAACAGATGGTGGCCGTCACTGCGCGCATCGAAGGACGCGGCATTGGCGCCAGCGTCGCCGACGTGAAGAAGCTGCTGGCCCAGCCCGGCATGCTCGATGCCGATATGCGCTATGAACTCGGCGGCTTGTACGAGCAGCAGCAGATCGCGTTTGTTGGCCTGAGCAAAGTGTTCCTGATGGCGCTGGTGGCGGAGTTCGTGCTGCTGCTGTTCCTCTATGGCCGCCCGGGACTGGCCCTCATCGTGATGGGCTGCTCGCTGTTCTCGGCCACCGCGGTGTTCATCGCGCTGTGGCTGTGCGGGGTGGATCTGAACATCACGGCGATGATGGGCATGACCATGATCATCGGCATGGGCACCGAAATGGCGATCTTCTACGTGTCCGAGTACGTCACCCTGTCACGCGAGATGTCACCGTTCGAGGCGCTGCGCGTGGCCAGTCGTGACCGACTGCGGCCGATCACCATGACGACGCTGGCGGCAATCCTGACCTTGTTCCCGCTGGCGCTCGCGCTGGGGCAGGGGGCAGGCATCCAGCAGCCCCTGGCCATCGCCATCATCGCGGGCCTGACCCTGCAGTACCCCTTGGTGCTGCTGGTGATGCCGACGCTCATCGGTCTCACCTTGGGCCGCAAGCATCGCACCGCCGGGCCATGACCTTCATGGCCCGTCAGGGACGCGTAAGCAAGGACTCGGGTTTGATCGACGCAAGCTCCCTGTGAAAGACTAATAAGTCTGTAAGCGAGGCAGTGCAAGATCCGCTCATGAATTCCAGGCTTGGTCGTCTCGGCACGCTGCGGGTCTCGCCCGCGCTGCTGATGTTGTTGCTGCTGCCGTTGTTGACGGTGTTGCCCGCCGTGCCGATCGACGAGACGCGCTATCTGAGTATCGCCTGGGAGATGCGCCAGAGCGGAAGCTGGATCACCCTGCACCTCAATGGCTTTCCGTACGTCGACAAGCCGCCACTGCTGTTCTGGATGATCAATGCCGGCTGGAGCGTTCTAGGCATCTCGCTATGGTCGGCGCGCGCCATGGTGCTGCTGTTCGGCATGGCTTGCGTCGAGCTGTGCCGGCAGCTGGAACGCCGCCTTGCGCCGGACGCCTCGGGGCAGGCGGCATGGCTGCTGATGGGTTTCATCTTCTTCGCCATGTTCAGTGGCGTGGTGATGTTCGACGTCACCTTGTGCTTCTGCGTGTTGCTTGGCTTCCTGGCCATCGTCACCTATGTGCAGACCGGCAACCGCGCCGCGCTGCTCCTCCTCTTCGTCGGCAGTGTCCTGGGCGTGCTGGCCAAGGGGCCGGTGGCCTTGCTGCACCTGGCGCTACCGATCCTGGCCGCGCGCTGGTGGTCGGCCGCTGAGCGGCCCGTGTCCTGGCGCAAGGTCATCACGATGGTGCTGGTCGCGGTGCTGGGCGGATTGCCCGCGCTGCTCTGGGCCTGGGCTGCCGTGCATAACCTCGATGCTACGGACGCGCATAACCTGTTGCTGCGGCAGACGGCGGGCCGCGTGGTGGAGAGTTTTGCCCACAACCGTCCGTTCTGGTGGTATCTGCCGTGGGTGCCGGTGCTGTTGTTGCCGTGGCCCATCCTCTTGCGCTGGCGCCGCGTGACGGCGGTTGCAGGTGAGCGATCCGGCTCCGCCGCGGCGCGCTTCGGTCTAAGCGCTTCGGTACCGGCCTTGTTTGCCTTCTGTCTGGTGAGCGGCAAGCAGCTGCACTATCTGCTGCCTCTGCTACCCGGGGTGGCCCTTCTGTTGGGCGCGTGGCTGCGGCGCGACGCCGAGCTGCTGTCGTCCCGGCGCATGTGGACCATGGTGGTTGTGTTCTCCGCCCTATGGCTGTGGTCGAAATTCGGCCGGCCACCGATGTCGATGGAGGACACCCACGGAGATACGGCCATCTGGCTGCATCTGTTGTCGGCGTCGCTCATCGCGCTGGCTGCGCTGTACCTGCTGCTTAGCCGCCACGAGCGTGCGGAGCGGCGGGCCACCGTTGCCATGCTGCTGCTCACCATGGCCTTGCTGCCGATACTGCGCTTGCAGGTGCTCGGTGCGATGGACCTGACCGGCATCGCGCAACGTGTGGCCAGCTTGCGCGAGCGCGGTGTTCCCATCGCACGCTCGGACGACGAGCCCGGACTGATCACGTTTCTGGCCCGGCTGCCCGAGCCACTTGCCGCGGCGGAAGATCCGATGGCGTGGGCTAAGCAGCACCCCGATGGTTATTTTCTCTTCTACGCCGGTCGCGGCAGAGTGCCTTCCGACGTCGAAGACTCGGCAAAGTTCGCCAATGGATGGGTGAGCCTGGTGTCATCCCGGGCCGCGTTGGCCAATCCCCAACTTTTGAGTCGCCCACCCAAATCGGTGCGTGGCTTGGACGTCAACTGACGATGCCGGTATGCGGCGGCAAATTACCGAGGTCGTTGTTCACCACATGCCGGTCGGTGTCGGCCTTGGGCTCGACTGAAACATCGCCGATCTCGCCATAGACCACGCGATTGCGTCCATCGCGCTTGGCGCGGTAGAGCGCGTTGTCGGCATCGATCATGAGCTGGCGCAACTCGTAACCGCTGCGGTCGGTCGAGGCCACGCCGAAACTCGCAGAGATCGCCACGTCGCGGGTCTCTCCATTCACGGGCGTCGCGGCAATAGCCAGGCGAATGAGCTCAGCCTTTTCTCGAGCCTGCGCCGGTCCGCATTCGGGAAGAAAGATCGCAAACTCCTCGCCGCCCAGGCGCCCGAATACATCGCGCCGAAGCAGGTGCGCTTGGCACGCGGCCACGGTGCGCTTGAGCACCATGTCGCCAACGCCATGTCCGTAGGTATCGTTGACCAGCTTGAAATGGTCCAGATCCATCAGGATAAGGCAGGCGCTCCGGGTGGACTTCGCTGCCTGCCGCAGCGCCAGCTCCGCGGCGTCGACAAAGTGCTGCCGACTGTAGATGCCGGTCAGGCTGTCCTGTTGCGCCAGTCGCATGAAGCGCAGCTGAGAGCGTTTGAGGCGGAACAGCCATAGTCCAACGGAAGCGAGAAACATCAGCAGCAAGGCGATATAAAGGCGACCGTTCTCCACGGCCTTGCGGTCCAGTTCGCGCTGAAGCTGCAGGATGCTGTTCTGCTTGTTCAGCGTTTCGACTTGCAACTTGTTGGCGAGCAGTTGTTGCTTGACCGTCTGGTAGGCAAGCGCGCGTGCACGGATATCGTTCAAGTAACCCTTGTCTGCCTCCATGAATTTTTCATGGTAGCCCAGCGCGGCGCGCACATTGCCCTGTTGCGATTCGACAAGATAAAGAACTTCATAGGCCTGGCTCAGCGATTCGGCGTACTCGCTCTTGACGGCGTCATCGATAGTGGCGAGCGCAAACTTCCGGGCCTGAGCGGCGTCCCCTGCGCGCAAATATGCCTTGGCGAGCAGCGTGTCGAAAATGGCGATTTGTGCGGGGTAGCGGTAACTGCGAACGTCGGCGTAATTGCGTTGAAGCAGCGCAATGGCGTCGCCGTAGCGGCCTTGTTGGATCGCGAGGTCGGCAATATCGGCTCTTCCCGCGTTCGCAATCAGGTTCTCCCCGGCTTTCACGCAAATGTCGATGCCGTCCTGAAAAGGAGGAGGTTCGACGTTTGCACCACTTTTGCGAAACTGCGCATGCAGTTTCAGATACGTGCCAATGCACTGATGCCTCTGCAGCCGGGTGTCATCGAGCATTTGCTGGGCGTAGCTGATGGCCAGATCATATTGGCCCGCCGTAGTGAGGAACTGCGAAGCCTCGACCAGAGCTTGATAGCGTGCTTCGTCATCGCGGATGCGGGGCAGTTGGTCAATCAGCTGACTCAGTTGGGAGAACGCATCTTCATATCGATGCGCGATACCGAGAATGTTTATCCGTGTGGCCGTGGCGCGGAAGCGCAGCGTGTCATCGGGGGATTGCTCGATGATGGCACTCAGCAATGGTCCCGCAGCGTCGTATTTGCCTTCGTAAGCCACTTCCCATGCATCGAGGTAGCGAAGGTGCCATTGCTGCGTTGTAGTGAGCGTTGCCGCATCCCGGTCGAGTTGCGCCAGTAGTTGTACAAACGTCGGGTGGTTGGACGTCTTGATGCTATCTGCGTGATCGAGTTGCTGGGACGGGTCAGTCGATGCGGGTAAGGCCGCAAAGGCCGTACCCGCAGAGAAACTCAGGAGCAGACATGCGCCTGAAAGGACCAACCGGCTTATCCTGCCGGCGCGACGCATGGGTCACACCGGTCCGGTGACCGGATGTACGAAAGGCGACGCCTTCCGCGACGTCTTCGTCGGCTGCCTATTTTCCGGCGCTTCCTCGTCGCCTTCCTCTTCTTCTTCCTCGTCTTCTTTACCCGGAGTGCTCTGGATGCAGAACATCGGCCCCTGCTGCAGTAGCGCGTAGAGCTCGGCGGTGCTTTTGGCAATGATGGCGGCGCCTACCGCGGAGTCGATTTCCGTCTCAGCCACAGCCTGCGCAAGATCGTCCTGGGAGGCGTGACGCAGCATCGCGTCCTTGCCCATTTTTTCGAGAAAGTCGATAACGCTCGACATAATGATGACCCCCTAGTCGTTGTGTGTCGCGAAGAGCTTCCCCGTAACTCACGCCGCTTCCTCTCCCCAGGATTCGACGTGGAGCCCGATCATATCTCCCTTCTTTGCCGAAAATGTGGAGGCCTGGGCGTCCTCATGGGCCGCCACGTTGCCATGGCCGCCGATAGCGCGCTCCTTCATCCGGCCGTCAGGCATGCGCAACGGCGAGATCCAGGGCAGTCAGCCGCGCGCGTATCTCCGGGTCGGGCTGCATGGCCCGCGAAGGCGGGATGACCAGCGTATCCGCCATGGTGAGATCCGCCTCAGGCAAGGCCTGCAGAGGCAAACGCTCGATCCGGGGCGACTGGATGGGCAGGGTCGCGGCACGATAAATGATGACCTCGTGATCCAGCGGGTAATCGCGTGCCAACACCTCGATCAACACCTGGCGGTAGGCGGCCCCGGTGGCAAAACGCTTGTTGGTCTGATCGCCCGCCAGTCCCACCTGCCACAGCACCAGCCAGGCGCTTGGATCGATACAACGTCGATAAAGCATGTACTGGCTGGTTTCGTAGTGCTGGCAACCGCAGGTGCCAGGATCGATGCCCAGATCGGCATAGAGGCAATCTTCGGATGAAATGCCTGGCTCCATTTGAGCGGGGTAGCCTTCCTGCCGAGCCACCTCGATCGCCCTATGCGGCGCCCGTGCGAAGACGCCTGGGTGACCGTAAAACACCGCGCATACGCGCTTGCCTGCGCGTACCTCGGCCATGATGGCGTCGACCATTTCCCGATAGGTTTGCTGACGCGGCTTACCGTCCCGGTAGTACGGCTGCAGGCTACGCACATCCGCGTGCATCTCCGTGAGCCAGAGTTCGACGATGCCATCGGAGACACCCGCGAACACCACGTCCGCGTTCTCGATGTGGCTACGTGCCAGCGGGCTGATATGCGAACCGAGGGTAATGCCGATGCCTACGCATGCCAGGCGGCCGGTCGAAGTGGGCGTGCTCAATGCGCAGTGCTCCTGAGTGCGTGACGGGCAGTGGATCGCCGGTTTCCTTGTCGTCAGCACTCAGCATAAGCGGGGCTCGATGAGGTATGCCACCGTGCGTTGGAACCTTTGCAGCGTCTCTTCGACCTGGACGGTGCCGCCTACCGGCTGCGGACGGCACCTATAGGAGTGCTTGGTGGATCGACGCCCGGGTGCACACCTTGTGCGTTGGTCGCATCGGTAAGGCCCGGTCCTTCAAGCATGCCTGGGCAGCGGCGCTTTGTCGGTCAGGAACGGCACCACGACATCAAGAAACGCCTCCGCGTGCTCGGTATGCAAGCGGTGGCCGCTGCCAAGGTAGTGGGTGCTGGCGTGCGGGAGCTGGTTGGCGAGCAGTCCGATGCGCCGGGTGACGGCGCCGTCGTTGTGGCTGGCCAGCAACAGGCAGGGTGCTTCAATCGTGCCGAGTCCTTGCCACCAGTGTGGCATCGGTGCCCTCAAGGCGGGCAGTACCGTGCGCGCCGAACGAAAGTCGAATTCCCTGAGCAGCCAGAGTCGGGCAATGCGTGCGGCACCAAGCGTTCGAGCGGACCGCCACCAAGCAGGCTTTGCCTGCAGGGCCTGGAGTTCTGCCGCGTCGGCCGCATCCCTCGGTGGCACCGGGGCGGCTTCGATGACGAGTCGATCGATGCGGTCGGCCAGGCGCATGGCGAGTCGCAAGGCCAGATGTCCGCCCAGCGAGTGGCCGACGAGACTCATATACCGTAGCTGGAGTGCGTCGAGCAGGCCGATCAGATCCTGCTCGAAGTCCTCCAGCGCATAGCTGTCGGCCCAGGCGCTGCGCCCGTGGCCACGAAGGTCGGGCACGATGACCCGAAAGCCCCGCCGCGCCAGCGCGCCTGCCACCTCAGTCCAGCTGGCGGACTGGCTGGCGAAGGCATGGATAAGCACGACCGGCTCGCCGTCATCGTCGCCAGCGGTGCGGTAGGCGAGTGGCCGACCTTGGATGTCGACTTGCTGGTGAGGTGAAAGGCGTGCATCCATGGTCACTCGATGTCCGCAAACGGGGCAGGAAGTCCGGGTTTTCCGCGTATCAACAGGTTTCGTTGCGCAGGCAGGCAATCAGCGTGGGATCGCTGCCGATCAGGTCGAAGATCGGCAAGACGAGCTTCTTGCCGTTGTCGCTGTTGGTGAGGATCACGGTGCCGTTGCGATCCTTCAGGCTGAGATAGACCAGGGTGGCCACGCCCTCGTCGGAACCGTCGTGCATCAGATAGGTGTCATCGCCAAAGCGGATCACCTCCCAGCCCAGTCCCATGCCTTCATCATCGGGGCAGCCCGTCTTGATCGGCATGCACTTGGGGATCTTCTCCCTGACCTGGATGCGGATGCGCTCCTGCGCGACCGCGGGCGTGAGGCCAGTGTCGTCGAGCACGGCCTGCATGAACTTGGCGTAGTCGCGCGCGGTGGTATAGAGCATGTCGGATGCAAAGGCCTTGTCGGCGATCTCGGGTTCGAGCACCTTGCCCTGCGCGTTGGTCGGCACGGCGATCCTTCCCTTGAACCAGGGGCGGCCGGTATAGGCCGTGTCGGTCATGCCGAGTGGTTGCAGTACCTGGGTTTCCGCCAGCGTTTCGAATGGCGTCCGCAGTTTGTTCTCGGCAAAGCGCTTCATGTACTCGTAGCCCTCGCCGGAGTAACCGAAGGCCTGGCCGGGCGGTCGCTTGAACGTCAGTACACCACCGGTCATCCGGCGCCAGTTGGGAAAGCCGGTCTGGTGGCTTAGCGAGTAGCGCGGCGTCAGCAACTTGGCGCGTTCGTCCCTGGCGATATCCGGATCGAGCCAGTATGTGTACATGGGCTCATCCAGCGAGACTTTGCCTTCGGAGACCAGGCGCAGCATGACTTGCGCGGTCACCGGCTTGGTCAGCGATGCCACGTTGTAGAGCGTGGCCTCCGTGGCCGGCACGCCGGGGCTTTGCGACCCGTAGGCCGCCACGAATACGACCTTGCCATGCTCGATATGCGCGATGGAAACGCTAGGTACGCCGTTGTCGGCCAGCAGCTTCGGCATCTGGCGGTCGAGCAGCGCATGCAGCGCCTTGGTGCGTCCGGTATCGGTCGTTTCCTTGTTGCCCGCGCTGGCGCAGGCACTCAAGGCCAGCGTGACGCAAAGGGTGCCGCAGATCATCCGTGCGCGTGTCATGGTGCGTCCTTGAGTGGGGTTGTCATCGGTTGCCTGCTTAGCTCAGCCCATTGGGCCAGCACGAAACCACGGTTCTGGATTCGCTGCGGGGGCGGTAGTCCATCGACCGAGGGGAACAGGCCATGCGTGGGCGAGACGCCGTCGTCATCGGCACGTGCCGTGATGGCGCCATCAAGCCGCTGGCCATCGCGAAGCTTGAGGTTGAAGCCGAGGATATAAGGGCGTCGCGTAGCATCATCGATGTTCAGGCTGCCGGTGGTGACGCCGCGCAGAAAGCCGCTCTTGGTGATGCGGGCTTCGTTGAGCAGCGAGGTCAGCTGATCCGCAAGCGTGACTTTGATGTCGCCGGAGGGCAGTACTTGCAGGGTGATCGGGATGGTGCCCTGATAGGTGTCGACGTCGCCCTTCCAGATGCCGATCCATTCGGCGGGTGGTTCAAACGTCGGCGTGGTCGATGACGTGGATCTCGGTGGTGGCGTCCATCCGGGCAGCAGTGCCTGCATGATTTGATCGGCTACGACGGGAGCCAGCCGTTCCTCGGCGTTGGTGAGCACGACCACCACGAGATGTTTGGCCGGGATCAGGCGTAGTTCGGTACGCACGCCGGGCATGTCGCCGTCATGCGAGATCACTTCATAACCGGATTGTTGGCCGATTTCCCAGCCGACGCCATAACTCTTGCCGTTGCCTTCATCCATCGTCGGCTGATGCATGGCATCGATCAAGGCATCGGGCAGGATGGCCATCTGATCGGGCAGATGGGTTTTCAGCTGGAACATGCCGAAGCGCGCCAT
Source organism: Dyella humicola (assembly GCF_026283945.1). Taxonomy (NCBI): domain Bacteria; kingdom Pseudomonadati; phylum Pseudomonadota; class Gammaproteobacteria; order Lysobacterales; family Rhodanobacteraceae; genus Dyella; species Dyella humicola. Next base: position 498,339 of record NZ_JAPDPC010000001.1, read on the forward strand.
ATCGTGCGCACTCGCGTAGATCGCCGAGGCGCCGTCATGATCGGTTTGGTAGGGCGGGATGGGTTGCCCGTCGTGGCCATAGCGGACGGCTTCCAGGGCAGCGCGCTTCGCCGTGGTATCGACGGCGCTGCGCTGCATGCCGAGCGGAGCAAACACGGCGTCGTGCATGACGTCGGCAAAGGACTTGCCCGCGAGCCTGGCGATGACGTGGTCAAGGATGCCGTAGCCAAGATTGGAATAGCGAAACGTCTCGCCCGGTGGCGTCATCAGCTGGCCGTAGCGCTGGATGATGACGTCCGCTGTGGGCCGCCGCCATGGCTCGTTCGCATAGAAGAACTGGTAGTGCTCGGGCAGGCCGGAGGAGTGATTGGCCACGCGTCTTACTGTGGCGTCGCGCGCGTCGCCAATCCGGGCGACCAGGGGCGAGTTGCCCAAATAGTCGTTGATGGGATGGTCGAGATCGAGCTTGCCAGCATTCACCAGTGTCATCAGCGCGGTGGCGGTCAGCGGCTTGGAGATGGACGCGAGGGAGTACATGGTCTGTGCGGTGGCGGCTCGCCGGTGTTCCTTGTCCGCGAGGCCGAAACCCTCTTCCCATACGATGTGGCCATCCTGTGCTACCGCGACAGCAAGCGAGGCCACGTGCTGCTGTTGCAACTGGGCGGGGATGGAGCGGCGAATGGCGTCGAAGGGATCGCTGGCCGCGAACGCATGGGCGGCGAACATCATGCCTGCACCGAGCAGGACGGTACCGATCGCGAGCGAACGCCTAGGGGGTCGCAACGAACAAGGGCGTGGACGTCTGACCAGATGCACCAACATCGGTGATGCTCCCCATCCTCTAGGAATCGCCATGCGCCGTCGTGGCCGCCCGGAACTGCGATGCGGCATGCTGCCCCAAAGGTTTAAGCTGGTGCAGTGCCGTTCGGCCTGGTGACGCCAGGCCGCGCACGGATCGCAACGTGGTAGCGGATACCTAAAGGAGAGCCGTTATGCGATTGCTGCGTTTCATCAAAGGCGATCGGGAAGGCGTGGCCATGGATACCGATAGCGGGCATCGGGCGCGCTTCGTAGACGAGGCCGGCTATCCCGGTCCTATCTCGTCGCTAGCCTGCATGAGCGCAGGCGACTTGGCCCGCGCAGCGGACGATCTTCGCGCCGGTGAAAGCATCGATCTCGCCGCCGTCACGTTTCTTCCACCTTGCGGGCAGACCGGAAAAATTGTTTGCCTCGGCCTGAACTATCGCGACCATGCCCACGAGTTCGACTTCGAGCCGCCGGTCTATCCCACGCTGTTCGCGCGCTTTGCGTCCAGCCTGATTGGACATGGTCAACACCTGATCCGTCCGCGTGTTTCTGAGAAGTTCGACTACGAGGGCGAACTGGCGGTGATACTTGGTCGCGGTGGGCGGCATATTGCGCAGACGGCGGCGCTGGAACATGTCTTTGGCTATGCCGTCTTCAATGACGGCTCGATTCGGGATTACCAGCTGCTTACACCGCAGTGGACGGTGGGCAAGAACTTCGACGGCACGGGAGCCTTCGGCCCCTGGGTGGTCACGGCGGACGAATTGCCGCTAGGCGCGACGGGCCTGATGTTGGAGACGCGTCTCAACGGCATCGTCATGCAGCGGGCATCGACCAGCGACATGATCTTCGGCGTGGCGCAGACCATCGCCCTGCTCAGTGAGGCGATGACACTGGATGCGGGCGATGTGATCGTCATGGGTACGCCATCGGGCGTGGGTTATGCGCGCAAGCCGCCCGTTTACATGAAGGCAGGCGATATCTGTGAAGTCGATATCGAGCGCATCGGTGTGCTGCGCAACGTCGTGGCCGACGAAGCCTGACTGCGCCGCTCGAAGCTCACTTCGAGCGGCGCAGGAGCGTCTCACGAAGCACTAGGTTGCATGGCCGCCAGGGCTGTCAGCAGGGCCGTGCCCTTCGGGCTGCCCAGGCCGGTACACGCGTCCCAGCCCTTGGCCGCCTTGTAGTGGCCGTCGTTGCCCTTGGTGATGTCGTTGAACGCGCTTTCGCCGATAGCGTAGAACGCTGCGTGCGGATCGCCCAGGCTGCGTCCGAGTTGCTGGTTGAAGCGCGCAATCAACGCCGCCCATAACGGGGCCACCGCGCTGGTGCCGCCGATGACTTCGTCGCTGCCATCCACGCGCACCTGGTAGCCGGTGGTCGGATCCGCATCACCGGCAACGTCCGGCACGCCGCGGCCGACGAACTTGTTGGCACCCTTGGGCACTTTCGACGTGCTTTGCCAGGAAGGCAGGGCAAAGCTGGCGCTGACGCCGCCGCCGGTGGCGCCCTCGTTGCTGGCCAGTTCGTTCCACACCGTCTCGCTCGTGATGGCGCTGGCACTGGCAACGAGCTTGGTGCCACCGCAGGCCAGGGCGTAGGGGCTGGAGGCGGGAAAGTCGACGTGCGGCTTGCCATCGCTTTCGCCGTCGGTGAAGCCGCTGTCGCCACAGGCCACTGTGACGGTGACGCCCAGTGCCACCGCGTCCGCCAGTGCGGACTCCATCGCAGCGAGCGTGGCCGGCGCCCAGCTGTCTTCGGGGCCACCCCAGCTGATCGAGATCACCGAAGGATGGTTGGTCGTGTCGTGCGCGGCTTGCGAGATGGCTTCGTAGAACCCCTGATCGGTATTCGGTGCGAAATACAGAGCAATGGCAGCGCCCGGCGCGAGCGAGCCGACCACTTCCACATCCAGCATCACTTCACCGTCGGCGTCACTGCCGGTCTGGCTGCTGCCGCCGGCCACGGACACCTGGGTGACGGTGGGCACCTGGCTGATGCCAAGTCCCTGGATGTATTGGGTGAAGTCGGCCTGGGTGTAGCCGCCGCCCAGTTCCAGCACGGCCACGGTCTGGCCGCTGCCGTCCGTGTTGGCGGGAAAGTCGTAGAGCTGGGCGACCCGCAGCGGCGTATAGCTGACCGACGCTTGCGCTGCGGGGCGGCGGAAGTGGGGGCGCGCCACGGGCCGCTTGTCCAGGCCCAGCACGGCGATCACGCGCGATGACAGATCGGCCGGCAAGGCCGGCTGACCGTGGCAGCCGAGCATCACCGCGCCGCCGTCATCGAACTGATAACGCCCCAGGGTCACGCCGAACGCCTGCTGCAGCGCTTGCGGCGTACCGCGCAGATGAACCACGCGTCGATGCGGCTCGCTGGCGGTTTCCTGCAAGCCGTGCTGGTGCGCAAACCCGCGCACGTTCTCCACATCGGCGGGATCCGCTCCCCATTGCGCACCGAAGTCCTCACGCCGGGGCGCCGGCCTGTGCGGCCACGCGGCTGGCGTGGGGTGGTCGCCACGCCGCCGTAGGACCACGGTGACGTCGATGGGCTCGGTGCCCTCATGCGGGCCAAGGTAGCGGGCGTCAGCGGCCAGGGGCCAATGCTTGCGATGGGCGGAGGTCGGGCTCTGGCTCATGGATCGGACTCCTTGGTGGGCTGGGAGAGACTGCATCGGCGAATGTGTCAGCCGGGTGATGCCTGGCCATGCGGTTCATCGATCATGTGGCTTGGCGGTCTCATGGTCCGCGTCAAAGCGTCCTAAGCGGCAGGGGAGGCGCGAGGCGCTAAAATGCTTCGATGTCTTACGCGAGAGTCCGCTTATGAGCTTCCCCGCCCTCCGCATGCGCCGCATGCGCCGCGATGCTTTCTCCCGCGCGCTGATGCGCGAGAACACCTTGCTGCCCAGCGACCTGATCATGGTGGCCTTCGTCATCGAAGGCGAGGGGCAACGCGAGCCGGTGCCGTCGATGCCAGGCGTCGAGCGTCTGTCCATCGATGAGCTGCTGAAGCTGGCGGGCGAATGCGTGCGCCTGGGCATTCCGGCGCTCGCCTTGTTTCCCTCGCCCGGCAGCGCGGTGAAAACCGAAGATGCGCGCGAGGCCTGGAATCCTCAGGCACTCATGCAGCGCGCCACGCGTGCCTTGAAGGCGACGTATCCTGAGCTGGGACTCATCGGCGACGTTGCGCTCGACCCGTACACCACGCATGGACAGGACGGCTTGATCGACGACGACGGCTACGTGATGAACGAGCCGACCATCGAGGCACTGATCAAGATGTCACTGGCGCAGGCCGAGGCTGGCATGGATTTCGTGGCGCCGTCGGACATGATGGATGGCCGCATCGGTGCGATCCGCGATGCGCTGGAAGATGCCGGTTACATCCACACGCGCATCCTGGCCTATTCGGCCAAGTACGCGTCGGCATTCTATGGTCCGTTCCGCGATGCGGTCGGTTCGGCAGCGAACCTGGGCAAGGGCAACAAGCACACTTATCAGATGGATGTCGGCAACAGCGATGAAGCGTTGCGCGAAATCGAACTCGACATCAGCGAGGGCGCCGATGCCGTGATGGTCAAGCCCGGTATGCCGTACCTGGACGTGCTGCGTCGGGTAAAGGACGCCTTTGGCATGCCTACCTTCGTTTATCAGGTGAGCGGAGAGTACGCGATGTTGAAGGCTGCGGCGCAAAACGGCTGGCTGGACGAGAAGGCCGTGGTGCTCGAATCGCTCACTGCATTCAAGCGTGCGGGTGCCGATGCAATTCTTACGTACTACGCCGTGGATGCGGCGCGGTGGTTGCGCGGGGAATGACATGAGCTTGTCTTTTCGCGGTGTGGCCGTGGCTGCGGGTGTCATTTGCCTGGTATTGGCACTGGTATGGATGGTCGTGCCGTCGGTGCTTTTATGGCTATGGCGAATCGATGCGGCGGCCTCTGCCGAGCTCATGGCGCGTCGCGGTGCGGCGCTGTTTCTTGGCGTTGGCATCATGTTGCTGATGGCACGGGACGCCGGCCCCAGCCCGGCGCGGGGCGCCATAGCGACGGGCCTCTCCGTCAGCTGCGCCACCCTGGCGGTGCTGGGCATCTACGAGTTTGTGCTGGGTCATGCTGGCGTGGGCATCTGGCTGGCCATCGTGGTCGAGATTGCCCTGGCGGCGGGTTTTCTCGTCGTTCGCCGTAGCGAGGAAGGCTGAGGCTCGAAGCGAGCGCCTGTTCGAGTGTCGCGCCGGTCCCTGTTACTCCTTCTCCCCGAAGGGGAGAAGGTTGGGATGAGGGGCGGGTTTGCGATAACGCTACAACCGTGTCTCTCCGCCAGCGTGCCGCTTACGCAGCGGGCGTTCCGAACCGCTGCCGCGGTCCGGGTCACTTTTCTTTTGCTGGCCCAAAAGAAAAGTAACCCAAAGTAGTGGCCTAAAGAGCTCATAGCATGGCGTTGGATACGAGCCTGAAGGGCGTAGCCAGCCAGATAGGTGGCGGCCCATGGCCGATACACAGCGGCTACACCGCAACGCGCCATGGCGCAGAGGGATTAAAGCGTGAGTGGTGCGATGGCCATCTGCGCACCCGGATACCGCAATCGTCACGACCCTCGGCCGACCCTGCCTTAAGTCCTCGCCGCGGTGGCGCGTTGCGGGGGAGGCGCTGCGTCTCGCCGTGGGCGACCAGCTATTGGCTCGCGGAAACCTTCCAACGCTTCTATCCCACGGAGTGCTACCAGTCTTTAAGGCCGTTTTCTTTGGGTTACTTTTCTTTTGGGCCAGCAAAAGAAAAGTGACTCGAGCGCCGGCAGGCGATCGAAACGCCCGCTGCGTAAGCGGCACGCTGGCGGCAACGCTCGGCCATCGCGTTATCGCGTTATCGCGAGCACCCGCCCCTCATCCCAGCCTTCACCCCAAAGGGGCGCAGGAGTAAGAGTGGGTGGCTCGGCGTGCCGGAGCGCACGCCGCATCCCATAGGGAGTTTCTTCGGTCGTAAGGGGCAGCCAGGCGATAACGCCGCAACCGAAGTCGTTCCAAACAGGGGCAGGGGAGCGTTATGCGTACTGCGCAATCCCATTGCCAAACGACCAGTTCTCCTTGGCCGTTTCCAGCAGGCTGATGAACACGTCCTGGGGTCGCAGGCCGGGTTCGGCGACCAGTAGTTCGGCGACGCGCGCATAGAACGCCTGCTTCTGCTCAACAGTACGCGTGTTGTTGCAGGTGATCTGGATGATCACCAGGTCGTCGGTGCGCGGGATGTCCAGATAGTTCGCGTCGTAATCGAACTCGTCGGCCTCGTGCTGGTGCACGAGGATGAAGCGGTCGTTCTGCGGCACGTTGAACGCCTCGATCATGGCGCGATAAATGCCGTTGCGAATGGCGGCGATGTGTTGCGGCGACTTGCCGCGGCGAAGGCTGATGCGGACGAGGGGCATGGCAGAGAATCCCTAGCGATGGGCTTGCGGTTGAGAGACGTGACCGACCTGATAAAGCTGACGATGTTCGGCGGCGAGAGCGGAGTCCGGCTCGTCCCACAACCGAAAGCGAACCCGCGTCCAGGTGGTGGGCTCGAAGGCATTCGCGGCGCCCAGTGCGCCGTGATCGAGATCGTCCTGCAGGGTCCCGTGTTCGTGCTCACGCATCACATCGAGAGCGGTGTACGGCGCAATGCGGACAACATCCCGCGAAGCGAAGCGGGCGAGGCGTGCTTCCGGCGTGAGATAGGCATCCCATACGGGCCAGCATTGGATGGTTGGCCAGCCAAAGGCCTGGGCCAGGTTGGCAAAACCGGCACCGCCGAGAAAGCGCTGCATGGCCGCGCTGTCTTCCCATAGATAGAACGGCGCGTAGAGGTTGTCGCGCGATGTCGCGCCGCGCTCGGCGTAGAGATACGCCTTGAGGTGCAGGCCTTCGAAATCGTCCAGCAGGTGTCCTTTGCTGGCAATGCGTTGGCGCACGATGGCCATGTCATAGTCGGCGGGCAGCACGAAACTGTATTGCATCGCGATCATGTCGAGGTGGCTCCATCGTGGCTACGTACCGTATGACCAGCGCCGGTAGCACGAGTCCAATCGGCATGGGCCGCGGCACAGGTGTTCGGCCCGGCCATTTTCGTCCGGCCGGAGTCACGATCCTGTCGGTGCCGGCCATGGCCCGTGCCGTAGTTCACGCAGCGCCTGCTCTGTAAATTCTGAGGATTCCACTGTAGGCCAGTCCTTCAATCCATAAAATCGGGAAATTTTTGATTGTTATTGCTAATAATCGGGATAGTTGTCCGTCGTCCAGGCCGCAGGCAGGAGCTTCGCCCAGGGCAAAAACGAGCGTCAGCCATCGCCATGCCACCGCATCCTCTAAGGCCGTGTCGGCCGCTATGATGGGTCTGGGGATTCCATCAGGGTGTGCACCGCAATGATGTTCGAAGGGGAGGGCTCACGGCGTCACGAGCGCCTCTATGCCCTTTGGCTGTCCGTGGGGCTTTTCGCAGCTCATCAGTTGATTGAGCTGCTGGTTGCGTTCGCTTATCACCGCCATGTTCTGGACGTCTGCTACTGGGACTGCAAGTGGTATGCGGGCATCTCCCTGCATGGCTATGCACAGACGGCGACCGCGGCGAATCACCAGGCCAATTGGGCATTTTTTCCGCTGTTTCCCCTCCTGGTCGTGCTGATAAACGCGGCAACCTCGCTGTCGATTCCCTTGGTTTCGGTGTTGCTCGGGAAGGTTCTTTTCCTTTTTGCCATCTACGCTTTCATCGAGTTCTCGAAGAGATACAGCGAACGCGTGCCGCCGCTTTGCGCGGGAATGATTGTTGCGCTGAGTCCCTATGCCCTCTACGGCAACACGGGATATACCGAGCCGCTGTTCCTGCTGCTGACCTGCGTGTTCTTTGTTTTCCTGAAGGACCGTCGATACCTGGCTTGCGGTCTGGTCGGCGCCTTGCTGTCGGCCACCCGCGTGCCGGGGATTTTCGTGGCGCTTCCCTACGCCATCGTGGTGGCTCAACAGTTCCTGCCGGCCAGTCGGGAGCAGAAGCTGGAAATGGTGCTGGGCGGCTTGCTGATTCCGCTGGGCCTCGCGCTGTTCATGCTGCACCTGCATGCCGTCACCGGCGATGCGCTGGCGTTTATCCATGTGCAGAAGGCCTGGGGACGCCCGCTGAGCAATCCGTGGTCGGTGATCGTCGGCGGCTTTGCGCAGGGCAAGATTCATCTGATCTGGGCGTTGATGTCGGTACTGGCCTTGGCCGCCTCACTGTTCCTGATCTTCACTCGGCGCCTGACGCTTGGGCTGTTCTCGCTCTTCTGCACCGCCATTCCGCTGTGGACAGGATTGCAGTCGATGCCCCGCTACATCTGGTGGCAGGCGCCCATCCTGCTGGTGTTGGCGAACGTGATCAGTCGACGGGCGACCATGATCGTCCTTATGCCCATCTTTGTGCTGGGGCTGGCGTATATGTACATAGCGTGGATGGCGGTGAAGTCATGGGTCGTCTGAGCCGAATCTACCCGCTACTCATCGTCGCCTTGCTGGCGTTCTATGCCGTGCTCGCGTTCTGGGTGCTTCATCCGACGGTAAGCGTGGCGTATTTCGAGTACTACCTCTCAGGCACTCAGGCCTCGACACCGCCGTAACACGTGCCGCCGTCGCTAGAGCAGGGGCATAAGGCACCCGATCCGATGTCCGATCGGTCGCCGGTTTCGCTTGACGACAGCCCGCGCCGGGCAGCAATCTCTTCCTGAAAACCGGGAACGTCTGCACTCGGTTTCGCGCGGAATGGGATGATCTATGCGACGTGTCACGTTCGATCTGGATGTCTTGCGCAGCTTCGTCGCCGGCGTCGAGCTGGGCAGCTTTGCGAAGGCTGCTGAGCGCCTTGGACGTTCCACCTCAGCGGTGAGCGCGCAGCTCAAGAAGCTGGAAGAACAGGCCGGTACGCCGGTATTGCGCAAATCGGGGCGGGGCATGGTGCTGACCGAGACCGGCGAGACCATGCTGTCGTATGCGCGGCGCCTGCTCGAACTCAATGACGAAGCCGCCACGGCGCTTCAGGGCGTCGAGCTGGAAGGCTGGGTGCGCTTGGGCCTGCAAGAGGATTTTGGCGAGACCTTGTTGCCCGACGTGCTGGGACGTTTCGCGCGAGCGCATCCCAAGGTGCGTATTGAAGCGCGCATCGCTCGCAATGCGGAGTTGCTTGACCGTGTGGCCTCTGGGCGGCTTGATCTTGCACTGGCCTGGGACACGGGCGCGGTCTCGCCGCATGCCGAACGGCTGGGCGATGCACCGCTGCTGTGGATCGGTGGCCCGGAAGCCGCGATCTTAACAGTGCGCGAGAGTGATGACCCACTACCGCTGGTGATGCTGGAAGCACCTTGTCTCATGCGCACGGCGGCGATTGCGGCGCTCGATCGCGCCGGCATGCCCTGGCGCATTTCATTCACCAGCGCCAGCCTGACCGGCATTTGGGCGGCGGTAGCGGCCGGTCTGGGGGTGTCGCTGCGCACGCCGTTCGGCTTGCCGCCGAGCGTCCGCGCGTTGGCACCGCATGAAACGAGCCTGCCTGCCCTCGGCACGCTGGGACTCTGCCTGCATCGTGCCGAGGCCGAACCATCACCGGCAGTCGACCGACTGGCGAACATCATTGCGCAACAGTGGCAGGGTTTGCCGCGGGTCATCTGATGTGCAGCGCCGCCAACCCGAAGTGCGCCAACAGCTGGGTTCGGATCATCGCGGGCAGGGGCATGAAATAATGCCGGTTCCCCGAATGGAGTGCGCGAATGGATAGCCACCATTTCCTGGAGACCGCGCTGGTATTTCTGGTGGCGACGGTCATCGCGGTGCCGCTGACCAAGCGTTTCAAATTGGGCTCGGTGCTGGGTTATCTGTTGGCCGGCATCGTGATTGGTCCGCAGGAATTGGGCCTCATCAACGATACCGCCGGCGTCGCCACCATTTCCGAATTCGGCATCGTGCTGATGCTGTTCGTGATCGGCCTGGAGTTGTCGCCACAACGTCTTTGGGTGATGCGCCGTTCCGTCTTCGGCACCGGCGTGTTGCAGGTGCTGGCGACCAGCATCGTGATGGGCGCTGCGGCCTACTATCTGTTCGGCCTTACGGTGAATGCGGCGACCATCATAGGTGGCAGCCTGGCGCTCTCGTCCACGGCCTTCGGCTTGCAGATACTCGCCGAACGCAAGGAGGCCGGCTCGCCCTACGGCCGCCAGGCGTTCGCCATCCTGCTGTTCCAGGACCTCGCGGCGATCCCACTGATTGCTGCCGTGCCGTTGCTGGCGAGCGCTTCGACCAAGCACGGCTTCGACCTCACGGCGGTAGCGCGCATGGTGGGCACCATCGTCGCCGTGATGATAGGGGGGCGATATCTGTTGCGGCCGGTGTTCCGTTTCGTTGCCAAGACGGATTCGCTGGAGGCGTCCACTGCCACGGCCTTGCTGGTGGTGATGGGCACCGCCTGGCTGATGGAACTTGTGGGCGTGTCGGCGTCGCTTGGCGCGTTCCTGGCCGGTGTGCTGCTTGCTGATTCCGAGTACCGGCATGACCTGGAGTCTCATCTCGAGCCGTTCAAGGGACTCTTGCTCGGCTTGTTTTTCATCAGCGTCGGCATGTCGATGGACGTCACCTTGTTGCTGCACCAACCGTTGCGCGTGGCAATGCTGGTCGGCTACCTGATGTTGATGAAGGGCGTGTTGTTGTGGCCGCTGGGTCGCGTCGTAGGCGGGCTCGATCGCCGCGATGCCTTGCGCCTGGCCGTGCTGCTGGCATGCGGTGGCGAGTTTGCCTTTGTGGTGTTGAAACTGGCGCGCGAGCAGAGCTTGATTACGGCCGAACAGCAGAACCTGCAGGTCCTGGTCATTACGCTATCGATGGCGCTGACTCCATTGCTGGTCGTGCTGTGCAGCCGGGCGTTCGGCACGAAGCCCAAGAAGACGCGTGAGTTCGACACCATCACGGCCGATTCGCCCCGCGTGATCATTGCCGGCTATGGCCGCATGGGCCAGATCGTGGCACGCGTATTGCGCGCGCAGGGCATCTCATTTGTGGCGCTCGACCCCTCGGTCGAGCAGATCGATCTGGTGCAGCGCTTCGGTAGTGCCAGGAATGTCTTCTTCGGCGATCCGGCGCGGCCGGAAATGTTGCGCGCGGCGCAGACCGACCAGGCCGAGGTATTCGTATTGGCCAGCGACGATCCCGAGGCGAGTCTGCGCACCGCACGCGTGGTGCGCCGCCTGTATCCGAAGCTGAAGATCGTTGCGCGCGCGCGCAATCGCCAGCATGTGTGGCGCCTGATGGATCTTGGGGTGGATGGCCCGATCCGCGAAACGCTGTATTCCAGCCTCAAGATGACGCGGCAGACACTGGAGGCGCTGGGCATACCGCCCGAACTGGCGGCGGATCGTGTCGAGCGCTTCCGTCGGAACGATGCCGAGCTGCTCGCGCGCCAGTACCTGGTTTATGACGACGACGCGCGCATCGTGCAGACGACGCGCGAAGCGCTGAAGGATCTCGACCAGCTGTTCCAGGCCGATGCCGAGCCGGTGCCTGCTCGCGAGCGCAAACGCCCAACCGGCGTCACACCGGATGACAAGGATGTGACGCGCTAGAGATCGAGAGGTCCGGACGTGGCAAGGGTGATTATCGCGATGTCTTCGATGCACACCGGCTGGTGTCCAGGGAATCTCGTCCGGCTGTGCGCCCCTGCACGTAAGGCGGACGTGGCAACTTTCGCCGTGTTCGCAACTCATTTCGACGCGAATAAGGAAAGATGGCTGCGCCGGGAAGTCGTGCCGTCGAGGGGCGGATCGCTTCCGGGATCGGGCGTGGCCCGACGCCGGCTCTTCGTGCATGAATTCGCGCGTTCCAGCCCATCCTGTCGTCATCCGCTTCGGCCGTCTTGGCGACACCATCCTGCTGCAGCCCTTGCTGCACAAGCTTCGTTGTCGCTACGGCGGGAAGTGCATCCTGGTGTCGCTGGGCGACTCTTCGCGTGTGCTGTACGAGGGCCACGAGGACGTTGCCGAAGTCAGGCACTTCGACAAGCAGCACGGTTCTCTGTGGTTCAATCCGCAGCGTCTGCTAACTGCGTTGTCGATGCGCGCCGTGCGCGGGGCGCCGTTCTATATCTGCGAGCCCGACGTACGCACACGCACCAAGGTACGCCCCATGCTTTCGCTGGCCGGCGTTCCTGCCGACCATTGCGTCTTCATTGAAGACCTCCCCTTGCGCCCGGATGAGCACTGGGTGGACTGGCTGCTGCGTTTTGCCGATGAAACGCCGTCGGCGTTCGACGCTGTGCCGCGGGCAGGGCCCGGCCTGCCGCACGCACCCAGGCTCGAACCGACCAAGGCAGAACAAAACGGTGCACGGGTCTGGCTGGCGGAGCGCGGTCTGCAAGGCCGGCCGTTGTTGCTGCTGCAGCCGGCGAACAAACGCACCATGCGCTGGAATGGTCTGCGCCAGGCCGACGATGACGACAAGTCATGGCCGGTCGAACGTTGGGCTGGCCTGGCCCGCGCCATGCTGCAGGAGATGCCGCAGGCGAGCGTGCTGCTCTGCGGATCGGCCGCCGAAGCCGGCTACCTCGCATCGATAGGTGGCGCAGCTAAGCATCCGCAGGTGATCGTGCCCAAGGAGGGCGTGCCGCTGGGCTATCTGCGCGCGCTGCTGCATACCGCGCACAGCATGGTGTCGGTCGACACAGGGCCGGCTCATCTGGCCGCTGCGGTGGGATGTCCGCTGGTGGTTCTGTTCGGCAATCGGTGGCCATCGCTGTGGACGCCGCGCAGTGGGGTTGGCAGCGCTGTCCGCGTCCTCGGTGGGTTGCCCCAGATAGCGCGCGTCGACCGCATCGGACTGGATCAGGTGATGCAGTCGTGGCGGCAATTGCCGCCACGACCGGAGTCGTTGGCCAGAAAGCTGGCCGAGGATGCACTTCAGTCGGACGGCTGGGCGGGCTGCCGCAACATTTGCCGCACGCTGGGGATCGACGAGCCCACGCGCGCCGCCAGTTCGTGAGCGATATCGATGTAGCCGATGGCGCGCGCCACGTCGGCCGCAGTGCGGCCGAACGCATCGGCGGCCTGGCGGTCGGCGCCGCGCGCCAGCAGCACACGCGCCGGTGCCAGCATGGCGTGCATGGCGCAGGCGTGCAGTGCGGTGACACCACGCTGATCAGCGTGTTCCAGCAAGGCGCCGGCATCCAGCAACACCGGCACCAGGGCGCCGATGTGGGTCGCGTCGCAGTCGCTGCCCGGGCGCAGGTGCGCACCCAGGAGCAAGAGCAGCGGTGTCTTGCCTTCCTTGTCGGCCAGACTCACGTTGGCACTGCGCTTCAGCAGCGCGTCGAACAGGCGCCGGGCACGCAGGCTGTCGTTGTACTCAAAGCCGAACTGCGCCGCGGCGTGCAGAGCGCCATGGCCACGCGCATCCACCGCGTTCACGTCGGCTCCGGCATCCAGCAGTTGCTCGGCAATCTCGGGATAGCCCAAGGCGGCGGCCATCATCAGCGCCGTGGCATCACCGGGCAGGCGTTGGTCCACGCTGACGCCATGCTGCAGCAGCAGCGCGATCAACGCCTCGCGGCGTGCGCCAACCGCTGCAGTCAGCGGCGTCATGCCGTTGTTGGCGGCCAGCGATGCGTCCGCACCGGCTTCGAGCAGCAGGGCAGCGACGTCGCGGTGACCGGCGCCGCAGGCGTGCAGCAGTGCCGTGGCGCCCTGCTGGTCGCGCGTGTCCACAACGAAGCCGAGTTCCAGCAGACGCTCAACGGCGACCAGGGCGCCGGCCGCAGCGGCCTGAGGCAGATCGTCGGCGCGCAACGGTCGGCTGGGGCGTGCCCAGTCGCCCCAGTTCAACCAGCGCTCCACCGCAGCATGTTCCAGCGAGAGACCGAGCGGCGTTTCGCCATTGGCATCGACCGCCTCGGGGTCGGCACCATGCGCGACCAGCGCACGCACCAACGGCAGCGCATATTCGCCATGTTCCAGCGCGGCGAACAGGGGCGTGCGGCCATGATGGTCGCGGGTATTGGGATCGCAGCCGCGCGCCAATAGTGCTTGCAGCAGCGAGGGCTGCCCAAACGTGGCCGCCAGGTGCACCGGGGTGCGCTCGCGCGCGTCCGGGGCAAACGGATCGCCGCCACGCTCGAGCATGGCCAACGGCAGCGCGGCGCCCTGCACGCTGTCTTCCAGTCGCAGCAGAGCCTGGGTGATGAGGCCTGCACCGGCCGGTGTCGCGCCCGCCTGCAACAGATCCTCCACCGCCTCGGTGGCAGCGGGCAACTGTTGCAGCAGGGCGTCGAACAAGCGGCGGCCGAGCGGTGGCAGCTGTGGCTCGCGGTCTTCGATGGTGTCGGCATCGTCTACCAGCTGCGGTTGCAGGCGCGCCTCGGGATCGAGGGCGTGATCGAGCAACCAGCGCCGCGCTGCACCCTGGCCCGGTGCGGCGAGATCCAGATAGAGCTGAGCGAGTTGCGCCTGCGGCCATTCGCGTACGCGTGCGGCGAAGGTGGACACGATCGCCCAGTGACCGAAGCGCAACGCATCGAGTAGGTGCGCAGGGGTATCGGCGCCTTCCGGCAACGCGTCCATGCTGAGGCTGGCGGGGAGCGGGGTTTCCGGGTCGAGCAGAGCGACCAGATCCCAGCGACCGGCAGCGGCAGCGTGATCCAGCGCACTGCGCCCGTCGCTGCCGGCGGTCTTGGGCTCGGCGCCCAGTGCGAGCAGGGCACGCACCATATCGGCATGCGCATGTGGCGACTGGCAGGCCAGGGTCAGCGCATCGCGGCCGTGGATGTCGCGCAGCCGCGCGTCGGGCTGTGCTTCGGCCAACAGTTTCACGATGCCCACGGCGCCGGCGCGAGAGGCCTCCATCAGGGCGGTGCTGCCATGGCGATCGGAGAGCCCGACATCCGCACCCGCGGTGCGCAGCACACGTGCAATCTGCTCGTGACCTTCAGCCGCGGCGGCCATCAGCGCGCTGCGATGACGCGCGCACACGGCATTGACGGAGGAGCGATGCTTGAGCAGGAGTTTGACGCCTTCCACATCGTCGTCGGCCACGCCGGCAGCGGCGACGATCGCCGGCTCGCCATCGGGTGGGTTCGGTTTGGCGCCACGTTCAAGCAGGAACTTCGCCACCGGCCAGTTGGCTGCACCGCAGGCAATGGCGAGCGGACTCAGGCCTGCCTTGTTGAGCGCATTGATGGCTGCGCCCGCGTCGAGCAGCATGGCCGCCACAATGGGCTCGCCGCTCAACACGGCGCCATGCAAGGGGGTATTGCCTTCGGTGTCCGCAGCGAGCGGGCTGGCACCGTTGGAAAGCAGGGTCATCACCGCATCGGCGCGACCGTGCCAACTGTCCCGGGTCACCGCGAGCAGCGGTGTCAGGCCGCCATTGGCACGGTTCACGTCGGCACCCTTGGCGATCAGGGCGCGCAATAGCCTGGTCTCGGGTAGCAAGGCCGCCAGCGTCAGCACGGGGCGCTGATCGCGCTCGCCGCTGGCCGCCATGGTATTGGGGTCGGCGCCCGCCTCGACCAGGGCCAGGGCGCGCTCGATGTCACTGTCGCGCACGGCAGCCAGCAGGGCCCGTGCCTGTTCCGGCGTGCCGGCGGTGCGCTCTTCCTCGCTGAGTTGCGGCGCGGGCTTCGTCGGAGGGGTCGACACTCGCGGCTCGACCACGCCGGCAGACGGCTGCCGCAGCGGGCGCCGCGTTTCGCACAACAGGGCGCGCAACGTGCGGTTCGCGATCACCAGGCAGCCCAGCGGCATCAGCACCACGCCATAGACAGCCAGCGCCGCCGTGCGCAGTTCCGACGGCAGCACGCCGTAGAGCCCGGTGAGTGCGACGGCGACAAACGCCAGCACCAGCAACGAGAACGCCGCCGGCAGGAAGTGCGTGAAGAAGCGTTCCTCGCGCGACAGGTGACGGCCAAAGGTCAGGCTGCGTGCCGTCGCCGTGAAGATCCACGAGCCGTCGCTTTGCGGCGGATAGGCGTCGTCCCACACATAGGCCAGCCCGAACGCGGGCCAGACGCGCCACAGGGTCGTCAGCGCCACCATCAGCGCGCCAGCGAGCAGCAAGGCCGCGCCAAGGCTTGGCGCCTGGTTCAATCGGAGCATGGGCCAGGCGACCAGCAGAAACACCAGCACCACGTAGCCCGTGAACATCACCAGATAGGCCGCGCCTCGACGCAGCACGGTGCGGCCAAAATGGGGCTCCGGATCGAAGCCGATGGCGTGGCACACCGCCGCCATGGTCAACGCATTGGCGATCAGCAGCGGGATGAGCGCAAGCGGGTGCGCGCCGAGTGCGGCGATCGCCGTGGCGATCAGCCCAGGCACGAACCAGGCGAGTGCTTGCAGCAGCGGGGGCGGGCGACGCATTTTTGAGTAGGCCATGGGCGCGGAGTATAGGAACCGTGACGAGGGCAGACGGTAATCCCGTGTTAACAACGTCGATCAAAAGTGACGTTCAACGATCGCGGCTGCGATCCTGCGGGGCGCTTTTGTAGGCAAGATGATTGGCAGCGGCGAGCGTCTGCTGTGGTGGCAGTTGCAAATGCCAGCCCTGGTCGCGCAAATGCGCCATCACTTGCTGGGCATCTTCATTGGGCAGCTTGCGCTGGTCGTTGAGCTCGACTTCGAGCACCAGGCGCAGCTCACCAAGCATCTGGGTGAGCGAATCCGGCAGGGGGCTGAAGTCATCTCGGTGACCCAACCACAGGTACGTGTCGGGCTTTCGTTGGCTGGCATAGACAAAACAGTGCATGAGGGGCACCCATCGGCGTGAATCGTTAAGGAGGGCGCACCGGCAACGGTACGGACTGCAAGGGTAGCAGCCCATGGCGTTGACGTGCCCGTCACGGCCTGAACGCTGCGATCTTCGGCCAACGCCCACGAACAGGCGACATGGGTGTTCATCCACCAGGAACGTTTGCTGCAACTGCACTTGCAAGCCCTGCGCCGAGCCGGCACAGTGCCGGCCGGGGGTGTTAAACGCGCGTATGAAATTAGCGAAATCGTCCAACCTCCCGCTACGACCCGAGCCAGATCAACGATAAGCAGGAGCAATGCTGATGCAGTCTTTCCGTCAATTTTCACGTGCGGGCCGTCCGCTCACGCTTGCTGCGCTGAGCCTGGCCATCCTGGGGACGCTCGCTGCGCCGCAGCGCGCCGAAGCCAGCGCTTTCCAGTTGCATGAAGACAGCGCCGCCGCCATGGGCCGCGCCTACGCCGGTTCCGCCACGGCGGGCGGTGATGTGTCGGTCGTGGCCAACAATCCGGCTGCGATGTCCGACCTGAAGGGTACGTATTTCCAGGCGGACATTACCGCCATCAATTTCGGCACCACCTTCAGCGGTTCCGCCCATGACGCGCTGGGTCGTCCGATCAGCGGCGGCAACGGCGGCGACGCTGGCACCACCATGCCGGTCCCGGCGATCTTCTTTGCCACCCAGATCGACGACAAGTGGCACGTCGGCGCAGGGTTCACCGTGCCGTTCGGCTTCCAGACCGAATACAACCAGGACTGGATCGGCCGTTACAACGCCATCAAGTCGCAGTTCACCTCGCTGGATGCCACCTTGTCGGTGTCCTACGACGTGACCGACAACTTTGCGCTGGGCCTGAGCGGCATCGCGCAGCGGACCTCGGCCGAGCTGACCAGCGCCATCAACTACAACGCTGTCGGTCTGGGCCTGGTCAACCAGGCGGCGATGGCGGGTGCGCTGACGCCGGCCCAGGCTCAGGCACTGGGTCAGCAGGTCAACACCATCATTCCGCCGGGTTCGGACGGTATCGCCCGCATCAAGGGCGACGACTGGGCCTACGGCTACCAGATCGGCGCGTACTGGAAGATCACCTCGAACGACAAGCTGGCCTTCGACTATCGCTCGAAGATCTCGCACACGCTCGAGGGCACCGCCAACTTCACCGTGCCGCCGAACGTGCAGGCGCTGTTGTCCAGCCCGACCGTGGCCCCGCTGCTGGCCGGTGCTGGCGGCGTGCCGTTCACCCGCACCGTAGGCACCGCACCGTTCACCACGCCGGCTACCGCCACCGCCAGCTACTGGCATCAGGAAGAGAAGTGGGGCATCGGTACCGACGTGTCCTGGACCAAGTGGGACGTGTTCAAGAACCTGACGGTCAACTACGCCAATCCGGCGCAGCCGTCCAGCGTGGAAGCGTTCAACTGGAAGAACAGCTGGTACGTGGCCGTCGGTGGCGACTACTACCTGAACGAGAAGGTCACCCTGCGTGCCGGTTTCGCGGTCGACACCACGCCGACCACGAACAGCACCCGCGACCCGCGCGTGCCCGATGGCACCCGTCAGCTCCTGTCGGTCGGCATGGGCTACAAGGCCAGCGAGCATTTCGTGCTCAACGCCTCGTATGCGCACATCTTCGTGAACAAGGCGACCATCAACGCGACCAGCTCCACCGGCGACGTGCTGACCGGTAGCTCGGACGACTACGGCAACCTGCTGAGCTTCTCGGCCCAGTACAAGTTCTAATCGGAACGGTTGCAGACCAAACCTCCCCGCGCGAGCGGGGAGGTTTTTTTATGGACGAATGGGTAAGGGCGCTCGGGCGAATCAGCCGTGGCGAAGCAACAGGCTGAGCATGCGACGGAAGCGCGCGCCGTAAGGCGGACTGAGCATGCCGGCACCATTGATGCGCGATTGGTGGAACACCGGCTTCATATGCGAGAACGTGCGGAAACCGGCTTCGCCGTGATAACCGCCGATGCCCGATGGACCCACGCCGCCAAACGGCAGGTCATGCTGGGCAATGTGGTAAATCGTGTCGTTGATGGTGACGCCACCCGCATGGGTGCGTGACAGCACGCGGTCGATCGCGGCGCGGTCCTGTTCGAACAGATACAGGGCCAGCGGCTGCGGATGCGCAGCCACATAGGCGATCGCTTCGTCCAGCGTGTCATACGGCAGCAGCGGCAGCAGCGGGCCGAAGATCTCGTCCTGCATCACCGCCATGCTGTCGTTGACACCGGTCAGCAGCATCGGTGGCATCAGGCGACGCGAGGCATCCTCCTGCGCATCGGTGAGTGGCTCCAGGCGGGCGCCCGCCGCCACGGCGTCGTCGCGCAGCTTCGCCAGACGCGCGTACTGGCGGTCAGTGATCACGGTGGCGTATTGCCCCAGCGTATCCAGCGACGGATACAGCCGCGCCGTGGCCGCACGAGCGGCAGCGACAAACTCCGCCACGCGTGCGCGCGGCACCAGCAGGTAGTCGGGTGCGATGCAGGTCTGGCCCGCGTTCACCAGCTTGCCGAGCACGACGCGTTCGGCGGCGTGCTCCAGCCGCGCGGTAGGGCCGATGATGACCGGCGACTTGCCACCCAGCTCCAAGGTCACCGGCGTGAGATTGGCGGCGGCGGCGCGCATCACATGGTGACCGACCGCGGTGGAGCCGGTGAACAGCAGATGGTCGAACGGCAACGCCGAGAACGCCTGTGCCACCTCCGCGTCGCCCGTCACCACCACGACCTCGTCGGCCTTGAAATAGCGCGCCGCCTGTTCGGCGAACAGCGCCGAAAAACGTGGCGTGTACTCGCTCATCTTCAGCATCACGCGGTTGCCCGCGGTGAGCGCGTCGATCAGCGGGCCGACGGCGAGGAAGATCGGGTAGTTCCACGGCACGATGATGCCGACCACACCGCGTGGCTGCGGCAGCTGCGCGATTTTCGCCGGCAGGAACACCATGTTGGCGAGCCCGCGACGCGCGCGCATCCAGCGGCGTCCGCGGCGCAGCGAGTAGCGCAGGTTGGACAGGCTCGGGTAGATCTCCAGCAGTTCGGTCTCTTCGACCGGCCGATGGCCGAAGTCAGCGCTGATCGCCTTGGCGAACGCCTCGCGCTGTTCGGTCAGCATCTTCTCCAGCGCGCGCAGGCGGGTGGCACGCACGCTCCAGGCCGGCATCGGATCAGCCGCCTGCGCGTTGCGCAGGCGGGCCAGGGTGGCGTTGAGATACTGGCTGGTTTCGGTCATGTCGGATCAGAACTTGGCATGCAATTCGACGCCGTACACGCGTGGCGGCGAAATGCTGGCGAACGGCGTGCCGAACACGCTGGTGCTGATGTTGTTCACGCCGGTCACGTACCGTTTGTTGAAGATATTGGTGCCATACAGTGCCACACCCCAGCGATCGCCGGCTGCGCTCCAGCCCAGGCGCGCGTCAGTGCGCTGCTGGCTGGTGCCGATCTGGAAGTTCGGGCTGATGTTGCACGAGCCCTGCACCTGCGAATCGGAATTGCAGCGCGCCTTGCCACGATAGGCCTGCGACAAGTCGAACTCCACATCGCCGTTCGCTACATGATGCCATGTATAGGCCAGCGAGGCGGCGGCAGAGAACTTCGGCGTGCCGGTCGGCTGGCCGTCCAGGTTGGTGCCATCGGGCGCCGTCGCATTGCGATACGTGTCATCGATATAGGCGCCGTTGAAGCTGATGCGGAAGCTTTCGATCGGCCGCCACTGCGCTTCGAGCTCCAGGCCCTTGGCTTCCTGGTTGCTGCTGTTGACGATATACACCGGCACGACCGAACCGGCGCTGTTCGGGTCCAGCGCCAGCGACTGCAGGTTGTTGTAGCGGTAGTAATACATCGAGGCATTCAGCAGCAGGTTCTGCTCAGGGAACAGGCTCTTGATGCCGGCCTCGTAGTTCGTCACCGTTTCCGGCGCGAAGCGCGAGCCGATCTCGACGCTGTTGTAACCGCCGGCCTTGTAGCCGCGCGTGACTGAGACATAGCCCATCACGTCAGGCGTGAACTTGTAGTCCGCCACGACGCGGGGGCTGAAATTGTTCCAGGTGTTGCTTTCCGCTACCCGTACGCCCACGGCGGTGGGGAAGATCACATTGCCGCCGAAGGCGGCCAGCGCTCCTTGCGCGTCGGGCGGCAGCATCTGGGTGATGCCAAGCCCATTGAGTCCGGCAATGACGCCATCGAAGGCAGGCGCGCTGCGCGGCATGTTGTACCAGGTGAAGTCCTTCTCATCGCGCGTATAGCGCAGGCCCGTGGTGATGTTGAACTTGTCGTTGACGTGCCAGATCACGTCGCCGAACGCGGCGTAGGCCTTGAAATTGCCGTCATTGCTGATGGCTTCCTGCCACGGAAAGCCGAGCAGCGAGAACGGCAGGCCCATCGCGGCCAGCCCATTGCTGATGTCGGTCAGCGGCGTACCGACGCCGAGGACGTTCTGCGCCAGCGTGTCGAGGCTGCTCGTGTTGGTATTGGTCTGGCTCTGCTGGCGCGCCTGTTCCTGGTAGTAGCTGACGCCGCTCACCCAGTCCATCAGGTCGTTGTTGCCCGTGAGTTTGAACTCCTGGTACCAGCTGTTGTTGTGTTCGACGTTGGCGGTGTCGAGATAGGTGACGACGTGGTTGGTGCCGTCGTAGTCGCCGCGATTGAAGGTGTCGAAGCCGCGCCAGGCCGTGGTCGAGACCAGGCTGCCCCAGCTGAAGGAATGATCGACCGACAGCGTGGCGCCATCGAAGCGGCGCGTTTCCCGTGCGCCGATCGCGTCGTTGTAGAGCGGCGCGTGCAGCGGGTTGAGATAGGTGGTCGGATCGGCCGGGAATGGCGCGCGCTGGTTAGTGTCGTTGGACAGCGGGATCAGGCCGATAGCGGGTTCAGGCGCCTGGTTGAGCTTTTCGTGATCCCACGAAAGCAACACGCGGGTATTGTCGGTGATGTTCCAGCGATACACCGCGCGGGTGCCCCACTGGTTCTCGCCGCCGTATTGCTTGCCGGTGGCGGCATCCTTGATCCAGCCGTCGCTCTGGTTGTCCAGTACGCTCAGGCGCAGCGCCATGTCCTTGTTGATGGGGATATTGAGCAAGGCGTCAGCATAGCGCTGGCCCTCGTTGCCGATGCGCACTCGCGCATCACCCTCGAACTTGTCGGTGGGCTCGTTGGTGACGATGGAGATCGCGCCGCCGGCGGCATTGCGGCCAAACAGCGTGCCCTGCGGACCCTTCAGTACCTCGATGCGCGCGATGTCGTTGAACGCCAGCAAGGCGCCACCCGAACGCGCCGCATAGACGCCGTCGACGTAGACGCCAACGGCGGATTCGGTGCCGACACCAAAGTTGGAGGTGCTGATGCCGCGCAATTCATACGTGGGCTGGGTCGGCTGGCTCGCGTTGACGACCAACCCCGGCACGAAGATGTCCATCTTGCTGAGGTCGGTCGCGGCCAGCGTATCGATCTGCTTGGCGGTGACGATCTGCAGCGCAATCGGCACCGACTGCACTTCCTGCGTGCGGCTCTGCGCGGTCACGGTGACGTTGCCGAGCAGCTTGGCCTTGTCGGGATTGGCCGTGGTGCTGCTGGAGCTGTCCTGCGGCGATGGCTGTGCCTGATCGTCGGCAAACGCGACGGCGGCATGGCTGCCGAGCAGAAATACCGTGCCACCGAACAGCAGGCGGCGCAGGCAAACGGACAGCGGACGTGGACGCATGGTCATCACCGGTTTCTCCCCTTTTGTATATGTAGAGCCGCGGTTTCAGCCCGCGGCTTGCAGAGCACTCAATGAATCGCGACGCAGCCCCCCGACTGCGCCGCGATCCATGCCTTGATCAGTGCAACGCCCTCACGATGCACTGTGCTTCTCCCCAACTCGGGCATCATCACGCCGGGATCGGCCGAGTCCATGCGATACGGCAGGATGGAGTCGTTCGGAACGCCTGGCACGATGTCGAACAAATGGTCACCGGTACCGCGGCCAGCCGCGACAGGCGGCTTGCAGATGCCCAGGTGACGGTCTTCGGGCGCGCTCACGTCCAGCGTCAGTCCGGTCGTATTGGCCGCGCCCTTCGGATTGTGGCAGTGCCCGCAGTTGATATCGAGATAGGCACGCGCACGCGCGTCGAGCGACGCATGCGTGTCCATCCAGTTCGCGTTGCGCGGCGCTTCCGCCGGCGCTGGCGCGCCGGTGAGATAGCCCACCTTCATCAAATGGGCGAGCTGGTTTTCCGGGCCGTCGGCATAGTGATAGTCACGGTTGAGATGGCGCGCCTTGGGTCCAATTGGATGGATTTTGCGCGTGACCCAATCCTGCGCGTGGCAGCTGGAGCACTGGCTCTCGTCGGGCACCACATAGTTGAAGTCTTCGCGCTCGCCGGCATCGGCGACCAGGGTCAACGGAATCACCGCGCCGGTGCGCGCCAGTTCGGCGTCGCTCTGGTCGTCCTTCCACACGTACGGAATGGCCGCCCAGCCCGCTTCGCGGCGCACCAGGATGCGTGTCTCGACCAAGTGCACATTCGCGAGGTCGAGGCCTTCGCCGGCGAAGTCGCGTGAGCTGTCATAGGTACGTGCGACGTCGCTGAACTTCCCATTCGCCGTTTTCGGGTAGTAGAAGGTCTTGCTGATGATGGTGCCGACCGGGAAATCGAACGTATCGGTGGCGTCATACTTGGCGGACACGCCCTTGGGCATCCAGATCGTGCGCAGCTTGTGCGCGTAATCGGTGAACAGCGGCGTGTTGAGGTCGTACGGCACCACACCTTCGTTGAGCACGAGCTTGCCGCCGCGCACTTCCACGACATGCCAGTCGCTGAGTCTTGGCGGGCGCCCATCCGCCTGGAACGCCACCGGGTCCAGGCCACGGTGGCAAGCACTCACCAACAGCAACGCCAGCAACAGGCCGGCACGCAAACAGTACTTCATCATCGACGACTGCCTCAGGCTTTCGGTTCCGGATCGAGCACAACCGGCGACAGCTTGGGCAGCGTGCACTGGTACGGCTTGGTGTCGGTGCTGGGGTTCTTATAGTCATGCGGGCCGTCGGCATTGATCACGCCCACATCGCCGTTCTGGATGCAGAACCGTTCGCCGTCAGGCGGCAGGCCGTTAACCAGCGTCCTCTGGTCCACATAACCATCCCACAGGATGTCCGGGAACTTGCCGTTGATGCCGAACACCGCGGTCTTCAGCGTCTTCAGCTTGATGCCGTCGGGTGAATCGCCGCCACCCTTGAAGCGGTTGTCGTAGATGAAGATGCCTTTCGGATACGGGTTGTAGTCGGCCGCCACGCCCTTGGTGTTGTAGTAGTTGGTGGAGAAATAACTGGAGATGATCACATTGGCCGTCTTGTGGTCGGCGATGTCGTTGTCGAAGATCTCCACCTTGTCGTTGGAATTGACCACCACGCCCGCGCCACGCGGCACGCTGGCCACCGCCGCACCCTTGGCGGCGAAGTTGTCGGTGTTGTTGTCGAACACCTGGTTCTTGAACACGCGCGAACTGTGCCCGGCCTGCGACAGATTCGGCATGTTGAACACCAGGATGCCGCCGGTGTTGTGGGTGGCGGTGTTGTCGTAGACGTCGGCGTTCACCGAATTCTCGATCTCGATGCCGGCCACGTTGTACTCGGCATGATTGCGCCGCACCACGATGTTGTTGGACTGGCCGACGTAGATGCCCGCGTCGGAGGCGCCAATCACCACCGAGTCTTCCACCAGCACGTTCTGCGTCTTCACCGGGTACAGGCCGTAGGCACCGTTGGTGGTCTTGGGACCGCCGGTCCATTCCACGCGCACGCCGCGGATGGTGATGTTCTTGCCCTGGTTGATCTTCAGGGCATCGCCCTTGGTGTCTTCCAGGGCCAGGTCCTCGATGGTGAAGTCGTTGGCATTCACCAGCAGGCCTTCGGGGCCGACCACCTGACCCTTGAACGACAGCACGGTCTGGTCCTTGCCGGCGCCCCTGATGGTCACGCCGTCCGTGCGCAGGCTCAGGCCGCGCTGGAGATGGTAGTGACCCGCGGGAATCTCGATCACGCTGCCCGGCTTCGCGTCGAGCAACTGCTGCTGGAGCTTGGCCTCGAAGGAGGCGTCGGTGCTGCTCTGCGTGGGGGCCTGTTGACTGCTGCAAGCGGCCAGCAGGAACGGAATGATCACGGCCAGATGAGTTTTGCGCATGGTTGCCTTGCTTCCCCGGGTGCGACAGTGTGCTTGACGAGCCACTGTCTCGGAATCCGCTGGCGGCGGGGAGGGGCGTAGCAGCGGTGAAGGGGGGCAATTCGGCCAGCGTCGCTCCCCCGGATGACCGCGACGGTCAGTCCGGAGGAGCCGGGTCGCGCCTGCGCAAGCGGTTTACCAGCGGTAGCGCGCCGATACGGTGATTTCGCGCGGATAGCCGTAGTAGCACCAGATCGCGCTGTTGCAGGCACTGACGTAGGTCCGGTCGAACAGGTTGGCGGCGGTGACCTGGAAGCGCCAGTTCTGCAGGTCGTAGTGGGCATTGGCGTCGTACAACACATAGCCGCCGGTGCGGAACGCGTTGTTCGCGTCGCCGTAGTGCGCACCGATATAGCGCACGCCACCGCCGAAACCGAGGCCGGCCAGCACGCCTGCATGCACGTTGTAGTCGGCCGAGACTGAGGCCTGCTGCTTCGGCACCAGGGCGACCTGCTTGCCCAGGGTGGCATCGTTGGCGCGCGTGACCTTGGCATCGGTGTAGGCGTAGGCGGCCGTCATGCTGAGGTGATCGGTCAGCGCGACATTCGCTTCCAGTTCCGCGCCACGGGTGCGGGTCTGGCCCTGCTGCAGCGAGAAGAACAGGTGCTCGGGATCGACGGTGAGCGAATTCTTCAGCGTCAGCTGGTACACCGCCGCCGTGATCAGCGTGCGCCCCGAGGGCGTCTGGTATTTCACGCCGCCTTCGTACTGATCGCCGGTGGTCGGCTTGAACGCATTGCCTTCGAAGGTCTGGCCCACCGTGGTCATGAACGAATGGGAATAGGCGATATACGGGACCAAGCCCAGATCGGTGGTGTAGTTGAGGCCGAGGCGACCGGAGAAGGCGCTGTCGTTCTGCTTGTCCTGGGTGTTGGCGATCTGGTCGTCGACCTTATTGGTCACCCAGTCGTTGCGTCCGCTGGCGACGAGGCCCCAGCGGCCCCAGTTGATCTGGTCCTGCACGTACGCGCCGAGCTGTTCGAGCACGCTATGAGTGTGAAAGGTGTAGGGCGTCGGCGTGATTGGCGCGCCGTAGACCGGATCGAAGATATCGATGGGCGGCGCGGCGCCGAAGCCGGATTTGTAGTCGTTGCTGCTGTGGAGATAGTCCACGCCCATCAGCACCGTGTGCTGCACATCGCCCTGGGCGAATTGCGCCTCGGCCTGGTTGTCCACGGCCACCACATGCGCCTCGTCCACCAGCGGATAGTTGTAGCGGTTGAGCGTGCGCAGGTCGTCCTGCAGCCCCAGGCTGCCGATCGAACGGTGATCCACCGTTTCGTTCTGCACGCGCAGGTCCTGGCGCACCGACCACACCTCGTTGAAGCGATGGGTGAATTCGTAGCCGAGCGACGCGTCGGTCTTGTGGTAGTAGTCGTAGTCCGGCTCGCCGGTATTGACGTCGCGCGGGATCTGGCCGTTGGGATTCGGGTAAAGCGTGCCCTGCGAGGGCAGGAAGCCGCCCACGCCGCTGGACAGGCTGCGCTGGTAGCGCGCCAGCAAGGTCAGCGAGGTGTCGTCGTCCGGCTTCCAGGTGAGGCTGGGGGCGAAGTAGTAGCGATCGTCCTGCGAGTGCTCGATGTTGGAGTCGCCCTTGCGGGCGAGTGCCACCACGCGCCACAGCCAGTGGCCGTCGCTGTCGAGCTGGCCGCCGGTATCGCCGGCCAGCTGGCGCTGGCCAAAGCTGCCCACGGTCGCCTCGATTTCCTGCGGCGCCTCCAGGCTGGGGCGCTTGCTGGTCATGTCGATCATGCCGCCCGGCGGCATCTGGCCGTACATCACCGAGGTCGGGCCCTTGTTCACTTCGATGCGCTCCAGGCCGTACGGCTCGATGCGCGAGTCGGCCGTCCACACGCCATTGGGCAGGGCCAGGCCGTCCAGGAACTTGGCCGGGTCGTAGCCGCGGATGAGGATCCAGTCGCTGCGCGGATCGGCGCCATAGCTGCCGCCCACCGCGCCGGCCAGGTAGCGCACGGCTTCGTCCAGGCCTTGCACGCCGTACAACTGCATGCGCTCGGGGGTGATGATGCTGACCGACTGCGGAATGTCGACCGTCGGCGTTTCGGTCTTGGTGGTCGAGTAGACGACGTTGACTGCCTCGAGGGCGACGCTGTCTTTGCTGTCTTTGCTGTCCTTGCCGACTTTGGCGTCTTTGCCGTCTTGGCTAGTGGTGGTCGCTTGCTGCGCGTTGGTGCTGTCGGTTTGCTCGGCTGCAAAGGCCGGGCCGGCGAGAGCAAGCGACATCGCGACCAGAAGCGCACTTCTGGAATAAGTGGCAGACATACGGGGCAACCTGGGCAGAAAGGAATGGGTTGTGGCCCGTACCAGCGCCACCCGCTCTGACGGCGGATGGTTAAATGATAGTGATTCGCATTATTAGTTCAAGTTTTTTGATCTAGGCTGGGAAAGGCTGGCCGTGTTAGGCCGTCCGGGTGCCCGATGACGATCGCCCGGCCGAGCCGGGGTTGGGAGCCGAAGACTGCCGGCATGCTGCCGTTATGGACGGTCTTGCCTGGGATTCAGGCCGCGTGCTGGCGGGCGCTGCGCGGCGGCATGCCGGTCCAGCGCTTGAACGCACGACGGAATTCGCGTGGATCGCTGAAGCCGATCTCGAGGCCGATTTCCGCCACGCTCAGCGCACCGCCGTGCAACAGCTCCAGCGCCCGTTCGGCGCGGACACGGTCATGGATCTCGCGGAAAATCCGGCCGCCTTCGGCCAGCCGACGGCGCAGCGAACGTTCGCTCATATTGAGCATGCGTGCCACATCCGGCAGTCGCGGCTGCTGGCGCAGGTGGCTTCGCAGCAAGCGCTCGACCGAGCCGACGACTTCCTGTTGCATGCCGCCGACGTCGTGCTGTTGCATGCACAGAGCAAGTGCCTGCTGGGCGGTCAGCGGGTTGTGTGAGGGCAGTGGGTGCCCCAGCCATTGCGCGTCGAGCACGACGCGGTTGAGGCGCGCACCGAACACCAGTTCGCACTGGAAGTAATCGGCATAGGCCTCGACATACGCAGGCCTGGCGTAGGTCACCTCAAGCCGTGATGGCCGAAAGTCGCTGCCCACCAGTTGGCGCGCGATCGCCAGCGCGCTGGAGAACAACTCCTCGCACAGGAAGGGCAGCAGCGGCGGATCGTTGAAGCGTGGCCATGCTGCCAGCGCCACTTCACGCGGGCTGACGGCTTCGAAACTGACATCGAGCAGGCTGCCGCTGACCCGATGATGCGTGATGCCCACCTTCATGGCATCGCCGAACGTGGGCGAGGTCATCATGGCCAGGCCGAGCAGGCCGAAGCTGCCCAGTGTCTCGCCCTGACCTACCTCAAGCCCCAGTCCCGCCTTGCCCGTTGCCTGCAACGCGCGGCGTATCACCATTTGGGCCTGTCGATAGGACACGCGCAGGGTCGGGTCGTTCAGCTGGTCGCGACGCAGGCCTGAACCGGTGAACCAGGCATCGCAGGGAAGGCCGCGCGCAAGCGCTAGCTGGGTGAGATGGACGAGGATGTTCGACGGGGTTTCGGCCGCGGTATAGCGCGGGTCGGCGCCCGCTGGCGCACCCGTGGAGTCTTCAGTTGCATGACCGACCATGGCCGCAACGGACGTCATCTGTTCACCCCAACCCCCGACGCCGGATCAGCCCGACGCAGACCTGATCTATATCATGCGGAGCGACCCTACCGCTTTATGCAATGCACCAACAGCCGCATGCTGACAGGAGAACGGCCATGCAAACCTATGTCGTCCACGCATCGCATGCCGGCTTGCTGGCAGCCCTGGTCCTGGCCTCCGGCTGCGCGCCGGTGCAAACACCACCGGCGAACCAGCCTGCGGCGGAGGCGCCGCCGTTGCAGACCGCCGTGCTGTTGCCTGCCGCGCCGAAGCCGGGCTCGGCCCGCTACGAGGCCGACCGTCAGGTGTTTCGCGCCACCCGCAAGCTGGAAGGCACGCCACGCTGGGAACTGGCCCAACATGACGTGGACTACGCCACGCCGGTGCTGATGGATGACTTCAGCTGCGCCATGGGCGTGCCGTTGGATGCCCAGCGCCTGCCGCGCCTGACCGCCTTGGTCGATCTGACCAGCACGGCCGCCGACAAGTCGACGGGACCCGCCAAACAGGCCAACCAGCGACAGCGTCCGTTCCTGATTGATCAAGGAGCCGTGTGCCAGCCCACCGAACAGCTCGCGAAGAGTTTCGACTACCCATCCGGTCATGCCACCCGCGGCTGGGCGGTGGGCCTGGTGCTCGCCGAACTGGCGCCGGACCGTGCCTCCGACCTGCTGCTGCGTTCACGTGCGTTTGCCGACAGCCGCGTGGTCTGCGGCGCCCATAATCTGAGTGCGATTGAGGCGGGCGCGATGAACGGTGCCGCCGTGGTGGCGACCCTGCGAACGTCGCAGGCGTTCCAGGCGCAGCTATCCGCTGCGCGTGCGGAACTGGCCCCCTATCGCCAGGCAACCCCATCGAATGCCGGGCCGCAGTGCGCTGCCGAGAAAGCGTTGATTGAGCCGACGCCTTATTAAACGAAGCCCCGCAACGCCGCGTTCCTGTTGTAGGAGTGCACCCAGTGCGCGAAATCTACGAAGCCCTGTCCCTGTGACGCCCGTGATCGCGCACTGGGTGCGCTCTTACAAAGGCGCGCGTGTAGCGGTCTGCCAGAGTCCGATCCATCGATGCAGATCCGCCAGGCGCTTCGCCTCGTCATCGCGCATGTTCATGCCGATCGCGACACCGGCCACGTGGCCCGTGGGGTCCAGCAGCATAAGGGTGGGATACGTGTTGACGCCCAGCGTATCGATCAGGTCTTGCCCGTTATGCAGGATGGGCCATGCGAAGCTGCGATCGGTCGCGAACTGCCGCGCCGCATCCGCGTCCTCATAGGTAATGGCGACGAAGTTCATGTCACCGTGCTGGCGAGCGTAGGCATTGAGCGTCGGCACTTCGGCGACGCATGGCGCGCAGTCGGCGAAAAAGAAACTGATCAGCGTATAGCGACCCTGGTATGAGCCTAGTCGTTGCGTGCCACCCTGCAGTGCCGGCAGCTCGAACGGAGGAAATGCATCGCCGCGCTTGAACGCGAATCGACCGGGTTGTCCGGGTGTCTGGATGCGCAGCACGGCAGCGCCAGTCTGGCTGTCCTTGGTACTGCTGAAGGTCTTGCCATCGCCAAGCAGGCGGGCGAACGCGGTGTAGCCGACGGACACGCCAGCCTGATCGAGATAGCGCACCGAAGGTGATGCGCCGAGTTGCAGCGATGCGATCAGGCGCTGCTCATCGAGCATTTGCGCCGCATGAAGCGACGTAGTGAACAGCGCCGCCAGCAACATCCATCCGAGGAGTGGCGATGCACGTCGCACGGGAATCTCCGCTATCTGCCGTCGATGACGACAAGTGCGGGCCGGCGCATGCGCGCCGACCCGTCGTGCTGTCTTACTCGCCGATGGTCAGCAGCGATGCATTGCCGCCGGCCGCCGTGGTGTTGATGGTGAGCGTGCGCTCGCCGGCGAAGCGCAGCAGGTAATGCGGGCCGCCCGCCTTCGGGCCGGTGCCGGACAGGCCTTCGCCGCCGAACGGCTGCACGCCGACCACCGCACCGATCTGGTTGCGGTTGACGTAGCAGTTGCCCACGCGCGCGCGGCTCTGGATGTACTCGACGGTGTCATCAATGCGGCTGTGGATGCCGAGGGTAAGGCCGTAGCCGGTGGCGTTGATCTCATCGACTACCTTGGCCAGCTCGTCGCCCTTCCAGCGGATCACGTGCAGCACCGGACCGAAGATTTCGCGGGTGAGCGTGGCCAGCGAGGGAATCTCGTAGGCGCGCGGGGCGAAGAAGGTGCCGTTGCCGGTGGTGGCCGGGTCGAGCTTCACTTCGCCGATCTTCTTCGCTTCCTTGTCCATGCGCGCGGCGTGGTCGACCAGGATCTTCTTGGCGTCCTCGTCGATCACCGGACCCACGTCGGTGGACAGCTGGCCGGGGTCGCCGACCTTCAGCTCGCCCATGGCGCCGGCGAGCATCGCGCAAACCTTGTCGGCGATGTCTTCCTGCACGTACAGCACGCGCGCGGCCGAGCAACGCTGGCCGGCGGACTGGAACGCCGAAGCGACCACGTCCTTGACGATCTGCTCGGGCAGAGCCGAGGAGTCGGCGATCATCGCGTTCTGGCCACCGGTTTCGGCGACCAGCGCGGCGATCGGTGCATTGCGTGCGGCGAGGGCGCGGTTGATTGCCCAGGCGGTTTCGGTGGAGCCGGTGAAGGCCACGCCAGCCACGCGCGGATCGCGCGTGAGTGCGGCACCGACGGTGGCGCCGTCGCCCGGCAGGAACTGCAACACCTCGGCCGGCACGCCGGCATCCTGCAGTAGCTTCACGGCGACGTAGCCGATCAGGCTGGTCTGTTCGGCCGGCTTGGCAATGACCGCATTGCCGGCAGCCAGCGCAGCGCTGATCTGGCCCAGGAAGATCGCCAGCGGGAAGTTCCACGGGCTGATGCACACGAACACACCACGGCCGTTCAAGAACAGCTGGTTGCTCTCGCCGGTGGGGCCGGGCAGCTGTTCGGGATGGCCGAACAGGCGGCGTGCCATGGTGGCGTAATAACGCAGGAAGTCGGCCGCCTCGCGGATTTCGGCGATGGCGTCGGGCAGGCTCTTGCCGGCTTCGCGCACGCACAGCGCGATGAACTCGCCGCGACGCGCTTCCAATTGCTCGGCAGCATGCTCAAGGATGGCGGCGCGGCTCGCGGCCGGCAGGCGATCCCAGTTGTGCTGGGCGGCGACGGCATTGGCCAGCGCCTTTTCGACGGTGGCGCTGTCGGCGCTGACATAGCTGCCCACGACCTGGCGACGATCGGCCGGGTTGGTCACCTGCACGGTGGCGCCGCTGCTCTTGGCACCCGGGACCAGCGGCTCGGCGGTCCACGGACCGGTCTTGCTCTGGATCGCCTCGGCGAGGGCCTTCAGTTCGTTGTCGTTGGAGAAGTTGACGCCCATGGAATTCTTCCGAAGTTCACCGTAGAGATTCACCGGCAGCGGAATGCGCGGGTGGGGAATGGAGGCGAAGGCACGCACGGTCTCGCACGGATCGGCGACCAGTTCGCGCACCGGCAGACTCTCGTCGACCACGCGGTTCACGAAGCTGGTATTGGCGCCGTTTTCAAGCAGGCGGCGCACCAGGTAGGGCAGCAGGTCCTCATGCGTGCCGACCGGCGCGTAGACGCGGCATGGCACGTTGAGGTTGCCTTTGCCGATCACCTCGGCGTACAGGTCGGTGCCCATGCCGTGCAGGCGCTGGTATTCGTACGGACGACCCTGCGCCATGTGATGCACAGCAGCGATGGTGTGTGCGTTGTGTGTGGCGAACTGCGGGTAGATCAATGCCACGCCCGCGTCGAACAGCTTGCTTGCGCAGGCCAGGTAGGAGACGTCGGTGTTCGGCTTGCGCGTATAGACGGGATAGCCGGCCAGGCCGTTTTCCTGGGCGCGCTTGACCTCGGCGTCCCAGTAAGCGCCCTTGACCAGGCGCACGTACCAGCGACGACCGCTGGCACGCGCGGTTTCGATCAGCCAGTCGATCACGAACGGCGTGCGCTTCGCGTACGCCTGCACCACGATGCCGAGGCCATTCCAGCCTTGCAGCGAAGGATGCGCGAACACGTCACCGATGATGTCCAGCGACAGTTCCAGGCGCTCAGCCTCCTCGGCGTCGACCGACAGCGCAATGCCGTGCTTCATCGCCAACTGCGACAGCTCCAGCAGCTTGGCGCTGAGGTCGCGATGAGCAAGCTCGCGCTTGGCCACTTCGTAGCGCGGATGCAGGGCCGACAGCTTCACCGAGATCGACGGCGCGTCGGTGTGGTTGGCGAACGGTCCGCGCGAACCGATCGCGGCAATCGCGTTACGGTAGTCCTGCTGATAGCGCTCGGCGGTTTCGCTGGTGAGCGCCGACTCGCCGAGCATGTCGTAGGAATAGCGGTAGACCGCATATTCCTTCTGTGCGCAACGATCCAGCGCTTCGCCGATGGTGCGGCCCATGACGAACTGATGGCCCATGATGCGCATGGCCTGGCGTACCGCGAGGCGGATCGCCGGCTCGCCCGCGCGACCGACCAGGCGACGCAGCGCGCCGGTGAAGTCGTGGCGGGTTTCCTCCGACAAGGTCACCAGCTTGCCGGTGAGCATCAGGCCCCAGGTCGACACATTGACGAACAGCGACTCGCTCTGACCCAGATGCTTCTTCCAGTTCGCATCGCCCAGCTTGTCGCGGATCAGCTTGTCCGCGGTGGCCTTGTCGGGGATGCGCAGCAGGGCTTCGGCCACGCACATCAGCAGCACGCCTTCTTCCGACGACAGGTCGTACTGGCGCATGAAGGATTCGACGGCGCTCTGGTCCTTGGCGCGCAGGCGCACGCGGGACACCAGGTCGGCGGCCAGGTCGATCACTTTTTCGCGTTCCACCGGCGGCAAGGTCGCCTGCGCCAGCAGGTCGTTGACCGCTTCGGTCTCGTCACGCAGCCAGGCCGCGGTAATGCGGGCGCGGGCCGGTTCGACGCCAGTCGGAAGTTCGGGGCTGAGAATGGGCTGGGTCACAGAGGTGTAGCCAAAGGATGCGGGGTAGGGAATCGCGGGATTGTACGCGGGGGTGGCGGCGCACGCATCCGTACGGCGTGTTGCAGCGCACGACACGTTTTAATGGTCATGTGCTGCTGACACAGGCGCTCGACATCACATGGGGGCAGCCGGAAAGCGAGTCAATTGTCCAAGGCGGATCGAACGCACTGCGGCAAAAGCGCACAGGCGAGTGATTCGTCATGGACTTGGATGCCAGTCGCGGCGTAGGGACGTGCGCTGGGTCGCCGGTTACGGGTGCCCAGTGAGGGCGTTGCACCTTCGCTGCACCATGCGCAGCCTCGATCGCGCCGCAGGAAAGCGTGACTCAACAACACACTAGAGCCGTTCATGCGTGCTTCAAATCAAGTGGGTGCGTCATTCTTGCCCATCGAGGCCATCGCGGCCTATCATTCCTGCGTTCCAGGCACGCCGGATCCCCATGATCGTGCTTCGACCAGCAGCGGCCGGCTTGCCGTGCGCGACGATGTGGCTCAAGCCCAATCGCGCCCTGAGTCGCCGTGACTTGCGTCGTGTGATCGGGGTATTGGTGGCGCTGGCGTTGACGACGGCCGGGTTGGGCGCGTGGCAGGGGAATGTGTTTGCTCCGCTGTTCGCCTTGGTCGAGTCCTTTGCTGTGGCTTTCGCTTTAGGCGTGGCCTGGCGAGCCGGCGACCGCAGCGAGCGCATCACCCTCGACGAATCGTCGCTGGAGGTGCAATCCCTGCCAGGTCGGCGCAGTGCGCGTTTCCAGACTTACTGGGTGCGCGTGCAGCTGCACAGCGGCAAGGGGAGAGCTCGTCTATTGCTGACGTCGCATGGGCAGGAACTGGAAATCGGGGCCTTCCTCGCTGATGAGGAGCGCGCCGAACTGTCAAGGAAACTCAAGGTGTTGCTGGCCGCTATCAACGATCCGCAGCGCAGGTAGGTTCAACAAAGGTGCAAGACATGACATCTGGCGGCATCAGGCCTGGCAGTACCAAGCGAGTAGTCGCGGCATGCGCACTCATCGCCCTTGCAATGTTCGGCGGCGTGGCGATGGCCAATCCTCAGCCAGGACAGTTGAACATGACCCGTGGCTCGTCCACGTGGTCTCCCGTTCCGTACTTCCTCAATAACGTCGCGCTCGGTGTCTGCGTCGTCATCGGCATCCTCGTGTTCGGCGCGATGTTCATCGCCATGTTCCGCTTCCGCAAGTCGCGCGGTGCGGTGGCCGAGAAGTGGTCGCACAACACCACGCTTGAAATCATCTGGACCACGATCCCGGTGATCATCCTGATCGTGCTGGCCTATCTGGCCACCGGCGGCCTGCGCACGTTCTCCGACACCACCGGCTCGCTGATGACCGTGAAGGTCACCGGCTACCAGTGGAAGTGGCGCTACGACTACGTCGACTACCAGGGCAAGGCGATCGACAAGGTCGGCTTCATGTCCAAGCTGGACCGCGAGAGCGACGAGACCCGTCAGCTGAACTCGGGCCTCGACCCGAATGCGGTGAAGGTGGACGGCGTCAACACCTATCTCATTAATGTGGATGAGCCGCTGGTGGTGCCGGTCGGCGTCAAGATCCGCTTCGTGATCACCGCGGGTGACGTGATCCACTCCTGGTGGGTGCCGGCGCTGGGCTGGAAGATGGACGCCATCCCGGGCATCGTCAATGCGGCCTGGACCAACATCACCGAGCCGGGCGTGTACCGTGGCCAGTGCGCCGAGCTGTGCGGCCAGGATCATGGCTTCATGCCGATCGTGGTGAAGGCCTTGCCGAAGGAAGAGTTCGAGAAGTGGCTGGCTGACAAGGAAGCGCAGGCCAAGCAGCCGGCGCCGGCTGCCCCGGCAGCTGCCTCGACCGCGGCCACGCCGAGCACGGCGCAGATTGCACCCGACGCACCTGTTGCCCAGGGCCACCAGGGCTGATTCGTCAGCCCGCTTAACCGTTTCCGCATTTAGGTAGAGGTGCAAGGCCATGGCTCACGCAGCCACTCACGACCACCACGACGATCATCACGGCGCGCCGAAGAACTTCTTCGTCCGCTGGTGCATGTCCACGAACCACAAGGACATCGGCACCCTGTACCTGGTTTTCTCGCTGCTGATGTTCTTCATCGGCGGCAGCTTCGCCATGGTGATCCGCGCCGAACTGTTCAAGCCCGGCCTGCAGCTGGTGCAGCCGTACTTCTTCAATGAAATGACCACGATGCATGCGCTGGTCATGATCTTCGGCGCCGTCATGCCGGCCTTCGTGGGCCTGGGCAACTGGATGATTCCGTTGATGGTCGGTGCGCCGGACATGGCGTTGCCGCGCATGAACAACCTGTCGTTCTGGATCCTGCCGTTCGCCTTCGCGCTGCTGCTTTCCACGCTGTTCCTGCCGGGTGGTGGTCCCGCCGGTGGCTGGACCATGTACCCACCGCTGTCGCTGCAGGGCAGTTCGACCGCCTACGTGGTGTTCGCGGTGCACTTGATGGGTATCAGCTCGATCATGGGCGCGATCAACATCATCGCGACCATCCTCAACATGCGCGCGCCGGGCATGGACCTGCTCAAGATGCCGGTGTTCGTGTGGAGCTGGCTGATCACGGCGTTCCTGCTGATCGCAGTGATGCCGGTGCTGGCTGGTGCGGTGACCATGCTGCTCACCGACAAGTATTTCGGCACCAACTTCTTCAATGCCGCCGGTGGCGGTGATCCGATCCTGTTCCAGCACATCTTCTGGTTCTTCGGTCACCCCGAGGTCTACATCATGATCCTGCCGGCTTTTGGCCTGGTTTCAGAGATCATTCCGACCTTCGCGCGCAAGCCGATCTTTGGCTACAAGGCGATGGTGTTCGCGATTGCCTCGATCGCCTTCCTGTCGTTCATCGTGTGGGCGCACCACATGTTCGCCGTGGGTCTGCCGCTGGGCGGCGAGATCTTCTTCATGTACGCCACGATGCTGATCGCGGTACCGACGGGCGTGAAGGTGTTCAACTGGGTCAGCACCATGTGGGGCGGCTCGATGACCTTCGAGACACCGATGCTGTTCGCGATCGCGTTCGTGATCCTGTTCACCATCGGCGGCTTCTCCGGCCTGATGCTGGCGCTGGCGCCGGCCGACTTCCAGTATCACGACACCTACTTCGTGGTGGCGCACTTCCACTACGTGCTGGTGACCGGCGCGATCTTCGCCATCATCGCCGCGACGTACTACTGGCTGCCGAAATGGACCGGCCACATGTACTCGGAGATGTGGGGCAAGATCCATTTCTGGAACAGCGTGATCTGGGTGAACGTGTTGTTCTTCCCGCAGCACTTCCTGGGTCTGGCCGGCATGCCGCGCCGCATCCCTGACTACAACGTCGCCTTCGCCAACTTCAACATGATCAGCTCCATCGGCGGCTTCCTGTTCGGCGCCTCGCAGCTGATCTTCCTCGGCGTGATCATCCACGCGCTGTGGTTCTCCAAGAAGAAGGCCGCCGACCGTGTATGGGAAGGCGCCAAGGGTCTGGAATGGACCGTGCCGTCGCCAGCGCCGCATCACACCTTCGATGTGCCGCCGGTGATCCATGATCACGAGCTGGCTCACGGCCACGTCGAAGATTGATCCATGACTACCGCTCCGGTCTTGGCCGGGGCGGGTGGAAACGCATTAGATGAATCAGCTGTCGAACGATCTGATCAAGGAAGCGCGCCAGAAAGGCGTGCGACGCACGGCCCTGGTAGTCGGCGCCGTCGCCGTGGCGTTGTTCCTGCTATCGATCCTGCAAGGGCTGCATTACTCGTAACGCGTGACTGCAATCGTTATTCCTCCGTGGCGCCGGTGAGGCGTTCCGGGTTGAAGTTCCCCGCGCACTTCGGCGGGGGCGGAAGTAAACAAGAGAAATCC
Organism: Dyella humicola; assembly: GCF_026283945.1. Classification (NCBI taxonomy): domain Bacteria; kingdom Pseudomonadati; phylum Pseudomonadota; class Gammaproteobacteria; order Lysobacterales; family Rhodanobacteraceae; genus Dyella; species Dyella humicola. Next base: position 535,580 of record NZ_JAPDPC010000001.1, read on the forward strand.
ACGGGGTCTCACCATGGGTCATCAGCAAGACGCATATTTCGTACCGGCCAAGAGTTATTGGCCGATCGTGGCCGCAGTCGTCATGTTCGTCACCGTGTTCGGTGCCGCGCGCTGGCTGAACGCACCTCCGGGTGAGGCCGGCTTCGGCAAGACCATGCTGACGATTGGTTTCGTCGGCATCCTGCTGATGTTCTTCGGCTGGTTCCGCTCAGTGATCCGCGAATCGCTGGCCGGCAGCTACAACAGCCAGGTGGACCGTTCGTTCCGCATGGGCATGATGTGGTTCATCTTCTCCGAAGTGATGTTCTTCGGCGCTTTCTTCGGCGCACTGTTCTATGCCCGCATGTTCGCAGTGCCGTGGCTGGGCGGTGAAGGCCACGGCGTGCTGACCCATCAGTTCCTGTGGAACGACTACACGGCGGCGTGGGGCAGCAACACCGGTCCGGGTCATGTCGGCGGTGACTTCCAGACCGTGGCTCCGTGGGGCCTGCCACTGCTGAACACGCTGATCCTGCTTAGCTCCAGCGTTACGGTAACGATTGCGCACCATGCGCTGAAGGTCGGCCATCGCGGCAAGATCCTGCTGTTCCTCGGTCTCACCGTGCTGCTGGGCGCCACCTTCCTGTACTTCCAAGCGCACGAGTACATGGAAGCCTACCGGGAGCTCAACCTGACCCTGCATAGCGGTGTCTATGGTTCGACCTTCTTCATGCTCACCGGCTTCCACGGCATGCACGTGACGCTGGGCACGATCATGCTGGCGATCATCTGGCTGCGCGTGGCCAAGGGCCATTTCAGCAAGGACCACCATTTCGCCTTCGAGGCGGTGGCCTGGTACTGGCACTTCGTCGACGTGGTGTGGCTGGGCCTGTTCATGTTCGTCTACATTCTCTGAGGCGCCCAGGCGTCACGACAAAAAGCCCGCCGGAAGGCGGGCTTTTTTGTGGGAAACCGTGCCGACTCGGGGCCTCAAGTAGGAGCGCACCCAGTGCGCGATCACGGCGTCACCGCTACGTTGGCTCCCCCGCACTGCGTGCGCTCCTACATAAGAAAAGCGAAGGCCCGCCAAGGGCGGGCCTTCGTTCCAACACGGTGTCGCATGCAAAGCGCTGGCGGCACCGGGGCGTTACAATTACTGACCCACGCCGTGCGGGTGTATCCAGCCCATCCAGATGCCGAACACGACCATCAGGATGAGCAGCACCGACAGCCCGATACGGCGGGTCAACGCCCACACCGTGCGCTTGCTGCCGTCCTTGTCGGTCATCATGAAAAACAGGGCTTGACCGAGATTGAACAGCACCACCAACAGCAGGATCACCAGCGCATATTTGTAGATGGTTTCCACGTGATAGGTCCGAACGCTTTAGACATCCGCAGTATAGCGGCCGTATGCGGTGCCTCCGCGTGAAGTGGTTGCGCCGCCCCTCCTGGTTCGCGCTGCTGCTCACGGCGGCCGGCGCCTTGCTGTTCATACGCTTAGGCGTGTGGCAGCTGCATCGTGCGGACGAAAAGGACGAACTTCTGCGACGGTATGCCGCGGCGGATTCGGCACAGCCGCGCGATTTTGCCGCAGTGGCCTTGGTGCCGCCCGCCAACGCCTTTGCGCGGGTCCATGTGCAGGGCGAATACCTCGCCGATCGCGCCTACCTGCTCGACAATCCGAAGCATGACCAGCGCGGCGGCGTGGAAGTCTATGCGCCTTTCCGTCCGCATGATGGCGAGCGCGTGCTGCTGGTGGACCTGGGCTTTCTGCCCGGCAACGGTACGGATCAGGCGACGCAGTTGCCGCCGCTGCCCTTGGGCGAGCAAACCCTGCAGGGCCTGTACCTGCCGCCCCCGGGCGTCGGCTTCGAGATGGGCGGCGATGCGCTGGCGCGCCAGTCGCACTGGCCCAAGACCACGATCTACCTCAACCTGTCACAGGTATCGACCGATCTGGGCACGCAGCTATACCCGCAGGTGCTGGCGCTGGACGCGGACCCTGCTGCGATCTTCGTGCGCGAACATCTGCTCGATTTCTCCTCGATGCCGCCTGCCCGGCATCGTGCCTATGCTTTTCAATGGTTCACCTTTGCCGTGGCGGCCGTGGTGATCCTGCTGGTGCTGCATCGCCGCCGCCCCACGACACCGTCGGACAAGTCATGAATACGCCAGATCCCGTTGCCCTACGCGCGAGTCGCCTCAAGCTTCTACTGATCATGTTGGTGTTCGCCGCGCCCATGCTGGCTGCTGGCGTGCTCACCGTGATTGGATGGCAGCCGAGCGGCAAGGCCAACGGTCAGCCGATCGAGCCGCAGCGCAACTTCGCCACCGAGCAGCTGCAGGTGACGCTGGCCAACGGCCAGTCGTGGGCATGGCGCGCCGAGGAACCGCAATTGACCCTGGTCGCCCTTGCGGGGCCGGACTGCGCCGCGCAGTGCCTGGACGTGCTGACCAAGATGGCCGCTGCGCGCATTACGCTCAACCAGAACGCACCGCGCCTGCGCCTGCTCTATGTGGGTAAGCCCCCGGCCGATGCGTCCAGCAGCGGCATGAGCAGCTATTGGCAGCTGGGCCAGGACAGCAAGGACCGGTTGGCACCGTTCCGCCCCGGCAGGCCCGACAGCGTGGCCGCGTTGCTGGTGGAGTCCGATGGCACGGCGTTGTCGCTCTATCCTGCTGGCTTCGATCCCTCCGGATTGCGCAAGGATCTGCAGAAGGTCATCCGCTGATGGCGTCCCGTTCCCTGAGAATCCTGCGCGGCCTGGCCCTGCTGGCTGCCGTGTTCGCGTTTGGCGTGGTGATGTTTGGTGCATTCGTGCGCTTGTCCAATGCCGGCTTGTCGTGTCCCGACTGGCCAACCTGCTATGGCAAGGCGAGTTGGCCGGAACACGCGCACGAGATCGTGCAGGCCAATGCAGCGTTCCCGGATCGCCCGTTCGAAACGAACAAGGCCTGGCGCGAGCAGGTGCATCGCTTCCTCGCCGGCACGCTGGGCAGCCTGGTCTTCGCGCTGGCCCTGATCGCCAGTTGGCGTCGACCGTGGGCGCGTTATGCGGTGATCCTCGGTGCGATCTTCGCCGCCGCAGGTGTCACGTTGTATATGCGCGGCGAGCATCACTGGTCGTTGGTGTTGTCGTGTTTCGCCATCGGCTTGCCGCTGCTTGCGGCGATCGGCTTGCATCGACCTGGTGCATGGCGCATCAGCGTGCTCGCGCTCGCCGTGGTCATCTTCCAGGCCATGCTCGGTATGTGGACGGTGACCTTGCTGCTGAAGCCGATCGTGGTGATGGGCCACCTCATGGGCGGCATCACCACGTTCGCGCTCCTGGCTTATGCGGCGCTGCGCTTCGCCGGCGTGGGTGTCAACGACGAACGCTATGCCGGCCTGCGCAAGGCGGTGGTGCTGGGCATCGTGCTGTTGCTGGCGCAGATCGCACTGGGTGGCTGGACGTCCTCGAACTACGCCGCGCTGGCTTGCGGCACGGACTTCCCCAAGTGCCTGGGCCAGTGGGCACCGCCGACCGATTTTCGTGAAGGCTTCGTGTTGTGGCGTGGCATTGGCGTGAACTACGAGGGCGGCGTGCTCGATATGGCAGCGCGCAGCGCGATCCAGATCGCGCACCGTATCGGCGCCCTCGTGGTGTTCTGCTACCTCGCCTGGCTGTCGCATCGCACGTCGCGCCGGGGTCTGCGCGGGCAGGGACTGGCCATTGCCGTGGTGCTGGTCACCCAGGTCTTGCTCGGCATCAGCAACGTGCATTTTGGTCTGCCGTTGCCGGTGGCCACGCTGCACAATGGTGTTGCGGCGCTGTTGTTGTTCACCTTGCTCGCCACGCTGGCGCGCACGCAGCGTCGTCATGACGACGCCCTGACTTTCTCCTTCGGACATCACTGACGATGAGCAGCCGTTTCCACGAGTATCTGGAACTGACCAAGCCGCGCGTCGTCGCGCTGCTGGTGTTCTGTGCTGTCATCGGCATGTTCCTGGCCGTACCCGGCATTCCGCCGTGGCGCGCACTGGTGTTCGGTACCTTGGGTATCTGGATGGCATCCGGTTCGGCCGCCGCATTCAATCACCTGATCGACCAGCGCATCGACAAGCTGATGGCGCGCACCGCGCATCGTCCGCTGGCCACCGGCCATCTCACGCCGCGCCAGGTGCTGAGCTTTGCGCTGGCGCTCGGCGTGGTGTCGATGTTGATCCTGGTGTTCCTGGTCAATCCGCTTACCGCCCTGCTGACCTTCGGTGGCTTGATCGGATACGCCGTCATCTATACCGCGTATCTGAAGCGCGCCACGCCGCAGAACATCGTGATCGGCGGTCTCGCCGGCGCGATTCCACCGGTGCTGGGCTGGACGGCGGTGACCGGTGCGTTGCATCCGTTCGCGCTGCAGCTGTGCCTGATCATCTTCGTGTGGACGCCGCCGCATTTCTGGGCGCTGGCGATCTTCCGTCGTGACGATTACTCGCGTGCCCAGGTGCCGATGCTGCCGGTTACCCATGGCGTGGTCTTCACGCGCTGGCATGTGCTGTTCTACACGATCCTGTTGGTGCTGGTGACACTGTTGCCGGCGCTGACGGGTTATAGCGGCCTGGTCTACCTGGGTGGCGCCGTGGTGCTGGGCGCGGGCTTTCTTTATTACGCCGTGCGTCTGTTGAATCCGCCGGACGAGTTTTTCGCGATGAAGGTGTTCAACTATTCCATCGTGTACCTGATGGCGCTGTTCGCTTTCCTGCTGGTGGATCATTGGGTGATGGAGCCGTTGCTGCAGCAGGGGATGGTGTTGCAGAAGGCGGCTTAGCCTACTGGCGGTCGCTGACTGTTGGCGCGCTGTGGCTCCTTCTCCCCAGCGGGGAGAAGGCTGGGATGAGGGGGCAGGTGCTCGCGACAACGCGACAACTAAGCGTGGCCGCCAGCTTGCCGCTTACGCAGCGGGCGTTTCGACTGCCTGCCGGCAGCCGAGTCACTTTTCTTTTGCTGGCCCAAAAGAAAAGTAACCCAAAGAAAATGGCCTGAAGAGCTCATAGCATTACGTTGGATACGAGCCTGACGGGTGTGGCCAGCCAGATAGGTGGCGGCCCACGGCCGACACACAGCGGCTACACCGCAACGCGCCGAGGCGGAGAGGGCTTAAAGCGTGGGATTGCTGCCATGTCGCAACTGAGCTGGCGACATGGCTCGGTTGTAGCGTGATCGCGAGCACCCGCCCCTCATCCCGGCCTTCTCCCCGGAGGGGAGAAGGAGTAGAGCGGCAAACCTGCGAAATCCCCCATCAACGCAGCCCCACCATGCACACCCGCTTCAAGCGCAGCAACTTTCGTTCCTAATCGCGCTGTCATCGGGTTGACACTTCCGCACCGCAGCAAGACAATACGCGAGCCCCTGGCGCCTAGCGCCCTGTGGGCCTCTGTCCTACCAAACAAAGGCATATGGACGTTTACCCTAGTCGCAACGTCGACATCCGCGAGCATCGGGTGCCGGCATTGCATAACAAGTTGATTGCCTGCGGCGACCGCCTGCGGTCGGCTGGTGCTTTCCTAGACTAGGGAAGTCCGGCCCACCTCTGATGGCGCCGTTGGCGCCGTTACGAGGAGATGGGCCCATGAAGCTCCTTCGCGATTTCTTTCGTCTGCGCACCGCGGGACGCCAGTTGCTGGCCGGCCGCCGTGCGGAATCCCGCCGTTCCTGGACGATCACCGTCCCCGCGCCGCTGCATGACGCAGCGGCTCCGGCCGTCATCGATATGCATTGGAAAGCCGATGCTTCCCGCGGTCGCCCCGTCGCCCGTTGGCACGAACATGTCCCGCCGCAAGCGCAGCGTCATCTTCAGCTGGTATCCAGTCACTGATGAAGCCGTCGTCGGCTCGCATCGAAGTCCTGCGCAAGGGCTGGCCTCCACCAGCCCCGTGGTTTCGATCGCGACGAAGGTCGTAACGCAGGCATTGGCGTCACGCGCGGGATGATCCCGCCGGCTCGCTGGTCCGCATCAGCTGTCACCGATTTCACGGAAGCGAGTCATGTTCAAGCCCTCCACCCAGACCGTCACAACCAAGGCGGCTAGCAAAGGCGCGCCGGCCCCGTTGCGCATTACCGTTGCGTTGGAAGCATTTCGTCACAACGAGGCGCTGCTTGCCGCGCTCGATACCAGCGTCAGTGGCCTCAACGAGGAACAGATCGCCGAGCGGCTGGATCGCGACGGCGTGAACGAGGTTTCGCATGAGAAGCCGCCGCATTGGGCGCTTCAGCTGCTGCACGCGTTCAAGAACCCGTTCATCGTCGTGCTGTTGGTGCTGGCCGGTGTGCAGTTGGCCACGGACCGCACCAACCTCACCGGCCCAACCATCATTTCGGTGATGGTCGGCATCAGTGTGTTCCTCAGTTTCACCCAGGAATACCGTTCGTCCAAGGCCGCCGAGAAACTCAAGGCGATGGTGCGCAACACCGCCACGGTTACGCGTCGTGCCTCGGACGGCCATAGCGAGCGTATCGAGGTGCCGGTGGCGGAACTCGTCGCGGGCGACATCGTGCATCTCGCTGCTGGCGACATGGTGCCCGCCGACCTGCGGCTACTCAGTGCCAAAGATCTGTTCATCAGCCAGGCCATTCTCACGGGCGAATCGCTGCCGGTAGAGAAGTCGGCGCCACCGCATGGGGCCGTTTCCGATGAAGCGGAGCAGGGCGCTGCGGACAATCCGCTGGATCTGGCTACGGTTTGCTACATGGGCACCAACGTGGTCAGCGGTACGGCTGCGGCCGTCGTCGTGGCGACCGGTTCGCGTAGCTACCTGGGCTCGCTGGCGCGCACCGTAGTTGGTCAGCGCGTGCAGACCAGTTTCGATCGTGGCGTTAAGAGCGTCAGCTGGCTGTTGATCCGCTTTATGGCGGTGATGGTGCCGATCGTTTTCGTCATCAACGGCCTGGACAAGCACGATTGGCTGCAGGCGTTCCTGTTCGCATTGTCGGTGGCGGTCGGCCTGACCCCGGAAATGCTGCCGTTGATCGTCACCGCGAACCTGGCCAAGGGCGCCATCGCGATGTCGCGTCGCAAGGTCGTGGTGAAGCGTCTCAATGCGATCCAGAACTTCGGCGCCATGGACGTGCTGTGTACCGACAAGACCGGCACGCTGACACTGGACAAGATCGTGCTGGAGCGACATCTCGATCTGTACGGCGAGGAGTCAGAAGAAGCGCTCGAATACGGTTACCTCAACAGCCGCTTCCAGACGGGTTTGAAGAATCTGATGGACAAGGCGGTGCTGGAGCACCGTGACCTCGAGCCGACCGCCGCGCACTACACCATCGTCGACGAGATCCCGTTCGATTTCCAACGCCGCCGCATGTCGGTGGTGGTGAGCAACGGCGACGGCCACGAGCTGCTGGTGTGCAAGGGCGCGGTCGAGGAAATGCTGTCGATTTGCGGCTATGCCAAGGCGGGCGACGAGATCCTGCCGATGACCGACGAGATGCGCGCCGAAATCAAGGCGATGACCCGCCATCTCAACGAGGACGGCCTGCGCGTGCTGGTGGTGGCGATCAAACAGCAGCCACCGGCCCATCGGGCCTACAGCGTTGCCGACGAAAGCGACCTGATCGCCGTGGGCTGCCTGGCCTTCCTCGATCCGCCGAAGGACACCGCCGGCACGGCCATCGCGGCGCTGCATCATCATGGCGTCGAGGTGAAGGTCATCACCGGTGACAACGAAGCGGTGACGCGCAAGATCTGCCGCGAAGTGGGCCTGAATGTGGAGCATTCTGCCCAGGGCAAACACATCGAGCCGCTCGACGATGCCGAGCTGGACGAACTGGTAAAGCGCACGACCGTGTTCGCCAAGATGTCCCCGCTGCAAAAGGCGCGGGTGGTGAAGTCGTTGCAGCGCCAGGGGCACACGGTGGGCTTCCTGGGTGACGGCATTAATGATGCGCCGGCGTTGCGCGAGGCGGACGTGGGCATTTCGGTGGATACCGCCACCGACATCGCCAAGGAGTCGGCCGACATCATCTTGCTCGAAAAGAACCTGATGGTGCTGGAAGAAGGCGTGATCGAAGGCCGTATCACCTTCGGCAATATCATCAAGTACATCAAGATGACCGCCAGCTCCAACTTCGGCAACATGTTCTCGGTGCTGGTGGCGAGTGCGTTCCTGCCGTTCCTGCCGATGTTGCCACTGCAACTGCTGGTGCTCGACCTGCTTTATCACACCTCGCAGCTGTCGATCCCGTTCGACCGCATGGATGAGGAATACCTGCGCAAGCCGCGCAAATGGGATGCCAGCGATATCGGCCGCTTCATGGTGTGGATTGGCCCGGTCAGCTCGATCTTCGACATCACGACGTTCTGGTTGTTGTGGCATGTCTTCGGCGCCAACTCGCCCGAACACCAGTCGTTCTTCCAGACCGGCTGGTTCGTCGAGAGCCTGCTGACGCAGACCTTGATCGTGCACATGATCCGCACCCGCAAGATCCCGTTCGTGCAGAGCATCGCTGCGGCACCGGTGCTGGCGCTGACCGTGGCGGCCATCCTGGTCGGCATGGTGCTGCCGTTCACGGGGCTGGGCGCCAAGTTCGGCATGGTCCCGCTGCCGGCGGTGTACTTCGCCTGGGTCGGGATCACCGTGCTGACCTATTGTGTGCTGACGCAGCTGGTGAAGCTGATCTATATCCGACGCTACGGGCGCTGGTTGTGACGTTGCCGCTTTCGCAAGGGGCGAAAGCGTAGGGTAAGCGTTTCATGGCTTGCTGCGTTGCTTGCAGCACACGACGAGGGCACCTGCATCGGTGCCCGTGAATGATCACCTCTCCTCCCGCCAAGGGAGGAGCGAACGCGACGCGCGTTCGATTTGCTTCAAGGAGGCCACGCCATGAAGGGCACCTTCGCTCTACTCGACATTGCCGGTTACGTGGCTCTGCTGCTGTGGGGCACGCACATGGTCACCAGCGGCGTGCTGCGTGGCTATGGCAGTGCGCTGCGTCGCTGGATGGGACGCTATCTGGGCCATCGCCCGGCGGCGTTCGGTTTTGGCGTGTGCGTCACCGCGATCCTACAGAGCAGCACCGCCACGGGCCTGATGGCCACCTCGTTTGCCGCCAGTGGCTTCCTGGGCTTGGCGCCGGGGCTGGCCGTGATGCTGGGAGCCAACGTCGGTACGACCCTGATCGTGCAGGTGATGTCGTTCGACATCTCGATCGTGGCGCCGGTGCTGATCCTGATCGGTTTCACCATCCATCGCCGCAGCGACGATGTGAGTTACGAGAACATCGGGCGGGTGGCGATCGGCCTGGGCCTCATGCTGCTCGCGCTGCATCTGCTGGTGGTCGCGATGGCGCCGGTGGAAAACGCGCAGGTACTGCATGCGATTCTGCAGAGCCTGGCCAGCGAACCGGTGCTTGCCATGCTGGTGGCGGCCTTGCTTACCTGGGCCTGTCATTCGAGCGTGGCGGTGGTGTTGTTGATCGTGTCGCTGGCCAGCGCCGGCGTGATCGACGCGCCAGGCGCCCTGGCCTTGGTGCTGGGTGCCAACCTGGGTGGCACGATCCCCGCGTTGCTGGAAGCCCACACGCCAGTAGCCCGTCGCTTGCCGATGGGCAATTTGATGGTGCGTGGCTTCGGCTGCATTGTCTGCCTGCCCATCCTGCCGCTGCTGGCGCACTGGCTGGTGCCGCTCGGTGCATCGCCGGCGCGCATCGTGGTGAATTTCCATACGGCCTTCAATCTGGTGTTGGCACTGATCTTCATCGTGCCGGTGCAGAGTCTGGCGCGACTGCTGGTCCGCTTGCTGCCGGAACCGCCGAAGCCCAACGACCCTGGCGTACCCCAATACCTCGACGCGGGCGCCCTGGATTCAGCCAATGTGGCCTTGGCCAACGCGGTGCGCGAATCGATGCGCATGGCCGACATGGTCGAAGGCATGCTGAAGGGGCTGGTCGAGGTGTTCGGCAAGGACGACCGCGCCCGTGCTGCTGCGATCAGTAGCATGGACACCTCGTTGGATCGCCTCGGTGTGGCCATTCGCGAATACCTGGCCGATCTCGGTGGCGAAGCCTTGAACGAAGAGGATGGCGAGCGCAGCCAGGAAATCCACGCGTTCGTGATCAACATCGAGCACATCGGCGACATCACCGCGAACAACCTGATGGAGTTTGCGGCCAAGAAGGCACAGAGCGGGCAGGACTTCTCCGCCGACGATATCCAGGATCTTGCGGCCATGCATGCGCAAGTGATGGAGAGCCTTCGCCTTGGTCTGACGGTGTTCCTGCGTGGCGACCTGCGCGCGGCGCAGCAACTGATCGGTCGCAAGGAAGTGCTGTGGCGCCTGGAGAATGAGGCGTCGGACCGACACGTCCGTGCACTACGCGAACGCCGTGACGCCGGCGGTGGCGACGTCTACCTGCGCATCCTGCGCGACCTCAAACGCGTGCATTCGCACCTGGCAGCGCTGGCCTATCTGCCGCTGCAACGTGCTGGCCTGTTGCAGGATCGCCTGGTACGTGAGCCGGTGGCCCCCGGCGCGGCATGACTCATCGAAAACGTTCCGCTAGAGGAGAAACCCGACCTTGGACCCTAGTCCTTCAAGCGACCCGTCAATTCTGAATACGCCGACCTGATACCGCGAACGCGTGCCCTTCGTTCTGAAGGCGCCCGGATGCGGTAGCCGTCAACGGCTTTGACCGCAAACCGGGGCATCTCGGGCAGCTTCTCCGTCCTTGTCTTTCCCCTGTCGCACAACTCTGCTCTGTGGTCTTGGTGATCGCGGCGCTTTCGTTCGAGTTTCCATCCCGAAAGGGGAAAGTCATGTATCTCACTACCAAACATCTGTCCTGCCTGTCGGCCGCGCTCGCCCTGTCGCTGAGCCTGGCTGCCTGCTCGCACTCTGCGAACGAATCTACGCAAACGCCCCACGTCATTGCGGATCACGGTGTGCTGCGGATTCCGGAAAAGTCCCCGCTGCGCGCCGAGCTGATCGTCCAGGCTGTCGAGATGCGCGAGATGCCGCACGCCATGACGTTCCCGGCGCAAGTCGAGGTCGATCCGGCGCATCAGGCCAATGTCCTGCCGTCGCTGACCGGCAAGGTGGTCGAGCTGAAAGTCGGCCTGGGTGACCACGTCAATCGTGGTCAGCTGTTGGCCGTCATCGATTCGGGCGATCTGGCGCAGGCCTATGCCGACGTCGACAAGGCCAACGATGCGCTCGACCTGGCAAAGAAGAGCCTGGAACGCGCGCGCGGTGTGCAGCAGGCTGGCGGCAACGCCCTGAAGGATCTGCAGGCAGCGCAAAGTGGCTACAACCAGACGCTGGCGGAATTCAATCGCGCGCAGACGCGTCTGGCGGCCCTGGGTGGCGCGGGTTCTCATGTGGCGAGGTCGATGCAGGTCATCGCGCCGGTCAGCGGTTACATCACCGCGTTGTCAGTGTCGCCGGGTGTGTATGTCAACGACGCCACGGCGGCCATGATGTCCATCGCCAATCTCGACACCGTGTGGATCACGGCCAATGTGCCGGAGAGCGCGGTTGGCCAGGTGGCCAAGGGGCAGGAGGTCGATGCCACGCTGTCCGCCTACCCGGACGAAGTGGTGCATGGAAAAGTGAGTTTTGTCAGTCCCGTGCTGCAAGCAGATACCCGCCGCAGCATGGTGCGTGTCGCCGTCGCCAATCCGGATGGACGGCTGAAGCCGAACATGTTCGCCGAGGCGAGTTTCCATATTCCGCAGCCGCCGCAGGTCATGGTGCCGGAGTCGGCCTTGCTGATGAACAACGACAACATCAGCGTGTTCGTCGAAGTCTCGCCGTGGGCGTTCGAGCGTCGCACGGTCGAACTCAGCTATTCGGAGACCGAAGGCGCGCGCGTGACCAAGGGCCTGAAGGCAGGCGACCGCGTGATCGTTAGGGGCGGAGTCCTGCTCAATGATTAATGCGATCTTCCAGTTCTGTTTCCAGAAGCGCATGTTGTTCTTCGTCGTGACGATCCTCGTCGCGTGCTTCGGCTATTACTCCTGGACCCAGCTGGCGATCGAGGCCTATCCGGAGTTGAGCGATGTCACCGCCCAGGTCACCACCCAGGTGCCAGGGCTGGCCGCCGAAGAAATCGAGCAGCAGATCACCACGCCACTTGAGCGTGGCCTTGCCGGCACGCCCGGGCTGGTGAGCATGCGCTCCAGCAGCACCTTCGGCCTGTCGCTGATCACCATGGTGTTCAAGGATGGGGCGGAGGATTACTGGTCGCGCCAGCGCATCACGGAGCGGCTCAGTCAGGTCAGCCTGCCTCCCGGCATCACTCCTGGGCTCGATCCGGTGTCCGGTCCGGCCGGCGAGATCTACCGCTATACGCTGGAGTCCAACAGCAAGAACCTGATGCAGCTGTCCGAGTTGCAGACTTGGGTGATCGTTCCTGCCCTGGAGAAGGTTCCCGGTGTGGCCAATGTCGACATCTTCGGGGGCTTCACCAAGGAGTTCCAGCTGGAGCTAAATCCTGCACAGCTGCTGCGCTTCGGCGTCAGCGTGAATCAGGTCAGCAGCGCGATCTCGGCCAATACATCCAATGCGGGCGGCAGTCGCATCACACGCGGCGAGCAGTCGTACATCGTGCGCGGCATCGGCATGGTGCATACGCTGCAGGAGCTCGGCGACATCGTGGTCACGCAGAGCAATGGCGTACCGGTATTCGTACGCGATCTGGGCAAGCTGCGCTATGGCCACCAGGTGCGCCAGGGCATTCTCGGCAAGGACAACAATCCCGACACGATCCAGGGCATCGTCGACCTGCTGAAGTACGAGAACCCTTCGCGAGTGCTGGAGGGTATTCACGCCAGGGTCGACGCGCTGAACAAGCAGCTCGCGGCGCAGGACGTGCGCATCGTCCCGTATATCGATCGCGACGATCTGGTCAACGCGACCAAGGAGAAGGTCTTCCGCACGGTGATGGAGGGCGTGGGCCTCGTCTGCATCGTGTTGATCCTGTTCCTGGGCAGCCCGCGTTCGGCCCTGGTGGCCGCGGTAGCGATACCGATGTCGCTGGTGACCGTGTTCATCCTGATGCAGTTCACCCATATGCCGGCGAATCTGTTCTCGCTCGGCGCGATCGATTTCGGCGTGATTGTCGACGGAACCATCGTGGTCACCGAGGCGATCCTGCGTCGCCGTGAGGAAAAGCCCAATGAGGTGCTTACCGAAGACGATGTGATGACGGTGACCAAGCATGTCGGCCGCTCGATCTTCTTTGCGACCCTGATCATCATCACGGCCTATCTGCCGTTGTTTGCCTTCGAGCATGCGGAAGGCAAGCTGTTCCGCCCGATGGCTTTCACCGTGGGCTATGCCTTGCTGGCCGCCTTGCTGTGCACGGTGACCTTGACGCCTGGGCTCGCCTATATCGCGCTGCGCAAGCCACGCAAAATGTTTCACAACAAGCCGCTGGAAAGACTGCAGGCGGCCTATAGCGCCAGCCTTGGGCGGCTGATGCACCGACTGCCGGTGGCCTATACGGCTGCTGGTGTGACTTTCCTAGGCGTGCTGGCACTCGGGGCCACCATCGGGCGCGAGTTTCTACCTGAGCTGGATGAAGGCGCGTTGTGGTTGCAGGTGCAGATGCCGTCCGGAATTTCGCTGGACAAGGCCAGTGCGATGGCGGCCGACCTGCGCCGTGCCGTGCGCGAGTTTCCCGAAGTTTCCTATGTGGTGACGCAGCTTGGCCGCAACGATTCCGGCACGGACCCCTGGACGCCATCACACGTCGAATCCGGCGTTGGCCTCAAGCCGTACAACACCTGGGCGAGCGGTGAGAGCAAGGCGGAATTCCTGCGCCGGTTCAATGCGCGCATGCAGCAGATGCCCGGCATCAGCGTGGGTATCAGCCAACCGATCGTGGATGGCGAGAACGACATGATCGGAGGTGCGCATAGCCCGCTGGTGTTGCGCATCTATGGCGATGACTTCAAGGAGCTGCGGCGCATCGGTGGCGAGATCGTCGATGTGCTGAAGAACGTGCGAGGCACGGCCGAGGCGTCGATCTTCCAGGAGCCACCGATCCCTCAGCTGGCCATCACGGCGGATCGCGAGGCGGCGGCACGTTACGGCATCAACATCGCCGACATCAGCAGCCTTATTCAAACGGCCATCGGTGGCTCACCGATGGCGCAGGTCTTTGTGGCCGATCGCATCTACAACGTCACGGCTCGCGTGCCCAATGCCATCGCCAACAATATCGAGGCGATTGGGCAGTTGCCATTGACCTCCGCTGGCGGCGCGCAGATCCCCCTGAAGCAGGTGGCGCATATCGGCTTGGCGATGGGCGAGAGCACGATCTCGCATGAGCAGAGCCATCGTCAGCTGACCATACGCATCGACAACCGCGACCGCGCGTTGTCGGAGTACCTCAATGATGCGCAAAGGCAAATCGATGCGAAGGTTCACTTCAATAAACAGAACTATCAACTCGAATGGGCTGGCACGTTCGAGAACCAGCAGCGCGCGCAGGCGCGCCTGATCGTGGTGATGGGACTGGTGCTGGCGATCATGGCGGTGCTGTTGTTTGCCGAGTTCGGCAAGCTTCACCAGGCGTTCCTGGTGCTGGCCGTAGTCCCGCTGGCGGCCGTGGGGGGACTGATATCGCTGCATCTGCGCGGCGAGACGTTGAACATCGCTACGGCGGTCGGATTCATCGCCTTGTTCGGTGTGGCGGTACAGAACGGCATCATCATGGTGTCGAACATCAATCGCGTTCGAAAGGAAGGGCTGCCGCTGGAGGAGGCGGTATTGGCCGGTGCGACGGAGCGCTTCCGTCCGGTGCTGATGACCGCCACCGTCGCCAGTGTGGGCATGCTGCCGGCGGCGCTCGCCACGGGTATTGGTACGGACGTGCAGCGCGGCCTGGCCACCGTGGTCGTCGGCGGCCTGCCGATTGCCACCTTGCTCACCTTGTACATCCTGCCCGGCTGCTATTTCGGGATGGAGCGCTTTATCGAGAAGCACAAGCGTCGCGCAGCACCGGCGACGGGGGTTTGACCATGCACATCATCAACCGCGCAACGACTCGTCGTGGCAAGCGCAGCTTGCTTGCCCTGGCTATCGCACTCACGCTCAGCGCATGCGCCGTGGGGCCGGATTACAAGCGCCCGAATGCTCCTGCCGCGCATGATTACGCACCTACGGCGATGCCGCAGACCACGGCATCAACGTCCGGGACGGGTGGCGGTGCGCAGCAGTGGGTGCAGGACATGGACATTCCAGGCCAATGGTGGACGTTGTTCCATTCCACGCCGCTGAATGCGTTGATCGACGACGCGCTGAAGCACAATGCCGATGTCGAAGCGGCCCATGCGGCCTTGCAGGCGGCATGGGAGAACGTCCGCGCACAGCGCGGCGCGTTCTTCCCCAGTGTCAGTGCCAGTGTCGACCCGACTCGGCAGAAGACCGGCTCGGTGTTGTCCAGCAACGTCGCCTCCAACAGCACGCTGTACAACCTCACCACCGCGCAGGTCAGCGTGTCGTACTCGCCGGACCTGTGGGGCGGTAACCGCCGCCAGGTGGAGTCCCTGGTGGCGGAGGCGAACGCACAACGATTCCAGCTGGAGGCGACCTACCTCACGCTGACCAGCAACCTGGTCAACGCGGCGATCCAGGAAGCCTCGTTGCGTGCACAGATCGACGCTATCCAACACATCATCGATGACCAGCAACGGATCATGACGACGCTGCAACGGCAGCTTGCTCTTGGCGACGCGTCCGAAGCGGCGCTGGCAGCACAGCAGGCAGCGCTCGAACAGAGCCGGGCCAGCTTGCCGCCGCTCGAAAAGCAACTGGCCCAGCAGCGCGACCTGCTGGCCGCGCTCAGCGGCCGCATGCCAAGCGACAGCATGGATGCCCGCTTTACGCTGGACGGTTTGCAGCTGCCGAACCAACTGCCACTGAGCTTGCCTGCCCGGCTGGTCGAGCAGCGCCCTGATGTGCGCATAGCTGACGAGCAGTTGCACGCGGCCAGTGCGCAAGTCGGTGTCGCCATCGCAAACCGGTTACCCAATGTGCAGATCACGGCGAATATCGGCAGTGCCGCGGATAGTGCCAGCAACTTGCTGGGCACCGGCACGGGGTTCTGGAATCTCGGTGCGAATATCGCGGCGCCGATCTTCGACGGCGGAACGCTGAAGCATAAGCAGCGTGCCGCCGAGGCGACCTATCGGCAGAGCGCAGCACAGTATCGGAGCACGGTGATCTCCGCCGTACAGGACGTAGCGGACGTACTGCACGCGGTGAATGCCGATGCCGAAGCGCTGGTGGCGGCGGAGCGCGCCGAGCGCGCGGCGGCGCGCAGCTTGGAGATCGCACAGCATCAGCTCGGCCTGGGTGATATCAGCGAAGCGACGCTGCTCAATGCGGAACTGACCTGGCGGCAGGCGGAGATCGCGCTGATCCAGGCGCAGGCGAACCGCTATGCCGATACCGTGGCGTTGTTCCAGGCGCTTGGCGGTGGCTGGTGGAACCGCCAGGATGTGTCCGATGCGACTGCGGCTGCTGCTCCCGAAAGTCGGCACTGAGGCATCACATTGGCTATCTCCACCATCGTGCCTGCATAGACCGAAATGATCGTGGGGAAGCGGTGACGTCAGTCCTGCTGTTCGCTATCGAGGGACTTGGATGTGCCGTGTCGACTGCGTCAGGGCGCATCAGACGATGCACAGGAGGCCCGGCGCTTGTGCCGCCACCAGAGCACCACGACGGCCACGATGACGATACCCGTGAGCACCCATAGCCCGTTCTGGCCGCGGCGTATCCATTTAGCCAGCCATTCGTGATTATCGGCGCCGAAATAGCCGAGATAGACCCAGATCGGCACGCTGATCAACGCGGCCAGGCCATCGAGCAGGAAAAAGCGCAGGAACGACACCCGATGCGTGGAACCGGCCGTGATATAGACCGCGGTGCGCATGCCGGGCAGGAAACGCGCAAAGAACATCAGCCGGTTGCCGTAGCGCTCGAATTTTTGCTGCACCTTGGCGTAGCGTTCCGGCGTCAGCACGCGGGCGACTAGTCGCCACTGCAGGATGCGCGCGCCGTAGTGATGGCCAAGCAGGAACATGGCGGAGTCGCCGGCCAGTACGCCGACCATGGCCACCGCAAACATCCTGTGCACGTTCGCATAGCCAAGGCCCGCGATCACGCCGCCGGCGACCAGGGTGATGTCTTCGGGCAAAGGCACGCCCGCACCGCACAGCAGCAACGCGATGAACACCGCGAAGTAGCCGTTCTCGGCGAACACGGTTATCAGTCGTTCAAGCAGTTCCATCTACATCCATGCCAGGGTGGTCGCCCATGCCGTGAGGGTGTGGCCGATGATCCCACACCAAGGCGTCCCTACGCTTGCGGCAACGCACTCTTGAAGCATTGTCTATGCCCGTGCCAAGCCCGCGATGACGCGAGTGAAACCGTTCAGTGCGCGGGCGCGGCGGGTGGGACGCGCGCCGCCAGCAGTTCGCGTAACTCGGCTTTTTCGGCGCTGTCCAGCGTGCCGTCGCGGCTCTTGGCAGTGAGCCATTCACGCCGCTGCGTGATGATCTGCTGTTCCATGCGCTGCAAAGCACCAAAGAATTCGGCGCGTTGTGCTTCGGGTTCACCCACCACCATCGCGGCCATCAGCTTTTGCAGCGACGGATATTCAGGACGCTCGGCAAAGTGCTCTACCAGCATGGCCGGGTTGATGCCGGGGCGCGAGCGCGCCAGGTCGATCAATTCGGCCAGCAATTCGACCCCCGGCTTTTCCAGGCGCAGGAAGCCGTAGGGACGTTCCACTTGGTCGGCTATGCCTGGCTGCGCCAGCAAGAGTGCGATCGCACTGCGCACCAGCGAGCGCTGCACCACGATGGGACGCTGCACCGGGCGTCGGGCGGCAGGATCGGCCTCGAGCACGGCACGTGCCCCAGTGCGCTTCTCCAGTTCCTGGGCCATCAGATCGCGGAAGGCGCCATCCGGTAGCTTGGCAATCAAGGGGCGCGCGCGCTCGGCCAAGCGTGCGCGGCCATCGAGGCTGGCGGTGTCCACGTCATGCGCCAGCTCGTTGAAGAAGTATTCGGACAGGGGGGTGGCCGCTTTCATGCGCTTTTCAAAGCCGTCCTTGCCCTCCTTGCGGATCAGCGTGTCCGGGTCTTCGCCATCGGGCAGGAACAGGAAATACGCCTGGCGTCCATCACGGATGCGCGGCAGCGCAGCCTCCAGCGCCTTCCACGCTGCGGCGCGACCCGCGCGGTCGCCATCGAAACAAAACACCACGTCCGGCGCGGCGCGGAACAGCACTTCGGTATGTTCGGGCGTGGTCGCCGTGCCCAGGGTGGCCACCGCGATGGGCAGGCCGGCCTGATGCAAAGCGATGACATCCATATAGCCTTCGACCACGACGATGCGTGCCAGGCTCGGATTGGCCTGCTTCACCTGCCACAGCGCGAACAGCTCGCGGCCCTTGTGGAACAGGGGTGTCTCGGGGGAGTTGAGGTATTTTGGACCTTGATCCGAACTCAGCACCCGCCCACCGAAGGCGATCACGCGGCCGCGGCGGTCCAGGATGGGGAACATCACGCGCTCGCGGAAGCGGTCGTAGCGGTGTCCGCGTTCATTGCTGGCCACCATGCCGGCTTCATTGAGCAGCTGCATGCGGCGATCATTGCTGCCCAGCGCCTTGATCACGCCATCGAATCCCGCCGGCGCCCAGCCGATGCGAAAGCGCTTGATGGTGTCCTCATCGAGCCCGCGCTTGCGGCAGTAGGCCTGCGCCTCTGCGTTCTTGGGCAGCTCGTTTTCGTACCAGCGCGCGGCGGCATCGAGCAGGGCGTAGAGGTCGGTCTTGTCTTCGCGCGGGGCGTGGTCGTTGCCGCCTTCGCGCGGCACGCTGAGGCCGACGGATTGCGCCAGTTCCTCGACGGCATCCGGGAACTCCAGGCGCTCGTAGTCCATCAGGAATTTCAGCGCGCTGCCGTGGGCGCCACAACCAAAGCAATGAAAAAACTGCTTGGCCGGGCTGACGTAGAACGACGGCGAACGCTCGTTGTGGAACGGACAGCAGGCGGTCCATTCGCGGCCGGCCTTCTTCAGCGGCACGCGCCGCTCGATCACGTCGACGATGTCGACGCGAGCAAGCAGCTCGTCGATGAAACTGTCAGGGATACGTCCGCGCATTAGTCCTTTAGTGTAGAGGGTGTGACGCTTATTCGTGCTGTGGCCGCGAATGCCCGCATACGCGTCGGGACGCCCCCTGCGTGCCCTCTTGCGTTGCCCTATGCTGCGGGCAGGGGAGCCTGAGGGCTTTGGGGGCGGTCATGGGACATATCCTTGGAACGGCAAGGCCGGGCTTGCGGGTGCAGTTTCGTCCTGCGCGTCCCGACGATGCGGCGGTGGCGGTGCCCTTGATCTATAGCTCGGGGCCGGCCGCATTCGACTATGTGTTTGCCGCGGATGGCGACGGCGCAGCCGAGTCCTTCCTGCAGCGGTGCTTTGTCGACGGCGCGGGCGAGTTTGGCTGGCGCAACCACTGGGTGGGTGTCGTCCATGATCGGGTCGTGGCCGTGGGCGCCGGTTACGGGGCGAACACCAAGTGGCCGTTCACGCTCGCGGCCGCGCGGCAGATCCTCTCTCACTACGGCATGCGACACGGCGCAGCCGTGATTGCGCGCGGGCTTAGGGTGGAGTCGCTGATCCGCCCACCCGAGGGCGACATGCACTACCTCGCCCACCTCGCCGTGGTGCCGGAGCTGCGTGGACATGGCGTTGGCCGCGCCCTCATCGACCAGCTGGTGGGCGCGGCGCGAGAGGCGGGCAGGCGGCGCGTCGTTCTGGATGTGGCGGCGAGCAATCCGCGGGCCGAGGCGCTTTATCGGCGTGCGGGCTTCAAGGTGGTGAGCGAGCGCCGTTCACGCCTGGCCAATGCGCAGGTGCGCGTGCCCGACCATCGGCGCATGGAACGCGTGATCGACTGAGTCTCAGATGGCCTTGATCAAGCCGATCATCACCAGCAGCGCAAACAGGAACAGGATCACGAAGACCGCGAACAGCACCTTGGCGATGGTGGCGGCGGCGCCGGATACCCGGCCGAAGCCCATCCAGCCGGCGAGCAGCGAAATGATGAAGAAGATGATGGCCCACTTGAGCATGCGTCACTCCCTTGCGGTTGCAGGCGGCCAGCGTTGGCACTGACGACATGCCCGGTTTTAGAGGCCGGAGTGTGAAGAGGATGCAGCGAGGACTTGTTTGCCGCCGGCGAGGCCGGGCAAGCTGCCACCTCGGTGCAGCAGGAGTAGGCCATGTTTCTTACCGCGCTGGTGATGCGCAGGCAGGGCGCGATCGTGCGCAGCTTCGAGCGGGCCGGGGCCACCGGTTCGGCATCGGCCCGCACGGCGGGGGAATGGGGCCTCAAGCCGGATATGGCCTGGTATCAGCTGGTGGGGCGGGCCGTGCTGCGCTGTCCGGGGGGCGGGCGCTATTACCTGGACCGGCCCAGCTGGTTGCGCTTGCGCAAACGTCGACAGATCACCGGGCTGTTCATGGCCGCGGTGATCGTATGGCTCATGGCACTGTGGCTTTGGCTGCGCGTGAAAGCGGTGTGATCAGCCCGCCAGGCGCGCCTTGATGCGGCCCGATACCACGCCCATATCGGCGCGGCCGGCGGCCTTTTCCTTCACGGCGGCCACCACCTTGCCCATATCGCGGGCGGAGCTGGCGCCGGTCACGGCGATGGCGGCGGTGATCAGCGCGTCGACTTCGTCGTCGCTGAGCTTGGCTGGCAGGTAGGCTTCGATGATCACCATCTCGGCGCGCTCGACTTCGGCCAGATCCTCGCGGTTGGCGGCCACGAACTGGGTCACCGAGTCCTTGCGCTGCTTGAGCATTTTCTCCAGCACGGACAGGGTCTGGACATCGTCCAGCTCGATGCGTTCGTCCACTTCACGCTGTTTGATCGCTGCCAGCATCAGGCGGATCACGCCCAGGCGATGCTTCTCGCCGCCACGCATGGCGGTCTTCATGTCTTCGGTGAGCTGCTGCTTGAGGGGCATGACTTTTCCTCGGAAACACACAAAACCGGCGCTGCTCAAGGCAACGCCGGCCGGTGCAAGGCTAGTAGGCAGCGGCAGCGAATGGACGCGCCAGCTGCCGGGCAACCCGGGTCACGGTACCGCGAAGTACCCGCGACCAGCCGTCCGCACGAAGCGGACGACGGACTCAGTACATCCGGGTCTTGCGGGAGACGTCGCGCGAAAGACGGCGCAGATGACGCTTCACGGCGGCAGCGCGCTTGCGCTTACGCTCCTGGGTCGGCTTCTCGTAGAACTCGCGCTTGCGGGTCTCGGCCAGAACGCCGGCCTTTTCGCAGGTGCGCTTGAAGCGGCGCAGGGCAAGCTCGAAAGGCTCGTTCTCGCGGACTTTTACGCTGGGCATGGAAACTCCAAGTGTTAGACTGGCTCGCACTAACGAGCCGTTTGAATACGGTGAGCCGCGAAGTATAACGTGGAAACGACAACAATTTCAAAGCCCCAGTCGACCAAGCCGGTTACCAGACCTGTCCTGGGCATCGAGACATCCTGTGACGAAACCGGCGTCGCCTTGCTGCGCTGGGAGCCGGACGCGCCTGGACGCGGCCTGCTTTCACACACTCTCTACAGCCAGATCAAGCTGCACGCCGACTACGGTGGCGTAGTGCCTGAGCTGGCCAGCCGCGATCACGTGCGCAAACTGCTGCCCTTGGTGCGCGAGGCGCTGGCAGAAGCGGGCCTGACTCCGGCCGACCTAGGGGGCGTAGCGTACACCGCTGGGCCTGGTCTGGTGGGTGCCCTGCTGGTGGGGGCCTCGGCCGCCCGCGCCATGGCATGGGCCTTGGGCGTGCCCGCGATCGGCGTACATCACATGGAGGGTCACTTGTTGGCCCCGCTGCTGGAAGACAACCCGCCGGAGCCGCCTTTCGTGGCCTTGCTGGTCTCCGGCGGCCATTCGATGCTGGTCCAGGTGAAGGCCATCGGCGAGTACCGCATCCTGGGCGATACGCTGGACGACGCCGCAGGCGAAGCCTTCGACAAGACCGCCAAGATGATGGGCCTGCCTTATCCGGGTGGCCCGGCCCTGGCCAGGCTGGCGGAGCAGGGGCGTCCTGGCTTGTTCCGCTTCGCGCGCCCGATGACCGATCGCCCCGGCCTGGATTTCAGCTTCTCCGGCCTGAAGACCCAGGTGCTGCTGGCCTGGCAGAACTCGGACCATAGCGAGCAGACCCGTGCCGACATCGCGCGTGGCTTCGAGGAAGCCATTGTCGACACCATGATCATCAAGTGCCGGCGTGCGCTGCAGGCCAGCGGTGCGAAGCGACTGGTGATCGCCGGTGGCGTGGGCGCCAACAAGCGCCTGCGGGCGGAACTGGCAACGGTGGGTGACAAGGAAGGTTTCAAGGTGTATTTCCCGCGCCTGGATTTCTGCACCGACAACGGCGCGATGATTGCGCTGGCGGGTGCGATCCGGCTTGCTGCCGGACAGCATCAGGACGCCTCCGTGCAGGTGTTCCCGCGCTGGGATCTGGAAACCCTGCCGCCGGCGAAGTGATTCGTTCGACGGCTCCATCCGCTACCCTATCGGCATGGATATCGTTTTCATCGAAGACCTGCGCATCGACGCCGTGATCGGCATCTACGACTGGGAGCGGCGCGTGCGCCAGACGCTGTCGTTCGATATCGAGATGGCGTTCGACAACAGCGTACCCGCCGCGAGTGACGACATCGCACTCACGCTCAACTACAAGGACGTTTCCAAGCGTCTGATCGACTACGTCAGCGCCTCGAGCTTCGGCCTGGTGGAGACGTTGGCCGAACGCTGCGCCGCGATCATCCGCGAAGAGTTCGGCGTGTCGTGGGTGCGGCTCAAGCTGTCCAAGCCCGGCGCGGTGCGCGGTGCTAAAGCGGTGGGCGTGCGCATCGAGCGTGGTACGCGGCCTTAGGATGGCGCGTGTCTATCTGAGCCTGGGCTCCAATCTCGAGCCAAAGCGGTACCTCAACGATGCACTCGACGAGTTGCGCGTCCGCTTCGGCGAGCTGGCGGTCTCGCCGGCTTATCGCAGCAAATCCGTTGGCTTCGATGGCGCCGATTTCGTCAATCTTGCCGTGGGCATGGATACCGACCTTTCGCCGGAGGCGTTGAACGACTGGCTGCACGCGCTCGAGGATCGCCACGATCGGCGACGCGATGTGCCGCGCTTCTCCGACCGCACGCTCGACGTCGATATCGTGCTGTACGACGATCTGGTGCGACAAGGCGAAGGGCACCTGGACATACCGCGTAAAGAACTTCGGCACGCGTTCGTGCTCAAGCCGATCGCGGATATCGCGCCCACGCTGGTGCATCCGCTCAGCGGTCTCACCATGGCGGCGTTGTGGGCCGCGTTCCCGCTGGAGAGCGAACCACTGGCGCCCGAGCCGTTGTAGCCGCCATGCACTGTCGCCCGCAAGAAGCGGGTGATAAAACGCTCGTGTTCTCAACAAGGGGGTAGCTCATGGCAGGTCGCTTTTCGCGTAGCTGGAGCCTGATGAAGGCCAGCGCGGCAGTGTTGCGTTCGGACAAATCGCTGTTGATGTTTCCGCTGGTTTCCGGCATCTGCTGCCTGCTGGTAGCGGCCAGCTTTCTGATTCCCATCGGCCTGACCGTAGCGGCTTCCGGGCATGCCCTGGAATCGCATGAGCGCGCACTGTCCACCGGCGGGTACGTGGCGTTGTTCCTGTTCTACCTCGTGCAGTACTTCGTGATCATTTTCTTCAACACGGCGCTTGCGGGCGCCGCCTTGATGCATCTGCGCGGCGAGCCGGCCAGTTTTTCGGCGGGCTTCGAGCTGGCGCGTCAGCGCGTGGCAAGCATTTTCGGTTATGCGCTGATTGCAGCCACGGTAGGCCTGGTGCTGCGCGCGCTGCAGGAGCGCCTGGGTTTGATTGGCCGCCTGGTGGTCGGCTTCCTTGGCCTGGCATGGACGGTGGCCACGTTTCTGGTGGTGCCGGTATTGGCCAGTCAGGAAGTGGGGCCGATCGATGCGGTCAAGCGCAGCGTCGAGCTGCTCCAGCAGACCTGGGGCGAAAACATCATCGGCAACGCCGGCCTCGGTGTGGTGTTTGGCCTGCTGATGTTCCTGGCGATCCTGGTGTCCGGATGTCTGCTCATGGGCGCCTTCGCATTGCAATCGGCAGTCGCGATCGTGTTGGCTGTCGCGATCGTCGTGATCGGCCTGACCCTGCTCGGCCTGATCCAGGCCTCGCTGCAGGGCATCTATGCGGCCGCGTTGTATCGCTACGCCGAAGAGGGCCAGGTCGGTCACGGCTTCGACCAGGCGCTGCTCGAGCAGGCATTCCGTCCGAAGAGCTAATTCGGTGGACGGCCCATCCTCCCTCGCGACCGAAGCGAATCCTTCTGTTGGGTGTGCGAGGGCGGATGTGGCGTTCACACCGAAGGCGTTCGACCACCTTGGGGGTGGGTGATTTGCTCCATTACGAATGAACAAGGCGTCACGCCGCCGCACCACGGCGCTCGCTACGTTCGTGGGCGAGCTGAGCCGTCGCGGCGACGCATCGTGCTGCGCGCTGTGCCCGCGGCGCGGCACGGCCAGTGAACTCAAGTCTTCCGGCCTGCGGACGCCGATCCGCTGCTGATGGCCATGTGGCGCCATCGCCACATACGCGGGACATCGACCACTCTGGTGACCATGTGCGATACGTCGCGCCCCCTTGCGTCCCTGCTGTCGCAAGCAAGAATGAGTGAAGACGCGAATCAGCGCGGCAGGATGGGCACCCTGGCGGCCTTATGCCAATGACGATGGAGGCAGCTGAATAACCAGGGAATGCCGACGATTTGCGAAAGCGGGGCGTACCAGTCGACCTTTAATTGATTCAAAAGTAGTATCGGTCCTGGTCAGGGAGACCGCCGGCCCTCTGGAGCCTCCCATAATGGATGGCGCCAACAAGGTACTCGGGCGCTTTCGTCAGCAGCGTGTAAGTTTGATCCGCGCATGGGCGGTCGGGGATCTATACGCCGTTTCTCGGGAGCGCGTTATTCGGCCTGAATCCCTGGCAGCCTACCTCGCACATAAAAGATGACAGTGATGACATCGATCGATGTTTCCATCAAGGCCGACAAGGCCCCGTTGCGTGTGCTGATGCTCGAAGACGACGAGCTGCTGAGGGATCACGTGCTGGTGCCGCAGTTGCAGCGATTTGGCTTCGAAGTCGAGGCCGTCGGCAGTTTGGCGGCGTCAGTGCCGTACACGCATAGCCAGTGGCCGGACATCCTGCTTCTTGACGTCGGGCTGCCCGATGCGGACGGGTTCGATCATATTGGCGCGCTTCGCGCTCAATTGGGCGATGTTGGCATCGTCATGTTGACCGGGCGCAGTGCCACGGCGGATCGTGTGCGTGGCCTGACGGGCGGGGCGGATGCTTACCTCTCCAAGCCGGTAGACATCGATTTGCTTGCCGCCACGTTGTACAGCGTCGCGCGCCGTCTTCACCCTTCGCGACCGAAATCGACCCTGGGTCGGTGGCGCTTGGATGCGGATGGGTGGTGCCTGCAGTCTCCATCCGGCGGCGTGGTCGCGCTAACCCGGACCGAGGGGCGCTTGCTTTCCAAGCTTTTTAAAAAACCCAATCAGGCGATATCCCGCGATGAGCTTATCGCGATGCTGACAACAAACGTCTACGACTTCGATCCGCACCGCCTCGATTCGCTTATCCATCGCTTGCGCAAGAAGGTACAACGTGTGCTGCAGGTGCCTCTGCCGCTGAGTGCCGTGCACGGCGAAGGTTACGTTCTCTTGCTGATGTGATCGATGGGACGTTCTTTCGCGCGTCGATGATATGCGCGGGATGGGCTCGACTCGTGGCTCGCCGTGACGTCCCTGCTGAGCGGAGCCGACTCGCTGAGGCGCGAACGGGTAGTCGATGCGCCTACTGGGCGGTCGTCCATGCCGTTGTGACCCCGATGTTATTGACCTGGATGCCAGCCTTTAATGCCATGAAGATCATCTCTTGCTCCGGGACTCTGGCAACCGGCAATTGAATTCGAAACGCCGTGCCAATACCTGGCTGGCTCTCCACCTCAATGCTTCCGCCCGCAGCGCGGATCAGATTGTAGACCACGGTAAGACCTATGCCGGTGCCGCTGCCGACCGGCTTGGTCGTGAAGAAGGGTTCGAAAATCCGTTTCTTCATTTCCTCGGCCATGCCGATTCCGTTGTCTCGCAATGTAAGGCTGACGGTGGCCGCATCCGAAGGTGCGACGATCACCTCGAACAGGCCTCCCTCTGGCATCGCGTCACGCGCGTTGGAGGCTATGTTCAAGATGGCCAGTTCGAACTGACTGAGATCGAATTCGATATACAGGGGGGCTTCGTTGGCCTGGATGGCCAAATGCACCGAAGATGGAAACATCTGGCGCAGCATCGATTGCAGATCCTGGACAGCCTCCACTACATCGAAAGTCTCGACTTGCGTGGTGTCTCGGCGGCTGAAGTTGAGCAGCTTTCGGCTGATGGAATCGGCACGTCTCGCCGCCAACTCGACGCCAAGTAGTGCATGAGCCAACGCCACCGCATCGACTCCACGTTCCGCTTCTGGTTCGTCGAGGCGATGGCGCTCCCGGGCAAAACCAAGGACGATGCCGAGCACGTTATTGAAATCGTGCGCGATCCCCTGGGCCAGCTGGCCGATGGCATCCATTTTTTGAGAGTGAAGCAACTGCTCCTGGGTACGCTCGCGTTCCAGCATCTCGAGCTGCAGCTTTTGTCCCCGCATCTCTGATTCGGCCAGCGCCTCGCGCAGGGCGCCGATACTTCGATCGAGGATGATCGCAATCAGTGCATAGCCGAATGTGTGGAACAGCAGGTGGTGGTAAGCGGAAAAGATCGTCTTTGCATCACCCGTTCCGTTCAGATAATCGGTGGTCATGCCTGCGGCAAGGATGACCAGAATGGATACATAGATGGTCCAGAGCGCCCGTCGCCCAAGCATCAGGCCGCCCAATGCGAGCGACATGATCAACAGTGCATCGCCCGGAGTCACCTTGTAGCCAAACGCGGCAAACGCGACCAGGCCGGAGATCAGCTGGGTGGCAAGGAACTGCTTGACGGCCTGCCGGAACCTGCCGATGCGAATCAAATAGACGCCTAACCAGGCGGCCACGGTTATCGCCAGATCGGTTCCCAGATCTACCGCAATGGAAACGCCCTTTCCCATGGCCGCCTTTTCGAAGAAGGCGGTCGTCATGTACTGCCATTCGGAGGCCAGCAAATAGATCTTGATCAGCGGCGTTCGCAAGCCCTGGTAGGCCAATAGCAATTGCATGAAGACCGCATTGCGGCGGTCAACCGGGTCGCTGATGGGTACGCGCCTCAGCCAGGCTTTCAAGCGTTGCCACATGGGAGTTCTCGATGCCGAGGCTGGCTCGGGTAGTTATGGGCCGGAGGCTGTCGGCGGCCAGAGCAAGGTGATGGCTGGTTCGTATGACGCAGAGGAATCCACAAGGCAAACATGTTGATTGGTGAGATTTTGTAAGTCGAGGGAAATTATTGTGCGTGACGGTGAACAGTCTGTTCCTCTAGCTTCGCGAAATACCCATGCATGTCACCTGCGTGTCATCGCCGCGTAGCCGTGGGTAAGGGGGCACGTGACGAATCGTCGAGGCTGGATCGCTTTCTGTGATCTGGCGTGGACTTTAGCGTGTTCGTCCCTGTTTCACTAAGCAGTCACAAGCGCGCACTACGCTCTGACGCCATCGAGTTGCCGCAAGCCTGCTTCGGCGATGATTGCCGGAGGAGGCGTGATGCCTGAAAAGCAAGGCGCGTGGTCTGCGTTGTTTGCGGAGAAGGGAGCAGCATTGAGCAGCTATTTTCTGCGCCGGGTGAGGCATCGATGGGATGCTCAGGATCTGGTGCAGGAAGTGTATCTGCGGCTGCTACGCATCGAGCCTGCTGACGCGGCGGGCATTCGCAACCCTGAAGCCTATCTTTTCACCGTCGCCGCCAATCTGATCAAGGAGCACGCTGTGCTTCGACAGCAGTTGCCAGTGGGCAGCGATGGCCTGGACGAGGTGATGGAGCGACTGAGCGCGCCTTCCAGCGCCGAAGCTGAGTTTGACCGGGCGTTGCGCCGTCAACGATTGGGCGATCTCATTGAACGGCTTCCGCCAAAATGCAGGGCGGTCCTCGTACTGCACTATCGTGATGAGCTGTCGTATCGTGAAATTGCCGAGCGACTATCGATATCTACCCACATGGTGAAAAAATACATCGTGAAGGGACTGGCGGCATGCCGGCAAAGGATGGCCGACTATGAATAAGCCCAGGCATTTCGAAGACGCGAACCATGCGCGCCGAATCACCGAGCAGGCTGCCAGCTGGTATCTCGAACAACAGGATGAGCCCAGTGAGCGCCAGCGCG
The DNA here is from genome assembly GCF_026283945.1 of Dyella humicola. NCBI lineage: Bacteria > Pseudomonadati > Pseudomonadota > Gammaproteobacteria > Lysobacterales > Rhodanobacteraceae > Dyella > Dyella humicola. Next base: position 563,987 of record NZ_JAPDPC010000001.1, read on the forward strand.
CCGCATTTCTTGCCTGGCTGCGCGCATCGCCTGCACACGTGGCTGAGTACTTGGCCATCGCACAAATGCATGGGGACCTCAAAGCTGCCGCGTCGCTACAGATGGATAGCGCGGGTGCGCTGATAGAGCGGGCGGCCCGGGAGAATCCCGTCGTGATGTTTCCGAAGGTCGCCGTCGATGCGCCTCGCGACCCAGTGCGACCTTCATCCGGGCTCCGCCGCCTCACGCGCCCGGCAGCCGGCGCCATCGCTGCGGTTGCCGTGGCGCTGCTGGTGTTGCTGGGCGTGGCACGTTGGAACACGCTGCGCCAGGTAGAGGCGCAGAGCTATGTCGCAGGTGCCGACTCGGTGCGGGCAGTCAAGCTGTCGGATGGAACGCTGGTCCAGATGGGTCGGGGCAGCAGTATCGATGTCCATTTCGACGCGCGCTACCGGCGCATCGAGGTAGTTCGGGGCCAAGCCTTGTTCGACGTCGGCAAGGATCCCGCTCGGCCGATGTTCGTGAGGGTAGGTGGACATGTGCTGCAGGACATCGGCACGGTTTTCGATGTCAATCGTGATGCGGAAGGAGACACGTTGACGGTCATCAGTGGCCGAGTCCGCGTCTTGCTCGCATCGCGCACGGGGACGGGTAAGGATGCGATCGGCACGGACGCTCCATTGATCGGTGGCGACGCAATGGCCGATCTGATTTCCGGCCAACAGGTCGAGTTGAGCGCTTCCGGTGTGGGGACGGTCGAGGCGGCGAAGATAGAACAGGCTACGGCCTGGTTGCCGGAAGATATTCGCTTCCATCGCGAAACCGTTGGGGACGTCGCGCGGCGATTCAACGCTTACACCACGCGGCCGCTGGTGATAGAGGATGAGCGCATCGCCAGTATGCGCATCAGCGGCGTCTTTCACGCCAACAACCCCCATGCATTCATCACCTACCTGGCGACGCTGCCGGATGTTCGCATCGAGCAGGATGGCGAGCGCGTGCGCGTCGTCGCCTCGTCGAGCCATGGCGCCGTCCAGGCTGGAAGGCTGTAAGAAAAAATTCATCGAATGAGCGGTACCCGGTTGTGGCCAAGTTGACTCTTAGATGGGTATCGGCCAGCACGCGGCGCATCAAGCGTCGGTGCTTGCCATGACGTCTAACCCATCAAGGCCACCACCGACATGCGCAATCGTCTTGCTCTTCACATCGCCTTCGTCCTCGCGGGCAGTATCCCGTGGGTGGCATTCGCCGATGCACCCGCGGCAGTACCGCACACTTCGGCCATTGCGGCCATGCCGCTTTCTCAGGCGCTGGACCGCTTTTCCCGCGAAGCGGGCATGCAGATTGTTTATGGCGCGGAGATAGCCGACAGCATACGCAGCCCAGGCGCCGACGCTGGCTTGCCCGCCGAGCAGCAGTTGCGTCAATTGCTGGCTGGTACCGGGCTTACCTATCGCTTCATCACGCCGAACACGGTCACGATCGTCCCGGGAAACGTATCAGCCAATGCGGGCAAGCCGGCCGCCGCTGCGGCGACGATGGCCGATAACAAGGCAACCGATCCAGGCGCAAGCAATCCGCCTGTTTCCAATGATGGAAAAAGCGCCAAAGACCTCGCGCAGGTCGTCGTCACCGGACGATCCGGTGTGGATGTGCGCACGAAGGCGCAAACGAGCTATTCGATCACGACGATCGATGAAGACCGACTGCGCATGCAGGCCCCCACCAGCGTGACCGAGGCAATGAAGTCCGTGCCGGGGTTCTGGGTCGAATCGTCAGGCGGCGAAGCGAGCGGCAACATTCGTGCGCGCGGCATCCCGGTGGACGGGTATGGCTCGGTGAATCTGCTTGAGGACGGCATCCCGGTGCAGCACGACCCTGCGTTGGGTTATCTGAACGCCGACCAGGTGTTTCGCCTTGATGAAACCATCGACCGTATTGAGGTCGTCCGCGGCGGTCCGTCCTCGATCTTCTATTCCAATGCACCGGCCGGCGCGATCAACTTCATTCCGCGTCAGGTCGGCGATACGGCGGAGGGCCTGGTCAAGTACACCGTCGGCAACTACAGCTTGAATCGCCTGGACTTCTGGTATGGGACGCCGATCGGCAACGGCTGGAAACTGAGTGCCGGCGGCTTCTACCGGATCGACAACGGCATCCGCAGCCCGGGGTTTACCAATGACCAGGGCGGCCAGCTGCGCGCGACACTGTCGCGTACGTTCGAAAACGGCGACATCAGTTTCGACGTGAAGCATATGGACGACAAGGTGGCGCTGGATCTCGGCATCCCCATGTATCGCAACACCAGCGGCAATATCGTTGCCGTGCCGGGCTTCAACGGCAACTACGGCACCCTGGCCGGTCCCGATACGCGACACGTCACGATGCTGCAAGGCGACGGCAGCTCGTACAACTTCGACAATAGCCTGGGCACGGACGTCAAGCGCACGCAATTCACGGTGAAATTCGACTACAACCTGGGTGACGACTGGAAGCTCGCCGAGAACCTTCGCTACAGCGATACCGACACCCAGCGCAACGGTGTGTATCCGAATGCGGTGGAGACGGCGACGGCCTTCCTGGCCTCGGCGAAGGCAAGGTTGGCCCAGTACTATCCGACCGCCAGCGGCATGCAGCTGCAATACGTCAATGCGCCGAATCAGGTGTTCAACAACGCCAACCAGAACGGCAACGGTCTGGTCGTCATCGGCGGCCTGCGCGGCATCACGATGCCCATGAACGAGTTCACCAGCGATACGCGCCTGATGCGCAAGTTCGAGTTCGGTGATCAGGTTCACGATGTTTCGTTCGGTTATTACTACGCGCGCTTCAACCAGAGCTTCGATCGCTACTCCTCCACGGCGCTGCTGGACGCGACCAATAATGCGCGTCTGCTGAACCTCGTCGCCCTGGATGCGGCGGGCAATCCCTTGGGCACGCTGACCAACAACGGCATCTACAACTACGGTTATGAGTGGGCGCACGCCAAGGGCACGTCCACGACGAATGCGTTCTACGTCTCGGATGAGTGGCAGGTCACCGACAAGTTGCGCATCGACGGCGGCGCGCGCTGGGAGAAGGTCAATACCGCGGGTTGGACCGAGTTGCCGAAGACGGTCAACCTGGGCACGCCGGCAAGCTCGCAGATCATCACCGGCAGCGGCCAATTCGTGGACTACGACCACAGTTTCAACAAACTCGGCTGGACGCTCGGCGCCAACTATCAGTTCAGCGACCGCCAGGGCGTGTTCGCGCGATACACGTCGACGTTTCGCTTGCCGAACCTGAGTTCGTACATCACCACACCCACCGCGACGCCGATCACGCAGACCATGGTGCTGCCCGAGATCGGCTACAAGTACAGCGATCGCTACCTCGATGCCTACGCGACGTTGTTCTACACGAAGTACAACAATGTCTCGTTCAGCAACTACGTGTTCAATGCCAATACGGGTGTGTCGACGCCGGAAACGGGCTATGCCAATACCGAGACCTATGGCTTGGAGCTCGAGGGCACGTTCTACCCGTCGCAGCTGTTCGACGTGCAGTACACCGCGACGCTGCAGGACCCCAAGTACAAGGGCCTGAGCTATACGACGGTAGTCGCCGGTGCGCCGGTCTTGCTCGACTACGATGACAATCAGCTGATTCGCGTGCCGAAGAACAGCTTCCGCGTCGTGCCGGGCTTCAACTTGCTGGGCAACGCGCTGCGCTTGCAGATGACCTACGAGTACGAGGGCAAGCGCTATGTCGATACCGCCAACTCGGTGATCCTGCCGCAATACCACACGATCGGTTTCAGCGCCCGCTATCAGGCCACGCCGGAGTTGTCGTTCTTCTTGTATGCCGACAATCTCAACAACTCCCTGGGCCTGACCGAAGGCAATCCGCGCGCAGGCGAGTTGGCCAGCAGCGACGCGGGCAAAGGTGTGTTTATCGCTCGTCCGCTATTGGGCCGTTCGTTCCGCGCATCCGTGATGTATCGGTTCTGATGATATCGCGCGCCGTCCCGTGCACCGCGTTTGCGGATGGTGTACGGGATGGCAGGGGATTCCCCGTTGAGGGTTGCATCATGGGTGAACAATTACGTCGTTGCTGGTGTCTCCTGGGATTCGCCCTGAGCTTGGCGATGTGGCTTCCGGCGCGTGCGGCCGAGCCCGCACCGGATCTCGTGCTTCATGGCCACCTCCAGGGCAACGACAATCACACCTATCGGGAAGTGCCGTTCGTTGTGCCCGCTGGGGTGAACCGCGTCACTGTGCAGTTCGACTACACCGGCCGCGCGGACCACACCACGGTGGACCTCGGCCTGTTGGGGCCGGGCGGCTTTGGTGCAGCGGATGGCTTTCGAGGGTGGAGTGGTGGCAGCAAACAGCTCTTTACGGTCAGTGCCACCGATGCGACGCCGTCATTCCATCCTGGTCCTGTTCGCGCGGGACGTTGGGCATTGCTGCTTGGGATTCCCAATATCCGTCCGACGTCCCGTGCCGACTACACGGCCAAGATCTGGTTCGGTCATCCCGGCGATCCCGCATGGATGCCTGCCGTACTGAACCCCCCGCTCCGACATGAGGCTGGGTGGTATCGGGGCGATTTGCATATGCACGGTGCGCACAGCGATGGAAGCTGCGCCAGCCAGAGCGGTGCGCAACGGGTACCGTGTCCGCTGTTTTTTACGGCGCAGCGAGCGGTTGATCGCGGCCTGGACTTCATTGCCCTGAGCGACCACAACACGGTATCGCAGATGAACGATATCCGTGAGTTGCAGGGGTACTTTGACCGCCTTCTGATGATTCCCGCGCGCGAGGTGACCACGTTCCAGGGTCACGCGAACCTGTTCGGCACCACCGAACCGGTCGATTTCCGCGTCGGAAGCGCTTCGGTTCCTGACTGGAATGCTTTACTGCGTCAGGTAGCCAGCATGCACGGATTGCTGTCGATTAATCATCCGATCCACCCGAACGACGAAACCTGCATGGGATGCGGCTGGACACCCACGGGGCCGGTTGACCTGCGAATGGTGCAGGCCATCGAGGCGGTCAACGGCGTCGACGCCATGCTGCCGGATTCTGGCATCCCGTTCTGGCAAGACCTGCTCAACCAGGGTTATCGCGTCACTGCCATTGGCGGTAGCGACAACCATGATGCAAAGCGCTCATTGGCGTTGACGGGAGGCGGCTTGATTGGAACACCCACGACCGCGGTGCATGCCAGCGAGCTGTCGATGGAGGCCATTCTCGCGGCTATTCGCGCCGGTCACGTGTTCATTGATGTGCAGGGAAGTCGCGATCGCCTGCTCGATGTGGTCGCCCAGGTTGATGATCGCAAGGCGGAGATGGGAGATGCGTTGGCAGCGCCGAGTGGTAGCACGGTGCAGGTGACCGTCAACGTTGGTGCCTTGGTCGGTGCCCACCTGGAGATGCTTGTTGATGGCAAGGTAGCGAACCCTGGGGGCGACCTCGCCATCCACGATGCCATGCAAACGGTGTCGTTCGACTGGCATAGCGATGGCCATAGACACTGGCTACGTTTCAACGTGCGTGGCGCTGGCGGGGAGTTGCTTCTGGTGGGCAACCCGGTCTATATCAATGGATGAATGAATAGCCAGCCCGTGCCATGGCACGATCGGCTGCACGCCAGAACCCATGGTCGGGTGTGCAGCCGCGCTGCGCCGCGCGGGAAACGTCTTTGCGACTAGCGGGCGGTCTTTCTCGCCGTGGTCTTTTTGCTTGCGCGCTTGGCGACCTTCCTGGGTGCTTTCTTCGCAGCCTTGGCTTTCTTGACGGGCGAGGGTGACTGCCCGGCGCCATCGATGAGGAGGCTTTCCACCGTCACGCCACGGCGCTTGAGCGCCTTCGAAAACCAGGTCGGCTGACGACCGCGGCCAGACCAGGTCTGTGTGGCATCGGAAGGGTCGCGGTACTTGGGAGCGACCGAGCCCTTGCCGCCTTTCTTGCCGGCGGCCTTCTTGCCGCGCGAGGGGTAAACGTCGTCCAGGCTAAGACCGCTGTTGGCCAGCAATGTATCGATTTTCTGCCTGACCGCCTGGACTTGCGTCGCATGGGCTTCCTGCATTTGCGCATTCGCGTTCGCGATGAGCGCCTGAAGTTCTTTCGGGGATAAGGTCTTGAGATCGATGGCCATGCGGATACCTTCGTTGGATTTTCTGGCTGAAGTCTAGGGCATGAGAGGCAGAGACGTGTAGATGACGAATGCGATGGTCATATCGGACTTCAGCGGATTTGTCATTGGGGATCAGGAATGATGATCGATAACAGCACGACGGTGTGCTGCAGCCATTGATGCTTGATGCCCGCACCCATCGGGAATGTAGGCATGAATAAGGTGCAATGGCTTACTCCGCTGCATGGACTTGACTGATGGCGCACGGATCTCGCGTGGTGGTCAGGGATGTCGCGTTCACACCGAAAGCGTGCGACCGCCATCGACTAGGATGATCTGCCCCGTCACAAACGTTGCGTCGCGCAGCAACCAAAGCACCGCGCCGGCAACATCCTCTGGCGAGCCGGCGCGTTGCAAAGGTGTGCGGGCCAGCATGGCTTGCTGATCGTCGTAAGGCTTGCCATCGCTGGGCCACATCACCGCGCCTGGCGCAACGCCATTCACGCGTATATCAGGGCCAAGGTCGAGCGCGAGTGAACGCGTCATGGCGGCCAAGGCGGCCTTGGCCATGCAATAGAGCGGATGCTTGGCGAGCGGACGTTCGGCGTAGATGTCCACCAGATTGACGATGGCACCTCGCGCTTCGCGTAATGCCGGCAACGCTGCCTGTGCAAGAAAGAAAGGTGCCTGCGCGTTGGAGGCGAACAACTCGTCCCATTGTGCGGGCGTCGCGCTGCCGACGGGGGTGGGGTAGAACGCGGAGGCGTTGTTGATCAGGGCATCGAGCCGACCAAAGCGGGTCAACACGCGTTCGATCATGCCGGGCAATGCATCGAGGTCGGCCAGCTCGGCCTGCACGAGATAAGTGCTGTCGCGACGTTGACTCTCGAGCGACGAGGCGAGCAATTCGGCCTCTGCCGCAGAACGGCGGTAGTGCAGGGCCAGGTCAAAGCCCGCTGCATGCAGTGTGCGGGCAATCACCGCGCCTACGCGCTTGCCGGCACCGGTGATTACGGCGACTGGACGCTCATGGCGTGGACTCATGCGTGGGCTCCTGCATAACGCGACGGAAGGCTGCGAGCTTGCCGCAAAGCGCGAGGTACGTCATCCCGTGGGCGTTCGGCGCGTCACCTTGTGTATCACGCGCCGGGCGAGACCGATCTTGGGAGTGGCCGGCTCGGTATCGGCGGCGGTGGTGTCGTCGGTTTCGATCGGCGCGCTGAACAAGGCGATGGTGGTACGCGCCACTTGCCCGGTGTCGTAGTAGGCATAGGCGCCCACGCCAACGGCACCCACCACCGGCAACCAGCGCGATATGCCGTTGCCGACCGCGCGTTGAGAAACCTTTACGCCCACGCGTTTGGCGACGCGAGCGGCAACGGTGTAGCCCATACGCCGGAACAGCACGCGATCGCCCACGCGCACCACCATGTCGCGGAACGCTTGTGCAGCGGTGTGGCGAAACAGGCACCAGAGCATTTGTTCCCGACCGAGCACCGAGTGCTGGCCGTACGCCGCCGCAATGTCGCTGACCATCTGCGCCTGAATCTTCCAGATGGCGATGAGCTCGGGTAGCACGGTGAGCCAGCCCAGCGGGCCTGGAGGCAAGGCCAATGAGCCAGCAGTAAGCGCTGCACGTCGGGCGGCACGACTGGCCAGGCTTCGCGCTTCGTTTTCCGGGTCCTTGCTGCCACTGACGTTGCTGTCGGGAATCTGGCTGACGAAATCCAGGATCGCCTGGGTCACCCGGCTGTGATCGCCGGGTTGGATGACCGTCGGAAGCTGGGAGGAGGGCTCAGGCATGTCGGCGACTATTCGCAGGTCACGGCATCTGCCGCAAGGTGACCCCAGTCTAGGCAATCGGCGTGAAAGCGGGCTGACCCCGGCGGGCCGGGCTTAACGCAGGATGTTGCGTTGCCATGCATGACTTCTGGGGCAGGCAACTACCGGGCTCAAGTGGCAATGTTATAACATATCAAAATAATAACTTTGCATTCCCGCCCGGAACCCTGATGAAACGATCTGTGCTTGCCTTGAGTCTTGCTGTCGCGCTGGGTGCAGTACCGGCTGCGTACGCCCAAACCAGTCCGAATACGGATGCCACCAGTGCGATCGCCAGTGGCAGTTCTGGCGGCGCCGATCCGGGCGGTACGCAAACGACGCCGGGCAAGGTTAAGCAGCTTGGTACGGTGGACGTGTCTGCTGCGCTCGACCAGTCGCGCAATGCCTTGTCGCCTGACACCGGCAGCAGCCAGTACGTGATCGACCAGAAGGCGATCCAGCAATTGCCGCTGGGCGATTCCACCCCGCTGAACCAGGTGCTGCTGCAGGCACCGGGCGTGGTGCAGGACTCCTTCGGCGGCCTGCATGTGCGCGGCGACCACGCCAACCTGCAGTACCGCATCAACGGCGTGATCATCCCCGAATCGATCTCCGGCTTCGGCCAGACCCTGGACGCGCGCACCATCCAGAGCATCAAGCTGCTCGACGGTGCGCTGCCGGCCCAATACGGCCTGCGCACCGCCGCCGTGGTGGATATCGAAACCAAGAGCGGCCCTGCGCTGGGCAACGGCGGCAGCGTCGGCATCACCGGTGGTTCGTTTGGCACCTTGAATCCGAATGCATCGCTATGGGGCAGCAGCGATCGCTGGAGTTGGTTCGTCACCGCCAATTACCTGGAGACCGATGTTGGTATCGAGAATCCGACGTCCAGCCGTAACCCGATCCACGACCATTCCAATCAGGTGAAGGGTTTCGGTGATATTTCCTATCTGATCGACAACGACACGCGCCTGAGCTTCATGTTCGGCGCGACCAATAATCGCTTCCAGGTTCCCAACAATCCGAACCAGACGCCGCAGTTCGGCTACCTGGATACGGTAAATTTTGACTCGGCCCAGCTCGACGAGCGCCAGCGTGAAACCACGCGATTCGGCGTGCTCTCGCTGCAGGGCAAGATTGGCCGCACCGACTACCAGGTGTCGGCGGGGCAGCGCTACAGCTCGGTCGGTTTTACGCCTGACGAAATCGGCGACCTGATGTTCAACGGGGTGGCCGCCACCATCGACCGCAACAACCGTGCGAACACCTTGCAGGCGGATTTTTCCACGCCGATGGGTGAAAGCCATACGGTGCGCTACGGTTTGTACGGTGAGTTCGAGCGCGGCAATATCAGCAACAACTCGCTGGTGTTTCCCGCCAACCCGGACGGCACGCAGTCCAGCACCACGCCCGTCGCCATCTACGACACCACGCGTCTGCTCGCGCGCACCTATTCGGCCTATCTGCAGGACGAATGGAGCATTGGCGACAAGTGGACCGTCAACTACGGCGTGCGCGGTGACCACTACGAGCTGTTCCGCAGCGAAAGCCAGCTTAGTCCGCGTGTTGGCCTGGTCTATCAGGCCACCGACAGCACCACCGTACACGCCGGTTATTCGCGCTACTTCACGCCGCCGGCCACCGAGGTGATCGACGACAGCAATATCGCGCGCTTCAACGGTACGACCAACCAATTGCCCGGCACCGGCAACAACCTGCCGCTGTCGGAGCGTTCCAATTACTACGATATCGGCGTGTCGCAGCAGGTCGGTTCCACGCTGACCCTGGGTATGGATGCCTACTATCGCCAGGTGCGTCGCCTGCAGGACGAAGGCCAGTTCGGCACGGCGCTGATCTACTCCAACTTCAACTACGACTTCGGCCGCGTCCGTGGGGTGGAATTCACCGCCAATTACGACAGCGGCCCGATTTCCGCGTACTTCAACGCCTCCGTGGGCCAGGCCTTGGGCAAGCGCGTGATCACGGGCCAGTACAACTTCAGTCCTGAAGAACTGGCCTACATCTACGACAACTGGATCCATCTCGACCACGACCAGAAGCTCACTTCGTCGGGCGGTATCACCTATTCGTTTACCGATACTACCCGCATCGGCGCCAATTACATCCTGGGTAGTGGCCTGCGTAGCACCGGAGCCAACGGCATTCCCAATGGCGAATCGCTGCCGTTCTACTTTCAGTTGAACCTCAACGTGGCCCATGACTTCACCTTCGGCAGCTTCGGCAAGGTGAAGACGCAGCTGGCCGTGCTCAACGCGCTGGACCGCACCTACGAGCTGCGCGATGGCACCGGCGTGGGCGTCGGCGCGCCGCAGTTTGGTCCGCGTCGGGGCGTGTACCTGAGCTTGCAGAAAGACTTCGATTTCTAAAGAGAAATTCGAGGTGCCCTAAAACCTGCTTAGCGCATCCCCGTCGTGGTCCTCACGGGATAGCGAAGGGGCATGCGTTATCCTTCGCGCGTTTCCCTCCAGGCAATGCGCATGTCTTCCCGACTCCCCGATCCCAGCGCCGACGAGCGCGCCCATTCCGACCGCCTGCTTACGCACCTGCGCGAAGCGATCGCCGCTCATGGTCCGATGCCGTTTGCGCAATACATGGAGCGTTGCCTGTACGCGCCGGGCCTGGGTTACTACAGCGCAGGCAAGACCAAGTTCGGCGAAGCGGGTGATTTCATCACTGCGCCTGAACTGGGTGAGCTGTTCGCGCGCTGCGTCGTCAACGTAGCGCTGCCGGTGCTTGAGCTGCTTGGCGATGACGCGGACTTCCTGGAACTCGGCGGCGGCAGCGGCGCCTTCGCCGAAGCCGCGCTCAAGTCAATGGCCGCCAAGGGCACCTTGCCGCGCAGCTATCTGATCCTCGAACCCAGTGCGGACCTGCGCGAGCGTCAGCGTGAACGACTTGCGCAGGTGCTGCCTGCGGACGTGTACGCCCGTGTGCAATGGTTGGATCGCCCGCCGGAAGAGGACTGGCGCGGCCTGTTGTTCGCCAACGAGGTGATCGATGCGTTGCCCACCACGCGCTTCGCGATGCGCGCGGGCGAGGTCTACGAGGAATATGTCGCGCTGGATGGCGAGGGTCGCCTGATGCGCGTGGATCGCCCCGCCGATGCCCTGGTGTCGGGGGCAGTGCGACATGTCGAGCGCGATATGGAGACCCGCTTCGCCGATGGCTATCGTTCGGAAGTCCTGCCTCAGTTGCCGTACTGGATTCAGGCCATTGCCGGCTCGCTGAGCGCCGGCATGATGCTGTTCGTCGACTACGGTTACGTGCGGCGGGAGTTTTATCTGCCGGAGCGAACCGATGGCACGTTGCGGGCCTACTACCGTCATCGCGCGCACAACGATCCGCTTTACCTGCCGGGCTTGAACGATCTCACCGCGTCGGTGGATTTCACCGCGCTGGCGGAGGCGGGCAACGGTGCCGGCTTTGGCGTGGCCAGCTATATGCCGCAGGCACCGTTTCTTATCGGCAGCGGCCTGCAAGAGGCCTTTGAGGCTGCCTATGAAGTTGCTGTGGATGAGCAGGCGCGCTATCGCCTCGCTCAGGAAGTGAAAAAGTTGACCTTGCCCGACGAGATGGGCGAACGGTTCCAGGCCATGATCTTCGTCCGCAACATGGACGTCGTGCCGTTGCCTGCCGAACTGCTGGAGGCGGATCAAGGCGATCGCCTGTAACGCCGACGTTCCAGCGGCACAAAAGAGCGGAGGCCGTGGCCTCCGCTTCGTCGCATGATTTACTGGATGCCCACGGGCGTCACGGGGCCGGCAGTGGCCGGCTGTACCGGCGTGCTGTCTTCCGGTCGCTTGAGCATCAGGCCACGTTTGAACGCGTACGCAGCGGTCTGGTAGTAAGCGGCGGCGTCATCGACCTGGCCCTGGTCGATCGGCGTACTGGGCACCGCGTCGCCGTTGTCGAAGTTCGGCCGCACCTGCTCAAACAGACGCTGCGGCTTCAGGATGCTCAATGCCTCACCGCGCAGATAGCCGAGTTTTTCATAGGTGGCGGGGAACGCACGTTCACGACCCGGCTCGAGCTGGAAGATATCCGCACCGAAGAAACGGCTGCGATAGCTGAAATTCAACATGCCCAGCACGGTCGGCATGATGTCGATCTGTGACATCTGGCGCGTCACCCGCTGCGGCGAGATGTATTTGGGTGCGTAGATCCACAGCGGGATGTGGTAACGGTTGATCGGCACGCTGGTGCGGCCAGCGCTGGAGGCGCAGTGGTCCGCCGTGATCACAAACACCGTGTCGTCGAAGTAGGGCTTGCTGCGCGCGCGCTTGATGAAGTCGGCGATGGACCAATCCGTGTAGGCGACGGCAGCCTCGCGCGTACCGTCCTTCTGCGGCACGCGGTTCGCCGGCACGGTGAACGGCCGGTGGTTCGAGGTGGTCATGATGTGCAGGAAGAATGGCTTGCCGGCTGCGTTGGCGCTGTCCATCTGCTTCAGTGCGAGCGTGTACAGATCCTCATCGGCCACGCCCCACACGTTTTCGTGATGGATCGTCTCACCCTTGGCGATGTCGTTGCGATCCACCGTGTGATAGCCGTTGTGGCTGAAGAAGTAGTTCATGTTGTCGAAGTAGCCGTAGCCACCGTAGACAAAGTCCGACTGATAGCCGCGGTCGTTGAACACGTTGGCCACCGAGAACAGGTTCTCGTTGTTGTGCGCCTTTACGATCGAATCGCCCGGCGTCGGCGGCACCGACAGCGACAGCGCCTCCAGGCCACGTACGGTGCGGGTGCCGTTGGCGTAGAGATTGTCGAAGAACATGCTCTGGCTGGTCAGCGCATCGAGGTTCGGCGTGATGTCTTTCTTGTTGCCGAATTCCTTGAGGAAGTCGGCGGACAGGCTTTCCACGCTGATCAGCACCACGTTGAGGTGTTTCTCCGGCCCGGCATGTCGGATCTCACGGGTCAGGTCCTGCGGATCGTTGCTGACATAAGTCGCCTCAGACGTCTTCATCAGGTCGCGAACACGAGAGAACGCCTGCTCCTGCGGCTGCGTGAGGTAGAAGCGCGAGTAGTCGAGGTGGCTGCTGCGAAACGCCGCGACGAATTCATAGACACCGTTGCCGGCGAGCTCGTTGACGTAGGCGTTATCGGAATGGTCCTTGTAAGTACCCTTGACGGCCACGGCCGTGACCACGGTGAGCGCCAGCCACACCAGCACCACCTTGCCGCGCTGCAGGAAGCCCGTGCCGCTGTCGCTCGCGCGCAATCCGCGCTTGCTGAGCCACACGATCACGACGGTGGCGAGGGCCAGCAGGCCGAGCCAGGTGCCAATCGGGTACGACTCGCGGATATTGCCGATGACCTCGGTGGTATAGACCAGATAGTCCACCGCGATGAAATTGAAGCGCGTGCCGAACTCGCCCCAGAACACCAGCTCGGAAGCGCCCACGAACATCAGCCAGCACAGCAGCACTGCAGCAAGCAGATAGAGCGCCCACTGGCCGGCGCGCGACACGTAGGCGCGCGGCGGCATCAGCCACAGGTACAGCACCAGGGGCCAGGCGATGTAGACGAAGGTGATCAGGTCATAGACCAGGCCGACGCCGAACGCATACGTCCAATAGAGCGGGTTGTGCGGCACGCCGCCGCCCGCCATGAACAGCAGGGCGATGCGGGTAAGCATGCCGATCAGCGCATAGCTGATGGCCAGCCAGCCCAAGGGGCGGAAACGCTGTCGCAGCGCAGAGGGCTGCTGGGGTGCAATCGACACGGATAGCTCCGGACAAGAAAGTGAAACGCCGGGCTACCGGGGGCGGTGCAGGCGACCCGCAGTTATGTATGCGAGGGGACCAACGAGCATAACAGGCGGGCTAAGCCCGTAAGTTTAGGGAAAGCCACCTTCCCGCGGGCTTTCGCCCTGACCGCCCGTTCAGCTAGCCGCCTGGCGGAGGCTGGCGATGGCCGCGATCCGGGCCGCTGTCAGGGCCTCGCCGATGGCGGGACCCTGTAGGCCCTGGGCGATAAAGGGCTCCGAACTCACGGCCGCGGCTGCGTCGCGCGCCCGCCGCAGGTACGTGGCCGACGGATAGGCGTCATCCGCATGCCCCAGCCGGCCGCGTTTGTCCGCCTCGCAGGCAGCAAGGAACAGGGCGAGGCGCTCGGGGCGGCGCAGCGCATCCAATGACGACAGCAGGCGCAGCACGGTGGCGGGCTTCAATTCGAACGCTCGATGGGCGTTGAGATGCTCGCGACAGACCTGTTCGGCCAGGGTGGCGTGTTCCGTCGGCACCCTGAGGCGCGCGACCAGGCGCTGGAGTGGCGCTACACCGGCATGCTCATGGCCAATATGACGCGGTAGCGCATCCACCGGCGTCAGCGCCTTGCCCAGGTCGTGGGTGAGCGCACAGAAGCCGACCACGTCGTTGCCGGGCGCGATGCGCGCCGCCATGTCCAGCACCATTTCCACATGCACGCCGGTATCGATTTCCGGATGGAACTCCGCGCGCTGCGGCACGCCATACAGCGCATCGATCTCGGGGAACAGCACGGCCAGCGCACCCGACTCGCGCAGCACACGCAGAAACGCCGAAGGCTGCGCTTCGGCGAGCGCCTTGCGCGTTTCCTGCCATACGCGTTCAGGCACGAGGTGATCGATTTCACCGTCGCGCACCATCTGCTGCATCAAGGCCATGGTGTCGGGCGCCACGGTGAAACCCAGCGGTGCAAAACGCGCGGCGAAGCGCGCCACGCGCAGCAGTCGCACCGGATCTTCCACGAAGGCTTGCGAGACATGCCGCAGCAGTCGCTGCTCAAGGTCGCGCGCGCCGTTGAATGGATCGACCAGCGCGCCATCTTCGGCCTCGGCCATTGCATTGATGGTGAGGTCGCGCCGCGCAAGGTCTTCTTCCAAGGTCACCGTGGGGTCGGCGTGAAAGGCAAAGCCGTGATAGCCGTGTCCGGTCTTGCGCTCAGTCCGCGCCAGCGCATATTCCTCGCCGGTTTGCGGGTGCAGGAAGACGGGGAAGTCCTTGCCGACAGGGCGATAGCCTTTGGCCAGCAAGTCCTCTGGGCGTGCACCCACGACGACGTGGTCGCGATCGACCAGGGGTTTGCCGAGGAGTTTGTCGCGGACGGCGCCGCCCACCAGGTAGATGTGCATGGATGGGATTCTGACATGAGGCGCGTCTGTGGCTGGGCGGATACGTGCCTGTCACGCCTGCGAACCTGCCATCCCAGCCCAAACTGGACAAGCGCGAAGCGCGCAGAACTGCCGTAGGGCGCGTCCTCAATGGGGCGGGCGTTTCGACCGCCAGCTCGCACGCTCTTACTCCTTTTCCCCTTTGGGGAGAAGGTTGGGATGAGGGGCGGGTGCTTGCCTCAGCGCGACAACTGAGCGCTATCGCCAGGTTGCCGCTTACGCAGCGGGCGTTTCGATCGCCTGCCGGCGCTCGAGTCACTTTTCTTTTGCTGGCCCAAAAGAAAAGTAACCCAAAGAAAACGGCCTCAAGTGCTGGCAGCACTCCGTGGGACAGAAGCGCCGGAAGGCTTGCGCAAGCAAATAGCTGGTCGCCCACGGCGAGACACAGCGGCTACACCGCAACGCGCCAAGGCGGTGAAGACTTAAAGCAGGCTCGGCCTACGGTCGAGTCGTTTGCGGTATCCGAGTGCTCAGATGGCCACCACATTACCCGCGCTTTAAGCTCTCTCCGCCTCGGCGCGTTGCGGTGTAGCCGCGGTGTATAGGCCATGGGCCGCAACCAATTCGGCTGGCGACGCCCGTCAGGCTCGTATCTCGCGCCATGCTATGAGCTCTTCAGGCCACTACTTTGGGTTACTTTTCTTTTGGGCCAGCAAAAGAAAAGTGACCCGGACCGCGGCAGCGGTTCGGAACGCCCGCTGCGTAAGCGGCAACCTGGCGACACCGCTCGATTGTCGCGCCAAAGGCGAGCACCCGCCCCTCATCCCAGCCTTCTCCCCTCCGGGGAGAAGGAGTTAAGGGCGAAAAACCTCAGCGCGGATGCGCCCTCGCCACCATCAACCGGCGCTGCCGCGCTGGCGCCTGCAGCAACACGGGCAACCATGGCGAGAACGGTTGCGGCACGATGCCTAGCGCAGCGTAACCATCCACCTTGCCCACGGAATCCGTGCGTAGCGAACGGAAGTTGTCGAGCGAGAACGGCTTGCCGGGTAGCAGTTCGGCGAACTGCGCCTGCAATCTTCCCAGGCTGTCGGGCAACGCAATGATGCGAGTGTGCAGGCCGGCCGCATCGCGGATCTTGCGCACGATTTCTTCCAGCGTGAGCACTTCCGGTCCGTACAACTCGAAGCTGCGATCGAGGCCGAGCTTGTCGTCGGCCACGCAGCGGGCGAAAGCCTCGGCGACGTCGCCCACCCAGGTGGGGGCCATGCGCGACGATGCGCGTGCCAGCGGCAGCGCGGGCATCTGGCGTAGCAGTTTGGCGAAGCGGGTGACCAACCCATCGCCAACGCCAAACATCACGCTGGGTTGGTAGATGGTCCAGTCGAGCGATGAGTTGCGTACCTGGGTCTCGGCTTCACCCTTGGTCTTGAGGTATTGCGACAGGCCCTGGCCCGCCTTGAGCGCGCTCATATGGTGCAGGCGCGCTACGCCGGCAGACTGGCAGGCGGAAATCACTCGCTGGGTCAGGTCGACATGTGCGTGGCGGAAATCATGGTGGCGGCTCGTATTGAGGATGCCGACCAGATTGATCACGGCATCGGCGCCTTCCAGCTGCCGCCGCAAGGCATTGCCGTCGTAAATGTCGGTGCTGCGAACCTGCACGCCGGGCAATACGCTCATTTCGCGCCGCTGTTCCCGATTGCGCGAGAGCAGCAGGATGCGATGACCGTCGGCGGCCAGGCGAGGCAGCAGATGGCTGCCGACGAAGCCGGTGCCACCAAGTACCACCAGCCGCTGTTCTTTCGTGGTCACGTCCAACCTCCGCCTCAATGGGTATTGCTCGATGTCCGGGCCGGCGCTTCGTTGCTCGCACCGGTGGCGGGCGCGGTCGCCGTCCCAGCGTTGACTGGGGCGGGTGTCACGATCGCCGGGCAGGTCACCAGCTTACGCTGAGTTTGGCCGTCCGGAAGGCGATACGTCTGGCCAATCGGGGTCAGCCGCTCGCTCAGGGCGACGGCCTTGCCATGCTGGCGCCAGTCGTAGATCACGCTGAACGCCATGACGCGGGCGACATACTCGCGCGTTTCCTTGTAGGGGATGGTGGCGACGAACAGATCGGGCGCCAGCGTGCCGCGGGCGTCGAGCCATTGATCGACCTTGCCGGGACCGGCGTTATACGCGGCGCTTGCCAGCCATGGTGCGCCATTGAAACGTTGGGCCATTTGCGCGAGATAGCGCGTACCCAGCGTGATGTTGGTGGCGGGGTCGTACAGCGAGTCGTCCCCGGCCCAGTCGAGGCCATGGCGTTTGGCGACCAAGACGGCCGTGCTCGGCAGCAGTTGCATCAGGCCGCGCGCATCGGCACCGGAGTGCGCATCCGGCATCCAGGCGCTTTCCGCGCGCAGGATGGCGTACGCCCACGACGGATCGATACCGGCTTGCTCGGCCTGACGCACCAGTCCATCCTGGCTGACGAGCGGGAAGCGCTGCTCGTAGTAGCGCAGCAGGTCGCCATTGTTGAAGCCGAATACGGCGCGGTCGTACCAGCCGCGACGGTAGGCCAGATCGGTCGCCAGTTTCACGGTCTCCACATCGGCGCCGTTCAAGGCCTGGTCCCACTCGCGTCGGGCCAGGCGGGGCAAGTCGACGGCGAATAGCTCGAACGCGCGCAGCAGCCCTCGGTTGGCCAGTAGTGCCTGTTCGCGCTGCGGATCGCCGTTGAGTTGCGCCTGGCAGATCGCATAAGGAGCATCCAGGCGATCGGCGGCGAGGAAGCCGAAGAACGTCGGCTCCTGTGCCAGCAAGGCGAGTAGGCGTTGCGCCTCCGCGCTACGGCCGAGTTCATTCAGTGCGCGCGCGCGGAACCAGCGCCATTCGCCATCCTGCTGTTGCGTGGGTGGCATGGCATCGATGGCAGCGAGTACGGCGTTCCAATCCTGCAGCGCGAGCGCGGCGCGCACGCGCCACTCACGACTGATATCGGTCTGTACGGATGTGGGCAGGGCCGTCAGGCGCGCGATGGCGCTGGCGTCGAAGTCGGTGGCATGGAACAGGGCGATGGCGTACAGCACGCGATCGCGCTGGTCTGGGGCGAACGTGAAATGGCTCTGCAGTTTCTGCCAGCCGGCGTCTGCGGCGATGGATTGTTTCCGTGCGAGCCGCTCCAGCGCGAGCATGGCCGCCTGGCGATGGCGCGGGGTATCCGGCCATTGCGCCGCAGCGGTCGCGGCGCCGGCAGGATCGCGCAAGGCCATGGCGATGCGCTGGGCGGCATCGACGTCCTCGGCCGGCAACCATCCGGCGATCGCACTGATGGTGCCGCCCTGGTTCGCGTCGGCGGCGCGATCGATGCGTGCCCACACGCGTTCCGTCGTAAGCAGGCCCTGGTCGTGCGCGGCATTGAGCACCGGATCGCAGGCGCCGGGTAGTTTGGGCTTGGCCCACAGCGCGGAAATGTCGCGATCGAAATCGAGTCGTGTGCCTCTGGCCAGCTGCGCCTGCAGCGCATAGCAGGTAAGCGTGTCGTTGATGCCCGGCTGATAGAGCGCGAGATAGTTGTCCCAATCCAGGCGTCGCGCGAGTTCGAGCAGAAAGTCGCGGCGCAGGTCGCTGGCAGGAATCAGACCGGGATTGCGCTTGAGAAAGTCCTCGACCCGTGCGCGATCGACCTGCCTGATGTCGTGCGTGAGCGCAGCGGCTTCCAGGTAGGGGTAGAGCGGATAGTCTTGCAGTTCGCTCGCCAGGCTGCGCCAGCCGTCGCCACCTTGCTGCGCGACGATATAGGCCTGCCTGAAGGCGGCGCGCTGAGCATCGGTGGAGTCAGCTGCGATGGCGGTGCTGGCCATCAGCAGACCAGCCATCACCATGGGCAGGCGCCGGGCGAAGCACCGCAGAGCTGCGCTGAGGGACATGAAAACTCCTTTTGCTGATCTTATGCCGAGCTTGGCGCAGTGTACTTCGCGATTTTTCACGGGCACGGCGCGCTGGGTTGGCCGGGGAGGATGGCCAATGGCCGCTGAGCGTGACGTGAAACACGACCGCCGTGGGGAGGCGGCGGATCCGCGCAGGCCTTAGCGGCCAAGGCAGGCGCAGAGCATGCCGGCGGGAGTCGCCTGTTAGAATGCTGCGCCCACGAGGCGCCGTGTTCGGCCCATCTACAGGAAGCGCATGTCGTCATCGCCCTCGCCGTCGTCCCGCATAGCACCGCTTGCGTGGCTGGTCCTCGTTGTCGCCGCGTTGTCCGGCGCACTCTGGTGGTGGATGATCGGCCGGCCGGTGTCCTTGCCCGAGGCGCCGACCTTGCGCATCGCCTGTGTATCGTATGCGCCGTTCCGCAAGCAGGGCGAGACGCCGCTCGATCTCCACGCCTATGTCAGTCCCGAACAGATCGATGCCGACCTGCGGGCGTTGTCGCAGCGCTTCGATTGCGTGCGCACTTACTCGCAGGGCTTTGGCCTCAACGCCGTGCCCGAAATTGCCGAGCGCTATGGCATGAAGGTGCTGATGGGCATCTGGCTGGGCCGCGACCTGGCCTCGAACGAGCGCGAAGTGAGCATGGGCATCGCCACCGCGAAGGCGCATCCCGGCGTATTGCGTGGCGTGATCGTCGGCAACGAGGTGCTGCTGCGTGGCGAGCTGACGTCGACGGCGCTGGCGGGCTATGTGAATCGGGTACGCGAAGGCATCCATGACACCCACGTGCCCGTGACCTATGCCGATGTGTGGGAGTTCTGGCTGCACTATCCGCAGATGGCGGATGCGGTGGACTACATCACCATCCATATCCTGCCGTATTGGGAAGACCAGCCGGTCGAGCCGAAAGACGCGCTGGCGCATGTCGCCGAGGTATACGCGCGGATGAAGGACCGCTTTCCGGGCCGCTCCGTGATGATCGGCGAGACCGGCTGGCCCAGTCAGGGCAAGCAGCGCCGGGGCGCTGCCGCCAGCCTGGTCAACGAGGCGCGCTATATGCGCGAATTCCTCCGCTACGCCGGCACGGTGGACATGCCATACAACGTCATCGAAGCGTTCGATCAGCCGTGGAAGCGCGAGCAGGAAGGCACGGTCGGCGGCTACTGGGGCATCTTCGATGCGCAGGCGCGCCCCAAATTTCCGATGCAGGGCCCGGTGGTCGAAGAGCCACGTTGGTATCTGGGCTTAGCGGCCGGTGGCGTGAGTCTGGTGCTGTTCCTGCTGGCCGGGCTATGGCGTCGCCACTGGCATGGGGCCAAGGGCTGGCTGGCGCTGGCGGTCGCCGGTTTTGCCAGCGGCACCGCCATGGCATGGCAATTCCGGCAGATCTGGTTCGCCGCCAGCAGTACCGTGGACTGGGCGTTTTCCCTGCTGATGTGCGTACTGGCGTTGGTTACCGCGATCGGGCTGGCGCGCTGGGTCGCTGCGCGGCTGGCGGGCGAGATGCCGCCCAGTGCGCCGCATCGCCGGCTGCGCTTCGCCTGGATGTTCGGCCTGACCTTCTACGGCCTGCTGCTGGTATTCGATGGCCGCTACCGCGACTTCCCGCTGGGCCTGTTCTGGCCGCCGGCGCTGGGCTATCTGCTGGCCGCGCTGCTGGAATCCGGGCGCAACGTTATCGTGCCGGCGGTGGAAGAGCGCTTCCTGTCCTGCGCGCTGCCGCTGCTGGCGGCTGGTGTGGTGGCGCAGGACGTCGGGCTCAATCCCGCTACCTGGCTATGGTTGGGCTTGAACCTGGCGTTCGCCGCCGCGGTATGGATCGAGTGGCGTCGTAGCGGTCGACTGCAAGCGCACCAGGCGTAGGGAGCCGATCAACAAGGCCAGTGCGCCCGGTACAAAGCAATACAGCACCAACGCGAACAAGCCCGTCGCGGCAGCAAGCCATGCGGCGATGGGCCGATTCCACACGAGCGCGAGCACGGCGGCAGCCATAGCCACCCAACCGTAGATGCCGATCGGCCAGTTGAAGATATTGCCGGTGATGAAACCCATCACGGTCCAGTGCCGCACATCGCAGGTGAGCGCATTGCTGCTTTCGCACAGGCGTGCGACTTCGGTCGATTCGACCAGCCCATAGCGCAGCGCGGCGGCGACGCCGCCCGCGGCCAGCACTAGCAACCAGGGCAATACAAGGCTTAGCGTTCGCTTCATCGGCGGAGTCTATGGGTACGTGGGGCGATGTTACCGGGCAAGCGGATTTCGGCCGCCAGCGGGAGGTGGTCGGAGAACGCTTGCGGTAGCACCCAGACCTTGTCGAGCTGGATCGCCTCGGAAGTGAGGATATGGTCGAGTGCCCGGCTTGGCTTCCAACTGGGGAACGTGGCCGGGGCATGCGGCGGGCGTACCAGGCCACACTTGGCAAACAGATGCTTCATCTCGGCACTGCGCACGTCGGTGTTGAGATCGCCCATCAGCACGGCGTGTGGATAGTCCTGCAGCACCTCGGCGATAAAGGCGAGCTGCTTGGCTCGGGCCGGTGCGCTCAGTGAGAGGTGGGCGATCATCACCGCCAGCGCATCCGGGCCTTCGCCAAAACGGGCCAACAGGGCGCCGCGGCCGGGGATGCGGCTGGGCAGCGGATAGTCCAGCACGCTGGTCGGTTCGAGCCGGCTGATCAGGCCATTGGCCGAATGCGCCAGGCGCGCCATCGGCCGGTTCGGCTGGTGGCTCCAGAACGGCATGCCGGCTGCTTCGGCCAGGTAGCGGGTCTGGTTGAGGAAGCCTGAGCGCAAGCTGCCGGCATCGGCTTCCTGCAGGCCGATCACGTCGAATTGGGGCAGCACCTCGGCCAGGCGATCGAGATTGTCCAGTTTGCTGCGACCGGGCAGCACGGCCGTGATGCTGCGCGTGACGTATTCGCTGTAGCGCTGCACGCTGGCGCCGGCCAGGATGTTGCAACTCAGCAGCCGCAGGCGGCGCTCCGGGACTGCTGGGGGAGTGGATGGGGCGCGATTCATCGGGACAGGGTCGTCGCAGAGGGTGACAACCACCATCGTGGCGTTGTCAGGCGCGCAATCATGCCCGTTTGGTTGTGAACAGGGGGCAAGCTGCCACAGCTCGCCCCCTCTGGACTTACTTACCGCCGGCCAGCTCGCGCTTGGCGAGCCACTGGGTCAGCGCCGACAGTTCATCCAGGCTATGGATGTTGGCGGTGCGGTACTTGCCGTCGACCACGATGGTCGGCGTACCGTCCACCTGCCACTGCTGCACCAGTTGGGCGTCCTTGCGGATTTGTGCCGTGACCTCGTCGGAGCTGGCGATACGCATGAAGTCGTCGCGCTTCACACCGTGGCTGGCGTAGAAGTCCGCCAGTTCGTCCAGGGTAGAGAGTGGGTAGTGCTCGCCGAACTTGGCCTGGAATAGTGCCAGGTGGGTCTGGTCCAGCACGCCCAGTTGCTTGGCGGCGTAGAACGCGCGGGCGTAGGGCAGCCACTCATCGTTGAACACGGCGGGCATCAGCTTGAACACCACGCCCGGCGGCAGCTGTTTGCGCATCTGGTCGGCCAGCGGGGCGAAATGGGCGCAATGGATGCAGCCGTAAGAGAACACCTCGACCACTTCTACCTTGCCCTCGTTGCTATAGCGGTGGGCGGGGGCGGCCAGGGAGATGTACTCGCTGCCGTCGGTGTACGGGGCGGGGCCGGAGCTGGTGGCCGTGCAGGCACTGGCGAGCAACAGGCCAGCGAGCAGGCCGGCGGCGCGTAGACGGGCAAAACGCTTGAACATGGAGCTCTCTCTTGGCAAAGGCTGTGGGAGTGTCTTCTCGGGAGGTGGCTTACTTGCCGGCCACTTCCTTGGACACCAGCCACTTCACCAGTTCAATCACCTGCTCGTCGCCGCCAGCGGTGCCGCGGTCCAGGCGGTACTTGCCGTCGACGACGATGGTGGGCGTGCCTTCCACGCCATACGCCTTCACCAGTTCATCGGAGCGCTTGACCTTGGTGTTGATGGTGAACGAGTTGGCCACCGCCATGAACTCCTTCGGATCGGCGCCGAACTTGGCGTAAACCTTGGCGGCATCGTCGAGGGTGGGCAGGGCCGACGCCGGCTTGAGGCCACGGCCGCTCGGGGCCATGGCGCTCAGCTCGTTGGTCTTCCACACGGCGTCGTACATGGCGTCATTGGCCTTGTCGGCCACGCCCAGCGCCTGCGCGGTGAGAAACGCGCGCTGCAGCATCGGCCAGTTCTCCTGCGGCATGAACGAGGCCGGCAGGTAAGCCATCACGGCGTCGGCGGGCAGCTCTGCCGCCAGCTTGTTCATGGTCGGGTGGAACTGGTTGCAGGCCGGGCACCCGTAGGAGAACACCTCGACCACTTCGATTTTGTCGGTCGTGGTGAGCTTGGGCTGGGCCGGTTCGATGCGGGTGTAGTTCTTGCCCTCCACCCACTTGCCGTCGTCGACGAACGGCGCGGCGGCAGGAGCCGCCGGTGCGGGCGCTGGCGCCTGGGCGGTGGTGCTGGCGGCAGCCGGTGCAGCCGTGCCGGTGGTGGCTGGCGCAGCGGCGGTCGCGGCGGCCGGCGGCTGTGCGGCGGGCGCCGTGGCAGCAGGTGCGGGCTGCGATGCCGTGCCGGCGCTGTCGTTATTGTTGCTGCACGCGGCGAGCGCGAGCAGGGCGATACACAGGAACGACAGACGCTTCAGCATGGTGGTCCTCAGTACAAACAAAGGCAGTGGCTCGGAACGAACACGCCGGTCAGAGGCCGGCGTGTCAGCAATCACTTGGCGGCAGCGGCGCCCGAAGCGCCAGCGCCTTCGGCGGCGTGGAGGCCTTCGACATAACTAGCCAGGGCGGCCATGTCCTTGGCGTCCAGCTTCTTGGCAATGCCAGGCATGATCTGGGCGTGGGCGTCATTGCCCCAGGAGGTGCCGTCGTGCCAGGCCTTGAGCGTCGCTTCGATGTACTGGGCGTGCTGGCTGGTCAGCTGCGGATACATGGCACCCGGGTTACCGCGGCCATCGATGCTGTGACAGGCCATGCAGGCCGGGATGCCACGGGCGACGTCACCTTCGCGGTAGAGCTTCTGGCCCTGTTCGACCAGCGCCTGGTCGGCAACGCCCGGTAGCGAACTCTTGCTGGCGAAGAAGGCGCCGACGTCACGCATGTCCTGCTCGGAAAGCGGCGTGGCCATGCCCAGCATGATCGGGTTCTGGCGCGCACCGCCCTTGAAGTTGGTGAGCTGGCGAACGATGTACGACTCGTGCTGGCCAGCGAGCTTCGGATACTGAGGATCGCTGGAGTTGCCATCCATGCCATGGCAGGCACCACACACGGCGGCCTTGCCGGCACCGGCGGTGGCGTCACCCGGCTTGAGGGTGGCAGTGGCTTCAGCCGCTGGCGCGGCGGCTGCGGCGGGCTGGGCCGCCGTGGCAGCGGCGGCCGGAACTTTGGCTTCCTGGGCGAAAACCACGCTGGAAGACAGCGTGAAGGCGAGGGCTACGGCATATCCAACAATAGCGGGCCGATAACCGGCGGGCCGAAAACTCATACACTTGTCTCCAGAAAAACTGCTAGGGCTGTACGGTACGCGCAAACCGCACGCCCGCAACTGGCAGAAACCTCGGAATTATCTCCGTGCCATCTTAGCCGGTCAAACCATTGTCTATATCAAATCCATTGCAGGGTGCCCAGTTCGTACTGGCCGCTCACCGAATCTCTCAACTCCCCGCCGACCACGGTGGCGAGGTGGCCTTTGCCGGCCGTTCCAACGCCGGCAAGTCCAGCGCCTTGAACGCGCTGACGGGGCACCGCGGGCTGGCCCGCACCTCCAAGACGCCAGGCCGCACCCAGCAGATGGTGGCGTTCTCGCTGCCGCCGCTGGAGCAGGGCGAAGGACAGCCGCCGCTGCAGGTGCGACTGATCGACCTGCCCGGCTATGGCTACGCGAAAGTGCCGCCCGAGCTACGCGACCACTGGAAACAGGAGATCGACGCCTATTTGCATCAGCGGCAGAGCCTGCGTGGCATCGTGCTGATCGCCGACATCCGCCATCCACTAAAGGAATTCGACCGGATGATGCTGGAGTTCTGCTTCGCCACGCATCTGCCCTGCCATGTGTTGCTGACCAAGGCCGACAAGCTTTCGCGTGGCCCGGCGGCGCAGGCGCTGGCGAGCTTGCGCAAGGATCTGGCCGCATCGGGGACGCAGGCGACAGCGCAGGTGTTTTCTTCTTCGGCGCCGACGGGGGTCGATGAGGCGCGCGCGACGGTGATGACGCTGCTGGGCACGCCGCGCGAGTGAGTCTGGGGGGAGTCGGGCGCCAAGGTCAGCCACCTGAGGTAAGCCTGTGTGGGGCGGCAGGTCATCTGTCGCCAACGGCACGATTGCCTCAGTGGTCGAACGATGCGCCCCCGCTACCCATCCCGCGTTACCCCACGCTCTTCATAAACACCTTGCACAGCGCCTCCATGCCGGCACGGTCTTCATCGTCGAAGCGTGCGATGGCGGGGCTGTCCACGTCCCACACGCCGAACAGGCTGCCGTCCGCGCGCACCAGCGGCACGACGATTTCGGACTGCGAGGCGGCATCGCAGGCGATATGGCCGTCGAATGCATTGACGTCACGCACCACCTGGGTCGTGCGCGTCTGCGCCGCTGTGCCACATACGCCGCGCCCCAGCGCAATGCGGATGCATGCTGGCTTGCCCTGGAACGGACCGACGACCAGCTCGGTGCCGTCGTAGAGGTAGAACCCGCTCCAGTTCAGCTCGGACAAGCTGTGATAGACCAGTGCGGCAAAGTTCGCGGCATTGGCGATCGTGTCCGGCTCACCCTCGAGCAGGCCGCGCGCCTGGCTGCACAGATCCTCGTAGTGCTCTCGCTTGCTGGCATAAGCCTGCGTCTTCACTTCGTACATGGGCATCGGCCTCGGCGATAAAGCCCGTATTATGCGCCGGCGTGGTTTGGCCGGCGTCATGTGCCTGGGTGCCGGCCGGACCGATACCGTTTTCTCGACACCAACAGGGTGGTGTGAGCATGTCGACGTTCTTTATCGCCGGTACCGATACCGGCGTGGGCAAGACTCATGCGACGTGCGCGTTGCTGCATGCCTTGCGTGCGAGAGACCTCACCGCCTGTGGCATGAAGCCCGTCGCCAGCGGGTGCTTCGAGACGGCCGAAGGCCTGCGCAACGACGATGCGCTGGCGTTGCAAGCAGCCAGCAGCGCGCCTATGCCTTACGAATGGGTGAATCCCCTGGCCTTGCGCGAGCCCTTGTCGCCCCATCTGGCGGCAGCGCATGAGGGTGTGGAAATCGGCCTCGCCCCGTTGCGCGACGCGTTCGAGCGGCTGCGTGCGGTTCACGACGCCGTGCTGGTCGAGGGTGTTGGCGGCTGGCTGGTGCCGCTATCGCGGGGCTTGATGGCGTCGGACATCGCGCGGCAATGGCAACTGCCGGTGATCCTGGTGGTCGGGCTGCGGCTGGGTTGCCTCAATCACGCTCTGCTCAGCGCCCGCGCCATCGCCACGGACGGTTGCCGGCTGGTGGGCTGGATCGGCAATCGCATTGACCCGGACATGGCCGCCGTGGACGAGAACATCGCCACGCTGCGCCAACTGCTGCCCGCGCCGTGCCTCGGTGTCTTGCCGCATGGTGCGGCGCCGCAGGCGGCAGCAGCAGGGCTCGATCTCACGCTGATCTTGGAATGAACTTCACGCGGCACATGCTTGCATACACAGGTGATCACGCAGGAGGCAGCCGACATGGCGATACGCAGTCATTACTACCTTTCGATTGCCGATCTGGCCCACGCGCGCGGTCCGGTACCGTCGCTGAGCTACGACGGCGCCGGACCTGACGATTTTGCCGCTGCGCTGCGTGAGGCGGTGCGCACCACCGGACTTTTCGAGCGCTGGCGCGCCCTGCAGGATGACCCGGACGAAGTCGATCCGGCGCTCGCCGCCATCGATCCTGCGGCGCAAGTCAGCGCCCGCGTGAGCGACTTGCGCATCGATGTGGATCTGGTCACCGATCTGCCGATGAGCATCGTGCGGCATCGCCTGAACTTACTGATCGGGCCGAACTGGCAGCTGCGCGACATGCGGGCAGCGTGACCTGACTTGCTGCCCTGACTTCCTGCCCTTGGAAGTTGGGGCAGGGTGTGGTTAGAGTCAAAGTTTGTCGTTCACTGCGTCCGAAGCCAAGGGCGCACTACTTGGGGATACCCGATGCTCCGCCTTCGTACACTTGTGATTGCCACTTCCCTTGCGCTCGGCGCCTGCTCGCAGCAGTCGAACGAGCCGGCCAAGTCGGCCGAACAGCCCGCTGTGGCCAGCACGGCTCCGGCCAAGGCCGCCAGCGCCGCGGCGCCGGGCGCCGAGTTCAGCGCTGCCAATCCCTTCTACGCCGCGAGCACGCTGCCGTTCCAGGCGCCGCCGTTCGACAAGATCAAGGACGGCGACTACCAGCCGGCCTTCGAGGAAGGCATGAAGCAGCACCTGGTCGAGATCGCCAAGATCGCCGACAACCCGGAGCCGCCGACCTTCGAGAACACCTTTGTGGCGATGGAGAAGTCCGGCGCGCTGCTGTTCCGCACCATGCGCGCGTTCGACGCGGTGAGTGGCGCGAACACCAACGAGACGCTGCAAAAGGTGCAGGAGGCGATGGCGCCCGAGTTTGCCGCGCATCAGGACGCTATCGTGATGAACGACAAGCTGTTCGCGCGCATCGAGACGATCTACAACAATCGCGATACGCTCCAGCTCGATCCGGAATCCAAGCGACTGGTCGAGGTGCTCTACAAGAACTTCGTGCACGGCGGTGCCAAGCTGTCCGCGGACGACAAGGCCAAGTTGAAGGAACTCAACAAGGAAGAGTCGACCCTCAGCACCCAGTTCACCAACAAGCTGCTCGCCGCCTCTAAGGCCGGCGCGCTGGTGGTGGACGACAAGAGCAAGCTCGACGGCCTATCCGATGGCGACCTCGCGGCTGCCGCCCAGGCTGCCCAGGGTCGCAAGCTCGACGGCAAGTGGGTGATTCCGCTGCAGAACACCACGCAGCAGCCGGCGTTGCAGAACCTCAACAATCGCGATACGCGCGAGGCGCTGTTCAAGGCCTCCTGGAACCGTGCTGAGAAGGGTGACGCCAATGACACCCGCGAGCTGGTTTCGCGCATCGCGCAGATCCGGGCGGAGCAGGCCAAGTTGCTCGGCTACCCCAACTACGCTGCGTGGAAGCTCGAAGACCAGATGGCCAAGACGCCGGATGCGGCGCTCAAGTTCATGAACAATCTGGCGCCGGCGGCCACCGCGCGTG
Organism: Dyella humicola; assembly: GCF_026283945.1. Classification (NCBI taxonomy): domain Bacteria; kingdom Pseudomonadati; phylum Pseudomonadota; class Gammaproteobacteria; order Lysobacterales; family Rhodanobacteraceae; genus Dyella; species Dyella humicola. The sequence continues at coordinate 592,251 of NZ_JAPDPC010000001.1, forward strand.
CCGAGCGCGAGGCCAAGGACATCCAGGCCGTGATCGACCAGCAGAAGGGTGGCTTCAAGGTCGAGGCATGGGACTGGAACCACTACGCCGAACAGGTGCGCAAGGCCAAGTACGACCTCGACGAGTCGCAGATCAAGCCGTATTTCGAGCTGGACAACGTGCTGCAGAATGGCGTGTTCTTCGCCGCCAACCAGCTGTACGGCCTGACCTTCAAGGAGCGCAAGGACATCCCGGTGTGGCAGCCCGATGTGCGCGTGTTCGAAGTGTTCGACAAGGACGGCACCTCGATGGCGCTGTTTTATTGCGACTACTTCAAGCGCGACAACAAGCAGGGCGGCGCCTGGATGAGCAACCTGGTCGACCAGTCCAAGCTGCTGGGCACCAAGCCGGTGATCTTCAACGTGGCCAACTTCACCAAGCCGGCTCCGGGCGAGCCGGCCCTGCTGTCGTTCGACGACGTCATCACCATGTTCCACGAGTTCGGCCACGGCCTGCACGGCATCTTCGCCAACTCGCAGTACCCGACCCTTTCGGGCACATCGACGGCCCGCGACTTCGTGGAATTCCCCTCGCAGTTCAACGAGCACTGGGCGACCGACCCGAAGATCTTTGCCAACTTCGCGAAGAACTATAAGACCGGCGAGCCTATGCCACAGGCGCTGGTGGACAAGATCAAGAAGGCCTCCACCTTCAACAAGGGCTACGACATGACCGAACTGGTCGGCGCGGCCCTGCTCGACATGAGCTGGCATAGCCTCGGTGCGGATGAGCCGAAGCAGGATCCGAACAAGTTCGAAATGGATGCGCTGACCAAGGCCAAGATCAACCTTAGCTACGTGCCGCCGCGCTATCGCTCAAGCTACTTCAATCACATCTGGGGTGGCGGCTACGCCGCCGGTTACTACGCTTACCTGTGGACCGAAATGCTGTCGGACGATGCCTTTCAGTGGTTCAAGGAACACGGTGGTCTGACCCGCGAGAACGGTGATCGCTTCCGCGCCATGATCCTGTCCCAGGGCAATACGGTCGAACTGGGTCAGCTGTATCGCGACTGGCGCGGCAAGGACCCGAGCGTCGAGCCGATGCTGATCAACCGTGGTTTGAAGGAAGCGCCGACGAAGAAGTAATTCTTCAGTGAGTCGAAGTAGAAAAGGCCGGCACTGCCGGCCTTTTTTATGGCCGTCCCTATCCGTGGGGAGGCAGGGGCCCGGCATCGAATGGGCCCCGCGTCATGGCAGGGCCCACCCTTCGGCTTGCCGGTGAAGCTGGCAACTCAATACGCGAACTCGCGGAACGCCGGGTCGACACTACCGTTCCAGGCACCGTTGAACAGCTCCAGCTTGCGCTCGGCCGGGGTCTGGTTCGCCTCGACGATCTCGATCATCGGCTCTAGGAAGATGCTTTCGTCGGCGCCATGCTTGTTGAGGCGTGCGCGGCGCTTGAGGCCGTGCGAGGCGATCTTGAGCGTTTCCGCCGCCAGGTCGCGCACGCTGTGCTTGCGGAACGGCAGTTTGAGCGCCTGCTTCGGCACGCCGTCGCGCAAGGCGTGGCGCTCCTCGCGGCTGAAATCCTTGACCAGGTCCCACGCGGCACTCAGGGCGTCGTCGTCATAAAGCAGGCCCACCCACAAGGCTGGCAGTGCGCACAGTCGATTCCACGGACCGCCGTCAGCCCCTCGCATTTCGAGGTACTGCTTGAGGCGCACTTCCGGAAAAGCCGTGGTGAGATGGTCGGCCCAGTCCTTCATGGTGGCGTGCACGCCCGGCAACACCGGCAGTTCGCCCGCCATGAAGCGCTTGAAGTCCTGGCCGGAAAGGTCGACGTAGTGGCCGTTCTGATAGCTGAAGTACATCGGCACATTGAGCATGTAGTCGACGTAGCGCTCGTAGCCGAAGCTGTCATCGAACACGAAGTCGAGCATGCCGGTGCGATTCGGGTCGGTGTCTTCCCACACGTGCGAGCGATACGACAGGTAGCCGTTTGGACGGCCATCCGTGAACGGTGAATCCGCGAACAGCGCGGTGGCGATGGGTTGCAGTGCGAGGCTGGTGCGGAACTTGCGCACCATGTCGGCCTCGCTGGAGAAATCCAGGTTGACCTGCACGGTGCACGTGCGCTTCATCATGTCCAGGCCGAGGTTGCCGACCTTGGGCATGTACTCGCGCATGATCTTGTAGCGGCCCTTGGGCATCCATGGCATCTCGTCGCGGCGCCACTTCGGCTGGAAACCCATGCCGAGGAAGCCGATGCCGAGGTCGTCTGCAATGGAGCGCACTTCGGCCAGATGCGAATTGACCTCGCAGCAGGTCTGGTGGATGGTTTCCAGCGGTGCCCCGGAAAGCTCCAGCTGGCCAGCGGGCTCCAGCGTGATGGAGGCCTTGTCGCGCGACAGCGCCACCGGGTTGTCCCCTTCGCGCGCGACATCCCAGCCGTAGCGCGTGGCCAGGGTTTCCAGCAGCAGGCGGATGCCGCGATCGCCGTCGAAGGTGGGGGGGCGCAGGCTGTCGGTCAGGAAGCCGAACTTTTCGTGCTCGGTGCCGATGCGCCAGGCATCGCGTGGTTTTTCCCCCGCAGCCAGGTAATCAGTCAGCTGCTGGCGGTTGCCGATGGGCGTGCTCTTGACGGCACTGGGTATGGACACGGGGAACTCCTGTAGAGGCTGCCCTCACTTTGGGGGTGCCGGAGCGAAATTCAAAGTGCCTCACGCCACCGAATGAGTTTTAGTCGCTGGCGGGAAAGTCGATGCGCATGCGCGCGCCCTGGCCGGTACTGCCATCCAGGATGCTCAGTTGGGCGCCATGAACCCGTGCCACCTCATCGACGATCGAAAGGCCCAGGCCGCAGCCATCGGCCGTGCTGCCCGCGCCTCGGTAGAAGCGCTCGCGTACGCGGGGTCGTTCGTCAGGTGGAATACCTGTGCCGCTGTCATCCACTTCAAGGAAAGCGTGTCCGTCATTGACGCCACAGCGGATCGTTACATGGCCGCCGGCGGGCGTATGGCGAATGGCATTGTCGATCAGGTTGATCAGCAGCTCGTGCAGCAACCAGTACACGCCGGTGACTTGGGCGTGCTGGCTATCGGCTCCCAGGTCGATGCCGTGCGCCAGGGCGCGATCCAGCGAGCTCTCGATCACTTCGCCGATCAGGTGGGGCAATTCGATCGAGGTGTAGTGGCTGGCCCGATGCGCCGACGGTTCGGCGCGCGCCAGCGTCAACAGCTGGTTGGCGGTATGGGCCAGCCGGTCCACGCCACCGTGCAGCAGGGCAATGCGCTCTTCCAGCGGACTACCGGCGGTTTCGCGGCTGAGTACTTCCAGTTGGGCCTTGAGTCCGGTCAAGGGGGTTCGCAACTGGTGTGCCGCGTTGGCCATGAAGTGCTGCTGCGACAGCACGGAATTGCGCACCGTTCCCAACAAGGTGTTGAGCGACTCAACCACCGGCCGCACCTCGCTGGGAACCTGGTCAGTGGAAAGCGGCGTCAGCGCCTGCGCCGGACGGCTGGCGATCTGACGACTCAGGCGTTGCAGGGGGCGCAATGAAATGCGTATGCCGATCAGGGCGATGATCAACACGGCCGCCATCTGCACGGTGTCATTGAGGCCGAATGAGACGTCCATGCGATGAACCGCGCGGTCACGACGCGCCGGCGTCTCCGCCACGGTCACGATGACCGGATCACCGTCTTCAAGGGTGCGGTAGCTGGCCAGCCGCATCACCTCGCCCTGATAGTTGATGTCGGCGTAGCTAAAGCCATCCGCTGCCTTGTCGTCGGGCGGAGCCAGCGGCAGGTCCGGCGTGCCCGCCAGGGTACTTCCGTCGGGAAGGCTCACCCGATAAAAAAACGTATCGCCACCCATTCCGCGCAGCGGTGGCGGAGTCCCACCGTCGGGCATGGGTTTCTGCGGAGGTGGCAGGGGCTCGGCGTTGGCGAAAGGCCTGGGCGGTACCGGTGGACGCTCTGGCGATGACATCGCGAGCTGACCTTCCGGCGCGCGATGGAGGCGTGCAACGATCGCCAGTGCTGCGCGCGACAGTGCGCGATCGAAGGCGCTATGGATGGGGCTGACGATCATGCTGTGATCGACCGCGACGCCAGCCACCAGCAACAGCAACAGCGGCGCCAGCATGTACCTCAGCAGGCGCCGATGAATGCTGATCGGACGCTTGCGTTCAGGCATCTTCGAGGCGGTAGCCTAGCCCGCGAATGCCACGCACGGTGGCCGCGCTGCCCAGCTTGCTGCGCAGGCGCGACACGTGGACTTCGATGGCATTACCGGAGATGTCCTCACTCCAGCCGGTAATCGCCTGGGTCAGGCGTTCCTTGCTCACGACCTTGCCGCTGTGATGGGCCAGGCATTCGAGGATGGACCACTCGCGTCGCGTGAGTTCCAGCACGTCACCCGTGGTGTTGAGCGCGCGGCGACCCGCCAGATCGATACGCAGGCCGCCAATCGCAATTTCATTGGCAGTAGCGGCCGTGGCGCGACGGATCAAGGCGCGGCAACGCGCAGCCAGCTCAGGCAGGGCGAAGGGCTTGACCAGATAGTCATCGGCGCCCAGATCCAGTGCACTGATACGGTCGTCCAGGCCATCGCGCGCCGTCACGATCAGCAGCGGGAGCGGATTTCCACTACGGCGCAGGCGTCGCACCAAGGACAGCCCGTCCTCGCCTGGCAAGCCCAGGTCGACGATGGCGAGGTCGTAGTGGGTATCGGCCAGCCTTCCGGAAACCGATTCGGCGTCAGCTACCGCATCAACCACATAGCCACTCGCGACCAGGCCGCGGGTAATGGCATCGGATACAAGGGAGTCATCTTCGACAAGCAGGATTCGCATACGGCTTACGGGCGTGGATGTCTGCGCATGCTACCAGTAGCACATGACAGGACACAGGCTTCTGCGATAGTCGCAATATATTGCGCTTTTCAGGGTGTCAGCGCCACGTGTCCGGCGCCGGGTGAGCCTGCAAGAAAAACGCCCGCAGGGCGGGCGTTTTTCTTGGTCGATCGGGTCTGGCGCCGTGGCGATCAGTAGCGCGGCACCGACGCGTCGATCTCATTGGCCCATGCGTCCATGCCGCCCTCGACGTTGTAAACCTTGGTGAAGCCGTGGGCCGCGAAGCGCTCGGCCACGCCTCGGCTGGATACGCCGTGGTGGCAGATAAACGCCATCGGCGTGTCTTTGGGCAGGGCAGCGAGCGACTCGTAACCCTCTTCCTCCAGCACACGGGCCTGCGCCAGTGGGGCGGCTTGCGCACGGCCATGGGCCGGGCGCACGTCGACCAGGGTGATGTCACCTGCGGCCAGACGGGCCTTCAGATCCTGCACGGTAAGCGAGCCGATCTCCTGCGCGCCCGGGAATTTCAGACTCAGGCCTTCGCCCTGCACGGTGGACACCCAGTCGATAACGATGCCCTTGGCGCGCTGCGCGCTACCCGGGTCGAAGTGCACGTCGATGCCGTTGGAGCTGACCACGATGTCGTGGTCGCTGGCCGGTGCCAGCTGGAAGCCGGCGCTATGGTCCGGGCCGATCTCCAGGTGTAGCGCCAGACCCTGAGCGCTCGCCGTGCCCTGGCGGATGGCCTCGGCGGCCTTGTCGGTGATGGTGATCTCGGGCGGCGTGCGATCCGGCGCGGCCGCGCCGAACAGCTGGTGCAGCTCGCCGCTGGCATACATCTGGCGAATGATGTCGGCGCCGCCAACCAGCTCGCCGCCCACATAAAGTTGCGGAATGGTCGGCCAGTCACCGTAAGCCTTGATGCCCTCGCGGATTTCCGGATCTTCCAGCACGTTGACCGTGTGGTAGTCCGGCAGCAACTCGTTCAGCGTGTTGGTGGCGGCGGCGGAGAAACCGCACATCGGCTGATGGCGGGTGCCTTTCATGAACAGCACCACGCGGTGGTCCTGCAACAGGGATTCGATACGTTCGCGGGTGGTGCTGTCGAGAGACATGGAAAACTCCGGCAAAGAGGGCTGATTGTACGCCCCCGATATGCCGGCGGCACCCGGCCCGTTCAAGCGGCGGGGCGCATCTCCCCGAGATCGAGCCGGCTGCGCGTAAGCGGCGCCAACGCCAGCGCGGCGGCCGGGGACGGCAGCACCAGCTCGCGGCTGGCCCGTCCCAATGGGGCGAATTGCTCACTCCAGTGGATCAGCTCCATCGCGCCCGAATGGTCCTCCACCAACACCGTGCAGTGCTCCACCCAGTCACCATCATTGAGATAAAGCACCCCGCCCATGTCGCGGACGTGGCCGAAATGGATGTGGCCGCAGATATGGCCGTCGAAACCGCGTTCGCGTGCATCGCTGGCCACGCGCTCTTCATAGGCGCGGATATAGGCCAGCGCCTTGCCGATATGCGATTTCACGATGATCGACAGCGGCAGGTAGGGCAATTCCAGACGGCGACGCATGGCGTGCACGCGGCGGTTGGTCCAGCAAATGAATCGATGCATCACTTCCCCCAGGTGCACCATCCATGTGCGCCCGATCTGCTCCGGATCAAATTCATCGCCATGGCTGACGCGGTAACGGCGTCCGTCAGCGCCTTCGTGCACGGCATCAAGCTCGATCTGCACGCCACCGAAGCGCTGCCCGGCGAGGCCCCGCACGGGGGCATCGTGATTGCCCGGTATATAGATGACGTCAACGCCGCGCCGTGCCAGATCCAGCACCTCGGCGATCACGGCGCCGTGGTCCGGATGCCACCAATGCCGCCGGGCCAACGCTTCCATGTCGATGATGTCGCCCACCAGGTAGAGCTTCTCGCAGCGCAACTTGCGTAGGAAATCGAGCAGGTAGCTGGCCTTGCAGTCGGGCGTGCCCAGATGCACGTCCGAGATGAAGGCGCTACGGCAGTGGAAGTTCGCCATGGCAATCTCTCCCGGTGGTCTCCGGGATGCCAGCGTGCCCGCGGCACGTCACCGCGTGATGGCGAAATGGTTGCAGAAGGGTTTCCGCCGACCCGATGGGGCCAGGGGGCCGGGGGTTATAGGGTCAGGATGTAGCGTGATACGGGCAGGGCGGTCTGCGCCCACAACGTGTACTGCGCTGCGGACGGGTGCAAGCCGTCATCTGCGAGCAGGTCAGGATGACGCCGCGAGATGCCGGTGATGTCGACCCAATACGCGCCTCGACGCTGTGTTTCGTCGCGTGCAATGGCGTTATAGACGTCCAGCTCGTCGCCGATGCGTATCACGTTGCGGTCACTTTGGCGCGCAAACGGGGTGACGCCCCAGTCAGGTATCGACAGTACGAGTACATGCCTGGCGCGGTCGCCTGCCAAGGCGATGGCGCGCTCCAGCATGCGCTGGAACTCGCCGCGATAGTCGTCGGCGCTGCGTCCACGGTACTGGTTGTTCACGCCGATCAGCAGGCTGACCAGGTCGTAGGGTGGCGCCAACGTCGTGCCGTCCATCGCCGCCGCTAGCTCGTCGGTGGTCCAGCCGGTCGTCGCGATGATGGTCGGGTCATCGAGTGCCATGCCTTCATCGCGCAGGCATGCGGCAAGCTGCACGGGCCAGCGGCCATGCTCCGGCACGCCTTCGCCGATCGAATACGAATCGCCAAGGGCCAGGTAGCGCAGCACGTCAGCGTCGGCCTCAGGCAATCGCGGCACGTGGCTTATGCGCCGCGGCCATACCCGCCAGCACTCGCTCGATACGCACGAATACCTCGCGAATCTGCTCCGGCGGAGGCAGCAAGGTCAGGCGCAGGTGTCGGCTGTGTGGCACGTTGAAACTGCTGCCTGGTACAACCAGCACCGACTCTTCCTCCAGCAGTCGCAGGGCGAAGGCGTTGTCGTCGAAATCGGCAAGGCGGTCGCTTCGCACACGCGGGAAGGCGTAAAGCGCGCCCGAAGGCGACACGATGTCGAGGAACTCGCTGGCGGCCACGCCATCGAGTACTTCGCGGCGAGCCTCGTGCAGGCGACCGCCGGCAACCGTGAGCGCATGGATGGTCGGCGCACTCTGCAGCGCCGGCCGCACCGCCCATTGTGCGGTGACGTTCGCGCACAGGCGCAGCGCGGCGAGCAGCTGCAAGGCATCGCGGTAGTCGGTGGTGCGCGACGGATCGCCGGACAGACTCATCCAGCCCACGCGATAACCACAGGCGCGATGCACCTTGCTCAGGCCGCCAAAACTGACGCAGGGCAGGTCGCCAGCGACCGCGGCCAGCGGCTGGAACGGATTGCCGTCGTAAAGGATCTCGTCGTAGATCTCGTCGCTGAGCAGCAGCAGCCGATGCCGTTCGGCCACGGCGACGATGCGTTCCAGCAGTTCGCGCGGATACACGGCGCCGGTGGGGTTGTTCGGGTTGATCAGCACCAGCGCCCGCGTGCGCGGGGTCACCAGCGCTTCGATCTCGTCCGGATCGGGCAGGTGGCCGTTTTCCGCCAGGCAGCGGTAATAGCGAGGCTTGCCATCGTTGAGGATGGTGGCGGCGCTCCACAGCGGGTAGTCCGGGCTCGGCAGCAGTACTTCGTCGCCCGGCTGCAACAGTGCGCGCAGGCTCAGGTCGATCAGCTCGCTGACACCATTGCCGATGAAGATGCGTTCCACTTCCACGCCATGGGCGCCGCGATAGCGTTGCTGTGCGGCGATGGCCTCGCGTGCCTCTTCCAGGCCCTGCTCGTGGCCGTAGGCCTCGCTGTCCTGCAGGTGACGCGCAATGGCTTCGCGCAAATGCGCGGGGGTATCGAATCCGTAGCGGCCCGGGTTACCGATATTCAGCTTGATAATGGGCAGCCCGGCCGCTTCCAGCTCGCGCGATCGCCGGGTCAGTGCGCCACGGATTTCATAGCGCACGTCCGCCAGGTGCGCACTGGGTTTGATCGAGGCCAACGCAAGCGTCCTTCATTCTTCGTTGTTGCCAGCGCCGGGCGCCGGAGTGGTGTCTGCATGCTAACAGCGTAAGGATGCGAGGGGGGAGCCAAAAAGGGGCGAAAAACGGCGCAGTGTCGGGCTCCTCGCGGGCAGGGCATAATCACGCCCCATGACGGAAGCCGACATCATTGAGCGACTGCGCCGTATCGGTTGGCGCGGGGACACCTTGCCAGCGGACGGCCGGCGGCTGGCCCGCGTGGTGGCACAACATCGCGCCGGGTATGAGCTGCATGACGGCGAGACCCTGTTTGGAGCCCAGCCGGCGGGCCATTTCCTCAAGCGAAACATGGATCCCGCCGAGCGCCCGGCGGTTGGGGACTTCGTGGAACTGGAGGCTGGCAAGCCCCCGCATATCGTCGCGGTGCAGCCACGTCGTACGGTGTTGTCGCGCGCCGCGGCGGGTGAGCGCTATGAGCGCCAGATCATCGCCACGAATATCGACTATGTGCTGGTGCTTACCGGCCTGGATGGAGACTTCAATCCGGCCCGCATCGAACGCTATCTCTCGCTGACCGAGGGTTCTGGTGCCCAGCCGGTGGTGCTATTGAGCAAGCTCGATACCCGCGATGATGCCGACGAGCTGCTGGCCGCGCTGCGCGAACGTCTTCCCGAAGGCACGCCGATCCATGCCATCAATGGCAAGGACCCGGCCAATGTGGCGTTGCTGGCACGATATCTGCAGCCTGGCGATAGCGCCGTGCTGGTGGGCTCGTCTGGCGCCGGCAAGTCCACGCTCACCAATACGCTGCTGGGCAGCGAAAAGATGGCGACCAAGGCCGTGCGTAGCCACGACAGCCGTGGTCGCCACACCACGACGCATCGGGCCCTGTTGCAACTGCCCAGCGGCGGTTGCCTGATCGACACGCCGGGTATGCGTGAGCTCAAGCTTACCGGCGAGGAAAACCTCGACCTGTTCGCCGATATCGATGCCTTGGCCGAGCAATGCCGGTTCGCCGATTGCGGGCACGGCAGCGAGCCCGGTTGCGCCGTGCAGGCGGCGCTGGATAGCGGCGACCTGTCGGCCGAGCGCTGGCGTAATTACTTGAAACTGCGCGACGAGCGCGAGGAGCAGGCGGCCACCCTCGAGGCCCGGCTGCGGCGCCAGCGCGGCGGTCGTCCGGTGGGACGGCTGCATGGCAGCCATCGCGATTCGCGTGAGCGTGAGTAGCGCTGCAACCGGGTGGTTGCGGCGGTTGGCCCGGAAAGCACTACTATCGGGCTGTCTTGGTCCGGGGTGCAGGCATGCAGCGGCTTTCGTCGCCTTCCACGTTTTTCTATAAGCGGGTATTCCCCGTGTTCTGGTTCGGATTTCTGACCGTCATCGTGTTGACTTCGTTGGGGCTGAGCCGCGCCCCGCAACGAGCGGATCTGGCGCCTTTCCTGATTGGCCCCGTCGCCATGGCCATCTTCGGTTTTGTGTTGATGCGCAAGCTGGTCTTCGATCTGGTCGATGAAGTCTGGCTGGATGGCGACTACCTGCTGATCAAGAGCCGCGGCGAGTCGTCCCGCATCCCTTTGCGCGACGTGATCAACGTCAATGCCACCAGCATGACCAACCCGCGCCGCGTCACCCTGATGCTGCGTACCGAGTCTGCGCGCTGGGGCAAGGAAATCACCTTCATGCCGAACAGTCCGCGCGGCTTCCTTAGTGCCTTCAAAACCGACCCGGTGGCCGCCGATCTGATCGATCGGATCGATGCCCTTCGCCAGAGATCCGCATGAGTGTGAACCCCGCCAACGTGGCCCCCGAACTGCGGCGTTACGCCGAGCTGGATCAGCGCCTGCTGGCGGCAGTCAAAGGCATGCGTATCCTGTCCACGGTGTCGTGGCCGGCGTCGCTGGAGGACCGCATGATCGCGGCCTACAGCAGAGGCCAGTTCAGCCTGCCCGAGGTCAGCTATCAGCGGCCGGATCTTTCGGTGGAACGCGCAGAGCTGGTCGCGATCGAGCGCGAGGCCGGCTACGACGACCCGCTGGGCGAATACCTGTCGCGCACCGCGGAATCCTGGCGCATCGCGGCGGAAATGCTCGAGGCGGTGGGCACCAACGGCGTCACGGCACCTTCGATCGTGCTGTACGGCCGGCCGGGCGACGCCATTCCCGGCAGTGATCGCAGCAACCTGGATGCCGCCCGTTACTTCGTGGAGCTGTCCGACGAGCTGGGCTCGGACCTGCTGGCGGACGATATCACCGTGAGTATCCCCGCCGACACGCTGCGCGATGACCTGGCCCACACGCTCGATGACTTTTTCGGCGCAGGCGTGATCGCCGTGGAAGTGGACCCCGAGCTCACCGCCAAGGCCGCGGCAGGCGCGACCCGCATCCGCCTGCGCGGAGGCACTTGCTTCAACGAGTACGACCGCCATCAGCTGCTGGCGCACGAGGCCTTTGTGCATTCGCTGACGGCCCTCAATGGCCGCGCCCAACCGGTGCTCGCTTCGCTGGGTCGCACCTCGCCACGCGTCACCGCGACACAGGAAGGGCTCGCCGTGTTCGCCGAACTGATGTCCGGCGCCATCGACATCTCGCGGCTCAAGCGCATCAGCCTGCGCATTCTCGCCATCGACATGGCGCTGAGCGGTGCCGATTTCGTCGAGGTCTATCGGTTCTTCTGCAGTTGCGGACAGAGTCCGGCCGACAGCTTCCATTCGGCGCAGCGCGTATTTCGCGGCGTGCCGCTTACGGGCGGCGCGGCTTTTGCCAAGGACAATGTCTACCTGTCCGGGCTGCTCGCCGTGCACACGTTTTTCCGTTGGGCACTCAAGCAACGGCGCATGGACATGCTGCGTCATTTGTTCGCCGGCAAGCTCGCACTGCATGACGTCATCAGCCTGGAGCCGCACTTCGAAACCGGCGCGATCTTGCCTCCGCGCTGGTTGCCGCCGTGGATGCAGCACGTGCACGGCCTCGCGGGCAAGCTGGCGTTCTCGTTGTTCGTCAACCGCATCCACATGGGCAAGGTGCAGGCGGAGACGATTTCACTGAGTCTTTAGGGGCGGGCATGTTGGAATGAAGAACGGCCCTTTCTGGGTGAACAGCGACCTCGCCATGCGTGCGCGCATCGTCGGGCTTGGCTGGCCGCCAGTGTTACCATTCAGCGATGCCGCTTGCCGGCCCACATTCCCCATCACCTCAGTCCTCGCATCCCATGGCACTCACTGAAGAACTTCGTCTAGCTGCGCTCGAGTACCACCGCCTTCCGCGCCCGGGCAAGATCAAGGTCTCCGCGACCAAACCCATGGTGACCCAGCGCGACCTCGCCCTGGCTTATTCGCCCGGCGTGGCCTATGCCTGCGAAGCGATCGTCGAGGATCCCAATGCGGCCAGCGAGATGACCGCGCGCGGCAACCTCGTCGCAGTGATCACCAACGGTACGGCGGTGTTGGGTCTGGGCGATATTGGCCCGCTCGCCGGCAAGCCGGTGATGGAAGGCAAGGGCGTGCTGTTCCAGAAGTTCGCGGGCATTGATGTGTTCGACCTCGAAATCAACGAGCGCGACCCGGACAAGCTGGTCGACATCATCGCCTCGCTGGAGCCGACGTTCGGCGGCATCAATCTGGAAGACATCAAGGCGCCGGAGTGTTTCATCGTCGAGCGCAAGCTGCGCGAGCGCATGAAGATCCCGGTCTTCCACGACGACCAGCACGGCACCGCCATCATCGTGGGCGCCGCGGTGCTCAATGCGCTGGAAGTGGTCGGCAAGAAGATCGAGGACGTGAAGCTGGCGACCACCGGTGTCGGCGCCGCCGGTATCGCCTGCCTGGACATGCTGGTGGCGCTGGGCGTCAAGCCCGAACACATCCTGGCCTACGACCGTGAGGGCGTGCTTTACAGCGGACGCGACCACCTGGACCCGGACAAGCAGCGCTACGCACGCAACACCGACAAGCGCACGCTGGCCGAGATCGTCGACGGTGCCGATGTCTTCCTCGGTCTTTCCGCCGGCGGCATTCTCAAGCCCGAGATGGTCGTCACGATGGCTGAGCGACCGATCATCCTGGCGCTGGCCAACCCGAACCCCGAAATCTCTCCGGAAGACGCCAAGCGCGTGCGCCCGGACTGCATCATCGCCACGGGCCGTTCGGACTATCCGAACCAGGTCAACAACGCGCTGTGCTTCCCGTACATCTTCCGCGGCGCACTCGATGTCGGCGCCACCGGCATCAACGAGGCGATGAAGCTCGCCTGCGTGCGCGCGATTGCGCAGCTGGCTCGCATGGAAGCTGGCGACCTCGCCAGCGCCTATGGTGGGGACATTCCGACCTTCGGTCCGGACTACCTGATTCCGCGTCCGTTCGATCCGCGCCTGCTGGTGGTGCTGGCCCCGGCCGTTGCCCTGGCGGCGATGGAGTCGGGCGTCGCCACGCGTCCGATCGTGGACATGGAGGCGTACCTCGAGAAGCTCGGCCAGTTCATCTACCGAACCGGCTTGCTGATGAAGCCGGTGTACGAGCGCGCGCGCGCCGACCTCAAGCGTGTGGTCTACGCCGAAGGCGAGGAAGAAACCGTCTTGCGCGCCGTGCAGACGGTGATCGATGAGCGCCTGGCGTTCCCGATCCTGATCGGCCGCCCGGACGTGATCGAGGCGCGTATCGAGCGCCTCGGCCTGCGCATGCGCGAAGGCGTCGATTTCGAACTCACCAATATCAACGACGATCCGCGTTTCAACGATTACTGGCAGCAATACCACGCGCTGACCGAGCGTCGCGGCGTGACCCCGGCGGCGGCCAAGAACCTGTTGCGTTCGCGCCCCACCTTGATTGCTTCGCTGATGGTCGAACGTGGCGAAGCGGATGCGATGATCAGTGGCCTGGTCGGTCGCTTCCACAAGAAACTGGGCTACATGCGCAGCGTGTTCGGCCTGGATCCGGGCGTGCAGTGCACCTCGGCCATGACGGGCGTGATCAACGACCAGGGCGCGTGGTTCTTCCTCGACACCCACGTGCAGTGTGACCCCACGGCCGAGCAGATCGCCGAGGCGACCATGCAGGCGACCTACCGCCTGAAGCTGTTTGGCATCGAGCCAAAGGTGGCGATTCTTTCGCACTCGAACTACGGCAGCCACGACAATCCGAGCGCGGCGAAGATGCGCAAGGTGCGCGAGATCCTCATGGCGCGCATGCCCAAGCTCAACATGGACGGCGAAATGCAGGCCGATACCGCCTGGGACGAAGCCTTGCGTCACCGGATCTTCCCCAACACCACGTTGAAGGGTCGCGCCAACCTGTTCGTGATGCCGAACCTCGATGCTGCCAACATCACCTACAACATGGTGCGTGTGATGACCGATGGCGTGGCGATCGGCCCGATCCTGATGGGTATCAACAAGCCGGCGCATATCCTTACTCCCGCGGCCACACCACGCCGGGTGGTCAACATGACGGCGATTGCCGCGGTGGATGCGCAGATTCGTGCGGCGCAGGGCGAGAATCGCAGCTGATTGGCGGTGTTTCAGCTTTAGCGCGTTGGAAACGGGCCCTGGTGGCCCGTTTTCATTTGGCTTGAAGCCAAGCGGCGACGCGGACCCTTACTCCTTCTCCCCTCCGGGGAGAAGGAGTAAAGGCGGGTGGCTCGGCGCTCGAGCAGGCCGGCGCAACGCCCGCTGCCAAAGCGGCAAGCTTGCGGAGCACCGAAAGGAATCGTCACCCCAACATATTCAACACCTTGAAAGTCATGCGATCCCAGCTCGTGGCGGGGTGACGGCAGCGTGCGAGTCGTCAGGCCCGCGCACCGGACCCACAGGCCCACCCCATTCGCCCCCGTATTGTCTCGATCCAATTGGCGAAAAACCGCGCCGGAGCTACACTCGAAGGGTTCCCCGCCTCTCGCATAGCGAGGCGATCCACCTATAGCCGCGCCAACCCCCGGCGCCGCGGAGAGAAGCTCCCCATGGATCAGCTCGACGACATCCTCCACCAGGACCTCGACCCCACCGAAACCAAAGAGTGGCTCGAATCGCTAGATGCAGTCATCAGTCATGACGGCACCGAGCGCGCGCACTACCTGCTGGAAAAGATGGTCGATTCAACGCGTCGCGCTGGCGGCTACCTGCCGTTCAACCCGACCACCGAATACGTCAACACGATTTCTCCGCCGAACGAAGCCAAGATGAGTGGCGATGCGGCGATGGAATGGCGTATCCGTACGCTGGTCCGCTGGAACGCCATGGCCATGGTCGTGCGCGCCAACCGCAAGCCGGGTGAGCTGGGTGGCCATATCGCCAGCTTCGCCTCGTCGGCGACGCTCTATGACGTGGGCTTCAACCATTTCTGGCGCGCACCGAGCGCCGATCATCCGGGCGACCTGGTGTTCCACCAGGGCCACTCCAGCCCGGGCATCTATGCCCGCTCGTTCCTCGAAGGCCGCATCAGCGAGGAGCAGCTCGACCTGTTCCGCATGGAAGTGGCCGGCCATGGCAAAGGTCTGTCCTCGTACCCGCACCCGTGGCTGATGCCGGATTACTGGCAGGTGCCGACGGTGTCGATGGGCCTGGGCCCGATCCAGGCGATCTACCAGGCCCAGTTCTGGAAGTATCTGGAACACCGCGGCCTGATGCCCAAGACCGACCGCAAGATCTGGTGCTTCATGGGCGACGGCGAAACCGACGAGCCCGAGTCGCTCGGCGCCATCTCGCTGGCTGGCCGTGAAGGCCTGGACAACCTGGTCTTCGTGATCAATGCGAACCTGCAGCGCCTGGACGGTCCGGTGCGCGGTAACGGCAAGATCATCCAGGAACTGGAAGGCGTATTCCGTGGTGCCGGCTGGAACGCCATCAAGGTGGTCTGGGGCAGCTACTGGGATCCGCTCCTCGCGCGCGACACCAATGGTGTGCTGCGCAAGTTGATGATGGAAACCGTCGATGGCGAGTACCAGGCCTGCAAGGCCTTCGGTGGCGCCTACACGCGCGAGCACTTCTTCAACAAGTATCCCGAAACGCGCGAGATGGTCGCCAACCTGTCGGACGACGACATCTGGCGCCTCAATCGCGGCGGCCATGATCCGCATAAGGTCTATGCGGCCTACCATCAGGCGGTGAACACCAAGGGCATGCCCACGGTGATCCTGGCCAAGACCGTGAAGGGCTACGGCATGGGCGCGGCGGGCGAGTCCCAGAACCCCACGCATCAGCAGAAGAAGCTGGACGAAGAATCCGTGCGCCACTTCCGCGACCGCTTCAATATCCCGGTGCCGGACGACCAGCTCAAGGACGTGCCGTACTACCACCCGGGCAAGGATTCGCCGGAAGTGCAGTACATGCTGGAGCGCCGTCGTGCGCTCGGCGGTGCGCTGCCGCAGCGTCGTCGCCACACCGATGTGAAGATCAAGGCGCCGGACCTGTCGGCGTTCGAGCAGATCACCAAGGGCAGCGGCGATCGCGAAATCAGCACCACCATGGCGCTGGTGCGCGGCATGAACCTGCTGCTGCGCGACAAGCAGATCGGTGAGCGCGTGGTGCCGATCGTGGCCGACGAAGCCCGCACCTTCGGCATGGAAGGCATGTTCCGCCAGATCGGCATCTACGCGCCGTTCGGTCAGAAGTACCGTCCGCAGGACGCCGACCAGCTGCTGTACTACCGCGAAGACCAGAAGGGCCAGGTGCTGCAGGAAGGCATCTCCGAGGCCGGCGGCATGGCCGCCTGGATGGCCGCGGCCACCAGCTACAGCATCAGCAACCAGCCGATGCTGCCGTTCTTCGTCTACTACTCCATGTTCGGTTTCCAGCGCATCGGCGACCTGGCCTGGGCAGCAGGCGACATGCGCGCGCGTGGCTTCCTGATCGGTGGCACCGCCGGCCGCACCACCATCAATGGTGAAGGCCTGCAGCATGAAGACGGCCATTCGCACTTGCTGGCCGGCGCGATCCCGAACTGCAAGTCGTACGACCCGACGTTCTCCTACGAAGTCGCTGTGGTGCTGCAGGATGGCGTGCGTCGCATGCTGCAGGAGCAGGAGGATGTGTACTACTACCTCACCGTGATGAACGAGAACTACAGCCACCCGGATCTGCCGAAGGGCGCCGAGGAAGGCATCATCAAGGGCATGTACCTGTTCAAGGATGCCGGCAAGCCGAAGAAGGGCGAGCCGCGCGTGCAGCTGCTGGGTTCGGGCACGATCCTGCGTGAAGTGATCGCCGCCGCCGAGCTGCTGGAGAAGGACTTCGGCGTCACCGCCGACATCTGGTCCTGCCCCAGCTACAGCGAACTGCGTCGCGATGGTTTCGATGCCGAGCGTTGGAACCGCCTGCATCCGGAATCCGAGCAGCGCGTGCCGTATGTGACGGGCCTGCTGCAGGGCCGTCAGGGTCCGGCCATCGCCGCCACCGACTACGTGCGTGAATACTCGGACCAGATCCGCGCGTTCATGCCGGACGGCATGCACTACACCGTGCTGGGCACCGACGGTTTCGGTCGTTCAGACACGCGTGCGAACCTGCGTGGGTTCTTCGAGGTCGACCGCTACTGGATCGCCCACGCCGCACTGGCCGCACTGGCGAAGGAAGGCAAGGTCAACGCCAAGGACGTCAGCCGCGCCATCAAGACCTACAAGCTCGATCCGGACAAGCCGAATCCGCAGACGGTCTGAACGCTGTTGTGATCAGTCATGAAAAACCCGCCGAAAGGCGGGTTTTTCTTTGTGCGCGTGGTGCGCCCTGGATGGCTCAGTCGTTGTGATCGCGAAACAGATGGCGCAAGAGCAGGAACGCGCCCACCGTGCCGGCCACGATCGCCGTGGTGGCGACCGGATGGCGGGACACCTGTCGGCGCAACCGGCGATATTGGTAGTTCGCCTCGTCAGCGAAGTCCTCGGCCGCATGGCCGATCCGGCGCGCGTAGGTATTGCGGTGGTGCCCGAATTGCCGGCGTGCCTCGCGCCCACGTTCGATTAGGTCATCAGCCCGATCGGAGACGCCGTCTGCGTAGTGACGCACGCGTTCGCTCACCCGCTCGCGGACGCCGTTGACGCTGTTTTCAATATCGTGGGACCGAGCCATGGCGTCCTCCTTGCAGTAAGAACCTGCAAGTTGCCAGCGCTGGCGTGATTGATGTGTAAACAGCCGCTTCTTTCGTTCATGCGGGGAGAGGTTTGCCGCGCGCGGTCAAGGCACCAAGCCGCGTCCGCGGCCGCTGGCGGCCAACATGTGCGCCAGGCTGAGCCGGAACGGGGGTAGCGCCTGGCTGGCCCGCAGCAGCGCCGAACGTGCAAGCCTTATCGGCGGTCGGTCGTTGGTGAAGAGCTTCACGATCGCCAGCGTGGCCAGGTAAAGCGGAAGGGTGGCGAGGCGATGGGCGCCTTGATAACGACGAAGCACACGTGCCGATGCCATGTCCTGGCCCGTGGCGAGCGCCTGCCGGATCTGCGAAGACAGCGTTTCCACGCTAAGCAGTCCCAGGTTGAAGCCGTGTGCGGTGACCGGATGCATGCCGACTGCAGCGTCTCCAATCAGTGCGAAACATGGTGCGACGAAGCGACGTGCGTAGACGGCAACCAGCGGATAGACGTGCCGGGTGCTGGTCAGCTGCATGGACCCGAAGCGACCGTCGAAGCGGCGGCGGATCTCGTCGTTGAACCGGTGCTCGTCCATGGCCATCACGGATTTCATGGCCTGCCCGGGCAGGGTGAGCACGATCGAGGCCTCGTTGCCCAGCAAAGGCAGCAGGGCGAGTGTCTGGCCATGATCGAACCATTCCAGCGCTTGGTGCTGGTGAGGTTTCTCTAGCGCCACACGGCATACCAGCATCGTCTTGCCGAAATCGTGCATGTCGGCAGCAATGCCCGCGTCCCGGCGCAACTGCGAGAAGCGACTGTCGGCAGCGACGATCAGGCGAGCGGTCACCACGCTGCCATCGGCCAGCTGCAAACGGGGCTGGCTATCGCTCAGCGTGAGGGAATATACCGCCGTGTCGCTGATCAGCGTAATGCCCGGCTCATGTTCGGTGGCGGCATAAGCCGCCCGTCGGATGCGGTCGTTGGGCACGAGGAAACCGAGTTCCTTATCGTCCTTGTCCGACGGCGCCACGATCAGGGCATGCAGGGAGTGACCATTGAGCACGCGCGCACTTTGCAGTGGGGAAATGTCCGCGGGATCGAGTAGTGCCCACAAGCCGAGTTCACGCAGGATGTGCACAGAGCGCTGAGTGAGCGCGATTTCGCGTCCATCGAACACGGGGTCGCGGAGGGCCTCGGTCGACTGTCGTTCGATAACGAGGATCTTGAGTCCTGTGCCCGCGAGAGACTTGGCGAAGCAAAGGCCGGCTGGACCCGCCCCGACGATGACGATATCGACATTCATGTCATGGATCCGCTGCGCCGTAGGTCACTAAAGTGATTTGGCATGCTAGCGGTCGATGCGGCGTTCGCTTTGATGCGTATCAAGCGGGTGCGGCGAAGCCGGTGCTGAGGCTCGTCCATGGCCGACTCGCGCTCGTCACCCTGATAAAGCAACGACTCGATCAGAGCCCCTGGCTAGCTGCAGGTTCGCTCAGCCCGGTGGGCCCGGCATGCAGCCGTTGGCGTCGTCGCAAGCTTGGGAACATCACCATCCACAGTCCCACCACCACCAGGGTGCCGATGCCGCCTATAAGCGTGGCATTCACTGCACCCACCCAGGCCGCGACCAGACCGGATTCGAACTCGCCGAGCTGGTTGGAGGTGTTGATGAAGATCGCATTCACCGCGCTCACGCGGCCGCGCATCGCGTCGGGTGTATCCAACTGCACGAGTGCACCGCGGATCACCATGCTCACCATGTCGAATGCGCCGAGCGCGAACAGTGCGGCCAGCGAGAGCCATAGCGTGGTGGAAACGGCAAATACCAGCGTACCCACGCCGAATCCTGCGACGCAGGCGAACATGATCGGCCCCACGCGGCGCTCCATGTTGTGCCGCGTAAGCCATAGCGACATCAACAACGCCCCTACGGCGGGCGCCGCACGCAGCAAGCCCAGGCCCCACGGACCCGTATGCAGGATGTCCTTGGCAAAAATCGGCAGCAAGGCCGTGGCGCCGCCCAGCAAAACAGCAAACAGATCGAGTGAAATCACCCCAAGCACATCGGGGCGCTGGCGAATGAAGTGCACGCCCGCGAATAGTGTTTTCAACGTCGCCGGTTCGCGTCGCGGCGGTGCCTGCTCGTAACGCAGGCGCCCCATCAACACGGCTGCGATGAGATACAGCACACCGCACACGGCGTATACCGTGCCTGGGCCGGCGACATAAAGCAGGCCACCAACAGCCGGCCCCATGATCATGGCGGCCTGGCCGGCCGACGCACTGGCCGCCATCGCGCGTGGTAACACGGACGTCGGCACCAGGGCCGGCACCATCGACTGTAGTGCGGGAAATTCGAAGGCCTTGGCAATGCTGACCACAAACACCAGCGCGAGGATGCCGACCTCATGCGCGAGATGAGCCAGGCTGATCGCTGCGAGCGCCACGATCGCCAGCAGCTCGACGATCAAGCCCAGGAGAACAATGCGACGGCGCTCGAACTGGTCAGCTACATGGCCAGCCGGCAATGCGAGCATCACCGAGGGAAGGAACTGCACCAGGCCGATCAGGCCCAGATCCAGCGCACGGCCGGTGATCGCATAGATTTGCCAGCCCACCGCCACCGACAGCATCTGGAAACCAAAGCCGGAAGCGATGCGCGTAAACCAGAACTGCACGAATGCGGGGTGCGAGCGCAGCGAATCTGCCGAGACCGTGGCGGTAGGGGAGGGCATGCGGTAGTCCTTGCGTGGTTACCCGCATTATCGGTGGCTGCAGACGGGCGGCAAAGCGTCGTCTATTCACACGGATGTCCTCGAACCTTGACCTGGGTTTGCCGCTGGCGGGTCTAATGTGAAGCCGCATATATCGAGCGATCGAGGTGGGCCATGGGCAGGCTGGCCGAGCACGTGTATACCGCGCCCGCGCAGATCCGGCATCTGGAGGCCCTGGTGGCCGAACTGCCGGCGAATGGACATGTCGTGCTGCAACTCAACGATGGCACGCGCCATGACGGCATCGTGTGCACGCGTCCCAACGTTCAGATGTTCCGCGATGGCGCTGAGAACGAGGGCGTCAACGGCGTCGTCCGGCTCGAGCGCCTCGATGCGCCGGACTGGCGTTGTTTCGTCTGGCTGAGTGATATCCGCCATGTCGAACACAGGGACTGCTCCATGGGTGGCGAGACCTGAACATCCAGGTCTCGCCCGCATTCGCGACTAGGCGTTCTGCGCCTGGCTCGGCAGCGCCGCTGGCTGCCGCAGGCTGCGCACGCGCGATCGTGCGTCCAGGCCGAACAGCGGGCGCAGCCAGCGCGAGCGTCGAATCGCGAACTCATGCAACAGCGCGCATCCGCCTACCGTGCCCAGCAAGACCAGGGTCGGTTCCAGCACCGGGCCGAGCCGCAGTGGCAGGAGCCCATAAGCCACGGCCAACAACACGCTTTGATGCAGGATGTACCAGGGGAATACCGCTTCACGCGCATAAGGCAGCCAGCGGAAGGGACGATTCAAATACTGGTGGCCCCAGCCTAGGACAGCGGCGATCGCTGTCCAGGCATACATGAAGCGCAACGCTTGCACCCACAGCCGGGCAGTGACAAGGACCGGATGCGGCAGCCAGCTCAGGTCGACCCAGTTGCCCAGCTGGTCGATGACATAGCGAACCGCAAAACAGCCGATCGCCAGCATCAAGGCGTGGCGGCGCAGCCGAGCCAGTTCGCGCCATAACCCGGCGTCGGTGCCCAGCACGTAGCCGTAGAAAAATACCGTGGCATAGCCGGCATGCGCATACCAGTCCTGATACACGGCATGGTTGATCGGAAAGCGCGCAGCCAGCAGCAGGTAGTAAGCCAGCAGCGGCAGCGACGGCAGCACCAGCAAGGCGATGCCGCGCACACTGCGGCATCGGCCGAGCAGTTGTTGTCCTCGCTCGGATTCCAGCACCGGCAGCAGGATCAACAGCCCCATCGTGTACAGCCACACATAGGGCAGGTACCACAGGTGGTTCCAGGTGAAGCCGTACTGCCAGCCGTCGAACGCGCCGGCCGGCCAGGGACCACCGGTCCAGTAGCGCAGCAGGAACGTACCGAAGCCGGGGGCGACCAAACCATTCGACACCCCCTGTACGTACGGCTGGATCGGTACCACGACAGCGATGCCGAACAGCAACGGCAACAGCAGGCGTACCGTCCGCTTCCAGGCCAACGCAGGCAGGCGCTGGCGACCCCTCAGGAAATGAACGGCCATGCCCGAAATCAGGAACAGCAGGTCCATCCGCCAGAAGCCGGAAGCCAGCATGGGGTACTCCAGCCAGCCGGCCAGATAGCTGCTCTTGAGGTGGAACTTCCAGTCATCGGCAGGGGCCACGTAGAGCATGCCCAGGTGGAAGAGGATCAACAGCCCGAAGGCGAGGACGCGCAAGGCGTCGATATCGTGGCGGCGGTTCATGGCTGGGTTCCGATGGCGGGAGCCTGGATGCTCTGCCGAACCCGGCCTCCGGTCATGCGCTAAGTGATTGATGGCATGGAAGTAGGGACGAACGGCCGACGGAAAGTGACGAAAGGCGACGTGATCCACGGCGGCCACGTAGAATCCCGGCCATGACCAAGCAGGCCGGTTTCGATTACCCGAAGTTCCAGCGCTGGCGGCGGCCTTTCGAGGTCGGCTTTTGGATTGCCTTGTTCGTCCCCAACACCATCTTCAACGGCATGGTGTCGTGGTACGACAACGTCTACCGCAGCCACAAAGTGTCAGACCTGGAGCCGTGGATCTGGGAGGCCAGCAGCAGCCTGGTGGTGCTGGCCCTGATTCCCCTGCTGGTGGCGGCGACGCGGCGCTGGCCGTTCCGCTTCGATAGCTGGCGGCATAGCCTCAAGGTGCACCTGCTGCTGAGCATCCCGTTCAGTCTGGCTCACGTCCTCGCGATGGTCGGGTTACGCGTGCTCGCCTATGCCGCCGCCGGTAGTCGTTACGACTTCGGCAACTGGCCGCGGGAGATGGGTTATGAGTATCTCAAGGACATCCGCACTTACTTCCTGATCGTCGGCATGATCTCGTTCTACGGCTTTGTCGTACGACGTCTGCAGGGCGAGGCCAGTCTTCTCAGCGAGCCGGACGAAGGGCCGCCGGTCGAGCCCATCGATCGGCCCGAACGTTTTCTGGTGCGCAAGCTGGGCAAGGAGTTCCTCATCGCCGCGCGCGAGATCGAATGGCTACAGGCGTCGGGCAACTACGTGAACCTGCATGTGCGTGGCCGCGACTATCCGCTGCGCGCCACCATGGGCGGCATTGAGGAGCGGCTCGATCCGCAGCGCTTTGTGCGTGTTCATCGCAGTTACCTGGTGAATTTCGATTATCTGGCGGAGATCGAGCCACTGGAGACGGGTGATGCCCGCCTGACCATGCGTGATGGCGCCAGGCTGCCCTGCAGCCGCCGTTTTCGCAGCCAGTTGCGCGAACGCTTCGGCGATGCGGCGATAAGTGCCTAAGGGCGCTGTTGGGCCACCCATTCCGACAGCTCTGCGCTGGGATCACGGCTATTGAAGATGAGCATGCGTAGGGCGGTTGCACCGTGCCCGTTATCCGTTCCACTCTAGACACCTTCTTTTCGCCTGGACGTCGCTCATGAATCTTTCGCGCCTGCGCCTCGCTACCGCCCTGGGCACCATGCTGGTCCTCGCCGGCTGTTCGCCATCAAGCGACCAGGCCGCAGCGCCGCAGGCAACCCAGGCGCCCGCCGATGATTCGGCGCAGAAGCTCGATACCTATCGCCAGCTGGTGCGCATCGGCAACGATGAGATGGCCGTGACCATGGGCAAGTCGATCGTCAGCCGCTATCCCGACAGCGCGGCGGCCAAAGAAGTGCAGCAGAGCCTGCCGGAGATCGAGAAGCGCTACACCGAGACGAGCGAGCGCAATCGGCTGCAGGGCCTATGGCTTTACCAAGTATCGCCGATGGAAGGAGGCACCCAGTCCACCGCCACCATCTACAGCAGTCAACCATCAGGCGAGAACCGCGTGCGCCTGGTGCTGCGCCGGCACACCGCATGGGGCCAGAATGCATTCCTGTTCAGCAGTGGCCCGCATGGCTTCGTGTGCAAGGGAAACTGCACGATCAAGGCCACCTTTGACGACAAGCCGGGCAGCATCAAGGCGTTCGCCCCCAGCACCGGTGAGCCGGCGCTGCTGTTCAGCGACGACAAGACCTTCATTGCACAATTGCAGAAGGCCAAGAAGATCACCATGGACGTGACCATGCAGGACGGCGAAAAGAAGGTGACCCTGGTGTACGAAGTGGGCGGTTTCGATCCCGCCAAGTGGCAGCCGGTGAGCAAGTCGACCAAGAAGTAAAACGTCCACGCGCACCCGATTCATGCGTTATGGAGCCTAAGCACTATGGAGATCGTCCCCATGTCCCTCAAACAAATTCTGATCGTCGGCGCATCGGTCGTGTTGCTGGCGGCTTGTGCGCGTGTCGGCAAGGACTTCACCGCGCGACTCGATGCGCGGCAGCAGGCCTACGTGACCGCCGCCGGTACACCGGTGAACAGCTTCCACTTCTACGGCTTGTGGTCATGGGAGCCACTCAGTGACGAGCAGCTGGCGGTCTATACCCGTCCCGGTGAGGCGTGGCTGCTCGACCTGGACGGTCGCTGCCGGAATCTGTTGTTCACCAATCACATCGCCGTGACCTCGGGTGCGAGTGTGGTCGCCGCCAAGTTCGACCACGTCATCACCGGCCCACGCGATGTGCCTTGCATCATCAAGCAGATTCGCCCGGTCGACATCGCCAGGCTGAATTCGCCGCAACAGGGCAAGCCGCGCGAAATCGAGGAAGCGCAGCGTCCAGCGAAGTGAACCATCCTGGCCTCGATCGAGCCTCGAGTGCCAGGGTTCGTGGCGCATGAGCGCGGCACCCTGGTTTCAACAGGCACTGATGCTCAATGCAGGAACAGCTTCTCGGCGATCTTCGCCAGTGGCTTTTCTACCGCGCTCTGCAAACGCGGAGGTAGATCCAGTGGCCTGAGCAGCATCTTCACCGTCATCTCGGCGGGGATATTTCGGCGCAGCAAACCCTGCGCGCGGCCGGTGACGCGGCGGAACTCCGCTTCGTTCTCTTTGTGCTGCGGATAGCACTGGTTGAACACGTGGCGTAGTGCGATGTCGCTGTCTTCGCTCTTGATCTCGTTGACGCGGCGCAGGATCACGCGGAACACCTTGTAGCGGCTGAAGCCTTCGCGTTCGCGGTAAATCCGGAAGTGGTGGTAGAAGTGCTTGTAGTGGCGCACTTCATCGCGCTTGATATGGCCGGTGAGCTCCTTCAGCACGGGCTCGTCGGTGATGTCGTTGAGCGCGCGGTAAAGACTGGCCGTGCCGGTTTCCACCACGCAGCGTGCCGCCAGCTCCAGGCCGCGGCTCGATTCCAGTTGCTCCGACGTGCACACCGCGCCGTACTCCTGCCAGAACGCGGCGAAGCCACGATCCCAGTCGAACTCGGGCCACACGGTCTTCACGTAGGCGGACAGCGCACGGCCGTGCTGAAGTTCCTCGTGTTCCCAATGCTGGCTGAGCCAGGTCTGCAGTTCCTGGTCACCAGCGAAATGGTCGACCAGGTTGTGCGTATACAGATCCGAGCCACTCTCGACGAAGGACGAGCTGCACAACAGGAAAAACAGGTCCTCGTTCTGGCGAACGCGATGGACGTCGATTCGGCTGAAGTCCAGGCTTTCCAGAGTCCAGGGCAACGATGTGGCATAGCTCACGCGGGCATTCCTGTGCGGGCGGGGCTGGCGCGCGCACGACGCGGCGCTGGCCTGGCATGACAATTAGGTGACAAGAGCATACGACGAGATCGTCGCGGGGGATTAACGCCCGCCGACCTAGAGGACCGGATGAGTCACACGAACTAGCGCATCAGCGAACGACGGTAACCGGTACGTGGGCGCGCTCAAGCATATCGCCGGACACCGAGCCCAGCAGCCAGCGCGCGAGTGCGCCCCGTTCGGTATGGCCAATCACGATATGGTCGATGCCGTGGCGACGCACTTGGTCCAGCAAAGCGTCACCGGGACTGCCGCGTACGACCTCTGCATCGATGAGCGCTTCCGCGCCCGGCGCCATCTCCTTCAGCTCTTCCAGCAGCGCGGTGCAACGCTTGGTGCCGGAGTCGGTGATCATCAGCGCACACGTATCGGCGCTGCCTTCGGTCACCTGCACCACCGATACCACACGCACTCGACCGCCGCTGGCTCGTGCCCATTCGAGGGCGAAACGAAACGCCTGTTTGGAGGAGGCGGAGCCGTCATAGCCAACCAGCGAGTACTTGAGCATGAAGTTCCTCTGGGTATGACGCAGACCGGGCTTCCGTCGGTGACCTGGTGATAGCGACGCTCGACGTGGGTTTGCTCGGCCTGCTGGCTTTGCTGGATCTTTTCGCCAGCGTACAGCCCTCCGAGCGCGACCGCCACGGTGATTTCCGTGTGCGCGTGGTCTTGTTATGGCGTCATCAGCGAAACATCTCTCCACGCTGCCTTCACATACCCAGCGACAAGGATGAATGGAGGCCCGGCCATATCCCAAAGCGTTCAGGGTCACTGTCGACAATAGTCGGTACCGTCTGATTCCACTCACGCAAGGAGACTGATGATGATCAAGCGTACGTTCGGAATGGCAGCCCTGATGCTCGTCTGTGCTGGCGCGATGTCCGCCTTCCCAGTCACCAGGGCGCGGGCAGCGGAAGCTGACGTCGAGTGTCACCTGAGCTTCAGCCTTGCCGGCTGGTCGGCGATCTACAAGCATGCAGAAGGCAAAGGCACGGTTGCCTGCAGCAACGGCCAGCGGGCCAACGTAAAGATCTCTACGGTCGGTGGCGGCCTCACTGCGGGCAAGTTCCGCATTGACAACGGCAAGGGTGAGATCACCCACGTACGCAGCATCGACGACGTATTCGGCGATTATGCACAGGCCGGTGCGGAAGCGGGCGTCGTCAAGAGCGGCCAGGCCCAGGTGCTGACCAAGGGCACGACCTCGCTGGCGCTGCATGGCAGCGGCGAGGGCATCGATCTGGGCGTATCGGTGGGGCAGTTCACCATTACCAAGATCTGATCCCGCTAGGCCGTCACGACAAAGGGCGCCCTGTGGCGCCCTTTGCTTTTGCAGCGCGTACACTGCTGGCCAATTTCCCGCGCCCGGAGTGCCGTCATGCGCCGTCTCCCGCTGCTGTTGATGCTGACCCTGCTGCTTGGATTGGCCGCTCCGGCCTTCGCAGACGCGCCGTCGGCGTTACCCCAGGTGGGACAGCCCGCCCCCGATTTCCGCCTGCAGGACCAGAACGGCAAGTGGCAGACCCCCGCCGATCACCGTGGTCGTTGGCTGGTCATGTATTTCTATCCGAAGGACTTCACCCCTGGGTGCACGACCGAGGTCTGCACCTTCCGTGACGACATCGCCAAGCTGCGCCAGGCTGGCGCCGATGTGGTGGGGGTGAGCCTGGACGACGTGAAGTCGCATGCCGAGTTCGCCGCCAAATACCACGTGCCGTTCTCGCTGCTGTCCGATGCCGACAGCAAGACGGCCCAGGCCTATGGTGTGCTGACCTCCAAGGTCGGCTTCAAATACGCGCGTCGCACGACCTTCTTGATCGACCCGCAGGGCAAGATCGCCAAGGTCTACCAGGACGTGGATCCGGAGAGGAACTCGGCGCAGGTGCTGGCTGATCTCAACACGTTGAAGGGGTGATCCCGATGCCACTGACGACACGGCGCGATGCCACCCGCCCCGGCGGGTTTGCGGTTTGGAGGATCGTGGTCTGGTTGATGCTGTTGCTGGCTGCTTTTGGCTGCCTGCAGTACGCGCTTCACGCCCAGCAGGTGTGGGGCGTACTGCAGACATCGGGCAGCCCTGAAGCGGTTTCCCACCTGCGCGGCGTACTGGCCTGGGACCTGGCCTATCTTGCTGGAGCCTTTGCGATCATCGTGATCTGCGCTGGCGCGATCCTGCGTCAGGCGTGGTCCCGGGTGGCCTTGCAAGTTGCCGCGGTGCTGCTGGCGATCTGGGCCCTGGTGAGCGGGATCACCCTGTTTGCGCAATGGCACAACGTCGACAACGCCGTATCGTTGCTGCAGCCGGGCGCGGACGAGGCCGCCCAGCGGACCCTAAACCGGTTGCGCCACAGCTTTGAAATGGCGGTGGGACTCAAGGCGCTCGCTGTGCCGGTCTTGCTTTGGCTGGCATGGCGGTTGCACCAGCCGGTCGTTCGCGGGCAATTCCGCCCTCGCAGGCCCTAGCCAGCCTGGAGTTCAGCGGCGGTTGCTGCAGCGCGGGTTATCGCTGCGGCTCCTCGTTCACATGGATTTGCCATGCTCGCGCGCCGTCTGTCGCTTATCTCCGTGCTTTCCCTGGCCAGCCTGGGGCTGCATGCGCAGGACCTGGCGACCACCTGCCATGCGAGCAGCAGCTACGACTTAACCGTGACGCCAGGCGCACTGTTGTTCGATCGCCCGCAGCCGGCGCCGCAGCGGGTCGAGTTGCAGGATGGCGTCTTGCGCACCGACAGTGCGGCGGTGCGCCTTCGACCCGAGGACCAGGATCGTCTCGCCCTCTTCGAACGCGAGCTACGCGCGCTCATGCCACGTGCTAAAGCCGTTGCGGCGCATGGCGTGGATATGCTCGCGGCGGCGATGCACGACGAGGGCACGCGGCTTTCGCTGAGCCCCGACACCCGCTCCGAGATGGATCGGCGCCTGGCCACGCGGGCGGTGGAGCTCAAGCAGCGCATCGCTGCCAGCAACAGCACGCACGACTGGCAGGGTAACCTGGCCGACCAGTACGCCAACCAGCTGGCATCGGATCTGATGCCCTTGCTCGCCAACGACCTTGGCCAGCAGGCCATCAATGCGGCCTTGAGCGGTGACCTGCAGGCGGCGGCCAACTTACGCGACAGTGCGTCGGATCTAAGCACGCAGTTGCGGCCACGCCTGGAGCGGCGCATGCAGGCGCTGACGCCCGAGATCCAGGCCTTGTGCCCATCCATCCAGCGTCTGGCCGAGTTGCAGCAAGGCATCCGCGGAGCGGGGAGCCAGCCATTGAACCTGATACAGGTCGGTCAATAGGGCGCGTGCCAGCGATGCCAAGCTGGTGGCGGCTGATTAACCTCCTGCTAAGCGGCAAAGGACGAGGATGTTGCCGCTGTTAACCGTGTGAGGAGGCGGCCTCGTGTCGCACGTGAGAGTACCGCGCTACAACGCCCTGATCCGGCGTGGCATTGACGACCGCGAGCTGTACAGGCGAGCGTTGACGCGCGTGCGCGAGCCGGGCCTGCAGGCTCTGTTGACTGAAAATCTGCACACGCTCGATGCTCTTATCGGTGACTTGCAGGCGCAGGTCCACGCCAGTGGCCATGCCCCGGCGCGCCACGGCACGCTGGCTGGTGCGGTGCGCAGTGCCCTTGCCGACATGACGACCGGTTTTTCCGCCAATCGCGACGCCGCCTGGATCCATTGCCTGGCGCGCAACGAATGCGCGTTGTTGCATCGTTTTGAGCAGCAAATGGCCCATGCCACGGACGAGTCCGCCCGGATACTGGGCGTGCAGCTGTCCCGCCTGCATGGCATTCACAACGATATGCACTGTCTAGCCGGCACGACGCACGGCTGAAGACACCCCTGGCCAAGGAACAGGCATGCCAACGACGCCCAAGGATGTGCTGGATTTCTGGTTCGACGCCGCTGCCGAAGCGGTCTGGTTCGACAACGACCAGGTGTTCGATGCGCGGATTCGGGATCGTTTCGGCGACGTGCTCGAAGCGGCTGCACGCGGGGAGCTCGATCATTGGACAGCCACGCCCGGCGGCTGGCTCGCGTTGTTGATCGTGCTCGATCAGTTCAGTCGCAATATTCATCGTAGCGATGCCCGTGCCTGGGCTGCTGATGCGAAGGCGCAGGCCATGGCGCTGGCCGGCATCGCTAGAGGCGACGATTTACGGCTATCGCCCTTGCAGCGCCTGTTTGCCTATCTGCCGCTGGAACATGCGGAGGATTCGGCACTGCAGCAGCGCAGCGTTGATCTGTTCGGGCAACTGCTGGCGCAGTCGCCGGCGTCGGAGCAGGTTCGCTACGAGGACTTTCTGGACTACGCGCGACGACATCGCGACGTGATCGATCGCTTCGGGCGCTTCCCGCATCGCAATGCCGCGCTTGGCCGCACCAGCACGCCGGAGGAAAGGGAATATCTCACGCGGCCCGGGTCCGGTTTCTAAGAGCCACCATCCATCAACAAGGAGTTCAGCATGCGTCGTTATCTCGTTGTCCCATTGTTGTTACTGAGCTTGACCGCACAGGCGGGCGACACCTTGCGCATCGGCAGCGAGGTACTGACCGTGGGCGACAGCGCCGCGCGTGCCATGCAATTACTTGGCAAGCCCGATTTCAAGGAGCCGGTGGAGAACAAATTCGGTGCTTATCAAGGAGAGCGCTGGCAGTACCAACGCGATGATGGGCACATCGTGACGGTGACAATAAGCAATGGAAACGTCAGCACTATCGAAGATCGAACGCGCTGAGCGGCAGTGTCAATTAGCGTGCGGCTTACGGCGTGGGCGGAATGCTTCATTCGTCAGGTTGTCGTAGCGGTACGCAGCGCCGGGACTCTCGCATCTCGCCCGCGCCTGGCAGGCCTCGTAGAGGGGCCATCACCTACACCACCTCGCGGCCACAGAGGAATGCGTGGTTGGTGGGTTCCTGTCTATCTTCGAGTTCGCCGCGCATGGGCGCGTTCGGATGGCGTGGGCAGGATGTTGCCATGCGCACGTGGTTCGTCGACAAGGAGGTGGCCATGCGTCGTTATGGGCTTTCTGCGCTCTTGTTGGTGGCGTTCGCCGCGCATGCCGGCAGCAGCACGTTGCGGGTGGGCAATCAGGTACTCACGGTCGGTGACAGTGCGTCGCGAGTGGTCGAGCTGCTTGGCAAGTCCTCGTACAAGTCGCACAAGAAGACCGGGACACGTAGCGGGAACGCGCGAGGCGCAAAGCACAGCGGCCGTCGCAAGACGTCTTCCGCCCGTGAGACTGGTGGCGAGCAGTGGCAGTACCGACGAGGCGATCGCGTTACCACTGTCCTGCTGGCGGATGGCAAGGTGGTCGGCTTCGAAGACTCAGGACGCTGAGCAGGAGGACGTGGCGAGTCTGCCCGCCGTCATGCGATAACAGGCGCGAACCGAGGGAGATCGCGCCATGTCCTACGTTCCACCCGAGGGCTGGCTTGCCGCGCCCAGCCTGTTGCGTCCGCACCAGGCCGGCATGCACGGCAAGGTCACCAATATCGAGCTGTTCTTTGACCTGGTTTTTGTCTATGCGGTGACGCAACTCTCCCATACGCTATGGCACGACCTGAGCCTGCTCGGCGCGCTGCACGTGCTGCTGCTGTTCCTTGCGGTCTGGTGGGTATGGATCTTCACCGGCTGGATCACCAACTGGCTGGATCCGGAACGATTGGCCGTAAGGCTGCTGATGCTGGCTTTGATGTTCGCCGGTCTGCTGCTGTCGACGGCGTTGCCCCAGGCGTTCGATGGGCACGGGCTGCTCTTCGCGGGCGCCTACGCCTGCATGCAAGTGGGTCGCTCGTGCTTCATGCTATGGGCCCTGCGCCGCTCGCCACTGCCGGCGCGCCGCAACTTTCATCGGATCACTCTCTGGCTGGCGACGACCGCGGTGTTGTGGATCGCCGGCGGTTTACAGGAGGGTCAAACGCGACTCCTGTACTGGACGATCGCGCTTGCCATCGAATACCTCGGCCCCGCCCTGTTCTTCTATGTCCCTGGGCTGGGACGCTCAAGCACGGCGGAGTGGGATATCGAAGGCGGCCATATGGCCGAGCGCTGCAGCCTGTTCGTGATGATCGCGCTAGGCGAGTCGGTGGTCGTCACGGGCAGTAGCTTCGCGGAGAGTGGGCGGGCACTGGATGCCTGGCTGGCCTTTGTGACCGCGTTCGTCGGCTGCGTGGCGATGTGGTGGATCTATTTTGATCTTGCGGTGGAAAGGGGTAGCCGCTCCATTCGCCAATCGGCTGACCCGGGGCGCACCGCGCGATTGGGATACACCTATCTGCACCTGCTGATCGTGGCCGGCATCGTGGTAAGCGCCGTGGGAGACGAGCTGAGCCTGAGTCAACCGCATGCGCTGGCGACGACGCCGCAAATCGCCGTACTGCTTGGTGGTCCGGCGCTTTATCTGCTGGGCAATGCGTTGTTCAAGATGACGGTCACCCACACCAACTTCCCGTTGTCGCATCTGGTGGGGCTGGCGTTGCTGCTGGCCATCCTGGTGCCCGCTGGCACGCCGAACGTGTTGTCGCTTGCCGCGCTGGCGACCTTGGTGCTAGTGATCTCGGCGACCTGGGAAACGCTCTCGCTGCGCAACCTGCGGCGAGAGCTTTACGAGTCAACGGATCACTGAGCCGAGCGAAGTTCGTCCAGTAGTTGTGAACCATTCCAGGGGCGGCGCGCATGTTCCGCGTCGTGCATCAGTGAGGCCAGTCGTGCGTTCACCGGTGCCTTCATGGCGTGGCTGGCGGCCAGCCGCACGACTTCGCCGTTGATGGCATCGACTTCGGTCGGCCGCCCCGCTTCGAGGTCTTCCCACATGGATGATCGCGCCAGTGGATCGATGGCGAGCAGGCGCGAGGCGACACGCTTGAAGCATGCATCCGGCAATTCAAGCAGGCGCGGCAGCCAGTCGGTCGGTAGCGGAGTGAGTCGGGCGGGCCGGATGCCGGCGCTGGCGAACACGTGCAAGGCTTCACGTTGCGCCAGTGCCAGGCAGCGGCGCCAGCAACGTTGCGACAGTTCCTGCTTCAGCGGCAAATCGGACAGCGCATTCACCGCGTTGTTGAGATTGAGCAGCAATTTGGCGGCCTGCACGGCAGGCATGTCCTGTCGTGGACGCAAGGGCAGGCCGGCGGCTTCGAACAAGGGGAGGAACGGTACCAGCGACGGATGTGCCTCCACCATGAGCTCGCCGCCGGAGCCCTGATGGAACGCGCCGGGGCCGCGTTGCAGCACATTGAACGGCACCATGCCTGCGAGCACGACGTGTTTGGGTAGTGCAGCGCGTAGCGCTTCAGTGTTATGCAGGCCGTTCTGGAAACTGATCACGGGCACGCCGGGGGCGATCACTCCAGCGAGTTCGCGCGCGACGGATTCGGTGGCGGAAGACTTCACCGTCACCAGGACCAAGTGCGCTTTTGCGGCGGCGAAGGGATCGAGATTGAGATCCAGCGTCTTGGGAGCAATACGGCAACGATGACCTTGCAGATCGCTCCAGGTCAGCCCATTCAAGCGCATGGCGTCGATGACGCGCCGGCGTCCGATATACGTCACGCGGGCCTGTTCGTTCAGACGTCCGCCGATATAGCCGCCGACACTGCCGGCGCCATAGATGGCGATGCGCGGGCGAATATGTTCGCTCATGCCACTGCCGCCGCAGCTGCACGGCCGGCGACGCGGCCTGAAAACAAGCAACCACCCAGGAAACTGCCTTCAAGCGCACGGTAGCCATGCACGCCGCCACCGCCGAAGCCGGCCGCTTCGCCCACGGCGTAAAGTCCGGGCAAGGGGCGGCCGTCGTGGCCCAGCACTCGCGCGTCGAGATCGGTTTCAAGTCCGCCCAGCGTCTTGCGGGTGAGTATGTTCAAGCGCACGGCGATCAGCGGGCCGTTGGCCGGATCGAGCAGGCGATGTGGCTTGGCCACGCGCACCAGCTTGTCGCCGCGATAACGGCGCGCGTTATGGATGGCCATCACCTGGCTGTCTTTCGCGTAAGGGTTGTCGAACTGCAGGTCCCGCGCCTCGACCTCACGGCGAAGTTTTGCCATGTCGAGCAATTGATTGCCCGCCAGCGCATTCATGCCATCGACAAGCTCTTCCAGCGTGTTGCGCACGATGAAGTCACGGCCGTGCAGCTTGAACGCCTCCACCGGCGCAGGCGCGCCTTTGCCGACGGCACGCTTGGCTACCTGGCGCCAACTTTTGCCGGTGAGATCGGGATTCTGCTCCGAGCCTGACAGTGCGAACTCGCGCCGGATAATCTGTTGGTCGAGCACGAACCAGCTGTAGTCATGGCCGGTACGGCGCAGGTGTTCGAGCGTGCCCAGCGTGTCGAAGCCGGGCCACAGCGGGCCGGGCAGGCGATTGCCGGTGGCGTCGAACCACAGCGAGGACGGTCCGGGCAGGATGCGGATCGCGTGCATCGGCCAGATCGGGTTCCAGTTCTCGATGCCTTCGACGTAGTGCCACATGCGATCGCGGTTGATCAGCTTGGCGCCTGCCGTTTCGCTGATGCCTAGCATGCGGCCATCCACGTGCGCAGGCACGCCGCACAGCATGTGCGCAGGTGGCGTACCCATGCGCTCGGGCCAGTTGCGTCGCACCAGATCGTGATTGCCGCCCATGCCACCCGAGGCCACGATCACGGCTTGCGCGCGCTGTTCGAAGGCCTGCGTGACTTCGCGCGAGCTGGGCTTGCCACGCTCCATGTTGTCGGGCGCGAGCACGCTGCCACGAACGCCGACCACCGCGCCTTGTTCAACCACCAGCTCGTCCACGCGATGCCGAAAGCCGAAGTGCAGCAGGCCCTTGGCCTGTGCCTCGCGTGCACGACGCACGAACGGTTCGATCACGCCCGGCCCGGTGCCCCAGGTCACATGAAAGCGAGGCACCGAATTGCCATGGCCGATGGCGCCATGACCGCCGCGCTCGGCCCAACCCACCACGGGGAACCAGCGCATGCCCATGGCGTGCAGCCAGCTGCGCTTTTCACCGGCGGCGAAGTCGACGTATGCCTCGGCCCAGCGGCGCGGCCAATGGTCTTCCGGGCGATCGAACGCGGCCGTGCCCATCCAGTCGGCCAGGGCCAGCGCATGCGAATCACGCACGCCCATGCGCCGCTGTTCCGGCGAATCGACAAAGAACAATCCGCCGAACGACCAGAACGCTTGCCCCCCCAGGCTTTGTTCCGGCTCCTGCTCCAGCACCAGTACGCGCTTGCCTGCATCGGTCAGCTCGGTGGCGGCGACCAGCCCAGCCAAGCCGGCGCCCACGACGATGACATCACACCCCTCCCGCATCCCACGTCCCCACATGGTGATTACTACAGGGGAACTTAGCGGGTGACGGCGGGCCTTGCTATGTGCGCTGCGTCATTGGCGGAAACCCTTATCGGTGAACGCCCCCGAGGAGGGCAAATCCGCGGCCATGACCGATGGCAGGGCATGACACCTGGCCCATGATCGATCGTGGTAGGAGGCGCATCGTGGCGTCCAGGTTGCGCAGCAGCGCGCACCGCAGGCAGCTTCGGGGAGGCGATACGCATGCGCATCAAAAGCATGGCTTTGGTATGGGCGGCGAGCGTGGCCTTGTGTGGCGCAGCGCGGGCGCACGATATCCAGATTCACGACGGTCAGTGCGGCTACTCGACCGAGTTCGATGTGCACGTCACCCAGGACCGCATCGACTTCCGGCGTGATGCCGGTCATCCGGGCAAGATCATCATGCATGACGGTCACCTGAGCGTCGATGGGCGCGACGTGGTGGTTTCAGCGGATGACGCAGCGCGCCTGCGCAATTACGAGTCGCAGGTGCGCAGCTTGCTTCCCGATGTGGCGGAAATCGCGCGCGAGGGCGTGAATATCGGTTTTGCCGCGATGCGTGCGGTGCTGCTCACGTTTGCCGAGAACGACGATGAACGCCACGACATGGTGGGCCGACTCGAAGCCAATCATCGGCAGGCCTTGGCGCGCATCGACGATGGCCTGGGCAAGGGCGTCTGGAAGCCGCACGACCTGGACGAGGTGATCGAAGGCAGCATCCAGCAGTCGGTATCCGATCTGGTTGGCAAGGTCGCCGGCGCCGCCGTCAAGGCCGCGCTCAGTGGCGATCAGAGCAAGGTGGCGGCGCTCGAGGCGCGCGCGGATTCGCTGGATCACACCATCGACAAGGAAGTGAATGCACGCGCCGACCAGTTGAGCAAACGCGCCGATCAACTGTGCCCGCGCCTCCAGGCGCTCGAAAGCCTGCAACAGCAATTCCAGTTCCGCCTGCAGGATGGCTCGCGCCTGCGCTTGCTGAGTCGGGAGCGTGACAACGCCAAGAAGCTGGCCACTACCGGCGATCATGCCAAGGCTGATTAAGCTTACCGACAGGCTCGCGACGGAAGCTTGATCGCGGGACTGCTAGGCTTCGCGGTTTCATCACGCACGAGTCCTAGCCCATGCACGATTTCCTGACGCGCCTGCCGTTTTCCGCAGGCGCGATCGACATGCTCATTCATCTGGCCACCGCGCTGCTGTTGTTGCTCGTGGGCCTGTGGCTGGCAGCACGCGTGGCGAACTTCGCCCGGCGCGCCATGCGGCGTGCCAAGGTGGACGAGACGCTCAGCGGCTTTCTGCGCAACCTGATCAACGGCGTGCTGATCGCCCTGTTGATCGTGATGGCCTTGCAGGAAATCGGCGTGCCCTCCGCACCGCTGCTGGCTGCCCTGGGTGCGGGAGGATTGGCCATTGGACTTGCGCTGCAAGGCTCGCTGAGCAATCTCGCCTGGGGCGTGTTGTTGATCATTTTTCGTCCATTTCGGGTGGGAGATTTCATCCATGCGGGAGGGATCGATGGCACCGTGGAGAGCGTCAGCCTGATGCACACGCTGCTGGTGATGCCGGACAACCGCGAGGCAGTGGTGCCGAATGCCAAGATCGGCTCCGACGCGATCATCAACTTCAATCGACGCGGCACGCGGCGCTTCGAACTGAAGGTGGGCATCGGCTACAAGGACGATATCGGCAGGGCGATGGACGTCGTGACCGAGCTGTTCGCCGCCGACGCGCGCATCCTGCAGGACCCCGCGCCCGGCATCTGGACCGAAAGCCTGGGTGAGAACGCCGTGGTACTGGTATTGCGCGCCTTCACCCGCAGCGGCGATATCTGGGCGGCGCAGACCGATTTGCTGCGTGCGCTGAAGGAGCGATTCGAGGCCGAGGGCATCAGCTTCCCGTCGCCCCAGCGCGTGCTGACGGTGGTGCGTGGGCCGGTGTCCGGGCAGGCCGGCTGAGCCATTGGGGCGGGAGGTTCCGTGCGGGCGCATTTTGCGTCCCCCGGGTGACATACGACTCGACCAAGCTTGGGCCTCGGCAGCGGATTGTGGTCGCAGGCTATGCATACGTATGCGAATGGTGGATTCAAACGATCCAAAAGCGTCCGAAAAGGGGTCTCGTTCGTTATGATTAAAGCCTTACGCGGCCGTCATCCCCGCACGGCACGCCATCGCCATCCGTAGGAGAAACCATGGCCGACCTCAAAGAAGCACGCGTTCCCGATATCGGCAGCGAGAATGTGCCGGTGATCGAAGTGCTGGTGAAGCCCGGTGACCGGGTCGCCAAGGAGCAGGGCCTGGTCACGCTGGAGTCGGACAAGGCGACCATGGAAGTCCCGGCGCCGTTCGCTGGCATCGTGAAGGAAATGAAGCTCAAGGTCGGCGATGAAGCGTCCGAAGGCACCCTGATCGCCATCATCGAAGTCGAAGCCGAGGGCGCCGCCACGGCTCCGAAGCAGGCCGCACCAGCCAAGGCCGAAGCGCCCGCCAAGGCAGCTCCAGCCGCGGCACCTGCCGCCACAACTGCCGCGAGCGGCGGTGTGCGCGAAGTGCTCGTGCCCGATATCGGCAGCACCGATGTCCCCGTGATCGAAATCCTGGTCAAGGTGGGCGACACCATCGCCAAAGACCAGGGCCTGATCACGCTGGAATCGGACAAGGCGACCATGGAAGTCCCCGCGCCGTTCGCCGGCGTGGTCAAGGAACTCAAGGTCAAGATCGGTGATGAGTTGTCCGAAGGCAGCTTGATTGCCCTGGTCGAAGCCGCTGGTGGCGCGCCTGTTGCCGCACCGGCGCCGCAGGCGGCTCCCGCCAAGGTGGCTGCGCCCCAGGTCGAAGAAAAGCCCGCCCCGATCGGTGGCCGCAGCGTACTGCCGGGCAACGCCCCGGAAGGCGACGTGCCGCCCTCGGTACGCCCTCCGTTCGACTCGGGCATCATCATGCCGGGCGACGCCCCCTATGCCAGTCCCGCCATCCGCGCTTTCGCGCGCGAGTTGGGCGTGGATGTACAGCAGGTCAAGGGCAGCGGCCGCGGCGGCCGCATCCAGCGCGAGGATGTCAGCGCCTATGTGAAACACGCGCTGGCGTCGGGTGCGCGTCCGGCCAGTGCGCCGGCGTCGGCGGGCGGCGGGCTCAACCTGCTGCCGTGGCCGAAGATCGACTTCGCCAAGTTCGGCGAGATCGAAGAGAAGCCGCTGTCGCGCATCCAGAAGATTTCGGGCGCCAACCTGGCGCGCAACTGGGCGATGATTCCGCACGTCACCCAGCACGATGACGCCGACATTACCGAGCTGGAAGCGTTCCGCAAGAAGCTCGGTGAAGAGAACAAGGACCTCAAGATCACCCCGCTGGTATTCCAGATCAAGGCGGTGGTCTCGGCGCTGAAGAAATTCCCGCAGTTCAACGCCTCGCTCGACGAGAGCGGCGACAAGCTGATCCTCAAGAAGTACTTCCACATCGGCATTGCGGTGGACACGCCCGACGGGCTGGTCGTGCCGGTGATCCGCGACTGCGACAAGAAGAGCCTGCTCGAACTGGCCGCAGAGCTCGGCGAAATCTCCAAGAAGGCGCGCGACAAGAAGCTCGGCCCGGCCGAAATGTCCGGCGGCTGCTTCTCCATCTCCTCGCTCGGCGGTATCGGCGGCACGGCGTTCACGCCGATCGTCAACGCGCCGGAAGTGGCCATCCTCGGTGTTTCCAAGGCGCAGACCAAGCCGGTTTGGAATGGCAAGGAATTCGCGCCGCGCCTGATCCTGCCGCTGTCGCTCAGCTACGACCATCGCGTGATCGACGGCGCGCTTGCCGCGCGCTTCGCAGCCTTCCTTGCTACCCAGCTCGGCGACATCCGCCGCCTACTCCTGTGATGTGCTCCCTCTCCCCGCCGGGGAGAGGGTCGGGGTGAGGGGCGGGCTTGCGATAGCTCGGCCGGTAAGCGAACAAGAACAAAGGATTCCCCATGGCAAGCACCATCGAAATCAAGGTTCCCGACATCGGCGGTCACGACAACGTGCCGGTGATCGAGGTGCTGGTGAAGGTCGGCGACACGGTCGCCAAGGAACAGAGCCTGATCACGCTCGAATCGGACAAGGCGACCATGGAGATTCCCTCCAGCGCCGCCGGCGTAGTGAAGGAGTTGCGGGTCAAGGTGGGCGACGAGTTGTCCGAAGGCGCGGTGATCGCCGTGCTGGAGGCAGCTGACGCCGCCGCGGTCAAGCCAGAAGCGCCGAAGGCGGCAGCGCCCGCAGCGGCAGCTGCTGCCCCGGTGAAGGCTGAGCCGTCCAAGCCTGCCGAGCCGGCGCCACGGGGCGCGAACGCTTCCGGCCTTCAGGCCGACATCGAGTGCAAACTGGTCGTGCTGGGCTCCGGCCCGGGCGGCTATACGGCGGCCTTCCGTGCCGCCGACCTGGGCGTCGACACGGTCCTGGTCGAGCGTTACGCCACGCTCGGTGGCGTTTGCCTCAACGTGGGCTGCATTCCGTCCAAGGCATTGCTGCATGCGGCTGCCGTCATCGACGAGGCCGAAGCAATGGCCGCGCACGGCGTCAGCTTCGGCAAGCCCAAGCTCGACCTCGACAAGCTGCGCAGCTTCAAGAACAAAGTGGTGGCCCAGCTCACCGGCGGCCTCGGCAGCATGGCCAAGCAGCGCAAGGTGCGCACCGTGCAAGGTGTTGGCACGTTTGTGTCGCCACACGAGCTGGAAGTGGAGACGGCCGAAGGCAAGAAGCTGATCCGTTTCGAGAACGCCATCATCGCCGCCGGCTCCCAGTCGGTGAAGCTGCCCGCGTTCCCGTGGGATGACGAGCGCATCGTCGATTCCACCGGTGCGCTCGAGCTGAAGGACGTGCCGGCCACGATGCTGGTCGTCGGCGGCGGCATCATCGGTCTGGAAATGGCCACCGTGTATGCCGCGCTCGGCAGTGAAGTGACGGTGGTCGAGTTCATGGACCAGCTGATCCCCGGCGCCGATGCCGACCTGATCAAGCCGCTGGCGAAGCGCCTCGGCGGCAAGCTCAAAGGCGTGCACCTCAAGACCAAGGTGGTCGAGGCCAAGGCCACCAAGAAGGGCATCGAAGTCAGCTATGAAGGCGAGAGCATTCCGGCGACCGCACTGTTCGACCGCGTGCTCGTCTCCGTCGGCCGCTCGCCGAATGGCGGCAAGATCGGCGCCGACAAGGCCGGCGTGGCCGTCACCGAGCGCGGTTTCATCAACGTCGACAAGCAGATGCGCACCAACGTGCCGCATATCTTCGCCATCGGTGATCTGGTTGGCCAGCCGATGTTGGCGCACAAGGCGACGCATGAAGCCCGCGTTGCGGCGGAAGTTGTCGCCGGCATGAAGAGTTACTTCGATGCGCGCGTGATTCCGTCCGTCGCTTTCACCGACCCGGAAGTGGCATGGGTTGGCGTGACCGAGCGCGAGGCGAAGGAGAAGGGTCTCAAGATCGGCGTGGGCAAGTTCCCCTGGGTGGCCAGCGGCCGCGCCATCGGCATCGACCGCACCGAAGGCTTCACCAAGCTGCTGTTCGACGAGGAGACCCATCGCGTGGTCGGTGGCGCCATTGTCGGCCCGCATGCCGGCGACCTGATCGCGGAGATCACGCATGCGATCGAGATGGGCAGCGAAGCGGCCGACATCGGCCTCACCATCCACCCGCATCCGACGCTGAGCGAATCGGTGGGCATGGCGGCCGAAGTCTACGAAGGCACCATCACTGATCTGTACCTGCCCAAGAAGAAGTGATGCGCCAGTGCATTGCGTGAAAGAAAAAGCCCGGGCCATGCCCGGGCTTTTTCTTAGCGGCGGGCGCGTCCTTCAAACAAATGCCGGGGAGTGATCCCCGGCATTTGCGCTCGCTTGCGACAGCAGGCGCCGTCAGTTCGATTCGGTGAACTGGATCGAGGGGGTCGAGCCACTCGAGGCGGTGCAGCTGCCCAGATTTAGATTGTTGCTCTCGCCGGTGGTGCCCGAGTCGGCCACGCACGAAGGTGCGCTGGTCGAGCCATCGCTCACCGCGACCTTCACGGTGATCGACGAGCCGCTGTTGAACTGGGCTTCCGAGCCGCCGGCATTGCCGACGACGTTGAACTCCGACTCCTTCCACACCGTTGCCAGATACAGCACGCTGTCCTTGCCGCTGGAGCTATAGGCCGTGCTGCCATTGGTGAACACCACCGTGTCGTTGCCGCCGGACGTGACCGTGCCCGTCAGCTTCACATTGGCGAGCTGGGTGGCCGGTACGTCGGGCGCGGTGGCCGCGGCGCTGTTCTTGTAGCAGTCGCCGGCGCCATCGCTACCCCAGCCGCTGGGGCAACGGGTGCCGCCGTAACCGATCAGCCAGTACTGCATGAACACGGCTGCCGAGCCCTGCACTTCGTAGTCCGGTGCATAGACGAATTGCTGCCAGACGGTGCAGCCCGAGTGGCCTTTGCACGCGGACGTGGTGGAGGAGAAGCTGGAGTTGATCTGCAGTGAGTATTCGTTCGTCCCCAGGATGCCGCCGCCACCATAGGCGGCCACGCCCACGCCCTTTTCCGAGGTCACGCCCGTCACGGCTGGGAACGTGCCGACCGTCTGCGTGATCAACGACGAGGTCTGCAAGGTGTAGTCATTGCCATTGCCCGCCGTTTCCTCGGCGCTGGGCAGATGGAAGTGCGGCAAAGGATGGGTATGCAGCGTGATCTGCCGGCAGGCTACCTGGCGCCAGATGACGCTGGGATAGCTGGCTTCGAAGCATCCTTCCGCAGGCGTTGCGATGTGCGCGATATCCTGGCGCCAACTCTCCCGCGCCTGTGCTTCCAGCGGGCCGACGATCTCGCTCGGGGGCTGGAGGGAAACGCCATGGGATTGGGCGGCGCAGACAGCAGGTAGCGCAGCGGCGCCGATCAGGCCGGCGACAAGTGCAATCGTCAATTTTGAACGCATGAATATTCTCCCTGGTACGCGAATAGCTATCGGTTCCAGTCCATGACGATTCATGGGCCGGTGTTTTCCAACAACAACTCACCCACGCGCCGGCAACTGCAACGGGTGCCGGCGAATCTCACGCTTACGTTGATGCATCCCCTGAAGGGCGGACGATGAA
Source organism: Dyella humicola (assembly GCF_026283945.1). Classification (NCBI taxonomy): domain Bacteria; kingdom Pseudomonadati; phylum Pseudomonadota; class Gammaproteobacteria; order Lysobacterales; family Rhodanobacteraceae; genus Dyella; species Dyella humicola. The sequence goes on from NZ_JAPDPC010000001.1 coordinate 634,338, forward strand.
GCGATGATTCGTTCGCTACCGAGCACTCGGTCACGGTTTGATGTAAGCGCCGAAGCTATGTCCGCAACGCATTCGGCATGCATTTGCGAATCGAAAAAAGCTGCATGCGCTTCTGAAGGGTGCGGGTAAGCGAGTGCGATTCGAAGATATTTAGTGCGAGGCTGAAGGGAGAAGGCTTGCGCCAGCAGCTTCGCGTTTTCTTCACGAGGTTGATCGCTCGCCATGCCCGCAAAAAGGCACGATCACTGCGCAAGTGAGCAAGTTCTTGTTCACGGCTCTTTAAATTTTCGGTCTTCAGCTATCGCAGAGAAAAATCGCGCAGGCTCAATACTCCTTCTCCCCGAAGGGGAGAAGCTTGGCATGAGGGCGGTACTTGCGATAACGCTACGGTTGTCGTCAGCGGCCCGCTGGCGATGAGGTCCAGCGTCGCGCGTTGGGCTGGCTCTTAGTCGTCGTAGCCCAGTCGTTCGATCATCGGACGCAAGATGGGCAGGACGGGTTCGAACATTTCGCGATAGGCATGCCAGCGATTCACGGCCTTGGCGTGAATGCCCTGGGTCACTTGCGCGTAGCTCGGTGTGCTGATGTAACCCTTGCTGCGCGCATGGTCCGCGAAGCGCGCCATCGGCGCGGCATCGTCGATCCCGAGGAAGTGGCCAAGCCGGACCACGTGTTCATCAAAGCGGCTGACCACCGATTCGTAGCGCCACTCCAGCACGCGCGGGGCAAATACCTCGACATGCCGATACCAGTGTTCGAAGGCTTGCACATACCCATGCGCCAGGCGCTCCAGCGACGAGCAAAGCACCATGAAGGCGGGCGAGCGGAACGGCTGCATGTAGCAGCTCAGCAGCACATCGCAGGGATGGCGCAAGCACATGATGATGCGCGCTTCGGGAAACAGGCGCGCGATCATCGGCAGGCAAAGCATGTTGAGCGGATTCTTGTCGACGAGGCGACGATGACCCAGGTCTGGAACGACCTTGCGCACTCTGTCTGCGTAGATCGAGCGCAACTGATCGACGTTCTGCTGCGTGAGATGCGCGAGGTCGGCAGGATAGTGCTGCCCCACGAGCGTCATGCGCTCGGTCAGTTCATAGACAAACGCGCGCTCATCCATCGAGCGGAAATCCGGATGCGCATCGATCATCTGCTCCAGCAAGGTCGTGCCCGAACGAGGGAAGCCGATCACGAACACGGGGCTTTCGCTGTCGCGCGGAGCGGACAACGGCGCCCAGCGATCGTGCTCCAGATGGCTGACCCGATCGTTCGCCATGGTCAGCGGTTGGCTGCCTTCCGCGAGCAGCTCGGGGACGATGTCCTTGGCGATGTCGAGCTGTGTCGCGTGGGCGGTTTGGGCAGCCTGCCACGCTTCCTTGTGGCGACCTTGCTTGTTCAGCGCGGAAGCGAGACCAAAGCCCGCGTTCGCGCGCATGTCCGCCTCGTCAGTAAGGGCGAGAACGCGCTGATAAAGCTCGGCGGCCTGCGTTGTGTCACCTCGGCGCGCCGCCACCGCGGCGTGCGCGTGCCAGGCTTCGCAATGCAGGCGGTGGTGTTCAGCCGGCAATGCGTCGAGCAATGCCAGCGGAAGTTGTGACAGCTCCGCCTGGGCGCGTTCGGTCTGGTTACTGCGCTCGTACAGAGCAGCGCGCAGCGCCGCCATCCTCCATTGCACGAACAGTGCTGACGGGCCGTCGGGCAACACCGCGCGGGTCAGTACGTGAAAGGCGGCCTGCTGATCTCCCTGGGTCGCCAGCATGGTCGCCAGGATCATGGCCTGTTCGGCGGGCTGCGGCGGCCAATCGGCCGCGCCGGCCAGCATGGACTCTTCGCCGCTGTTGTCGCCGCAGACGTGACAGGCATGCGCGGCCTGCAGCCGCGCCTCGATAAAGCCGGGCTCTAGTCGCACGGCGTCGAGCAGGGCCTGGCGCGCCAGTACCCAGCGTTGTTGCTGTGCATAGAGCAGTCCGAGGTTGTAATGGACGTCCGCATTTTGCGGTGCCAGGCCGGTCGCACTCAGCGAAGCGCGTTCGGCCGCGTCCATGTCGCCTGCCTGCCGGGCCACGATGGCGAGGTTGTTCCAGTATTCGAAGGTTTGCGGCTTGAGCAGCGTGAGCCGGCGAAAGGTCGCGACGGCCGCTTCTGTGCGTTGGCTGGATTGCTGCGCAAGACCCAGCAGCAAGAGCACGGTTTCGTTGTCGGACTCAGCATTCGCAGCAGGTTCGCCGAGGGCGAGCACCTTGGCCATGTCGCCGCCGTTGTAGGCGGCGAGCATGCTTGCAGCGAGATCAGTAGAGGATGGCAATGGACGTCCCGTCATCCCTTCATGCTACCAGCGGGATGGCCGCGGCATGGCTGCCGCGGCCATCGTCACCGGATGATTAGAACTTCACGGTGGCGCGGGCCCAGTAGTAGCGGCCGAGGGTGTCATACGTTGCCGTATCCACGTTGAAGTTCTGGCCGTTCTGATAGATGAGCGGTGGCGTCTTGTCGCTCAGGTTGTCTACGCCGATATCGAAGCGGGTATGGATCTGCGGAATCTCGTAGCCGGCCGTGATCGACTGGTAGAGCACCGAAGCCATCGGTGCGTTGGCGCCGGTGGTGAAGTCCGCATTGAGGTTGGTCAGGCGGTGGATGTAGCGCCCCTGCCACTGTGCGCTCCAGTTGCCCAAGGCCCAGTTCAAGGTGAGCGTGCCACGCCAGCGAGCGATATTGCCGAACTGCTGGGTGTACGTGCCGGCATAGTTGACCGTGCCGGGGCCCGGCTGACCCGGGGTGGCGTTGTTGTTGAAGGTGGAGACATAGGTGGTGTTGAGCCCCGCCTTGAAGTTACCCGGGTTCACGCTGCCGATGTCGAAATGCGGAATCACATAGTTCAACGAGAAGTCGACGCCACTGGTGCTGAGGTTGCCCAGGTTCACCACCGGCGTATTGATGTAGTTCACCGCGCCAGCGAGCTTGCTGGTGTTGTTGTAGCGGTTGATGAACGCGCAATACGGGTTGCTGGCATCGCTGAAGCAGGAGTTGAGCACGGTCTGCGCCGCGATCGGCGTCAGCATGTCGTGCAGGTTGATGCGCCACACGTCGACACTGGTCGACAAGCCATTCGCCCAGTTCGGCGAATACACGAAGCCGTAGCTGATCGAATTGCCATGCTCGGGCTTCAGCGTACTGCCTGCCGGCACTGCGCCCGAGTAGTAGGCCGTGACCTGGCCCAACGGGTTACCGCTCCACTGCGGCGGAACGAACTGACAGGCGGAGTTCTGGTGCGGGGCTAGCTGGGCAGGGGTCAGGCCGACGCAAGGATCGCTGACAGTGGGGCCAGCAACCGTGCGGCCGTCGTACAGTTCGTCCAGGTTGGGCGCGCGGAACACCTGGGAGGCCGTGCCGCGAATCAGCAAGTCGGCGATCGGCCGGTACTCGATGGCGATCTTCGAATTGGTGGTCGTGCCGGTGGTGTTGTAGTGGGAAGTGCGAACACCAATGTCCACGTTCAACGCATAGGCCCACGGCTTATCCGACAGCAGCGGGACCAGCGTTTCGGCGTAAAGCTCACTCACGTTTTCGCTGCCACCGCCCGGCGAACCGCAGGCTTCGGCCAACACCGTGCAGGTGCCGGTCGCCACATCCAGAATGGCATCCGGCGTGACGCGGTAGCCCATGCTGGTGTCGCGATACAGCGCGCCGGCAGACAACTGCATCGCACCGGCGGGCAGATCCCACAGCTCGCCCGAAGTATTAATCTGGCCCTGCTTCATGGTGTTGGACAGGGTGTAGGTCGGCGCGTCCACACCCTTTCTCAGGACCGCAGTGACTGCCGGGTCAGCCTGATTGAAGATGTTCGCGCCGGCATCGATGGCCGCCTGGAAGGCCGGCACATTCACTTCGTTGAAGTTACGCTGGACACGCTGGGAGTAACCGTAATCGGCACTGGCATCCCAGATCCACGTGCTGGCGCCGAAGTTGCCGCGCAGACCGGCGTTCACCTGCTGGTTATCCGTCACGAACGTGTGCAGACGCGTGCCCAGGCCGGTGAGGCGCGTGCCCATCGCATAGCCGCTGTTCGGATCGCCAGGGATGGCGTTCTGGCTGAAGGTCACGCCGAACGGATTGTTCGGGTTGGTCGACGGCACGATCCAGCCATCGTTGGTGTTGGTGGGCGCCGGAGCGTCCTGACCGCTCGAACTGGTGTGGTTGTAGAACGCATCGGCGAAGAACGTCAGGTTATCCAGGAGCTTGTAGTTCGTGAGCACGAAGATGTTGTTTCGCGTCTGCTCGGTCTGGATGTAGTTGTAGGCGTTGTAGTTGAAGGTGTCGCCGGCGCCGCCATAGCAGCGGTAGTCGCTCAGGCTGTTGCCACTACCGCCGGCGAGGGTGACATAGGTATTGCCCTGCGAGTTGACCTTGCAACCCGCGGGGGCGATGCCGGCCGGCACCAGGATGCGGCCCGTCGGAATGGTGCCGGAACCCGCCGGCGTCACCACGCCGCTGGAAAGATACAGCTGATGTGCCGTGAAATCGCGGCGCGTCGCCAGTACCGGACTCTGATGGTTGTAATCGATACCAAGAACGATGTTGCCGCGGTCGTTGTTTGCGCCCGCTGTCAGCTGGGCACCATGACGCTGGCCATCACCATGGTCGGAAATGCCGTCGTTAACGCTGAGCTCGGCGCCGTGGTAGTCCTTGCGCAGGATGAAGTTGACCACGCCACCGATGGCGTCCGAGCCGTAAACCGTCGACGCGCCTTCGGCCAACACGTCGATACGCTCGATCATGTTCTGCGGAATCATGTTGACGTCGGCATTGGCCAGACGCTGACCGTCCACCAGCACCAGGGTGCGGTTGACGCCCAGGCCGCGCAGCGACACGCGTGCGGCACCGTCGCCGCCTTCCAGCGTGGGGCTCGCGCCGCCACCGCCGTTGCTGTTGTTCTGGGTGTTGGTGGCGTTGCCCGAGATGGCGGGCAGTGCCTGCAGCACGTTGCCCAGGGTGGGACTGCCGTTGTTGGAAATCGCGCTGCGATCCAGTGTCACCACCGGGCTGGCCGTTTCGGCGTCGACGCGACGGATCAGCGAGCCGGTGACCGAGACCGCCGTCAGTGTTTTGGCGTTGCTCTGCTTGGCCTGCTCGGTGCCGCCTTGACTGGTCTGGCCTTGCGCCGCAGGACCCTGGGTGGTCGAAGCATCCTTACTGTTCGCATCTTGGGCCTGTGCCATCGCGGCCGATGAAGCCATGCCGACAGTAAGGGCCAAGCGCACCGCTATGGATAGACGATTGTAGTTGGACTGCATTGTCACTCCCCGAATGTTTGGCAAAACAAGCCCGTACGGGCGCCTGGACGTCCGTAGGTGTTTCGTGTTGCCGTTGTATCCCCGACCCAACTGTTTCAGGAAATGGGGGGCGAGTAAAGGGGTTCTTAACAAATCTTCTTGCGAATTGGCGCGAAGGGCCTTAGCCGGGCAGCGGGTTGGCGAACAAATCGCTCTGCGCTGCGAAGCTGTCGGCGTCCACGAAGCCCGCCAGCCCAACGCCTACCAGCCGGTAGCGGCTATCCGCGGGCCGCTCCACCCGGTCACGCAAGGCACAGGCGATGTCGGCCAGTTCGGTGGCCGAGGTGGGGCGTGTAGGGGGCGTGAAACTTCGGGTCAACGTATGAAAATCCGATGTCTTCAGCTTCAGCACGACGGTGCGCGCCAGCCGAGCGTGCTCTCCTTGAGCTTCCTGTTCGTGCGCGGCCCAGGCTTTCGCTGCCAGTCGACGAATATGAGGCGCAAGATCGTGCAGGCCGAGGTCATGTTCAAACGTGTCCTCGGCGGACACCTGCAGGGTCGGACGGTCTGGCTGGACCGGGTAGTCGTCGATGCCCAGCGACAATTCCCGCAGACGCCGCCCCCAACGTCCGAAGCGTTGTTCCAGCTCATGTTCCGGTCGCAGGCGCAGGTCGCCCACGGTGACGATGCCCAGGTCGGTGAGCCTGGCCTCCATGACCTTGCCCACCCCCGGCAGTCGGCCTACCGGCAAGGGCGCGAGAAAGGCCTCGACCTGATGCGGCCGGATCACGAACTGCCCGTCCGGCTTGCGCCAGTCGGAGGCAATCTTGGCCAGGAACTTGTTCGGCGCCACGCCTGCCGACGCGGTGAGCTGGGTTTCCTCGCGTATCGCGGCGCGAATGGCCTCGGCCGTCGCCGTTGCGGAGGGCAAGCCGGTGCGGATGGTCGTGACGTCCAGATACGCCTCGTCGAGCGACAGCGGCTCGATCAGGTCGGTGTGGCGTCCGAAGATTTCGCGTATCTGGCGGGACACGGCCTTGTAGCGCGTGAAGTCTGGCGGTACGAAGATCGCTTGCGGGCATAGCCGTTCAGCCCGGACCGCCGGCATGGCCGAACGCACGCCGAAACGGCGCGCCTCGTAACTGGCGGCGCACACCACCGAGCGCGCGCCGCGCCATGCCACCACCACGGGCTTGCCGCGTAGCGAGGGGTCGTCGCGCTGCTCCACCGACGCATAGAACGCGTCCATGTCGACATGGATGATTTTTCGGGGAGTGCTGGGCACGGCTGCGACGATGGCGGGCGGGTCCGCACAGTCAATCACGAAACCCGCCGCCGTGTGCACGCCAGGCCGTCCCTGGCCCGGTCGATCCCTGGTTAGTGGCGGTTGGCTTGCAGGGACTGGTCCACCAGCTCGTTCTCGTAGGCTACGAAGCAGTCCAGGTCGAGCGTGTCCAGGCGGAAACGGTTGGCGGCGGTGAAGAACGCCATCAATGAAAGGATGCGCTGGGGATTTCGCGCCCACGGCGGCACGTAGACCGCACGCGCAATCAGGCCGCTTTGCAGGAAGGGCGACAGGTTGATCACGTCGGTGGTGGTCACCCGCCCCGCAAACAGCAGAGGCAGCATTTCCGCGCGGCCTTCCTGCAGCACCTTGCGGATGAAGATGTAGATGATCATGACGCCTTGCAGATAGGCGCTGTCCTTGGTGAAGCAGATGCGACCGCGCACATCGCCGCCGCGGAAGATGCGCGAGGCGCTGCGGTAGCTTTCGACGGGCGTCTGGCCCGCGTCGAGGAAGCCGCGAAACACCTCAATGAAGTCCGCGCCATCGAGCGCCCGCTTCACCATGATGACGCGCAGCGCGACACGGCGCAGGCGATTGAGGTCGATCGAGCCGGTAATGATCTCGGAGAAAGTGGCCAACCCTTCCTGCGCGCGCGTGGTGCGCGGGGCACCCAGGCCCAGCGACTTCAGATACGGCTGGTGCTTGCCGTTAAGCGCGGTGGCGGTGTGCACGAACGCCTCGTGCTCGGTCAGTTGGTCCAGGTCGAGTTCGGAGAACAGCGCGGTCGAACGGAGATTGATGCTTTTGCTGCCAGCGGTGGCCTTGGACGGCAGGTCGGGGTTCAGCACCACGTCGACCTTGTCCTTGTCGAAAAACTGGCCGAGTCGTTCGCGTAGTCGCTCGGCAAATATATCGGCAGGGATATCCGCCGGCACCGGCAGCACGCCCTCGCGGCCGATCAGGTCATCGCTGATGTCCAGTACATCCTGGGCGGCCTCGACGGAACTGGCGGTCTGGCCGGGATGAATCATGTCCGGACGTCCGTACAGGATGGTGGAGCAGCGGGTGAACTCTTCCGTGCCGACGCCCATCAGCATCTGGGCGGCCGTGAGGTAACTCCATGCCGTCTTGAACAGCCAGTCGCCAATCGGGTGACCGCGATCGAGCTTCGCCATGATCGCTTTCAAGGCGGCCATTTCGCCGGTGAGGTCCGGATGTCGCACCGGCGGTTGCGGCAGGGCCGGATGGCCACGCTCGAATCCCTGCAGAAACGTGTTCTCCAGCTCGACTGGCCAGTCGATGGCCTTCAGCACCCTGATCTTGCGGGCCGCGGCGATCAGCTCGCGATCGCATTCCAGGAATTGGCTCAGGACCTTGTCGTCCTCAGGCCGAAGATCGCTAGCGACGGTATTCATGACGCCTCCGGGGGGTCGTCGGTCGATACCTCGGGCCGACGTGAACGTGGCAGGGAGGAGGGCACTATGCGCCCGTGCTGTTTCACGCGCGTCCGAAGAATTACTGAAGCAAGGGAACTTGCCCGCGAGATGGCTGGCGCCGAGCGTCCCCCATCGTCGCGCTGCACTCCGCGACGAATGACAGCAGCGGCATCCAGCGGTGCGCGCGGCTTGATGGGCCGGGTGACCGACGGGCTGCCCCACCGGGCGGGAGTCCCCTCCGTGATCAACGTGTTACAGCATCGTGTCGAAGTGAGTGCCGCACTCGGCTATCGTCCGTCCTTCGTATCTGATGCGCAGGATGCCGTTCCGCACCATGACTGCCGAAACCTCACCCTCCTATCTGCGTCGCCTGGGCACCTGGGACGCTGCCGCCATCGTGATTGGCGGCGTCATCGGTGCCGGCATCTTTCGCAGCGCCTCTACGGTGGCCGAACGCACATCGTCCGGCGCACAGTTGCTCACGCTGTGGGCGGTGGGCGGCCTGCTGACGCTGGCGGGCGTGCTCTGCTATGCCGAGTTGGGTGCACGGCGGCCGCAGGCCGGTGGTGTCTACATCTACCTGCGTGAGGCGTTTGGGCAGCTGCCGGCGTTCCTGTTCGGCTGGACCATGGCGCTGATCAACTACCCCGGCAGCGTAGCGGCGGTGGCCACCACGTTTGCGGATTACTTTTGCGCCGCGATCGGTTTGCCTCTGCTGTGGGTGAAACCGATAGCGGCGGGTGCCATCACCTTTATCGTGGGTGTGAACTTTTTCGGCGTCAAAGCCGGCGCGCGCATGCAGAACCTGTTCACCCTGCTCAAGCTCACGGCCATCGTCTTGCTGGTGGTCGTCGGTTTGGTGCTGGCGCGCGGACAGCTCGGCTCGGTGCTGGCGCCGGACACGCTGCATCCGGTGCCGCCGGGCGCGTTCCTGGGCGCGTTGCTGCCGGTGCTGTTCACCTATGGTGGCTTCCACTACCTCAACGATCTGGCCGGTGAAGTGCGCGAACCGCAGCGCACCTTGCCGCGAGCGCTGGGGCTGGGCCTGGGCGGCGTCGTGATTTGCTATGTGCTGGTCAACTTCGCTTATCTGGCAGGCTTGGGCCACGCGGGCCTGGCCGCCAGCCAGGCGCCGGCGGCCGACCTGATGCGCAAGCTGTTCGGTGAGCACGGCGCGCGCCTGATCGCCGTCGGCATTGCCTGCTCCACCTTTGGCTATTGCAGCATCGCTATCGCCGGCGGTGCGCGCGTGCTGCAGACGATGGGCGCCGACGGCATGTTCTTCCGCGCGGTGGGACGGATCGACGCGCGCTCGCGCGCACCGCAGATGGCGCTGGCCGTGCTTGGCGCGTGGGCCATCGTGCTGGTGCTGTCCGGAAGTTTCGGCCAGCTGCTCGACTACACCACGGTGGGCGAGTGGCTATCGCACGCTTTCGGCATCGCCACGCTGTTCTGGTATCGGCATCGCTTCAGAAATGAGCCCTCGCCATATCGCGTACCGTTCTATCCGCTGCTGCCGCTGCTGTTCGTTTGCACCGTGCTGGGCGTGATCGTGGCGACCACGATTCACTCGCCCGGCGATGCCGGCATGAGCTTGGCGCTGATCCTGCTTGGCGTGCCGGTGTATTACGCGTGGCGTGCCTGGCAAAAGAGGGTGGCGTGATTTCTCACGGCAAGGCAGCCTTCAGTTGCTGCAGGCATACTGCGGCTATTTCCTTGTGCTCGAGTCGCCGATGAAACGGATTGCCATCGCCACGTCTTGCCTGCTTGCGCTGGCAGCCTGTCATTCGGGCTCGGATACCGACCGGGCCGACCTTAGCCGCAGCACGCCGACTCCGGCACCGGCTTCGCCCGCAGCGCCCACCAAGCCGACCACGCAAACCACGCTCGACCAGGTGCAGCGCGACGGCGCGCCCGTGACCGTGAGTGGCATGTCGCTGCAGAAGTACACCTTCGAACCTTCGCCACAACCACAGCTGGTGGTGTCGCTGACCCAGGGCGATTGGGATTGGTCGAAGGAAGGCGCGTTGCGCGTGGATATGCAGAATGCGATGGCTTGGGCAGTGACGCTCACGGTGGACATCGACGGTGCCGATACGGGGCAGCATCTGCATGCCACGGTCGCCGTTCCGGCGGGTCCGCCACAAACGCTGGTGGTGCCGTTACATGCGACCTCGCCGCGGGCGATGGGCATGCAGGCAGGGCCGCCGATGCCCTACACCGCTGGCAACCAGCGGATTCTGCTGGCAACCACGGTGGAGGGCTCCATCGACCTGGCGCACGTGAAAGCCGTGCGATTGGGCACGCCTTCGCCCACCGCACCGCAGACCCTGCTGTTCGGCAAACTGGATACGTCCAGGGGCGTACATGAGCTGCGCGACGCCTATACCGGCATCGTCGATGCTTGGGGCCAGTACACGCGCGGGCAATGGCCAGGCAAGGTCGATTCCGACGATGCCTTACGTGGTCGACACGGGAAGGCAGCGCAAGAGCCGGCCGCCACGCCGGCGGCGCGCAAGGGCTTCGATCGCTACGGTGGCCGCACCGACATGCCGCCGTTCAAGGCAAGCGGCTGGTTTCGTAGCGAGCGGCGTGATGGTCGCTGGCAATTGGTGACGCCTGAAGGGCACGCGTTCTTTTCGTTGGGTGTGAATGTCGTCGACGATGACGGCGGCCGCACCTATATCGAAGGCCGCGAGTTCATGTTCAAGGAACTGCCGCCCAACAGCGGACGCTGGGCGCCATTTTACGGCACCGGCGACAACCGCCAGGGCGGGCAGGGCGCGTCAGCCGGCATCGGCTTCAACCACGGGCGCTGGTTTGATTTCTATTCCGCCAACCTGTTCCTGGCCGATGGCCGGCATTGGCGACAGGCATGGCGTGCGCGCACGCTCGATCGCCTGGAGAGCTGGGGCTTCAACACCTTGGGCAACTGGAGTGACGATGCGTTGACCCAGACGCACCACCTGGCTTACACGCGCTCGATCAATATCTCCGGCGTGTTCGGCAACGTCTCCAGCGGCTACGACTACTGGGGCCGCATGCCTGATCCGTTCGATCCGCGCTTCGCGCAGGCGACCGAGGCGGCCGTGGCGCAGGCGACCAAGGAAGTCCGCGACGATCCGTGGCTGCTTGGCTACTTCGCCGACAACGAGCTAGCCTGGGCCGGTCAGGGTCCGCAAGGTCGCTGGGGGCTGGCGCAGGGTACCTTGCGCGGTGAAGCTCGCAGCCCAGCCAAGCAGGCTTTTATCGCTGCGTTGAAGAAGAAGTACAGCGACCCGTCGAAACTCGCCGCGGCATGGGGCATCACGCTGGCTTCATGGGACGCATTGGATGCCACCAATTTTGCCGCGCCCCAGCCGGACGAGGCACACCCGGCGATTGCCGACGACTACAGTGCATGGCTGCGGCAGTACGCGGACCAGTATTTCCGCACCGTAGTGCAGGCGATTCACAAGCACGACCCGCATCACCTGTTTCTTGGCGGCCGCTTTGCCGTGCACACGCCGGAGGTGGTGGCATCCTGCGCCGAGAATTGCGATGTGGTCAGCTTCAACGCTTACGCCGATGTGCCGGAACATGCGTTCGATGCCGCTGCATTCGCGAAGCTCAACAAGCCCGCGCTGATCACCGAGTTCCACTTTGGTTCCGATGACCGCGGCTCGTTCGGCAAGGGCGTAGTGCCAGTGTGGAACGAGCAGCAGCGCGGCGAAGCCTATGCACGCTATATCGCGGCGGCGGTGGCCAATCCTGCCATCGTCGGCGCGCACTGGTTCCAGTACGTAGACCAGCCGGTGACGGGGCGTCTGCTCGATGGCGAGAACGCGCATATCGGCCTGGTGGCGATTACCGACAAGCCCTTCCACGGTTTCGTGGAAGCGGTGCGCGAGGCGAATCGCAAGACAGGGTATTGATCGTCGCTTTTCTCCCTCTCCCCTGCGGGGAGAGGGTAGGGTGAGGGGCCAATCTTGCGATTACGGTCGGTTCGAAGCCGGATTCCTTGAGACTTCCCCGCGAGCACCCGCCCCTCACCTCGGTCCTCTCTCCCACAGGGACTACCTTCGGGTCGCCCGACGGGGAGAGGAAGACAAGCATCAGCTCGCCAGACTCGTCGCCGCCCCAAAGCTGATCGCCATGATCACCGCCACTGCCATGCATGCGCTGGCGAGGCGGATGCGGTGCGCGTCGATGCGCGGAATCAGTCGCCACAGCACCAGTACGCCGATCACCATGTCGACCACCAGCGCGCCACGCAGCAGCGCGGAGTTGAGCAGTAGCGCATAAGGCGGCTTGGTCAGTCCCTCGTGCATCGCCACGGCGGTGACGATCAACAGGCCTATGAGGTTCCATACCAGGCAGGCGAGGTAGGTGCGGTTGAAGACGACCGGACAGCGCTCGATCCAGCGCAGCACGGTCCACGCGATGAGGGCGAAGAACAGCGCGCCGATGCTGCTGTAGAGCACCCACCAAAGCAGGGTGCTGATCAGGGTAAGCAGGGTGGTCATGCGAGTCCTAAATCTGACGGCGGGAACGTGCGCCGGAATGATGCGAGGGCGCGAGGCAACTTACACGCCGAACCGGCGCAGCAGTTTGTCCATCAACCATGCGGGCCCCACCAGCAGGTACGCCAGGTCAGTGAGAAAGCTCGGGCGCCGTCCTTCGATGAGGTGGCCCACGAACTGCCCGATCCACGCCGCTACGAACACGGCGAACGCCAGCAGGCGTAGCGATGCCGGCCCCAGTTCGCGATAGGCCAGCTCGGTGAGCAAGGCGAACACCGCCAGCGCGATCAGCAAGGCGGTGCCCAGCCGGCGCGATTGCCTCCAGTACCAGGTGAACGCCATCACCAGCGCACACACGGCCCAGAAGCCCGGGCGGCCGATCGACGCCGGCACCGGAATGGTCCACATCAAAGCAATCGCGCACCACAGGATCAGCGGCACGCAGACCCAGTGCAGCAGCCGGTTGATCGGATGCTGATGATCGGCGCTGTAGCTGTCCAGCCAGTGGCGCATGTCGCGCGCCGGCACAGGCGCGCTGTCGTCTATAGGGGTCATGGCTCGGTGTGCCGCCGCTCAGTCGAGCGTGATGCCGGCGAGACGCTGCAGCGCCTCGGCGTACTTGGCGGAGGTGCCGGCGATGACATTGGCGGGAACATTCGGACCGGGGGCCTGCTTGTTCCAGTCCAGCGTCTCCAGGTAGTCGCGCACGAACTGCTTGTCGTAGCTCGGCGGGCTGATGCCCACGCGGTAGTGGTCGGCGGGCCAGAAGCGCGAGGAATCGGGGGTCAGCATCTCGTCCATCACGTAGAGCTTGCCGTTCTCGTCGGTGCCGAACTCGAACTTCGTATCGGCAATGATGATGCCGCGCTCGGCGGCATAGGCGGCGGCCCACTTGTAGATGGTCAGGGTCGCCTCGCGCACCTGTTCGGCAAGGTCGGCCCCCACCGCAGCCACCACGGCATCGAAACTCACGTTCTCGTCGTGGTCACCGACCGCGGCCTTGGTCGACGGGGTGAAGATGGGTTCCGGCAGCTGCTGTGCCTGTTGCAGCCCGGTGGGCAGCTGGATGCCACACAGCGAGCCGCTGGCCTGATAGTCCTTCCAGCCGGAACCGATGATGTAGCCGCGCGCAATCGCCTCCACCGGCACCGGCTTCAGGCGGCGCGTGACCACGGCGCGCTTTTCGTAAAGCTTGAGGTCGGTACCTGCTGGCAGCACGTCGCTCAGCGGCGTGTGCAGCAAGTGGTTGGGCACCAGGTGGGCGGTCTTGCCGAACCAGAAGTTGGAGATCTGCGTCAGCATCTCGCCCTTGCCGGGAATCGGGTCGGGCAGCACCACGTCGAACGCCGACAGGCGGTCGCTGGCCACGATCAGCAGCCGACCATCCTCTTGGCGGCCATCGGGGCGCTGGCCTCGCGGGAGCGCGTAAACGTCGCGCACCTTGCCGCGATGGATCAGCTCGAGGCCGGGCAGGTTCGATTGCAGCAGGGTGGTGGGCACGTTGTTTCGCTCCTGGGTGGCCGGCCTGGGCGCCCAGGACCGGGAACAAGGTGCCGGCTTCGCATTATGGGCCGGCGATCAAGCCCGCTATTGTAGCCGGTGGCGTCTGTGCGGGAGGTGTCGCTGCGGCCAGCTGTCTCCGGGGCGCGGGCCCGCTGGCTGCTAGAATCGCGCGCTTTGGTCCAGAGCCCGCTCGCATGTTCCAGCTGTCCCGCGCCGTCGCTGTGCCGCGCCCTTGGATCAAGGGGACGGGTCTGGCATCCATGCGCAGCGTCCTCGCCGCCGTGCTGGCCGTGGCCGTTGTTGGGCCCACGTTCGCCGCAGCACCCGCCAAGCCCGCACGCCTGGGCTTGTGCGCGGCATGTCACGGCGAAACGGGTAGGGCGCAGATTCCCGGCGCGCCGAACCTGGCCGGACAGCAACTCGATTACCTGCGCGAAGCGCTCAAGCAATACCGCGATGGCCGCCGCAACGCGCCGCTGATGCGTGCGGCGATCGGCCCGGTCAGCGACGCGGATCTCGATGAACTGGCGCGCTGGTACAGCGCGCAGGCACCACAACAACAAGGCACCCCATGACTTTTACCTGGACTCTGTGGTTGGCCCTGTTCGGCCTGATCTTCGGCCACGGCTTGCCCGGCGCCGTGGTCGGCGCCATTACCGGCTTCATTATCGACAGCCTGCGCCAGGGACAGCGGCGTCGGGTGACGCCACAGGCCGGTGGCTATGTCAGCCCGCTGTTTGCCTTGCTGGGCGCAGTGGCGAAGTCCGATGGTCGTGTCTCCGAGGCGGAAATCGCCGTGGCCGAGCGCCTGATGCAGCGCATGGGGCTGGAGCAGGAACAGCGGAAAGTGGCCATCACTGCCTTCAACGCCGGCAAACAGCCGGAGTTCGACGTCACCCCGGCCATCGAGGAGCTTCGGCGCTGGGTAGGCCTGCGTCGCGACCATGCCTTCCCGGTGCTCGATGTGGTGATCGAAACGGTGCTCGCCGAAGGCAACCCACCACCGGAGCAGATGGCGATCCTGCGCCAGTTGGCGTTCGCGCTGCGTATTAGCGACATGGAGCTGATGGCGCTGATGGCGATGAAGGGTTTTGCCTGGAACGCCACCGGCGGTTCGCGTGGCTATGGCAACCACGGTGGCGGTGGTTACGTGCCGCCCCAACGGACGACGCACGGCCCTGACCCGTACACCGTGCTGGGCATCTCGCGCAGCGTGGATGATCGGGGGGTCAAGCGCGCCTATCGCAAGCTGATCTCCGAGCATCACCCGGACCGTCTCGGCGACCTGCCCGAAGAGATGCGCAAGCGCGCCGAGTCGCGTGCCAGCGAGATCAACGCCGCCTACGAGCGGATCAAGGCCGAGCGCGGGTTCAAATAGGCCGGTTCACATAAACTCAGCCATGACGTGTGGGCGCGCACGCTGTGCGCGACCGCAGCCACCACGTAACCCCCGGGTCGCGCACAGGGTGCGCTCCTACAGGAATAACGACCATGTCCAAGCAAGCCAACGTCATTGCACCCTCCATCCTTTCCGCCGATTTCGCCCGGCTCGGTGAGGACACCGCCAAGGCGCTGGCCGCTGGAGCGGACTGGGTCCATTTCGATGTGATGGATAACCATTACGTGCCCAACCTCACCATGGGCCCGATGGTGCTCAAGGCCCTGCGCGACTACGGCATCACCGCGCCGATCGACGTGCACCTGATGGTGAAGCCGGTGGACCGCATCGTCCCGGACTTCGCCAAGGCCGGCGCCAGCCTGATCAGCTTTCATCCTGAGGCGAGCGAGCATGTCGATCGCACCATCGGCCTGATCAAGGATTCCGGTTGCCAGGCGGGCCTGGTGTTCAATCCGGCCACGCCGCTGGGCTGGTTGGACTACGTGATGGACAAGCTCGACCTGATCCTGCTGATGTCGGTCAACCCGGGCTTTGGTGGGCAGAAATTCATTCCCACGGCGCTGGACAAGCTGCGAGAGGTGCGCCGCCGCATCGACGAGAGTGGTCGCGCCATCCGGCTGGAAATCGACGGCGGCGTGACGGCAGCCAATATTGGCGAGATTGCAGCCGCTGGTGCGGATACCTTCGTAGCCGGTTCCGCCATCTTCAACGCGCCCGACTATCGCAGCGTGATCGAGACGATGCGCCAGAACCTGGCCGCTGTTAGCCCGTAACGGGTCGCGCCCGGCTGGCGTGGTTTCTTCGAGACAAGAAAAATCCCGGCGCAAACCGCGCCGGGATAAGTATCGTCGGAACGACGTTTGAGGAGACCACACGGTGGAACGCAAATCCACGGCAAGAATTCGTGACCACCGCAAGGTCTGACCGGGTTTGTTCGATTTGGTTCCCCTGTCCCGCGATTCCGCCGGACTGGCCTCTAAAAAGACCCCCGCCGGAGCGGGGGAGGAACGTAGCCCAGGGGGTAGGACGAAACGCTTAAAGCGGCTGCCAGCCAGGATCCGCTTCATCGGCCCCGGCGGCGGGCGCGCTTCCCTGCGCACCAGCCGCCTGCAAGCCTTCCACGGCTACTGATAGGCAAGGATCGTTCAGGTCGTCGGCGTTCATGCCTGCGCTTCTCAATGCAGGCTCATGACCAGCCCGAGCAGCAGCGCGCCCAGCGCCAGCACCACCCGTAGCGGCTCGAAACCCTGTAGTTCGGCGTTGGGATCGACGGGTGGCTGGCCGGTGGGGCGCATGTTTCAGGACTCCTGCGTAGATGGCTCCATTCGGCTACCGGCCTGAGCAGCCCAGAAGGCCCTGAAGTGGCAGGATGCGGGCAAGATCGGGCCGGAACCTGACGATGGCTTGGGATGTGCCTGGCGCCCCGGCTGCAACATGGCCGTGTGCCGACCACACATGGCGAATTGCTGGCAGATGGCGTTGCCGGCTTGCGTGGCCGGCCCGCACCCTTCACGCTGCGCGCCATCGTCATGTTGGAGCAAGCCATGGGCCGCAGTATCGCCATCGTCGAAGACGAGCCGCTGATCCGCGCAAACTACGTTGAAGCCCTGAACCGCTTCGGCTACGAGACGCGTGGCTACGGTTCGCGGCAGGAGGCCTCCAGTGCCTTTGGGATGCGCTTGCCCGAGTTGGTCATCATCGATATCGGACTGGGCGACGAGCCGGAAGGCGGCTTTGACCTGTGCCGCGAGCTGCGCGCGAAATCGTCCACGCTGCCGATTATCTTCCTCACGGCACGCGATTCGGACTTCGACGTGATCTCCGGCCTGCGCCTGGGTGCCGACGATTACCTCAGCAAGGACACCAGCCTGCACCAGCTGGCGGCACGCATCGCGGCGCTATTCCGTCGCATCGAGTCGCTGAAGGTGCCGACGTCCAGCGAGACGGTGATCGAGCACGGCCCGCTCAAGCTGGAATCGGAGCGCATGCGCATCACCTGGAATGGCGAGGAGATTCCACTCACCGTCACCGAGTTCTGGATGGTGCATACGCTGGTGCGCTTCCCCGGTCACGTGAAGAATCGCGACCAGCTGATGCGCGAGGCCGAACTGGTGGTGGACGACGCCACCATCACCTCGCACATCAAGCGCATACGCAAGAAGTTCATTGCCGTGGCGCCGGAGTTCGACGCCATCGAGACCGTGCATGGCGTGGGTTACAGGTGGAAGCCGTAATGAAGTATTTGCTGGGTTTGATGTGTCTGTTGCTGTTGACAGGTACGACGCACGCCGCGGGTGCCGTTAACGACAAGGCAGTGATGGCGTATGGCCAGTTGGATGGCGCAGCGACGGGTTGGTCCATCCATACCGAGCTGCCTGACGGCTGGAAGCAGGATTGCTGCGTGTATGCGAAAGCCATCGGCGTGAACCTGGTGCTGTACAAGGGCGACTGGACTGGCGAGCCGGATCGCGTGATGGTGTTGAACGTATGGCCGGCCAAACTGGCAACGCTCGATGCCGAGCTGCAGGAGGATCGCAAGCACTACCTGCAGCTTGATCCGGCCGGCAAGGTCAGTGCGTTTCCCCTGGCCCATGCCGGCATGCCCTGCCAGGGCGTGCTCTACCAGGGCAACGATCACAAGGACGACGCCGTGGTGTTCTGCGATCCTGGCAAGGCCAGCGGCATTCGGCTGAGCTGGTCGATGACGATGGCGCACGATGACGCGATCGGGCAGGACCTGCTCTCGCTGTTCAAGCGCGTCGTGGAACAGTCGCGCTACATGGCCTATCAGCCGCCGAAGGATGCCAAAGACAAGGCTGCGCAGCATTAAGCCGGCGCGTTCCGCTTTCGGTATCGTCGCGCCATGACCCTGCGCCGCAAACTGCTGCTCGTCGCCCTGTGCACCCTGGCGCTGCCAGTGGCGGGCTGGTTGTACGTGCGGCAAATGGAAACGCTGTTGCGCGAAGGCCAGGCACAGGCGCTTACCGCGTCGGCGCGCGCGATGGCGCGCAGCCTGGTCGTTACCGATGCCCCGTTGCCGCCTGCCGAATCCGGCTGGTACGTGCAACAGGCCGTCAATCCGATCACGGTGGACGGCTATGGCGATGACTGGGCGCCGCTGACGCCATGGAGCCAGCCGCTGGACAAGCGCGGCAAGCTGCTGCTGGCCGAGGATGCCGACTGGCTTTATCTCTACGCTGACGTGCGCAGTGCGCATCGCACCCGCGCCGACGCTGGCGATCCCAATGCCTTGATGGCCGATCATCTGGTGCTGAGCCTCGGCAAGGGCGACCAGTCGCGCCGCTACCTGCTGGCGAGCGCGGCACCGGGGCAGTTGACGGCGCGGCCGCTCGATCCCGCCGTGGCCGGCTTGCCTGAGCTGATCACGGCGCAGTGGCAGGAAGACGGTAGCGGTTACCACGTGGAGTTGCGCCTGCCGCGCAGTCTGGCGCTCGACCAGCTGGGACTGTCCGTTTACGACGCGGCCACGGGTGGCGATCCGCAGGCGGTGCAGAATCGGCCATTGGTGGCGTATTCGCCGGTGCTTTCCAAGGAGCTTTCGCAACTCGCGCTCGACGGTGTGCAGGCGCGCGTGCTGGCGCCGCAAGGTTGGTTGCTGGCGCAGACCGGGCATCTCAGCACGCCAGCGGCCGCGCCGGGCGATCAGCCGGGCTGGTTTGCCGCGCTGGTGTATCGCTCGCTGTTGGCTGACCAGGTGGGAGAGGCCGAGCCCTGGACACAGGACGTGCCGCGACTTGACGCCACCGAGGTACAGAAAGCCAGCAAGGGCACGCCCGCCACGGTGTGGCGACAAGGTGAGGCGCGCGGCAGTGTCGTCTTGGCGGCTGCGGTGCCGATCGAGCGTGACGACCAGGTGCGCGGCGTGCTGCTACTGGAGCAGTCCAGTCGTGCGGTGCCGCTGCTGGCCAATCGTGCGCTGCTGGGTCTGCTGTTGACCAGCTTCAGCGTGCTGCTGGTAGCGGGTGCGATCCTGTTGATTTTCGCCACCCGCCTGAGCCTTCGGCTGGGTCGATTGCGCGATGCGGCCGAGCGTGCGCAATTGAATGATGGACGTCTGGAAGGCCCTTTCCCGATGACTGGTGCCGAGGACGAGATCGGCGACCTGGCCCGCAGCTTCGAGCGACTATTCGACGTGGTAGGTGGCTATACGGATTACCTGCGCACGCTGGCGTCCAAGCTGTCGCATGAGTTGAACACGCCGTTGGCGATCGTGAAGTCTTCACTGGACAATCTCGAGCACACCTTGCAGGCGCAGCATGCCATGCCCCCCGACGCGCAGCCTTACCTGGTGCGTGCACGCGATGGCGTGGCGCGGCTGGGCGCGCTGGTGCGGGCCATGAGCGAGGCGAGCCGGATGGAGCGGGCGATTGCCGCCGCCGAGCCGGAGGATGTCGACCTGGTCGAAGTCGTGCGTGGTTGCAGCGAAGCCTACCGCCCGTTGGCCGGTACGCGACGACTTGAGTGTGTGCTTCCCGATGGCCACCTGTACCTCCACTGCGCGCCGGAGCTGATCGCGCAGGCCTTGGACAAGCTGTTCGACAACGCGTTGTCGTTCACGCCGGAAGGTGGCTGGCTGCGCCTGAGCTTGCGCGCGCAGGGAGATGGCGCGGAGATCGAGCTGGCGAACCAGGGACAGCCCTTGCCGGCAGCGATGCACGGGCGCTTGTTCGACTCACTGGTCAGCCTGCGCGACAAGGCCACGCCGGGCGATGCGCCGCATCTGGGGCTGGGGCTTTACGTCGTGCGTCTGGTCGCCGAGCGACACGGTGGCGTGGCGATAGCGCGCAATCTCGATGATGGCGCTGGCGTGGCGTTCTCTCTGCAATTGCATGGCATGCCACGCCAGCGCTTGTAGCAGCGGCTACTTCAGCTCCTCCAAGGTCCACCCACCCGCACCAGGCAACACGGCAATTTGCCGAATAGTGGTGGCGGCACAGTCGTCCGGTTTGCGCGTGCATTGGGCGAGGGTGATGCGCAGGTGTTGGTCGTCGATCAGGTCGAAGGCCGTAAGCTGGGTTGTGGCAGGACTGGCAGCCGCTTCCAACGCGGTGCCGATGAAGACGCCATTGCGGAATACGTAAAGCTGTAGCGCGCTCGGCTGGCACTGGTCGTTTACCGCTACGGCGGCTTCGGCAACATAGGTGTCGCCTTTGCGCTGCGCTCGCCCGGTGAGCATGCGCTGACCGGTGAGCAGGAAGCGGTCCTCGTCGTTCTTTGGCGCGGCAGCCTGGGCCTTGCACTGCGTTGGCGACTCCGCCGCCTGCGCGCGATCACTTGGCGCCATCGGCTTCAGCGGCCGGGCGATATAGGGGCGCGCCACCGACGCGGCCACCGCTGTGGGTTGTTCCATCCACAGGAATAGCGCCGTTGCACTCAGCATCAACGCTGCCACCGCATACACCCGCCCCCGCAAAAGTGGGCGGCGATAAAGGAAGAGCAGGGCACCGAGCGCGATCAACGTGGTAACGGGTGCCAAAGAGCGCCAGAACATCGCAAGCAGACCGAGCAGGGCAGCCGCCACGGCAACGCGGGAAAGCGGGCCCTTGGCAGGAAGCGGCTCACTCGGTGGAGAGGGCGGCAGTGACGAAGGCTCATCCCGCTGCGGGTCGAGCGCAGGTAGAGGAGGAGGCAGCTGGCGGGAGGTTTCTGTTGCCGTTACCTGGGTGAACTCTTCTGGCGCCTCGGCGGTCGCGGCTAGCGGGGGCGGCAGCTGTGCTTCGATGGCGACGGGCTGCCAGGCAAACCATTGCTGTCCCCCGTCGTGGCACCACTGGTCGCCAGGCTCGGCATAGCGGGGCAGCGCGGCCTCAGGAATCGGGCCGCGCACTTGCTGCTCGCGTCGCAGCCAGACCAGCGCCTCGCTATCGGGCAGGGACTCGGCCTCCGCGCCCAGGGCGCGTAGCTGGGCCACCTGGGCTTTGGCGGCGGCGGAGTCAAGGCCGCGGCGGATGATCAGTGGCGCGCGCTCGAACACGCGTTCGCGAAATCCACTCATCTCCATGCCGAAGGCGGCGGCCAGGCGCGCGTGCACGGTGGTGGGGTCCTGCCCATGGAGCAGGCGGCCGGAAAGTACCAGGCAACGGTGGTCCATATCCTTCGATTTCCCCTGCGGCGCCGCAACGTGCGCCGATCTGGCAAGGGTAGGTGGGTGACGCCGGGCGGACAAGCCACCGTGCAGACTTCGGTTCGGCGCGGTGCTGCCCCTACAATGGCCATTCAAGCTTGGCCATCCGGACCCCCACGTGATCTCCCGAGAAGAATTCGACGCACTGGCAACGCAGGGTCATACCCGTATTCCGCTGGTGCGAGAGGTGTTTTCTGACCTCGATACGCCGTTGTCGGTCTACCTGAAACTGGCCGACGGCCCGTATACCTTCCTGTTCGAATCGGTCGAGGGCGGCGCTACGTGGGGACGCTATTCCATCATCGGCCTGCCGGCGAAGCGTGTTTACCGGCTGCGTGGGCATGAGCTGGAAGTGGAAGATGCCGGCGAAGTGACCGAGCGTCGCCACGTGGAAGATCCGCTGGGCGAGATCGAGAAGCTCCGCCAGCAATACGATGTGCCGCGCCTGCCGCAGCTGCCGGCGTTCAGCGGCGGCCTGGTCGGCTATTTCGGTTTCGAGACGATCGGCTATATCGAACCGCGCCTGGCGCGCTGGGATCGCGCCGATGAGTTGGATACGCCCGATGTGTTGCTGATGCTCGCCGAGGAAGTGGCGGTCTTCGACAATCTCAAGGGGCGCTTGTACCTGATCGTGCACGCCGACCCTTCCCAGCCCCACGCCTATGCCGAAGGGCAGCGTCGTCTGGACGCGCTGGTCTATCGCTTGCGCCAGAGTGGCGTGTCCTATCCCCAGCTCAACCAGTCGACGGCGCTGGACGAGAGCGATTTCAAGTCCTCGTTCACCAAGGAGGAGTTCGAGGCCATGGTGGAGCGCGCGAAGGAATACATCCGCGCGGGCGATATTTTCCAGGTGGTGCCGTCGCAGCGCTTGAGCGTGGGTTTCAATGCACGTCCCGTCGATGTTTATCGCGCGCTGCGTGCGTTGAATCCCTCGCCGTATATGTACTTCGTCGATCTCGGCGCCACGCAGATCGTGGGTTCATCGCCGGAAATCCTGGCGCGCTTGAAGGACGGCAAGGTGGTGGTGCGTCCGCTCGCCGGCACGCGCAAGCGTGGTGCCACGGAGGAAGAGGACCAGGCCCTCGAAGCCGAGCTGCTGGCCGATCCGAAGGAGCGCGCCGAGCACGTCATGCTGATTGATCTTGGCCGCAACGATATCGGCCGCATCAGCGAGACCGGCAGCGTGGAAGTCAGCGAGTCCTTCGCGGTCGAGCGCTATTCGCACGTGATGCACATCGTCTCGCAGGTGCAGGGCAAGGTGCGTCCCGGTGTCGGTTATATGGATGTGCTCAAGGCCACCTTCCCGGCAGGTACGCTCAGCGGGGCGCCGAAGATTCGCGCGCTGGAAATCATCCAGGAACTGGAGCCGTACAAGCGCAACATCTATGCCGGCGCGATCGGCTGGATCGGCTGGTGGGGTGATGCGGATACGGCCATCGCCATCCGCACGGCCGTGATCCAGGGCGGGCGCCTGCATGTGCAGGCCGGTGCCGGCATCGTCTATGACTCCGACCCCGCATCCGAGTGGGAGGAGACCATGAACAAGGGTCGCGCACTGTTCCGCGCCGTGGCGCAGGCAGCGCAGGGGCTGTGAGCATGCGTCGTCACGCGGTGCTGCCTTGTGTGCTGGGGCTGACCGGCAGCTTGCTCGTCACTCCCGTGCCCGCGAGTGCACCCGATGCGCCCACGATCTGGCGTGGCGACTTCACCTCTCGCGTGGAAGTGCTGGCGCTGTTGCAGTCGCTCAACGCCGATCTATTGAGTCACTCAAGCGCCACGCTGACCTTGGAGCGCTGGTGCGGGTCGCATCATTTGGCAGCCGAAGCCAAGGTGGTGGCCGAGCGCGTCCGCGGCGTGGACAAGCCGCTGCCGGAAGACGCACGCGAGCAGCTTGGCATTGGTGCGGACGAATCCGTGCGCTACCGTCGCGTACTGCTCGCTTGCGGCGGCCATGTGCTTTCCGAAGCCGACAACTGGTACGTACCGGGTCGACTCACTGACGCGATGAATCACGAGCTCGACACCACCGACACGCCGTTCGGCAAGGTGGTGCAGCCGCTGCACTTTCGCCGGCAGACCTTGTCCGCCGACCTGTTGTGGTCACCGTTGCCACAAGGCTGGGAGACTGGCGCGCCGTTGCCGCCATCGCCCACCGATGTGCTGGAGATGCCGCATTTCGTGCTCCAGCACCGTGCGGTGTTGTACGACCAGGCAAACCGCCCTTTCAGCCTGGTAATGGAGAGTTACACCTCGAACCTGCTGGCCTTTCCGCCGGTAACCCCGGGCAATCGTCCTTAACCCAGGCAAGCGCTCGCTTCGAAAGGTCGCGGAGCGCGCGATCCGTGCCAGCACGTGAAGAGTTCTCAGATTTCTCCGATAGTCCAAGTGGGTGGTGACGTCTAACCTTCTAGGCACTGGGCCCGCTTTTTGATCGGCAGGCTCAGCCCGATGGGGAAAGGAAGCCCGCATGGCTGTCACGCTTATCGAATACACCGTGTCCAGGCACGAGCGTCATGGCTGGATCATTCGGCGCAATGGTCTCCCGCTATGCCGGCGGCAGAAACTGTTACTAGCCGTGAGCTTCGCCACGCATCTGGCCGAACGGGAGTCGATCCTGTTGTCAGGGGCGGCACGAATTTCGATTGGGCAAATTGACGTTTAAGCGGAAGCCTTGGGGCCGTACCCGTCAAGCGTCCCGTCAGCCGCCGCGGCTCATTGCACCGGCACGTCGTAGATCGTGTCCGTCGCGGGTCCCGGCGTCAGCGTGTAGTGCCACCATTCCATGGCGTAATTGCGAAAGCCCTGGTGCGCCATCGCGTCGCGGAGCAGGGCGCGATTCGCGTGCTGGGCGGGCGTGGCTTGCGGCGAATCCGTATTCGCCAGCGGGCCGAAGAAATCAAAGCCCGTGCCCATGTCCAGCGGAGCGCAATGCGTATCGCTGGCATTGCATTGGAGCAGGGTCAGGTCCGCGGTAGCGCCACGGCTGTGCCCCGACACGGGGGCGATGTAGTCGCCGAGCAATTTGCTCTTGTCCAGATCGGGGTAATGCGCGGCCTTGGTATGCTGGTCGGACAGGTCGGACGCCCAGCGCACGAAATGCTGTACCGCGCGTGCCGGTCGGTAGCAGTCGAACAACTGCAGCCGCAGATGGCGCGGGCGCAAGTCATGCTCGACGCGGGCGAGTGCTTCAGCGGCGGGTCGCAGCAGGAAACATTTCGGTGCGAGATAGCCGTCAACCGGCGTGCCCACGAAGTTGTCGCTGCCGGCGTACTTGATGTCCTCGGCGATGTCAGGCACCAGTTGGCGGATATCGACCAGGCCTGCCTCATCGGCCGTTTTGGCCGTCGAGAGTACCGGCGTCGCGTCCGCCATCGCATGGTTGGCCAGCAACATGCCGGTCAAGGCCGTGCAAATCCACAGAAATCTGCGCACGCCAATGCGGTCAGCTAGTCGCATGCGTTGAATCGGCGCGTTTGATTGCCAGTTTCCATCGGTCCTTGCCATGCTGCTGCCACCTGCCAGTACGAACGTGAAGGCGCCGCCTGGAGCACTGGACACTTTCACGCCGCCTCCCGTTCGTGTGGTGGAGGGCATCGTACAGGCTTGGCGTTGCACGTAGCGCATGGTGGCACGGTGTAGCGGACAAGGAGCAGCATCCGATACGGCGGAGCGATATCCTGCGCATCAGGTTCGCCCGTTTTTGCGCCCGCTCTTGGCTAGTCGTAAGGGATACTCATGCGATTGCTTCATGCTGCAACATGGCTTCTCGCCGCTTCCCTGGTTGTCTCACCGGCGCGGGCATACAACGGAGGTGGCCAGCTTCCGGTGCCACCCTCGGGCGTCATCGGCATAGACAGCGAAACCATGCTTACCCCGGACTTCTGGATTCATCAGCTCGCCGAACCTGATCGCGTGCTGCTCGGCGCGGACGCTATCGCGTCTCAGAATGCGCAGTTGTTCCAGGTTGATCCGTCCATGCGCGATCTGCGGACGCTGCCGGCGGCACTGATGCGCGATCAGGTCGTGGCATGGATCAAGAACATCTCCGAGCTGCCCAAGCAACCGCTGTACGACGAGAAGGGCGAGCGCGTTCCCGCTGACCTGCTCCAGCAAGTCAGCGACGGGCTCGCACTCGATGGCGTGCCGATGGAGCAACACACGCGCTACGGGCTGGTGCTGCATCGTGCCGCCTTGCGTAGCTTTCCGACCGACTTGCGGGTGTTCACCTCCGCAGACGACAGCGACATAGACCGTTTCCAGGAGACGGCCGAGTTTCCCGGTACGCCGGTGGTCATTGCGCATGAGAGCAGCGATGGCCAATGGTTGTTCGTGCTAAGCCCGCGTTATGCGGCGTGGACGCGCAAGGACAATATCGCCGAGGGTTCCGCCGAACAGGTCTTCGGCTATGCGGGACGGCGACCACGGCGCGTGGTAACGGGCCCTCAGGTGGTGACGGTCTATTCACCCGAGCAGCCGGGCGTGTCGCAATTGCAGCTCGATATGGGGGTTGCCGTACCCGTCATGGCCGATCATCCCGCCGACCAGCCAGTCAATGGCGAGTCGCCATATACCTCGCATGTGATCGAACTGCCGATACGGACGGCCAGCGGCATGCTTGGCTTCTCGCCTGCGCTGATCCAGCGCCATGCCGATACCGCCGCTGATTATCTGCCGCTCACCGAAGCCAACATCCTGCATCAGGCCTTCAAGTTCCTCGGTGAGCGCTATGGCTGGGGGCATGCCTACGACGGACGGGATTGCAGCGGTTTCGTGGCGGACGTCTATCGCAGCATGGGCGTGCAGATGCCGCGAGATACCAGCAGGCAGGCCGTCAGTCCGGCGCTGACGCATCAGGTCTTTACCAGCAAGGATCGCCACGACGTCCGCATGAAGGCGGTCAACGCATTGCAGGTAGGCGACCTGGTCTACATACCGGGTCACGTGATGATGGTGATTGGCCGGCGCGGGGGAGAACCGTACGTCATCCATGACACCACGGGTATCAGTTACCGCGATGACGGTGGTGCGTTGCGCGAGGTCAAGCTCAATGCGGTGTCGGTAACGCCCCTGCTGCCGCTCATGCTGGATAGCAAGCACTCTTATGTGGACAGCATGACAAGCATCGTGCGTGTCCGTCCCTGAGCGACCGGGGCCTACCCATCTCGAAAGTATTGAGGCAGGCTGGTGGCATCGATTCCTCTTCCTTCCGATGCGACCTCACATGCCTCACACCCATCGCCGTTGCGGCTTCCGTCGACTCCTGGCTTGCGCCATCGCGATCGTTGCGCTCGTCAGCAGCACCATCGTTCCGGCGGCCGATGGCAACGCAGGCTGGCGCGATTCGCGCCAGATGGTGCTGGTCGTGATTCCCGACTGGAACACGGATCACGGCGTGTTACGCACGTACCAACGCACAGGCGATACGTGGCATCAGGTTGCCAGCGCGAAGCCCGTAACCATCGGGCACGCGGGTGCTGCGTGGGGTCTGGGTCTCAACGATGCTCAGGCGGAGGGTCCGCAAAAACAGGAGGGCGATGGTCGCAGCGCCGCTGGCGTGTATCGCATCGGCGAAGCGTTCGGTTATGCATCGAAGACCGATACGCAACTGCCGTATCGCGCACTGCAAGTGTCCGACTACTGCATGGATGTGAGTGGTTCGCCTTACTACAACCGGATCGTCGATACGCGCCAGGTGGGCGAGCAGGCCGTGGCCGGTTCCAGCGAGCCGATGCGGCGTGACCTGCATCTCAACGGCGACCAGCTCTACAGGGTGGGCTTCGTCATCGAACACAACCCCCAAGGGCGCGAAAAGGCAGGCAGCTGTATCTTTGCGCATGTGTGGAAATCGCCCACGGACGCCACCGCCGGCTGCACCGCGATGCCGGAGTCCGTGATGCGCCAGCTGCTGGCGTGGCTGAAGCCGGAGGATCACCCGGTCTTCGTGCTTTTGCCGCAAAACGAGTACGCGCGTTTGCAGTCGGCATGGCATCTGCCTGCGCTGGATCATCAACCCTGAGAGTGCCGCCAAAGGCATCGCATGCTGCAGCGCGGCGCCGCTTTGAGCACAATGCACTTCCTGCCACCGCATAGCCGCGCTCGGGCGGTTCTCCGTGCGGCGCCAAAGCACCTCGCTTTGCGGTTAATTGTTGCGCTTAATCAATGAGTTGGCCCTTCTATGCTGCTGATGATCGATAACTACGACAGCTTCACCTTCAACCTCGTGCAATACCTGGGCGAGTTGGGACAGGAGGTGAAAGTGGTGCGTAACGACGCGCTGGACGTGGCCGGCATCCGCGCGCTGCGGCCCACCCACATCATGATTTCGCCGGGGCCTGGTACGCCGGACGATTCAGGCGTGTCGCTGGGCGTGCTGAGCGAATTGGCCGGGGAGATCCCGGTGTTCGGCGTATGCCTGGGGCACCAGGCGATTGGCCAGGTCTTCGGCGGCAAGGTGATCCGCGCCAAGCAGATCATGCATGGCAAGACCTCGCCAGTACGCCATCGCGGCAAGGGCGTGTTCGCCGGTTTGCCCGATCCGTTCGAGGCCACGCGCTATCACTCGCTGGTGGTGGAGCAAAGCTCGCTGCCCGATTGCCTTGAAGTCACCGCGTGGACGGAAAATCCCGATGGGTCGATCGACGAAATCATGGGCCTGCGCCACAAGACGTTGAATGTCGAGGGCGTGCAGTTCCATCCGGAGTCGATCCTGACCCAGTACGGTCATGACTTGCTGCGCAATTTCCTCGGCCTTCCGCTGAAGCTGGCCGCATGAACGACACGTCCACCACACAGTCCATAGGACGCCGCGTGACGATTACGCCGCAAGAGGCCTTGCAGCGCACGATCGAGCATCGCGAGATCTTCCATGACGAGATGATCGAGTTGATGCGTCAGATCATGCGCGGAGAGGTGAGCCCGCTGATGACCGCAGCCATCATCACTGGCCTGCGCGTGAAGAAGGAGACCGTGGGCGAGATCACCGGCGCGGCGCGCGTGATGCGTGAGCTGTCGACCAAGGTGGAACTGCCGGCGCACGAACATTTCATCGATATCGTCGGCACCGGCGGTGATGGTGCATCGAGCTTCAATATCTCCACGACATCCATGTTCGTGGCCGCTGCGGCTGGCGCGCGCATCGCCAAGCATGGTGGTCGCAGCGTCTCGTCCAAGTCGGGCAGCGCGGACGTCCTCGAAGCGCTAGGCGCGGCGATCGACCTGGCGCCGGCGCAAGTGGCGCAATGCATGCATGAAACCGGCATCGGCTTCATGTTCGCGCCCAATCATCATCCCGCGATGAAGGTGGTGGCGCCGGTGCGCAGGGAAATGGGCGTGCGCACGCTGTTCAACATCCTTGGGCCGCTGACGAATCCGGCGGGTGCGCCCAACATCCTTATGGGGGTGTTCCACCCGGACCTGGTGGGCATCCAGGTGCGCGTATTGCAGGCACTCGGCGCGAAACATGCACTAGTTGTGTGGGGACGCGACGGCATGGACGAGATTTCGCTGGGTGCGGCGACGCTGGTGGGCGAGCTGCGCGACGGCGAAGTGCGTGAATACGAGGTGGAGCCGGAGGATTTCGGCCTTGCCATGGCGTCCAGCCGCAACTTGCGGGTGGAGAATGCGCAGGAGTCGCGCGCTATGCTGCTGGAGGCATTGGAAGGCCGCAGCGGCGTGCCGCACGATATCGTTTGTCTCAATGCGGGTGCTGCGCTTTACGCTGCCAATGTGGTGGATTCCATTGCGGCCGGCATCGAGCTGGCCCGTGCAACCATCGCCAGTGGCGCCGCCCGTGCGAAAATGGATGCCTTCGTGGCAACGACACGGCGTCTTGCGGATCAGCACTGACGCTCTTGCCACGTTTTTCACGCAATGACCGATTACGCTGCCGACATGACCGACATCCTCCAACGTATTTTGACGCGCAAGACCGAAGAGGTCGCCGAGCGCAGTGCCAAGCTCCCCTTGATCGAGCTGTCCTCGCGCGTGGTGGATCTTCCAGAAACGCGCGGCTTTGCTGCGGCTATCGAGGCCAAGATCGACGCTGGCCTGCCGGCCGTGATCGCTGAGGTGAAGCGTGCAAGTCCGAGTAAGGGCGTGATCCGCCCCGATTTCGATCCCGCCGCCATTGCACGCAGCTACGAAGCGGGCGGTGCAGCCTGTCTTTCGGTGCTGACCGATCGCGACTTTTTCCACGGTTGCGAGGATTTCCTGCAGCAGGCGCGTGCGGCCTGTTCGCTGCCGGTGCTGCGTAAGGACTTCGTGATCGATCCGTATCAGGTGTATGAGGCGCGCGTGATCGGCGCCGACTGCATCCTGCTGATCGTCGCCGCGCTCAGCGATGGCGCCCTGCTGGAATTGGCGATGCTCGCAGCCGAGCTCGACATGGACGTATTGTGCGAAGTGCACGATGCCGAAGAGCTCGAGCGTGCACTGGCCTTGCCCGTGCCGCTGATCGGCGTCAACAACCGCAATCTGCGCACCTTCCACACCTCGCTCGAGACATCGCTGGAGCTGCAACAGTTGATGGAGTACGACCGCATCCTGGTCAGCGAGTCGGGTATTCATACGCCCGACGACGTGACCCTGCTGCGTGATGCCGGCGTCAACGCGTTCCTGGTCGGCGAGGCGTTCATGCGTGCGGGTGATCCGGGCAGCGAGCTCAAGCGCCTATTCGACGGCAAGTAAGTGATGGCGACAGTAGAAAAAGAGTTCATGCCGGATGCTGCGGAGGTGGCCTCGTCCGCACCGCGCACGGTGCTGTTCGATTTCGATGGCGTACTGATTCACGGCGACGCGTTTTCCTTGTTCATGCGCGAGTGCTACGAGCGCTCTTTGCTGCGCAAGCTGGCCGCCGTGTTGGCCTTGCCGTGGATCGCCCTGGTGCTGCCGTTTTCGCGCAAGCATGCGGCGCGTTTGGTGGTCCACGTCGGCTTGCTGGGTTTGAACGAGCGACGCTACCAGGTGGCGGCGCAGGCGTTCGCTGCCAGCCTGGTGCGGCGTCCGCGCCAGTTCAGCCGCGACGGCTTGCTTGCCTTGCGCCGTCATCAGGCCGAGGGTGACCGTGTCATCGTGGTGACGGGCTGTGAGCACGTGTTGGTCAGCCATATCCTCGATCAGCTCGGACTGAGCGGCATCGAAGTGCTGGCTTCGCAACTGCGCCCTGGCATCCTGGGCATGCGCGTGAAGCTGCACAACCTGGGGCGGCGAAAACTTGTCCAACTGGGCGCGATCGGCGTGAAAGAGTGGCATGTCGCCTACAGCGATTCGCTGGTGGACGTGCCGATGCTCAAGCCGGCCGGCCAGGCGGTGCTGGTCAATGGCACGCCGAAGCTGTGCAAGAAGATGGAAAAGGCGCTGGGGCGCACCATCACCCGGGTGGACTGGTTCTAACCCGGGCCTGACGTTCGACAGGGTTGCATGAAAGGGTTTCAGGGAATTACGTTAGTGCTAACGCAATTGTCTGATGGGTCTTTTCATGTACCTCGCATCGCTCGGTGAACTGGCGCTTGGCAGTCGGCTCAAGGCGCTCAGCGACCATTTCTATGCGGCAGCCGACGAGGTCTATCGCAGCTGCGGCGTATCCATCGAATCACGCTGGTTTCCGCTCCTGCGCTACCTGTGGGAGAACGGTGCGACCACGGTCAGCGATGTCGCCATGGCCATTGGCCAGACCCATTCCGCCGTGAGCCAACTCGCCGACAAGCTGGTGCGCGCTGGCCTGGTGAAGCGGCGCAAGGATGCCCGGGACGGCCGGCGCAGCCTGCTGGTGCTGACAGAAAAGGGGCGTGGCGCGCTGACCTCGCTCGGCCCTGTCTGGGTTGCGATCAGGCGCGGAGCGATGGCTTCGCTGGGTCAGGATGGCCTGACCTTGCTGGCCGCGCTGGCGGCCTGCGAAAAGGCTTTGCAGGAACGCCCCGTGGTGGCGTCCATACTGGCCGAGCATGCCGCGCTCAGCACAGCCGAGCTGGAGATCATCTCCTTCGAGCCGGCCCTGAAGGAGCACTTCTATCGCCTCAACGCAGCGTGGTTGGAGCGGTATTTCCGCTTGGAAGATATCGATCGCGTCGTGCTCGGCGACCCCGAGCGCTACGTACTGAAGCCCGGCGGCGCGATCTTCTTCGCCCGGCTGCGCGGTGAAGTCATTGGCACCTGCGCGCTGTTGCACGAATCGCCAGGCGTCTATGAGCTGTCGAAGATGGGTGTGGATGAATCATTCCGCGGCCTTGGGGCCGGGCGGCGCTTGCTGGATGCGGCCATCGCCGAATTCCATCGGCGCAAGGGCAGGGAGCTGTTCCTGGAGTCCAACAGCCGCCTGAAGACCGCACTGCGCATGTACCAACAGGCGGGCTTCGTCATGCAGCCGTCCGTACGGCCCGGCTCGCACTACGAGCGGGCCGACGTTTACATGGTCTACGAGAAGAAGCCCCCGAGGCCGCACCCGCTGGTGCGGGGTGCGGCGAAACGAACCAGGCTCAGCCGTTAGCGGGTGCCGCGCACCACGATGGTCTTGCCCGCCACGTCGATCATGCGTTGCTCTTCGAGCTGCTTGAGCACGCGGCCGACCATTTCGCGGGAGCAGCCCACGATACGGCTTACTTCCTGGCGCGAGATGCGGATCTGCGTGCCTTCCGGGTGGGTCATGGCATCCGGCTCCTGGCACAGGTCCAGCAGCGTTCTGGAAATGCGGTTAGTCACGTCCATGAACGCCATGCGGCTGACCTGGCGCGAGGTGCGCAGCAGACGATTGGTGAGTTGGGCACCAATGGCGAACAGGATCTTCGGACACTCCTCGCGCAGCGGGCCTTCCATCAGCTGGAACAGGCGTTCGTAGCTGATCTCGGCCATTTCGCAGGCGGTACGCGTGCGCACCATCGACTCGCGCTGCGCCTGTTCCACGAACAAGCCCATCTCGCCGATGAATTGGCCGCGGCTCAGGTAGGCGAGGATCAGTTCGCGGCCCTGCTCGTCCTCGGTACACACGGCGAGCGAGCCGTCGATGATGTAATACAAGGTGTTGGCCGGATCGCCCGGACGGATGATGGCGGTCTTGCCTGGGTAACGGCGCCGGTGGCAAAGGGCCAGAAAACGCTCCATGGATGCCGGGTCCGGTGCAAAGTTCGCTGGCGCCTGGGAACGTTCAAAAGCCTGTTGTAGCTGATATTTAAGTTGCGCCACGATGTGTCCCGTAGATTATGGTCCGAGGCCCGCGAGCGGCCACCGGGGTGTCCAATCCATCCCCCTCCGGGCATTATGGCAAACTAACTTGACCTGCCGAAGGTTCAGTTTTTCTTTTTTTTGCCGCATACTTCACGGTCTTTCGGACGCGATCCCCTTGTCGCGCTCCGGTCACAAGGGTCGTGGAAGCTTCAGGCTTTCGCGTCGAATTATCCAGCGGGGACCCTTGTCGCTAACCCGCCTCTGCTGCTGGCCGCACATTCCGGCCATGGAGAGCCCGTTGTGGTGAAACCACTTCCCCGCCTGCGCTTGCAGGGTTTCAACAACCTGACCAAAGCGCTGAGCTTTAACATCTACGACATTTGCTATGCAGTGTCTGAAGAACAGCGCCAACGCTACATCGAATACATCGATGAGCAGTACGACGCTGACCGCCTTACCCAGATCCTGACGGATGTGGCCGAGATCATTGGTGCCAACATCCTGAACATCGCACGCCAGGATTACGATCCGCAAGGTGCATCGGTCACCATCCTCATCTCCGAGGAGCCGGTGGTCGAAAAGCTTGGCCGCGACACCATTTCCGGTGCCGTGGTGGCGCATATGGACAAGAGCCACATCACTGTCCATACGTACCCGGAAACGCATCCGCACAACGGCATTGCGACGTTCCGCGCGGACATCGACGTGGCCACCTGTGGCGTCATCTCCCCGCTGAAGGCGCTGAACTACCTGATCGACAGCTTCGAATCGGATATCGTCATCGCCGACTACCGAGTGCGTGGCTTTACCCGCGACGTGAAGGGCAAGAAGCACTTCATCGATCACAAGATCAACTCCGTACAGGACTACCTGGCTAAGCACATTCGCCAGAAGTACGAGATGTTCGACGTGAACGTGTATCAGGAAAACATGTTCCATACGAAGATGCACATCAAGGATTTTGACCTTGATACGTATTTGTTCGAGGCGCATGCCGACGATCTCTCCTTCAAGGAGCGCCAGCGCATCGAGTCGCTGCTGCGCCGCGAGATCGAGGAACTGTTCCACGGCCGCAACCTGATGTGACCGATCTGGCGCAAGCCACAAAAAAACCCGCCGGAAGGCGGGTTTTTTCTGTGAGGTTGGAAAGGCTGGGATCCAGTGCCTTCAAACCCGATACGCCACCGCCTTCATCACCATCGAACTCAGGTGCATAAGCCCGGGAATCGGGAACGGCAGGTCGATGCCGCCGCGGACCTTGGCGTCATGCGCATGGCGCACTTCATCGGCCTGCATCTGCGTGAGGATCGCGCGCGAACGCTCGTCCTGGGGCGGCAGCTTGTCCAGGTGCTCTTCCAGGTGCGCTTCCACCTGGCGCTCCGTCTCGACCACGAAGCCCAGGCTCACCGGATCACCCGCCAGTGCGGCGGCGGCTCCGATCACATAGCTGCCTGCGTACCACAGTGGGTTGAGCAAGCTGGGGCGACTGTCCAGTTCCTTCAGGCGCTCTGCGCACCAGGCCAGATGGTCGGTTTCCTCACTAGCCGCGTGTTGCAGGTGCTCGCGGTTTTCCTCGCTGCGCGCCAGGGCAGCCTGGCCGTCATACAGCGCCTGGGCGCAAACCTCGCCGGTGTGGTTGATGCGCATCAGCCCGGCGGCGTGGCGACGCTCGGAGTCATCCATGTCGGACTCGTCGAAGGCCTCGGCCGGTGACGCGCGTCCGGCTTCTGGCGAGCCGGCCACCGTTTCCAGGGCGCGTTCGATGCCGGCCAGCAGACGGTCGAGCGGGGAGAGCGTGCGTGCGTTCATGGCAATGCCTCTACGAAATCAATTGCTGTGCGAGCAAGGTCAACGGATGCAGGTGCGGCCACTGGCGACCGCTTTGGTCCATACCCGCAGCCAAATGAAGGCGGCAACCGATATTGGACGATAACAACTGCTGTGGCGCCAGGCTGGCGATCTGTTCGAGCGTATCGTCGCGCAGGCGCGCGGCGCGCTGCGGAAACTCAAGCATGTGCGAACCGGCGGCGCCACAGCAGTGCGGTGGACGTGGCACCAGCTTCACTTCCAGCTCCGGCACTTGGCGCAGCAGGCCAAGCAAGGCCGATTCGCTGCGTGCCACGTTGACCTGCGTGCAAGGCAAGTGCAGGGCAATACGTCGGGCCAGGGGATGAAAGCGCAACTGATCCGCGCGCTCGG
This sequence comes from Dyella humicola, assembly GCF_026283945.1. Classification (NCBI taxonomy): domain Bacteria; kingdom Pseudomonadati; phylum Pseudomonadota; class Gammaproteobacteria; order Lysobacterales; family Rhodanobacteraceae; genus Dyella; species Dyella humicola. The sequence goes on from NZ_JAPDPC010000001.1 coordinate 669,237, forward strand.
AAAGCAAGGTGACTGGGTCCGCTACCGTGACGCCGGGCAGGGCGCGTCTTAGTGTGCCCAGGCAACCCGGCGTGATCGATACCAGTGATTGGGCTCCCGCTGCCTGCCACGCGTCGCGTACTCGTTGGGCGGCGTGCTCGGCGCCCTTTGCTTCGCCGCCGTGCAAATCGATGGCGCCACAGCAGAATGCGGGCAGCAGGGAAACTCGATAGCCCGCCGCGCGCAGTAGTGTGATGGCGGCCTGCTGGGCTTGGGCATCCTCGACGCTGGCAACGCAACCTGGAAACAGCGCGACGCCTGGTTGCGCCGACGGAGCGTCGGCCGGAGAGGTTGGCAGTGCAGCCTCGTTCGACCCATCCGGCAGCGTCTCCAGCGAGGCGCGCCAGGCCGATGCGGGCGGCAGTCGTTCCGCAAGGCGCCGTTTCCAGCGAGCGAGCCCGAGCATGCCGGCGAGACGGCTGGCGAACTGCCATAAGGCGGGTCGCTTGATGAGTGCCAGTAGCAGTCGTGGTCGGCCCGGTGCAGGCCCCAGCAGGGCGCGCGTTTCCACCAGCAGCTCGCCATACTGCACGTTGGCCGGGCACACCCGTTCGCAGTTCAGGCAACCCAGGCAATGATCCAGGTGTTCCCGCAGCGAGGCCGTGGGTTCCACCTCGCCCCGCGCCAGCGCAGCCGCGATGGCAATGCGGCCCCGCGGCGACTCCGCTTCGTTGCCGTCCAGGGCGTAGGTGGGGCATGCCGGCAGGCAAAGTCCACACTGAACGCACTGGTCGGCCAACGAGGCAATGCGTAGGGGGGGCTTTTCATCAGGCATGCCGGTCATGCTATCATCGCCAGCTCGCAGCCCGCCGGTCGGTGGGCTTGCGCGATTGATGAAAACTCCGTTATCATCTCGCGCCTTTGTTCCACCGATTACGTGTACCGCCCTGGTGGCGGCAGACTAGGTATTCTGAAATGAAAACGTTCAGCGCCAAGCCGGAAAGCGTCAAGCGCGATTGGTTCGTGATTGATGCTACGGACAAGACGCTCGGTCGTCTGTCGACCGAGATCGCCCGCCGTCTGCGCGGCAAGCATAAGCCCGAGTTCACTCCTCACGTCGACACTGGCGATTATATCGTCGTGGTCAACGCGGAGAAGGTTGCCGTGACTGGCGCCAAGCTGGACGACAAGATGTACCACCGCTTCACCGGCTACGTCGGCAACCTGAAGACCATGAGTCTCAAGGACCTGCTGGCCACGCATCCGGAGCGCGTCATCGAAATCGCCGTGAAGGGCATGCTGCCGAAGAATCCGCTCGGCCGCGCGATGTACCGCAAGCTCAAGGTGTACGGCGGTGCCGAACATCCGCATACCGCACAGCAGCCGCAGGCGCTGGAACTCTAAGGAACCATCATGGCGATCCAGCAAAATTACGGCACCGGCCGCCGCAAGACCTCCGCCGCCCGCGTGTTCCTGCGCAAGGGCAAGGGCGAGATCATCGTCAACGGCAAGAGCCTCGAGCAGTTCTTTGGTCGCGAGACCTCGTGCATGATCGTGCGCCAGCCGCTCGAACTGATCCAGGCCAGCGACAAGTTCGACGTCAACGTCACCGTTGCCGGCGGCGGCATCACCGGCCAGGCCGGTGCGATCCGTCTCGGTATCGCCCGTGCGCTGATCGAGTACGACGAAACCCTGAAGCCGCAGCTCCGCAAGGCTGGCTTCGTGACCCGCGACGCCCGCGAGGTCGAGCGCAAGAAGGTCGGTCTGCATAAGGCCCGCCGCGCTACCCAGTTCTCGAAGCGCTAATCACGCTTCGACGGTACGGTGCATCAAGTCAGAGCGCACCGCTCCGCCGGGTTTTGGGAGATCGTCTAACGGTAGGACAACGGACTCTGACTCCGTTTATCTAGGTTCGAATCCTAGTCTCCCAGCCAAAATAAAAGGCCCGCCTATATGGCGGGCCTTTTATTTTGGCTGGGGTACAGGAGGCAAACCTACGTTCGACGAATTTGTCAGGAACAAATTTGGACAGCGCAAAGCGCTGGCCCCGTAGCGCGGAGCGCGAAGGGGTGAGCCCCATGGATGGGGCGAACAATCCGAGGCCCGCAGGTTGAGAAGGCTCGCCCTAACGGCGGGCCTTTTATTTTGCCTGGGACACAGGAGACGAACCTACGTTCGACTTGTTGTCTGGAACTTGTTGGACAGCGCGCCAGCGCTGGCCCCGAAGCGCGCAGCGCGTAGGGGTGAGCCCCAAGGATGGGGCGAACAATCCTAGACCCGCACGTTGAGGCGGCTCGCTCTTGTTTCTGGTTCGAACCATCGCAGCAAATAGCGCGATCTTCGCAAGTTCATGTTTTTGCGAATTATTTATCCGCTGTGACGAACTTCACAAATCTCACCAAATCTCACCAAGGCTGACAGACTTCTGTCGCGCCAGGCGTAGTCTTGGCAACGCCGCACCGGTGCTCAGCCGGATTAGTCGTTGGGGAGGCGGCAGCATCTCTTACCGTTGGTCTTCAAGCACCGCCGTCCGCGCCAGGTGCGCTGGCGAGCTGCGTCTTGCTGGACCTTTCCGAAGTCATTGGGAGGAAGCGACGTGAGATTGAATACGGTATGTACGCGCGGTCAAAGGACCGCGAGAACCTTGTTGACGCTTTTGGCCGTCGGGATGGGAGCTACGTTCGCGGCACACGCCGACGCTGCCACCATCGGTCTATTGTCCAAGCCGCTCATCGCGCGCCCGGCAAACGATAACGATCGCGTGAGCGTGCCGGGCAATGTGTCGCCCTACGCGACGGCGGAGAACGATCGTGGTCTTGCGCAGGATGGTCTTTCGCTGGAGCACATGCAGTTGCTGCTCAAGCGTCCAGCCGACCGCGAGGCGGCGCTACAGAAATTCATGCAGGACCAGCAGACTCCGAGTTCGCCGAACTACCGCAAATGGCTCACCGCGGATGAATTCGGCCAGCAGTACGGCGTATCGCAGCTGGACATCGATGCGGTCACCCACTGGCTGACATCGCATGGCTTCACCGTCAACCGCGTGTATCCCAGTGGGACAATGATCGATTTCTCGGGTAATGCCGGAGCGGTGCGCCGCGCGTTCAATACCGAAATCCATCATCTGCATGTGGCCGACTCGGACCATCTCTCCAACATGAGTGATCCGCAGATTCCGGCGGCTTTCGCTTCCGTGGTCGCCGGCGTGGTCTCGCTCAACGATTTCCGCCCGCATACCAACAGCAAGCCGCGCGCGGACTACACCTTCACCAGCAGCGGCAGCACTTACCAGGCGGTGGTGCCGGCGGATCTGGCAAAGATCTACAACTTCACGCCGCTGTTCAATGCGGGCATCAATGGCGCAGGCCAGACCATCGTGCTGATCGAAGACACGAATGTGTACTCGACGGCCGACATCTCGACTTTCCGCTCGACCTTCGGCCTGCCGGCCGGCACCTTTACCCAGGTGCATCCGGACAGCTGCACCAACCCGGGCGTGCTCACCGGTAACGATGGTGAGGCCGAACTGGATGTGGAGTGGGCCGGTGCTGCGGCACCGGGTGCGACCCTGGAACTGGCCTCGTGCGCGGATACGTCGACGACGTTTGGCGGCTTGATCGCGATCCAGAACCTGATCAACGCCTCCGGCACGCCGCCGGCGATCATGAGCGTGAGCTACGGCGAGTGCGAAGCCGCCAATGGCGCCACTGCGAATGCAGCCTACATCTCCACCTATCAGCAGGCCGCTGCCGAAGGCGTCTCGGTGTATGTCTCCTCCGGTGACGAAGGTGCTGCCAGCTGCGATGCCAACCAGACGAAGGCTACCCACGGTATCGGCGTAAGCGGCTTTGCATCGACGCCATACAACGTGGCGGTGGGCGGTACGGACTTCGGCGATACCTACGCCGGCACCAACAGCACGTACTGGAGTTCCACCAACGGCTCCACCTATGGCTCGGCGTTGTCGTACATCAATGAAATCCCGTGGAATGACTCCTGCGCCAGCGTGCTGATCAGCGGCAAGAGTGGCTATAGCACGCCGTATGGCACCAGCGGCTTCTGCAACAGCGCCACGGGCAAGCAGTATTACCTCACCACGGCATCGGGCAGTGGCGGTCCCAGCGGTTGCGCCAGCGGCAAGGCGAGCACGACCGGTGTGGTGGGCGGCACCTGCGTGGGTACCGCCAAGCCGTCGTGGCAGTCGGGCTTCCTGGGCAATCCAGCCGATGGCGTGCGTGATATCCCGGACGTCTCGCTGTTCGCGGCCAATGGTGTGTGGGGTCACTACTACGTTTATTGCTACACCAACACGGCCGGCGGCGGCGTGGCCTGCACGGGCGCACCGAGTGCTTGGGCCGGTGCAGGTGGCACCTCGTTCGCATCGCCGATCATGGCGGGCATCCAGGCGCTGGTGAATCAGAAAATCGGCGCCAGCGTGGGTAACCCGAACCCGACCCTGTATTCGTTGGCCAAAACCGAATACGGCACCAGCGGCAGCACCTCGTGCAATTCCAGCAATGGCAATGGCGTGGGTAGCGGCTGCATCTTCTATGACGTCACCCAGGGCGACATGGACGTGAATTGCACGGGCACGCACAACTGCTATCGTCCTTCGGGCACGAACGGCGTGCTGTCGACTTCCAGCTCCAGCTATTCGAAGGCCTATGGCACGGGTACGGGCTGGGATTTTGCGACCGGCATCGGCACGGTCAACGCGGCCAACCTGGTCAACGCCTGGCCATAAGCGTTATTTGACGTGTTGAAGTAAAAACGCCTCCCGTTAGCGCGGGAGGCGTTTTCTTTTCCGTGCGTTGCGCGTCGCATGGCACGATCACATTTCGCGATCGCCCACCAGCACGACATCGGCCGGACGGCGTGCGAACAGGCCCACCGCGACGATGCCCGGAAGCTGGTTGAGGTCGGTTTCCAGCGCGACCGGATCGACGATCTGCCAGCCATGCACATCGATGATCCAGTTGCCGTTGTCGGTCACCACACCGTCGCGCCACACCGGCTGGCCGCCGCGCTTGACGATTTCGCGACCGATCAGGCTGCGTGCCATCGGGATCACCTCGATCGGCAGCGGAAACTTGCCGAGCAGGTCCACCTGCTTGCTCGAATCGATGATGCAGATGAACTTCTCGCTGGCCTCGGCCACGATCTTCTCGCGCGTGAGCGCAGCGCCGCCGCCCTTGATCAGCCGCTTGTGCGAATCGCACTCGTCCGCGCCATCGACGTAGAGGCTGAGCGGGCCGGCGGCATTGAGGTCGAGCACGGGAATGCCCAGGCGCTTGAGGTGTGCGGTGGACTGTTCCGAACTGGACACGGCACCCTGGATGCGGTCTTTCAGGTCGGCCAGCGCATCGATGAAGAAGGCGACGGTGGAGCCGGTGCCGACGCCGACAATGGCGCCGTCCTCGACATAGCGGATGGCGGCTTCGCCGGCCTGGCGTTTTTCGTTGGCGTTGCTCATGTCATGCGTCCCGATGAGTAAGAGTTATTCCATGCCCAGGATGTGGCGCCATTCGGTGGATTCCACCGGCATCACGGAGAGGCGGTTGCCCTTGCGCACCAGTGCCATCTCGGCCAAGGCCGGTTCTGACTGCAGCTCCTTCAATGGAATCGTGCGCTTGAGCTTCTTCACGAACTTCACCTCTACCAGCGCCCAACGCGGATTGTCGCGCGAACTGGCCGCATCGAAGTATTTGCTCTTGGGGTCAAACTGGCTGGGGTCCGGGTAGGCATCGGTGGCCACTTCGGCAACGCCGACAATGCCTGGCTCGGCGCAATTGGAGTGATAGAAGAACACCTTGTCGCCGACCTGCATGCCATCGCGCATGAAGTTGCGCGCCTGGTAGTTGCGCACGCCGTCCCAGGCTTCCTGGCCCTTGCGCTTCAAATCATCGATGGAAAACGCGTCCGGCTCGGATTTCATCAGCCAGTACTGGGTCTTGGCAGTCATGCGCGGGCTTCTCCATCCTCGCCGGAGGCGTGGCAATCAATCAGTTCGAGATCAGTGGCGATGTAGTCGAGCGGCACGTCCCATGCTTCGGCATCGATCTGCGGCAGTTCCTGGAATGCATAGCCGATGCCGACCAGCAGCGGTTCGGTGGGGCGAACCTGTTCGCGCAGGAAGGCAAAGCCGCGGTCGTAATAACCGCCACCCGTACCCAGGCGATTGCCCTGGCGGTCAAACGCCAGCAACGGCACCAGCACCAGGTCGAGCTGGAACGGCTCCAGCAGTTCCTTTGGCTCGACCGGTTCAGGAATGCCGTAGCGATTGGGTTGCACGTCGTCGCCAGCCTGCCAGGGAGCGAAGCGCAGGCGGTGGTTGGGGCCGATCACCGGCAACAGGAACTGTTGGCCGCGCGTGGCCAGCGGCGGAATGACCAGATTCAGCGGCAGCTCGCCATGGGAGGCCCAGTAACCGGCTACGCGTGCATCCGTGAGGTATTCAGGAAGCTGTTCGAGGCTGCGGCGCAGCCCCTGGGCGGCGGCGATACGCTGGGGCGGCTTGAGCGCGCGGCGCTGTTCAGCCAGTTGCTGGCGTAGTTCGCGTCGCTGGGCGATGGCGTCCATTCGCGTCTCCTGCAAAGCAAGCTCGCGAATCGGCGGCGAGCGGCCCTGAGCCGTACGGCGCCAAACGGCGCCGTACGGATGGGGAATGAGGTGGCGTTAACCGCGATGCCGCTGCCCACCGAACGACCTTGATCCACGATGGATCAGGTGGGAGGGCTTACAAGGTCTCGAGGCTTTCCGCACGCGGCGGACATGCACAACAACCAATGAAAAACCGACCCGGGGCCGTATTTAGGAACAAGGCAAATGTAAGAGTGTGCTGGCGCACAACGCAGAAAACGCCGAGGTCTATTTTAGTTGGGTGTCGAGGGCAGCTTCAAGCTTGCGTCGCAACGCGGCCAATCCTTCAGTCACGCCCTGGTCACTGCCAGTGTGCGTTTTTTTCAGTGCGAGGAACTCGTGCGTGACGCTGATGGCGGCCAATACGGCCAGGCGATCGAAACCAGGTGCCTTGGCGTTGGCACGCAGCTCGCGCATCTTGCGATCGAGGTAGGCTGCTGATTCCAGCAAACCCTCGCGCTCTTCCGGCGAGCAGGCGATCAGGAATTCGCGATCGACAAGTCGCAGTGCGACCGGTTCGTTAGGAGTGCTCACGCTGCTCTCAGCCATTGTTCTCAAGCGCCTTCAGTCGCTGGATCATCGCTTCGACGCGGCTGCGCGCCTGCTCGTTGCGCGCCATCAAGCCTGCGCGTTCGTTCGCCAGCTGTTCCTGGCTATGTCGCAAGCTGCGGTTTTCCTCGGTGAGTCGGCGCACGACGTCGAGCAGGCGATCGAGTTGCTCGCTGATGGCAGCAAGCTCTTGCTTGACGGGATCGGGCTTGACGGTTTCGGGCGCGCTCATGGGCCGAAACTATAGCAGGAGGCCTACCCAAAACAGCAGGCTCCGTACGGTTTCGTGAGGGGCTGCATTAAACTGGCGGCTTGCCCGGAAAGGAGTGACGCCATGAGCGCAAATGAGCCGATTGGCTACGACGAACTGGACGATGCCGTCGTCCGCATGCAGCTGGGTACCGAAGCCAGCGACCTGCATGGTTCGCTATGCGGCTTCCTGGCTGGGGGCGGGCGCGTTGGCAAGCAGCCGCTGATCGAGACCCTGCATGTGGACGCCGAGGGCTTCACGCCTTCGGTGCCGGCCCAGGCCGTGCTCGACCGGCTGGTCAAGCAGACCGAAGCCGAGCTGGCCGATCCCGAACTGGGCTTCGAGCCGCTGTTGCCGGCCGATGATCGTCCGCTGCCGGAACGCGCCGAAGCGCTGGTCGACTGGTGCCGCGGCTTCCTGGGCGGCTTTGGCCTGGCCGGTGCCGAGGCGCACGGCAAGTTGTCGGACGAGGCGGAGGAAATCCTGCGCGATCTGGGCACCATTGCCGCCTCATCGTTCGACTTCGGCGAAGAAGGCGAGGACGAGGACGCGCTGATCGAAGTGCATGAATTCGTCCGTGTGGGCGCCATGCTGTTGTTTGCCGAATGCGCCGGCCGCAACAAGCCCGGCAGCGATACCGTGCATTGAACATCTCGGCCGAGGAATTCACCCGCCGTCGTCGCCAGCTGATGCGCATGGCGGGTGAGGATGCGGTGTTGCTGATTGCGGCTGCACCTGAGCGCGTGCGCAATGCGGACGCCAATTGGCCATACCGCCAGGATTCGGACCTGCACTATCTGTCCGGTTTCCCCGAGCCCGCCGCGGTGCTTGCCTTGCTGCCCGGCCGAAAGCATGGCGAGGCCGTATTGTTCTGCCGCGAACGCGACGAGGAACACGAGCGCTGGCATGGCGAGTCCATCGGCACCGATCGAGCGGTCAGCGAACACGGCATGGACGATGCGTTTCCGATCGACGATATCGACGACATTCTGCCCGGCATGATCGAAGGCAGGGCGCGCGTCTACTGTCATTTCGGGCGCGAGCCGGAGTTCGATGCGCAGCTGCTGGGCTGGATGCGCCGCCTGCGTCAGTTGCGCGGTGGTGGCGTGGTACCCAAGGAGTTCGTGGCACTTGGTCATCTGCTGCACGACTTGCGCCTGTACAAGTCGCGCGGCGAACTGAAGCTGATGCGCAGCTCCGCATCGATTGCCGCCGATGCGCACCTGGCCGCCATGCGCGCCGCCGTTGCCGGCCGGCAAGAATACGAGGTTGAGGCCGAGATCTTGCGCGTGCTGCGCAGCCGCGGCGCGGTGCCAGCGTTTCCGCCCATCGTGGCCGGTGGCGTCAACGCCTGCGTGATGCACTACACCGCCAATCGCGCGTCGTTGCGCGAGGGCGATCTGCTGTTGGTGGATGCGGGTGCGGAAGTGGATTGCTATGCGTCCGATATTTCGCGCACGTTTCCGATCAGCGGTCGCTACAGCCGGGAGCAGCGTGCGCTGTACGAAGTGGTCCTGGCCGCCCAGCTCGCGGCCATCGACGAAGTGTTGCCGGGCCGCCCTTTCAGTGCCGCGCATGAAGTGGCGGTGCGGGTGATCACCGAAGGCCTTTGCGCGCTGGGGCTACTCAAGGGCGATGCGGATAGCGCGATTGCCGAAGGTAGCTACAAGCGTTTCTTTCCCGCCAAGACGGGCCACTGGCTGGGTCTGGATGTCCACGACGTGGGCGACTATCGGGTGGACGGCGAGCCGCGTCTGCTCGAACCGGGCATGGTGGTGACGGTGGAGCCGGGCATCTACGTGCCGCCGGGCGATGCCAGCGTGGCGGAGCGTTGGCGCGGCATCGGCATACGTATCGAGGATGACGTGGCGGTCACGCGTGACGGCAACGACGTGCTTACTGCTGGCGTACCGAAAGACGCCGACGAGATCGAAGCCCTGCTCGCGTCACGCTGAGCAGGGCCGCCATGCGAATCAATGACGCGTATCGCGGGACCGCGCTGCGCTGAGGCGATGTGCTTCATCCGTTGCATCGACCTCGTACCACATGGCGTTGAGTATCGCGAACGCACAGGCGAGCCCAAGGCCAAGTATCCAGGTGAAATACCACATGGCGTCGTCTCCCTATCAGTAAGTGTGGCCAGACTGGCGGATGTGTTCCAGCGTCACGCGCCCGCGCAGGACGTGAAACACCCAGCTGGTGTACGCGATGATGATCGGCATGAAGACGAGGGCGGCGCCCAGCATCAACTCCAAGGTGCCGCGGCTCGATGATGCGTCCCAGACGGTGAGGCTGGAGCGCGGATCGAGACTCGACGGCAACAGGAACGGAAACAGCGCAAAGCCCGCCGACAGAATGGTGCCGGCCACCATCACGCTGCTGCACAGGAAGGCGCCCAGCCCACGTTTTGCCACGCTGAGCTGCACGCCGATCGCGCCGAGCAGCCCAAGCACCGGCGCCGCCCAGAACCACGGGTATTGCAGATAGCTGGCGAACCAGCTGCTGCCACGCGCCACTTCCTTGTACAGCGGGTTGGAAGGGCCATCCGTCACGACCGGCCCCACGATGGCGAAACCCGCCACGCCGTAGGCGAGCCAGATGCCGGCCACGACGTAGAACACAGCATAGGCCAAGGTGGCCCAACGTGCGATACGCGCGGCGCGTTCGGCGATGACATGGTCGGCCTTGTACGCCGCCCAGCAGGCGCCGTGGGCCAGCAGCATGCTCAGCGACACGAGGCCAGCGACCAAGGCAAAGGGATGGAGCAGCTCGAAGAAGCTCCCATGCCAGGTCATGCGCAGATTGCCGTCGAACTGGAACGGCACGCCCAGGAACAGGTTGCCGAACGCCACGCCGGAAATCAGTATCACTACCACGCCAGACAGCACCAGCACCCAGTCCCACACGTTACGCCAGCGCGGGTCGTGGACCTTGCCGCGGAAATTGAAGCCCACCGGCCGCACGATGAAGGCGAGCAGGACCAGGAAAATCGCCAGGTACATGCCGGAGAACGACACGGCGTAGAGCATCGGCCAGGCCGCGAAGGCCGCGCCGCCGCCAAGGATGAACCACACCTGGTTGCCTTCCCAGGTCGGTTCGATGGTTTCCAGCAGCACCAGGCGTTCCTCCTCGGTGCGGGTCAGTACACGCAGCAGCGCCGCGATACCGAAGTCGAAGCCGTCCATGATGGCGAAGCCGATCAGTAGGATGCCGAGCAAGGCCCACCAGATCACCCGCAGGGTTTCGTAGTCGAACATGGCTCGTTCCTCAGGTTTGCACGGGAATGATGGTGGCGGCCGGAGCCGTGGACGGTTGGCCGGGTGGCCATAAGCCGAGTCCATCCGGACCCTTGCGGGCGAACTTCACCATCAGCACCACGTCGATCACCGCCAATGCGGTGTAGAACAGCACAAAGCCGCCGAGTGAAGTCCACACCTGGCCTGTCGTCACGCTGGACACGCCCAGTGCCGTCGGCAAGACGCCTTCGATCGACCAGGGTTGGCGGCCGTATTCGGCGACGATCCAGCCCAGCTCCGCTGCAAGCCACGGCAACGGCAGGCTGCAAAACGCCAGCCGCAGGTACCAGCGGTCCTTGTCGAGCTGGCGCTTGCTGGCCTTCCAGAAGGAGAACGCGAACAGGGCGATGAAGTAGAAGCCGCAGGCGACCATGATGCGAAATGCCCAGAACAGCACCGGCACATTGGGAATCGTGCTGTCGGCGGCCCTCTGGATGTCTTCCGGTGTGGCCTTGCGTGGATCGTCGATGTAGCGCTTGAGCAGCAGCGCGTAGCCCAGATCCTTGTCATGCGCGGCGAGTATCGCCTTGGCCTGCGCGTTGTTGCGGTCCGCGCGCAGCACCAGCATCGCGTCATAAGCGAGGATGCCCTGGTCGATCCTGCTCTTGGCGTCGTCGACCAGATCGTGGATGCCGGGAATCGGTTCGTCGATGGAGTGCGTGCCGATCAAGCCCATCACCCACGGAATGCGCAGTGCAAAGTGAGTGGTGCGATTCTCGATGTCGGGAATACCGAACAAAGTGAATGACGCGGGTGCGGGTTCGGTTTCCCACATGGCCTCGATCGCGGCCATCTTCATCTTCTGGTTTTGGGAGACGGCGTAGCCCGATACGTCGCCCAGCACCACCACCGAAAGCGAGGCGGCAAGGCCAAAGCTTGCCGCCACCGTCATCGAGCGCTTGGCGAAATCCACATTACGTCCGCGCAGCAGATACCAGGCGCTGATCGATAGTACGAACATCGAGCCAAGCACGTAACCGGCGCTCACGGTGTGCACGAACTTCGCCTGCGCCACCGGGTTGAAGAACACCTCGCTGAAGGACGTGACTTCCATGCGCATCGTCTCGGGGTTGAAGGCCGAGCCGACCGGGTTCTGCATCCAGCCGTTGGCGATCAGTATCCAGAGCGCCGAAAGGCTGGTGGCCAAGGCAAGGAACCAGGTCACCAGCAAATGCGTGACGCGCGAAACGCGGTCCCAGCCCACGAAGAACAAGCCGACCAGCGTGGCTTCGAGGAAAAATGCCATCAGTCCTTCGATCGCCAGCGGTGTACCAAACACGTCGCCTACGTAGTGCGCGTAGTAGGCCCAGTTCATGCCGAACTGGAATTCCATGGTGACGCCGGTGGCGACGCCCATGGCGAAGTTGATGCCGAACAGGATGCCCCAGAACTGGGTCATGCGTTTCCACACTTCACGTCCGGTCATCACATAGACGCTCTCCATGATGGCGAGCATCCAGACCAGACCGAGCGTGAGCGGTACGAACAGGAAGTGATAGAGCGCGGTCAACGCAAACTGCATGCGTGAGAGCGTGACGACATCGGCGTCGATGATCATGGGCTGTCTGCGCGTGAGGTGGATGATGCGGCTGCCGGTGCGAGCAGATGCTCGATGGCAGTGGGACGAGTGTCGGGTCGTGCATAAGGCGTCATCGCGACCCACCAGATCAGCGTGAGCAGGACGATCTTGGCGATGACCAGGAGAATCAACTTGCGCGCCAGTTGTCGTAACGGACGACGCTGCCATGCGGCGGTGGCCGGATCTGGTGCAACCGGATCGGCTGATTGCATGGACATGCCCAAGGCTCTCGCTTACCTGGAGCGAGCATACGCAAAGGATGTGAAGGTGTCGTGCGGGGGGATGTCGCAGCGGTGGATGGCCGCAGGGCGTTATGCCTCGTAGGCGTGGTCGCCGCGATGATTTGAGCGTGGTGATCGAGGGAGCGAAAAGCGCGAAAGCCACCCGGCGACTGGCTGATCGCCGGGTGTCACCTGTCAGAGCAGGGCGAAAGCATCCCGGGTCAGGTTTTCGGGCGCGCCGTCGGTGCACACCACGTCGTCCTCGATACGGACGCCACCGTACTGGCGGAAGCGTTCTACCTTCGCCCAATCGATGTCGCTCGCCACTGGCTTGGAGCGCAGTTCGTCGAGCAGCATGTCGATGAAATACAGGCCGGGCTCGATGGTGACCACCATGCCCGGTTCAAGGTCGCGGGTCATGCGCAAATACGGGTGGCCTTCCGGACGCGCAATCGTGCCGCCGAGCTCGTTGTGCTGGAAGCCGGCCACATCGTGCACCTGCAGGCCAATCGGATGACCCAGCCCATGCGGGAAGAATGCCGAGGTGACACCCGACGCCACCGCGCTTTCTGCGCTCATGCGAATGAAGCCGTGCTCGCGCAGTACGTTGGCCAGCACGTGGTGCGCGTGGATATGCAGGTCCGGATAGCCCTGCTTGGCGCGCACTCTGGCAACAAAGCCCCGCTGGGCAGCGTCGACGCTATCCACCAGTGCCTGGAATTCGGCGTGTCCGTAGGCGGCATACGTGCGCGTGATGTCGCTGGCATAGCCGGCGGCGCTGGCGCCCGCGTCGATCAGGAACGAGCAGCTTTGCGCCGGTGCCACGCGATCGAAGTGCGTGTAATGCAGTACGGCGCCATGCTCGTTGAGTCCGACGATGCTGGCATAGGGCAGCTCGGCATCGTTCTGCCGTGCCGCTGCGAGGTAGGCCATGTGGATGCCGAACTCGCTTTCGCCCGCACGGAAGGCCTGCTCGGCCGCGCGATGGGCCCGCGCGCCGATACGGCTCGCTTCGCGCATCAGTTCAAGCTCATAAGGCGTCTTGTACGAGCGATGCCAGTGCAGGTAACTCAACACGCATTGCGGGTTGTTCGCCTCGGCGCCCGGTACGGCGGGACACTCTGGCCCGAGGATGGCGCGACGCGTATCGACGCCCGGCAGCTGCGCGACAGCGTCGGTCGCGTTGCGGACGATGACGATATCGAAATGCTCCACCCAATAACCGTGCGGCGCGTCCGGCACGACGTGCCAGTAATCGCGCGGCTGCAGAAAGATCAGCTTGGGCCTGTGGCCCGGCGTATAGACGATCCAGCTGCCCGGCGCGTCGGTCAACGGCAGCCAGTGGCGAAAATGCGGATTGGTGACGAACGGATAGTCCTGGTCGTCCAGAAACTTGCGCAGCGGCGTGCTTGCGGCGATCACCAGATGGTCATACCCGCCTATGGAAAGCGCCTTGTCCGCACGGGCGCGCAGCGTGGCCAGGTGCTGGGAATAGAGCGGGGCGAGGCGATCGTGCATGGGGACTCCTGAGTGTTTTGCCTGCGGCGCAAGCGACCGTGCAGGTGTGTTTGGGACGCGTGTAGGTGTCGCGGGGACGCGCTACATGATCGCGCGGCAGGGGCAAGCGTGCCAGTCGCCTGGGTTCCCTGTTGGCTTTCCCTTTTGCTTGTCACGGCGTCAGCATCCAGCAGCAGCTTGGCTGGTCACGCTGGACAATCTTACGGAGTGCTTGTGGTGCCTCACCGTCATCCCCGCGGAAGCGGGACAAGCGCGAAGCGCGCAGAACGCCCGTAGGGCGGCCCCGAAGGGGCGAGCGCAGCGAGTCATCCAGTGCCTTTCGCTCCTTATTAGCGCTTCCGCGACCTGGCTCGCCTGCCGCGGGCTTCCGCTGCCCTGCCGGGCAGCGGGTTACTTCTCTTTGCGTGGCCAAAGAGAAGTAACCAAGAGAAAGGCCACCCCGATGGCGCGCCTTGCGGGCTGCGCCCTCCAGATGCGCGGGTGGGTTACGGAGGTTTGTCGACAGGGCCTCCTGCCCTGACGACAAACTGGCCGGCATCCCTGCCGGCCACCCTGCGGGCTTTTTCCTCCACCCACCCGCCGCGCCATAGGGGACCCGGAGAGCAGAAGAACAACCCCCAAAGCCAAAGCCAAAGGCAAAGGCAAAGCGAAAACAAAAACAAAAGCGAAAACGAAAGCCAAGCAACCGCGATGAGCAGCGCAACGCGCTGCTCGAGCCTTAGGCTCGGGCTTTTGACGTGTGGACCCCTGTGCGGCGGTGAGGGGCGGACGATCAGGCCCCGCAGGGGGCGTCGGCAGGGATGCCGATGCCTTTTCGTCAGGGCAGGAGCCCTGTCGAAAAGCCCGGCCGACCCTCACGGACTTGCCGAGCTGAAAGCTCGGCAAGCGCCAAGCGGGGTGCCTTTTCTCTTGGTTACTTCTCTTTACTCCGGGCATCCTGCCCTCCGCCCTTCGGGCCGGCTTCGCCGTTCGCGCGTGCTCCTGCACGCGCGTGGGCAAGCAAAGAGAAGTAACCCGGCCTCCGGCAGGAGGACGGAAGCCCGCCGCAGGCGAGCCCGGTTGCGGTCAACTTGGATCAAAAGCGAAGGGCGCTGGATGAGTGTTACGGCCGTCCCGCGCGCTGCGCGGTCACCCTCCATCGCATGGATGAGGAAAGCCGCAAGGCAAAACCTCAATTGTGCCCAGGCAACTCCAACCACGCGTCCAGCAAAGCCGCATCCGAGTCCCCAATGGCCACGATGCGATAGCCAGCCCAAACCTGGCCCGGGCTGGCCGCTGCCTCCTGCCACTGCTCCTGGATGCCCACCTCGATGGTCTGCGGTGAACTGCCCAGGCCGGGCAGGGAAAGATTGACCTGATAGATAGCTTCGCTGCGTGGCGGATGGGGGCTGATCAGCAGCATGCCGTTGGCTGACAGGTTGCCCAGATGCCCGATGGACTGGCCGCTGATGACGTCGGTCACCAGGGCGGTGAAGTTGGCCCGCTTGCGCAGCGCCCGGCGCTGGTCGATGGAGGTGATGTTCTCGCTCACGTCGCTCATGCTCCCTCGCGCTGCGCGCCCGCAAGGGGCTTGGTTACCTGTCGAAGGTGGCTGGTCAGGGCCTGCCAGGCTCGATCCAGCAGGTTTTCGCGGACGGGCGCCATTTCTCGGGCGCGACCGCAGGCCATTTCATGCGCCAGATGCTCCAGGCTCATTTCCTCACCGCGCATGCCGCGTCGAGTCACGAACAGGCTGTTGCCGGATACCGGCGAGTACCACGCCAGTTTGCGTTGGGTGACTTGTCCGTTGGCAGGGTCGATGAACTCGAACCAGCTGCCGAACGGGAGCTGGCGCAGGCGGTTGTGGATGCGTTGCGTCTGCGGCTCCAGTGGGGCCGCGGGGCGCGCGACCGGTTCGGGCGCAGGGGTCGGTTCGGCCGCGGCATGCTCGCCCAGTCGCTGGTGCTGTTTCAGCTTGAGCGCGAGCTCGGTCGTCGTAGCGGTTTCGCTGGTAACCGGTGTGTTGTGGGGGATGCCCAGCAGGCGTTGTGCCACCTGGACGGCTTCCTCGGCATGCATGCCGATTTGCTGCAGCCCGGATTCCACTTCTGCCTGCAGCAGGCTGGGGTCGGTGACGGCCTGCTGTCCCAGCAATTGATCGGTGATACGCAGCCGCATGGCAAAGGCTTCGCTGTCTTCGCCATGACGCAGCAGGGTCAGCGCCAATACATCGGACCAGGCCCTTTCCAGCAGCGTGCGCAACAGGCCGCGGGGATTGCAGCGCTCGAATCGTTCGGACATCAATTCCGCGGCACGATGGCGTGCCTGCTCCAGGCGCTCGCGGCCCTGCATGGCTTCCACCTGGCGACGCTCGGCGATCTGCGCCTTGCGGTTCAGCAGGCTCAGATGGTGCTCGATGTCGGCCATCAGGCTGGTATATAGGCCGGTGCTGGGCGGCTCGCGGCGGGCGCGCTCGACCAACTGGGTGAGCTTGGCCGAGAGCGAGCGATCGGAATCACCTTCGGGGCCATCCAGCCAGTCGTTGGCGGCTTCGGCCACCATGCTCAGCAACTTGCGCGCCGGGTGTTCGCGCTGGTTGAAGAACCCCTGGTCGGCCACGGCCATGCGCAGCAGCGGCAGCTGCAGGTCTCCCAACAGCGAGTGCGCGTTGCCACCGCTTTGCATCTGCTGGCCAAGCTGTTCGAACAGCATCGACACGAGCTCCACCGTGTCGCCTTGTTCGTCACTCAGGTGCATCTGGCTGGCGCCGGCCGGCCTGCCGGCGTTGAGTTGGGTAAGCAGCTCTTCACGCAGGGCCTTGGCGCTATGCAGCTCGCGGGTGGCGTGGTCGGTCACATCAGAGACGTGCAGCTGCAAGGCGTCCAGCGCGAGTTGCAATTCTTCCGGCGAGGCGGCGCGCCCTCCGCTCTGATAATTCAGGGCACCCTGGCCGGCGCGATGCTGCGCCAGCATTTCGCGGAGGTTATCGAGCACCGCAATGCTGTCAGTGCGTGCCGCGGTTGCGTTCGGCGGGGGCGTCGACGGCGCCGGTTGATTCCGCGCCAAGGCGTTCGGCGCCTGCTCTGCGAACGGTCCGCGCTGTCGTTCCAGCTGGATGCGCGGCGCGGTGGGGAACGCACGCAACTGGGGCAGGATGCCATCGCTGCGCAGGTGCTCGTTGACCGTTTCATAGATCGAGGGCAGTGACTGCACGACGGCGTTGTCAAAACTCTGCAGCATCAACAATCGGTGTTCGACGGGCAGGTCCATCGAGGCGCTCGCGTCACGGAACGCACATGACAGTGCCTGCGGACCCAGCGGCAGGACTTCGCCCTCCAGCGGTGGCTGGCCGACCAGCACCGCAAAGCGATAACCCAGCTCGAACAGCAAGGTGCCGTTGCGCGCCTCGCCTCGAGCGACCATTTTGTTGAGTGCCACGGTCTGCTCGTGCTCGGTCTGGTCGAGCAGGGCCAGCGGGCGGCGCAGCGCATCGGGCTCTTCTTCCGCCACAGCTGGCGCACCAAGCCTGCTGAAGCTGGTGCGCACGCCCTGCATGAAGCGCCGCTCCAGCGCAACGCGCTGCTGTTGCAGTTGCTGGCGACTGAAGAGATGTTGCTGCTGCTCGAGATGATTGCGCGAGCGCTCGGCCAGCCCATAAAGGCGCTGCTCGATATCCCCCAGGCACAGGCGCACAGGCGACTCCAGCCAGCTTGCGCAAAGTGCGTGTGTTTCCTCGATCAGACGTCGCGCACGCGGCGGCCAGCCCGCATTGTCAGGACGGGCGTCCTGATCGGCTGCAAACGGCTGACGTCGACCCTGCTGTTCGACATCCATGATTAACCCTGTTTCAGACTCCCCCCGGAGCCCGGAGTTTATGCTGGTTGCGGCGCTGCCGCCATCGGCTGGACGGGCGATCTCGTTAGTCGAGGAAGCCGCCGATCACATCATTGAGAAAACGTTGGCCCAAAGGGGTGGTGTGCAAGAGGTCCGGGTCGTCGGTGAGCCAGCCGCGCTCGCGGGCCGCAGCCAGGGCCGGGCCGATCCGCTCGGCCGGCAGGCCGGTGCGCTCGGCAAAGTCGGCCAGGGGCACGCCTTCGATCAGGCGCAAGGCATTGAGCATGTACTCGAAGGGCAGCTCCTCGGCGTCGACCTGGTTGTCGCCGCCGATGCGCTCAATGCCGCCAGGGGCCGCCAGATAGGCGTTGGGGTGACGGGTCTTCCAGCGCCGGCGCACGGCGCCCGCGTCGGGGTCGCTGAGCTTGCCATGGGCGCCTGCGCCGATGCCCAGGTAGTCCCCGAAGCGCCAATAGTTGAGGTTGTGCGCGCAGTGCCGGCCGGACTGCGCATAGGCGGATATCTCGTATTGGCTATAGCCAGCGTCCGCCAATTGCTGTTCGCAGGCCTCCTGCATGGCCCAGGCGTGGTCGTCATCAGGCAGCGGCGGCGGGTTCGCGGCGAACGCGGTATTCGGTTCCAGGGTCAGCTGGTAGTGCGAGATATGCGTGGGCCGCAGCGCGATGGCGCGCGCGACGTCGTCCAGCGCACCTGCCTGTGCCTGCTGGGGCAGTGCATACATCAGGTCCAGGTTGATATTGGCGTAGCCGGCGTCCTGGGCGGACTTCACGGCCGCTTCCGCCTCGCTGGCGGAGTGGATGCGGCCGAGCCGGCGCAGCTTGTCGTCGTCAAAACTCTGGATGCCGAAGGAAAGGCGATTGACGCCCGCGGCCAGATAGCCGTCGAAACGGCCGTGTTCGACCGTGCCCGGGTTGGTCTCCAGGGTGATCTCTGCATCCGCCGCCAGCGCCAGGCGCGAGCGCACGCCGTCGAGGAAGCGGTCGATCAGTTCCGGCGCGAACAGGCTGGGCGTGCCGCCGCCGAAGAAGATGCTTTGTATCGTTCGCCCATGGGCAGCTGCGCCAAAGTCCCGCAGGTCGGCATCGAGATCCGCCAGCAGCACATCCACATAAGCGGCATACGGCGGCGGCTCGTTACGCAGGCCGTGCGAATTGAAATCGCAGTAAGGGCACTTCTTCACGCACCACGGCATGTGGACGTACAGCGATAGCGGTGGCGCGATCAGGGGCATGAGGTCAGAGGTGCCGTGCGTTCAGGCGTGCGCGCAACTGGATCAGCGCCTGGGCACGGTGACTGATGCGGTTTTTCAGCGCTGGTGCCAGTTCGGCGGCGCTGACATCCTGGCCGTCCGGCAGGAATAGCGGGTCATAGCCAAAGCCGTGGCTGCCACGCTGCTCGGTCAATACCCGGCCGTACCAGCGACCTTCGGCGATCAGTGGCGACGGGTCGTCGGCGTGCTGCAGCAGCACCAGCACGCAGATGAAGAAGGCGCCGCGTTGTTCGGTGGTCAAGCCGTCCAGCTCGCGCAGCAGCTTGGCGTTGTTGGCCGCGTTGTCGCCGTGGCGGCCGGCGTAGCGTGCCGAATACAGCCCGGGCGCACCGCGCAAATGATCGACGCAAAGCCCCGAATCGTCGGCCAGCGCTGGCAGACCACTGATGCGTGATGCGTGGCGCGCCTTCAACAACGCGTTCTCCACGAAGCTGAGACCGGTTTCTTCGACGTCCTCCACATCGTACGCCGACTGGGCGAGGAAACTGCGCTCGCTGTCGGCGAGCAGGTCGTTGAACTCGGCCAGTTTGCCGGGATTGCTGCTGGCTATGACGATGCGGGACATGTGTGGTTTTCCAGCCTGGATCAGCTCAGTTCCAGCGCGGCGCGCTGGGCGGCGACAAGTTCGCCGATGCCCTTCTCGGCGAGGCCGAGCAAGGCATCCATCTCATCGCGGCGGAACGCATGGCCTTCGGCCGTCCCTTGCACCTCGATGAAACCACCACCGTCGTTCATCACGACGTTCATGTCGGTATCGCAGTTGGAGTCTTCGGCGTAGTCGAGATCCAGCACGGGCACCCCCTGGTAAATGCCTACCGAAACGGCGGCCACGGCGCCAATCACAGGGTTGCGTCGAAGGTTCTCGCGCTTCATCAGCAGCGTTACCGCATCCACCAAGGCCACATAGGCGCCGGTAATGGCGGCCGTGCGGGTGCCGCCATCGGCCTGTATCACATCGCAATCGAGGGTAATGACACGCTCGCCCAAGGCCTGGCGATCCACGCAGGCGCGCAGGCTGCGGCCGATCAGGCGCTGGATCTCCATGGTGCGGCCACCTTGCCCACCGCGCGCGGCTTCGCGTTGCATACGGGTATTGGTGGCGCGCGGCAGCATGCCGTATTCGGCCGTGACCCAGCCCTCGCCCTTGCCGCGCAGCCACGGTGGCACGCGGTCTTCGATGCTGGCGGTGCAAAGCACGCGGGTGTCGCCAAAGCTGATCAACACCGAGCCTTCGGCGTGGCGTGTGAAGTGGCGTTCGATGGTGATGGTGCGCAGCTGGTCGTTGGCGCGACCGTTAGGGCGGCTTTGGGAGCTCATGGGGCGTATGGCCTTAAGAATTGGGCAAGGCAGGGCGGGAGAGTTTACCATTGCGCCTTTCCAGACATCCGCAGGCTCTCCATGATCCGCAGCATGACGGCTTACGCCTCCGCCGAGACGACCGGCCCCGCCGGCACGCTCAGCTGCGAATTGCGCACGGTCAATCACCGTTATCTTGAGCTTAGCCCCCGCCTTCCCGACGAATTGCGCGTGTTCGAGTCCGCCTTGCGCGAGCGCATCGGTGCGCGCCTTTCACGCGGCAAGGTGGATATCACGGTGCGCTTGCGTGGTGAGGCCCGCGGTGAATCGCTGCAGGTCAATGCAGCTGTGCTGGCGCGGCTGTCCGAGCTGGCGCTGGATATGGAGGCCAGCTTCCCTCGCATGAAGATCGAGTTCACCGAATTGCTGCGCTTTCCCGGCGTACTGCAGCAAGCCGAGGTGGAGCCTGAAATGTTGCAGGGCGCCTTGCTCGACGTGCTCGAGCGCGCGCTCGACGCGCTTACCGCAACGCGCGAGCGGGAAGGCAGCAAGCTGGCCGAGCTGCTGAAGGACCGCCTCGACGCCATCGAGCGCATCGTGGCGGATGTGCGCACCTGGATGCCACAGATCCGCGAAGGCCTGCGCGCACGTTTGGAGTCGCGCCTGGCAGACATCAAGCAGCCGGCCGACCCGGGCCGACTCGAGCAGGAACTCGTGCTGCAGATCACGCGCACCGATGTGGACGAGGAGCTCGATCGCCTCAGCACGCACATTTCCGAAACGCGCCGCGTGCTCGGCATGCAAGAGCCGGTGGGTCGCCGACTGGATTTCCTCATGCAGGAGTTCAATCGCGAAGCGAACACGCTCGGCTCCAAGTCGATCGATTCGCGCAGCACCAATGCCGCCGTTGAGCTGAAGGTACTGATCGAGCAGATGCGCGAGCAGGTGCAGAACATCGAATGAGCACGAGCATACCCGCCCTGGCGACCTCCGAAGGCACCTTGTTCGTGGTGGCTGCGCCGTCGGGTGCGGGCAAGTCAACCCTGGTCAATGCGCTGCTTGAGCGTGAGCCCGCGATTTCGCTGTCGATCTCCCACACCACGCGCCCGCCGCGTCCTGGCGAGTTGTACGGCCGGCACTACTATTTCGTCGAGCGCGTGGCGTTTGAGCGAGAGGTCGCTGAAGGCATCTTCCTGGAACATGCCGAAGTGCACGGCAACCTGTATGGCACCTCGCGCACCACGGTGTCCGAGCTGTTGGAGCAGGGCCGCGACGTGTTGTTGGAGATCGATTGGCAGGGTGCGCGACAGATCCGCCAGAGCAAGCCCGATTGCGTCAGCGTATTCATCCTGCCGCCTTCGCGGGCCGAGCTGGAGCGCCGATTGCGCGGCCGCGGCTCCGACAGTGCCGAAGTCATCGCGCGCCGGCTGGACAACTCGCGGGAGGAAATCGCCCACGCCCACGAGTTCGACTACGTTATCGTCAATGATCGCTTCGAGGACGCCCTGGCCGACCTGCAGGCCATCGTGCACGCGGTACGTCTGCGCACCTCGCTGCAATGGCAGCGCCACGAAGCACTGATCGCGGAGCTACTGGCGTAAGGCTAATCTGACGGTAGCTGGGGCAGGTCCGAGGTCCGATCAGATGGCCGTCATGCCAGCCTTGGCTGGGATGACGGAAAGCCGGTGGCATGAATCCTCAAATCCTTGTTTCGTTAGCGGAAGCTGAGCGCCTCGACGATCGGCGCATGGTCTTCAAACCCTTATTCAGCTAACGTGGCGGCTTTCCTCGCGCAGCCTCGCCCATGACCGACTCCGTTAGTGCCAAGCCCGAAGACAGCGCCCTGGTGCGCGTCCGTGGCCTGACCACGGTGCTCAGTGGCAAGAAAGTCTTCGATGCGCTGGATATGGACATCCCACGCGGCAAGATCACCGCCATCATGGGGCCCAGCGGTACCGGCAAGACCACCTTGCTCAAGCACATCACCGGCCAGATGCGTGGCGACGCGGGCGAGGTGATGGTGGATGGACAGAGCGTGTCCAAGCTGTCGCGCGACAAGCTGTTCGAGCTGCGTGAGCGCATCGGTTATCTGTTCCAGAATTCAGCGCTGCTCACCGATTTCGACGTGTTCGAGAACGTGGCGTTTCCGCTGCGCCAGCACACCCAGCTGCCGGAAGTGCTGATCCGCAACATCGTGCTGACCAAGCTGCAGGCCGTGGGCCTGCGCGGCGCCGCCGGACTGATGCCGACCGAGCTTTCCGGTGGTATGGCGCGTCGCGTGGCGTTGGCGCGCGCGATCGTGTTCGACCCCATGCTCATCCTGTATGACGAGCCTTTTGTCGGCCTCGATCCAATTGCGCTGAACCAGGTGCTCAAGCTGATCCGCACGCTCAACCAGACCCTTGGTATTACCAGTGTGCTGGTGGCGCATGAGCTGGAGGCCATCAAGCAGGTAGCCGATCACATTTATCTCATTGCCAACGGCAAGGTCGTTGCGCAGGGCGATCCGAAGACGATTGCCAACGACGGTTCGCCGTGGACGCGGCAGTTCTTCGGTGGCGAGGCCGATGGCCCGGTGCCGTTCCAGTATCCGGCCGGCGACCTCGCCGAGTCGCTCGGATTTCCAGGGAGGGGCGCATGAGTGTGCCGATGAGTCGCGACAACATCGTGTTGCGCTCGCTGTCGCAGATCGGCGATTGCGGCCTGTTCCTGCTGCGGATCCTAGCCTCCGTTCCGCGCAGCCTGCGCCACATACGCGAGACCGTGCGACAGCTGTGGTTTGTCGGCGCGATGAGCCTGATCATCATCATGGTCTGCGGCCTGTTCGTCGGCATGGTGTTGGGGCTGCAGCTGTATGACGTGCTGTCGATCTTCGGTGGCACGTCGGCCACCGGCACGGTGGTGGCGATCGCGATCTATCGCGAGCTTGGTCCGGTGGTGACGGCGCTGCTGTTTGCCGGGCGCGCGGGTACCTCGGTCACCGCCGAGATCGGCCTGATGCGCGCCACCGACCAGATCGCCGCGATGGAAATGATGGCGGTCGATCCGATCGCTTATGTGATTGTTCCCCGCTTCCTGGCTGGCGTGATCGCCATGCCCCTGCTGTGCTGTGTGTTCTGCGCGCTGGGCATTTTTGGCGGCCACCTGGTCGGCGTGAGCTGGCTGGGCATCGACAACGGCACGTTCTGGTCGAACATGACGGCGACCGTCGACCTGGTGAAGGACGTGATCAACGGTGTGGTGTGGAAGAGCGTGGTATTCGGCACCGTGGTGTCGCTGATCGCGGTGTTCCAGGGCTACACGACGCCGCCGACCAGCGAGGGTGTGGCCTATGCCACGACCCGCACCGTGGTGGCGTCCTCGATCGCGATCCTGGCGCTCGATTTCGTACTGACCGCGTTTTTGATGTGACCGGCCTGATGACGAGCGCCAACGTGAAAACCGTAACCCTCCCTATTCGATTGAGGATTGTGCCGTGAGCCAGAGACCCTCTTATGCCGTCGGCACCGGCCTGTTCATCGTGCTTGGCTTTGCCGCATTGGGCTATCTCGCCACCCAGACCACCTCGGTAGCGAACAGCAGCCGAGGGCCGAGCTATACGGTCGACGCGCACTTCGCAAACATCGGGCAGCTCAAGGAGCGTGCGCCGGTCAAGGTGGCTGGCGTGCGCATCGGCCAGGTGCAGTCGATCGCGCTCGATCCGGGCAAGGAGACGGCCAATGTGAAGCTCGCTATCGATAATCGCTATAGCCAGATTCCCGACGATTCGATCGCGACCATCTTCACCAGCGGCCTGCTGGGCGACCAGTACGTGGGCATCCAGTACGGCAGCTCCAAGAAGACCGTTTCCGACGGCAGCACGCTGGCGCTCACGCGACCGGCACAGCAGCTGGAAGAGATGCTCGGCAAGTTCTTCGGCGCCGGTGGTTCGGCGGACAATTTGTCCGGCAGCTTTCTGGTCAAGGCTCGATTCACCAATGTGGGTGCGCTTTCCGCGGGTGCTCCGGTGAAGATGGCTGGCGTGGCCATTGGCAGCGTGCAGTCGGTGAAGGCCGACCCGATCAAGCTCGATGCGGAAGTGACGCTGGCCATCGACAAGCGCTACGACCAGATTCCTGACGATTCGGCCGCGGCCGTGTTTACCAGTGGGCTGATCGGCACCCAGTTCGTCGCGATTCAGCCTGGCGGTTCACCCGATATGCTGAAGAATGGCGACGAAATGGTACTTACCCAGTCGGCGCTGCAGATCGAGGATCTTATCGGCAAGTTCCTGGTCAGTGGTTCGTCCAGCGACAAAAAGAGCCCCGACGCCGGCAAGCCCGACTCTGGCAACAAGCATTGAGTCCGCGCCGCGCGTCCCGATATTCCCTAAAGATCTTATCGAGGAGTCTCCCCATGTTGCGCAGTCTGGCTCTTGCCACCGCTATCGCCTTTGGTGGCGTGGTTGCCGCCCCCGTTTTCGCCCAGAATGCTGCCCCAGCTGCAGACGCCCAGCAAACGCCGACGCAGGTGGTGCAGGTCATTACTGACCAGCTGTCCAAGGCCATCGAAGGCCATCAGCAGGAGCTGAAGAACAACCACGAAAAGTTGATCGGCGTGATCGACGGCGTGTTCCTGCCGCACTTCGACATCGACTATGCATCGATCCTGGTGCTCGGCCAGCATGCCCGCGACGCGACGCCGGAACAGCGCTCCCGTTTCGCCAAGGCGTTCTACAATTCGATCACCCATCGCTATGCCGAGGGCCTGCTCGACTACACGCGCGGTCGCATCAAGGTGCTGCCGTCCAGCGGTGACGTCAATGACAAGCGCACCATCGTGCGTACGCAAGTCGTTTTGGACGATGGCAAGACCGTGGCTGTCGACTACGCTTTCCGCAAGGATCGCGAGGGCAACTGGAAGGCCTATGACGTGATCATCGAAGGCATTTCCTACATCACCAACTATCGCAACCAGGTCGACGCCGAGATCCGCAAGGTGGGTATCGATCAACTGATCACCAACCTTGAGACACAGGGTGATAAGGCGCTGGAGACGATGGAAAAGGGCACCAAGGACGCCCCGTGATCGCTTCCTCGATCACGCCTTTGCAAGTTGACGACGGCGCGCCGGATAGCGTGCGTGTGTCGGGCGCACTGACGTTCGCCAATGCCGCGGTGGCCCTGGATGCCCTGACCGCGGCCGTAGCTCGAGACGGCCGCCATACGCTGGACCTGGCCGGTGTGACCCGTACCGATAGCGCCGGCCTCGCCTGCGTGCTGGCGGTACTGGCCAAGGCGGCGGAGCAGGGGCACAAGCTCACGGTGCGCAACATTCCCGAGGGCATGCACCTGCTGGCCAGGGTGTGTGACGTGGAAGGCCTCATGGTCTGAGGTTTGCCCGGTCCGCGCCGGGCGAACCAACAAAAAAGGGGCCTTAAGGCCCCTTTTTTGTTGCCTTGGTGCTGGCGATCACTGCTTTTTCGGAGGGTTCTGCGTCGGCTGCTCGGGCGGCTGCTGGTTCTGCCACTTCTGTTGCTCTTCCAGCAGTTCGTCCGGGTTGAAGTTCTTGTCCTTCAGGCCCTGCATCTGCTCGATCACATCCTCAGGCGGGTTGCCGCGGTAAATCATGTACAGACGCTGCTGGCGGTACGCGTCGCGAATGAAGGCATACGGGTCGTAGGCCGAATTCAGGAAGCTCTCCGCGTCGATGGCGCTCGAACGCAGGGTGATCAAGTACAGCACCTGCGGCAGGTATTCCTGCCCATACTCGTAGCTGTTGTTGCGCGCGAAGTAGCTCAGCGGATCGAAGAAGTAACCATCCACCGGCGTGCGCCAGACATCGCGCATGGTGGTGGGACCTAGGAATGGCAGCATCAGGAAGCTGCCCTCGGGCACACCCCAGCGCGCCAGGGTGACGCCGAAGTCGGTCTCATCCAGCGGGATACCGAGTTGGCTGGCCGGATCGAAGATGCCGCCGAGGCCGAAGGTCAGGTTCACAATGAAGCGACCACTGCTCTGCGCCGCTTCCTTGGGGCGAGCCTGCAACAAGTCGTTGGCTACCGTGATCGGCAGGCGGATATTGGTGAAGAAATCACTGACCGAGCGGCGGATCCCCTCGGTAGTCACCTTGCGATAGCCCACGGCCACCGGACGTATCACCGCCTTGTCCAACGAATTGTTGAAGGCGAACATGCTTCGGTTGAACTTCTCGTGCGGATCGTCCGTTCGCGGCTTGGCGACCGCACAACCAGCCAGTAAAGCCACGGCCACCAGGGGCAGACTGCGCGAGAAGAGGGAGCGGAGGGCTGGCGACATGGGTGGCAACGGTCCCGGGGTTGGGGTTAAGCCGAATATTGTACTTGGTAGTTTTTTATTATGTACAGAACCGATTAAGTGTCAGGCAGCTGCGCTGCAGGCCGGCTGAACCGCGCATCATAAAGCTTGCTGCATTGCCAGCAAAGCGCCCTCTGGCTACACTGGCAAACGATAAGTCGCTTTATTCTCTAAGGATTTCAGATGGCCCGCATTACCGTCGAGGACTGCCTGCAGGTGGTCGACAACCGCTTCGAACTGGTGCTGATGGCGACCAAGCGCGCCCGCCAGCTCGCCAACGGTGCTGAGCCGGCAGTCAATCCGGATCATGACAAGCCGACCGTGCTCGCCCTGCGCGAGATCGCTGATCGCCGCATCGACCAGGCTACCATCGACGAGATCGACAAGGCCGAGCGCGAGCGCGCTGAGCGTGAGGCCCTCGAATGGGCTGCGGCCGAGGTGGACGACGACCTCTCCAAGGGTGGGGATGACTGATGGAAGGCGGTGGCTGTAGACAGCGCGCACAACCTGCCGGCACGACCGGCATGGGTTGCTGGCGCGTGGACTCAGTCATTGCATCGGCTTCAAGCAAGCGCGGGGAGGCGGTCGCCTGAGCGGGGACCGAACATCCATGCCGGCAGTCACGGATCCGTCCCTTAAGGATACGTCGACGCTGCCGCCTTACGTCCTGGCCTTGAAGGAGCGCGTGGCCTACCTGCCCGAGGCGCAGGTGGCTCGCGTGATCCGCGCCTACGAAGTGGGCGCCCGGGCACATGATGGCCAGGCCCGCAAAAGCGGGGAACCTTACATCACGCATCCGGTGGCCGTGGCTGGCATCCTGGCCGAGCTTGGCCTGGACGCCGAGACCATCATCGCAGCGATCCTGCACGACACGCTGGAAGACACGGCGCTCAGTCGCAGCGAGCTCGCTGGCGAGTTCGGTGAAACCGTGGCCGAACTGGTCGACGGCGTCACCAAGCTGGACAAGATGAGTTTCAGCAGTCGTCAGGAGGCGGATGCGGAAAGCTTCCGCAAGATGCTGCTGGCGATGGCGCGCGACCTGCGCGTGATCCTGATCAAGCTCTCCGACCGTCTGCACAACATGCGCACGCTGGGCGCCAAGGACGCGTCGTCACGTCGGCGCATCGCGCGCGAAACGCTGGAGATCTACGCGCCTATCGCGCAGCGCCTGGGCATGAACAAGGCCAAGGCGGAACTGCAGGACCTGGGCTTTCGCGCGCTCTATCCCGATCGCTATCGCGTGATCAGCGAGCGCATCCGCGCCGCGCTGGGCAATCGCCGCGAGGCGATGGGCAAGATCGAGACGGCGTTGTCGGCGCGACTGACCGGCGAACACCTCACCGCGCGTGTCGTCGGGCGCATCAAGTCGCCGTGGAGCATCTATTCCAAGATGCACAACGAGCACAAAAGCTTTGCGCAGCTGATGGATGTCTACGGCTTCCGCGTGGTGGTCGACTCGGCCATGAGTTGCTACATGGCACTCGGTGCCGTGCATGGCCTGTACAAGCCGGTGGATCGTCGCTTCAAGGATTTCATCGCGATTCCGAAAGCCAACGGCTACCAGTCGTTGCATACCGTGCTGCTGGGGCCGTTCGGGGCGCCGATCGAAGTGCAGATCCGCACCGCCGAGATGGATTCCGTGGCCGAGCGCGGCGTGGCCGCCCATTGGGCCTACAAGACCGATTCCGGTCCAGCCAATAGCGCGCAGGCGCGTGCGCGCGAATGGTTGTCGTCACTGGCCGACAGTCAGGCCAATACGGCGTCGTCGTCGGAATTCATCGAGAACGTGAAGATCGACCTGTTTCCAGACGAGGTCTACCTGTTCACGCCACGTGGCGACATCCTGGCCTTGCCCCGCAATGCCACGGCGCTGGATTTCGCCTATGCCGTGCATACGGACGTGGGTGATCACGCGGTGGCGGCGCGCGTCGACAAGAAGCTGCTGCCGCTACGCACGCGTCTCGAATCTGGCCAGTTGGTGGAGATCATCACCGCGCCGTCGGCGGTGCCCAATCCCGCCTGGCTGGAATCTGTCGTCACGGGCAAGGCGCGTACGGCGATCCGCCAGTACCTGAAGCATTTGCAGCACGAGGATGCGGTGGATTTCGGTCATCGGATGCTCGATCGCGCGCTCGATGCGCTGGGTTCAAGCCTGGATGCGATTCCGCCAGCTGTGCTCGACCGTTTCCTCGAGACGTCCAAACTCAAGCGTCTCGAAGAACTGCTCTCCGATATCGCGCTGGGCAACCGCATGCCGCATCTGGTGGCCAGTCAGCTGGTGGCTGCGCGGGGCAAGAAATCGTCCGATGTGCAGCAGGCGCCGCATGCGGCGGAGAAGATACGCATCACCGGTGCGGAGCGCGGCGTGCTCAGCTTCGGCAATTGCTGTCACCCGCTGCCGGGCGACGAGATCATCGGTTACCTGTCGTCGGGCAAGGGCATCGTGGTGCATCGCGTTGAATGCCCGAACGTGGTGGAGCTGCGCAAGTCGCCGGAGCGCTGCGTGGCGATCGAGTGGGATCGCGACGTGCAGGGCGACTACCGTGCCGAGCTGCGAATCGAAGTTATCAATCGCCCGGGCGTGCTCGCCACGGTGGCTGCCGCGATCGCTGCCGCCAACTCGAACATCGAGAACGTCGAGTACGTCGAGCGCGATGCGGCGGCAGCCACGTTGCTATTCGCGCTGGAAGTGAAGAATCGCAAGCACCTGGCCGAAGTGATTCGTCGCGTGCGGCGGACTGGCGTGGTCAGTGGTGCGTATCGCTATCCTCTGTAGTACTTAGGGGTCTGGGGGGCGGATAGCGGGGCGCCCTGTTCGGGTGCCGCGCCTTGATCTTGGCTGTTCTTCGCCGCGCTTGAGGTCATGGGCATGGCAAAGCGGTGCGCCGCCGCTACCCATCCCCGATCCCCCCGCCTTAAACTCCCGGCTCCCCTGACCCGAGGAGTCCCTCATGTCCCGCAGCATCATTTCCACCGAGCTGGCCCCGGCCGCCATCGGGCCCTATTCGCAGGCCGTGCGCGCCGGTAGCACGGTGTATTTCTCCGGGCAAATTCCGCTGGATCCGGTCACGGGCGCCCTGGTCGACGGTGATATCACCACGCATACCCGTCGTGTCTTTGAGAACCTCAAGGCCGTGGCGGCAGCGGCGGGTGGTTCGCTGGACAAGATCGTCCGCGTGGGCATCTACGTCACCGACCTTGGCCATTTTGCGGCCGTGAATGCGGTCATGGCGGAGTACTTCCAGGCGCCGTTCCCGGCACGCTCCACTATCGAAGTCTCCGGCCTGCCCAAGGGCGCCGAAGTGGAAGTCGATGCCGTGATGGTGCTCGACTGATCGCTACACGTGCCATCTGCCGACAGCCCCAAGGACGCCGCCGGCTGCGCGCCTGGCCGTTGCTCGGTTAGGCTTTGCCGATGCCGACCCCTAGCGCCCTTGCCATGACATCGACGCATGCTGCTCCTGGCGACACGCCGGTTTCAGCTCTGCCGGGTGTGGGTCCTGCGCTGGCGGAAGCGTTGGCGCGGCTTGGTCTGGAGCGGGTGCAGGATCTCTGGTTCCATTTGCCGCTGCGCTACGAGGACCGGACGAGGGTCGCGGCCATCGCCGACCTGCGCCCCGGCGAGCGTGCCCAGGTAGAGGGTGTGGTGGAGGCGGTGGAGCGGGGCTTTCGCTATCGCCCGCAACTCAAGGTAGCGATCAGCGACGACTCGCAGCAGACGCTAGTGTTGCGGTTCTTCCATTTCCGACGCAGCCAATCCGAGCAGATGCAGCCCGGTACGCGTCTGCTTTGCTACGGCGAAGTGCGCCAGGGTTCGCAAGGCCTGGAGATGGTGCATCCGCAGTATCAGCGGCTCAGCGGCGACGAGCCAGCTACCGTCGACGAGCTGCTGAGTCCGATCTATCCGACGACCGACGGATTGGGGCAAAAGCGCCTCGCTGGCGTCATAGCCAAGGCGCTGGCCCTGCTGCCACCCGATGCGCAACTCGAGTTGATACCACCCGCACTGTGTGCGGAATACGGCCTCACCTCGTTGCGGGATGCGCTGGTCTACGTGCACCGGCCACCGCCGGATGCGCCTATCGGACAGCTCACGGCGGGGCGCCATCCGGCGCAGCAGCGACTGGCATTCGAGGAACTGCTGACCCAGCACCTTAGTCTCAAGCGCATGCGCGCCGCGGTGCGTCGTCGCCATGCGCCGAGCCTGCGTGGCACGGGGCAATTGCGCCAACGTTTGCTGGCCGGGCTGCCGTTTGGCCTGACCGGCGCGCAGCAGCGCGTTACGGCCGAAATCGCCGTGGACATCGCGCAAGCAAAGCCGATGTTGCGTCTGGTACAGGGTGATGTCGGCAGCGGCAAGACGATTGTCGCTGCGCTGGCAGCGGTCGCCGCGGTGGAATCCGGGCAGCAAATAGCCTTGATGGCACCGACCGAGCTGCTGGCGGAACAGCATCTTCATCACTTCCGTCATTGGCTGACGCCACTTGGCATCGAGGTGGCTTGGCTAGCTGGCAAGGTGGCGGGCAAGGCGCGGCAGCAAGCACTACAGCGCGTCGCTGAAGGCGCGCACGTGGTCATTGGCACGCATGCGTTGATGCAGGAAGGCGTGGCGTTCGCCCAGCTCGGCCTGGTGATCGTGGACGAACAACACCGCTTCGGCGTGCAGCAGCGCCTTGCGCTGCGCGACAAGGGAGCGGATCAGGGTTCCGGCTTGGTGCCGCATCAGCTCGTGCTCACGGCAACGCCGATTCCGCGCACGCTGGCGATGAGTGCGTATGCCGACCTCGACGTTTCCGCCATCGACGAATTGCCGCCGGGCCGCACACCGGTGCAGACCATTGCGATCTCCAATGCGCGACGCGCGGAAGTGATCGAACGCATCCACATTGCCTGCCTTGAAGGACGGCAGGTGTACTGGGTGTGCACCCTGATCGAGGAGTCCGAGCAGCTGCGCGCGCAAGCCGCCGAGGTAGCCTTTGCCGAGCTCTCGGTCGCGTTGGCCGATTGCAGAATCGGTCTGATCCATGGGCGCATGAAGCCCAAGGAAAAGCAGCTCGTGATGGACGCCTTCAAGGCGGGCGAGCTGAGCGTGCTGGTAGCGACGACGGTCATCGAAGTGGGCGTGGATGTTCCCAACGCGAGTTTGATGGTGATCGAGAACAGCGAGCGGCTCGGTCTGGCGCAGCTGCACCAATTGCGTGGACGCGTGGGGCGCGGCTCGGTGGCGTCAAATTGCGTGCTGCTCTATCAGCCGCCGCTGGGACAGCTGGCGCGCGAACGCCTGCAGGTGATGCGCGAGACCAATGATGGTTTTCGTATCGCGGAAAAAGATCTTGAGCTGCGTGGCCCTGGCGAAGTGCTTGGCACGCGCCAGACCGGCCAGCTCAGTTTCCGCATTGCCGATCTGGCGCGCGATGCGCATTTGCTGCCGGCGGTGCAGGAGGTGGGTGCGTATCTGCTATCGCATCACCCGCAACAGGCAGAACAACTGATCGTGCGCTGGATTGGTGGCGCCGCGCGTTATGTCCACGCCTGAGCGTGGCGCACCCCTATGTGTAAGAGCACACCCACTGCGCGACCGCGGAGTGGCGCTGTCACCGTCACGCCAGGCCCCCTTTGGGGGGATTAGTTTTTCGCGCACTGGGTGCGCTCCTACAGAAGGCCGCGAAAGGGACCTGAGCTTGCGCCCGCGCCAAGAGCTTCTAAGCTAACCGTTTCAATCCCCACGACGAAGCCCCATGAGCAAGCCGCAACTGCTGATCGATACCGACCCCGGCGTGGATGACGCACTGGCCATCTTGATGGCGCACGCTCACGCTGACGTCGTGGGACTCACGATCGCTGCAGGTAACGTCGGCCTCGGTCATACCGTTCGCAATGCGCGGACTCTGGTGGACCTGGTGGAAGCGGCGACGCCGATCTTCGCGGGCTGTCCGACACCGCTGGTGCGAATGCCTGAAGAGGATGCGGTGCACGTGCATGGTAGGGATGGCCTTGGCGATGTCGGCTTTCCCGAGCCGAAGGCCGTGGCATCCGCTGAACATGCCGCGCAGGCCATCCTGCGTTTGACGCGTGCACATCCCGGCTTGACGCTGGTGGCGCTGGGGCCCCTGACCAATCTGGCGCTTGCCCTTCGTCTGGATCCAGCATTGCCGCAGCGCGTGACGCGCCTGGTCGTCATGGGTGGCGCTGTGACCGGTCTGGGAAATACCGGCAGGATACCGGCCGAGTTCAACATCGGTTTCGATCCCGAGGCGGCGCACGTCGTATTCGAGGCCTTCCCGATGTTCGACCTGGTCGATTGGGAAGCCACGCTGCGGCACGCCTTCACTGACGAAGCGTTCGATGGCTGGCTGGCGGCGGGCGATAAACGCGCCGACTTCTTTGGGCAGGTATTCGGTACGGCGCGCGCATTCAATCGCCAGCGCGGCCGTCGTGGCGTGATCGCTGCCGATGCGCTCGCCATGGCCGTGGCCATCGATCCGGGCATCGTTACGCGCAGCGAGCAGCGACATGTGGCGGTAGAATTGGACGGTCGCCTCACGCGTGGCGCTACCGTGGTCGATTGGGCGGGGCGCCTGGGCCGTCCGGCCAATGCCCGCATCGTGATGGACGTGGATCAGGCGCGTTTTGCTGCCATGGTCAGGCGCGCGCTAGGGGCCTGAAAGGCTTCGCGCCGGGCCTCCGCGCCCCAAGTGATTGACCGACTTGCCAATGAGCCGGGTCGGTCGATATAATGCCGCTCTTTTCACCCACCGCTTTGAGTCAGTCATGAAGCCCGATATCCATCCGAATTATCGCCCGGTGGTGTTCCAGGACCTGTCGTCCGAGTTCGCGTTCCTTACGCGTTCGACGATCGCCACCAAGGAAACCGTCAAGTGGGAAGACGGCAACGAGTACCCGCTGATCAAGGTGGATATCTCCAGCCAGTCCCATCCGTTCTACACCGGCAAGCAGAAGACGCTTGACGTTGGTGGTCGCGTCGACAAGTTCCGTCGTCGCTACGCGCAGAAGTAAGAGCGCGCGAAGATTTGTCCGGGCGCCGCGCTTGCGTGGTGCTGCATGGATAAGAAGCGCGGGGCGAGCCTAGGCTTGCCCCGTGTTTTTTTGTGCCCGCAATCCGACTATTCGCTAAGGCATGTCCCCAGAACGATGTGCGATAATGGGCGCTGAGGTGTCGCAGTAAGTCCCCAGGGCGACATCAACCCTACCTCGTTGGCCCGCGCGTTGCCGCGATGCGCCGACGACGACATTACGTGAAGGAGGTTTCCGTGTCCGATTCCAAGATCGTCAAGTTGGTGGATGAGTCGACCAACCGCAGCAGCGAATTGCCCCTGCTCAGCGGTACGCTCGGTCCTGCATGCATCGATATCGGCACGTTGTATAAGGACACGGGCCACTTCACCTACGACCCGGGTTACGGCAGCACGGCCAGCACCAAGAGCGCGATCACCTATATCGACGGCGACGAAGGCGTGCTGCTGTATCGCGGCTACCCGATCGAGCAGCTGGCCGAGAAGTCCAGCTTCCTCGAAGTGGCTTACCTGCTGCTCAACGGCGAGCTGCCGAACAAGCAGGAGTTCTCGAACTTCGAGCACGAGATCACGCATCACACGATGATGCATGAGTCGCACAAGAACTTCTTCCAGGGTTTCCATCACGACGCGCATCCGATGGCCATGCTGGCCGCCTCGGTGGCTTCGTTGTCGGCGTTTTATCACGACTCCCTGGACGTGGATAATGCCGCCGACCGCAAGCTTGCCGCGATTCGCCTGATCGCCAAGATGCCGACGATCGCCGCCGCATGCTATCGCTATTCGATTGGCTGGCCGTTCCGCTATCCGCGCAACAACCTCGAATACGTCGACCGCTTCCTGCACATGATGTTCGAGGTGCCGAGCGAGCCGCTGGAAATGAGCCCGGTTGCTGCCAAGGCGTTGGACCTGCTGTTCATCCTGCACGCCGATCACGAGCAGAACGCCTCGACCTCCACCGTGCGCCTGGTCGGTTCGACCGGTGCCAATCCGTACGCCTCGGTTGCCGCAGGCATTACCGCGCTGTGGGGTCCGGCGCATGGCGGCGCCAACGAGGCGGTGCTGAAGATGCTCGAGGAGATCGGTACGGCGGACAAGGTCGAGACGGCCGTCAAGCGCGCGAAGGACAAGAACGACAACTTCCGCCTGATGGGCTTCGGCCATCGCGTCTACAAGAACTTCGATCCGCGCGCCAAGATCATCCGCGAAATGTGCCACAAGGTGCTCAACGAGCTGGGCGTCAACGACCCGCTGCTCGATGTGGCCATGAAGCTGGAAGAAGCCGCACTGAAGGACGACTACTTCGTCGAGCGCAAGCTGTACCCAAACGTCGACTTCTACTCCGGCATCATCTACAAGGCGCTGGGCATCCCGGCGGAAATGTTCACCGTGATGTTCGCCATCGCGCGCACCGCCGGCTGGATCTCACACTGGATCGAGCAGCACGAAACCCCTGGTTCGCGCATCGGTCGTCCGCGCCAGATCTACACCGGTTCCGACGTGCGCAACTACGTTGCTGCCGACAAGCGCTAAGCGCCATTCGCTAGCGATGCAATAACAAACGCCCCGGTCATGCCGGGGCGTTTTTGTTGGTGAAGTACGGGGTGCCGGACTAGCGCAGTGCGGTCGAGAGCATCCGTTCGAACTCGTCTTCCTCCTCGTTCGTAGCCAGCAGTTCCTCCACGGCGGCGAGCGGTGCGCGGCGCATGGGTTTCTCGTCGATGCGATCGAGCGGAGGCTGTCGCAGCGAGTCGAGCGGCAGTACGGTGATGTCGAAGGGCAGGCCGTCGGCGGAGAACAGCAGGACCGGATATTCGGTTTGTTCGTCGCGCGTGGTGCGCAATCGCCGGGTCTGCTGGGTCAGCGGGACACCTCGTTCCTCAAGGAATAGCACGACGG
Source organism: Dyella humicola (assembly GCF_026283945.1). Taxonomy (NCBI): domain Bacteria; kingdom Pseudomonadati; phylum Pseudomonadota; class Gammaproteobacteria; order Lysobacterales; family Rhodanobacteraceae; genus Dyella; species Dyella humicola. The sequence continues at coordinate 704,915 of NZ_JAPDPC010000001.1, forward strand.
TCTCGGCGCTTTCGCTGAACACGTGCAGGCATACCGCCGAATGAGTATCCGCTGTGCCGTCGAGCACGGCGCCAACCAGGCGGGGTTCGAAGCGTTCAAGGAAACGCATGGCCTCCGCTGCGGCTTCGCGTCGCTCCTGCAGCAGTTGCGGTTGCGTGTCGGCGTGGAAAATGCGCTGGTGTTCGCGCAGGGCCTGTTCGATTTCGTTGTTGCGCGGCAGTGCCTGCGCATCAAAGATGCCAAGCCGCTCGGCAGCCTTGAGCTTGGCGTGGTGGAAGTCGCGGATGCCGTGTTCGCTCATCAGTCGCGCCGCCTCCTGGGCGACGCGCAGACGATTGCGCTGAAGACGATCCTGCGCGTGGATACGGTGATGTTCGCCTCGTGCCATGCCCCTTTCCTCCGGCGAAGCTGGCGTTCGCTTCCGCGAACGCGGGCGGCAGGACGGGCCAGTGGTCGGAACCCGGCTGCCGACGATTAGAAGATGTCGTAGGCGTGCTGCTGGTCCTGATCCTCCTGCTGCTGGTTGGCCTGGTTGCGCAGGCGATCCACGTCTTCCACCTTGAAAATCTCGGGCATGCTGTTGGGCGCGCCTGCGCCGGCCGGCAAGCCGCTGGCGCGGTCTATCTGCACCGTACTGATACCAGGCGGCATCGGCAAGGTGCTTGAGGGAGCGTCCTTCAACACCGCGCCCATGTAGGACATCCAGATCGGCAGGGCCGCCTTGGCGCCGAACTCGCCCTTGCCGAGTGAACTGAAGTCGTCGAAACCCACCCACACGGTGGTCACCAGATTGGCATTGAAGCCGGCAAACCAGGCGTCACGGTGGTCATTCGTCGAACCGGTCTTGCCGGCCAGGTCGTCGCGTCCCAAGGCCATGGCGGCCGCGCCGGTGCCGCGCTTGATGACATCCTGCATCAGCGAGGTGACGAGGTAGTCGTTGCGTACGTCGATGACCTGGGGGGCAAGCACGGGGGCATGGGCGCCGTCACCGTGGGCATCGGCCGGAAGCACGGCGTCACCGACGCCAGCGACACTGCCCGAGGTCCCCGGCGTACCCGCCGAACTGGTGCTGGCCACAGCATTGCTCAGGGTGGCGGCTGCACTGCTGGCCGGCGGCGGGCCGGGCGGACGAGTATCCAGCAGGCGCTCGGCGCAGGTGCGGCAGGCGCGTGCCGGGTTCGCCTGGTACACCGGCTTGCCATCGCGATCCGTGATCTCGCTGATGAAATAAGGCGTCACCAGGTAGCCGCCATTGGCGAACACCGAGTAGCCGCGCGCCATGGTCATCGGCGAAACCGATGCGGTACCCAGCGCCATCGACAGGTTGCCGGGAAGCGAGTCGAGCGTGAAGCCGAAGCGGGTGATGTAATCGCGCGCAAAGCGCACGCCAATGGCGTCGAGCAGGCGCACCGAGACCAGGTTCTTTGACTGGACCAGGGCCTCGCGCAGGCGGATCGGACCGTCGAACTTGTCGTCGTCGTTGGAGGGCGTCCACAGGCCGCCCGGTCGGGACGGGTCGGGTAGGGCAAGTGGGGCGTCATTGACGATCGATGCCGGTGTAAAGCCGCGTTCGAAGGCCGCCGAGTAGATAAACGGCTTGAAGCTCGAGCCCGGCTGGCGGGCCGCCATCACGGCGCGGTTGAACTTGCTGCGCAGGAAGTTGAACCCACCGACGAGCGCCTGTAGCGAGCCGTCCTCGGGATTGACCGAGACCAGCGCGCCTTGGGCGGCGGGGATCTGGGTCAGCTGCCATTGGCCCTTCTCATCACGAGATAGGCGCACGATGTCGCCACGCTTGAGCACGCTGGTCACGCTCTTCGGGGCGGCGCCGACGCGGGTATCACTGATATAGGGATGGGCCCAGTCCATCGCTTCCAGCGCCAGCTTCACCGTTTCGCGGTTGGGCAGATAAATGGTGGCCTCATTGGCCGATACCGCGGTGACGAGGCCTGGATCCATCCCGGAGATATCAGTGTAGCCAGCCAGGGCCCGCTCGAAGTCCTCGGTGCCGGCGTCGGCAGCCAGCTCCTGATGGGCTTCGGGTCCGCGCCAGCCGTGGCGGCGGTCGTATTCGACCAGGCCAGCCCGCATGGCGTTCACGGCGGCCTGCTGACGGTCGCTCTGCAGCGTGGTCTTCACCACATAGCCTTCGGTGAGTGCGTCATTGCCCAGGCGGTCCAGCACCTGCAAGCGCACCATTTCGGCCAGGTAGGGCGCATCGAGCTCGATCGCCGGCTCATGCGGGGCGGCATCGTTGGGCTCGGCAATCGCCTGTTCGTACTCCGCCTTGCTGATGTAGCGGTTTTCCAGCATCTGGCCGAGCACCCAGTTGCGGCGAGCCAGGATGCGCTTGGGGTTGTTGAGCGGGTTGACTACCGAGGGCAGCTGGAAGCTCGAGGCCAGCGTTGCGGCTTCGGCGATGGTGAGCTGGTCCAGCGTCTTGCCGTAGTAAAAGGAAGCCGCCGCAGCCACGCCATAGGAGCGGTGACCCAGGAACATCTTATTGAGGTAGAGCTCCAGGATCTGGTCCTTGGTCAGCTCGCTCTCCATGCGCAGCGCAATGAAGATTTCGGTCAGCTTGCGCGAATACAGCTTCTCGGGGCTCAGGAAGAAGTTGCGCGCGACCTGCTGGGTAATGGTCGATCCGCCTGGTCCTTTATCGCCGCCCGACACGATGACGTGCCAGCCGGCACGGGCAATGCCATGCCAGTCAACGCCAGGATGGTTGTAGAAGCTCGCATCCTCGGCTGCCAGCACGGCGTGCTTGAGCCGCTCGGGCACGTTGGCAATGGCGATCGGGATGCGTCGCGTCTCACCGAAGCTTGCGATTAGCTTTCCATCGGCACTGAGCACACGCAGTGGCACCTGCATGTGGTAGTCCTTGAGGACGGCTACCGAGGGCAGGCGGGGGGAAATAAGCCAGTACGCTACCCCCACGGCCGCAACGCCCAGCAGTAACCCGGTAAAGGCCAGAACGAGGATCCAGCGCACCAACCGCTTGAGAATTTGCATGATGTGGGTATTTGCGAGACGCAAGTCAAAACAAGACAGAGTATAGATGTTGCACTATCCACGACATGAATCGAGTGCGTCTCAGCTAAGACAGGCCAATTGATGCTCTTGATCCAAGGTGTGCGTACCATCACGCGAATGTGTCGAGAAAAAGCTCGTAGGCCATTGCCAATACGTTAATTTTTGGATTTAATGCTAGTGCGTACTCGCCAGTCTAGGCGCAGGCGCCCAGGGGCAAGGGGGAAAATCGTGGGGCTCTTTACACCCAAGAAGCCGCCACTTGTTGGCGTCGACATCAGTTCGACGGCCGTCAAGTTGCTGCAGCTCAGCCAAGCCGGCGGTCGCTATCGCGTGGAACATTACGCGGTCGAGCCACTGCCCCCTAATGCCGTAGTCGAGAAAAACATCGTCGAGGTCGAGGCGGTGGGCGAGGCCATCCGACGAGCCTTGGCGCGCTCCGGCTCCAAGCTCAAGCATGCGTCGGCGGCGGTAGCCGGGTCAGCCGTGATCACCCGCGTCATACCGATGCCGAGTGAGCTGTCCGAGGATGATCTCGAAGGCCAGATCCAGGTCGAGGCCAACCAGTACATCCCGTATCCGATCGATGAGGTCAGCCTCGACTACGAGGTGCTCGGTCCGGTACGCGACAACCCCGAAATGAACAATGTGCTGCTCGCTGCCTCGCGCACCGAGAACGTCGACATGCGCGTGGCCGCGCTCGACCTGGGTGGGCTTTCCGCCAAAGTGGTCGATGTCGAGGCCTTCGCCATGGAGAATGCGTTCGCCATGGTGGCCGACCAGCTCAATGTCGGTCGCGATGCGCTGGTTGCCGTGGTCGACATCGGCGCCACCATGACCACGCTGTCGGTGCTGCGCAACCAGCGCACCATCTATTCGCGTGAGCAGGTGTTCGGCGGCAAGCAGCTGACCGACGAAATCATGCGCCGCTACGGTCTCTCCTATGAGGAAGCCGGCCGTGCCAAGCGCAAGGGCGGCCTGCCGGACTCCTATGAGAGCGAGGCGCTGGAGCCGTTCAAGGAGTCGCTGATCCAGCAGATCGGGCGTCTCCTGCAGTTCTTCTTTGCCGGTAGCGAATACAGCAAGGTCGATCAGGTCGTACTGGCGGGCGGCTGTGCCTCGATCGAAGGCATCGGTCCGATGCTCGAGGACCAGCTGGGCGTTCCCTGCGTCGTCGCCAATCCTCTGGCGCGCATGTCGCTGTCGCCGCGTGTGCAGGCGCAGTCGCTGGCTCAGGACGCCCCCGCATTGATGATTGCGGTCGGCCTCGCGCTGAGGAGCTTCGACTGATGGCACATATCAACCTACTTCCGTGGCGCGCCGAGCGCCGCAAGCAGCGAGAGCGCGAGTTCTTCATGCAACTGGGGGCCGCCCTGGTGGCGGCCATCCTGGTGCTGCTGCTGTGGACAGCCTGGATGGGGCAGCGCGTCGACAACCAAAACGACCGCAATACGCTTTTGCAGGGCGAGATCAAGCAGCTCGACGAGCGCATCGTCAAGATCAAGGATCTGGAGAAGGTGCGTGAGCGACTGCTGGCACGCAAGCAGATCATCGAGCAACTGCAGGCCAATCGCTCGCAGATGGTGCATCTGTTCGATGAGCTGGTAAGGACGATTCCGGCCAGCGCGCGACTGGGTGGCCTCAAGCAAAGCGGTGACTCGCTGACCCTCGACGGTGTAGCGCAGTCCAATGCCAGCGTGGCCGAGTACATGCGCAATATCGAGGCGTCGCCGTGGATGGGGCATGCCGATTTGCGCAAGACCGAGAACACGCACGCTGGCGACACGCGGATGCCCTATAACTTTGGGCTGGATGTCGCGCTGAGCCGACCCAAGTCCGACGAGAACGGTGAAGTCTCCGACGACGATCAGGCGCCCATCGTGCCAACCGCCAAGCCCGCACCGGCGGCCGGCGCTCCAGCTACGCCACCAGCTCCGGCTCCGGCCGCAGCCACCCAGCCGAGCAAGCCGGCGGCGGCGACCAGTGTCTCCGCGGGGGCCAAGCCCACGAGCCCGGCCGGTAATGGAGGAGCCAAGTCATGAAGTTCCTCTCCGATCTGCAGAACCTCGATCGCAACAATATTGGCGGTTGGCCGCAGTCGATCAAGGTCTTCTTTACCGCCTTGGTGTTCGTCCTCGTTGTCTTCCTGGGCTGGTACCTGTACGTCAGCGACCAGCAGACGACGTTGGAACAGTTGGTGGGCAAGGAAGACCAGCTGAAGCAGGAGTTCTCGCAGAAGCAGGCCAAGTCGGTCAATCTCGAGGCTTTGCAGCAGCAGCTCGACGAGATGCAGGACATGCTGCGGCAGTTGCTGCGCCAGTTGCCCAGCAAGACCGAAATGCCGGAACTTCTGGTCGACATCTCTCAGACGGCGCTCTCTGCAGGCCTGGAAACCGAGCTGTTTCAGCCGGGGCCGGAATCGCCGAAGGACTTCTACGCGGAGAAGCCGATCACGCTGCGCATGGTGGGCACTTATCACCAGTTCGGCACCTTCATCAGTGGCGTGGCATCGCTGCCGCGTGTCGTGATCCTGACCCTGCACGATGTTTCGCTGACGCCGAAGAACGCCCCCGCGGCAGGCAAGGCGGGCGCGCCCGCTAGCGCCGCACCTGCGGGTGGCTTGCTTGTGCTGCAAGGCACGGTAAAGACCTATCGCTATCTGGAAGATGACGAGAGTGCCGAGGCCAAGGCAGCCAATGCCAAGTCAGCCGGCGGCAAGACACAAGCTGCCAAGACAGGGGGGCAGAAATGAGCAAATTGACTGCCATCCGGTCCGTTGTTCGGGCCACGCGTATCTTGCCGGTGCTCGCTGCATTGTTGGTGCTCGCCGGTTGCACGCGCGGTACCTCTGATCTGCGTGACTGGGTCGACCAGGAAAAGCACAAGAAGGGAGCGCCGATTCCGCCGCTTCCCGTCATCAAGACCTTCGAAACCTTTCAGTACAACGATCAGGGTCGCCGTGATCCGTTCAGTCCGAGCACGGCCGAGCTGCAGCAAGGCAACGCCAACAGCGGCCCGCGTCCGGACGAGAACCGTTCCAAGGAGCCGTTGGAAATGTTTGCGCTGGACAGCCTGAAGATGGTCGGCACGGTGGGAGGGGGCACGGGCATTGAGGTGCTCGTGAAGGATCCTGGTGGGGTGATTCACCGTGTCCATCGCAACGAATACATGGGCCAGAACTACGGTCGGGTCACCGCCATCGGCGATGACCATATCGACTTGGTAGAGCTGGTTTCCAACGGAAATGGTGGCTGGATGGAACGTCCTGCCAGCATCGCGCTCAGCGAGAAATGAGAAATACAGGGGCTGATGCAATGACCAACCAAATCAAACCTGTTCGGGGCCGTGTCATGCGCCAGGCAAGCCGCTATGTGATCGTGGGCCTGCTGACGCTCGGTGCCGCCTGGTCGAACGTGGCCGCTGCTGCCACCAGTACCCTGAAGGAGATCAGCTTCGACACGCTGCCGGGTGGCCGCATCGAGCTGCACCTCAACTTCGCGCAAGGGCCGGTGCCGGAGCCAAAGATCTTCACCACGGGCAATCCGCCGCGCATCGCTGTCGACTTCGCCGACACCGACAACGCGGCGCCGCGCCATATCGATATCAACAAGGGTTCCACCACGGGCGTGTCCGCCGTGTCGGCCGGGGGGCGTACCCGAGTCGTCGTGGAATTGATGCGCGAATCCACCTATCGCTCGCGTGTCGAGGGCAATAGCCTGGTGCTGACCGTGAATAACGGTACCGATGCGACAACCACGACGACAGCAGCCACGATCGATCCGTCCAAGGCGCTGCCTTCGGCGATGAATGGTCCCTCGGTGTCGAATATCGACTTCCGTCGCGGCCCGAACGGCGAAGGCCGCGTGTTGATCGACTTCAGCGGTGCGGGCGCCAACGCCGATATGAAGACCCAGGGCGACAAGGTGGTGGTCGAGCTCGGCCAGGTGAACTTGCCGCCGAATCTCGCGCAACGGCTGGATGTGCTCGACTTCGCCACGCCCGTGCAATCCATCGTCACCAAGGCCGGAGTGCGCGGCGGTGCTCGCATGGAGATCGCCGTCAAGGGCCCGGTGGATGCGTCGGCCTTCCAGAGCGGCAATCAGTACGTGGTCGAGATTGCGGCCAAGAAGAAGGATCCGAAGGCCGCGGACGGCAAGCTGGCCAAGGGTCAGGAGCCCGTCTACAACGGCAATCGCGTCACCTTCAATTTCCAGGACATCCCGGTCCGCTCGGCGCTGCAGTTGCTCGCCGACATTTCGGGCCTGAACCTGGTGGCGTCCGATACGGTGGGTGGCAGCGTCACGCTGCGGCTGGTCAACGTGCCGTGGGACCAGGCGCTCGATGTCGTGCTGCGCGCCAAGAGCCTGGACAAGCGTCGCAACGGCAACGTGATCTGGATTGCGCCGCAGGAAGAGCTGGCCAAGTACGAGCAGAACATTGCCGATGCCCGCCTGAAGGCGGAAGACAATGCCGAGCTGGTCACGGACTATGTGCCGATCAGCTATGGCAAGGCCAAGGATATCGCCAAGCTCCTGACCACCGGCAGCATGCAGTCCCAGGGTGGCGGCGGTGCCGGTGGCGCGAATTCGTCGCACGGCTTCCTGTCCTCGCGCGGCAGCGTATCGTTCGACGAGCGCACCAACACCCTGCTGATCAACGACAACCCGCAGAAGATCCGCGAGTTGCGTGAACTGATCGCCGTGCTGGACAAGCCGGTGCAGCAGGTGTTGATCGAGTCGCGCATCGTGATCGCCACCGACAACTTCACCCGCGATCTGGGCGTGAAGTGGGGCGTGCAGGCGACTCGCACCTTGCCGGGCGGCAACGTGATTGCTACCAACCCGTCCGGAGACGGCGCCGTTTCGCTGGCGACCAGCCAGCACAATGCCAACGTGACCAATGCGGTCAATATGGCTAACTTTCTCAATGGCGGCAGCGTCGGTCCTGTTCCCACACCGCCAACGGTCACTTACCCGGGTGGCGCGAACGTCAACCTGCCCGTGACCAGCCCCGCCGGCCAGCTCGGCCTGGCGATCCTGGGCAAGAACTTCCTGGTCGACCTCGAGCTTTCCGCCGCCCAGACCGAAGGACGTGGCGAGGTCATCTCCAGTCCTCGGGTGATCACCTCCAACCAGCAGGAAGCGGTGATACGCCAGGGTCAGGAAATCGGCTACGTGACCTTCCAGAACAGCGCCACCGGTGCGGCCGGTAGCGGCACCGCGACGGTGCAGTTCAAGGACGCCGTGCTGGAGCTGAAGGTGACCCCGACGATCACCGCCGACAATCGCGTCTACCTGATGATCAATGTGAAGAAGGACGCCCTGGCGAGCTTCATCACCGTACCGGGTAGCGGCCAGGTTCCGCAGATCGACACCCGTGAGATCAATACGTCGGTGCTGGTGGACAATGGTCAGACCGTGGTACTCGGCGGCATCTATGAAATCACCAAGCAGAACACCGCGACCAAGGTGCCTGGCTTGGGCGATATCCCGGGTCTCGGCTTCCTGTTCCGCAGCACCTCGCGTGAAAGCGACAAGGCTGAGCTGTTGATCTTCGTGACGCCGCGCATTCTCAGCGAAAGTCTGCAATAAGCGCGGGTACAGGGCGATACGGAAAGGGCGGCTTCGGCCGCCCTTTTTTGTTGCTGTCGGGGCGCCTTGCGTGCTGGCGCCGCCAGCCAAAAGTCATGGGTACTAAACTTCTCCGCGGGTTTAAGGTCTGTAACCGCGCAACCTTAGATGGAACACCCGATGGACATGCCCCAAGCCCAGCCTGCATCCCGCTTGCAGCAGGCGTTTTTACGCGTACGCGACGAGCTGCAGCGCAGCGTCATCGGTCAACCGCACCTCATCGACTGCCTGCTGGTGGCGCTGCTGGCCGACGGCCACCTGCTCGTCGAAGGCGCGCCCGGCCTCGCCAAGACCACCGCGGTAAAGGCGCTGGCAGGCTGTATCGAGGCTGATTTTCATCGCGTCCAGTTCACGCCGGATCTGCTGCCGGCGGATCTCACCGGCACCGATATCTTTCGTCCGCAATCGGGCAACTTCGAGTTCGAGCAAGGCCCGCTGTTCCACAACATCGTGCTGGCCGACGAAATCAATCGTGCACCGGCGAAGGTGCAGTCGGCCTTGCTGGAGGCCATGGCCGAGCGGCAGATTACGGTGGGCCGCAGTACCTGGCACTTGCCCGACCTCTTCATGGTGATGGCAACGCAGAATCCGATCGAGCAGGAGGGCACCTTCGCGCTGCCCGAGGCACAGCTCGACCGCTTCGTGATGCATGTGACCATCGGCTATCCGGATGCCGCCTCCGAGCTGGCGATCCTCAAGCTGGCGCGAGATCAGGCGCGCCGCAGCCTGCATCCGGTGCCCGCGTCACGCCCGACCCTGAGCCAGGCCGACGTCTTCGAGGCACGCGACGCCGTGCTGGCCGTACACATGGCGCCGGCGCTGGAGGAGTACCTGGCGCAACTGGTGCTGGCTACCCGCAATGCCGCTGCCTATGGGCCCGAACTCAAGCGCTGGATTGCCTGGGGCGCGAGTCCGCGCGGCACCATCGCGCTGGACCGCTGCGCCCGCGCCCATGCGTGGCTTGCCGGTCGCGACTACGCCTTGCCGGAAGACGTTCATGCCATCGCCCATGAAGTGCTTCGGCACCGCGTCTTGCTCAGCTATGAGGCAGAGGCCGAGGGCGTGCGCAGTGATCAGGTCATCAAGCGCGTGCTGGACCTCGTGCCGCTGCCGTGAGCGCTGTCGTGAATAGGCCGTTGGAGGCCGATGGCCGCACCCGCGTTCGACTTTCAGAACTGGTTGCACTGCGTGCGCGCGTGGCGAAGGCGGCTTTGCCGCGGCTGGAAAGTCGCGCCATGCGCGCGGGTCAGCAGTCCAGCCGTCTATACGGCCGCGGCATGGACTATGCCGAGTCCCGCGTCTATCAGCCGGGCGACGATGTGCGCCGGCTCGACTGGCGCCTGACGGCGCGCAGCGGACGTCTGCATACGAAGTTGTTCCAGGAGGAACGCGAAGGGCGCCTGCTGATCCTGCTGGATACCCATGAAAGTATGCGTTTTGGCACGCGTGCGCGATTCAAATCGGTACAGGCCGCGCGAGCCGCAGCGATTGCGGCCTGGTACGCGGTGCGTGCCGGAGAGCGCGTCGGTCTGATGGAGTTTGGCGGCGGAGACCGTTTGCTCCGTCCTCAGTCGGGTCCGCGAGGAGCGCTGGCCGTCTGCGGTGCCCTGGCCGAGTGGGATAGCGTGGACGCGCGCGCACACGGCGAACAGCTGTCAGATGCGCTGCTGCGCGCATCCCGCCTCATGCATGGCGCGAATCGCGTCCTGTTGATCAGTGATGGGCTCAGCTGCGACGAGGCCGCGCATGGCCGGCTGCTCGACCTTTCAAGGAAGGCCGGAGTCCGTGTATTGGTCGTGGCGGATGCGCTCGAGCTGTCCATGCCGGCACCGGGCCGCTACCCACTTGAACATGAAGGTGAACGTCGGGAAGTCGTTTTGCTCGGTGAACGCCAGCGCCGCGAGTTTCAGCGGTTGCTAGGTGCGGGGCAGGCGCGGTTGAACGAACTGTCACAACGACTCGGTATGCCCCACCGTACGATCGACACCGCAAGCGACCCGGTCGATGCCGTCATGGCCTTGCTGGCACCCGGGGTGCGCCGATGATGGCGATGTCCGGCCATGCGCCAGTGGACGCAGGTCCCGTGCTGCGTGACATTCACCTGCCTCGAGATCCGTCCTGGTGGCCACCCGCACCCGGCTGGTGGATGCTTGCACTTTTGTTGGTGGCACTCGGCTCGATAAGTGTCTGGTGGTGGTTCCGCCGGAACCGACGCCGTGCCATCGAGCACGCCGTATTGGCAGAAGTGGATCTGCTGGCGGCGCAATGGAGCGATCAACCCCAGCAGCTCGCCGCCGGCTTGCACCAGCTACTGCGTCGTGGCGCGCTGCGCTATGACGCCGAAGCTGCCCGCGTACATGGCCAAGACTGGCGACGTATCCTGGCCGTGGTATCCGATGATCAGGCCATCTTGGACCCATTGACGCTACTCGAATCGGCCATGTATCGACCGGATCCCTCGTTCGATAAGGAAGCCACGGTGGCGGCCACGCAAAAATGGCTGCGGATGGCATGGCGCCATCCGCCGATCCGTAAGGCTTCGTCCGCGACGCAACGGTCCTCGCAGGTGGAGTCCAGTCATGCCTGAGTTCGCCTGGCCCTGGATTTTCCTGCTGCTGCCGTTGCCCTGGATGCTGCGCCGCTGGTTGCGCCCGGCCCAGCCGGGGCAGGCGCTGCACTTGCCACATCCCGGCTTGCATCTGGCGGCCGCCGAACGGAGCCAAGAAGGCGGCGCCCGATTCTGGTTGTTGCTGCTTGCGTGGCTTTGCCTGCTTGTGGCTGCGGCACGCCCGCAATGGGTAGGCCCGCCGCAAGCACAGCAGCGCAGTGGCCGGGCCTTGATGCTGGCGGTGGATCTGTCGGGAAGCATGCGCACCGACGATATGCAGCTTGGCGGCCAACCGGTCAGTCGGTTTGGTGCCGTCGAGGCCATCGCCGGCGATTTCATTTCGCGTCGCAGCGGCGATGAAATGGGCCTCATCGTGTTTGGTAGCCGCGCGTTCCTGGTCACGCCATTGACCTACGATTTGAATGCGGTGCGTGCCCAACTCCAGGGTGCAGCCGTTGGCCTTGCGGGGACCGAGACCGCCATTGGCGATGCGATCGCGGTCGCGGTGAAGCGGCTGGCGAGCTTGCCGGAGCAGGCACGCGTGGTCGTGTTGCTCACCGATGGTGTGAACAATGCCGGCAGCATCGCGCCGTTGGACGCAGCACACGCGGCCAAGGCGGCAGGCGTGCGCATCTATACCATCGGCATTGGCGCGACCGAAATGCGCGTTCCCGACTTCTTTGGATCGCGCACGATCAACCCGTCGGCCGATCTCGATGAGGGCATGTTGCGATCGATGGCCTCCCAAACCGGGGGACGCTATTTCCGTGCCACGGACTCGGGGCAACTCGCCGATGCGTATCGTGCTATCGATGCCTTGGAGCCGATGCCACAGCAGGGGCCGACCTTGCGACCACGCCATGAGCTGTTCCCGTGGCCGCTCGCCCTGGCCACGCTGGCATGGCTGCTTGCGCTGGTGCCGCGTGCGCGCCGGGTCGAGGTGCTGGCATGACCGAGGCATGGCAGCAGTTTCATTTCCTGCGGCCGTGGTGGCTGCTGGCGCTGTTGGCCTTGCCGGCGCTGCTGATGATCGCGACGAGGCGGAGCGTGGCGCGCGAGGCATTGGCGTCCCTGGTCGATGCCGAATTACTCCCGCATCTGCTGCAAGGGCGCGAGCGCAGGCAGAACCTGCCGTACATGTTGCTCGCGCTGGGCTGGACGCTGTGCGCCCTGGCCATGGCGGGCCCGACCTGGAGCCGCGTCGCGCAACCGCTGTTTGCGCGGCGTGCGGCCCAGGTGGTCGCCTTGTCGCTATCCCAGCACATGCTGGCGCGCGACGTGGCGCCAAGCCGTCTCGATCGCGCCCGTTACAAGGTACGCGACCTGTTTGCCGCCAATCACGATGGCCTCAATGGGCTGCTCGCTTATGCGGGTGAAGCGTTCGTGGTGGCGCCGCTTACCACCGACGCGGGTAGCCTCAACGATCTGCTCGACGCACTTGCGCCCGATACGATGCCGGCCGACGGCGACAATGCGGCGCAGGCCATCGAGCGTGGCGTGGCCTTGATGCGCGACGCCAAGGCAGGCGGTGGTTCGCTGGTGCTGGTCACTGACAGCGCGGATGCGTCGGCACAGGCAGCAGCACGCAAGGCGCTCAGCGAGGGCGTGCGGGTCTCGGTGCTCGGTGTCGGCACGTCCCAGGGTGGCCCGGTGCCCCTGGCGGACGATAGCTTTTTGCGCGATGCGCAAGGCAGCCTGAGCATGGCGCGTCGCGACGACGATGCCTTGCGCGCTCTTGCCGCCGCGGGTGGTGGTCGCTATGTGCCGATGAGCGATGGTCGCGACGACATCGATGCCTTGCGCGGGCAACTGCATGCCGATGGCGCAGCGACGTTGGCGGCCGACCACCATGGCGACCAATGGCAGGATCGTGGGCCCTGGTTGCTGCTGCCGTTGCTACCCCTGCTTGCGATGGCGTTTCGTCGAGGCTGGCTGATGTTGCTTCCACTGGTGTTGTTGCCTTGTTTCCCCGATGCCGCCCACGCTGGCGCGTGGAATGACCTGTGGCAGCGGCCCGACCAGCAGGCTGCCGCGGCGCTCAACCAGGGTAGGGCGAAGGAGGCCCAGCAGCTGGCACGTGATCCGGCATGGCGTGGAGCCGCCGCCTATCGTGCCGGCGACTACGCTGCAGCCAGCACCGCGTTGAAGCAAGCGTCCGGCGTGGATGCGCCATACAACCTGGGCAATGCCCTGGCCAGGCAGGGTGACTATCAGGGCGCACTGGACGCGTACGATCAGGCGCTCAAGTTGGCTCCGACCAACGCCGATGCGCTGGCGAACCGCAAGGCCGTCGAGGACTGGCTGCATCGCCAACAGCAAGACCAGTCCCGCGACAAAGGTGCACGCAACGACAAGAACAAGTCGGGGCAGGGCAAGCAGAACTCGCCATCGGACGATGCGCAAAACCAGAGTGGACAGCAGCACGAGCGTGCCGACCAGAACGATGGTGAAGGCAAGCCGGGGCAGGATGAAAAACGTGACTCCCAGGACGCCGACAAGAACAAGGGCGACCAGAAGCAGGATCAGGGTAAGCCGGCGGATGGGTCATCGCAGACCAAGCCGCTGACGCCACAAGAGCAGGCCGAGCAACGCGCTCGTCAACAACAGGCTCAACAGGCGCTGCAGAAGCAGATGGACAAGGCACTCGGAAAACCGGGACAGGAGCAGAAGCCGGCTACGCATGAGCTGGGCGCGGTATCCGCGGATGACCCGCAATCCAAGCTCCCCGCCGATGTGCGGCAGGCGCTGCAGCGCGTACCCGACGATCCGGGCGCGTTATTGCGGCGCAAGTTCGATCTTGAATATCGGCAGCGCCATGGCACTGCACCGCTGGAGGACGACTCGCCGTGAAGTCGCGCCATTTACTCGCCCTGCTGTGGCTTATCACCTGCCTGGTGCCCATCGCGTCGCGCGCGGCCGAGGTGCAGGCCACGCTGGATCGCGCGCGCGTGGAGCTGGGCGAAACCGTTACGCTAAATCTGCGCGCCGCCGGTGGCGGCCTGGTCCAAGTGCCGGACCTGAGCGCCTTGGGGCGGGACTTTGCTGTGCTGGGGACATCCAGCAATAGCAGCGTCAGTATCGTCAATGGCAACCGCACGGCGCAGGTCGTCGTTGGCGTGGCGTTACGCCCCTTGCATGTGGGCATGCTGAGGATACCGTCCTTCCCATTTGCCGGTGGTACGACGGCACCGTTGACGCTGGAAGTGGTGGCGCCCGATCCGGCGGCAGCCGCATCCGGCCATAAAGACGTCTTTCTGGAAGCTACCGTCGACCCGGCTAGTGGCTATGTCGGACAGCAGCTGGTCTATACCGTTCGGCTGTATTTCGCGGCCAACCTGACCAACGGCGCATTGGAAGATCCCCAGTTGGCCGGTGTGGATGCACGGCGCCTGGGCGACGAGACCAATTTCCAGGCCGAGCGCGCGGGACGTCGCTACAACGTTATCGAACGCCGATACGCACTTACGCCGCAGCACGAAGGCCACCTGGTGATTCCGCCGATCGCCTTCCAGGGCGACATGGTGAACATGGCCGACCCCGATGCGTTCTTCGGCAATGCCACGCCGGTGTCGGCATCTTCGCCCCCCGTTGCCATCGACGTACGACCGGCACCCGCCGGGGCCGCGCGTACCGCGTGGCTGCCGGCGCGCGAGTTGACGCTGACTCTGGATGGCGGCCCCTCGCAAGGCGAACTGCGCGTCGGACAGCCGCTGAACCTGGTGATGAGTCTGCAGGCCACGGGCTTGCCCTACGAAGCCTTGCCCGCACTGAGTCTGCCCACGCTGGATGGCGCCACCGTGTATCCGGACAAACCCGTCAACGGCACGCGCGTGGACGGGGAGTGGATCGTCGGCCGCCGCCAGCAGGGCTTCGCCATCGTGCCCAACCGCGCTGGCACGCTGACGATTCCTGAAACCACGCTCACCTGGTGGAATGTGGCGTCCGATCATGCCGAGGTGGCGCGTATTCCGGCACAGAGTTTCACGGTGTTGCCCGCCACGGGTTCGGTGGCATCAGCCCCCACCCATGCAGCACAGTCCTCGCCGGCCGTGGTGCCGCCGGCTACATCGGTTGCTGTCGGCGGTCGCACCGCGCCCTGGCGCTGGATCGCACTGGTCAGCTTCGGCTTGTGGCTGGTCAGCGTGGTCGGCTGGCTGTGGTGGCGACGTCGACGCACGCGGACTCCCAGCGAGAATTCGCCGAGGGCCGCAGCGAAGGTGACGCCCGCGCACATGAGGTCGGCCTTCCTAGGTGCTGCTCGCGGTAGCGACACTGCGGCACAAGCCGCGGCCCTGATGGCTTGGGCACGGGCCGAACGCCCGGCCTTGCAGAATCTCGGCGAGCTGTCCCAGGCGCTGGCATCGGACAGCCAGCGAGCGGCCATTGCCGCCCTGCAACGCAAGCACTACGCAGGCATGGACGAGCAGGGCGTGGGAGAGCGACTGGCGAAGGTTTTCCGGGACGGCTTCGCATGGCGCCAGGACGAACAGGACATCAACGCGTCACCGCTGCCGCCGTTGTACCCATTCAACCTGCATCGTTGAGCGCTGCCTGCCAGATTGACGCCATCGACGCGCTGAAGCAGCACAACAACACGCGGATCGGAGCGATTCCCTTCTGTGCGTCGCGAAGGTTCTGCAAAGCAACGGGTGCGGCCAGCTCGGGAGGGTAGCCATAGATGCCGCAACTGATGGCCGGAAAAGCGATGGACTCGACCGCGTGCTCGATGGCCAGCGCCATGCTTTCCTGGTAGCAACTTGCAAGCAGCGAAGCTTCGTCATGGGAGCCACCCCGCCAGACCGGGCCGACCGTGTGGATGACGTAGCGTGCAGGAAGATTGAAACCCGGCGTGAGGCGGGCTTCTCCGGTAGGGCAGCGCACGCCAGGTTGTACCTGCGGCAATTCGCGACAGGCCTCCAGCAGCGCCGGACCCGCGGCGCGGTGAATGGCGCCATCGACGCCACCGCCCCCCAACAAACTGGAGTTGGCCGCATTCACGATCGCATCCACGTCGAGCCGGGTGATGTCTGCGGTGACAATTTCGATAGACATAAGGCGTGGTTTCGTGGGAATTTGCGGCCTATGCTTCAGGTTACACTTGGACAGCGCGGACCGACATCACTTCCATGACTAAGGTCGAAGATATTTCCTTTGGTTATCTGTTGAACGATGTGACCTTGCTGTTTCGCAAGCACTTCGACAGACGCGCCGTGAAATTCGGGTTGACTCGCGCGCAATGGCGGGCCACCAAGATGTTGTATCACCGCGAAGGCCTGCGCCAGACCGAGCTTGCCGATCTGCTGGAAATGGAGCCCATCGCCGTCGGTCGAGTCATCGACCGCCTTCAGGCAGCGGGTTTCGTGGAGCGGCGGCCGGATCCGAAGGATCGTCGTGCCTGGCGCCTATACGTGACCGATCAGGCGCGGGGCGTCATCGCCGATATGGAGCTTATCGCCCAGGGCCTGCGCAAGGACGCCACCATCGGCATCGACGTCGCCGAGTTGGAGCAGGCCATGGGCGTGCTGAACCGGATCAAGGAAAACCTGCAGGCCCTTGATGCCTCGTCCACGGAGGGCGAGCAGGAATCGTAGTCCGTTCGAGCGGCCGCCTAGACGGCGCTGGGCGCATGAGTATCGGGCCTGAATATGCCGCGCTGTGGGCTTGCCAGATCCCGGTGCGCGTAATGTCCTGCGATCAGATCAACATGCGCCTTGCATGCATGCCGCATAGTGGCTTGTTTGCCAAGTGCTGTCGGTCGTGCCGTTCGGGGGTGCCGACTACCGCACAATGTCCAATGCGGCGCGCTGTTCCATACAAAGAGGGGAGTGGCGCACCTTCTGTGGCATATATCGAGTCGACACCGTGGCGCCCGGCCTCCAGCCGACCCCAGCCCGCGGCCGATGGTCGGAGAACTCATGCAGCGCACGTCCCGTAAGAAATCCGTCTTGCTTGTCGCGGTGCTCGTTGCGACGGCTTTGGCCGTCCAGATGTTTCGCGGGAGTGAGCGCGCTACCGCCAAGACGCCTGCCGTGCCTGCCGTGGTTCCGGTGAAAGTGGTGAGCGCGCACCGCGGTGATCTCGACCTGACCCTGAAAGTGATTGGTCGCGCCGAGGCCTTCTCCACGGTCAATGTGCAGGCACGCGTCAGCGGCCAGCTGCAGTCGTTGTTGTTCACGCCTGGCGCTCACGTGAAGAAGGGCGACACGATCATCCGCATCGACCCCAGCCTCCTGCAGGCCCAGCTCGACCAGGCCCTGGGCAACCTCGCCAAGGACCAGGCGCAGCTGGCCAATGCCGAGACCGTGCTGAAGCGTTACCAGCCGTTGCTGGGTAAAGGTTACGTGGCACAGTCTGATTACGATACCTACAAGGCCAATCAAGGCATCTATCAGGCATCAGTGAAGGCCGATCAGGCCGCCGTGGAGCTGGCGCGCACCCAGCTCAGCTACGCGCAGATCCAGGCGCCGTTCGATAGCGTCGCAGGTGCGCCGTTGATCTATCCGGGGGCGCAGGTGACGGCGAACGACACGTCCATCGTGGTGCTGAACCAGATTCGCCCTATCCACCTCACGTTCTCCATCCCGGAAACCGGGCTGGCGGGAACCAAGGCTGCCATGGGGCGCGGCAGCGTGGCAGTCACCGCCAGCATTCCCGGCACCAAGGCGGCACCCATGCAGGCCGAACTGGATTTCATCAACAACGCGGTAGATCCAACCACCAGCACGATCCAGCTCAAGGCACATTACGACAATAACGATGACCGACTTACGCCGGGTCAGTTTGTCGAGATCGTTTTGCCCACGACGCGCCTGACCAACGTGGTGACTGTGCCGTTGGTGGCCTTGCAGAATTCGCCGCTGGGCAGCTTTGTCTTCGTCGCCAATGCCGATGGGACGGTGCAGCAACGCATGGTCACCGCCGGGCCTACCAGCGGCTCGCAAGTCGTGATCGAGAAAGGCCTGGTTGGCAGCGAGCATGTGGTTACCGATGGCCAGCTGTTGCTGGTGGATGGCGCGCACGTGCGTGTCGTTACCGACAACGGATAAATGCCTGCCATGCCCACTCTTCGCACCCATGTTGCGCGTCTCTTTCGTAGCCACGCGTCGCTATTTGGAACGGCCGTGAACGAGGCTAGTGCATGAACCTGCCCGCACTCTGCATCCAGCGGCCGGTGATGACGGCGCTGTTGATGATCGCCTTGCTCGTGTTCGGCATCGCGGCTTACCCGAAGTTGCCAGTCAACGAATTGCCCAACGTCGACTTCCCGACCATCACGGTCAGCGCGAGCTTGCCCGGTGCCGCGCCAGAGACCATGGCGACGGCCGTGGCGACGCCACTGGAAAACCAGTTGTCGACGATCGCGGGCATCCAGTCGATGACGTCCACCAGTGCGTTGGGCGGCACGTCGATCACGCTGACCTTCGAGCTCGACCGCAATATCGACGGCGCGGCACAGGACGTGCAGGCGGCCATTTCCGCAGCGCTGCGTCAGTTGCCCACCAGCATGCCGACGCCGCCGACGTTTCGAAAGGTGAACCCGGCCGATGCGCCGATCATCTATCTCACCCTGCGTTCGAAAACCCAGCCGCTTTCGGTGGTGGATGACTACGCGGAGACCCAACTGGCCCAGCATCTGTCGATGATCGATGGCGTGGCCCAGGTGAATGTGTACGGCGCGCAGAAGTATGCCGTGCGCATCAGCGTCGACCCGCAGAAGCTGGCGGCCAGCGGCATCGGTATCGATACCATGCAGAACGCGATTTCCAACGCCAACGTGAACCTGGCGACCGGCTCGCTCAACGGTAATCGCCAGCTGCTGTCGATTCGTTCGGACGGTCAGCTGCAGCGCGCCGATCGCTACAACAACATCATCGTGTCTTACCGCAATGGTGCGCCCGTGCGCCTGTCCGATCTGGGCACGGCCGAGGACAGCGTACAGAACGACCAGGTGGCCAGCTGGTACAACGGCGAGCGGGCCATCATTCTGGCCATCCAGCGCCAACCGGGATCGAACACGGTGGCCACCATCGATCGCATTCGCGCCGCGTTGCCCCAGTTCGAAGCGACGCTGCCGCCATCGGTCAAGATGGCCGTGCTTTACGATCGCTCGGATTCGATTCGCGCCTCCGTCGACGACGTGCAGTTCACCCTGCTGCTGGCGGGTGTGCTGGTGGTACTGGTGATCTACTTGTTCCTGGGTAATGCATCGGCCACGCTGATTCCCGGCCTTGCGTTGCCGGTATCGATCGTGGGTACGTTCGGCGCGATGTTTGCGCTTGGCTACAGCCTGGACAATCTGTCGTTGCTCGCCCTGACCCTGGTGGTCGGCTTCGTGGTGGACGATGCGATCGTGATGCTGGAGAACATCGTGCGGCATGTCGAAGACGGCATGGATCCGTATGAGGCGTCGCTCAAGGGTGCGGGCGAGATCGGCTTCACCATTTTCTCGATGACGCTGTCGCTGGTGGCGGTATTCCTGCCGGTGATGTTCATGGGTGGCATCGTCGGTCGCCTGTTTCATGAGTTTGCCGTGACCTTGAGCGTGGCGATTCTGATTTCCGGCTTCGTCTCGATCACGCTGACGCCGATGCTGTGCAGCCGCTTTCTGCGTCATGCCGAGCACGAGAAGAAGGCGCGCGTGGTGCTCTGGTTCGATCGCGGCTTCGAGCGCGTGCGGCAGGGTTATGCGCGCAGCTTGGCATGGGCCGTAGGGCACCCACGCTCCATCCTCGGCGTGTTCTTCGGCAGTCTGCTGTTGACCGGCGTGTTGTTCGTGGTCGTCGACAAGGACTTCATTCCCGCGGGCGATTCCGGCCAACTCAATGTGAATGTCGAAGGTCCGGACGATATTTCAGTCAGGGGCATGGGGCAGCGTCAACAGGCGCTGGCGGCCATCGTGGCGAAGGACCCGAACATCGATGCCTACATGTCGTCGGTAGGCAGCGGTGGCGCGCGCACCACGACCAACAACGGCTCGATCCTGTTGCGGTTGAAGCCGGCCAGCGAACGCGCGCTCGATCCCAACGGCATCATCCAGGAGCTACGCAAGAAGTTTGCGGAGGTTCCGGGCATTCGGGCCTATATCCAGAACCCGCCATCGATCCAGGTAGGTGGTCGCCAATCCAAGGCGCAATATCAGTACACCTTGCAGTCCATCGATACGAATGCGTTGTACAGCTGGTCGGGCAAGGTCATCGATGCCTTCAGCAAGCTGCCTGGTTTCCAGGATGTCACCAGCGACCTGGACCTCAATGGTCCGTCGATCGTGGTCAATGTCGATCGCGACAAACTGGCCACGATGGGACTGAGCATGGACCAGGTACAGACCGCGCTCGGCTCGGCATTCGGCGCCAACCAGATCTCCACGATCTATGGTGCGTCATCGCAGTATTGGGTGATCTTGCAGGTCTATTACGCCCTGCAGAACGACGCCGATGTGCTGTCGCAACTCTATGTCACGTCGAGCAGCGGCACGCTGGTGCCACTCAACGCGGTGGCGAGCTTCGAGCGCAAGCCCCAGGCGCTTACCGTCAATCATCAGGGCCAGAGTCCTGCCGTGACGGTGTCGTTCAATCTGGCGCCGGGCGTCAGCCTCAGCGAGGCCGTGGCGAGTATCGACGGCGCGATGAAGAAGATGGACTTGCCACCGTCGATCACCGGCAGCGTGCAAGGTACCGCGCAGGCGTTCCAGGACTCCATGCAGGGCATGGGCCTGTTGCTGGTGCTGGCCTTGTTCGTGATCTACCTGGTGCTTGGCATTCTCTATGAGAGCTTTATCCATCCGCTGACGATTCTCTCGGGCCTGCCATCCGCGGGCGTAGGCGCGCTGCTGACCTTGATGATCTTCCGCGCACCGCTGGATCTGTTCTCCTTCGTCGGCATCGTGATGTTGATCGGCATCGTGAAGAAGAACGCGATCATGATGATCGACTTCGCGCTGGAGCGGCAACGTAACGATGGCATCTCGCCGGCCGAGGCCATCGTCGAGGCGTGCCACGTCCGTTTTCGACCGATCATGATGACGACGATGGCTGCCTTCGCCGGCACCTTGCCGATTGCCCTGGGTCTGGGTGCGGGCGCCGAGACGCGTCGTCCCTTGGGGCTTGCCGTGGTGGGTGGCCTGCTGGTTTCGCAGGTGCTCACCCTGTACCTGACGCCGGTGATTTACCTGTACATGGTTCGCTGGAGCGAACGTTTCTCAAGCAAGCGCCGTCTTCCACAGGCAAGTCCGGCTCACGAGTAGAGCAACGGGCGGACCACCTACCGTCAAAAGAAAGGGCGGCCCGGAGGCCGCCCTTTTTGTTGCTCGCTGATGATGGTGGATCAGTCTTCCGCGCCATCCTTGGCGAAGGCGCCCGCTGCCGAGCCGAAGTCACCGTTCGCCTGTGCCGCCATATACGAGAAGGCGGCATAGACTGCGACGTTCTGCGCCAGCTCCTTCGGGTCGATCTTGTCGAGCGTGTCGTTGGCGGTGTGGTGGAAGTCGAAGTAGTCCGTGCCGTCCTGGGTCAAGCTGAGAGCGGCCATGCCCTTGGCATGCATCTGCGACAGATCGGAGCCGCCACCCCCCGCCATCTTGGCGTCATAGGCCACGCCGATCGGCGCCAGCACCTGGGCCATCTGCTCGATGGCGCCGCGGGCTTCGGGCTTCACGCTGGCACTCATGCGCCATACCTTGCGTGCGCCGAAATCCGATTCGGTGCCCAGCTGGAACTTGGCGACATCGGCAGCGTGCTTTTCCGCATAGGCTTTACCGCCCCACAGCCCCATCTCTTCGTTGGCGAAGGCGATGACGCGGATGGTGCGGTCTGGGCGCTGCGGCATGTCGCCGATCAACTTGGCCGCGGCCATGGCAATGGCGACACCGGCACCGTCGTCGATGGCACCTGTGCCCGGATCCCACGAATCAAGATGGCCGCCGATCGCGACGATCTGGTCCGGATGCTTCTTGCCGGTGAACTCGCCGATCACGTTGGCGCCCGTATAGGTGCCAGTGATGCCGCAATCGAGGTCCAGCTTGATGCTGACCGGCTTGCCATAGGCCAGCACGCGCGTGAGCTGGTCGGCATCGGGATTGGAGAGGGCGGCCGCGGGGATGGCTTCCTTCGGATCCTTGAAGCCCGTCACGCCGGTATGTGGCGTTCGACTGTGGGCATCGGTGCCGGCCGAGCGCAGCAGGAACGCAGCGGCGCCCATCTTCGAGGCGATCACCGGGCCGCCCACACGGATGGCCGAACCCATGCCGTAATCCTGGCCGTCCTTGTGACGCTCCATGCGGGCGTCGACGTAAACGATCTTGCCCTTCACGCTGGCCGGGTCAGCCTTCTTCAGCGCATCGAGGCTGTCGAATCTCACCACGTCGGCCGTGAGCCCACCCTTGGGCGTGCCGGACGAATAGCCCAGCGCGATCAGGGCCAGCGGCTGCGGGAACGGAGCGACGATTTCCGCGTGTTCGCTGCGACGTTCCCACAGCGGATAGGTGACCTGCTCGGTGTAGACCTTGTCGAAACCGAGGGCTTTGAACTTGGCGATGGCCCATTCGCGGCCACGCTGGTCTGTCGGGCTGCCGGCGAGACGAGGGCCGACTTCCGTCGTCAATGACTCGACGATCTGATAGCTGGTGTTGTCGTTCATCGCCTTGTCGCGCAGCTGTTCGGCCGCCTTTACGGCTGCTGCTGGGATGGTGGTCGGGCTGGCGGCACTGGCAGTGCCAACCGCCAGGATCAGGCTGGCGGCAAGCAGGGTGAGCGGCAGGCGGCGCATGGGTAACTCCTCGGGCGGAAACCGCGATTATCGCGTGCCCGCCCCGGCGCGCTTAGGCCAGAAGTCATGTTGATGCCAAAACACGCAGCGACCGCACCAACGGCGGGTCGCTGCACTTGGCCGGAAGCGCTACTGCCTGGTCTTGAGCAGATCGCGGATCTCGGTGAGCAGTACCACATCCGGTGCCGGAGGTGCCGGTGCGGCTTCCTGGCGGCGGGTGAGCCGGTTGATCGCCTTGACCAGCAGGAAGATGGCGAACGCGATGATGATGAACTGGATCAGCGTATTGATGAAGGCGCCATAGCCGATGGCGACTTCGGCCACCTTGTGAGCCGGGTTGCTGTTATCGGCCGGCTTGAGCACCCACTTCATGTCGGAGAAGTCGATGCCGCCCGTGAGCGCGCCGATCGGTGGCATCACGATCTGATCGACCAGTGACGTCACGATCTTGCCGAACGCGCCGCCGATCACCACGCCGACGGCGAGGTCGATGACGTTGCCGCGCATGGCGAATTCTTTGAACTCTTTCAGCATGCTCATGCTTCACTCCCTCGCTAAGGCCGCGGATGGCAAGGGAACTCTAACGCAGCACGGGCCGGGCGCGACAGAATGGCGCCCGGCAAGCACGTGGGCGATTCAGACGACCTGGCCGTCCAGCGTGGCCACGCCTGCGACTTCGGCGTGGAAACGATCACCGCGCTGCAGCGCGGCCACGCCAGCCGGTGTGCCGGTGAAGATCAGGTCGCCGGCCTTCAATTCGAACAAGGTCGACAGGATGGCGATGATCTCGGCCACGCCATGCACCATGTCGCCGAGCCGGCCCTGCTGGCGCTGCTGGCCGTTGATGCTCAGGCTTACGCTGGTGTCGTCGCTCAAGGAGACCTGGCCGGCCGGCCGCAAGGCAGATACCGGCGCGGAGTGATCGAAGCCCTTGGCCACATCCCACGGATGGCTCTTGGCCTTGGCGATGGCCTGCAGGTCGCGGCGGGTGAGGTCCAGCCCGACGCCATAGCCCCAGATCAGCGAGGCGGCGCGCTCCAGCGGAATATCCCGGCCTCCAGCACCAAGCGCGACCACCATTTCCACCTCATGATGGAGGTCCTGGGTGGCCTGCGGGTAAGGCACGTCCGCACCGTCGGCGACGATGGCGTCGGCCGGCTTGCAGAAGAACATCGGCGTGTCCTTGTCCACGGTCGCGCCCATTTCTCGGGCGTGTTCGGCATAGTTGCGGCCGATGCAGAACACCCGGCGGACCGGGAAACGCTGGTCGCTGCCAAGGATCGGCAGGCTCGGAATCGTGGGGGGGGTGATGGCGTATGACATGGCCACGCAAGATTAGCAGTTCAGGCTGGTTTGCTCCCAGTAAGGAGGCAAGCTTCACGTCAGCTTTTCTCCGGCGGGACTTGCGAGTACAAACGGCGGGGTTACACGGCGGCGGCAGGCCGCGTGTGACAGCTGTCATCGTCAATGCCTGATGGCGCGCCCTGGCTGAAGAGCGGCCGCTGCATCATGGTTTGCACATTGATCAACCGGCAACAGCCGGCGGGGAGCACTAGTGGCGAATACGGATCTTTTGAAGGAACTGCGCATCGAGAAGCATCAGCGCGAAGAGCATGGCCAGGGATCGGGTCGTTGGCCGTGGATCATCGCCGTTGCCCTCGTCGCGTTGTTGGTGCTCGGACTCGGCGGTTGGTGGCTCGTCGGTCGGCACCCGATCGAGGTGCAAACCGCCGTGGCACAGTCGCCCGCATCGAATGCCGGCGCTGGCGCGGTGCTGCAAGCCACCGGTTATGTCACGGCACGCCGCCAGGCGACGGTGTCAGCCCAGATCACCGGTACGCTGACCCACGTGCTGATCGAAGAGGGCGACCACGTCAAGCTGGGACAGATCGTGGCGCGTCTCGACGACGCCCAATACAAGGCAGCGCTGGAGGCCGCGCGCACCCAGGCCGCTGCTGCGCATGCGCTGGTGGCGCAATTCCAGGCGCAGCTCGCGCAGAACGTGAAGGATGCGGAGCGCCAGGAGTCGCTGGTCACCAAGGGATTGGTGGCGGCGCAGGCGGCGGAACAGGCACGCACCCTGGTCGATACGACCCGCGCGCAGCTGGTGTCCCAACAGCGGCAGGCCGCTTCAGCGGATGCCCAGGTGGTCGAGGCCCGCGTCAATTTCGACTACTGCGTGATCCGCGCGCCGTTCGATGGCGTCATCACCACCAAGGACGCCCAGGTGGGCGAAATCATATCGCCGTTCTCCGCCGGCGGCGGCTTCACCCGCACCGGCGTGGGCACCATTGTCGACATGGATTCGCTGGAAGTCGACGTGGACGTCAACGAAGCGTATATCGGTCGCGTGAAGCCGAACATGCCTGCCGAAGCGGTGCTGGATGCTTACCCGGACTGGAAGATTCCGGCGCACGTGATCGCTATCGTGCCGGCGGCCGATCGGGGCAAGGCCACCGTGAAGGTGCGTGTAGCACTGGAGCAAAAAGACGCGCGCATCGTTCCGGATATGGGCGTGCGCGTGTCGTTCCTGGAACAGAAGCAGGAACATCCGGCGGCACAAGCGCCACAAGGCGCACTGGTGCCGGCGGCGGCCATCACGCAGCGCGATGGACATGCGGTGGTATTCGTCGTAAGTGGTGAGGTCGCGCAGCAGCGTACCGTCACGCCAGCAGCATCGAGCCAGGGCGACCTGCGCCTGCTGCCTGCCGGCGTGCAGGTGGGCGACACGGTGGTGGTATCGCCGCCCGTAGCGTTGAAAGACGGTATGCGAGTAGTCGCAACCGGCAAACCGAAGGACTGAGCGGGCACCAGGCCGCAGCGTATGACTGAGCGCATCGCAGCTCGCGATGCTACGTATTCGCATAGGGAGCATAAGCATGGGCACGTTGATCGAAACCCGCGACCTTTCCAAGGTGTACGAACGCGGCAAGCAGAAAGTCGAAGTGCTGCACCACATCACCCTGGACATTGCCGAGGGCGATTTCCTCGCCTTGATGGGGCCGTCGGGCTCCGGCAAGACCACCTTGCTCAATCTCATCGGTGGCCTGGATACGCCGACGGGCGGCAGCATCACCGTAGCCGGACAACGGCTCGACCAGCTCAGTGGCGGATCTCTCGCCAAGTGGCGTGCGTCGCATGTCGGCTTCGTGTTCCAGTTTTACAACCTCATGCCGATGCTCTCGGCCCAGCGCAATGTCGAACTACCGTTACTGTTGACGAAGCTCTCCAGTGCGCAGCGCCGCAAGAATGCGTCCATCGCGCTGCAGCTGGTCGGGCTGGATGACCGCGCGACGCACAAGCCCAGCGAGTTGTCCGGTGGTCAGCAGCAGCGTGTGGCGATTGCGCGCGCGATTGTTTCCGACCCCACCTTGCTCGTTTGCGACGAGCCAACCGGTGATCTTGATCGCCAGTCCGCAGAAGAAGTACTGGGCCTGCTGCGTCTGCTCAATCGCGAACACGGCAAGACCATCCTGATGGTCACCCACGACCCCAAGGCCGCGGAGTACGCCAATCACACCCTGCATCTGGACAAGGGCACGCTGGTCGAACAGGCCGTGGCGTGAGGAGACGGCGATGAAATATCTTCATCTCATCTGGGCTGCGCTGTTTCGGCGCAAAGCCCGTACGATACTTACGCTGGTTTCGATCATCGCCGCGTTCCTGTTGTTCGGCATGCTCGATGCGGTGCGTACCTCGTTCAACCAGGCGGGCCAGAGTGCGAACGGTGCGCAGCGCCTGCAGACGGGCTCCAAGTTGTCGTTTATCCAGACCTTGCCGCAGTCGTTGGAAGCGCAGATTTCACAGGTGCCGGGCGTGAAGATGGTGACCTATGCCAACTGGTTCGGCGGTGCCTATCAGGACCCGCATAACCAGGTCTTCAGCTTCGCCGTCGAGCCCAACTACATCGACCTGTATCCGGAAATCGAAGTGAGCGCCGCCGAGCGCAAGGCCTTCGACGAGACGCGAACCGGGGTGCTGGTGGGCGAAAAACTGGCCAAGCGCTTCAACTGGAAAGTTGGCGACAAGATCCCGTTGCAGTCGACCATTTTCCCCAATCGCGAAGGCAGCAAGAACTGGACGTTCGACATCGTCGGCATCATGCACTCCAAGGACAAGAAGGCAGGCGGCTTCTACGATCAGCTGTTCCTGCTGCATTGGAAGTATTTCGATGAGACCACGCCTTTCAATCGTGGCACCGTCGGCTGGTACGTAACGCGCGTTGCCGACGTAAACCAGGCGGATCGCGTGGCCAAGGCGATCGACGCCATCTCGGCGAATTCCGATCACGAGACGCGTACGCAGACCGAGCAGGCGGCTACCGCAAACTGGATGAAACAGCTGGCCGATATTGGCCTGATCGTCGGGTCCATCATGGGCGCCGTGTTCTTCACCCTGTTGCTGCTGTCGGGCAACACCATGATGCAGGCGGTACGCGAGCGAACGAGTGAGCTCGCCGTGCTCAAGACTATTGGATTTTCCAGTCACAGCGTGTTGGCGATGGTGCTGGCCGAATCGGTGCTGTTGCTGCTGCTGGGTGGCAGCATCGGACTTGGGCTGGCGACGTTGATTATTCCGGTGCTCAGTGCGGGTAGCGGCGGCATGCTGAATCTTGGTGCCGTTAGCGCGAGCAGCTGGGTGCTCGGTATCGTCTTGATGATACTGATCGGTCTGCTCGTGGGTGCGTTGCCGGCGCTGCGCGCCATGCGCCTCAATATTGTCGATGCACTGGCTGGACGCTAAGGAGAACGACATGGGTGCATTGACGAATTTGCTGCTGTTGCTCCTGGTGGTCGCCGTGATGGTTATTTGGGTGATGCTGCCCTGGTACGGCGTGGTAGCCCTTGCGCTGCTGTTCGCTGGGTGGATGCTGTTTACCCGACGCGGGCAGCAGGCGGCCTCCGTGGCCGGCGTAGGCATCAGTACGCTGGGTCAGCGCATGGGTTCATCCGCCGTGATCGTGATCGGCATTGCCGGTGTCGTCGGCGTACTGGTCGCCTTGCTCGCGATGGGCGAGGGCTATGCCGAGACGCTGCGCAAGACCGGTAGCGACGATACCGCCATCGTGATGCGCGGCTCGTCCGCCGCCGAAGTGATGTCCGTACTCGATCACGACAGCGTGACGTTGATTCCACAGGCGCCCGGTATCGCAAGAGACGCCAAAGGGCAGCCGATCGCTTCGCCCGAACTGGTCGTCGCGGCGAACCTTCCGCTCAAGGGTGGCACCGCGGATGACGAAGGCAGCGTGCAGCTGCGCGGCGTGGGTGAGCAGGCGTGGGCGGTGCGTCCGAATGTGAAGATCGTGGAAGGATGCAACTTCCAGCCGGGCATGCGTGAGCTGGTCGTAGGCAAGGGCGCGGCGAAGGAGTTCGCGGGTCTGGAACCTGGCCATACGATCCACTTGGGCAGCCAGCAATGGACCGTGGTGGGCGTGTTCTCTTCCGGCGATGCGATGGACTCGGAAGTATGGGGCGATGCCAGCGTGGTGGCGGATACCTATAGGCGCGGCAGCAGCCGCGCGTCGGTGACGGTGCGGTTGACTGATCCCAAGGCTTACGACGCGTTCAAGGCCGAGCTCGATGGCAATCCGCAATTGAAAGTGGACGTGAACACCACGCTCGACTACTTCAGCAAACAATCGGAAGGCATGACCAAGGTCATCCGCATTGTCGGCATCACGGTAGGCCTGATCATGGCGATCGGCGCGATGTTCGGTGCGCTCAACACCATGTTTGCTGCCGTGGCGGCACGTGCCAGGGAGATTGCGACACTGCGTGCCATCGGTTTCCCCGGGCTGCCGGTGGTGGTCGCCGTCATGCTGGAAACCATGCTGCTTGCGCTGCTTGGCGGTCTGCTCGGCGGTTTGCTCGCATGGCTGATCTTCAATGGCTACAGCGCGTCGACCTTGGCGGCGGGCACCGTGGGCAAGCTCAGCTTCGAACTGAAGGTCTCGCCGGCCTTGCTCTGGACCGGCCTGAAGTGGGCGCTGGCCATCGGCTTTATCGGTGGCGTGTTTCCAGCGGTTCGGGCGGCGCGCTTGCCGGTGACCACGGCACTGCGGGAACTGTGATGGACAGGGCGCGCGGGTGTTTGCCTGCGCGCCTTTTCTGCGACGACCACGCCGCGCGACACGGGCTGCAAACCTTGGTTCGTCGCGTTCACGGGTATCCCCGATCAAGGTTCGGCCGATGTTCGACTTGGGACTACCGTTGCGGCAAGCCGAAGGTAGTCAAGCGGCCGGAAGAGGCGGTTCAGCGGGTGACGCGTCGTTGCCTGGCCAACGTGATCGCACCCACGCCAAACAGAATGATTGCCATGCCGACCAGGTCCGAGGGGCCGACATGTTCCCCTGCCAGCATCACGCCGAACAGCACCGCGACCGGTGGGTTTACGTAGGCATAGCTGGTGGCCAGCGCGGGTCGCGCGTGCTTGAGTACATAGAGATAGGCGCTGAATGCGATGATCGAGCCGAATACGGCGAGATAAACCACGGCGGCGGTAGCGCGCACGGTGGGATGCGCCGGCAGGTGTTCACCGCTGCCAAAACCTACCAGCAGCAGCGCCACGCTGGCGCATAGCATTTGCGCGGCGGTGTTCATGGGGCCGCTCGGCATGTCCTGACGACGGCTCCAGACCGAACCGAAAGCCCAGCTCATCGCGGCGACGAGCAAGGCGATAGCGCCGATGCGCGAGCCGGAGAGAGCGCTGCCGAGGTTCAGTACGATCACGCCGACGAAGCCGATCACCAGGCCGACCGTTTCACGGCGCGAGGGCCATTCGCCATACATGCCGGCGAACATCGCGGCAAACAGCGGCATGCTCGCCACCGCCACGGCGGCAATGCCCGAGCTCACGCGCTGCTCGGCGAAGCAAACCAGTCCGTTGCCGAAGCCAAGCAGCAGTACGCCCGTAAAGGCCGCATTGCGCCATTGATGCAGTGTCGGTGCTTGCATGCCGCGCAGGCGAAGGAAAGCAAACAGCGCGACGCCCGCACCGAGAAAACGGATGCCCGCCAACAGGAAGGGCGGGTAGCTCTCCAGCGCGTAACGGATGCCGAGGTAGGTCGAGCCCCAGATGATGTACAGCGCAAACAGCGCCAGCGGCACGAAAACGTGCGCGTCGGCAACAGGGGCAGGCGCCGCGGCGGCGGCGGATGTCGTGGCGGAGTCGGTCATGGGCAGGGAGCGTGAGGAGGCATCGCGGGGCTGGATGCTCGCCATAGTCTACAGGCCTCACAACATATTCCGGTCGAGGCGCGGGCAGAAGCGAGACCTATACAAGGCTGATTTGAGATCCGCTCAAGCCGCTGCCGATGACGCGGCGGTTGAACGCCGCGCGTGAGGGTTCTCGTCCCGTTGTTCGCTCGCCAACAGTTCGCGCTTTCGCTCCACCCCCCAGCGCCAGCCGCCCAGCGAGCCATCCTCGCGCACGATGCGGTGACACGGCACGATCAAGGCGAGGCGATTGCTGCCACAGGCGCGGCCGATGGCGCGCGCCGCCTTGGGCATGCCCAGCTCGGCGGCAAGTTCACCGTAGCTCTTGGTGGTGCCGCTGGGTATGCGCGTCAATGCCTCCCACACGCGCCATTGAAAGGCTGTAGCGGCGACATCGAGCGGCGGTAGTGCGGGCGCTTCGGCATCGTTCCAGCCCAGGTCGCTGGCAATGCGCCCAATGACCGCGTCCAGCCATTCCTCGCGGCCGGCGTCGACGCGCTGGCGCGTGGCTTGCGGGAATTCCGCGGCGAGACGCGCATTCAGTTCGGCGTCGTCGTCACCGAGCGTGACGGAGCAGATGCCCCGCGCCGTGGTGGCTACCAGCAAGCGGCCCAGCGGCGTATCTGTGGTGGTGTAGCGGATATCCGCGCCCGCGCCACCGGCGCGATAGCTGGCCGGGGTCATGCCGAGCAGGCGGTCGCTATGCTCATAGACGCGACTGCCCGAACCGAAACCGGCGTCATAGACCGCGTCCGTCACTGCAGCCCCCGTGCGCAGCGCTGCCTTGAGCTGGTCGAAGCGACGCGCACGGTGATATTCGGCGGGACTCATGCCGTAGCGTCGCCGAAAGGCGCGCTGCAAATGCGTGGGACTGAGCCTGGCCGCGTCGGCCAGCGCCTGCAGGGTGGGCGCTTCATCGGCCCGCTCCACCAATGAGCGGACATGTTCCAGGGCGGTATCGGTGGCGCTGCGTGCAGTCATGGCGACATCCGTGAAACGACTGGCCTCAGGCTAGTCGCGGCCGGGGCCGATGACCATCCGGATCTTGCGCAGGACAGCGATGGGCTGAAACCCCCGGGCAATCGCATGGCGCGCGCCCGTTCCATCAAACATCGCCGTTGAAGCAGGATCGATGGTGCTCAGCGCACCGCGTGGCGAGTATGGTTCAGCACCACGAATTCGCCCTCGATGATCTCGGGCTGGTGCGGGCGACCCGCCACGGATGCCGTCGAGCGGCTACGGGACCAGTGGCGCAAAGCGAACACCAGGCTGCCGCCAATCAGCAGCACACCCGCAACGACCAAGCCGAACAGCATCAGCACGCCGACGAGGGCCAACCCAACGATAAGCGACAGGGCGCGAACGAGCGGGTGACGGGAGCGACGTGGCATGGGCATCGAAAAGCGCATGTGTTAAAAATCCGTGTGGTAAAATCAAGGACTTACAGGCGTAACGATGGGGCCTTAGGGCCGAAGAGGCAAGTGCCGATGGATGCAGCTACCCCCGACCAGGCGCTTTGCCGACTGGACGATATTCCCAATGGCGGCGCGATTGCCGTCGACGCCGTACTGCGTGACGGCGAGGAAAACGTGATCGTGCTGCGTCGCGATGACGCGGTGCGTGCTTATCTCAATATCTGCCCGCATGCCGGCCGACGTTTGGACTGGGCGCCCGGCAAATTCCTCATCAAGGACAATCTACTGATCTGCGCCGCCCACGGCGCCTCGTTCAACGAAAGCGACGGCCTTTGCGTGGGTGGCCCATGTCGCGGTGAGCATCTTCGCGCCGTAGCGTTGCGGATCGACGACGGTGAGGTTTATCTCGAAGGTTGAAGCGTGGTCGCTGCGATCAGTGGTACATCAAGTTGATCGCCACCAAGGTGATCACGAGCACCATCGCAGTGAGCGGCAGCCCGACACGCAGGAAATCCTTCGCGCGATAACCACCGGGGCCGGCCACCATCATCAGGGCTGGGTGGCCGGAACTGAGCAGGAAGGTATTGGACGAAGACACCGCAACGATCAAGGCGTACGCCGACGGGTTGCCGCCGGTGGCGACCGCCACGCTGATGGCAATGGGCACCATCATCACGGTGGCGCCGACGTTGGACATCACCTGGGAGAACAGCAGGGTGAGCACGGCCAAGGACGCCTGCAGGATCCAGTGCGAGGTATGGCCCAGGTGCTGCAGCACGACCTGTGCCAGCCACGCAGCCGCGCCGGTGGCGTCCATCGACCAGCCCAGCGGAATCAGGCAGGCGGTGACGAAGATCGTCTTCCAGTTGATCGCCTTGTACGCCTCATCCATGTTCAACACGCCGGTGAGCAGCATGCCGACGGCACCGGTCATCATGGCCACGGAAAGATCGAGGTGGGTGAACAAGGCCAGGCATTTGGCCAGCACGAAGAAGCCTACCGCCTGCCAGACCTTGCCCGGGCGCTGTTCTTCCTTCGGGATGTCGGTGACTACGACGAGGTCTTTGTCCTCGGTCGCCAGGCCGAGATCGCGCCAGCTTGAGTGCAGCACTAACGTGTCGCCTGCGCGCAGGCTTACCGAGCGCACGTCGTCGCGATAGACCTGGTCGCCGCGATTCACGGCCAGCACCGAGATGCCGTAGCGTTTGCGCAGGCGCAGGTCGCCGACGGATTGCTTGAGGAAGCGCGAACTGGGCGGAATCACCGCTTCGGAAATGCCCGCGCGGGTGGGGTTGAACAGCTCACCCAGTTGGCGCATGCGCGGCGACAGCTTGCACAGCTGATTATTGGCGAACTGATTGAGCTGTTCGCGTGGCCCCAGCACCCCGAGCACGGAGCCGACCCAGATGACGTGATCTGCTGGCGGCGCCATGCGCGCATCATTGCCGCTCTTGATGGCGAGGATCAGCGGCGCGCCGTAGAGCTGCTCGACTTCGCCGATACTCATGCCTACCAGCGGGCTTTCCGCGGTCACGGTCAATTCGGCGGTTTCGCCGACAATACCGTAGGTGTCGGCAAAGTAGCTTTCGGTACGGCCGGGCGTGACCTTGAGGCGCTCGTCCTCGCGTTCGGGCAAAAGCTTCTTGCCGAAGAAATAGAAGAAGCCGACGCCCGTCAGCGCCAGCACCAGACCCACGGGCGTGACGCTGAACAGGCCGAACTTGGGAATCGTGTGTGCGCCCGCCGGCAGGTTGGCGTTGGCACTGGCCACCAGATCGTTGAGCACGATCAAGGGCGAGTTCGCGATCAGCGTGGTGTTGGTGGCGGCGAGGATGCAAAACGCCATGGGCAGCAACAGCCGTGAAAGCGGCACACCGGTGCGCGCGGAGAGGCGACTGGTCACCGGGATCATCAGCGCGGCCAGTGCCTGGCTGGGAATGACTGCGCTGAACAGGCTGGTGACGAGGTTGATGACCAGGCCCAGGCGCGATTCCACGCCGCGCGCCATGCGCATCACGAAGCTGGCGGTGAGCGTGAGCACGCCGGCGCGGTCCAGGCCTGCGCCCATGATCATGATCGCGATGATCGCTATGACGGCGTTACCGGCAAAGCCATTGAAGACGCGGTCAGAAGGAATCAGGCCGGTGAGGCCGATCACCACCACGACCAGCAGGGCCACCATGTCGGCGCGGATCCATTCCAGCACCAGCATCAGCATGGTGAAGCCCACCAGCCCGAGTACCAGAATCATTTCGGGGGTGAGCGAAAGACCCACTAGCGGGCGTCCCCTTGCCGGGCGGCCTTGCGATGGATGGTGCTGGGCAGTGGAAGCTTCACGCTGCGACGACTCGTCCCTGTTTGAGGGGCGAGTATAAGCGGGTCGTGATGAGTGCTGGTGAACTGCGTCCGCACTAACAAGCACTGCTCTTATTCCCTCTCCCCGCTGAGGAGAGGGTTAGGGTGAGGGGCGGGTGCTTGCGATAAGGTTGCGAATGACGAGCCTATCTGCTGGAGATTGAAGACCGAGGCCAGCGTGACCCCTCACCCCAGACCTCTCCCCACTGGGGAGAGGGAGCATCTAGCCAGCTCAGACCTTGCGGTAAAGCAGATCCCACACGCCATGCCCAAGCTTCAGGCCCCGGCGCTCGAAATGGGTCTCGATGCGCCAGGCCGGTTTATCGCCATAAAGGCCTGCACCGATGTCATTGCGCCAGTCCGGCGCGGCTTCCATCACTTCCAGCATGTGCTCGGCATACGGCTGCCAGTCGGTTGCCAGGTGCAGCAGGCCATGGGGCGCCATGCGCGATGCGAGCAGGGCGACGAACTCGGGTTGGATGATGCGGCGCTTGTTGTGGCGCTTCTTGTGCCAGGGGTCGGGAAACCAGATGCGCGCCTCGGCCAGCGTGCCGGCTGGAATCTCGTGCTCAAGCACTTCCACGGCGTCGTGCTTGTAGAGGCGTACGTTGCTGGCGTCACGGGCGGCCAGCGCGTTCATCAGCCTGCCCACGCCGGGGCCATGCACTTCCACGCCGATGAAATCGCGCGCCAGGTCGTGCTCGCTGGCCCAGGCCAGGGCCTCGCCGTTGCCAAAGCCGATCTCCAGCACCAGCGGCGCAGTACGGCGAAAACGAGTGGCATAGTCCTGCGGCGCGCCGGTGTAGTCCACGCCGTAGCGAGCCCAATGGTCATCGAAGGCGCGCTGCTGGGCCGGTGTCATGCGGCCTTCGCGCAGCACGAAGCTGCGGATGCGGCGCAGGTACTCGGGTTTGCTGGCGTCGTCGTGGTCGTGGGTCATGGACATTCCGAAAGCGTCGGGGCTCCCTTCCCTGCGAGCAGGGAAGGGGAGGGGAGGGGACTTTTGCCTTGAGGCTTGAAGAGCCCCACCCCCTCCAAGCTTCCCCCCTGCGAGCAGGGGAAGGGGTAAGGCATCAGCCGATGGTGCCGTCGATCGGCGAGGAGGCCGAGGCGAAGCGCTTGCGCGGGATGCGCCCGGCCTTGAAGGCGGCGCGGCCGGCCTGAATCGCCAGCTTCATGGCATGCGCCATCAGCAGCGGGTCCCTGGCGCCGGCAATGGCGGTATTCATCAACACGCCGTCGCAACCCAGCTCCATCGCGATCGCTGCGTCGGAGGCGGTGCCCACGCCGGCATCGACGATGATTGGCACCTTGGCGTTCTCGATGATTTCCAGCAGGTTGTAGCGGTTCTGGATGCCCAAGCCCGAGCCGATTGGCGCGGCTAGTGGCATTACCGCCACGCAGCCGATCTCCTCGAGGCGCTTGGCCAGGATCGGATCGTCGCTGGTGTAAACCATCACGTCGAAACCGTCAGCTACCAGGGTCTCGGCTGCCTTGAGCGTTTCCACCACGTCGGGGAACAGCGTGCGCTGGTCGCCAAGCACTTCCAGTTTCACCAGCTTGTGGCCATCCAGCAGTTCGCGGGCAAGCTTGCAGGTGCGCACGGCGTCCACCGCGTTGTAGCAGCCAGCGGTATTGGGCAGCAGGGTGAATTCCGCGGGCGGCAGTGCGTCCAGCAGATTGGGCTGGCTGGCATCCTGGCCGATGTTCACGCGACGGATCGCCAAGGTGACGATCTCGGCGCCGGCGGCCTGCGTGGCGCGGCGGGTTTCGTCGAAATCCTTGTACTTGCCGGTGCCGGTGAGCAGGCGCGAGCCATAGCTTTTGCCGGCAATGACGAGAGGATCGGCGGAATCGAACGTCTTGATGTTCATCGTGATGTCTTGGTCTGCGGGCAACGCCACGACGGCGCCGCCAGGGGGCTGGCGCCGGATCAACCGCCGCCGATGGCGTGAACGATTTCGACTTGGTCGCCTTCGACCAGCGCGTGGCTGATATGCAGGCTGCGCGGAACAATCTCGTGATTCACTTCCACAGCGACCCGGCGGGCACCGTAACCGGCCTCCTGCAGCAACTGGGCGACCGTCGTGGTGGGAGCGCAGTCGCGTGGACTGCCGTTGAGCGTGATTTGCATCCGCCTATTGTAGCGGCTACCGGCATGCCACAAAAAAGGCCCGGCGATTGCCGGGCCTTGGTAAGACGCGCGAGACAGGCGTCAATTGTGTTGATCGTCCTTGCGGCGGTCGTCGTGGTGGGGCTGGCTGTGCGGCTGCTCATGCGGCTGGCCAGCGTTTTGGGCCGGTCGTGGCTGCGGCTGTGGCTGTGGGGCCGGGTTGCCTCGCGGCGGCTCGTAAACACGCTGCGGTGCTTCATTGCCGCGCTGCTGGGGCTGGAACGTCCGCTGTTGAGGTTCGGCGCTCTGTGGCTGCGGAACGTTGCGCGGTTGCTGGAACTCCGGTCGCTGGGCCGCGTTTTCCCGCTGGTAGCGTGGCTCGTTCTCCTGGCTCACAGGAGCGCGCTCGACGCGTGGCACGTTCGGCAGCGTAGCCGGTGATGGCTGGGTGCGTGCACGATCGGACTCGGCGCTGGGGATGTAGCTCACGCCCGGGCGCGGTTGATTGCCTGGCGTGGCGCGTTCGATCGTGGGCATTTCCTCCCGCGAGTGCGCGAACCGCACGGACGGCATTTCACCGGGGCGCATGGCGGCACGCTCGTTGTCCTGCACGACCGCCTGGCGCGCGCTGGGCGCGTGCCCGCCATAGGAGCCTGGCGGCACGGACGGGCCCGCCGTCGGCATCTCGGCGGAACGGTTTGGTGCCACCGCAGCCGCCGGACGGCTGCCCTGGGGCTGCCCATTCAGAAGTCGAACATTGGTCGGACCCTGGAAAGCGTGCCGCTCTCCCGCCGGAACGGTGTTCGGAGCGCGCCCTGCAAAGGTCGCGGCCGGGGCGTTGCGAGCCACTACTTCACGCTCGAAGCCTCCTGCCGGCAAAGCTCGGCCTGCCGCTGCACGTGGCGGAGCAAAGCTCGCCTGCCCTGGCCGCACGCCAGCGCCGCGCGGCATGACCGGGGCCCCGGCGAAGTGTTGCGGGTCCATGGCCATCATGTGGTGCTGTGCATTGCGGGCGGCCGCGAAGTCCTGGCCGGACATGGCGGTAAAGGCATGCGGCGCTTCGCGGTTGACGAAGCGCTCATTCGGCATCGGTCGGCCATCGCGGAAATAGTTGTAGTGATTGTTGATGTTTCCCATCACCACGCTGCGGCCGTTGCGCTCGTAGATGTTGGTGACATTGACGTTGGTGTAATAGCCGCGGCTGGCGTGATACCAGGGGTTGTAGACCTCATGCGGGCCCAGCGGGAACCAGCCCACGGGGGCGCCGCCAACGCCGATCGATGCGCCGCCGACAAAGGCGACCAGCGCCGGCGCATAGACCGGCCGCTCCCTCACGGGGCCAGGGACCCAGCCCCAGTTGCCGCGCACATAGGCCCAGCGGCCGTAGTGGTACGGTGCGAAGCCCCACGGCGAATCGTCCACCCAGGTCCAGCCCCAGGGCGCGATATAGGCCCAATGGCCATCGCGATACGGTGCCCAGCCCACCGCCACGTTGGACGGGTACCAGACCTGTCCGTAGTCGGGGTCGGCCTGCCAGTTGCCGTATTGGTTCAGGTCCTGGGCGCCGACGACTTCGTCCGAGACGTAGCGGTCCGACTGCGATTGTTGCTGTGAGTAACGCTGGTCGCGGCTGTTGCTCCAGGCGTCGAAGTCGTCACCGCCGTCGGTATCGCTGATCACCACGTTGTTGAGCGAGGAGTCGGCGAACTCGTAGCTGCGCCCCCCGACGACATTGCGCTGCGCATTGCCTTCCCCGTACACCACGGCCCGGCCATCGAAGTCGATGATGCGCGTCGATTTGCCGTCGTCGCCGATGTCGACGCGGAAGCTGCCAGGCTGATCCACCACGAGCGCGACGGTAGGTGTATCGATCTCGTAACTCTGGCCCTCGGCCAGGCCGTGCACGGAGAGATTCAACGTGCCCTGGGTGAGTTCCACCTGGGTCCGCTGATCATTGAGCGTGAGAAAGCCGAAGTCCGAATCGTCCGCGATGCGCAGCGTGCCGCCACCCAGTTCCAACTCGGCGCGGGCGTCTTTCCCGGTGGAAAGGCGGTCGCCGGTCGTCAGTGGGCGGTTGAGGCTGGCGTCGCCCCAGTCCTTGGTACCAGCCGGCAACAAGCCGACATCGCCGGTTCGATAGGACAGGCGCGCCACGCGCGAAGGCGGGTCGGCCGCACTGTCGTCGTCCGGTGCTTGTGCCTGGGCCAGTGCGAGGCCGCCGACGCAGATCAGCAAAGCCGCCGCCAGCCATCGCCAGCCCCTCGGCGACGTCAGGGAAGCAGGAAACACGCGCATCGAGTTCTCCGAAGGGTAGGGCGCGACCAGGTCGCGAGCAGATTTCACCGTCCCTAAAACGCGCAAGAACCAGCGGACGCTGACGGACACATTATGCTGACGGTTGATTACCTATCGGCAAGGACTTGCCGGGGTCATCGCCATAACTGATTCAGCGGGCCGCCATGTCCGGTTCATGCCGCGTTCGGCTGTAGCTGGCGGTTCCAAAATCACGCAGTCCCGGGTTACCATCGCCGAACCCTGCGGGTGTAGCTCAATGGTAGAGCTGTAGCTTCCCAAGCTACTGACGAGGGTTCGATTCCCTTCACCCGCTCCACTGCTCTCGATCCCCACCGAGCTTCCTTTCACGTAAACCCTGCGGCGTGCGCTGATAATGGCGGATGTGATCACCCTCGGCTGGCGGGAGCGTCTGGCGTTGCCGGAACTCGGCATCCCCCTGCTAAAGGCCAAGCTGGATACCGGCGCACGCAGTAGTTCGCTGCATGTGGATGCGCTGGAAAGTTTCGAGCGCGACGGTGAAACCTGGCTGCGTTTTGCGGTGAACGTCGGTGGTCGTCATCGGGTCGGCGTGTCTTGCGAAACGCCAGCGCTGGATCGTCGTGCTGTGACGGACACCGGTGGCAGGCGAACCTTGCGTTGGTTCATTCGCACCGACGTCATGGTGGCGGGGCAGCGCTTTGCAGTCGACATCAATTTGACTGATCGGCGGCATATGTTGTTTCCCATGTTGCTGGGCCGCACGGCATTGGACGGCCGCTTCGCGGTCGATCCTGCCCTTTCCTATACACAGCCACGACCGATCTGGGGCGTGGCCACGGGTGTTTCATGAAGATCGCTATTCTCTCCCGCAACACCCGACTCTATTCGACCCAGCGTCTAATCGAAGTGGCGCGCGATCGTGGCCATGTCGTGCGCGTTCTCGATCCGTTGCGCTGCTACGTGCGCATTGCGCCGGGCAACATGTCGATTCGCTACAAGGGCAAGGCGCTCAAGGGCATTGACGCGGTGATTCCGCGCATCGGCGTCACCAGCACGTTCTACGGCACCGCCGTATTGCGCCAGCTGGAAATGATGGGCGTGTACTCACCCAATTCCTCCGATGCGGTGCTGCGTGCGCGCGACAAGCTGCGCTGCCTGCAGATTCTCGCCGCCCAGGGTCTGGACATGCCTGCTACGGTGTTCGGTGATAACCCGGACGACACCGCCGATGTGCTCGCCATGCTCGGCGAGCCGCCGCACGTGATCAAGCTCAACGAAGGCAGCCAGGGCACCGGCGTCGTACTGGCGGAAAAACGCAGCGCCTCGCAAAGCGTGATCGAGGCCTTTCGTGGCCTTTACGCCAACTTTCTCGTGCAGGAGTTCATTGCCGAAGCCAAGGGCAGCGATCTGCGTTGCTTCGTGGTGGGCAAGAAAGTCGTGGCCGCCATGCAGCGCGATGCCAGCCCCGGCGAGTTTCGCGCCAACCTGCATCGCGGCGGCACGGCCAGCCCGGCCACGCTGAGCCCGGAAGAGCGCCGCATCGCGGTGAAGGCCGCTTCGGCCCTGGGGTTGGGGGTCGCAGGCGTCGACATGCTGCGCTCCAAGCGTGGCCCGCTCATTCTGGAAGTGAACGCATCGCCCGGCCTGGAAGGCATCGAGGCGGCCACCGGCGTGAATGTGGCTGCTGCCATCATTGGCCTGCTCGAAACCGAAGGATCGCTTCAGGCATCGGCTAGCTCGGCGCGGCGTCGCTAGCCGGCTTTTGACCCGAGGGCGGGGCAGGCATAGCATTTGCCCCTCCTGCAGGGCGTGTCCCGCGCTGGGATGCGGCAGGACCAGGGAGGTCGGCATGAAGCTCAAGCTTTCATCGTTCCTCGTGGCGGTCACGCTGGCCATGGCGCCCATGGCATGTCTTCAGGCAAAGCCGCCATCGCCCAACGTCAAGGCGGATACGAAGGATCAGTTCGCCAGCGTGGCGAATGACGTTCGTGAACAGATGGCGCCCGGTGGCCGGTTCGAATTCGTCGACGTGGGCGAGCACGGCACGGTCGAGAAAGATCTTGCACAAATGCAGGCGCTTTTCGACAAGTTCGGCAGCGTAGATGCGATGGACGCGCCTTCGAAGATTCAGCTTTATAACGATCAGTCCGAAGTCAATGCGATCCTGACCCGTCGCGATGGCGATCGCGAAGTGTGCGAGCGGGCGCCTGCGTTGGGCACGCTCATTCCCAAGACGACCTGCCGCAAATACAGCGACATAGAGAGTGACAGGCGCGACACCATCAAAATGAA
Source organism: Dyella humicola (assembly GCF_026283945.1). Taxonomy (NCBI): domain Bacteria; kingdom Pseudomonadati; phylum Pseudomonadota; class Gammaproteobacteria; order Lysobacterales; family Rhodanobacteraceae; genus Dyella; species Dyella humicola. The sequence continues at coordinate 745,609 of NZ_JAPDPC010000001.1, forward strand.
GGACGACATGTTGCACACCATGAATCCGCGGCCTTCGCACTGACTGCTGCTCGGGTTCCTTCGATGCGCCGCGGGCGAAGCGGCCCGTTCGTTCGCACGGAAACTGGCGTTTGCTGACATGGTGAAAGTGAATCCCTGGCGAAGTTTTGACCAAGGCTTCTACGCGTCATACCATCGCACGGTCCTGCGAAGCGTACCCCGAGGGGGGGTGCGGCAGGGCTCGGGAGGAAAGCATGAAGCTGAAATTCTGGTCGCCATTGATGGCGGCTACGGTGATTCTGCTACACGTGGCGTCCGTGCAAGCCAAGGAGGCCAAGCCTGATGTAAAGGCGAATACCAAGGATCAGTTCGCTGCTGTTGCAGATCACGTTCGCCAGCAGATGGGGCCAGGAGGACGGTTTGAGTTTGTCGACAAGACCGAGCATGAAAAGGTGGATGGCGACCTGGCGAACATGCAGTCGCTGTACGACAAATTTGGCACGGTCGACGCCATGGACCAGGCGTCCAAGGTCGAGCTCTACAACAACCAGTCCGAGGTCAACGCCATCCTGACCAGGCGCGATGCCGACCGGGAGATTTGCGAGCAGGTCAAACCGATGGGATCCAATATCCCCAAGACGGTCTGCCGCACCAATCGCCAGGTCCAGCAGGACAACGATGCCGCGCATCGGTACATGCAGGACATCCAGCAGGTGCAGACCCAGAAGGGCGGCAGGGGTTAACGCTGAAGTGAGAGTCGGTTAACTACTGTGTAACCGCAGGGCCCCTATAAAGGTTTCACTGCAATTTGCTTGGCACTTCAACCGCAAGGTCGGGTGACAGCAGATTACGGTATCGGGGCAGTAGCTTGGGCCCAGGCGAACGACCACAAGTCGACCCGCCTGGGCCTTTTTCTTTACGCCCTGTCGGTTTTATTCAGTTTGGCGTCCGTTCCGACCCCCTTTCCCGCATTCAAGCTTGTTAAGCTTGCCACCTCGGCCGGTCCCTATACCGGCTGCGTATGGAGGACGCATGCGCGTACTGGTGATTGAAGACAACAGCGATATCGCTACCAATATCGGCGATTACCTGGAAGATCGTGGCCATGTGGTCGATTTCGCCGGCGACGGCGTCACCGGTCTCCATTTGGCGGTGGTGCACGACTTCGACGTGATCGTGCTCGATCTCACCCTGCCAGGCATGGATGGCCTCGACGTGGCGCGCAAGCTGCGACACGAGGCGCACAAGCAGACCCCCATCCTGATGCTGACAGCGCGCGACGCGTTGGAGCAGAAGCTGACCGGCTTCGAATCCGGCGCCGACGACTACATGACCAAGCCGTTCGCCCTGCAGGAGCTGTCCGCGCGCCTGGAAGTGCTGGCGCGTCGCGGCAAGGGCCCGCAAAGCCGCGTCCTGAAGGTAGGTGATCTCACCTACAACCTCGACACGCTCACGGTGACCCGCGAAGGCAAGTCGATCCAGCTCAATCCGATCGGCCTGAAGCTGCTGCAGGCACTGATGGAAGCGAGCCCGTCGGTGGTCACGCGGCAGGATCTGGAACAGCGCGTGTGGGGTGAGGAGCTGCCTGACAGCGATTCGCTGCGCGTGCATATCCACGGTCTGCGCGCAGCCATCGACAAGCCGTTTGAAAAGCCGCTGATCCACACGCGGCACGGTATCGGATATCGGATGGTCGAGCCGGATGCGGTCCAGGCGTAAGCTCAGATTTCGCCTGGTCGTCTCGTTCGCGCTGTTCGGCTTTGGCCTCAGCGCGTTGTTCGCGATCGCGGCGCTGAACATCCGCGGCCGCGTGGAAGATCAGCTGGTGAACGCCAGCCTGCTCGACGATGCGCATTGGGCCAATCAGCAGGCCCATGAACACCCGGGTACGCCCAGTGGCTCGCGCCTGCTCACCGGCACCGTGCTCAGCGATCGCACGCTCTACAAAGCACCGCTTTCATGGCAAAACCTGCCCAACGGCGTGCACGACATCTTCGAGACCGATGAAGAGGGCCAGCGGCATCATTACAAGCTGGCGGTCTACCACGAAAACGGCATCATCAGCTTTATCCGCTATGACGTTTCGCGTGAGGAGCTGGGCAAGCAGCAACTCCTGGTCAGCGTCATTGGCGCGGTTTTCCTGTTCGGCCTGCTATCGCTTGCACTCGGTCTGTGGCTCTCGCGCAAGGTACTGAAGCCAGTAAGCGACCTGGCGCGTCGCCTGCGTGACTTTCGCAAGAACGGTAAGGCTGAGCCGCTGGCACCGCATTTCGCGGACGACGAAGTGGGCGAGCTGGCACTGGCACTGGACGAGTACGCGCAGCGGCTCACGGCGATGGTCGAGCGCGATCGCGAATTCAATTCGGACGTCAGCCATGAGTTGCGCACGCCGCTGGCGGTCATCGCCAGCACCACGGAATTGTTGCAAGGCTCGCCCGATCTCAACGACAAATTGCGCGAGCGCCTGAAGCGCATCGAGCGTGCCTCGCGCCAGGCCACCGAGCTGATCGAGGCCTTGCTACTGCTGTCGCGTGCGGAACGGCGTGGACCGACACGCGGTGAAACCACCGATGTAGCGAAGGTGGCGGCTGATGTGATCGAGAGCCAGCGTCCGCAGATGCGTGACAAGCCGCTGGGCGTCGAGCTGACGGTCAAGCAGTCGGTGAGCATCAATGCGCCGGCTTCGGTGCTCTCGGTGGCGCTGACCAACCTGATTGGCAACGCGATCAAGTACACCATGGAAGGCATGGTAACCGTCGAAGTAAGCGCCAATCGCATCGAAGTGATCGATACCGGTCCCGGCATCAAGCCGGAGGATGCCGAGCGACTGTTCCAGCGCGGTGTGCGTGGCGAAGGTGCGGGCGGCAGTGGCGCGGGACTGGGCTTGGCCATCGTGCGCCGCCTGTGCGAACTCTATGGCTGGGACGTGTCGATGCGTCCGCGCACCGACAGCAATGGCGCCATCGCGAGCATCGTGTTTTCCTAAGATCGCGTTGTTGCAGGAGCGCACCCAGTTCGCGACAAGCCCATCCCCTGAGGGGATGGGCGGAACGGCCATGTTGCTACGCCGCGGTCGCGCACTGGGTGCGCTCCTACACGCATGGCAGTGTCCGTGTTACAGCGCCTCCAACCAGCCCCACTGGTCGTTGGTCTTGCCCGTGAACAGGCCGAAGAACAGCTCCTGCAAACGACGGGTGACCCGGCCGGCCTTGCCGCTGCCGATCTGCTTGCCGTCCACCGAACGAATCGGGGTGATCTCGGCGGCGGTACCGCACATCAGCAGTTCATCGGCGAGGTAGAGGTATTCGCGCGGAAGATCGCGTTCGATCACTTCGATGCCGTCTTCGCGCGCCAAGGTCTTGAGCGTATCGCGCGTGATGCCGGCAAGGATCGACGCGCTGGCCGGCGTGGTGTGCAGCACACCATCGAACACCAGGAACAGGTTTTCGCCGGCACCTTCGCTAAGCAGTCCGCTGGACGCCAGGGCAATGCCCTCGCCGAAGCCCAGACGCCGAGCTTCGCGCGCGATTAGCTGGCCAGAGAGGTAATTGCCACCGGCCTTGGCGCCCGCGGGAATGGTGTTGGGGGCAAAGCGCTGCCAGCTCGACACGCAGGCGTCGATGCCGTTTTCCAGGGCCTCGGGACCGAGGTAAGGACCCATTGGCCAGGCGGCCACGGCGACGTCGATCGGTGTTTCGGCCGAGAGGCCAAAACCACCCAGGCCGCGATAGGCCACTGGGCGCAAATAGGCTGCGCTGAGGCCGTTCTTGCGCACGACGTCGCGACAGGCAGCCGCCAGTTCGGCTGGCGAGTAGGGCAGGGCCATGTCGTAGATCTTGGCCGACTGATACAGGCGATTGAGATGGTCGGTGAGACGGAAAATGGCTGCGCCATCGGGCGTGGCATAGCTGCGGATGCCCTCGAACACCGAGGATCCGTAATGCAGCGCATGCGCCATGACGTGGGTGGTCGCCTCTTGCCAGGGCTTGATGACACCGTTCTGCCAGATCCAGTCGGGGTACTGCTGCGCCATGTCTGTTCTCCGCGGAAAATCGCAACATGATAACTCGCGGCGCGCCAGGGCGGTTTTACGCCTTCATTGAAAGACGTCCCGAAGGGTGCCGGGAGTCGGGGGAGCGGTAGCCCAGGAGGCTCAGCCGGGGCTACGCAACCAGAGGCAACCGGAACGCCGCACCACCGCGAAATGCTTTTCATGGGGCAGGCCGCTGCCATCGGTTGCCGCTGTGCGCACCACGATTTGCCGATCGGCAGGCGCTGGGGAAGGTGCGGCCGGAGGCGTCGAAACATCGGCCGGATCCAGCGAACGCTCCAGACCGCCCATGTCGCTGGACTGGGACCGGGCCGGCGCCGTGTCCTCGGAGGCTTCGCCGACATCCAGCAGCGGGTGTTGCATCAGTTCGCCGATGGAACGGATATCAGCGACCACGGCCTCACGCCCATAACCACTCCAAAGCATCAGCCCGGCCAGGCGGTTGGGGTCGTGCCGGCTGAAGGCGTCGACGACGCTCTGGCGCAGCTCAGGCACGCTCGCAGCACATAGCACCGGTGGCGGTATGGCCTGTTCCTGTGGCGTGCTCGCATGGGCCGCACTAGCGGGCGAAGCGTCGGCCACCGGCGTGGCCTGCAGCGCCGCGCAGGGCTGATCCGTGAACACGGGGTTGCCGTCCTGTCCCACGCAGCGGTGAATGCCATCCTGTGCCGCGGCACTCATCGGTAGCAGAAACAGCAGAAGCAACAGGCGGATACGGGTGGACAGCATCGAGCGAGCATACGCCCGCCCAAGTGGGTTAACCGTGCAGTCGATCCAGAATCGCCCGCGTCGCCTGGGCCCGGTTCAAAGTGTAGAAGTGGAGGCCGGGCGCGCCGCCCTCCAGCAACCGGCGACAAAGCTGGGCCACGACGTCGGCGCCAAGCTCCCGCACCGAGACGGCATCGTCGCCGTGTGCCTGCATGCGTTTGGCGATCCAGCGCGGTATTTCCGCGCCACACATGTCGGAGAAGCGCTTGAGCTGCGTGAAATTAGAGATTGGCATGATGCCCGGCACGATCGGCACGTCCACGCCGAGGCGGCGCACGTCGTCGACGAAACGGAAGTATGCATCCGCATTGAAGAAATACTGGGTGATCGCACCGTTGGCCCCGGCATCGATCTTGGCCTTGAAGTGGCGCAGGTCCGCCAGCGCGTCATCAGCCTGCGGATGGATTTCCGGATAGGCGGCCACCTCGATGTGGAAGTGGTCACCCGAATGTTCGCGAATGAACTTCACCAGTTCGGAGGCGTAACGGAAGTCGCCCGGTGAAGCCATACCCGAGGGCAGATCGCCCCGCAGCGCCACGAGGCGGCGATAGCCCGCGGCGCGATAACTATCCAACAGCTCGGCCAGCTCGGCCCGGGTACCGCCCACGCAAGACAGGTGCGGGGCCACGCTCAGGCCATGCGCGCTATGCAACCGGTGCACCGTTTCGCCGGTGTAGTTGAGCGTCGAACCGCCGGCACCAAAGGTCACCGACACATATTCCGGCGACAGTGACTTGAGCGATACCGCCGCCTTGTCCAGCTGTGCACGCTGCTCGTCGGTCTTGGGCGGAAAGAACTCAAAGCTGATCAGCGGCATCGCAACGGGTCCGAAAGTGGCGTTGGCGGAATTATATATCTCTTTTTCGCGATATAGAGATATCCCGATGCCGCCGTGGTCGCGGGAAGTGCATGCGACAAATCGCGCCGCGGGCCCACCCCTTCTCGCTTGATCTAGATCAAGCGGAAGTCTGGCGTTGGCCCGCAGACTTCCCGCCATTCAGTCATGCCTAGGAGTGGGTCTCATGGTGGGCGTCGAGGGGACATATAACGACAAGGTCGTACGGCAATTTGCCGTCATGACCGTGGTGTGGGGCATCGTGGGCATGCTGGTGGGGGTGATCATCGCTGCCCAGTTGTATTGGCCCGGTCTCGATTTCGATCTTCCGTGGCTCAGTTATGGCCGTCTCAGGCCATTGCATACGAATGCCGTGATCTTCGCTTTTGGTGGCTCGGCGCTATTCGCCACCAGCCTGTATGTGGTCCAGCGCACCTGCCATGTGCGCCTGCTATCGGACAAGTTGGCTGCCTTCGTGTTCTGGGGCTGGCAGCTGGTGATCGCGGCCGCGGCGATTACGTTGCCATTAGGCATGACCCAGGGCAAGGAATACGCCGAGCTCGAATGGCCTATCGACGTCCTCATCACGATCGTCTGGGTCGCTTATGCGGTGCTGTTCTTCGGCACCATCGCCAAGCGCAAGGTCAAGCACATCTACGTGATCACGCATGATCTCTGCCTGGCGCAGGCGTTCGAACGGCACTTCCGTCTGGTCGATGGCGCGCTTGGCCCTTCATCCACGATGCATGCCACTACGCCGGAAGCGCCGGTTTTAGAGAGCGCGGTCTGATCGGCGCATCCCCGATGGAGTGGCTCATGTCGATGTGGGGAAACCTTGGTCGGCTACCGGGCGTGGCGCGGCGCGCATGCCTGATCAGGCTGTCGGCGCGTTCGATCGAACGGCTGGCCACGATCACCTGGTGTGTCAAAAGTCTGTGCAATGCCCGCGAGCGTTGGAGTGGCATCACGCGTTACGAGACGGGGCGCGAGCTCATGTTGCTCGATCCGGCCGACAAGTGGCGTGCGATGACCGGGAAAACGCTGGAGAGCCTGCTCGACCGCCGTTTCTATTGCGGCCGGGTGGCGCGGCCCGACGAGGCGTGGCCCGATCTGCGGGAGGTCGCCCAGGCGCTGGCGCGCCAGATCGTGGCGCTCAGAGGCGACAACCCCAAGCGGCCGGTCATTCTTTCGCCATTCCATTACGTATCGCAGTGCGTCTACGTCTATGTGCTCGACGAGGTGCGCAAAGCGCTGGGGCTGGAAACCCTGTCGGCGGTGACCGGCGTGTTTGCCGGCGAAGAGATGGTCATGCCCAAGCTGGAGCCGCTATACACGCGCGATGATGGCCAGCGCAACAATCTCGGCCTGCGTGTAATCCCGGCCTTGCGGCGGGATGGCGTCGTCGTGCTGTTCGCGGATGCGGCCCCCTACACCATGCACCGATTTCTCATGGAAACCGTCGACGTGACGGTACTCGGCCGCCCTGGCCGGATTCATGGCGGCGTGTTCCGCATTGGCGCGCGGATGAACACCGTGTTGTTGCCGTTTTATCTGCGCTTTGCGCGCGGCAGATTTAGTGCGGAAATGTTGGAGGCGGTCGAACTGGCCTCGCCCGACGCACCGCAACAGCTGGCGGACAGGATCAGCATCGCCTTGAAGAGCAATTACGCACACTGGCTGATGGCCGGGCATCCTTCCATGTACGGGTTTGCGTCCGTCAAATAGGCGCATCCGGGGCGGGGATGCCGGCGCAGGCTCGAGCAAAAAAAAGGCCGCCCGTGGGCGGCCTTTCGATGGATCACACGGACCGTGCCACAGCTTAGTAGCGGTAGTGCTCCGGCTTGTACGGACCGTCCACCGGCACGCCGATATAGGCGGCTTGTTCCGGGGTGAGGCGGGTCAGCTTCACGCCGATCTGCTCCAGGTGCAGGCGGGCCACTTCCTCGTCCAGCTTCTTGGACAGGCGGTAGACCTTCTTCTCGTAGGAGTCCTTGTTCGCCCACAGGTCGAGCTGGGCCAGGGTCTGGTTGGAGAAGCTGTTGGACATCACGAAGCTCGGGTGACCGTGGGCGCAGCCCAGGTTCACCAGGCGGCCTTCAGCCAGCATGTAGATGCTGTGGCCAGACTTCTCGAACGTGTAGCGGTCCACCTGCGGCTTGATGTTCTCGCGCGACACACCCTTGGCGGTGTTGAGGCGATCCATCTGGATCTCGTTGTCGAAGTGACCGATGTTGCACACCAGGGCGTTGTTCTTCATCGCCGCCATGTGCTCCAGCGTGATGATGTCCTTGTTGCCGGTGGTGGTGACATAGATGTCGCCCAGTCCCAGGGTCTCTTCAATGGTGGTGACCTGGAAGCCTTCCATCGCGGCCTGCAAGGCGTTGATCGGATCGATTTCGGTGACGATCACGCGGGCGCCGAAGCCTTTCAGCGAATGGGCGCAACCCTTGCCGACGTCACCGTAGCCGCAGACCACGGCGACCTTGCCTGCGACCATCAGGTCGGTGGCGCGCTTGATGCCGTCGGCCAGCGATTCGCGGCAGCCGTACAGGTTGTCGAACTTGGACTTGGTCACCGAGTCGTTGACGTTGATCGCCGGCACCAGCAGCTTGCCGGCTTCGGCCAGCTGATAGAGGCGATGCACCCCGGTGGTGGTTTCCTCGGACACGCCCTTCCATTCGGCGGCGACCTTCTTGAACCAGCCCGGACGCTCCTTGTGCACGCGCTTGACCAGGTCCTTGATGACCTGCTCTTCGTGGTTGCCGCTGGGCGTGTTGACCCAGTTGTCGCCGTCTTCCAGCTCGACACCCTTGTGGATGAACAAGGTGGCGTCGCCGCCGTCATCGACGATCAGCTGCGGGCCCAGTTCACCGGGGTGGGACAGCATGTCCAGCGTGCATTCCCAGTACTCCTCGAGCGACTCGCCCTTCCAGGCGAACACCGGCAGGCCACCGGCAGCCATCGCGGCAGCGACGTCGTCCTGGGTCGAGAAGATGTTGCACGAGGCCCAGCGCACCGAAGCGCCCAGCTCGCGCAGGGTTTCCGCCAGCACGGCGGTTTCCTTGGTGACGTGCAACGAACCCGACAAGCGCACGCCCTTCAGCGGCTTTTCCTTGGAGTAGCGGGCTCGGATCTGCATCAGGCCCGGCATTTCCTCTTCGGCCATGCGGATGCGGCGGCGGCCCAGATCGGCGAGCGAGATGTCGCGGACCTTGTAGTCCTGGTGGGCGGAATCTTTGGTGACTGCGTTCATGGCGTAGCTCCGGATGTTGCGACCAAGAGGTCGCATCGTTAACCGGGCGCCGTTACAAATTGAATCCGTCGAGCCTGGCCGGGGAAGGCGAATGCCAGCACGGGAAAGTGCGGGCTGTAGCGGAAATCTCCGCATTCGACTTGCCAACGGTCGCAGCGCCCCTCAACGGGACCTGTGAGTATAGCGTCAGAGAGGAATGGGTTCTGCCCCCCGGTGGCGATGTCGGGCTTTGGCGCCAGCCATGGTTGATGGCCTTGGCCCGGGGAGGGCGGCAGCGTTAAAGGCGCAAGTTATTGCGACAAGACGCCAGCGACGCGCTGATGTCGCGGGAGATGGTGTAAGACCAAAGGCCAATTCTCTAGGTGGCCAAAAACTACCCCCTCCCGTCCCCCTTGCGGGCAGGGGGAGGGGCCAAAAGCATGCCCGCACCACTCCCTCCCCTGCTCGCAGGGGAGGGTTGGGGAGGGGGGGCTTTTGACTACACGGAAATGTTCAACACGCCCTAAGGAAACGGAGCGATTTGCGCCCCGTTTTCGTTCAAGGGAAAGGATGGTTTTGTGGCAGTGCACAAATGGATGGGGCTTCGGGTAGTCTTGGACGTCCAGACATCCAATTCTCTCCAGGCATCGATGAACCAGTACCGCAGTCCTGAGTTCGCCCCGCACGAATCCCCGTTGCGCGAAGACGTCCGCCGCCTCGGCACCCTGGTCGGCAACATGCTGGCCGAGCAGGTTTCACCGGCCTTCCTCGACGAAGTGGAACGCATCCGCATGGCCGCCATCGCGCGTCGCCACGAGGGCGCGCCGTTGGCCTTGTTGGCTGACTTGCTGAGCGGCCTGGAGACGGCGCGTGCCGAGGCGCTGGCGCGCGCCTTTGCCACCTATTTCCAGGCGGTAAACATTGCCGAACGCGTCCATCGCATTCGTCGCCGGCGCGACTACCAGCGCGAAGGTGGTGCCCCTCAGCCCGAATCCTTGCTCGATGCGCTGACGCAGTTGAAGGCACAAGGTGTGGAAGTAGGTGAGTTGCTTGAGTGGTTGGGACGGTTGCAAGTGGAACCAGTTTTTACCGCGCATCCCACCGAGGCGGTGCGTCGTTCCCTGCTCGAGAAAGAACAATCCATCGTGCGTGCGCTGGTCGACAACTTCGATCCCACGCGAACCCCGCAAGAGCGCAAGGAGGACGAAGATCGCATCTTCATGGCGCTCAACGCGGGCTGGCAGACGGCCGAAGCGTCGCCGGTAAGTCCTACCGTGCAGGACGAACATCACCACGTCGGCTTTTATCTGGCCAACCCTGTCTATCGCATCGTGCCGGCCCTGTATGAGTCACTCGCGGACGCGCTGCAGGCGGTTTATGGCGTAGCGGTACCGCTGCCGCGTCTGCTGAGTTTCGCCACCTGGGTGGGTGGTGACATGGATGGCAATCCAAACGTGGGCGCCAGCACCATTGCAGCCAGCCTGGCCACGCAGCGCGCGCACGTGCTGGAGCATTACATCGAAGACATCGCCGGACTGGGTCGCCTGCTCAGCCAGACCGAGGGGCGGGTGGCGGTGGATGAATCGCTGGCGCTGCGGCTGGCTGACTATCGCGTGCGCTTTCCCGAGGCAGCAGCCAAGGTTCGCCCACGTCATGCGGACATGCCATATCGCGGCCTGCTGACGGTGATCGGTGCACGGCTGGAAGCGACCCATGATGATGACCATCCGGAAGGCTATACATCGGTTCGCGAACTTCTCGACGACCTGCACCTGATCGCCTTGAGCCTGGTGGATCATCGCGGCCTGCATGCCGGTGCCTATGCCGTGCAGCGACTGATCTGGCGTGTGCGCACCTTTGGCTTCCATCTGGCCAGGCTGGACGTGCGGCAAGACTCGCGCGTGCACGACGATGCGCTGGCAAGCCTGCTCGGCGACAGTGAGTGGGCGAAACGTGATACGGCGGAGCGCGTGCTTCGCCTGCGCCCCATTGCAGGCGGCCAAACCAAGCTCGATACCAGCGATGAGCCGACCGCGATCGCCTTGTACGACGTCTTCTCCACCTTGGGCGATGCGCGTCGACGCTATGGCACACATGCCCTGGGCCTGTACATCATCAGCATGGCGCGTTCAGCAGCCGACGTGCTCGCCGTGCTGGCGCTGGCACGCTACGGTGGACTGATCCAGGACGGCAAAGTGCCGCTGGACATCGCGCCGTTATTCGAAACGGTGGACGATCTCACCAATGCACCCGCTACGTTGCGCGACTTGCTCGACGATCCGGTGTATCGCTTGCATCTCGCCTCGCGCGGGGATCGCCAGTGGGTGATGCTGGGCTACTCCGACAGCGGCAAGGATGGCGGCACGCTCGCTTCGCGCTGGGGTCTGCAGCGCGCCCAGGTGGAGTTACTCGATGTGGCGTCGGCTGCAGGTATCCGACTGTCGTTCTTCCATGGTCGCGGCGGCTCCGCCAGCCGTGGTGGTTCGCGCATCGCACCGGCGTTGATGTCTTCACCGCGCGGTTCGGTGGCGGGTGTGTTGCGCATCACCGAGCAAGGCGAGGTGATTCATCGCAAATACGGTATCCGCGCCTTGGCGCTGCGCAATCTCGAACAGACCGTGAGTGCCGTACTGCGCGCGTCCCTGCGGCCACGCACGGAAGAGCTCCGCGAGGGTGAGTGGCGTACGCGCATGAGCCAACTGGCCACGCGCAGCCGCGAGCACTACCGCGCCTTCGTCGACCGCGAAGGCTTCGTGGATTATTTCCGCGCCGCCACGCCGATCGATGTGATCGAGCGCATGACCCTGGGTTCTCGCCCTTCGCGCCGCCGCAGCATGCGCGGCGTGCAGGATTTGCGCGCCATTCCGTGGGTGTTCGCGTGGACGCAATGCCGTTCGATCTTGCCGGGCTGGTACGGTCTCGGTACGGCGCTGGAGCAGGGCGTCGCGCTGTTCGGCGAACAGGAGATGGCGGAGATGGCTCGCGACTGGCCGTTCTTCGCCAATATGCTCGACGATGTGGCCATGGTGCTGGCCAAATGCGACCTGGATATTGCCGAGGCATTTTCGCGATTGGCCGGTCCGCTGCACGAGCCGTTCTTCGCCTTGATCCGCGACGAGTTCGAACGCACGCAGCGCTGGCTGATCCGCCTCAAGCGAACCGACCAGCTATTGCAGAACGAGCCGCGTCTGGCCGTCTCGATCGGCCTGCGCAATCCCTATATTGACCCGATGAGCCTGTTGCAGCTGGATCTGCTGCGACGCTGGCGCGCCGGCGGTGAAGCGGATGAGGCGCTGCTTGGCGCCCTGGTGGCGTGCGTCAATGGCGTCTCGCAGGGCTTGCAGAACACGGGTTGACGGCGTGCCCGGCTCGACTATGGGCGAGACGGACAGGCGGCTGCATTGATCGGATTTTCCGCACACCTGTCTCGCTATCGTCTTTCGGCATCGAGAGGTCTCGGATGTCATGCCGCCACGTCCGCAACATGGCGGCTCGGGTCTTGTCGTTGACCTCGATCATCCCCGTCAGGAGATGACCCCAAGGACGAGGTACGCCATGATCGATTTGTACAAGCTGCACTGGTCGCATTACGTTGAAAAGGTGCGCTGGGCACTGGATTTCAAGCGGCTGCCCTGGCGCGGTATCGACATCGTGGCCTTCACCAAGAAGGAGATGCGCGGCTTCGACTGCGCGCAAACCGTGCCGCTGATCCACGACACGTCGACTGGCGTGGCGATCAGCGATTCATCGCCGATCATTCGTTATCTGGAAGACACCTATCCAGAGCGTCCGTTGTTTCCCGCCGATTCGTCCGAGCGCGAGCGTGTCTGGCAATGGATGTTGCGGCTCGACTCGACCCTGGGTCTGTACGCGCGCCGTCTAGGCTATAGCCAGATCATCATGGAATGTCCGCAAACACTGGCCCAATTGTTTTTGCCCAATTTTTTCGGCGGCCTGTTCGCGCGGCGCGGTTGGCGTGTGCTGGCCTCGCACGTCGTCGGCATGATGCTGACCTTGCGCTTTCGCTTTCATCACAATCGGCAGGACCGCATCTACGAACAACTCGAGGCACTGCTGATTCCCGTGGCGCGTTTGCTTGACCGTGCGGGTTTCCTGGTGGGTGGACAGTTCACCGCGGCAGACCTGACCCTGGCCTCGCTGCTGCGGCCATTGCGTGTCGTGCCGCACTTCAGCCACCACCCTTCGTTGCAATCGTTGTTCGTGTGGCAGGAGCAATTGTTCCGCATCCAGGGGCGGGATGTGACCTTTCCCTACGAAGACGCGATCCGGGCGCAACGCCAGCGCAGCGGCACCATGCGCTGGCGGGTGAGCTGGATGCAGGCGCCCGACGACCTGCATGCTGCACCTGTCGACGGCGAGACTTTGCATGTGGCCGGGAATGACCAGCAGCCAGTAAGCAGCTGGACGGTGTTGCTAGGACTGCCGGCCTATCTGAAGTTGCGCTGGTTCAGCGGCGTCAAGAAGTTGCCCTATAAGCCTGCAGCTTATCTGGGCATCAGCCGTTCCCGCGTTCTTCACGGCGCCTGAAAACGGCTGCGTGCCTATCGAGATCCCGAACGATCGTGTGCACAACAGCAGCGGCGCGGTAGCGCCGATGCTATTGTCATCGGAGGATCAGCCGTCCAGTTCGGACCAGCGTGCGTAGGCGCCGTCGAGCTCGGCTTGCACGGAGGCCAGTGCTTCGTTGGCCTTGACGATGGTGGCGCTGTCCTGCTGGAAAAACGAGGGATCGTTCATCGCCTCGCTGCGCGTGGCGATATCGGTTTCCAACTGCTCGATACGCAACGGTAACTGCTCCAGTTCGCGCTGCTCCTTGAAGCTGAGCTTGCGTTTTGCCGGCGTTGCGGCGGGAGCGGGGTCATTGCGGGTCAGGCCAGGTTTTGCGGCTGCAGCCGCCACGGCCTGCGCGGCCGCTGGGCGCTGCCACAGCCAATCGCTGTAACCGCCTATGTACTCGCCGATCTGGCCATGGCCCTCCAGCACCAAAGTGCTCGACACGACGTTGTCGAGGAACGCTCGGTCATGCGATACGAGCAGCAAGGTGCCTTGATAGTCGGTGAGCAGTTCTTCCAGCAGCTCGAGTGTCTCCACGTCGAGATCGTTGGTCGGTTCGTCCATCACCAGCAGGTTGGACGGCTGGGCGAACAGCTTGGCCAGCAACAGGCGGTTGCGCTCACCACCGGACAGTCGAGTGATCGGTGCGCGCGCACGTTCGGGCGAGAACAGGAAATCCTGCAGGTAGCCGATGATGTGCTTGCGGCTGCCGTTCAATTCGATGAAGTCGCGGCCTTCGGCCACGTTGTCCAGCGCGTTGAGTTTGTCGTTGAGTTGCAGGCGGTGCTGGTCGAAGTAGGCGATCTGGATACCGGTGCCGAGCGTGGCGTGGCCGCGTTGCGGCTTGAGCTCGCCCAGCATGATCTTCAACAGCGTGCTCTTGCCGGCGCCGTTCGGCCCGATGATGCCGATGCGATCGCCGCGCATGACGGTCGTGGTCAGATTATCGATCAGCACGCGGCCGTCATAGGCCTGGTGCACGTGTTCAAGATCGATCACCTTCTTGCCCGAGGCCTGGGCACTGGCGGCGGTCATCTTGACGTTGCCGCTGAGGTTGCGCCGTTCGGCGCGCTCAACGCGCAGCGCTTTCAATGCACGCACGCGGCCTTCGTTGCGCGTGCGTCGGGCCTTGATGCCCTGGCGGATCCACACTTCTTCCTGGGCCAGCTTCTTGTCGAACAGCGCATTCGCCTGCGCTTCGGCATGCAGGCGTTCTTCGCGACGACGCAGGTAATTTTCGTAGTCGCCCGGCCAGTCGGTGAGCTGGCCGCGGTCGATTTCGACGATGCGGGTCGCCAATGCGCGCAGAAAGCTGCGGTCATGGGTGACGAAGATGATGCTGCCGTCGAACTGCTTGAGGAAGGTTTCCAGCCAGCCGATGGCTTCGATATCGAGATGGTTGGTCGGTTCGTCCAGCAGCAGTACGTCGGGCTTGCGCACCAGCGCTTGCGCCAGCAGCACGCGGCGCTTCATGCCGCCGGAGAGTGCGGCAAAATCAGTGTCGGCAGGCAGCTCGAGTTTGGTCAGCACCTCGGTGACGCGACGATCGAGATCCCAGCCGTGCTGCGCCTCGATCTGGGTCTGCACGTCGCCCAGCGCATCGAAGTCGCCTTCGTGCAGGAGGTGGTGGTAGCGCGCCAGCAGATGGCCGAGATCGCCGAGCCCTTCGGACACGACGTCGAACACGGTGCCCTCAGTACCCTGCGGCACCTCCTGGGCCATGCGGGCAACCACGATGCCGTTCTGTATACGAAGCTCGCCATCGTCCGGCTTGAGCTCGCCGGCGATCAGCTTCATCAGGGTGGATTTGCCTTCGCCATTACGGCCGACGATGCAGACGCGCTCGTTACGTTCGATCGAAAGATCAACATGTTCGAGCAGGAGGGGGCCGCCGATGCTGAAATCGACGCGCTGAAGTTGGATTAGGGACATCCGCCTATTCTAGGCGATGCGCCCCCGTGTTCGATCGATAGGCTGGCTTTAACGGCGAATTTATGGCGCCTGTGGGGCTTAATGCAGTAGTTTTACCGACTTAAGCTTCGGCCGTACCTGCCGAACTCCTCGCTGCGAAACGGCTTTGCGGGCCCGCTCTTCGAGCCCGCTCCGGAGCGTTGCGATCTTCCAAAGACCATGTCAGGGGAAATAACCCTTGAATAACATGGCATTATGTTGTCAAATTTATCCATTATCTAGGTGCCGATGGCGGCGCGAGGGGTCAGGGTGGCCATCAAGACCAAAACACCGAGATGGTTGTCTGCTTGCCGTCAGAGCTTTGCTGCGGTGGCGCTGTTGGCGCTAGCCAGTTTCATGGGCGTTGCCCATGCCGGTTATGCGGCCATCGTGATCAGCGAGTCGGACGGACAGGTGCTGACGGCGGTCAACCCCGATGAGCCGAACCGTCCAGCGTCGCTGGCCAAAATGATGACGCTTTATCTGACCTTCCAGCAGTTGGAGAGTGGTCAGATCAAGATCGATCAGGAGCTGCCGGTGTCGGCCTGGGCGGCAGGTCGGCCGCCGACCAAGCTCGATCTGCGTCACGGCCAGACCATTTCGGTGGGCGACTGCATCCTCGGCATGATCACCAAGTCGGCCAACGACGCCGCCACGGTAGTGGCTGAAGGCCTGGGCGGCTCCGAAGGTCACTTCGTCGAAATGATGAATGCCCAGGCCCTCAAGCTCGGCATGACCGGCACGCATTTCGAGAATGCGTCGGGCCTGCCCGACCCGGACGACTCCACCACGGCGCGCGACATGTCCAAGCTGGCCATGGCGCTGTATCACGACTTCCCGCAATACACCCACTACTTTGCGACGACCGAATTCATGTTCCGCGGCCGGCTGGTGCGTGGCCATAACAACCTGATGGAACGTTATCCGGGCATGGATGGGCTGAAGACCGGCTTCACCAATGCGTCCGGCTTCAATCTCGCTTCGACGGCCGTCCGCGATGGCCATCGTCTCTTCAGTGTGGTGCTGGGTGGTCGTACTGCTGCAGCCCGCGACAATCTGATGGCGCGCCTGTTGGACGACGGCTTTGAGGATCGCGCGACCCCCGACTACCTGGTGGCCCGGGCTGGTGGCGCCACCGGAACCGGCACGGCGCAGAAGATCCTGACGGCGCTGTCGCCCATTGGCACGGCGGAAGCCGAGCCCGCGCCCGTACCGGAGCGGCATCATCGTCGCGGCAAGGTAGGCAAGGCCAGCGCCGTGGCCAGTAATAGCTGCACCAAGCGCAAGGGGGCGACATGCCCCGCAGCGGCCAAGCGCACGGCGGCCAAGAAGACGTCCTCGGCTCATTCGCAGCAGGCTCAAGCGAATGCCGAAGCCGTGGCCAAGAAACCGACAAAGACCGACACGTAAGAACAGCGGCACTTGCCGCGTTGATGCCGCCTTGGTCCCGCGGGACCATGGTCAAGCGACTCAGAACCTGTTCGCTTACGTCGCAGCGCGACGCCCTGGTATCGCGTGCGACGGTGGTGACCTGGGGCAGGCGGGTGGGGGCATCCGGACGCCGGGAAGCCGATAGCTCCAAGGTTCGTGAGCCCTTTTCGGCGGATTCACTCTGGCGCGTTGAGCGGACGGATCATCCAGGCATCGCCGTATCGCCAAAAGAAAACGGGCCGCGTGAGCGGCCCGTTTCTGTTTGAAGCGAAGCGCGAGGCTTACTTCAGCTTGGCATCGGCGCGCAGCGCTTCGGCCTTGTCGGTCTTTTCCCACGAGAACGCGGTGTAGGTCTTGCCGTCCGGACCCTTCACTTCGTACGGGGTGCGGCCGAAGTGACCGTAGCTCGCGGTCTGCTGATACATCGGATGGACCAGGTCGAGCATCTTGATGATGCCGTACGGACGCAGGTCGAAGTGCTTGCGGATCAGCTTCTCGATCTTCTCGTCGGCGATCTTGCCGGTGCCGAAGGTGGTTACCGAGATCGAGGTCGGCTCGGCCACGCCAATGGCGTAGCTCACCTGCACTTCGCAACGGTCGGCAATGCCGGCGGCCACGATGTTCTTGGCCACGTAGCGCGCGGCATAGGCGGCCGAACGGTCGACCTTGGACGGATCCTTGCCCGAGAACGCGCCACCACCATGACGGGCCCAGCCGCCGTAGGTGTCGACGATGATCTTGCGGCCGGTCAGGCCGCAGTCGCCCACCGGGCCGCCGATCACGAACTTGCCGGTCGGGTTGATATGGAACTTGGTGCCCTTGTGCAGCAGCTTGGCCGGCAGCACGGGCTTCAAGATGTGCTCGCGCACGGCCTCGATCAGGTCCTTCTGCTTCACGCTCGGGTCGTGCTGGGTGGACAGCACCACGGCATCGATAGCCGTCGCCACGCCATCTTCATAGCGCAGGGTGACCTGGCTCTTGGCGTCCGGACGCAGCCACGGCAGCGGCGAATTCTTCTTCTTGCGGACCTTGGCCTGCTGCTCGACCAGACGGTGCGAGTAGTAGATCGCCGCCGGCATGTAGTCCTTGGTTTCGTTGGTCGCGTAGCCGAACATCAGGCCCTGGTCGCCAGCGCCCTGTTCTTCCGGCTTCTTGCGGTCCACGCCCTGGTTGATGTCGGGCGACTGCTTGCCGATCAAGTTCAGCACGCCGCAGGTCTCGCCGTCGAAGCCGACGTCGGAAGAGTCATAGCCGATGTCGACGATGACCTTGCGGGTCAGCGCTTCCAGGTCGATCCAGGCGCTGGTGGTGATTTCGCCGGCGACGATCGCGACGCCCGTCTTCACCATCGTTTCGCAGGCCACGCGCGCACGCGGATCCTGCGCGATGATCGCATCGAGGACGGCATCGGAGATCTGGTCGGCGACCTTGTCCGGGTGGCCTTCGGAAACCGACTCGGAAGTGAAGAGGAAATTGCTCATCGCGGTATATATCCTTCCTTACGGATAGAAAGATGAAAGGGGTGGCGCATGATACACGGGGAACCCCCGTTTTGCAGCCTCAGCATGTCCGCCGGACATGACGATTTCATGCCGATTCAGCCATTTGGACGGCTTTATGGCTCGCTGCAAACGCTTCAAACGGCCATCTGAAGGCGTCTGCAGGCCGGCCAGAGCGGCCGGAGCATAGCGCAGTCGTGTCCCACGGAGGGTGGGAATGGCCAGGGCGATGGCACCCACCCGGGGGTTCCTGAACCATGGCCCGGTTGATTCAGCCGTTCGAGTGCAATCGGCTGAAGCCATCTTCGCTCCAGCCTTCGCTGCCGACGCCGTGGTGCACGAAAAACAGCCCTTCGGGGTCGTACTGGCGTTTCACCGAGGCCAGCCTGGGGTAGTTCGTGCCCCAGAAAGACGTCTGCCAATCGCGCTCGAAATAGTCACTCTCCGATACATAGGAGCCCGCGCCGGGGGCGGCTTTGAGCAGCGCGTCCATGGCTTGGCGAATACGCGCCGCCTCGTCGCGCGCATTGGCCAGATCGGGCTCGGCGTCAGGCATGCCGGGGAAGGCCGGATCGCCTTCGCTGGCGATGATCGCCAGCGCAAAAGCATCCAGAGCCTGGGGATTCATCGCCGTATCGCGAGCCAGGGCTACGGCGTCAGCAGGCGCGCCCGCCAGGCCCTTGTTGAAGTGCAGCGACAAGCCCCAGTGGCGGCTTGCCGCGAACAGGGCGTCGGCCAGCGTCGCCTGCTGATCGCCGCCGAGCAGTGACTGCGGCAGCCAGGCCGAACGGTAGCCGTGGATGAATTGCGCCACCTGTCCTTGGTCTCCAGCCCAGAACACGTGATTCCTTGGGGCGCTGGGGCGACTGTCGGCGACCATCAGGCCGGGCGCATGCTGGCGGAAGAACTCCGCATCCCAGAAATGCCTGGCCGGCAACGCCAGCACCTGAATATCCGAGGTGATGCGATAAGCCCTGCGCGCGCGGACCCAGGCGAGGAAGGGCGCCCACACCTGTTCCGCCGCCGCCTTGTCCAGGCCCTGGAACACCATGGACAGGCGCAAGGTATTGTCGCCGCGAAACACCAGTTGCTCGCCCCAGTGCGGATTGAACAGCGCCTCGCGATAGAAGCCGACAACTTGCGCGATGAGTACGCGGTAGGCCTCGTCCGAATCGGCCTCAATCGCACCGAATACGCCGCCGAAGGCATCTGGCAGATCGTAAGTGCGCAGGGTCAATCGGGTCACCACGCCCAGGCTGCCGCCACCGCCGCCCTTGATGCCCCAGAACAGCTCGGGATGCTGATGCGCGTTGACGACCAGTGCATTGCCATCGGCCGTGACCACCTCGGCTTCGAGCAACCCACCCGACGCCGTGCCGAAGTTCTTCGAAAAACTGCCAAAGCCGCCGCTTTGCACCAGGCCCGCCACACCCACCGTGGTGCAGCCGCCGCCTTGCACGTAGCGGCCACCCTGGGTGGTTACTGCATCGTAGGCGTCGATCCACATCGCACCGGATTGCACGGTCACCGCCGGCAACGGGGCCTGGATGCCTTCGCCGCCCTGGGCCACAAAGGCATCGTGCAGGGTCACGGCGTTCATATGCCGCGTCCAGATCAGCAGCGAATCGGGCGAAGCAGAGGTGCCCTGGTAGCTGTGGCCACCGCCTTTCACGACCAGGCGCAGGCGATGCTGGCGGGCGAAGTTCACCGCCGCCACCACGTCGGAGGTGTTCTGGGCCGCTACGGCATAGACGCTGGGACGGGAGGTCCAGGCATCGGCCCAGCCGCTGGTTTGGGTCAGGGCGGGTTCGTCGCCGATGAAATAAGGATTCTTGATCTGCGCCAACGCCTCGCGGCAGGCGTCGTCGTCGGTCAAGCAACCTTCGAACGGTGAGCGCAGGCGCTGCAGGCGTCCTCCCACCGCCTGCTTCAATTGTTCCCATTGCGCCGCCGATGGCCAGGCCGGGTCACTGGGGCGTACGCGCGAGCGCAGGCGAAGTACGTGCGCAGCGGCGGCCTCCGTGGTCGCACATGCCGGTGACACCAGCCAGGGAAGCAGCGGCAGGGTCAGGGCGGCCTTGAGCAAGTCGCGACGATGCATGTCATTCCCCTTCGAGTTTGGAAGCCGTCACTCTGCGCCGGTCCAGGCGCCGGGCAAGGGCAGGGTGATGAACGGCGGTCCCGCTGTGACGAATAGCGGGGCCGCCGGGACGGCGGAGTGTCACCCGGGACGCGACTGGTCCAGGTGAAGGCGCCAGCCTGGGCGGCAACGTGCGACATGGCCCCAATCAACACGGCGCACCGGGGCTGAAAAGAACGGTGGATGAGGCAGGTGATCTGGGGGATATGGCGCGTTCTTGCGCTGTCCCTGTCGTTGGGCCCGCTGGCGGCCGTTGCGCTGGCGAAGGATGCGGGCCCTGTGCAGTGGAAGCCGGACATCGCACTATGGCTATCCGCGCTGAAGCTGGTGCTTGCCGATTAAGGCTACGAGACGCAGTCGCCGACTCAATAGACCGTGGCCCGCGCCTGCACAAAGGCGAAGAAAAACACCGCATTCGGGTCGTTGCGCACGCTCTGTATTTCCCGCCGCATGCCTTCGACCGTCGCGATGTCGACCTTACCGCTGACCACCAGTTGCTCGGCGGCGGACAGCAGCACTTCTTCCCAGAATTCGATCATCTGCTTGCGCTTGCCGGGCTGGCGATTGTCCAGGTGGAAGCTCTTCACCTCGGTCTGCACGTCGCGATAGCCGCCGGCCAACAGCAGGTTGCCAAGCTTGGCGCCGATGAATGGATCACCACCGCTGTCGTACTGGTGGTCGTTGAAAGCCATCCAGTAACGCAGCAGGTGCGGTGAATAGGGATCGAGGAAGAACGACGAATTGAGCACTTCAGTCACATAGATGACCGAGCCCGGGCTCAACACGCGACGTACTTCGGTCAGCACGCGGGCGGGGCTGGGCATGTGTTCCAGCACCCAGCAAAGGTAGGCCGCGTCGAAGCTGCGCTCGGCAAATGGCAGATCGGTGGCATCGGCGAGCTGAAGCGTGTACCGCGCGCTGCACCACGCCGTCTCCGCGAGATTCCGTTCGGCTGCGGCGAGCTGTGCGGGCGAGCGATCCACGCCGGTGACGTGCAGATTGGGAAAGCGGCGCAGCAGGATCTCCGTCTGCGCGCCCACGCCGCTGCCCACTTCGAGCAGGCGGCTGGCCTCGCTGTAGTCGATGCCGCCGAACAGCTTGGTTTCGAACATGCGCGCCTGACGCATCAGGCGCGATTGCTCCTCCGAAGAGAAGCCGTGGATATAGGGGAACTCACCGGTGACGATGCTGTTCACGATGGCGGACCCTGTCGTCGGACGCCTTTAGCCGGACCGCCACCCTACACCTGTTGGTGTCGACGGAAAGTTGCCGCCTCAGCGGCCGTCTCCGCAGGCTTGTCCGATGCAGGCGGGTGCGGATCGAGGGCTACTCTGTGCTGTAGTCGGGTGCGCATGAACGAAGGCGAGAATGTCACCCAATGTCGGTGCTTCGCTGCGCATCGGCCGCGATAACGCAAACAACACTGCCTCGTGCCCCAGGCCCGGGTACAGCTTGAGTGTCACGTCCTCGTGGTGGTCTTGCATCGTGCGCGCCAGCGAGATTGCGTTAGAGGGGTCGACCTCGTGATCGCTGGCGCCTTGCAGCAGCAACATCGGCGGTTCGGCACCGTGCACGTACGACACCGGCTGGGCGGTTCGCTGCTCAGCCGGCGTGTGACCGAACATACCAAGCATGTCCGTTTCATGGGCAGGAATCGGCATGAAGTCGTAGCAGCCAGCCAGCCCGATAAAGCCGGCCAGGTCTGCCGGGCGGATGCCGTACGCGCCCAGCCACTGCGGATCGGTAGCCACCAGCGCGGCGATCTGGCCGCCGGCCGAGTGCCCCATCACGAAGATATCGTCCGGCGATCCACCCAGTTCGCTCGCGTGCTGATGCGTCCACGCCACCGCGCGCGCGGCGTCCCGCATAAAGCCGTCCATGCGCACCTGGGGATATTTGCGGTAATCGGGGATCACCACGATCACACCCTGCGCCGACAGCGCCGTGCCCACGAAGCGATACCAAGTGCGCTCGCCACGCACCCAGTCGCCGCCGTAAAAGAACACCACTACCGGCGCGTGCTCCGCGTGCGCAGGCGCATAGATATCCAGCGCGAGCTGGTGATCGGCATCGAAGACGATGCCGCGCTGCTGCTCGATGTGCTTGTGCTGATCGGTGGCATTGAGCCCGGCGAAGAGGGTGGCTTGGCAGCCGCTCAGCAGCAAAACGGCGCCCAACACGATCATTCGGCCAAAACGGACGAGCCGCTTCTGATGGGTACGTCTATGGCGGCACTGAATCATGAAGAGGAACGCATGCAGCGGAGCGCCGATGATGCATCAGGGCTGCGCGCAAGGGTTTGCGATCACCGCATGCGATCGCGAGGATTCACGCCGCCAGTCGTTCTCCAGCGCCTAGCGCGGCGAAATAGTCCCGTGTCAGTTGCAGCTGTTCGGCGGCGCATTCGGCGCGATTCACCACGTGGCGGAAGGCGGCATTTTCGGGGCGATCCTTCGCGTACCAGCCCAGGTGCTTGCGCGCGATGCGCACGCCCTGCAGTTCGCCATAGAACGCGTAGAGGTGTTCGAGGTGATGGATCAGAATCTCGCAGACTTCGTGCGGCGCCGGCTCGGGTAGTGTTTCGCCGGTGGCGAGGAAGTGTGAGATCTCGCGGAAGATCCACGGTCGACCTTGCGCGCCGCGACCTACCATCACCGCGTCGGCGCCGGTGACATCGAGCACGTGCTTCGCCTGTCGCGGCGTGACGACGTCACCGTTGGCCAGCACCGGGATACGCACGGCGGCTTTCACCGCCGCGATGGTTTCGTACTCGGCCTCGCCTTCGTACTTGTCGGCACGCGTGCGGCCATGCACGGCCAGGGCGGCAATGCCAGCATCTTCGGCGATCTTTGCAATGGTCAGCGCGTTCTTGTTATCGCGATCCCACCCGGTGCGGATCTTCAGCGTCACCGGCACATCGACCGCATCGACCACCGCCTTGACGATGCGCGCCACCAGCGGCTCGTCCTGCAGCAGGGCCGATCCTGACCACACGTTGCAGACCTTCTTGGCCGGGCAACCCATGTTGATGTCGATGATCTGCGCACCATTGTCGGCGTTGTAGCGCGCTGCCTCGGCCAGCATGGCCGGATCATAGCCAGCGATCTGCACGCTTACCGGCTCGGGTTCGCCGGCATGGTCCATCCGTCGCAGCGACTTGCGCGTTTGCCACAGGCGGGGATCGGATGCAGTCATTTCGGACACAGCCAAGCCCGCACCCAGCCGCTTGCACAGCAGGCGAAACGGTTTGTCGGTGACGCCGGCCATGGGGGCGAGCACCACGTTCGGGTCGATGCGGTAAGGGCCAATCTGCATGCGCGGATTGTAACCGGAGCCAGCTTTTCCTGTAGGAGCGCACCCAGCGGCGCGACCCAGGCCGACTCAGTGCGCGGCCTTCTCCGCCCATACCTGCGCGTTGGCCGGATCATGCTTGTGCTTGAACAGGAACATGAAGAGCACCGCGACCACCAGCGAATACAGCGCAAAGGTGATCCAGATGCCGTGCCAGTCTTTGCTCTGGTCCGCTTGCGTGAAGAACGCCTCGATGATCAGCCCGCTCAGTGAACTGCCCAAGACCGCGCCGATGCCATTGGTCATCAGCATGAACAGGCCCTGCGCGCTGGCGCGGATCGAGGGATCGCTCTGGCCTTCGACGAACAGCGAGCCAGAAATATTGAAGAAATCGAAGGCCATGCCGTAGACGATGCACGACAGCACGATCATCCACAGGCCCGGGCCCGGGTCGCCAAAGGCAAACAGGCCAAAGCGCAGGGTCCAGGCAAACATGCTGATCAGCATCACCGTCTTGATGCCAAAGCGCTTCAGGAAGAACGGAATCGCAAGGATGAACAGCGTCTCGGAAATCTGCGAGATCGACATGATGATGGCTGGGTAACGCACCGCCACCAGGTCCTTGTACGTGCCCATCTTGGCGAAGTCATGCAGGAAGGTGTCGCCGTAGGCATTGGTCAACTGCAGCGAGGCGCCAAGCAGCATCGCAAAGACAAAGAACACCGCCATGCGTGGATCGCGGAACAGCGAGAACGAAGTGAGCCCGAGCGTGTCGAGCAACGACTGGTTGGGCTTGCGCTGGAAACGCGGCGGGCAGGGCGGCAGGGTGAACGCGTACAGGCCCAACAACAGGGCAGCGCCGGAGGCGACATAGAACTGGCCGGACGAGGTTTCCAGGTGCAGCAGGCTCACCGTCCACAGCGCGGCGATGAAGCCCACCGTGCCCCACACGCGGATCGGCGGGTAATCCTTGACGATGTCCTTGCCGTCGCTTTTCAGTGCGTTATAGGCCACCGCGATGGAGAGCGAGATGGTCGGCATGTAGAACATCATGTTGATCAACATCACCCAGAACATCAGCCCCGGCGACTGCACCATCGGCACGCAGAACAGCACCAGTGCGCCGCCGATATGCATCAGGCCGTAGAGCTTCTCCGCGTTGATCCATTTGTCCGCGACCACGCCCATCAGCGACGGCATGAACAACGAGGCGATGCCCATGGTCGAGAAGATCGCGCCGAACTGCGCGCCGGACCACTGCTTGGTCTGGAACCAGTAGGCGCCGATCGTCAGCAGCCATGACCCCCATACGAAGAATTGCAGGAAGTTCATCGCAATCAGGCGCAGTCGGAGATTCATCAGCGTGTTCGTATGAGTTGAAACGGTTGAACGGTAGGGCGGGACACGCTCTTCCGGGCAGGCCAATGGCGATGGCGGCCTGTCGCGGCGATCCCGATGATCCCCTGCATGGCGCCGTGGGCGACCCATGGCCATGTCAAAATAGCCGCCAGCGTAGAGGAATGGGTGCTGGCGCGACAAGTTGCGGTGCCGCGACGCCCGTTCGGACCATTGAGGAGATGAGGCGTGAGTTTGTTCCTGACCATTGCGGTCGTGCACCTGGTAGCCCTGTTGAGCCCGGGTCCCGACTTCTTCTTCGTCTCGCAGACGGCAGTCAGCCGCACCCGCCGTCAGGCCATGTTTGGTGTGGTGGGAATTACCCTGGGCGTCATGGTGTGGTCGGCACTGGCCCTGGCTGGCCTGCAGTTGCTGTTGCAGCGGCTGGCCTGGCTGGAGCGGCTGATTGCCATCGCTGGTGGTCTCTACCTGGCCTGGATGGGCTTCAAAATACTGCGCGGGGCGCTGAGCAAGCCGTCGTCCCCCGGTGAGGAGCAGAAGCCCGTACTGCAGCAGGGCGACTGGGCGACCTTGCGAGCAGGCCTCTTCACCAACCTTTCCAACCCGAAGGTAGTCATCTATTTCGGCAGCGTGTTCTCTGCCTTCCTCGGCGACCGTGTGAGCACCGGCGCCCGCTGGGGCCTGTGGACCATGGTTATCGTCGAAACCATGCTGTGGTTCACGCTGGTGGCTGGTGTGTTTGCACTACCGGCAATGCGCCGCGGCTACCTGAGGCTGTCGCGCTGGATCGACGGGCTGGCGGGCGCGGTATTCGTGTTGTTCGGGCTGCACCTGATCTTTGCCAAGCGCTCGGTCTAACCGCACCCCTTGTAGGTGCGCACCCAGTGCGCGATGGCCGTTACGGCGTCATTGCTTGGTTGGCTTGTCACTCGGGCCATCCTTGGCCCGCGCCCTTCGGGGAGCTGGCGCTGTGCAAACCGGAAGTCCCGCCGGTTTGTCGCGCACAGGGTGCGCTCCTACAGACCGGCTTCAGGGCAATAATTTTCCCGGATTCAGGATGCCATCCGGATCAAACGCCGACTTCACGTTGCGCATCAGCTGCAGCGTGCTGGGTTGCAACGCCAGCGGCATGAACTCGCGCTTGACCAGGCCGATGCCGTGCTCGCCCGAGAGCGTGCCATCCAGCGCGATCACCAGCGCGAACACCTCCGCCAGGCAGGCATGCGCACGTTCGCGCTCTGCCTCGTCGCGCGGCAGCAGGTTGACGTGCAGGTTGCCGTTGCCGGCGTGACCGAAGCTGACGATCAACACGTCGTGCTTCTTCGATAGCTGCTTGATGCCGTCGACCAGCTCGGGCAGCCGGCTCACCGGCACCACCACGTCCTCGTTGATCTTGTTCGGCGAGATGGTGCGTTGCGCGGGTGAGAGCGCCTTGCGGGCGGACCATAGCGCCTGCGTCTCCTCCGCCGTCTCGGCGACACGCAGCTCTTCCAGCCCATCGCCGCGCGCGGCACGTGATACCGCTTCCATCGCGCCGGGCAAGGTATCCGGCTCACCATCCACTTCGACCATCAACATCGCGCCAGCCAGCGGCACCACGTCACCGCCGTAATCACGGGCGAGCTTGAGCGCCACGTCGTCGATGAACTCAAGCGCACACGGCGTGACCGGCTGCGCCATGATCCGCGCCACCGCCCGCGCAGCGGCGCCAACGTCGCGATAGGTGGCGCGCATGGTGCGCAGCCCGGTGGGTTTGGGCGTGAGTTTGAGCGTGGCTTCGGTGATCAGCGCGAGCGTGCCTTCCGAGCCGATCAGTAGACGCGTGAGGTCGTAGCCGGTGGCGCCTTTGCTCGTATACGTGCCGCAGCGGAATCCTTCGCCTGAGCCCGCAACGGCGCGCAGGCCCAGTGTGTTCTCGCGCGGACTGCCGTATTTCACCGTGCGCGGACCCGCCGAATTGCAGGCGAGGTTGCCACCGATGCTGCACCAGGGTGCCGAAGAGGGGTCGGGCGGCCAGAAGAACCCATGGGGTTTCAGTGCCTGCTGCAGATCGCCATTCAGCACGCCCGGTTCCACCACCGCCAAGCGATTGTCCGGATCGATCCGCAGAATGCGGTTCATACGCTCGAAACTCACCACCACGCCGCCATCCACCGGCACCGTGGCGCCGGTAGTATTGGTGCCGCGGCCGCGACCGATCACGGGTACGTGATGGGCACGGCAAGCTTGCACCAGGGCCTCTACCTGCGCGTGCTCGGTAGGGAACACCACGGCATCGGGTTTCGCGTTGCGGCGCGAGTTGTCGTAGGCGTAGGCGAGGCGTTCGGCGTCGCCGGTGGCCAGCGAGGCCTCCGGAAAGTGCGAACGGAGGGTGACAAGCAAGGAGTCGGGAAGGCTCATGCGCGCAGTATCCCACCGGATGCGGCTTGCGCGGGAATCATGCTGGGGCTAGTGCGCGTCGAACGCGCCGCGCAGCCAGTTCATCTGCGTCTGCTCCTCGGGGCCGTCGTAGGTCACCACATCGAAACGACAGGTTCGCTGTGCGTACTTGCCATGGGCGGCAAGCCACAGTTCGGCGGTACGTATCAGCTTTTGCTGCTTGCTGGCAGTGACCGAGGCTGCCGCGCTGCCGTGCGCGGCGCGCAGGCGGTGACGTACCTCGACAAAGACCACGGTGTCGCCGTCGAGCATGATCAGGTCGAGCTCGCCGTGGCGCGTGGTGTAGTTGCGTGCCAGCAGTTTGAGGCCGGCGCGCTGCAGAGCGGCGCCGGCGCGTTCCTCGAAGCGCGCTCCTGCAGCACGCATCAGCCCGGCTCCAATCAGCCCTGGGTGGGCTGATCGTTGGTGGCGGGCGGCGACAATGCCGGCGCGCTATCCATCTGCAGGCTGCCATTAAGCGGACGGGCCAGGCCGTCCTGGAACTTCGCCCACACCAGCACGCGACGCACGCGACCGAACTGGTCAGCGGTGAGCTGACCGCTGGCGCCCGGCAGATAGCTGCCGGGATGCGCGCGCAGCCAGTCGACGTAAGGCGCAAGACTCCAGGCATCCATGCCGAAGGCGAACAGCCGCGCCGACGTGCCGCGCGCGGCTGGCAGCTGCGCGGCGATGTCGCCGTGATTGGGCAGGCCTGGCTGCACGTCAAACAACCACGGCGCGTCGCAGAATTCGACGCCTTCCAGGTCACGGTTGGCACCGGCGTCGTCTACGCCGGCATAGATATGCGAGGTGCCGAACACGGGCAGGTTCACGCGGGCGAGCTTGAGCTGCGGCAGCAGCAGCCGTGCCTGCTGCGGGCGCATGCTGATGAATACACCGGTGGTGTTGGTGCCGCTTGCATCATTGGCGGCGTTGTTGGGGTCACCGCCATCGGTCGGCATGCCCAGCGCGGTGATGGTCGAGGCGTAGTTGACGCCGGTGGCGGCGAGGTTGCCGGTGCCGGCAACTTTGCCGCCGCGGGCCTCCATTTCGGCCTTGAAGGCGGTGGCGGCGCGTTGCGCAAAGTCGTCGTTGCTGACGATGACGAACGCCGTGAGAGTGCCGCGCTCGACCATGTGGTCGGCCGCCTGGGCGCCCTCGGTTTCCGGCAGCAAGCCGAATTCGCTCACGCCATTGGCCGGCAGGCTCTTGTCGTCCGGATGATTCAGCGCGAGCAGGGCCACCGGCAGGTCCGACAGGCCGAACAAGGCGGAAACCTCGCCACGCGTCAGCGGCCCGATTACCAGTTGTGCCCCGTCGGTGACGGCTTGCTGATAAGCCTTGATGGCCGTGGCTGGCGTACCGCCGCTGTCGTATACGCGCACCAGCGGTCGAGGCGCGTGATTGCGTGAGGCATCGGCGTAAGCAGCAAAAAAGCCCTCACGGATAGCCGAGCTCGCCGTGGCGAGATTACCGGTCGCGGGCAACAGCAGGGCGACGCGCGCAGGCATCTTGTAGCCCTCGCGCACATTCGCGCCTTCGCCCGGCATCATGGTGCCGACTTCCTGTTCCAGCGCGGGTTGCTGATGCGCTACCGCGACGCCGAGCTCAGTCAGCGCCTCGTTCACCCACGGCAGCATGCGATCACTTTGCTGCATGGCGCCGGCGCGCTGTTTCAGTGGTTCAGCGCCGAGCTTCACCAGTAGGGCGACCAGCTGTTTGCGATTTTGTGTTTGATCGAGGCCATTGAGCTGGCTGTCCATCTCCACGCGTGAGCGTGCCGCACCCCAGAAGTCGCCGGTCTCCTGCATGGCCTGCGCGCGCAGCTCAAGCAGGCGAAGTTGCAGCGCCGGTGGCACGCTGATGTTCGGTTGCGTGGTGAGCTGCAGGGCGCGATTCGCATCGTGCTGCTTCAGTGCCAACTCGGCTTGCAGCAGGTCGAGGCGAGAGGGTTCATCACCGGTCAGGCGCTGGCGTCGAATATCGTTGGCGAAGGGTGCGGCGCGGTCGAGCTGACCTTCCTGGCGATACGCTTCGGCGGCGAGCAGACGATAGTGATCGGGGCTGCCGGACGTTTTCGCCAGGGCCAGGTACGCCTGTGCCGCATCCTCGAACTTGCCTTGCTGGACGAGCGCATCGGCCTGCTGGCTGGCGGCGATTTCGGCGGGGGAGCGGGTCGCCGTTGGGGGAACGCAGGCGCTGAGTGCGAGTGAAATCAGCAGGGCAACGCCTGCGGCGCGGTACAAGCGCATGGCCAAATCCCTTTCGATCTTTTTGACGACATAGTCGGCGGATGGGCGATGATAGCCCATCGGATTGCCGCCTCGCGGCGGAGGAAATGGCAAGATGTCACAGATTCAGCCCGGCCTGCTATGGGTGGTCGCCACGCCGATTGGCCATCGCGACGATTTTTCCGTGCGCGCCATTGAAACCCTGCGCTCGGTCGCGGTCATTGCCGCGGAAGACACGCGGCACAGTCGCCCGCTGCTTACGCACTACAACATCGGCACGCCGCTGGTGGCCTTGCATGAGCACAATGAACGCGACGTGGTCGATGCGATCGTGCGGCGCTTGCAGGGCGGTGAATCGGTCGCCTTGATCTCTGATGCGGGTACGCCCTTGATCAGCGATCCCGGCTTCCGGCTGGTGCGAGCGGCGCGTGCGGCCGGCATCCGTTGTGCGCCGGTGCCCGGCCCGTGCGCAGCCATCGCAGGACTTTCCGTGGCAGGTCTGCCTAGCGACCGCTTTGTATTCGAGGGTTTCCTCCCGCCCAAGTCCGCGGCGCGACGCGCCCGTTTGCAGGAACTTGCGGGCGATGCGCGCACGCTCATCTTCTATGAGTCGTCGCATCGAGTGGCGGAGAGCCTCGCCGATATGCGCGAGATCTTTGGCGAAGAGCGCGAAGGCGTGCTGGCGCGCGAATTGACCAAGCTGTTTGAGACGGTGCTCGGCGAATCGCTGGGCGAGCTGGCGACGCGGGTGGCGAACGACCCGAATCAGCAGCGCGGCGAGCATGTGATTCTGGTGGCCGGTCGCGGCGAGGAAACCGATGCGCGCGAAGCGGAGGGGCGGCGTGTTTTCGCCCTGTTGCGCGAGGAGTTGCCGCCCGCCAAGGCGGCCAAGCTGGCGGCGGCCATTACCGGTGCGCCGCGCAAGCTGTTGTACGAGGGTTAGGGGCGATCGGCTTTTTGTAGGAGTGCACCCAGTGCGCGACCATCCGGCAAGACTGCCGGTTTGCACAGCGCCAGCTGCCCGAAGGGCGAGGGCCAGGGATGGCCCGAGTGAAAAGCCAACGGAGCGGTTATGCGCGTGATCGCGCACAGGATGCGCTCCTACAGGAAGGCTGCGGGGCGCTCACTTCTCAGGCGTTTTGAGCCGCATATTGCACTACAATGCCCCGCGGAGTCGGCCGGACAGTCGCGTCGCGCGCAAGCGCATCGAGGAAAGTCCGGGCTCCATAGGGCAAGGTGCCAGGTAACGCCTGGGCAGCGCGAGCTGACGGCCAGTGCAACAGAGAGCAGACCGCCGAACGGCATCTTCGGATGTGCGTGGTAAGGGTGAAAGGGTGCGGTAAGAGCGCACCGCGTGCGGGGCTAACGCCGCATGGCACGGTAAACCCCACCTGGAGCAAGACCGAATAGGGGAACGATAACGCGGCCCGCGTTGTTCCCGGGTAGGTTGCTGGAGCCAGACGGCGACGTCTGGCCGAGAGGAATGACTGTCGCGTCGCAAGACGTACAGAACCCGGCTTACAGGCCGACTCCGCCTCTATTCACTGCCGGCCGTCATCGCCATGTCGATCCTGACGTGGCGATGACGTCGGCGTCGTGGGCATGAACAGGTGATTCATGCCGGGCCCTTCAGAGGGTCCTGAGGCAACTGGAAACGCAGGCTCGCGTTTCGAAAAAATCCTACCCATTCAAGCACCTTTGGGTGTTTCCTCAGAAAGGGCTGGAATTACTGCCAGATCATCGCCTTTCTCATTGATTCACAAGCGAAATTCCCTTGACAGTCTCAGGGGGCGAGACTATCGTGGGTTCCTGTGTGAAATCGTGGGAATTAGTGGAGTCTATTGGCCGTGTTCCAGGGCGAAACCGCCATCACTGTTGACGACAAGGGCCGGCTGGCCATTCCGACCGCGTATCGCGAGTTGGTGGCCGACGCCTGCGCCAATCGTCTGGTGATCACCTACAACCCCTTCGAGTCGGGCTGCCTGTGGCTGTTCCCGTATGCGGAGTGGGAGCAGGTGCGCGACCAGGTGAACTCCCTGCCCAAGGTCAAGGCCGCTCATCGCGACATGCAGATGAAGCTGGTGGGCGCCGCGAGCGTGGTCGAACCGGATGGCGCGGCACGCATCCTGCTGCCGACCAGCCAGCGCGCGACCACGGGGATCGAGAAGAAAGCGGTTCTGCTGGGCATGGGCAACAAGTTCGAGCTGTGGAGCGAACAGGCCCACCTGGCCAAGATCCGCCAGACCATCGGCGAAGACGAGATCACCAACGAGATGGCGGAGCTGCGCCTGTAACCGGCAACGGTGGCGGCGCGGCTGAGTTAATGGGACGGGAGCGGGAGTGCAACGGCATGGCCGAGCGGTTAGTGCACATCCCGGTGATGCTGGGTGAAGCAGTGGAGGGACTCGCCGTGCGGGAAGGCGGGCGTTATCTCGATGGCACCTTCGGACGGGGCGGGCACGCCCGGGCCGTGCTGTCGCGTCTGGGTCCGGACGGGCGCCTCTTGCTGATGGATCGCGACCCCCAGGCCATCGCCACCGCGCAGGCCGAGTTCGCCGCCGATCCGCGCGTGTCGATCCGTCATGCCAATTTCTCCAGCATGGCCGAGTGGGACGAAACCGGCGGCGGCCTGGACGGCATCCTGCTTGATCTGGGCGTGTCCTCGCCGCAGCTGGACGAAGCCGCACGCGGCTTCAGTTTCATGGCCGATGCCCCGTTGGACATGCGCATGGACACCACCCAGGGCGAAAGCGCCGCGGATTTTCTGGCGCATGCCAGCGATCGCGAGATCGCCGACGTGCTGTGGGTGTTTGGAGAAGAGCGCTTTAGTCGCAAGATTGCGCGTGCCATCGTCGAAGACCGTGCCGAAACCCCGATCACCCGCACGGGTCAGCTGGCCGCGCTCATCGAGCGCGTCGTGGGCCGCCGCGAACCGGGCAAGCATCCGGCCACGCGTAGCTTCCAGGCGCTGCGGATTTACGTGAACGGCGAGCTGGACGCGTTGGCGAAGGGCCTCGAGGCGGCGTTGTCGCTGCTCAAGGTGGGCGGCCGCCTGTCGGTGATCAGCTTCCATTCGCTGGAGGATCGCGCGGTCAAGCTGTTCATTCGCGACCACTCCGGTCGCGTGCAAGGCAGCCGCCGTGGTCCGCCGGTGGCGGCGGCACCCGCCCGCCTGGCTGCGGTAGGCAAGGCGCAGTTTCCTTCCGATGCCGAACTAGCCGTCAATCCGCGCTCCCGTTCGGCGGTGCTGCGCGTGGCGGAGAAACTGGAATGAAGGTCCTCGGCGGCATCTTCATGTTGATCCTCATCGCGGCGGTGCTATCCAGCGCCATTGCCGTGGTGTGGACGCGCCATGAGAGCCGCGTGCTGTTTGTCGAGCTGACCCGCCTGCAGGACCAGCGCGACGACCTCAATATCGAATACGGCAAGCTGGAGCTCGAGCAGGCCACTTGGGCCGAGCCGCGCCGCGTCGATGACGAGTCACGGCAGAAGCTCGGCATGGTCAATCCCAAGCCGCAAGACATCCAGCTGGTGCGTCGATGAAGCCGCACCATCGCACGACGGCCCATCCCACCCGCCGCCGTAACGCGGCTCCGAGCACGCGCCGCCGCATGGTGGTGGTCGTGGTGGTGCTTGGCCTGGCATCCCTGGGCCTGGTGGCTCGCGCCTTCGACCTGCAGGTGGTGCGCAAGGAGTTCTATCAGAACCAGGGCGATGCGCGCTTCCTGCGCGAGGTGCCGATCGCCGTTTCGCGCGGCACTATCTTCGATCGAAATGGCGAGCCGCTCGCCGTGTCGACGCCGGTGGTGTCGATCTGGGCCAATCCGGCCGAAGTGCTGGATAACGAAGATCGGCTGCCGAAATTGGCGGCTGCCATCGGCATGGATACGGGCGCACTGAAGGAATACCTCGCCCAGCGTTCCGAGCGCGAGTTCGTCTATCTCAAGCGCCAGATGTCCCCGGATGCCGCGCAAGTGGTGCTGGACCTGGGCGTGCCGGGCGTGAATGGCCAGCGCGAGTTCCGTCGCTTTTACCCTTCGGGTCCGGTGACTGCGCACGTGCTCGGTTTCACCAACATCGACGATCACGGCCAGGAAGGCCTGGAACTGGCCTTCGACGACTGGCTGGCCGGCAAGAAGGGCGCCAAGCGCGTCATTCGCGATCGCATGGGTCACGTGGTGGAGGATGTCGAGCTGGTGCGTGCGCCGCAGCCTGGTCGTGACATCACCCTCAGCATCGATCGACGCATCCAGTTCCTCGCTTATAACGAGCTGAAGAACACCATCGAGCAGTCGGATGCCGACTCCGGTTCGATGGTGATCATCGACGTGCTCAACGGCGAAGTGCTGGCCATGGTGAACTGGCCCACCTATAACCCGAACGCGCTGCGCGGCAGCAATCCGTCCAGTCGTCGCAACCGCGCGATGACCGACGTGGTGGAGCCGGGCTCCACCATCAAGCCGTTCGTGATGGCGGCAGCACTGTCCAGCGGCAAGTACACGCCCACGGGCCCGCTGGTGGACACCGGCAACGGCCATTTCTTCTATATCTCGCATGACATCCGCGACACCCATGCCAACGGCATGCTGTCGCCCACCGGCATCCTCGCCAAGTCCAGCAACATCGGCGCGGCCAAGGTGGCGATGACGCTGGATACCGGCCTGTTGTACGAGACCTACCGTGCATTCGGCTTCGGCAACAGCACCAACAGCGGCTTTCCGGGCGAGGCCTCCGGCTATCTCAAGCCGGGCAAGAGCTGGGGCATGCTGGAAAAGGCCATTCTGGCCTACGGCTACGGTCTCAACGTGACCCCGCTGCAGCTGGCGAACGGCTACGCCACCATCGCCGACAACGGCGTGATGCATCTGCCCACCTTCGTGAAGGGCTCGGACAACGACGCCAAGCAGATCATCGATCCGAAGATCGCCACCGAACTGGTGCAGATGATGGTGTCGGTGACGCAGCCGGGCGGCACGGCAGCGCCGTACACCTGGATCGCCAACTACGGCGTGGCCGGCAAGACCGGCACCGCGCACAAGGCCAGTGCAGGTGGCTATTCGAAGAACAACTACAGCGCGGCCTTCGCTGGCATCGTGCCTGCCTCCAGTCCCCGCATGGCGGCGGTGGTGGTGATCGACAACCCCAAGAAGGGCAGCTATTACGGCGCGCTGGTGTCGGGCCCTGTCTTCGCCAAGGTCATGGATGGCGCCCTGCGTCTGATGGACGTACCCCCGGACAACATCGGTCGCTGGTACGTCGGCGGGCCGTTACAGGGACAGAACGGCTTGACCGGAAGCAAGCCGCCGGTGGTGGAAACGGTGGATGACGCACCCATCGAGGGAGCCACGCCATGAGCGCGCGCCTCGACCAACTGCTCAAGGGCATCGCCGACACCCCGGGTGTCGGCGATATCGTCGTTTCTGGCCTCACGCTGGATTCGCGCCAGGTACGCCCTGGTGATGCGTTCTTTGCTCTACGCGGCACGCGCGGACATGGCATCACGTTCGCGCAGGGTGCTGTCGCGCGCGGTGCGCGCGTGGTGCTGGCTGAAGCGCCGGCCGATGAGACGCAAGCCATAGATGTGCCCGTGCTGTGGGTAGACGGCCTGCACGGCAAGGTGGGCGAGATCGCTTCGCGCTTCTTCGGGCGTCCTTCCGAGTCGCTGCGCGTCATGGGCGTGACCGGCACCAACGGCAAGACCTCCACCGTGCAATTGCTGGCCCAGGCGCTGGAACACCTGGGCCACCGTGCGGCCACCATCGGCACCTTGGGTGCTGGTTTGCATGGCCGCATCAGCGAAGGCGAGCGCACCACGCCTGATGCGATCAGCGTGCAGGGGCTACTGGCTTCGTTTCGCGAAGAGGGCGCCACCCACGTGGCGATGGAAGTGTCCTCGCACGCGCTGGAGCAGGGCCGCGTGGCTGCAGTCGCGTTCGAGATGGCCGCCTTCACCAACCTCACACGCGACCATCTCGACTACCACGGCAGCATGGAGGCCTATGGCGAAGCCAAGGCCAAGCTGTTCGCGTGGCCGTCGCTGCAGGCTGCCGCCATCAACATCGATGATGCCTTTGGCCGTAAGCTTGCCGACCGCCTGCCAGCGCATGTACGCGCACTGCGTCTGAGTGCGGAAGGCGATGCGGCTGCGGACATTCGCGCCGTCCATGTCACCACGTCAGCTGAAGGCCTTTCCTTCGAGCTGCAGACGCCATGGGGAACCCATGCCGTCCGCAGCAGCCTGCTTGGCCGATTCAACGTCGCCAATCTGTTGGCGGTGGTCGCGTGCCTGGGTGCGCTGGGTGCATCGTTCGAGCCTATCGTCACGGCCATCGAGACCTTGCAGCCGATCAACGGTCGCATGAACCGCC
The DNA here is from genome assembly GCF_026283945.1 of Dyella humicola. NCBI lineage: Bacteria > Pseudomonadati > Pseudomonadota > Gammaproteobacteria > Lysobacterales > Rhodanobacteraceae > Dyella > Dyella humicola. Next base: position 781,733 of record NZ_JAPDPC010000001.1, read on the forward strand.
TCGGCGGCATGCAGGCTCTCCCGCTGGTCGTCGTCGATTACGCCCATACGCCTGACGCGCTGGAGCAGGCGCTCACCGCGCTGCGAGCGCATTGCGAAGGTCGCCTGATCTGCGTCTTCGGTTGCGGTGGCGAGCGCGACGCCGGCAAGCGGCCGGAGATGGGCGCGATTGCGGAGCGTCTGGCCGACCAGATCATCATTACCGACGACAACCCGCGAGGCGAAGACGGCAACGTCATCGTGGCGCAGATCGTTGCCGGGCTCCGTCAGCCGGCTACGGCAACGGTCGAGCGCGATCGCGCGGTGGCCATCGATCGCGCCCTTGCTCTTGCCGTCGCCGGCGACGTGGTGCTGATCGCCGGCAAGGGGCATGAGACCTATCAGGAAGGCGCTGCCGGCAAGCGACCGTTCGACGATCTTGCCGTGGCCCGCCACCTATTGGAGGCACGCGCATGATGCGCTTGAGCGCCATCGCCCTGTGGACCCGCGGCCGCTTGAACAGCGCCGATATGGACGTGACTGGCGTCGCCATCGATACGCGCAAACTGAAGCCGGGTGACCTGTTCGTGGCGATCAAGGGCGAGCGGGTCGACGGTCACGACTTCGTCGACGAGGCCATGGCGCGTGGTGCCGTGGCGGCGCTGGTCACCCGCAAGGTGGATTCGGACTTGCCACAAGTCCTGGTGGACGACACCGAACTGGCGCTGGGTGACCTGGCGAGCGCGGTGCGCGCGCAGAGCAACGTGCGCGTCATCGGCATCACCGGTTCCAACGGCAAGACCACGGTGAAGACGCTCACGGCGTCGATCCTGTCGCGTCACGGCCGCATCCACGTCAATGCCGGCAATTACAACAACGAACTGGGTTTGCCGCTTACCCTGCTGTCCATGCCGCAGGACACCCAGTTCGCCGTGCTCGAAATGGGTGCGGGCAAGCCGGGCGATATTGCCTACCTCGCTGCCATCGCACGGCCCGATATCGGCCTCGTCAACACCATTGCGCCCGCGCATCTTGAGCGGATGGGTAGCCTGGAAGGCGTCGCCGAGACTAAGGGCGCCCTGTACCAGGCCCTGCCGGTCGACGGCGTGGCGATCATCAATGCGGACGATGCGTTCGCCAGCTTTTTCGCGGGGCTGGCAGGCACTCGCCGCCAGTTGCGATTCGGGCTGGAGCACAAGGCGGATGTCGGCGCAGACATCCTTGAGCAACGTGTGGACAGTTCACGCTTTGTGCTCAGCACGCCGCTTGGCGATGCCGAAGTGATGCTGCCGCTGGCCGGTCGTCACAACATTGCCAACGCACTCGCCGCCGCGTCGATTGCGCTCGCGCTCGAGGTGCCGCTGCACGCCATCGTCGCCGGTCTCGAACAGGTGCCGGGTGTCGCCGGGCGGCTGCAACTCGAACACATGCCCGGCAACTGGACCTTGATCGATGACAGCTACAACGCGAATCCCGGCTCGGTCGGTGCCGCCATCGACACGCTTGCACTGGCGGACGGCAAACGCTGGCTGGTGCTGGGCGATATGGCCGAACTCGGCGAGAACGCAGCGGCACTGCATGCCGGTATCGGCGAGCGCGCGCGCAAGCACGGCATCGACCGGCTGTTCGCCGTCGGTCCCTTGAGCGCTGCGGCAGTCAAGGCGTTCGGCGACGGTGGCGAGCACTTCGCGGACAAGGCGGCGCTGGCCGCCGCACTGAAGCAACAGGTTCACGGCGGCGTCACCTGCCTGGTCAAGGGCTCGCGCTCGGCCGGGATGGATCAGGTGGTCGCCGCGCTTCGCAACGACAAGGGAAAAGGGGAGGGCGCATCCGATGCTGCTTGAACTCGCAGACTGGATGGCACGGCACTTCACGGCCCTGCACCTGTTTCAGTACATCACGTTCCGCACGATCATGGCCGCGCTCACCGCGCTGTCGATGTCGCTGCTGTTTGGCCCGTTCCTGATCCGCAAGCTGGCCGAACTCAAGGCCGGCCAGGTGGTGCGCAAGGATGGCCCGCAGACACATCTGTCCAAGGCCGGCACGCCGACCATGGGTGGCGTGATGATCCTGCTGGCGGTGAGCATTTCCACCTTGTTGTGGACCGACCTGCACAATCGCTACGTGTGGCTGGTGCTGGCGGTACTGCTCAGCTTCGGCGTGATCGGTTTCTACGACGACTACAAGAAGCTGGTGCTGAAGGACAGTCGCGGGCTGGCGTCGCGCTGGAAGTATTTCTGGCAGTCCGTGTTCGGCCTCGCCGCTGCGGTGTTCCTTTATCACACGGCACCGCAGGCGACCGGCGTGCTGCCGGTGGCGGAGACGGCGTTGTACGTGCCGCTGTTCAAACAGGTGGCACTGCCGCTGGGCGTGATGTTCGTGGTCGTTGCCTATTTCATGATCGTGGGCTTTTCCAACGCGGTGAATCTCACCGATGGCCTGGATGGCCTCGCCATCATGCCGACGGTACTGGTTTCGGGCGCGCTCGGCATCTTTGCCTACCTGGCCGGCAACAAGGTGTTCTCCGAGTACCTCGGTATACCTTCGATTCCCGGTGCGGGCGAACTCGCGATCGTCTGTGGCGCACTGTCCGGCGCTGGCCTGGGTTTCCTGTGGTTCAACACCTATCCGGCCCAGGTCTTCATGGGTGACGTGGGCGCACTCGCGATCGGCGCGGCACTCGCCGCCATCGCGGTGATCGTGCGCCAGGAGATCGTGTTGCTGATCATGGGCGGCGTGTTCGTGATGGAAACCGCCTCGGTGATGATCCAGGTGGCGAGCTTCAAGATGACCGGCAAGCGGGTATTCCGCATGGCGCCGATCCATCACCACTTCGAGCTGAAAGGCTGGCCCGAGCCGCGCGTCATCGTGCGCTTCTGGATCATCAGCGTCGTGCTGGTGCTCATCGGTCTCGCCACGTTGAAGGTGCGCTGACCATGCTCTTCGACACCACCCAGGCCAAACGACGACAGGGACCCCGCGGCAGCTTCGATATGCCGCTGGTGATCGCGCTCGTCGGTCTGGCCTGCATTGGCGTGGTGATGGTGACCTCCAGCTCGATCGCGGTGGCCGATAGCCAGCACATCGGTGCCTTCTATTTCTTGAAGAAGCACCTGTTGTTCCTGGGTCTGGGCATGGTCTTTGCCGTGATGGCCATGCGCACTGAGCTGAAGCTGTTGGAAAAAAATGCCTATCTGTTGCTGGGCGCTGCCGTCGTCCTGCTCTTGCTGGTCTTCGTGCCCGGCATCGGTGCACGCATCAACGGCGCACGTCGATGGCTGCATCTCGTCGTCACCACCTTCCAGCCGGTGGAAGCGGTCAAGTTGATCCTGGTGGTGTATACGGCCAGCTATCTTGTGCGTCATCGCGAAAGCGTCGAGACCTCGTTCTGGGGCTTGTTCAAGCCGATCGTGGTCGCGGGGATGTTCGTGGTGCTGCTGTTGCTGCAGCCGGACTTTGGTTCGGCGACGCTGATGATCGCGGTGACCATCGGCATGATCTGGCTCGGTGGCGCCAAGCCGGTGTATCTCGGCGGCATGGGCCTGCCGGTGGTGGCGTTGCTGTGGTTCGTGGCGAAGTTCGAGCCCTACCGCATGCGCCGCCTGACTTCGTTCATCGATCCGTGGGCAGACCCGTTCAACGACGGCTTCCAGCTTACCCAGTCGCTGATGGCGATTGGCCGTGGCGAATGGACCGGCGTGGGCCTGGGTTCGAGCGTGCTCAAGCTGTCTTATCTGCCCGAAGCGCATACCGACTTCATCTTCGCGGTGATCTCCGAGGAGCTAGGCCTCGCCGGCATCCTGCTGGTGATGGGTCTGTTCGCGCTGGCGGTGGGCCGAGGTCTTTACATGGGCCTCAAGGGCATGGAAATGGGCCAGCGCTTCTCCGGCTACGTCGCCTTCGGCATCTCGTTGATGCTGGGTGCGCAGACCATGGTGTCGATTGGCGTGAATCTCGGTGCGTTGCCGACCAAGGGTCTGACCTTGCCGCTGATCAGCTACGGCGGCTCGTCCATCGTGCTGACCTGCGCCATGGCCGGCGTACTGCTGCGGACCACCTACGAGATCAATCGCGCCATCGACGCGCGCCAGATGGCGGCGCGTTTGCCTGCCAACGCCGTCCCCGACGCGAACACCGCCGTGGCCACCACGCCCGCGCGCGAAGCGGTGACCGCATGAGCGCGCAAGCTCCCGTGCTGATCATGGCCGGCGGCACCGGCGGACATATTTTCCCCGGCCTGGCCGTGGCCGAGGCGCTACAGGCACAGGGCGTGCCGGTGGTGTGGCTGGGTGCGGAAGGCGGCATGGAAACGAAAGTCGTGCCGGTCCACGGCATCGAGCTGATCACCGTGCCGGTGGGCGGACTGCGCGGGAAGGGCATCAAGACCCGGCTGCTGGCGCCGCTGATGCTCGCGCGTGCGCTGCTGGCATCGCTTAGCGTGCTGCGCCGGGTCAAGCCGCGCAGCGTGTTGTCGATGGGAGGCTATGTCGCCGGTCCGGGCGGCGTTGCCGCGCGGCTTACCCGTCGTCCACTGCTGGTGCATGAGCAGAATCGCGTGGCCGGTTTCACCAATCGCAAGCTCGCAGGATTTGCGCAGCGCGTGCTGGCCGGCTTCAGCGATGCCTTGCCTGGCGCCGAGTGGGTGGGCAACCCGGTGCGCGGCGCGATCGCGGGATTGCCGGCGCCGCGTGAGCGGATGGCTGCTCGTCGTAGCCGTCCACGCCTGCTGGTATTGGGTGGCAGCCTGGGCGCGCGCGCATTGAATCTGGCGCTGCCGCAGGCGCTATCCCTGTTGGCGCCGGGGCAACGGCCCGAGGTGCTGCACCAATGCGGCAACCGTGGTATCGACGAAGCGCGGGCCGCCTATGCCAAGGCCGGCGTGGACGCGCAAATCGTGCCGTTCATTGAAGACATGGCCGGTACCTATGCCTGGGCCGATCTTGCCGTATGCCGGGCGGGCGCACTGACACTGGCTGAGCTGACGGCAGCAGGGCTTGGCGCGGTGCTGGTGCCTTTCCCTTATGCGGTGGACGACCACCAAACCCGCAACGCCGAGGCGCTGGTCGCCGCGGGTGCGGCCGAATTGATGCAGGAGCGAGATCTGGACGTACAGCAATTGGCGCAACGCCTCGAGGCGTTGCTGGGAAATCGTGATCAGCTGGTGGCGATGGCCGAGGCGGCGCGCACGCTCGCGAAGCCCGATGCCGCAGCCGTGATCGCCCGTGCCTGCATGGAGGTGCGCGCATGACGCCGCGTCGCCTGCTCGCCCACGAAGACCTGATGACCACCTTCCGCCGCGTGCATTTCATCGGCATCGGTGGTGTCGGCATGAGCGGCATCGCTGAAGTGCTGCACAACCTCGGCTATGCCGTGTCCGGCTCGGATCGAGCCAACTCGCCGACGGCGCAGCGACTGGCGCAGCTGGGCATCGTGGTGCACGTTGGCCATGCCGCTGAAAACATCGGTGACTCCGATGTCGTGGTCACTTCGAGCGCGATCAACGCCGACAACCCCGAGCTGATCGCCGCGCGCGCGGCGCGTATTCCGGTGGTGCCGCGCGCCGAGATGCTGGGCGAGTTGATGCGCTTCCGCCGCGGCATCGCCATTGCCGGCACGCATGGCAAGACCACCACCACCAGCCTGGCGGCAAGCGTGCTGGCCGAGGCGAATTACGATCCGACCTTCGTGATCGGCGGCCAGCTCAACGCCGCTGGCGCCAACGCGCGGCTGGGCACCGGTCAGTACATCGTGGCCGAGGCGGACGAGTCCGATGGCTCGTTCCTGATGCTGTCGCCGGTGATCGCCGCCGTCACCAATATCGACGCGGATCACCTGGAGAACTACAACGGCGACTTCGCGCTGGTGAAGAAAGCCTTCAGCGATTTCCTGCATCGCCTGCCGTTCTACGGCCTGGCTGTGCTGTGCGTCGACGATCCGGAAGTGGCCGAGCTGGCCAAGTCCACGACCCGCCGCGTCCTGAGCTACGGCATCGACACGCCGGATGCTGACGTGCGCGCCAGCAATCTGTCGCAGCACGGTTTCGAAATGCATTTCGACCTGTGGCTGCCGGGTCGCAATGAAGCGCTGCATATCAAGCTCAATCTACCGGGCCGCCACAACGTGCTCAACGCGTTGGCTGCCGCCACCATTGGCTGGCAGCTGGGCGTGGAAGCCAAGGCGATCGCCCATGCGCTGGAGCACTTCCAGGGCGTGGGGCGTCGCTTCCATCGCCGTGGCGAAATCGCGCTCGACCATGGCAAGGTCTTACTCGTCGACGACTATGGCCATCATCCGCGCGAGCTTGCCGCCGTGTTCGAGGCGGCGCGCGGGGGCTGGCCGGATCGGCGCCTGGTGGTTGGCTTTCAACCGCATCGCTATAGCCGCACGCGCGATCTGCTGGACGACTTCGCCAACGTGCTGGCCGAGGCCGACGTACTGGTGCTGACCGATGTCTATCCCGCCGGCGAAGCGCCGATTGCCGGTGCGGACGGCCGTGCGTTGGCGCGCGCCGTGCGTGCGCGCGGCAAGGTCGACCCGGTGCTGATCGACCATCCGCGCGAACTGAAGACCACGCTGCCCGCGCTGCTGCGCGACGGCGATCTGTTGCTGCTGCTCGGCGCTGGCGATATCGGTGCGGCAGCCGTGGAGCTGGCGCAGGCCGGTCAATTGAAGACGAGCAAACCATGAGCAAGACGATTACCGATCCCGCACAGTTTGGCCGCGTCGCCGTGGTGATGGGCGGCAGTTCGGCCGAGCGCGAAGTGTCGCTCGACTCGGGCCGCAATGTGCTCGCCGCGCTGCAGGCGCGTGGCGTTGATGCGCACGCCATCGACGGTATTCCGGCCCTGCTCGATGCCGTGCGCGCAGGCCACTTCGCGCGCGTGTTCAACATCCTGCACGGCGGTGGCGGCGAGAACGGTGAATTGCAGGGCGCGCTGCAGTCGCTGCGCGTCCCGTTCACCGGCTCGGGCGTGCTCGGCTCGGCGCTGTCGCTCGACAAGATCCGCGCCAAGCTGGTTTGGCAGGCGCTGGGTTTGCCGACGCCGCGCTTCAAGGCGCTGCCGCGCGGCGCCGACGTGCATGCCGCGGCGCGCGAGATCGGCTTCCCGCTGATCGTAAAGCCCGCCTGGGAAGGTTCCAGCGTCGGCGTGACGCGCGTATTCGACGAGAAGGATCTCGACGCCGCGGTGGAACTTGCGCACAAGTACCCCGGCGATCTGCTGATGGAAACCTTGATCGAGGGCGGCGAATACACCGTCGGCATTCTCGATCGCCAGGTGCTGGCCACCATCAATATCGTGCCCAAGGGCGAGTACTACGACTACAACGCCAAGTACATCGCCGAGGACACCCAGTACATCTGTCCGGGCCTGCAAGGCGATGGCGAGCGCGAGATGCAGGCGTTGTCGCTGCAGGCATTCGACGCACTGGCCTGTTCGGGCTGGGGCCGCGTCGACGTGATGCGCGACAAGCAGGGCCGCAACTGGCTGCTGGAAGTGAATACCGCGCCGGGCATGACCTCGCATTCGCTGGTGCCCAAGGCCGCCGCCGTGGCCGGCATCGACTATCAGACCTTGTGCTGGCGCGTGCTGGAAACGAGCTTCCGGGAGGGCGTGTGAGGGGAACCATCCGCCTCGTTGCCTGGTGTCTGGCCATTGCGCTCGTGGCGCTGCCGATCGTCGGCGTGCTGCGCGGATGGTTTGCGGCCAATCGTTGGCCGGTGACCCAGTTGACGGTGCAGGCCGAGTTCAAGCACGTGACCCAGGACGAGTTGCGTCAGGCCGTCATGCCGCGCCTTGGCAAGGGTTTCTTCGCACTTGACCTGGATGGCGTGCAGAAGGCGGTGGCGGCGTTGCCGTGGGTGGAGTCGGTGGAGGCGCGCAAACGCTGGCCCGACACCTTGATCCTGCGTATCTACGAGCGCCAGCCGTTTGCACGCTGGAACGAGAAGCAGCTGATCAGCCGTCAGGGCCTGGTGTTCGACGTGCCCGACGTGACCGCTAACACCGACCTGCCGGATCTACGTGGTCCCGACGCGCGTCTGGCCGAAGTGGTGAGCTTCTATGCGGAAACGCAGAAGGCGTTCACCAATACGCATTTGAAAATCACCGGCGTCGCGCTCACCGAGCGTGGCAGCTGGAGCCTCACCACGAGTAACGGCGCGCAGATCGTCCTGGGCGATCGCGACCAGGCCGGTCGCCGCCTGCGCCGTTTCCTCGATGTCTATCCGCAGCTGATGGCGGGCCATACTGATGGTTTCGCCTATGCCGATCTTCGTTACACCAATGGATTTGCAGTTCGATGGCCGCCGCAGGCGAACGCCGTGAACGCTGGAGGCACGCCCCGCACATGAAGACCAAGAACGACAAACAGCTGGTGGTCGGCCTCGATATCGGCACCTCCAAGGTGGTCGCCATCGTCGGCGAGTACGAGCCGGGCGAGCCGATCGAAGTGATCGGCATCGGCACGCACGTCTCGCGCGGCATGAAGCGCGGTTCGGTGGTCGATATCGAATCCACCGTGCATTCGATCCAGCGCGCGGTCGAAGAGGCCGAATTGATGGCCGGCTGCGATATCCGCTCGGTGTTCGCCTCGATTTCCGGCAGCCACCTGGAGACCAAGAACTCGCACGGCACCGCTGCCATTCGCGACCGCGAAGTCACCCCGGGCGATCTGGACCAGGTGCTGGAGGCCGCCAGTGCCGTGGCCATCCCGGCGGACCGCAAGGTGCTTTACAAGGAATCGCAGGAGTACCGCATCGACGGCCAGGATGGCATCCGCTCGCCGGTCGGCATGAGTGGCGTGCGCCTCGAAGCCAGTGTGCATCTGGTCACCGGCGCCGCCGCCGCGGTGCAGAACATCAGCAAGTGCATCCAGCGTTGCGGCCTGACCGTGGACGAGCTGGTGCCTTCGGCCGTGGCGAGTTCGAAGTCGGTGCTGACCGACGACGAGCGCGAGCTGGGCGTCTGCCTGGTCGATATCGGCGCCGGCACCACCGACATCGCCATCTATACGCAGGGCGCCATCCGCTACACCAAGTCACTGCCGGTGGGCGGCGACCAAGTCACCAACGACATCGCCTATGGCGTGCATACGCCGACCGCGCATGCCGAGGAAATCAAGATCAAGTACGCCTGCGCGCTGGCTCAGCTGGCGCATGCGGAAGAAACCATCCAGGTGCCGAGCGTGGGCGATCGGCCGCCGCGTCGACTGGCCCGCCAGTCGCTGGCGCAGTCGGTGCAGGCGCGCTACGAAGAAATCTTCGAGATGGTGCAGGACGAGCTGCGTCGCTCCGGCTACGACAGTCTGGTGGCGGCCGGCGTGGTGCTGACCGGCGGTGCGTCTCGTATGGAGGGTGCGCTGGAGCTGGCCGAGGAGATCTTCCACAAGATGGTGCGCGTCGGTGTGCCGCAGCACGTCAGTGGCCTGGGCGAGGTCATCGCCAACCCGCTGCATTCGACCGGCGTCGGCTTGCTGCTGCATGGCGCGCGCTCCGGTGGCATGCGCGTAAGCGGCCCGGCAGGGGGCAGCGTGGGCGGGTTGATCGACAAGTTGCGCGGCTGGGTTACCAAGAATTTCTGATTTCGACGGGGCATGAGGCCTAGTCATGGACGAATGGATGTTCGTCCGCCACCTCGGGGTGACAGGAAGGTCAACGCCCGCGGTTACAACGACAACGAAGCTCTACGGAGGACGGGAAATGTTTGAACTGATCGAAAAACTCGCACCAAATGCAGTGATCAAGGTCATCGGCGTGGGCGGCGGCGGCGGGAATGCCGTGGCTCACATGCTCAATGCAAACATCGACGGCGTCGAATTCGTCGTCGCCAACACCGACTCGCAGGCGATGAAGAGCTGTGGCTCGCGTACGCACCTGCAGCTCGGCGCCAATGTAACCAAGGGTCTGGGTGCCGGCGCGAATCCGGAAGTCGGCCGTCAGGCCGCGCTGGAAGACCGAGAGCGCATCGAGGAAATGCTCGAAGGCGCCGACATGGTTTTCATCACCTGCGGCATGGGTGGCGGTACCGGCACCGGCGCAGCCCCGGTGGTGGCCCAGCTGGCTAAGGAAAAGGGCATCCTCACCGTGGCGGTGGTCACCAAGCCGTTCCCGTTCGAGGGCCGTCGCCGCATGCAGGTGGCGCTCAAGGGGATCGAGGACCTGTCCCAGCACGTCGACTCGCTGATCACCGTACCGAACGAGAAGCTGCTGTCCGTCCTCGGCCGCGAAGTCACCTTGCTGAATGCGTTCAAGGCTGCCAATGACGTGCTGCAGGGCGCCGTGCAGGGCATCGCGGACCTGATTACCGCGCCGGGCCTGATCAACGTCGACTTCGCCGACGTGCGCACCGTGATGTCCGAAATGGGCATGGCGATGATGGGTTCGGGCACGGCCCGTGGCGATGATCGCGCCCAGGCGGCGGCCGAAGCGGCCATCAACAACCCGTTGCTGGAAGACGTCAACCTGAACGGCGCATGCGGCATCCTGGTCAATGTCACGGCCGGTCCGAACCTGACCATGCGCGAATTCGACGAAATCGGCCGCATCATCCACGATTTCGCCAGCGAAGACGCCACCGTGGTCATGGGCACCTCACTCGATCCTGAAATGCAGGACGATGTCCGCGTCACCGTGGTGGCCACCGGCCTCAACCGAGCCGCAGCCCGCCAGCCGATCCGTCCGGTGGCAACCCAGCAGGTCGAAATGCGCCAGCGTCCGCGTCCGGTGGTACTGCGTACCGGTACCGGCAACGAAGTGGTGGATTACGCCCAGCCGGACTCGGTCACGACCAGTCGCGCCGACACCTCGGCGTCCGGCAAGAGCGCCGACCCGAGCTTCGACTACCTCGATATCCCGGCTTTCCTGCGCCGCCAGGCGGACTGAGACGCTGACAGGACAAATAATTTGAAGAAAAATTGAACAAATCGCCGATTTCACTTGTCACTTACAAATCGCGCGTCAGACCGTCTTGGCGGATCTGGCCTGCGAGGGCCTTCCCGTTAAGAAAGCGGGTGGCTTGGCTGACGCTGCTCGGCGATCGTTCTTGAGTAGGTAGGGCTTCATAGACCGTGCCTCAGGGATGACGCATGACCGGCCTGGGTGAATCCGGGCGGGTCCAGCGTCCCGCAACCGGAATCCCGTCCCGGTCGCGGGGCGCTGCGTCTATACCAAGTTATTGAAGATGTTAGGAAATTCCCCGATCTTTTCGCTTATGGATATCTTTCGTAAATGAAAGGAACATGAAAGGGATGTCAGGGTTTGTGGCGTGGATTGGCTTTTCACAGGTTAAGACTGTGTTAGCATCGCTCCCCTAATTTGGCTGCTGCCCCTTACAGGTACCAAAAAATGATCAAGCAGCGTACGCTCAAGAACATTATTCGTGCCACCGGCGTCGGTCTGCATACCGGCGACAAGGTGTACATGACGCTACGCCCGGCCGCTCCGAACACGGGTATCGTGTTTCGTCGTACGGATCTCAATCCCCCGGTTGAACTGCCAGCGCGCCCCGACAAAGTGGGCGATACGCGCCTCTCCACCACGCTGGTGAACGGCGACGTGCGTGTTTCCACCGTGGAGCATCTGCTCTCGGCGATGGCCGGCCTGGGTATCGACAACGCCTATGTCGATCTTTCCGCGCCTGAAGTGCCGATCATGGATGGCAGCGCGGGTCCGTTCGTGTTCCTGCTGCAGTCCGCCGGCATCGAAGAGCAGAACGTGGCCAAGCGCTTCATTCGTATCAAGAAGCCGATCAAGGTGCAGGAAGGCGACAAGTGGGCCACCTTTGAGCCGTTCGAAGGGTTCAAGGTGGGTTTTTCGATCGAATTCAACCACCCGATCATCAGCAAGCGCACGTCCAAGGCGGAGATTGATTTCTCCACTACCTCCTTTGTGAAGGAAGTGAGCCGCGCGCGTACGTTCGGTTTCATGCGTGACATCGAAATGCTGCGCGAACACAACCTCGCGCTGGGCGGTTCGATGGACAACGCGGTCGTGCTCGACGATTACCGCGTGCTCAATGAAGACGGCCTTCGCTACGAAGACGAGTTCGTCAAGCACAAGATCCTCGACGCCATCGGCGACCTGTACCTGCTCGGCCACAGCCTGATTGGCGCCTACTACGCGCACAAGTCGGGCCACGAGCTCAACAACAAGCTGCTGCGCACGCTGATGGCCGATGCCACGGCGTGGGAAGAGGTCAGCTTCGCGGACGATCCGGCCACCTCGCCGATCTCCTACGCGCACCCCGCCCAGGCGATCTAAGCCGCCCGCTTTTCGTCCAAGCTGAACAACCTGAACGGCCGCGTCCCTGGGACGCGGCCGTTCGTTTTGTGATATACCCTTCGCCTTCCATATGCTGCTGTTCACGTTCTGATGACATTCCAGTCGGTCAGGTCCGTGGGGGCGTGTTATAAACCCTGCAGCGTCGGTCCCCGGATCGGCGTCAGGGAAGTACGGAAATGCTGTAGGGCGGAACGCGGCACACGCTGTGCGATCAAGCGGTTCCGTCAGATCGGGAATCAGAAACTTCGGCGATGGACGCCAACTCGAGGAACAGTTCCCGTAATTCCGGGTCTGTGGTTGAGGCTGCTGCGGCTCTCAGGTGAGAGGCAGCGGCGGGCGAAAGCGGTTTGGACCGATCCGGCACGATTTCTGTCGGTGGTTGGGGGGCCACTTTCACGGTGACTGAACTGGCGTACGTGCCTATGGCGCGTGCGGTCGAGAGGATTTGCGTCTGGAGAAGGCGCAGCCTGGCGGCCAGAGCCGGGGTAGGAGCCAGAAAAACGAGACGGCCGTCGTGCAGGTTGGCAAAACGAACCTGCTCGCGGAGTGGTGACGGTAACGTCTGGCGCAGTGCGCGATCCAACGCATCCAACTCACGGGCTTTGCGGGCCAGTGAGGCAACGGGGCCGAACTCGATGACGGGTTTGAGGCCAGAGCCGGTGCGACGGGATGGGGTTGGGACGTCGCGCTGCATGGATGCCGACATCTTCAAAGTAGTAGAGACATGCAAATCATACTTGTGTCACGCACCAAAAAGGTGCCGAAAACCTGGAATCTTGCCGACAAGCGGCTACGTTTTCGCCTGCTTGGGCTTGCAGCAGCAGCCGTGCTCGGTTGCGCTGGTCTGGGCGGTGCCGTGGCCATGGCCGTCGCTAGTCCTCACGACCGCGCCTTGGCCGAGATTCGCCAGCTGCGCCAGCAGGTGCAGCAGCAGAATCTCCAGCTGACTGGCGTGCGCAAGGATGCCCAGCGAGATATCGACGCACTGGCGGTGAAACTGGGCCAGCTGCAAGCCCAGTCCACCCGGCTCAACGCGCTCGGTGAGCGCCTGACCCAGGTCGGCAAGCTCGACGATGGCGAGTTCAACTTCGACGAGCAGCCCGCCGTGGGTGGTGTGGAAGACACGGCGGACAGCGCTTACGCCCTGCCGCAGACCTTGAATACCAGCATCGATCAGTTGGCCAATCAGTTCGACAGTCAGCAGGCACAGCTGTCTGCCCTGCAAAGTCTGCTGCTGGACGCCAAGATCGAGTCCAATCTAAAGCCGACCGGCATGCCGGTTGAGGGCTATATCTCATCCTATTTCGGTGGCCGCCCTGATCCGTTCAGCGGGCATGCGGCCTATCACACGGGTCTCGACATCTCCGCGCCCAAGGGCACCCCGGTGCATGCCGTGGCCGAGGGCATGGTGACCTTCGCTGGCGAGCGCACCGGCTACGGTGACGTGATCGAGATCGATCACGGCAATGGCTACATGACCCGCTATGCCCACAACAGCAAACTGGAGGCCAGTCCCGGCCAGCGCGTGCACGTGGGCGACGTGATCTCCGAGGCGGGTTCCACCGGCCGTTCCACCGGCTCGCACGTGCATTTCGAGGTCTGGTACAAGGGGCGCGTGGTCAATCCGCTGGCCTTCGTGAAAAACCATCGCTGAGTGGTGTGCCGGGCGGCGCTTCGCCGCCCTTGAAAGCCCTCGTGTGCGCCGCCACTCCTTGACGGGGACGATGAACGGGGAGTTCGGCGCAGCCGATGGCCACGCCAGGCGGGTTGTACCAAGGGTCCTTCAACAAAGCGGCCATGCGTTTGGGATACCCAGCCGACCCTAGTATCATCATTCCTTTCGTCCTGCCCGGACTTGCCGGGCGGGCGGCTTATGAATCCTGATCCGGAAGATCGATGTTCAATCGTGCCCTGACGAGCCTCTTTGGTAGCCGCAATGAACGCGTGCTGCGCCAGCTCTCCAAGAATGTATCCCGCATCAATGCGCTGGAACCCGAGTTCGAGAAGCTGGGCGACGACGGCCTGCGCGCCAAGACCGAGGAGTTCAAGCAGCGTATTGCCGCTGGCGAAGCGCTGGACAAGCTGCTGCCCGAGGCGTTTGCCGTCGTGCGCGAGGGCGCCAAGCGCGTGCTCGGCATGCGCCACTACGACGTGCAGCTGATCGGCGGCATGGTGCTGCATTCGGGCCGTATCGCCGAAATGCGCACGGGCGAGGGCAAGACCCTCGTCGCCACCTTGCCGGTGTACCTCAATGCCCTGGAAGGCAAGGGCGTCCACGTGGTGACGGTCAACGACTACCTGGCTCGCCGCGACTCGGCGCAGATGGGCAAGCTGTACAGCTTCCTTGGCCTTTCCACGGGCGTGGTATGGCCGGGCATGGACCACGCCGACAAGCACCAAGCTTATAGCTCCGACATTACGTACGGCACCAACAACGAATTCGGTTTCGACTACCTGCGCGACAACATGGCGTTGAGCAAGGACCAGCGCTACCAGCGCGGCTTGCACTACGCGATCGTCGACGAGGTCGACTCGATCCTGATCGATGAAGCGCGCACGCCGCTGATCATTTCCGGCCCGGCCGAGGATTCGCCGCAGCTCTACATCGCGGTGAACAAGATCGTCCCCAAGATGATCCGCCAGGAGAAGGAAGACACCGACGGCGATTATTTCGTCGATGAGAAACAGAAGGCCGTGCACCTGTCCGAAGAGGGCATGTCGCACGCGGATGAATTGTTGCGCGATGCGGGCGTGATCGATCCCGATAGCGGCCTGTACGACTCCAAGAACCTTGCCGTCGTGCATCACCTCAACGCGGCGCTGCGCGCCAATGCCATCTATCACCGCGACGTGGATTACATCGTGCGTGATGGCGAAGTGGTGATCGTCGACGAGTTCACTGGCCGCACCTTGCCGGGCCGCCGCTGGTCGGACGGTCTGCACCAGGCCGTGGAAGCGAAGGAAGGCGTGCCGATCCAGCGCGAGAACCAGACGCTGGCCACGGTGACGTTCCAGAATCTGTTCCGCATGTACAAGAAGCTGTCCGGCATGACCGGTACGGCCGATACGGAAGCCTACGAATTCCAGCAGATCTACGGTCTGGAAGTGGTGGTCATCCCCACCCACAAGCCGATGATCCGCCAGGACAACGCCGACATGGTCTTCCTTGGCCAGGAGGTCAAGTACAAGGCGGTGATCGAGGACATCAAGGATTGCCACAAGCGCGGTCAGCCCGTGCTGGTAGGTACCACCTCGATCGAAGTGTCCGAGCTGCTGTCCGAGCTGCTGCGCCAGGCCAAGATTACGCACGAAGTGCTCAATGCCAAGCAGCACGAGCGCGAGGCGCATATCGTGGCGCAGGCCGGTGCGCCCGGTTCGGTCACCATCGCCACCAACATGGCTGGTCGCGGTACCGACATCGTGCTGGGCGGTAGCCTGGAAGCGGCGCTTGCGGCGTTGCCCGAGGATGCCAGCCAGGCGCAGCGCGACCAGGTCAAGGTCGACTGGAAGAAGCGTCACGAACAGGTGCTGGCTGCCGGTGGTTTGCACATCGTAGGCACCGAGCGCCACGAGTCGCGTCGTATCGACAACCAGCTGCGCGGTCGATCGGGTCGCCAGGGCGATCCGGGCTCGTCGCGTTTCTATCTGTCGCTGCAGGACAACCTGCTGCGCATCTTTGCTGGCGACTGGGTCGGCCGCTGGATGCGCATGTTCGGCATGAAGGAAGACGATGCGTTGGAAGACCGCATGGTCAGCCGTCAGATCGAAAAGGCGCAGCGCAAGGTCGAGCAGCACAACTTCGACATCCGCAAACACTTGCTCGAGTTCGATGACGTCGCCAATGACCAGCGCAAGGTGATTTATCGCCAGCGCGATGAGTTGCTGGAAGTCGACGATGTCTCCGAGACCATTGCCGACATCCGCGATGACGTGGCGATCGAGATGGTTCGTCGCCATGTTCCGGCCGACAGCATCGACGAGCAGTGGGATATCGCCGGTCTCGATCGCGAGTTGGAGAGCGAGTTCGGGCTTTCGGCGGATCTGAAGCACTGGATCGACCAGCAGCAGGAGGTCGACGACAAGATGATCCTCGAGCACGTGCGCGAGGCGGTCGAGCAGCTGTTCAAGAACAAGGAACTGCAGATCGGCCCCGAAACGATGCGCCAGCTCGAAAAGCACATCATGCTCAGCGTGGTCGACAACGCCTGGAAGGAGCACCTGGCGAGCATGGACTATCTGCGCCAGGGCATTTATCTGCGCGGCTATGCGCAGAAGCAGCCCAAGCAGGAGTTCAAGCGCGAATCGTTCGAACTGTTCTCGAGCATGCTCGATCGCATCAAGACGGAAGTCGTGCAGATGCTGGCGCGCGTGCGCGTGCGGAGCGAAGAAGAAGTCGCCGCGATGGAAGCCGAGCAGCAGCGCATGGCCGAGCGCCTGCAGCGCCACATGCTGGCTAGCGGCGGCGGTGCGCCGGTGGGTGCATTGGGCGCCGATCCCGAGTCGCTGGCAGCCAGCAGCATGGTGGCGCAGCCGGCGGCAGCCGGACTGCACGACGGTCCCAAGATCGGCCGCAACGATCCCTGTCCGTGTGGGTCGGGCAAAAAATACAAGCATTGCCACGGCCAACTGAGCTGAGCAACAAAGAAACCCCGCCTCGGCGGGGTTTCTTTTTGGAGACATCACTGGGCGGAGATCGGGCGCTGGCAAGCGGCGCCCGAGGAACATCTCAGTCGCCACCGCCGGGTGGCCGCTTGCGGTACGGCTCGGCGTCCACGGCGATATAGCGCGGCTCTTCTTCGTCCAGGCGCAGTGCGGTGAGCTGGCCACCCCAGACGCAACCGGTATCGATCGCATAGACGCCCAGGCCGGCGAACCGGCCCAGTGCCGACCAGTGGCCGCACACGAAGCGCGTTTCGCGCCGGCGCATGCCCGGCACCTCGAACCAGGGATACATGCCCGGCTTCTGCGTGCCGGGGATACCCTTGCTTTCGAAATCGATGCGTCCTTGCACATCGCAGTAGCGCATGCGAGTCAACGTGTTGATCGACGCGCGCATCCGTTCGATGCCCTGCAGTCGGCTATTCCACGCGGCCGGACGATTGCCGAACAGGTTCTTGAGGAGTCGCGGATGGCGCGGACTGCCGAGTTCGCGTTCGATCTCCTGCGCGGATCGTTGCGCCTGGCGTAGCGTCCACAATGGTGCCAGCCCCGCGTGCACCATGGTCCAGTTGAGCTGTTCATCATGGTGCAGCAGTTTTTGCGAGCGCAGCCACTCCAGCAGTACCGGTGCGTCGTCGGCGAACAGGACTTCGCGCAGCTCCGGGTTCACCTTGGACTGCGCCTCGGGGCGCCGCTGGGCGATCGCCAACAGGCTCAGGTCGTGATTGCCCAGGGTGACTACCGACTGCTCGCGCAAGCTGTGGATCAGGCGGAGGGTTTCCAGCGACTGTCCGCCGCGATTGACCAGATCGCCGCAGAACCACAGGCGGTCACTCGCAGGGTCGAAACGGAGCTTGTCGAGTAGGCGTTGAAGTTCGGGATGGCAGCCCTGCACGTCCCCAATGGCGTACGTAGCCATCAGTGCAGCGTTCGCGGAATCGACAGGGTGAACGGCGGAATTGGCGTTTCGAAACGCGTACCGTCGTCAGCCAGCATTTCATAGCTGCCCTGCATCACCCCGACCGCCGTTTCCAGCACGGCGCCCGAGGTGTATTCGTATTCGTCGCCGGGTCGAATCCACGGCTGCTCGCCGACGACGCCTTCCCCGCTGACTTCTTCGACCTTGCCATTGGCGTCGGTAATGACCCAGTGGCGCGTCAGCAGGCGTGCGGGGACATCGCCTGCGTTGTGAAGGGTGATCGTGTAGGCGAAGACGTAGCGGTTGTCGCCGGGACGGGATTGATCGGGGACAAAGCGGGGTTCGACCTGCACGTCGATCGTGTAGGAAGATCTTTCGTTCATGCCGAGATTGTACGGGTTGTCGCCGCGCATGGGGAAAGCTTGCGTGAAAACGGCTGAATCACCGCCCTCTGCGGGGCTTTGGTAGCTCGCCCTGACTCGATGCCTCTGCGAAGACCGTAGGCTTGTGGCCGGTTGTTGCATGGCCGACGAGTTGCTGCATCCACGGGGCTATGTCGACAGCCTGCTCAGGCGCTCGAAACGGGCCCGCTGCGTCCCACGGGGACTCACTTCGGTCGTAAGCGGCAACCTGGCGACAACGCTCAGTTGTCGCGGTATCGCAAAGCCCGCCCTCAACCCATAACAACTTTGGCCAGACGCACGTAGTCGTGCGGCGAGAGGGTTTCGGCGCGGGCCTTGGGGTCTACATCCGCGGCGATGATGGCGCTGCTGTCCATGACGTTCTTGAGCGCATTGCTGAGCGTTTTCCGCCGTTGGGCGAATGCCGCCTTGACGATGGTGTAAATCCGCTCGGGATCGGCGTCCGGTAATTGCTCGGGCGCGAGAGGCACCAGCCGCACGACGGCCGAATCGACCTTCGGCGGTGGGCGGAATGCGCCGGGCGGTACCGTGAACAGCGGTTCCACCCGACAAGCCAGCTGCAACATCACCGAGAGCCGCCCGTACACCTTGCTGCCAGGCTCAGCCGCCATGCGGTCGACCACTTCCTTCTGCAGCATGAAGTGCATGTCCTGGATGGCGCGAGCGTGCTCGACGCAGTGGAACAGGATCGGGCTGGAGATGTAGTACGGCAGGTTGCCGGCCACGCGCAGACGCTCCACACCCTGGCGATGGGCGAGGGCGGTGAAGTCCACCTTGAGCACGTCCGAGTGGATGATGTTCAACTCGCCAACGCTGGCCGCCCGCGCCTTGAGGCCGGGAATCAGGTCAGTGTCCAGTTCGATCGCGGTGAGCTTGCCCGCGGCGGCAAGCAGCGGCAGGGTCAGTGCGCCTTCGCCCGGGCCGATCTCCACGACGAAGTCCTCCGCGCGTGGCGAGATGGCGCTGACGATGCGCTCGATATAGCGCTTCTCGTGGAGGAAGTGCTGGCCGAAGCTTTTCTTGGGACGGGCGTTCATGAGTGATGCCGGGGAGTGGGCTGTGGGCATGCGGACATCGTGTGATGTCGCGAGAAACGAAGACGTGAGTGTGCGCTTGTCGAGTGTGCGGCCGGCTGCGTTGCGTTGCTGCGTGCGCCAGCGCTACCCATCGTCCACTCCGTGCGTGCCCGTGTGTTGGCGTCGTGCCACGAGCTCCAGCGCCATCCGCGCCGCGGCGATCAGGCTCGATGGATCTGCGCGACCGGTTCCGGCGAGATCGAGCGCGGTGCCGTGGTCCACCGAGGTGCGGATGAAGGGTAGACCCAGGGTGAGATTGACTGTGCGGTCAAAGGCTTCGCTCTTGAGTACAGGCAGGGCCTGGTCGTGGTACATCGCCAATACCGCATCGTAGCGCTCACGTTGGGCGGGCACGAAGGCGGTATCGGCGGGCAGCGGCCCGATCAGTTGCATCCCTTCAGCGCGTAGGGTGTCCAGCAAGGGGATGATCGTATCGATCTCCTCACGCCCGAGATGACCACCTTCGCCCGCATGAGGGTTGAGGCCCAGCACGGCGATGCGCGGTTCGCCAAAGCCGAACTTGTCCCGCAGTTCGCGCTGAACGATGCGCAGGACGCGTTCCAGCGTCGCCGGCGTAATGGCAGCAGGCACGGCAGACAACGGGAGGTGTGTCGTGGCCAGCGCGACGCGCAACTCTGGACTGGCCAGCATCATGACGACATCGGCGTGGGCGCGCTCGGCGAAAAATTCGGTATGCCCGCTGAAGCGGATGCCTGCTTCGTTGATGGACGATTTTTGCAGCGGGGCAGTGACGACGGCAGCGTAGCGTCCTGCCATGCAACCATCCGCCGCCTCGGCGAGCGTGGCCAGCACATGTCGGGCATTGCGTGGATCAGGCTGCCCCGGTACTTCCTGCGTATCCAGCGCTACATGATGAATGCGCAGTTCGCCGGGACGCCGAGTGCGAATTGGCGCCGAATCGTCGTCGATAAACTCGACCGGCAGGCCGCAGCGGTCAGCGGCTCGCTGCAGCAGATGGCGATCGGCGATCGCAATGAAATTGGCCGCCAACGGAGTGGCGGCCAATCGGATCAACAGCTCTGGGCCGATCCCCGCCGGCTCACCCGCAGTGATGGCAAGCCGGGGTAGGGTGTCGTTGCTCAACGCCGTCTCAGGGGGACTTCGCCGCGCCCTGCGGCTCGCCAGACTCGCGCAGCTCGGGCACCAGGATGTTCACGTAGGCGTTGGAACGCATCTCGCGCAGGTAGTCTTCATAGACCTGCTCGGCCTTGCGGTTACCGATGGCCTGACGAGCCTGATTGCGCGAGATCTCGTCCGTGCGGTCGGCCTGGCGAGTGCCGAGGCGCTGCAGGATGTGCCAGCCGATTTCACTCTGGAACGGCTGCGAGACTTGGTTGTCCTTCATCTCGCCCAGGTGCTGGGCAATGATCGTGCCCCAGTCCTGCTGCGCGAACCAACCCATGTCGCCACCATTGTTCGCGGTGGTGTCGTCCTTGGAGTTCTCCTTCGCCAGCTTGGCGAAGTCCTCATGCTTGTTGACGATCTGGTTGTACAGATCCATCGCCTTCTGATGGGCCTGCTCCGGCGTCAGCAGCTCGCTGGGCTTGATCAGGATCTGGCGGGCGTGGAACTCGTCCACCATCTGGCGGCTCGGTGCGCGCTGCTCGATCAGCTTGAGGATGTGGAAACCCGTGGGACCGCGCAAGGCAGCGGTGACATCGCCAGCCTTCATATTGGCGACGGCGTCAGCGAAGGCGGGCGGAACTTCATCCACACGGCGCCAGCCAAGATCGCCGCCCTCAAGGGCATCCTGGGCATCGGAATAGCGGATCGCCGCTGCATGGAAGTCCATGCCGCCCTTGATAGCATTGATGGCCTGCTCGGATTTTTCCTGAGCGGCCTTGATGTCGGCGGCACCGGCGCCGGCAGGCAGGCTGACCTGGATATGCGCCAGATGGATTTCACCAGCCTTATAGGAGGGGCTGGTCAGCATGTTGTTGATTTCGCTGTCCGTGACGGTCACCTGGTCGCGCACGACGCTATCGTGCAGGCGCTGGGCCACCAACTGGTCAGAGAGCTGGTGACGGAACGCGGCAAAACTGGAGCCGTCGTGCTCAACCGCTGCCCGCAACTGGTCCGCCGTCATCCGGTTCTGCTGGGCGACCGCATTGACGGCCTGGTCCACATCGGCATCGGAGACGCGGATGCCCTGGTCGTCGGCACGCTGCACCTGCAGCTTCATAAGGATCAGGCGATCGAGTACCTGTCGCTGGAGCACATCCATCGGTGGTAGCTGGCCGGGATTGCTGGCGTACTGCTGCTGCACGGAGCGCACGGCTTCGTTCAGCTCGCTCTGCAGGATGACGCCTTCATCCACCACCGCCACGATACGGTCGAGCGGCTGTTTGCCGGTGGCCGCCTGCGGCAGCAACTGGGCATGGGTGGGCAAGGCGGTCGCCGTAGCGATCGCGAGCAGGAACATCGCGAAAGGTTGCTTCATTAGTCCGGAGCCTTCAATCGCCCGAGGCGACAGGGAAGTTATTGATATCCAAGAATACCACTGCGCAGGAGGTTTTCCGACTTGCCCATCGAGCTCCCCATGCCCTTGAATTCGACTTCAAACATGATGGAGGTGTTGGTGGAGGCGCCTGCCGCTGGCGTAAGGTAGTTGTAGGAATTCACGTAATGTCGTGCGATCAGGCGTAGGGCAACGCAGCAGCTGTCATATTCCACGCCAGCGAGCGCCTCCACCGTGGCCTTGTCCAGCACCGAATACGTCCAGTGGCCAAGCAGTCGCCAGCGATCGGAGACGGGATAGACAATGGATGCGTCGTATTGTTCCAGCAGGGGTTGCACGCTGCCGGGGGTGCGGCGGTAGCGGTAGGAGAAATTGATGATGCCGTCGGTGAGCAGGCGTCGCTGAACCCCGATCGCGCCGAGATCGGTGAGGCGGGTGTTCGGGTTCCACTGATAGGACGAGGTGACTCGCCATTGGTCGTCGAGCTGGGTGTCTAGCTCGGCAACGTAGTCAGAGCCGGACCAGTTGGTGGGCGGGGGGACGGAATTGCCATAGGGCAGCTGTACCCGCTGTTCGGTGAAGTAGCGGATTTGGCCAAAGCTCGCCGATAGGCGCTCGACGCCGTTTTCGTCCAACAGGCGCGAAGTGATCGCGCCGGTGAGATTGTTGGCATTCATCTGCCGGTCCGCGCCGGAAAATTGGTTCGGCGTAAACAGCTGCCAAGTGTCGAACGACATCAGGTTGGTATCGAATAACGGCAAGTTGTCCTGATCCCGGTACGGCACATACAGGTAATAAATCCGAGGCTCCAGTGTCTGGGTGTAACTGGTGCCAAATAGCGATGTGCTGCGGTCGAAGATCAATCCGCTGTCGAGACTGACAATGGGCAACGAGCGGCTAGGCGAGGTTTGAGTGAATGGCGTGGCTATGCCTGGCGTGAGTGGTCCGACGTAGCCGAACGCATTGTAGTTGCCGATCAGATCGTAGGCCGTATAGCGATAAGCGACCTTGGGGCGTACAAACCACGAGGCACCTCGAAAGTCCGCGGCAAGATAGGGGTACAGGTCGAGACGATTGCCTTCGACCGACTCGTCCTTGCGGAAGGCGACCGCTTCGGTATTGGCCCCAAACTCCAGCCATCGTTCGATCGGCACATCCACATTGAAGACGGCGCGCGGCCAGCGCTTGTACTGCACCGAGCTGTCGGGTAACGAGGGGTCGATGTTCTGGTAATCGTCCGCGCCGATCCAGGCCGCCCACAAGCTACCGCCCCCCCAAGTGCCGCTCCCCACGACGTAGGCGCTCGATGTGAGCGTGCCGATGGATGCAGTGAACAGGTCATTGCCGAAGTCGCGCAGATAATTGCGATCCGACGCGCGATTGATGCTTGTCGTGAATGCCCACGGACCAAACAGGTGCGTATAGTCGTTGAGCTTGAACAGGTAGCGATTGGTGTTCTCGGTGTTGATGACGCTATCTGGATCCGTCGTGCCACGATCGTTCGGCAGGAACTCGATATTCATCTGGCCGGTGCTGCCAGGGACGTAGTAGCGGAACTCGCCACCCAGTAACACGCCGCGGTCGGTGTAGATGCGCGGATCCAGCGTGGCGTCGTAATTCGGCGCCAGGTTGAGGTAATAGGGCGCGCTGATCATCAGGCCCGAGCGGCTGGAATTACCAATGGTCGGGTCCAGGAAGCCGGTCTTGCGCTCGTCGTTGATCGGGAAGCTGAAGTAGGGCATGTAAAAGATCGGCACGTTGCCGACATACATGGTCGCGCTGCGGGCAATACCCTCGCCGGTCTCCTTGTCCATGCGGATGTCTTTGGCGCGCAGTTCCCACACATGGCTGCCGACATCGCAGGTGGAATAGGTCGCCTGGAAATAGCGGGTGCGCTGATCGTCCAGCATCTGGCCTTGTTCGGCCACGCCATGGCCGCGTGAGGTCAACATCTGATAGGTCACGTTGTCGGCGATGCCGGTGCTGGCGTCCTGGTTGCCACGCATGTGGTCAGAAGACATCAGCTGGCCGACTTCCTGGTAGCGCACGTTGCCGCGCGCATCGTAGTCGCTGGTGTCCTGGTTGTAGTCCGCCACGTCGGCTTGAACGCGCTGGTCGGCGCGTTCCATCTTCACCCTCCCCTCAAGGTGGTAGATAGACTGGTTGGAGCTATCCACGCGCTCGGCGTAGACATAGGTATTGGAGGTGGCACGCACCGAGCTGTCCTTGCTCAGCAACGGGTCGTAGAAATCGAGCATGGCGTTCGGTCGGCACATCGCGAAACTGACCGGCCTTGGCGCGCAGTGGAACGCACCGAGCGGGCAGCCCGCCGCCGCTCTGGCGGTAATCGTGGGTCCCGACGTTTGCGGCGCCGACTGAGCTTCAACCGGGCCACCGAACAGGGCAAAGGCAGCAGCGACCGCCAACAGGCGGCGCGGGGGCAGGTGGCGCGAAGTCAGCTTGGGCGTCACGTTGGCAGTCTGTCGGCTGGGAGGCTCGTAAAACTATCAGAAAGACCCCCTGGACGGCAGTTGCATCAGCGGCCCGTGGTACGAGGATCAGGTATCAGCCGGCTAAATCGAGCACGGCCGACGCCCGGTGGCGAGCCGATCCGAACCCGGAGTCGTACATCGCCCGCCCCTGCTGCGCCAGCGAACCCCACACCGTCCCCAGCCGTCTAGCCGCAAGGCGTCGCGTGACAACTGGAGCAGCGCTAGGCGTCCAGTAGCTCGCCGACGTGTGCGGCGACGCTCGCGGCCAGGGCCAGCAGGTTGTAGCCGCCTTCCAGACTGGATACCAATCGCCCCTCGGCGTGGGCGTGCGCCACGTCGAGTAGTCGGCTGGTGATCCAGGCGTAGTCTTCGCTGCCCAGGCGCAGGTCGGCCAAGGGGTCATTGCGATGGGCGTCGAAGCCTGCCGATACCAGCACCAGCTGTGGCTTGAACGCGTGCAGCCGAGGGATTAGCGCGCCCTCCCACAGTTCGCGGAACTCGTAGGAGCCATCGCCCGGCGACAACGGCGCGTTGACGATATTGCCAACGCCGCGTTCGTCCTCGCGCCCGCTGTCGGGGTACAAGGGCATCTGGTGGCTGGAAATGAACAGCACACGCGATTCCTTGGCGAAGATATCTTGCGTGCCGTTGCCATGATGGACGTCGAAGTCGGCGATGGCGACGCGCTTGAGGCCATGGGCCGCCATGGCGTGGGTCGCCGCCACGGCGATATTGTTGAACAGGCAAAAGCCCATGGCCCGGTCCGGCGGCGCGTGATGGCCGGGTGGCCTCACCGCGCAAAAGGCCTGCCCACCGCCGCTGAGCACGGCGTCCACGGCCGCCACGGCGGCGCCGGCCGCCCGCAGCGCAGCTTCGGCCGAACCGTGGGACATCAGGGTGTCTTCATCGAGCCGGACGGTGCCGCTCTCGGGCACGATGCCCAGGATGCGATCGATGTGCTCGGCGGTATGCACACGCAGCAGCTGTTCACGCGTTGCGCGCGGCGCCTCGATGCGGTCCAGGGCAGCGAAGCGGTCATGGTCGAGCGCTTGAAGTACGGCACGCAGACGCGCTGGCGATTCGGCGTGATCCGGGCCGGGATCGTGTTGCAGGCAGTGGGCGTGGGTATAGAGCCGCAGCATGGCCCCTACGCTTTTCGGCGGCGCTCGTGCTGCCATAACACCTCACCGTGGCCGCTGGCGCGGGCCAGCACGCGGGAGATCACGAACAGCAGGTCGGAAAGGCGGTTGAGGTAGCGTTGGGCTTGCGGTCGCACGTCTTCGACACGGGCCAGTGCGATGACTTCACGCTCGGCACGGCGACACACGGTGCGTGCCAGATGGCAGCAGGACGCGGCCATGCCGCCGCCGGGCAGGATGAAGTCCTTGAGCGGCGGCAGCGGGTCATTAAAACCGTCGAGCACCTGCTCCAGCCGGTCGATGTCCTTGTCCTCGATCATCGCCATGCCGGGAATACACAGCTCGCCGCCGAGGTCGAACAGCTCATGCTGGACCTGGGTCAGTGCTTCGCGGATGGCGTCGTCCACGCCAGCGGCAGCCAGCACCATGCCGATGGTGCTGTTGAGTTCGTCGACCGTGCCATAGGCCGATACGCGTAGCGAGTCTTTGGCGACGCGGGAACCATCGCCAAGGCCGGTGCTGCCATCGTCACCCGTGCGGGTGTAGATCTTTGAGAGGCGATTACCCACGGGTGGCCACTGTCTCGTTAGCGGTGCAGGTCACGCGACGCGACGGTATGACCGAGCGTGCGCGAAAGCTGGGTGACCAGCACGTGCAGCAGGGCGCCGATGCCTACGTAAAACGCGGTGGTACCGAGGAACGGCAGATACCAGTCGCCCAGGTTCGCGAACCATGCGCTGAAGCTGCGCGGCTGCGGCACGCTGTTGCTGAGCCAGTAGAAGCTGCCGTTGGAGAGCACGTAGCAGGCCAGTTGGCTGACCAGCAGCGCCACGGCCGCAAGACCCAGGGTCGACATGCTCAGGCCGCGCTGGTGGCGCGCCAGCCAGCTGCCGCCCATCCACAGGGACAGGTAGGCCGGAATCAGGAACCAGTAGGCCACCGATACGCAGTAGTGGCTCCAGAAGTCGATGCCCTGTCCGTTGATCACCAGGTAATCAATGAGGACGGCCCCGGCCATGAGCAGCGGAAATGCCCAACGAAACGATCCGCGCAGCCAGAACCCGGCCAGGAAGAACACCGCCCACGACGCATCGCGCACATCATGGTTGAACAGCGAAAGGTGAATGCGGGTGGCGGTCATCACCAGGGCGAGTGCCAGGAAGATGCCTAGCCGCTGGGTTTGCGTCATAGCCATGAGTTGCTCCGTCTGATACGCCAAATGCAGACAGCAAGTCTATCGCAATTATGGATAGCCGAACGCCTCTTGAATGGGGGCTGCCATGGGGTCCGGCCGTTTCAGCGCGTATCATCCCCCGCCATGATTACCTCATCTGATCACGTCGCCCCTGTGACTTCCGCTCAGCAGCCGGTCCTTATCATTGGTGGTGGACTGGTGGGCGCCAGCCTGGCCATTGCGCTCGACGCGGCCGGTATCGACGCCGTCATGGTCGAGGCCGCTGCGCCGCGCGTCGGAGATCAGCCCAGCTACGATGAACGCAATCTCGCGCTGGCCCGGGCTACCGTAAACGGCCTCGCTGCAATCGGCGTATGGCCGCATGCAGCGGCACAAGCGACCCCGATTCGTCACATCCACGTCACGCGTGCCGGCGAGTTCGGCAGTGTCCAGTTGGACGCCGCGAAACATGCGGTCGACGCGTTGGGCTGGACCCTCCCTGCTCGCGAACTCGGGGCGGCCTTGCTGCGGCGCCTGGATGAGTGCCGACGACTGCGGCGCCTGGCTCCTGCCCGACTGGAGGCATTGCAGCCGCTGGCCCAAGGTTGGCGGGCACGCATTCGCACAGCCGAGGGCTCAATGGAAATCGATACACCGCTGCTGGTGGGCGCGGACGGCACCGCGTCGTTCGTGCGCGACCAGGTCGGCATCGGCACCGAACGCCATGACTACCAGCAGACGCTGTTCGTCTGCACGATCACGCCGGAGCGCGACCACGCCAACCGCGCGTACGAGCGTTTCGCGGACAACGGCCCGATCGCGCTGCTGCCACTGACGGAGCGCCGCTGTGGCCTGGTGCTTACCGTTGCTCGCGAGGACGCCGACACCGTCGCTGCGTTGGACGATGAGGGTTTCGTCGGTCTGGCCCAGCAGCGGTTTGGCTGGCGGCTGGGCCGCTTGAGTCGACCGGGCAAGCGGCATGCTTATCCCATCCAGCGGGTGGCGGCGAGCGCACTGGTCGCGCCAAGGGCGGTGCTGGTCGGCAATGCAGCCCAGACCATTCATCCGATTGGCGCGCAAGGATTCAATCTGGGTCTGCGCGATGCGCTGACGTTGGCGGAACTGGTGGCTGGCGTGGCCGACCCAGGGGCTCACGATGTGTTGGAGCGCTACGCCGCACGCCGTGCTGCCGATCGCGAGGGCACCATGGCGATGAGCCATGGCCTCGTGCAACTGGCCTGTCTGCCACAGCCATGGTTAGGGCCGTTGCGCTCCATGGTCATGCTGGCATTCGATCGCCTGCCGCCGGTGCAGCGTTTGCTGGCCAGGCGCGGCATGGGTTTTCGCAGTGATCCGCCTCGTGCGGTACTGGAGCGACTGCCATGAGCGGCCCCGGCATGACACGAGGCGAGTCTTCACGCCGTCGCGGACCTGCCTTGGATGTCGCAGTCGTAGGCGGCGGCATGGTGGGCGCCGCGACCGCGCTGGCGCTGGCGCGCGCAGGATTCGCCACGGCCTTGCTTGAAGCTTGGGCCCCTTCGCCGTGGTCCGCTCAAGGCGACGTTGATTTGCGCGTGGTCGGTCTTGCGCCTTCGTCTGTCGCGCTGCTTGACGAACTCGATGTATGGACGTCCATCCGCGACGCGCGCGCGAGCCCCTATGCGCACATGCACGTGTGGGATGCGGCGACGGGTGCCGCGATCCATTTTGATGCGGCCACCGAAGGACGCGATCTGCTTGGCTACATCGTCGAGAACAGCCTGGTGCAGTGGCAGTTGTGGCAGGCGCTGGAGGGTGCTGGCGTGCGCCGGCTGTGCCCGGCACAGGTGCATCGTTTCGAGGTGCTTGAAGATCGCATTCAACTGGAGCTCGACGCCGGCGAGGCCATGTCCGCGCGCCTGCTGGTCGCCGCCGACGGCGCCGGATCACCCCTGCGTACACTGGCCGGCATCGAGACGCAGGGGCGCGACTATGCCCAGCGCGGCGTGGTGGCCCACGTCACCACCGAACGCGCTCACGAAGGCACGGCGTGGCAGCGTTTCCTGGCCACCGGCCCGCTGGCGCTGCTGCCTTTGGCGGATGGACGCAGTTCCATTGTGTGGACGCTGCCCGAGGCCGAGGCGCAGCGCGTCATGGCACTGGGCGACCAGGCATTTCTCGATGAGCTCGGCGTCGCCAGCGACTTCCGCCTGGGACGCGTGACGGGCAGCACGCCGCGTGCCGCGTTTCCGCTCAAGTTGCAGTTGGCCAAGAGCTACCAGGCCGATCGATTCGTGCTGTTGGGTGATGCGGCGCATGCGGTCCACCCGCTGGCAGGGCAGGGTGTGAACCTGGGACTGCGCGACGTGACTGAATTGCGCGATACCCTGGTGGCTGCGCGCGACGAAGGTCGCGACATCGCGGCGAGCCACGTGCTGCGTGGTTACGCGCGCCGCCGACGCAGCGCCGACACACTCGATGCGCTGGGCTTTGACGCGCTGGCGCGTATCTACAGTTGGCAGTCGCCGCCGCTGATGGCTGCGCGCGGCCTGGGCGTGCGCCTGCTGGATCGGTTGTCTCCCATCAAACGTCGGTTGGCGGAACACGCCGCTGGCCTTTAAGCCTTTCAAACCCTGCAACGAGGAGTGGAAGTCATGCGTATCGCCCGACTTTGTTGTGCGCTGTTGTTGTCCGGCTTTGCCTTCGCCGCCCAGGCGAAGATGGTGCACAAGCCGGTGGAATGGATGCAGGACGGCACGCGTTTTCATAGCGTGCTGGTCTATGACGACGCCGTGGCCACCAAGCGCCCGGGCCTGGTGATGGTGCCCAACTGGTATGGCGTGAACGATCTCGCGCTGAAGAAGGCCGAGGGCATTGCCGGCAAGGATTACGTCATCCTGGTGACCGACATGTATGGCGAAAAGGTGCGCCCAACCAGCGACGAGCAGGCGATGGCGGCAGTGAAGCCGCTATACGGTGACCGTGGGTTGATGCGTACCCGCGTCAATCTCGCGCTGGGCCAGCTCAAGGCGCAAGCCAAGGAAGCCCCTATCGATCTTTCGAAGCTGGCGGCGATCGGCTTCTGCTTCGGCGGTTCGGCCGTGCTCGACCTGGCGCGCAGCGGTGCCGACATCGCCGCCGTGGTGTCGTTCCATGGCGGGCTGCAGACCGATGACCCGGCCTTGGC
Source organism: Dyella humicola (assembly GCF_026283945.1). Taxonomy (NCBI): domain Bacteria; kingdom Pseudomonadati; phylum Pseudomonadota; class Gammaproteobacteria; order Lysobacterales; family Rhodanobacteraceae; genus Dyella; species Dyella humicola. The sequence goes on from NZ_JAPDPC010000001.1 coordinate 811,517, forward strand.
CAAGCAGATCAAGGCGCGCGTGCTGGTAATGAACGGTGCCGATGACAAGGGCACCATGCCCGACGCGGACAAGTTCATGGACGAAATGCGCGGCAGCAAGGCCGACTGGCAGTTCGTGGTGCTGGGCAACACGGTGCATTGCTTTACGGAAACCGATCAGCACAAGCCCGGCTGCGCCTATGACGAACGGGCGGCTCAGCGCAGCTTTCGCATGATGCAGGACTGGCTGCACGGGGCGTTTACCGGCACGCCGTAAGGTTTGACCGATGCGCGTGCACCTCGGTCGAGGTGCACGCGATATCGTCGACGAGATCAGAAGTCGCGCTGTACCGAGTAGTCTGCCAGCGCAGCCAGCGCGTCGCGCCAGGGAGATTCGGGCAGCTCGCTCAAGGCGTGGCGTGCAGCGTTGGCATGCGCCACGGCGCGCGCGTGCGTGCGCTCAAGTGCACCGGAATCACGAATGGCGCCAATGATTCGATCGAGCGAATCGAGGCCGCCGTGCTCGATGGCATGGCGTAGCGACAGCGTCTGCTCGGCGTCGGCGCTCTGCAAGGCATAGATCAGCGGAAGGGTGGGCTTGCCCTCGGCCAAGTCGTCGCCCACGTTCTTGCCCATGGTGCCGGCATCGGAAACGTAATCCAGCAAATCGTCGGCAATCTGAAAGGCATAGCCGAGCTCCATGCCATAGCGGCGTAGTGCGCTGACCTGATGCTCGGGCAGGCCACCCAGCAGGCCGCCGAGTTCGGTGGCGGCGGCGAACAGCACGGCCGTCTTGCGTTCGATCACGGCCAGGTAGGAGGCCTCATCGACGTCGGCATTGCCGATGTTGAGCAGCTGCAGCACCTCGCCCTCGGCGATGGTGTTGGTGGTGTCGGCCAGGATGCGCATGATGCGCATGTTGTCCAGCTCGACCATCAACTGGAACGAACGCGAGTACAGGAAGTCGCCCACCAGCACGCTGGCCGCGTTGCCCCACAGCGCATTGGCGGTCTTGCGGCCACGCCGCAGGTCCGACTCGTCCACCACGTCGTCGTGCAGCAGGGTGGAGGTGTGGATGAACTCGATCACCGCCGCCAGCTTGATGTGCTGATCGCCGTGGTAGCCGGCCGCGCCCGCTGCCAGAACATGCAGCATCGGCCGCAAGCGCTTGCCGCCACTGGCAATAATGTGGTCCGCGATCTGGTTGATCAGCACCACGCCCGAGGACAGGCGGGCCCGGATCAAGGTGTCGACGCGCTGCATATCACCGGCAGCAAGCGCTCGTACGGCGGCGTAATCGGCGGAGCGGCGGGTGTCGGTGGAAGTCGTTGTCATGAGTAGGTCAAGGCTTCGTATCCGCCGATTATAAGGATATGGCGGCGCAAGAATGCGCCGCGACACGCGACCACAGTTTGGCGGTTGGGTCGAAACGTATAATGACGGGGTGGCCCGTCCTTACAAGATCCCGTCCGGTGAGCAAACTCTCCCCTCTTGAGCGGCGCAGTGCGCTGACCCTCGCTTGCGTCATCAGCCTGCGCTTGTTTGGCCTGTTTCTGATCATGCCGGTGTTCTCGCTGTATGCGAAACAGATGCCGGACGCCACGCCCTGGCTGATCGGGCTGGCCCTGGGCGTTTACGGCCTGGGCCAGGTGCTGCTGCAGATCCCGCTGGGTCTGCTGTCCGATCGGATCGGGCGCAAGCCCGCGATTACCATCGGATTGCTGGTGTTCGCGGCGGGTGGCCTGTTGGCGGCGTCTTCACATAGCCTGGTGGGTATTGTCATCGGGCGGGCGTTGCAGGGCATGGGGGCGGTGGCCGGGGCCGGTACGGCGCTGGCCGCGGATCTGACGCGCGAGGAGAACCGCAGCAAGGTCATGGGCATTATCGGCGTATCGATCGGCGTGGCCTTCCTGCTGGCGCTGATCCTGGGGCCGCCACTGGAGGCGGTCGATGGCCTTTCCGGCTTGTTTGCCGCCACCTCCATGCTGGCGTTGGCCGCGCTGGTCCTGCTCTGGTTGATCGTGCCTACGCCGGAGCGGCAGAAAGCGCCGGCCGCCGCAGCGCTTGGCAGCGTGCTGTCAATGTTGCGTGACGGCCGCATGATGGTGCTTAACGGGTCGGTGTTTTTCCTGCACATGCTGCTCACGGCCAGCTTCGTCGGCTTGCCCTTGCTGTTGGCGGACCGCCTGCACCTGCCGGTGAGCCAGCATTGGGAGCTCTACCTGCCGGTGATGGTAATCGCCGCCCTGGTGATGGGCGCCTGCCTGCACCGTATGCGCGACGTGGCGCAGAGCCTGCGTATCGTGGCGGTATGCGTGGTGGCCATTGGCCTGGGGTTGCTGGGCTTTGCCTTCTCCGGGGACCATCTTGCGGTCCTGGGTGTGGCGGCGGCCGTGTTCTTCTCGGCTTTCAACTTGTTGGAGGCCGCGCTACCGAGCCTGGTCTCCCAACTGGCACCCGCCCATTTGCGCGGTGCGGCCATGGGTGCCTATTCCACCAGTCAGTTCCTGGGCGCCTTTGTCGGCGGTGCGGTAGGCGGGGTGGCGCTCGGGCAGGTGGGTACCGGTGGGGTGTTCATCTGCGCGGCCGCCATGACCCTGATATGGCTGCCGCTGGTGCTGATGGGGGGACGTCGGATGGCCGGCGTGGACGCCAGCGTGGCAGGGGCCCTGCAGGCGTCGCCGGGGGCCTGACTTTGCCTCGGGTGTGAGCGCAAAATGGATTGCGTTTGGACCCGGCCGCCCCAATGATCCGGGCACTGCACCGCCCATATCGGCCGGGTTGTTGGCCGCGCGAGGTTTCCCGCCCATGGCTCATCACATCGTCGAGCTGATCGCACAATACGGGCTGTTGTTGGTTTTCATCAATGTGCTCGTCGAGCAGGCTGGCGCGCCGCTGCCGGCCGTGCCGACCATGATCGTCGCTGGTGCCTTGGCTGCCGCGGACAAGCTGCCGGTGGCCGGGCTGTTGGGTGTGGCCGTGCTGGCCTGTCTGCTGGCCGACTTTGCCTGGTATGCGGCGGGCCGTTATTACGGTGGCGGCGTGATGCGTACGCTGTGCCGTATTTCCTTGTCGCCCGATTCTTGTGTGAAACAGTCGGAGCTGCGTTTCCAGCGCTGGCGTGGCGGCATGTTGCTGCTCGCCAAGTTCGTGCCCGGTCTTTCTACGGTGGCGCCGCCGTTGGTGGGGGCGATGGGCCTGCGGCCAGCACCTTTTGCGCTGTTCGATGGCCTGGGCTCGCTGCTGTGGGTCGGCGTTGCGGTCGGTCTGGGCTATGTATTCGCCAGCCAGATTGAGGATGTACTTCAAGCCATGGCCAACGCCGGCAGCATCGCCTTGATGTTGCTGGGCTGTCTGCTGGCGCTCTACATCACCGTCAAATGGTGGCAGCGCCACCGCTTGCTGCGGACGCTGCGCATGGCGCGCATCACGGTGGAAGAACTCAACGACGCGATAACCGCTGGCCGCACGCCAGCCGTGGTCGACGTGCGTTCTGCTGCCGCGCGGATGGTGGATACCCGCGTGATTCCAGGCGCGCTGCTGGCGGACGTCAGTAGTGTCGATCGCATTGTCCAGGCGGTGCCCATCGACAGCGAACTGGTGATTTATTGCAGCTGTCCGAACGAGGCTTCTGCTGCCGTGGTGGCCAAGGCGCTGATGGCGCAGGGCTATACCCGGGTGCGTCCGTTGCTGGGTGGACTGGATGCCTGGGACCACGCCGGACTGCCGATCCAGCGTCTGGTCGTGGTCGACGACGTAGGTATGACCACGACCGCCTGAGCGCCCGCTCGAAGTCCTTGCGCCCTCTCGAAGGGAGGAGTGGGTTCTCGCTCGGTTGTCGGGTGTCGCTAGGTTGCTCGTCTATAGCGCGACGACCGAGCCTTTCCGCCAGCTTGCCGCTTACGCAGCGGGCGATAACAGCCAACCCAAGCCCGATGCCAATCGGCAAATTTTTACGCGTTCTATACGCCCCCGGGGTAATTCGCTACCCCTTTCTTATGCGCCAGTTCCGACAATTTGCACCGTTGATTAATACGGTGAGTCGGAACACATGGACGCCATCTACCTCTTGTTTTCGTTCGTGCTCTTTGCGGCAGCACTCGGCTTTCTGCTGATCTGCGACCGGTTGGGTCGACGCCCCTGATTGCCGGCCGTTGCCTGCGCGGCAACGGATTCCCTGGCTCACGCTTCCTCTGCGGGAGATCTCCCATGAACGTCATCTATATCGTGGCCTCCGTCATCGCGGTGGCCCTGACGGGCTATTTGTGCGTAGCCCTGCTCAAGCCGGAGTGGTTTGAATGACTACCTTCGATTTCTTCCAGGTTGTGCTCTACCTGGCCGTGCTGCTGGTGCTGATCAAGCCGGTCGGCAGCTATATGGCGTTGGCGTTTTCCGAAACACCCAATCGTGTGACGCGCTTCGGTGGTGGAGTGGAGCGCCTGCTCTACCGGATCGCCGGCGTGCGTGCCGACGAACAGATGGGCTGGCGGCGTTATGCGATCGCCATGCTGCTGTTCAATATGGTCGGCATGGTGGTCGTGTATGTATTGCAGCGTGCGCAACAATGGTTGCCGCTGAATCCGCAGCACTTTGCCGCGGTGACGCCCGATTCGGCGATCAATACGGCCATCAGCTTCATCACCAATACCAACTGGCAGGGCTACGGTGGTGAAAACACCATGAGCTACCTGACCCAGATGCTCGGCCTGGCGGTGCAGAACTTCCTTTCCGCGGCGACGGGTATCGCCGTGCTGCTGGCGGTCGTGCGTGGCTTCACCCGCCGGAGTGCCAACAGCGTCGGCAACTTCTGGGTCGACATGACGCGCAGCACGCTTTACGTGCTGATGCCGTTCTCGTTGTTGATGTCGCTGTTGCTGGTGTCACAGGGTGTGGTGCAGAACTTCTCTGCTTATGTCGACGTGCCGGTGGCGCAGGTCACCAGCATGACCGAGACCGTCAAGGATGCCGCTGGCAATCCGCTGAAGGATGCCGCCGGCCACGACGTCACCCACGAATCGAAAGTGACGACGCAGACCTTGCCGATGGGCCCGGCCGCTTCGCAGATTGCGATCAAGCAACTGGGCACCAATGGTGGCGGCTTCTTCAATACGAACTCGGCGCATCCGTACGAAAACCCCACGCCGTTCAGTAATTTCCTGGAGATGCTGGCGATCTTCCTGATCCCCGGTGGTCTCTGTTACACCTTCGGCAGCATGGTGGGCGACCGGCGGCAGGGCTGGGCGATCCTCGCTACCATGCTGCTGATCTTTATACCGCTGGCCTACTGTGCCATTGGCGCCGAACAGGCGGGCAACCCGGCGATGCACGGCCTGGCGGTGGATCAGCATGCCTCCGCGCTGCAAGCGGGCGGCAACATGGAAGGCAAAGAAACGCGCTTCGGCATCGCCGCGAGCGGCCTGTTCGCCACCATCACCACGGCGGCTTCGTGTGGCGCGGTGAACGCCATGCACGACTCGATGACGCCGCTGGGTGGCTTGGTGCCGATGTGGCTGATCCAGCTCGGCGAAGTGGTGTTCGGCGGTGTCGGCTCGGGCCTCTACGGCATGCTCGCCTTTGCGGTAGTGGCCGTGTTCATTGCGGGCCTGATGGTGGGCCGCACGCCGGAGTACCTCGGCAAGAAGATCGAGGCGCACGAGATGAAGATGGCCAGCCTCGCCGTACTGGTGCCGTGTGCACTGGTGGTGATCTGCACGGCCATCGCGGTGATGACCCCGGCAGGCGTGGCTGGCGTGTCCAATCCTGGTGCGCACGGCTTCAGCCAGATGCTTTACGCCGTCTCCTCGGCCTCCAATAACAACGGCAGTGCGTTTGGCGGTCTGTCGGCCAATACACCGTTCTGGAATGTGCTGTTGAGCGTGTGCATGTATCTGTCGCGCTACCTGTTGATGATCGCCATGTTGGCCATGGCCGGTTCGCTGGCGGCCAAGCGTCATGTGCCAGCTTCGGCCGGCACCTTGCCCACCCATACGCCGCTGTTCATCACCTTGCTTGCCTGCGTGGTGATCGTAGTCGGCGCGCTGACTTTCCTACCGGCGCTCGCGCTGGGGCCGATTGCCGAATTCCTGATGTCGGTCCGCTGAAGACCACGGGACACTGATCCATGACGACGACACATACTCACGTTCACGCTGTGCGGACCTTCGACCGCGCACTGATCCTCAAGGCCGTGGCGGACTCGTTCCGCAAACTGTCGCCGCGGTTGCAATTCCGCAACCCGGTGATGTTCGTGGTGTTCGTGTGCAGCGTACTGACCACCCTATTGTGGGTGCAGGCGCTGACGGGACACGGCGAGGCGCCCACCAGCTTCATCTTCTGGGTCACCATCTGGTTGTGGTTCACCCTGTTGTTCGCGAACTTCGCCGAAGCCCTCGCCGAAGGTCGTGGCAAGGCACAGGCGGCGGCGCTGCGCGGTTCACGCAAGGATGTCGTGGCGAAACGGCTGGAGAGTCCTCATCGCCAAGCGGCGATCACGTTCACGCCGTCATCGGAGCTGCGCGTCGGTCATCTGGTGCTGGTGGAAGCCGGCGAACAAATGCCGGGTGATGGCGAGGTGGTGGTGGGTGCGGCGAGCGTGGACGAGAGCGCGATCACCGGCGAATCCGCACCGGTCATCCGCGAATCGGGTGGCGACCGCAGCGCGGTCACCGGTGGTACGCGCGTGCTTTCTGACTGGCTGGTGGTGCGTATCACGGCCAACCCTGGCGAGAGCTTTCTCGATCGCATGATCGCCATGGTGGAAGGCGCCTCGCGGCGCAAGACGCCGAATGAAATCGCGCTGACCATTCTGCTGGCCAAGTTCACGCTGATCTTCCTGCTGGCCTGCGCCACGCTGCTGCCGTATTCGATCTATAGCGCGCAGGTGGCGGGTTCGGGCAGCCCGATCACCATCACCGTGCTGGTGGCGCTGCTGGTCTGTCTGATTCCCACCACCATCGGTGCGCTGCTTTCGGCCATCGGTATTGCCGGCATGGATCGCATGATTCGCGCCAACGTCATTGCCACCTCCGGTCGCGCGGTGGAAGCGGCTGGCGACGTCGATGTGCTGCTGCTCGACAAGACCGGCACCATCACCCTGGGCAACCGCCAGGCTGTGGCTTTCCTGCCCGCACCTGGCGTGGAAGAGAGCATTCTCGCCGATGCTGCGCAGCTGGCCTCATTGGCCGACGAAACGCCCGAGGGTCGCAGCATCGTGGTGCTCGCCAAGGAACGTTTCGGCCTGCGCGAACGCCAGCTGGAAGAGGGCCATGCGGAGTTCGTGCCGTTCACCGCACAGACACGCATGAGTGGCGTGAACATGGGCGAGCGGGTAATCCGCAAGGGTGCGCTTGACGCCGTGGAACGCTATCTGGAAGCGAACGGCAGCCACCTGCCGCCGCTGGTCAAGCATATGGCCGAGGACATCGCCCGTCGTGGCGCCACGCCGCTGATCGTGACCGAAGGATCCACCGCGCTGGGCGTGATCGAGCTGAAGGACATCGTGAAGGGCGGCATCCGCGAGCGGTTCGCCGAGATGCGCCGGATGGGCATCAAGACGATGATGATCACCGGCGACAATCCGCTCACCGCAGCTGCGATCGCTGCCGAGGCCGGTGTCGACGACTTCCTCGCCGAAGCCACGCCGGAAGCGAAACTCAAGCTGATCCGCAGGATCCAGGCCGAGAATCGTCTGGTGGCGATGTGCGGTGACGGCACCAATGATGCACCGGCACTGGCCCAGGCTGACGTCGCCGTGGCCATGAACACCGGCACGCAGGCGGCCAAGGAAGCCGGCAACATGGTCGACCTGGATTCCAATCCGACCAAGTTGATCGAAGTGGTGGAGATCGGCAAGCAGATGCTGATTACGCGCGGCTCGCTTACCACCTTCTCCATCGCCAACGACATCGCCAAATACTTCGCGATTATTCCGGCGGCGTTCGCCACCACTTATCCGGCACTGAACACGCTCAATGTGATGAAGCTCGCCACGCCGCAGAGTGCGATCCTGTCGGCCGTGATCTTCAACGCACTGATCATCATCTTCTTGATCCCGCTAGCGCTCAAAGGCGTAAAGTACCGGGCACTGGGTGCGGGTGCATTGCTCCGCCGCAACCTGCTCGTCTACGGACTCGGCGGTATCGCGGTCCCATTCATCGGCATCAAGCTGATCGACATGCTGCTGGTCCTGTGCGGACTGGCCTGAAGCGAGAGGTTTAGATCATGCAGACGCTTAAGCTTTCCGTATCGCTGCCCGACGACACGCACCCGGACATGGAGCTCCGCCTGTCCACTGATGATTCCACCTGTGATGTGGTGATTGCGTTGCCTTCGGCCTCGGCGCGGACGGTCAAGGTAGACCGGAAGAACGATGACCAGGCGCCCCCCAGCGCCCAGGACGATTACGTGCTCGGCGGCTACGCCGGCATTTGAAGTCGATGCCGGACGGCATCGACGCTCCACAGCCCCATACAACCCCACAAGAAAAGGACGGTCCGTCCCCGGGCCGAATGTCAGGAATACCTATGGTTTCGAAGAAAATTCTGTCGAAGAGCAGGCTCCCGTTTGCAGTTCTGCTTGCGATTGCGCCCGCCAGCCAAGTGCTTGCGTCCACCATCGACGCTTCTCCCGTATCCTCCGCTGCGGACATCGATAGCGTGGCGCCCTCGGCGCCGGTAGCGGGCAGTGCCGATTGTTCAAGAGGCTTCTTTTCGCGCCTTGCCTCGGCCTACCGTGAGGACGCCCAGCCGTCCGATCCCAATGCTCCCGCGCCGGCACGTCGCGCCATGGATGCGCCGCTCAATTCGCCGCCGTTCCCCAGCGCGGAATGGCAGCTCGGTGGCGTGGCTGCGCCGATCGGCGTGCCCAACTCTTACGGCCAGTATCCGCTGCAGAAAGCCCTCTCCTGCACGAAGCTTGGCAACTGGATGGAGCGCAACAAGATCGAGATCAACGGCTGGATCAATCCCTCCGCCAACCTGAGCTCGTCCAGCAACTCCAACTTCCCGCTGTCGTATGCAACACGTCCGAACCGGGTGGAGTTCGATCAGTTCGTCACCAACATCACGCGCGTCGAGGACACCGTCCAGACCGACCATGTGGACTGGGGCTTCAATATCTCCAATCTGTATGGCTACGACTATCACTACACCGTGTCCAAGGGTGTTTTCAGCAACCAATTGCTGAACAACCCCAAGGCCGACAGCGCACTGAATGGCAAGATCTACGGTGATGACCCGATGTTGTTCTACGGCGATATCTATATCCCGTGGGTCGCCGAAGGCATGGTCATCCGCGTCGGTCGCTATTTGTCGCTGCCGGATATCGAGGCGCAGTTCTCGCCGCAGAACTACCTGGTTACGCATTCGATCCTGTACACGGTCGACCCGTACACTCAGACCGGCATCATGACCACGACCAAGCTCAGCAGCCAGTGGACGTTCCAGATTGGCATCAACGGCAGCAATGATACGGCGCCCTGGAATTCGTCGGCGCGGCCCTCGTTGCAGACCTGCGTGCGCTGGGTGTCAAAAGACAACGACGACATGCTTTACCCCTGCATCAACAATGTGAACAAGTCCGACTACAACTACAACAACGTGCAAATGTATGTGATGACCTGGGGTCATCGCTTCAACAACAGCGTGCATATGCAGACCGAGGCGTATCGCATGTACGGCCGCAATATCCCGGGCTTCGGGCCGGGCGGCACGCCGGGTGCGCCGGGGTCGTCGCCGTTGGCGGGCACGGCAGGCGAATTCGGCATCGTGAACTACCTCAACTTCGAATTGAACTCGAGCAACATGATGTCGTTCCGCAACGAGTACTACGACGACGAGAAGGGACAGCGCACGGGTTTCGCGACGCGCTACAGCAGTCACACGCTGGGCCTGACGCACTGGGTGTCATCGGATCTGGAAATTCGCCCGGAGCTGCGCTACGAACACTCGTACGACGTGAATGCCTATGACAAAGGCGCGAAGAACTACCAGGTCGTCGGTCTGGTCGACGCGATCCTTCACTACTGAGGTCATGATATGAGCAGGCTCTTACGCAATGCGGTCGGGATGTTGCTGCTGATGACGGTGATCACCGGCATCGCCTATCCGCTGGTGGTTACCGGACTGGCCCAGGTGCTGTTCCCGTCGCAGGCGAACGGCAGCCTGATCACCAAAGACGGCAGGCCGATCGGCTCTACGCTGATCGGCCAGTCCTTCACCGAACCGAAGTACTTCTGGGGTCGCCCTTCGGCGACCACGCCCCAGGCCAATAATGCGACGGCGTCCAACGGCTCCAACCTGGGGCCGACCAATCCCGCGCTTACCGATGCGGTGAAACAGCGGATCGACGCGCTGCGCGCCGCCGACCCGGGTAACACCGCGCCAGTGCCGGTGGACCTGGTCACGGCCTCGGGCAGCGGTCTCGATCCGGAGATCTCGCCGGCGGCGGCGGCCTATCAGGTGTCGCGTGTGGCCAAGGCGCGCGGCTTGAGCGATGCGCAGGTGCAGGCGTTAGTGACCATGGCGACCAGTGGTCGCCAGTTCGGTATGATCGGCGAGCCTCGCGTGAATGTGTTGAAACTCAATCTGGCTTTGGATGGCCATTGAGGCATAACGTAGTCGCCGATCACTGACGTACTGGGACAGCATGTCCGAACCTTCCCGCGAAGCACGCGCCGATGCCTTGCTCGATTCCGTACAGGAAGAGCGAAGCCGTCGCCTGAAAATTTTCCTCGGTGCAGCCCCGGGCGTCGGCAAGACCTTTGCCATGCTCTCGGCCGCGCGCGAGCTGAAGCGGCAGGGCGTGGATGTAGTGATCGGCCTGGTCGAAACTCACGGCCGTCCGGAAACCTCGGCGCTGCTCGAAGGACTCGAGCAGCTGCCGCGTCGGCCGGTGACTTATCGCGGGCGCGACTTCACCGAGTTCGACCTCGACGCCGCCTTGCAGCGGCGCCCCGAGGTGATCCTGGTCGACGAGCTGGCGCATAGTAATTTGCCCGGCGGCCGTCACGAGCGTCGCTGGCAGGACATCTCAGAGCTGCTTGATGCTGGCATCGAGGTCTATACCGCACTCAATGTGCAGCATCTGGAAAGCCTCAACGACCAGGTGCGGCGCATCACCAATGTCACCGTGCGCGAAACGGTGCCGGATGCCTTCCTCGATCAGGCGCGCGATATCGTGCTGGTCGACCTGCCACCGCGCGAGCTGATCCAGCGCCTCAAACAGGGCAAGGTCTACGTGCCGGAAACGGCCGCCGCCGCGCTAGATGCGTTCTTCTCGCCGACCAACCTGGTCGCGCTGCGCGAGCTGGCGGTGGACACGGTGGCCGGCCATGTCGACAGCGACCTGCGCGAGCACATGCTGGCGCGTGGTGGCGCCATGCCGGTACGTCGCCGCGTGCTCGCCGCCATCGACGGACACTCGCAAAGCGAGTATCTGGTACGGATCGCAAGGCGCATCGCCGAGCGGCGCGGTGCGCCGTGGAGCGTGGCCTTTGTCGACACCAGCGCCACGCTCGACAAGGCGCGAGGGGAGCGGTTGGATGCCGCCATGCGTCTGGCCCGCCGTCTCGGTGGCGACACCGTGGTATTGCGCGGTCACGCGATCGCCGATGAATTGATTGCTCATGCCGATCGTGAAGGCATCGGCCAGATCATTCTCGGCCGCACGCGCGAGCGATTCCTGGCACGCATGCTGGGGCGATCACTGACGCAGCTGCTATTGCGTCGCGGCGCGCATCTCGAACTCACGATCATCGCCACGCCGACCGAGCGTGCAAAGTCGCGCCTGCGCCTGCGCATGCCCGGCGGCCGCGGGCGTCGGGATGAGTACATCTACGCCACGCTGGCCACCCTGGTCGCGTTTGCGTTGTCGTTCATCGCGGACCGCTATCTCTCCGTTGCCAACCTCTCGCTGATCTTCCTCACGGCCGTGCTGGTGGTGGCCGTGCGCACGCGCATGGCCGTGGCCGTATACACGGCGATCCTCTGTTTCCTTGGTTATAACTTCTTCTTTGCGCCACCGCGCTACACCCTGGCCATCGCCAACTTCGACGATGTGCTGGCGGTCTGCTTGTTCCTGGTGGCGGCGCTGGTTTGCAGCCGGCTGGCAACGCAGCTGGCCAGTCAAGTGGAGTCGATGCGCGCGGCGCATGCGCATGCGCGTGCCTTGCTTGCGTTGGGGCAGCGGCTGTCCACCAGTACCGATGCTGCCGGCATCCGCGCGGCGGGTGCCGTCGCCCTGGCTCATGCACTACGTTGCGACACTGCCATCCTGGCGCGTGATGCCAGCCAGGTGCTTCGCGTGGTGGCGTCGTCGCCGCGCGACTTCCCGCTGCTTACGCAGGATCTGGCGGCGTCCAGCTGGAGCGAACAACACGCCGAGCAGGCGGGCCGCTACACCGACACGCTCAATGCAGCTCCTTGCTGGGCGCTGCCGCTGGGCAACGAGGAGAATCGGCTGGGCGTGGCAGCCTTGCGTTTCCCGTCTGATCAAGGTGAGCCTTCGCCTGATCAGCGTAGCCTCGCGCTGGCGATGGTGCAGGACATCGGCCAGGCGCTTCAGCGTGCGCGCCTTGCCGAAGAGCTGGAGGGCGCGCGGGTGCAGGGCGAGACCGAGCGCTTGCGCAATGCACTCCTCTCTTCCGTCTCGCACGACCTGCGTTCACCACTCGCGTCGATGATCGGCTCCGCCGGCACGCTGGCCAGCTATGGTGATCAGCTGCCGCCCGGTGAACGGCACGAACTGCTCGAAGCCATCCTTGGTGAAGGCCAGCGGCTCGATCGCTACATCCAGAATCTGCTCGACATGACCAAGTTGGGCCACGGGACGCTCAAGCTCAATCGCGACTGGACCGATGTGGCCGAAATTGTGGCCGCGTCCACCACGCGCCTGCGCAAGTTGTTCCCGGACCTGAAGCTGGTGACCGAACTGCCACCGGGAACGCTATTGCTTTATGTGCATCCGGCGCTGATCGAACAGGCCTTGTTCAACATCCTGGAGAACGCGGCACGCTTCTCGCCGCCGGGTGAGCCGGTGCGCGTGGTGGTGCGTTCGAAAGGCGAGCAGTTGCAGATCGATGTCATCGACCGCGGCCCGGGTATTCCCGAGGACGAGCGGGCGCTCATCTTCGACATGTTCTATTCGGTTTCGCGCGGTGATCGGGCGCCACAGGGCACGGGACTTGGGCTGGCCATCTGCCGCGGCATGATCGGCGCGCATGGCGGCAGCGTGGAGGCCTTGCCCGGCGAGGGGAGAGGCACCACCATTCGCATAACCCTGCCGTTGCCGGCGCCGCCCGACCAACCCGGATAACCTCAGCCCCAATGACTGCTGCCACTCCCTGCGTTCTAGTGATCGATGACGAGGCGCAGATCCGCAAGTTCCTCGATATAGGCTTGCGTGCCGAAGGCTACGAGGTGCTGTTGGCGGCCAATGGCGCTGATGGCTTGGCGCTTGCTGCAACACGCTCCCCCGACCTGGTCATCCTGGATATCGGCTTGCCGGATCGCGAGGGGCACGATGTACTTGCCGAACTAAGGCAATGGAGTCACGTGCCGGTACTGATGTTGTCGGTGCGCGATGCCGAAAGCGACAAGGTGAAGGCGCTCGACGCCGGGGCCAACGATTACGTCACCAAGCCTTTTGGTATCCAGGAACTGATGGCGCGGCTGCGCGCCATGTTGCGTTCCCGCCCGGGGGAGCCGGAGGCTCCGCAGCGCTACGACGACGGTCACCTGATGATCGATCTGGCGCGCCGTGAAGTCATGCTGGATGGCGCCTTGCTCGCGCTCACCCGCAAGGAGTACGCCGTACTCGCCACCCTGGTACGCCATGTCGGCCGCGTGGTCACCCAGCAGCAACTGCTGCGCGATATCTGGGGCGCCACCCATACGCACGACAGCCATTACCTGCGCATCGTGGTGGGCAAACTGCGCCAGAAACTGGGCGATGACCCGGCCACCCCGCGTTGGCTGAAAACCGAGCCCGGCGTGGGCTACCGCTTTATCAGTGGGGTCTAAGCGGCAATTTGCTGCTTCTGGCTGTCGCAGCCCGTGAGAGCCGCCAGTGGTCTGATTCCCCGGGCTTTTTAGGCCATGCCGGGCAAGCGGGGAGGGTGCAAGACCGACAGAGTCATGAGCACGGGCCCCAGGTCAATCTCTGTACTCGGCGTGTGGCACGGTTATGATAGCGACCAGTTCAACCATCCCGGTGCTGACTGCCCAAGAACGCAGCGCCGGCTTCAAGAGGAAACGAAATCCATGGCACGTGGCATCAACAAAGTCATCATCGTCGGCAATCTCGGCGCGGACCCGGAAACCCGCTACACCGGCAACGGCACAGCGATCACCAGCATCCGTATCGCCACTTCAGAGAACTGGACCGACAAGCAGAGCGGCGAAAAGCAGGAGCGCACCGAGTGGCATCGCGTGAAGCTGTTCGGCCGCCTGGCGGAAATTGCCGGCGAATACCTGAAGAAGGGTCGCCAGGTCTATATCGAAGGTTCGCTGCGCACCGACAAGTACACCGACAAGGACGGCGTCGAGCGCTTTAGCACCGACATCATCGCCGCGGAAATGCAGATGCTCGGTGGCGGCTCAGAAGGCGCCGGCGCGGGTGGTGGCGGTGGCGGCGGTTATCGCGAGCGCCCGCAGGGCGGCGGCGGTGGCCAGCCGCGCCAAGGCAGCGGTGGTGGTGGCCAGTCCCGCGGTGGCGACAATTACGGCGGCCAGCAGCGCCAGTCCGCACCGCCGCTGGTGCAGAACAACAGCTTCGATGACGACGATATTCCCTTCTGAAGATGCTAAAACGAGTGGTGTCAATTTACATTAAGCATCGCTGACTTAAATTATAGAAATATCAAATACTTTTGAAGAAATGGCCCGCAGTGGAGATGTCAATTTCCGCTGCGGGTTTTTCTTTGCCCCTTCGGGGTATTTGATCTTGCCAAGTGAGACATCGTCAGGTTAAAAGAGTTGCCAGATAACGAGCGTGAAGTTCGGTCATGAAGATTGAAAGTCTCAAGCATCCTTCTGGTCAGATTCTTCCGATGCTTCTGGATGAGGTCGGCCTTCCCGTGGTGGGACCCAATGAGTGGATCCTTTCTCGCTATCAGCGATCGGAGAACACGCTTCGGCGCAATTTGGGAGAGCTCGCGATCCTGTACGAATGGGCATCAGGTCTGGGTATCGACATTGATGATCGAATTGCTTCGGGCCGAGGATTTACCGAAGCAGAGATAACTGGATCACTTTTACCCGAGCTTCGGCGGGATCATAGCCATCGCCACGTGGTGAAAGTCGCGGTGTCTCCCTCCGTCCAGGTCCAGCGGATCGCAACTTGCGCCGCCTACTTAGGCTGGATGTTGGACGCTGTCACTGCGCTGACGCTCCGCAAAGATGAGCGCAGCGTACTCGCGGGGACAAAGGATCGCTTGTTCAAGCTGTTGAGCGGCGCCATGCCTTCAGATGCGGGTAGCCCAAAGCCGGCGCAAGAACGCCTATTGAGCGAGACCCAAAGGCGCTTCTTGATCGCAGAATTGCTCACGGTCAACGAACAACATGGGTCCGCGCGTAAACACGCGATACGTCGGCGCGACAACGTGGCAATCATGCTCATGCTCATCTGCGGAGTTCGCATCGGTGAGCTTCTGGGAATGAGAGTGGAAGATGTTCAGTTCGGTGCGCTGACAACGGTGTTCGTGCAGCGCCGGCCGATCGACCCCGATGATCCACGGACGCACCGGCCGTTGGTGAAGCGCCAGTCCAGAACGCTTTGGCTCGATACGAAATTTGCAGCAATCGTAAACGAGTACATTCTGCATAGCCGCGAGGTTCTCTTGACCAACGCGCGCCGCGACACGGACTATCTCATCGTAAGCGACGAAGGTCTGCCGCTTTCGATCAATCGCATGTATCGCATTTGCACGGCGTTGGTGCGGAAATTTCCGGGCAAGTTACCGAGTCGCCTTTCGCCGCACTCCTTGCGGCACTCGTTTTCATCGGATCTCGAAAAGGCTCTGCGGGAAAACGGCATTGAGGAGCACCGGCGCCGTCAACATCTCGCGCTGCTCAGAGGAGATAGCAGCTTGGAGTCGCAGGACGTCTACATTGCTACCGAAATCAACGAGGCAGCGAATCGCATTCTTTTGGCGAACCAGAAGAAAGCCATCGAACAGGCTGACAGTGTGAACGAACGTCTGCCCTTCTAATCCAACGACCACCAGTCAACAAACTCTCTCACCATGAATCTGCATAGCATCTCGACAAAGATCGCGCCCCTTCCTCTAAATGAGCAGATATCGACATTCGGATGGCGAGCAATACCGGGTAGCTTCATCACCAGAGAAGGCGTACCTGTCGATTGCAGTGACGACACGTGGACATTCGCGGATACAGGGGGCGTAAGGCGATGCAACTTCAAAAAAATCGCCAACCCCAGGTTGCGTTGGAGCTTGATGCGTCGCGTGATGCATTGCGCTGAAACCGTTTCCACCAGTGCAGCGGTCCTGATCTATAAGGATTTCTTAGGAGAAGTGATTAGTCGGGAGACCGAGTTCGAGTTGGATGCGTCTTGCCCCGATGAGTTGTTTCGAGATCGCTTAGCATCTTTGATTAAGAAAACAATAAAGGATGCAAGGAAGAAGAAGAGATTGTTTCAGATGCACCGCCTGGTGAGATGGTATGTGTGGTGTGCGGCCAACTTTCCAGAAGCTGGCTTTTCGTTGAGTTACGCCGCGACGCTGGATGGAATGGTTATTCCTGGTAACCCGAAGGGTCAGGCCGTCAAGGACGAGGATCCAGAGACAGGACCCTTCGACTTGTCGCTTGAGCTTCCGGTGATTGTCAGGGCGCTACAGAACGACGACAGCGAAACATACGAGCATCTTCAAGAGCGCGCCGCCGTTGCTCTCTGTCTTGCCCTTGGTCGCAATCCCGCAAACTTCATCTTTCTTGATCAAGGTGATCTGCGAGATCTGACGCTAGGCATCGAGGATGTGGACCCCTGCTATCAGCTTGCTGTCCCACGCATCAAAAAGAGCCTAATCAGTCCAAGGCAAGACTTTCAGTTGGAAACACTCGAAGCGGCATTTGCGGCTCACGTGCTCGCTTTGAGTCGGGCAAGCGCGGGTAAACCGGTTGAGGTACTTACTGAAGAAGGTATCGTGACCAGCGATGTGCAGCCCCTATTTCGTCGCCGGAAGATCAATCAAAAGCCCGTTCCAACTTCCGCTGTGCATCGAGCTCTTCGCCCTGTAACGAACTTTATAAATGTCTTACTAAAGTCCTTCGTTAAGCGTCACAACATTCTGTCGCCGATAACCATGACGCCTCTTATCGTGAGCGCGCGCCGGTTCCGCTATACCTTGGCGACGTCTCTGGTGGATCAGGGAATTAGCCGTCGCGAGCTTGCGCGAGTCCTCGATCACTCGGATACGCAACACGTTCAAGTCTACTTCGAGCTGAGAAGTCGAATCATTCGCCATCTGGAGGCGGCTCAGGCGAAGCTGTTTGGAACGTATCTCGGATATTTCAAGGGGCGATTCATCCACTCGGCTGACGAGGCTGAAACAGCAGGTCGAAGTGACAAAGCGCTGTCTTTTATCCCCGAATCACACCCGACAGATTCGATTGACATCGGCATGTGTGGAGAGCAGCGCTTGTGCGGACTAGATCCGCCGTTCAGCTGCTATCTGTGTCCGAAGTTCCGGCCCTACGTGCATGCCAACCACGACAACGTGTTGGCCGTTCTCCTCGCCGAACGTGAAGATCGTCTGGCGAAGTACGAAAGTGTCCGGTTGGGCATCCAGATCGACGACGTGATCTTTGCGGTGGGTCAGGTCATTGCAGAAGTGGAGAAGCTTGCCTATGTTGAAGCCTAAGATCAAAGATGGCAGGTCGAATCGAAAGCCTAAGTCACACCCATTTATTCAGCCCGTCCCGGGAGACGAAGAGGCAAATCTCAAGCTGCTGGTTGAAGCGGCGCAAGCCCTCATGGGAGAAATTGAAGGCGCAGATTGGGCGACGAATCCATGGGAGATAACTGGCGGGCGGTTGATTGAGCATCCCGGGAAGAACATTTTTCGTGCAGACCTGTTCTTTCGCTCGCCGGAAAAGAGAGGTTTCGCCAACATCACTGGTCCGTTCGAAGATCTCGCAAAGTCACTCGTGGCTTTGCGATTTAGTCGCTCAAATGCATCACTTTCTAACCAACGGACTTTCGTCACCGCTGTCGCGTACGTGGCACAGGAGGCGGCCGGATACCCAGTGTCTGGGTTACGTTCCACGCATCTCGATGCCGCCTGCGCCAAAATCGCCGAGGACTATTCGAAAGGCGTGGCGTACAACATGCATAAGGCGGTCGCGGAATTCGCGAGTCACTGTGATGCGAATGAATTGTGCCGCGTACGGCTTCAGTACAAGTATGCGGCTATGGTGCGTCCTGATGGGACGACCGGGTTCATCGGTCGTCGGCTCGACGATCCTGAAGCGACGGTGCGAGATGAAGCCAAGATGGCGACTCAGGCCTTGTATCGAATGCTGGGGGCGCTCCATCAACGTGTCCCGGTGGGTCACGAAGGGCGATTGCCCCTGGCTATCTTGTCAATCTTGGCATGCACGGGATTTCGATTCGGTGAAGCAGTTTCGTTGCTCGTGGACTGTATTCGACCCGGCGAGGGCGGCGGGGTTGGCTTGCGCTATTTCAAAGGGAAGGCCAAGTTTGGGAGGGCCTCCACGCCACTTGAGACAAGGTGGCTGTCCGGGGCTATGGCGGACATCGTATGCCCCATAGTCCAGGAGATGATCGCGTTCTGCCAGGCGCCAAGAGACGTTGCCCGGGAGATGCGACGTGTCAACGGACCAGACGTTCGCTTTCTTGAGGCGCTTCCCGAAGGTGCGCGTATTGGAGTCCTGGATCTCAACGAGCTGGGTATACCGCCGCACGGTTGCGTAAAGTGGCTGCAGGCCAACAGGCGATGGGCGTGTGCAGGGACAACGGCCGAAGATCTCATTGAGTACTGTCGTAGAGACTTCCATGCTCGTTTTGTTGAGCTGAGATTCGTGGACCAGCATCGGAAGGAGTACTACCTGGAGCACATGCTCTTCTGCGTGCCGGTGTACCTTTCGCAGATGTCTTCACCAGCCAAGTGGCTGAGTACGGGCTACAGCCATGCGATGTTGGCGGGTTGGATTAAGCGGCGCCTAGAGCCTCTGGCGCGCGAGTTTGTTCCCGAATTTCTGACATCAATCGACTTCAGTTCGCATGCCTTCCGCCATACGGTAAATACTCTATTGGACGAAGGTGGACTGCCTGAATTGTTGCAGACGGATTGGTTTGGCCGCTCCAATCCCCGGGACACCAAGGCGTATCAGCACACGAGCAAAGAGAAGAGAGTGCTTGAAGTGCGCGCCGACTTGCTCAGCGGGAAGGCACATGGGAGGCTGGCCGATGATCTGAAGAAGATCCCGATTACATTGCGTGAGAGCTATGTCGAAGCCAAGGTCAGGGCCGTCCATGACGTGGGTCCGGGTGCTTGTGTTCACGACTTCTCACAGCTGCCATGTGAGCGCCATCTGCAATGTACGGGAGATTGTAACGACTACGTTTGGGCGGAGGACGACGAAGGTCGGGACGAGGAGCTCAAGCGCCAGTGGTCAATGGCAAAGATCGCGCAACGAACGGCCGAAGAGCGATCGACAGGTGATCGACCACGTAAAAGCGTTGATTGGAACGCGCACAACGCGAAGAAGCTCAAAACCCTTGAGGAACAGCTTCGGCTTCGAGCCATCGAGCCGTTTGATCCGGACGCTTATCTGGAGGAGATCGCAGCATGAAACTGACTCGATACGGGCGGATGGGGCAGCTGCAAGAGCAGCAAATTGTTCAAGAGCTTGCGCGTTGGGGGCGCGGTGAGCTGGGGGCGACGCTCACGTGGGAGCACCTGGAAAAGCAGTTTGGCTTCAGCCGGCAGACGTTGAATCAGAAGTCGTCGATCAAAGCAGCCTATAAGCTGGCCAAGGAGGCCCTTCAGGGAGGGCTCGTTCGATCAAGGCAGGAAACGGACGATGAAATCAAAGCCCTTAACCAGGAGATAGCCCGACTTCGTCTGGAGATCGAGCAGTACAAGGATCGAGAGAAGCAATGGAAGCTTCGCTGGCAACGCGTTGCTTTCAATATACGCAAAGCAGGGGTCCAGATGTTTCAGGTCGATCGTCCGGTCCAGGACAAAAGGCTACCGTCTGCAACAGAATCGGCTAAGGTCATTCAGCTCTTTGACGGCGAGATTCCGCCCAGTGGTCGCGTCTGATTAACAGGCTGCGCGGAACTTGCGCGCCAATCAGTGTGTCGTAACACTTGCGCTGGGTTGCGCGCAGAAGAGACCGAGCGCCGTCGCGCGACTCGAGAACGGGCCACGGGCTCGGAACTGGAACACTACGTTCTAGCGTGGCAGCGTTTGGCTCCAACACCTGTTAGGCGGCCAAGATCTCACGCGCGTTAGGGCCTCTATTCGAGCTTTCGTGCTGGTCCTCTAGCTCGCGATAGCCCCTAACGGCACGTCCAAGCTAAGAGGGGAGCGAAGCCAGCAGCTCACTTTCCCCGCCATCGCCCCCGGCTTGGTGCACCCCGAGCGCGGTTGCAAGATATAGTCTCGTCTTGCATGAGACGCTTGATCTCGCTTAATCCTCAGATCTTCGCCGACTTCGCTAGCGTGGCTACCGACATACCCAGCCCCGTCGCGACCCGGCTCAGAGTTTGGATGCTCATGTTGACTAGACCCCTCTCAACCTTGCCGTATTGGGCGCGGTGCATACCGATGGCGTCGGCAAAGGACTCCTGGCTGAACTCTAGTGCCTCGCGTCTGCGGCGAATGGCACCTGCTAGTTTCATTTGGGCGGTCGGCTCTTCCATGGCCACGACCCTAGATTGGTGCTACTTTTAGGACTACGCCCTTAAATGTAGGCTACTTAAAAGTAGCATTGAGGTGGCTGTGAGCATGCGCCTTGTGGACGATGACCTCGATATATCAGTTGAGCTGAACCTCGACCCCACGGTCAGGGCTGCCCTGAGCGTCCAATTGCAGCGGGCGGCCTTTGGGCAAGGCGCATCGCTATTCGAGTGGAGGTTGGCGCAACGTCTGTCTGATGCTCTGGATTCTGATCTCCAGCCGCCATCGGCGAGCCAGCTTTCTTATGCCATGTCCATCTCCAAAGCCTTGGACATTTCCCTCCCGAGCGAAGCCTTGAAATTCAGAGGCTCGATGAGCGAATTCCTAGGCCGCTACGCGCAGCAATTCAAGCAATTGCAGCAGCGAGCCGAAGGACTTCACGAGTAAAAGAAGATTGGCTCCAAGAACTTCCCGAGGTAACTATGGTTGCATCGCAGCAAATCGGCGTTGGCTCATTTGCAGGCGTTGAAGAACGCAGCGAGTGGCGACTGTAAAGGCAGGCACGCAAGACCACCCAACACTAGGACATCTACGCGATGAAGCTCGCGGAATTCCACACGAGCATGATCACGCGCGCAGATCGTCGAGTTTCGCTGGATGTCTATCTGCCAAAGACATTAGTCGGCGAGGCCTATATGAAACTGACGGTTATAGAAGCCGCGATCTTCGTGTCCTTCAAGGAGCCCTGACCATGAAATGTCCATCCTGTGTAGCCGCGGCGCTGGTTCCTGACACCCGCGACATGCCATGCACCTACAAGGGTGCGTCGACCGTCATTCCAGACATCACCGGCGATTACTGCCCGGCATGCGGAGAAGCGATCTTCAATGCAGCCGAGTCGTCCCGCGTCAGTACGGCGATGTTGGAGTTCAACAGGCGCGTGAATGCCTCAATCGCGGACCCAAGCTTCATCACCAGTGTTCCGACTGTTCAAAGGTAGCACTGAGCGCTAGTGCTCGAACGGAGCAGCGCGACAGTCGATCGCGCACACCTCCCTAGATGACTAAAGAAATCACGCGCATGCTCGGACTATGATTCTCGTCCATGCAGGCACGCCAGGCGAGGCCACCGATGACGACGAATGATTACTTCAAGGCCGAATGGTTAGCGCTGGACCCGGATGTCCTTGAGCGGCTGATTCCGGTGCGGCATGGCCACGTGCGAATCGAGGATATTGAAGCGGCGTCGCGCACGACAGCACCGAATCTGGAGCAGGCCTGGGCGGTGTGTGCCTACGGCATCACGTGCTCGGGGGATGGCATTCCTCTTCGCGATTGGAGGCGTTTTTTGGGCACGTTGCGATGGATGCGTGAGCAAGCTCAACGTTAACGGGCCAGCCTTCAACACAGCCTACGCGGCGGCTCTTAGTCAACTGGGGAGGTCGGAGAATGCCTCGAATGTGGGCGCGGATGGCGGCCCCGTCGCCATCAATCCGAACCTCCCCAGATGACTAAAGAAATTTGCGCTGTGCTGCCATATGATCGCGACATGCGCCACTGGCTGCCGGAGCGCTATTCACATGCAGACGTTGAGTCACCGGACGAATCAGTGTCCCGAATCACCTTCCACTTGGATTCTATTCGTTGAAACCAAGGGGATGTGGAACACCGAAGACGTACCCGAAATGCAGGGCTCGAGTGATGTTTACACCCCGCCGAAGCAGCGCCTGATGGATGGCCCGCAACTGGAGCACGCTCTGGCGCCGTATCTGGATCACGTGGAGATTGTGATCTCCGATTGGGGCGCTCTCCATGCACCGCTCGAGGCCTTTCGACGACAGCTTCCCATAGACGTTGCCAAACGCGTGATCGACTCGATGTTCCTGCCTGAGCTCACCAATTCGTCTTGGAGTGAGTACCACTCCACAGTGGTGACTCGGTACGACTGTCTGCGATTGTGGCTGGATCGACGGCGCCCCCGTGCGGGTGACCAATGGATCGCGATCGAGCAGGGCGCGCAGCTCGACGCCTGGCCAGCGAGGGAAAGAGAACACGTGATCATTGGGAAGCTTGCGCAGCCCCAGGTTTTGCGTCGGGTGCTTGAGCGCCTGAATGCGCAGCTCGGAACGCCTGGCGCGGCGAATTCGATATAGACATTGCACTTGGCCAACCAAAACGCCAGGGTCAATCGGTGCCTCGCTCAATTCGGCAGCTAAATCCAACATGATGTCGTCGAGGCTCAAAACCATGATCGCGCGCCTGTATCGCCCCCCAGGAGGTAGGCGACAGGTCATCGCCGTGTCGCGGCAGGAGGCCGCGCAATTGCCGCCACTACTCACCCTCGCCGTCATCTCGATCACGGCGCCGGATCGCGCACGCGCGAAACTGCCACCGATAGCACACATGCTGCGATTGAGTTTTGCTGACGTTGATTTCGATCGACGGGAACTCTCCGAGCGTGCCCGACAAAAGCTACCTCAGGCCTTTCAGCACGAGCAGGCCATCGCCATCCATACCTTTGTGCGAGGCTTGCCGCCGACCGTCGCGAGCATTGTCGTGCATTGCGAAGGTGGCTTCTCGCGCTCTTCTGCCATCGCCCTCGGACTGGCTAATCACTATGGCTACGAGGCGTGGGTCAAGGATGAGGCATCCGCCAATCGCTCCGTCCTCAACCGGCTTCTTGAACATGGCGCGACCCCATAAAGCGCCGAAGCGCTTGATGTCTCCAGCAAGGCGCTACCTATCGTGTCACTGACGAAAGGCCCAAAGGTACCGTCCCAATGATCCTCTACCTCGATTTTGACGGCGTGCTGCATCATGACGACGTCCGGCTTGACCTGCACAACCGCCCCTATTTGCGCGGATCCGGTACCCTATTCGAATACGCGGACCGACTCACGCAGGTGCTCGCACCGTATCCGCAGGTCAAGATCGTCCTTTCGACCAGTTGGGTGAGAGTCAAGCGCTTCAGCTACGCCGTGGGCCGGCTACCAGTTGAACTTCGCCAGCGCGTAATCGGGGCGACCTGGCACAGTCGCTTCATGCTCGATGACGAGCTACTGGATTGGTGGCTAAACACCGCGACTCGCTATGAGCAAATCATTCGTGACGTCCGGCGCCGGCAACCGCAGCAATGGCTCGCGCTTGATGACGACGCAGAGGGGTGGCCCGACAGCGCGAGCGCGCATCTAGTGTGCTGTGATTCCCGACTTGGCCTCAGTGAATCGAGGGTCTGCCGGGAGCTTGAAGGCCGGCTTGCCGAATTCCATAGGATTGGAATCACTGGCGAGGGCGGCACTATGCAGGCCACAGGAGTGGGGCGACCTCACTGCGCGAAAGCCTTGACTACCAAAAATCGCGCCCGAGTAGCCGCCATGACCGCAAAGGCCAAGTATGCGGCGCGGAACGGGACCCGCTGGTTCAGTTCCTCCGAGCTTCTGGCACAGGCGAAGCTTCAAGGGCTTCTGACCATACCCACGCCAAGCGAATGGACAACTCACCGACGGATGTTTGCGATTGATCTGGACGGCGAACCGCGCTTTCCCGCATATGGACTGGATCCGCTCACCTTCGAACCATTCCCGGCGATGGCTGCGATCCTGGATATTCTTGAGGGTCGTGACGCCTGGTTCCTCGCAGTGTGGTTCGAGTCCGTCAATAGCTACCTCGGCGGCGTTTGTCCGCGAGAGGTATTGGCGCAGGATCCGATTCGCGTGATCTCCGCAGCCCAGAACGAAGCCGCGGGCATCATCCATGGCTAATGGCTTCCCGCAAAGGTGCACTATGCAGACCTACAACATCCGCGATGCGAAGACGCAACTCTCGCGCTTGGTGGACCGGGCCGCCAAGGGTGAGTCCTTCGTGATCGCCAAGGCTGGCAAACCGATGGTCAAGGTCGTCGCACTGGATGCTCCGGAGACACCACGGGTCAGGCGCTTCGGTTACCTGGCCGGAAAGATCAGCGTGCCTGGCGACTTCGACACGATGGGTGCGGAAGACATCGAGAAAATGTTCGTGGGTGCGGGCGGCAAGCCTTAGTGCGTATTCCGGTCGAACTGAACATCAGTTCCAGTAAGCGCTGACCACGCTGCTGCTGATCAGGGATGCCGACGAGCCCTTACGGCTATATTCTGGGCAGGTCTGCTTCCGACCCGGAGCAGACCCTTCGAGGGTGTCTCAGACATACGACGGCAACGCGGGGCGATCTCATGAATCCGAAAACCGATTCGGAAACTCTCTTTGAATCGTTCTGTACGCATCATCAGCTCCAGTGGGATCCTATCCCGACTGACGTCACGGCCAGACCCGATTACAAGCTGACGATTGGCGACATTCAGATTGCGGTCGAGATCAAGCAGCTCGACACGCTTAGCGGCTTCATTCTCGGCGGCAGAAGCAGTCGAACGACAGGTGATCACGTCCGTGCGGCCATCAAAAGCGCCCATAGCCAGATCAAATGGGCGAGTCGCTCAGACATGCCGGGGTTGCTCCTGATCTACAACGCGCGTGATCCGTGGCAGGCCTTTGGCACTGAGGAACATGACTTCCTCGACGCCATGTATGGTGAGCGAACGGTCAAAATCTCAAAAGGGACGGGCGCGCATGGTCCGGTATTTCACGGCAGAAATGCAAAGCTACGGGCTGACGACAACGTCGGCTTCAGCGGCGTTGGACATTTGCTTCGCATACAGCGCCGATGGCCCATAATTACGATCTACGAAAACGCCCATGCGCGATACCCGTTGCCATTTGAGCTGCTTAAGCCGTACTTCGAGGTCAGACGCGTAATGCTCGAACGCATAGATACCCGGCCTCGCGGATCGGAGGTTCCCAATAGCGGCGATGTGGACTAGACGGGCTACCCGTTTTTCTTTTTTTTTTCCGTTTTCGAGTCAGCCCCAGGGGGCGTTGCTGCCTTACCGGCTCCAGGGGCATGCCGGAATGGTGCGGCCTCAAGCCGAGGTCATTGCACGTCAGGGAGGCCTGCCGTAGGAATAGATTCGACCGTATCCATTCAACTGAGAGATCACGGTGGTCGATCCGGCCATTCGATCCATGGTATTGATCACCGGCTTGAAGTCGACGATGTGCATGGTCCCCGTTCCGCCCAAGTGCGGCGCGCCATCCAAGCGGTGATATAGCTCACTTAAACCAGCTTGGAGTCTGATTGATGAAGGCGAAAATGAAGCTTGCTGGCGGTGGCGCCACGGTCACACTTCCCGCTTCAGTCATTTCCGCCGCCGGATTTCGTCCGGGTGCTGAGGTAGAGATCCACGTGGAGAACGGCCGCGTTGCCCTGACCCAACGCGGAAGCGACGCCTTACTTGATCGCCTGCTCGAAGGAATCACGCCGGCGAACATCCATAGGGAGGTCGATACAGGCGGCCCTCTCGGAAACGAGGCGCTCTGACCTTCTGGTTGAAGCACGCCATACCCGGGCCATGAAGTTCAGAATCATGTCGTAGTGGTCGTTGCGTTGACCGGTTGAAACGGCAACCCGAAGCGGACATAGAAGATCAAGGTTGGTCAGACATTAGGTGGGCGCCAGGGATAGACCGTTGATGTAGCGCGGACATGCAATTTCCTGGCATTTTTCGCCGTATTCAAAGCCGGATGGCATGTCTGTCGTCCCGAGTTGCGTCTGCCGCGGCGCTGGGTAGCAAAAAGGCGCAACCTTAGCGCTGTTTGTGCGTGAATCTGGGAGTCGCAGGCCGCACGAAACTGGCATGGCTCATTGAGCAGAATTCTCTCCTTGGGGTTAGCGCTCCCCCGTACTGACCTAACCAGAGTCAACCCAGAAAGTGCGGGGTGCCAGGTTCAAAACCTGTCCGGGTAGCCTTCGAAAACGTAGTCATTGAGGAACTGCCGTTTCCAGAAGACCTCTCGCTGCCCCTGACTTAGGCCTGCCTCGTCACAGATACCGTGCCAGTGACGGCGAACACCGATCACTTGTGCAGCGATTAGCGCTCGAGCGTCCACGTCAGCGAGAAGAAACTGAGGGGCTGCACGTCGACAGCTTTCAAGCCGGCTGCGTCGATCATCCCCGTTGATAAACATGGCTTGGTTGGCTTCGCGCCCCAGTCGCGATTGAGGGCAAATGTCATACGCCGGGGTGAGCGACAAATGGGCGCCGCCCCAGAATGCCGCATGATTGCGGGCATGATCGTCTGTGTTGCCCACCAATACGTTGAAGACCATGCGTCCAAAGAGTTCATGAAGGGTGGCCTCTGGCTCGGTGAAGTGAGCCTGGATAATCGTCGCGAGTTCGCAGTAGCTCGCGTAGCGCGCCTCCATTTCACTCAAGCCGAATAGGGTTAGTGCCGACACCATCGCGCGACGTGTCCAGCCGCGATCGTGGCGTTCGCGATCGAAGCGCTGGACGAGCAGCACATCCTTACCGCGGGCCTGCTGCAGTTGCACCGGGGCCACGGTCAGGTGGGCAGCTTCCTTAGCCAGTCGCATGGCCACGTACTCCGCCTTGACGACGGCTTGAACATCGCCCGGCGCAGGGAATTTGGCAATGAAGTGACCGCGGGCGTCCTCCACCAACGCCTTCGGACGCGCGCCCCCCACGCCGCTGCCTTGATTCAGCGCCTCGGTGAGCGATGGTGACATCGGCTCTCCCTCTTCCAGACATTCGGCCGCCTCCAGGAGCGCATCAAGGGCGACAGGCTTGAGCGCACGTGGCTCGTAGCGGGCTCCGGAGCGTTGGAAGTCCAAAGCTCCGATGCGGCCGGAGCTGGAATGCAGCATGACGGTCAGCTCATCTAGTTCAATGTCGCGAGCGGCTTCGCCCACTAAACCGGTGAGCTGACGAACGATGGTTCGACGGCCCCACGCATCGGGTGATCCGTCACGAAGGCATCCGGCGACATCGAGCGGAGGCAATGGAGTCAATACGCCACGCTGCAGCGGCAACTCCGGCGCAAAGATCGGAATGGCATCGCCGCGCTCCAGGTAAGATGAGCTGTAGGTAAACTGACATACCAAACCCTCGACGGCCAATTGGCCCGCAACCACGGGCTCAAGTCGCCCAGGAAGCCAGATCCACACGAAGGCGTCCTTCGGAGCGAGCTCGCCAACCTGCCTTGCCCTTTGACTAGAGCTCATGTTGTACGCTCAATCCTGTCAATGGTTACCTCGGTGTCAAAAGGCGTCACCACCTTTCTACGCCATAGGCTTGTCTACCGCGAATCCTTGACTACATCAGCGGCATGTCTGCCTTAAACAGTGCCACCTTTCCCACCTGCCAGGCGACGACATTCGTGAAATGCTCAGCGAGGGCGAACTGCAAGTTCGCCAGTGTGTCGCGTTTGTTTCCGAAGATGCCCTTGCGGTTATAAAGCCCCATCAGGCGGCGACCGAGCCAGTTATGCTCTGCCTCCTCACCGAGAATCGTCGCGCCATATAGCACCCCACCAGGCGCGAGGTGAGGGGCAAGCGAGGAAAACACTTTGCGTGCTTTGTCGGTCATGTTCCCCGGCAGACAGTGCAAGAGATAGAACAGTGAAATGGAGTCGAACTTCGCACCACCGAGTGCACCATCGGAATGCAAAACGTCCTCACGGATGAGCGTTGGCTGCAAGTGCGATACGCGCGAACCCGCTACCCGTAAGCTGTTGTCATTGAGATCGAGCAGGGTGACCCTCTGCCCTAGTATGTCCGAGCTGTGAGCCAGGTAATAGCCCGAACCCACGCCCACGTCTAGGTGGTTGGAACTCAAGTGTTGGCGAAAAAAGGGCAGCAACACGGCATCGGTTGGACACTTCCACGCGTATTGGTTAGAAAGGCCGAGGACCCAGTAGTCATAAATCTTCAATACGCAGTCGGAATAGACGGCCGCACCCTTTTCCGAATGGGTGGGTGTAGAAGGCTTGTTCATAAGTAACACCGCTGAGAAATATAGTGAATTTGTCGCGTCAATCGGGTTGGAAGTGCAGTTGGAAGCTGTTGCTAAGCTCAGTTCCACGTTAGAGGCCGCACGCCATCAGCGCGCACTTTCCCTGGGCTCATGCCACTCACCCGCTTAAATAATCGACGAAAAGCCGCTTCGCTGCTGTAACCAAGATCCTGAGCGATGCCAGCCACGGTTTGCTCACGGTTGCGAAGCAATTGCTCCGCTAGGCCGACGCGCCACTGCGTGACGTACTGGATAGGAGGCAGTTTCATCAGTTGCTTGAAGCGCTCGGCAAAGGACGAACGCGACATGCACGCGAGTGTGGCCATGGATTGCATGGTCCATACATTGCCTGGATGGTCATGCACTGCCTGCACCACCCGCGCAATGCGCGGGTCAGTCAGAGATGCAAACAATCCTTGCCGGCTGCTCGCGGTACGCGAGTATTCGCAGATGGCCGCCGTGAATAGCGCATCGGCGAGCTTGTTGAGCAGCACGTTTCGGCCGGCACAGTCGGCATGGGCGACCTCTGCCATCGTAGTGGCCAATTGGCGGAAGGTTGCGCTAGCGCCGGCGCCACGAATGACTAGGCATGCGGGTAAGGCCAGATTGAGAGGATGCCGCGACGTGCCGGTGAAGCGGAATTCGCCACAGATCAGGCTGGTGTGGTTAGGGTTGTCTTCCATGGTGCTGCTGAGTCGGTGCCGTGGACTATGCGGGAAGATCAACAGGTCTCCTGATTCTAGCGTCATCGTCGCGTCGAGCGCATCGCATTCAACCTGGCAACGCCCGCTGCCCACTAGATGAAACAAGCCACACTCGTGAGGCGGTATCTCGGCAAGCCACGGCCCACGACGATGAAGCTCGGCGACTACATGAACCTGCAGCATTGACCGGTTGAGCAGAGATTCCAACGCAGGCTCTAGATACCCTTGGCTCGGCCCCGTAGGTAGCGAGGGATTCGGTTCGATGTACATGGGCGTATTCCCGGAGGGTGTCTCATGAAGAACCTTGCGGCCGGTCATGGCGCTAGGATGACTCGCTCGACCAACACGTAAGGCTCGTCCCTCAGCGATGGCGCCCATGCCAATGTCAATCGACGTATCCCGCATCTCGTAGACAACCAGATGCTGAACTCTCGAACGGAGAGCTTTGTCATAACCCGATCTTGCCGAACGATTACGCAACTGATGCACTTGATGGTCGAACCGGGCTCGATACATAGGTTGGCACGACGTCTTCTTCTAGCGCCAACCCTTACCCGACAGAGACGCCCTCGATGCTGAGGCTACGCACCCCAACTGTCGCCGCCACTTTTTTCCTGGCGAACGTGTATTGGCTTGGCGAGATGCTGTGTACAGCCATGCAACGACCTCATTTGGTCGTTAGGGTAGTTCTCACATATGAGTTTCGGTTATGAAGCTGTGTTGATCGTGGCAATGGCCATGATGCTGATGGCCCCTGGCTCGCGGCCTTCTCGCCATCGTGGCCATTGCCATCGCAAGCCCTCAGCCTCAGCCAGACACGCCCTGAATGGCGTCCTCAACGATGTCCGTTACCAAACTGGCAGCAGTGACGCTCGGCAGATGGTCAACTGGGAATGCCCGCGCATGCGCGTTCATTCGCTGCGCCATAAAACGCTGTGTCTCTTCCGGAATCATATGGTCCTGCTGCGCGATCAGGAACCAAGACGGAACACTTTTCCAGAGCGGCGTTCCAACTGGCACCACGATGCATGCAGGAGAGATCGGGCGCTGCACCGCGGCCAGGTGTGTTTGCTCAGCAGCCGTTGCATGCTGAGCAAATGCAGTTTTGAACGCACTCGCTGGCAGCCGAATCAGGCCATCGTCGGAAGGGGCAAGCTCGGGTGCCTCCCCGCCATGGCCAAACCGATTGAAGATTTCCGCCACGGTCTCCCCCTCGTCAGGAGCCAGGCCCGCCACGAAGACCAGGCCCTTTACCTTCTTGCTCTGAGTCGATTGGATCACGGCGCCTGCGTATGCGTGGCCTACCAACACCACCGTCCCATCGATTCCGTCCAATGCCTTGTCCACCGCTGCGACGTCATCGGGTAGGGACGTAAATGGCAACGACACGGTAACCGTTTTGATGGACTTGGCTCTGAGCAAAGAAACCACTTTGGACCAGCTTGACTCGTCAGCCCATGCGCCGTGGGCAAATACTACGGTTACTGCTTTTGCATTCATTCCGTAAGCTCCTTCACTTGCATTGGGGATCACAACTAGGGGTATCGCGAAAGCACGCCCAATCAGACAATCGCCTCGTAAGGGCCTGGGTGATCGGGATTGCGACTAGATTTGGCTGCAGGATCTACCGCGCCGCGTGGGTCTAGCGTGTAGGTAAGTGCAGATGCGCAGCCATCGCGACCGGGAGAGAGTGCCGGCGATCTGTGGGCGTTTCGGATACGTAGTCAGAATACGCCGCGCAAGAAGCTTCAACGCCGGTGCACGTCTAACGTGCAGCAGTCGATTCTCCGGGCTTTCGGCACGCAGAGACCAGCACGAATCAGTCAGATAGAAGTCCATTTTCAAAGCTTGGACTAGACGCAAGCCTTGATTCCCACCCGAAAGGGTGAAGAGTAGATCTGAAACTTCAGAGTAAGATTGCGACTCGCGAAGTAAGCAGTACTGGTCTTAACCGACTTTGGTCTGTCGTTCTCGATGAGCGGCCTGCTTGGCGCGGTTGCCACATACGGCCATGCTGCACCAGCGCCGGGTGCGCCGACGTGTGCGATCAACGAACAACAAAGTGCAGGATTGTCCCTGGCATGCTTTGACGTCAGTAAAGTCTTCGGAAGCAACGAGTTCGGCGAAGGACTCCGCAATGGGAATAAGCAGAGACTCTGGGGAGCGCCATCTCCGCGTTGTCTCCAAATCGACACCCGCAACCACTTTGCCGGAATCCGGATCCCGACGCTCGACGAGTTCCTTGAAGGCTTCGTCACGGGCCAGAATCCGATTTATAGGCGCAAGATCTCCGACGACGGACTTCCCTAGCGGTTTGCCTTTGTTCTTCTGGACGAAGCCGCGGAACCATTCACGCAGCGCCCGAGCTTGATTTGCAACGGCGTCCAGCTCCCCGGGCCCTGACGCGGACTCAAAGGAGTCCAGTACTTTGACAGGGACCAGGTCGGCAGTCCTCAACCAGTCGATAAGCCCCTCGCCGTCCTCAATCCATTCGACGCGCGTGTCCACTGGAGTCGACACCGAGTTCAGGAAATCGAGGCCGATGTCGTCGGCGATAAAAATGGGGGGCATCTCAACTTTGGCCATGACCGCTCCTGGGTGAAGGCCCGCGGGCTTCGATGTCAGCCCACGTAACCCTCTGATAAGCGATTGACAAGTTACCACAAATGGGCAAGTCTCACAATTATCTGGATGGAGCCTCAGGGCAGATTCGCCAGGGAAGCCATTCGCGCCAGTTCGCCGAAACGAGGTGGGCTATGGAAGAACGCAAGCGTGGGTCGGAGCGTGTCGTCGCGTTCGCGGACGGCGTCTTCGCGATTCTCATCACACTGCTCGTTCTTGACCTTCATGCACCGCATCTAGGCACCCTGCAGTCTCTTTGGGCGCTCTGGCCGTCATTCGTCGGCTATGGAGTCAGTTACCTGTTCCTCGCCATTGTCTGGATAAATCATCATCACTTGCTGAGACTTGCGCCCGCCGCCACACCCCAACTGATTTGGTCGAACTTCGGGCACCTGTTCAGCGTCTCGTTAGTCCCCTTTACCACTTCGTGGATCGCGAACACGCACCTGGCTCCGATCCCGATGGCGGCTTACGCGCTCGTCTTTGTTCTGGTCAATGTGACCTATTTAATGCTGTGCATGGAGGTCGTCGATCGGCAGCACGCTGAAAACGTGCCTTATCCGGCTCGTCGTTCGATGCGCAGGCGCTCGCTGCTGACGCTAGGGGCTTTCATAAGCGCGTCCATCGTGGCTCTCGTGTACCCGATAGGTTCGTTGGCGATCGTTTGCGCTTGTCTGATTCTGTACCTGAGGCCCGAGGCGCCCAGTAAGGAGTCGATCGAAGACCCAAAAGAAAAGCCCGCCAGTTCGAAGTAGTACGTAGTTTCTAGTGGAAGTGGGTCAGGCCAGCGGTGTCTCTGTACGCCATAGAAGCCATGGGGTGGAGGTCTGACGGCCTTAAGGATCCTTCGTAGTGTGTCCTGGCGCCGCATTGGTGCCTGGTTGCTGTGGCAACGCCCTCTTAGCCCGATTCGAAGCATTGATCGCTCGCGCACGTTCGCAACGGCGGCCTCGGGGTCACCTGCAGGCCACGGTCACAGATCGAGCTCCACGTCGCCTAAGGGCGTCGCGCAGCATAGAAGTACCTGACCTTCTGGCGGCAATTCCAAAGGTGTTGGCTCATACGCCACACTTCCCTGCAACAGCGGGGTGATGCAGTTATGGCAGACGCCGGTCCGGCAGCTCCATCTCACTGGTACATCGCACGCCTCGGCGAGCTCAAGCAGTGAGCCATAGTTCGTGCCCCAGTGAACCGATAGCCTGCTCCGCGAGAACGCGACTTCAGGCCCTGAGGCCGCGGCGTCCGCTGGCAGGTGTGGCTTTACCGCCGGCTTGGGCACAACGCCAGGCGCTAGACTCGCCTCCGCGCCAAACGCCTCAGTCCGAATGTCGGCATACACAACGCCCTGCGCAAGCAATGCTGTACGGAGTTCATCCATGAAGCCCTGGGGACCACATAGATAGAACACTGCCTCTGTGACGGGGACGCCCAGTGCAATCATGGCCGGCACGTCAATTCGCCCAACCGCCTCCATTCGCTGATCTTGGACATCCGAGGGCGATGGTCGGCTGAAGAACATCAAACGCTTTGAATTGGGGATGGATGCAAGGAGTGCTCTCGTTTCATCGAGGAACGGGCAATGCGAACCATCACGCGCACTATGCACCCACCACAAATGAGGGCGGTCTCCGTTTAGAGAGGCGATCTGCGTGAGCATGCCAAGGAGCGGCGTAATTCCAATACCGGCGCTTATCAATACAACCGGTCGAAGCGTGGATCGGTAGAGAAAGGAACCGCGAGGTGAGCTCACTTTCAAGGTTCCTCCGACACACAAGTGCTCGTGGAGGAACTCGCTAACGCCACCGGATATTCGCTTGATCGCGATTCTGAATTCACCGGCCCGTTGCCCGCAAAGTGAATAGGACCTCACAGATGGCGGCATATCCGGCGAAGTTTTGACGCGAATCGCCACATGCTGCCCACCGACAGGCATCGGCAGTGGATCTCCTTCACTGGCTACTAAGGTGAATGCGCACACGTCCTCCGTAACCTGATCGCGCCGAACGACCGTAAGGTCACGGTACCCTTGCCAGAGCAAGGCCGGCGACCAGTTGTTGTTTTGCTCGTCCAGGTAGGTCTGAAATGAACCTCGCCATCCGTCACTGAGAGCACGTATCCCTATCGCTCTCTCGAGGTCAGTCTCCTTTCTCCCTGGCTTGTAGAGGAGAGTGTCGATCGCTGCAACGCTCATGCTGTTGCGATCTCGCTCGACCAGGGAGATGGTGTCACCGGATCCAATATCCCCCTCGCGTAACACGCGCATATAAAACCCAGGACGGCGATGATCCACCATGAGGGATGGCAGATCCTTCTGCTCCATCCGTATACCGAGCTTGTAACAGGTCACCCGCGGTTGCGTCACCTCAAATAGTGCTGAGCCGATTTGGTACCTATCCCCGATCCAAACATCCTCATCGGCCAGGCCGGTGACAGTGAGATTCTCGCCGAAATTTCCAGGCTTAAGATCATGCCTATCGAGAAAATTGCTCCAGTACTCGTAGGCTTCCCATTGGTAAACCAGAACTGCACGATGTTCACCGCCATGGCCTTGGAGATCAGCCTGCTCATCCCCTGCAAGGTTTAACCGCCTGGCGAGCACGCGATCAATCACCGGATATTTCCAGATAGCGGATTTGATGCGCTTCCCTTGCCAGGAAAGCTCCTGGCTGCGGCCAACATTTACAGAAAGCAGGACGTTCATCTCACATTCCCCTGGACCTAGGCTCAGGTAGAAGACTGATCATGCGACGTGCTTCGTGCCAAGAATACGGAAAATAGTCCGGCCCGGTCGGTCCATTCCCGAATAGGCTCCCAGTGTCCTCCGCGAAGCACAAGGCTGGCCGTTCGATTGTCGTACTTGTGACTATTTTCTGTGTGAATGCTCTCGCCGCTAGCCATGCGGAAGCGTTGCCCGGCCACGTCAAAAGCGAGATCCCGCTTTGCAATCAGATGCATCTCAACTCGCGATCTCTCGGAGTTCCAGATCGCCTTGTGCTGGAACGCATCTATGGGGACCGTGCCACTGAGTTCGCGGTTGATTCGCTCAAGCAAATTAATGTTGAATCGTGCCGTGATGCCCTGTGTGTCGTTGTAAGCAGGGATAAGCGTTCGTTTGCTCTTTACACGGTCTATGCCTATCAGTAGGTACGCACCTCGGCCGAGTGTCTGCGTCATCAACCGCAATACATCAATGGCATCGGGAATATCCATATTCCCGATGGTAGAGCCAGGAAAGAAGCCAAGACACGGCCCCCTTACCCCGTTGGGCAGCGTGACGGGGAAAGCGAAGTCCGCCTCCAAGGGCGACATCGCCACGTCTTCAAATTGCCTCTCTAAGGCAGTCACTGACTCCTTCAAGAATGCACCCGATATGTCAATCGGCACGTAGTTCTTGGGCTTCGTTGCGGCCAACACCAATGGGGTCTTGGTCGATGAGCCCGATCCGTACTCGACCAACGTCTGAATTGGTCCAGTCACCTTGGCGATCTGCTTGGCGTAGTCAGTGAGGATTTCTGTCTCAGCACGAGTGGGGTAGTACTCGGGCAGCTGCGTGATCAATTCGAAGAGTTCCGAGCCCTGGTGGTCATAAAACCAACGAGGTTCAATCGCCTTCTTGGCCTTCGCCAATCCGGCCAGAACCCCTGCCCGGAAGCCTGGGTCGACATACCAGGTCTTCTTCTCGATCGATAGGGCGGAGCCTAACGTCATACATTCCTCGCTAGTCGAACGCCCGAAAACATCCAACGCTGGTGTGGGTAGAAAAAGTTGCGATAGGTTGATCTGACATGCCCGCGGGGCGTGGCACAGGATCCGCCGCGGAGAACAAACTGGCCTGACATGAATTTCCCGTTGTATTCGCCTACCGTTCCCGCTTTTGGCTCAAATCCGGGGTAGGGAAGGAATGCAGAGGACGTCCATTCCCATACATCTCCAAACATCTGCCGTAGACCAAAACCGCCGGAGTCAGGCACAGGAGTGGCAATAGGGTTAGGCATCTCGAGGAACGTTCCAAGCGATGCGTCTTTGCCCTGTGCCGCTACCTCCCACTCGGCTTCCGTAGGCAGGCGAGCGTTTGACCAACGCGCATAGGCGTCTGCCTCGAAATAGCTGACGTGACAAACTGGCGCTTCAAGGTTCACAAGTGACCAACCACGAAGGGTCAGCTGATACCAACGATCATCGATCTCCTTCCAGTAGAGCGGCGCATCTATTCGATTGCTCCTGACCCAGGACCAGCCGTCCGACAACCAAAGGTCAGCGCGTCTGTAGCCACCTTCCGACATGAAGTTGAGCCACTCCCGATTGGTCACCAGTCGATCAGCTAGCGCATGGCCAGCCAACCAAGTGGTGTGTTCGGGCTGCTCACAATCAAATGCGAACTCACTTGCCCCTGCGCCAATTTCCCACGGCCCCTGCGGGCCCTCTATCCATTGGATCGGCGCCACCTTGGCTGGCTTATCGGGCGCTACAGGCGCCCAAATTCCCTCCTGAAGCGGGCTTTCGTGAATCAAATGTTGAAGATCCATCAAGATCAATTCTTGATGTTGCTCCTCGTGGTGGCA
This sequence comes from Dyella humicola, assembly GCF_026283945.1. Lineage (NCBI taxonomy): Bacteria > Pseudomonadati > Pseudomonadota > Gammaproteobacteria > Lysobacterales > Rhodanobacteraceae > Dyella > Dyella humicola. The sequence goes on from NZ_JAPDPC010000001.1 coordinate 848,167, forward strand.
TCCGAGCTCGACGAGCGTGCGGCCCTCTGCGTCGAGCCTAGGAAGTAGCTCCAACAAGGCTGCATTGATGCGTTGGCGATAGCTTAGGACTCTGTCCAGCGTCGGTCGGACCAAAAGCCCCCGCGAGGCCCGCCCCAGACGTTCTCCTTCACCCTCGTAGTAGCTATTGAAGAGATAGCGGAAGCGATGATCGAAAAGCTGAAAATGCGCTTGCCGATCCCGCAACACGAATGTTTCGAAAAACCATGAGGTGTGGGCTAGGTGCCATTTCGCGGGCGAAGCGTCAGGCATCGATTGCACGGTTGCCTCTGCATCGCTCAGGCCGTTACACAGGGTCTCGGTCAACTGCCGAACCGCCCGCAGTCGACTTTCCAGGGCATCACCTGGTTCTTCGCCAAGATGCCACTTAATCGCGGTCACGTGTCTTCAATTCCTACGTACTGATCAAAAACGCCTGCGGTCGCAGACATGGGGCACTGGCTGTGGACCGATAGATCCAGAAGCAGGGGCTAGTGTGTCATCACATCCTCGTAAGAGTAACCCCTACGAATGGTGTTGACAAGTTACGCTGGGAAGACTAAAAAGTGTCGCGGTCTAGAGGCATCCACTCGATAGGGTGAGTACGTGAGCGAAAGTGAACAAAAGGGCGCTTGTGTAAACGCTCTGATCCGCCCTGTTGTGAGGGGCATTTCAATGGCGCGGAGGGCACGGATGGCTTGCGCGAGCGTTCTGGCTATCGTGTTGGGATTTGCCACTCAGGGCGCGACGGCAACAGACTCGGCAGCGGTCTTTGGTAGTCCACCTGCGTTCTATCGGACATGGTGGTTCGAAGCATTGCTTGGCGTGGGCGCCTTATCCCTGATCGCTCTGGTCTATCAATGGCGAATCGGGCAGCTAACCCAGCGAGCTCGCATACGTGCAAACGAGCGAGAACGTATTGCCAGAGAATTACACGACACTTTGCTGCAGAGTGTTCAGGGTATGTTGCTCAGTGTTGAGTCGGCAACGCGGAGTCGATTCATGAGCGAAGGTTTGCGGAAGGAATTGTCGCACGCGGTCTTGCTGGCCCGGGCAGTGGTCGTCGAGAGCCGGGATCGCGTCGCGAGCTTGCGGGCAACGGAAAGGTCCAACGGCCTTAGCCTCGAAGCCCTGCGCGAAGAGCTGATTGCTTATCGTAACGATTTAGACCGAAATTTTACCGTGAGCGTACGAGGGCGCGTGCGGCGGCTACGACCCTGCGTTGAGGCGGAACTTGTCGCCGTTCTACGTGAAGCCATCGCCAATGCGGCCGCCCACTCAAGCGCCAAGAACATATGGCTCCGACTTGATTTCGGCTGGCGAACGCTTTCTGCTGAGGTGGGAGACGACGGGTGCGGCATTGCGCCGGAAATTGCATCCGTCGGCTCGCGGGATGGTCACTGGGGAATGCAAGGAATGCGTGAACGCATCCGCGAAATACGGGGGACCGGTTACATAGATTCCGTTCCAGGACAGGGAACCATGGTCGCTGTTCGCATCTCGTCATGGAGAGCGTATGCGATCGGGTGAAATGGCCTGCGACCTCACTCGATGAAGTCGTTTCTGGCTAGTTCAACTACCCTTTAGTGGGTTTCGTGGCTTCGGATAATCATCGCAGAATGTAAATGCATGGGGAGTGTGCAATGGACCGTCTGCCGCCTGATGTCCGTGTACTCATCATCGATGCGCATGCAGGAATGCGTAGGGGACTGCATTCGCTTCTAGACAGCACCGAGGATCTACGATGGGTGGGTGAGGCTCTCGACCTGGCGGACGGCCTTAAATCCGCCTCGCGGTTGGAGCCCGACGTGACCATCGTGGACTTCGGAGCCGCTCAGAAATTCGGGTTTGATGATCTCGGTGGCCACCTATCGGCGCACTCCTGGATAGTAATGAGCGACTATCCCAATGCCTCAAAACTATACAAGGCGATCGCATCGGGCGCATATGGCGGCTTCCTGAAGCTTTCCCCCGCATCGGAAATCCTCTCCATAGTGCGTGCCTGCGGTAGCCTGGCAACTAGGGAGGGGAGAGGAAGCCGCGACGCATCGCTATAGTGACGGCGTGCGCTCGATCGTTAGCCCCCAGCTTTGCAAGTATGCTCTTCATGCGAGTTTTGATGGTGTCCTCGGACACCAACAACGTGTCGCCAATCGATCGATTGGTATGGCCCTGAGCTACCAGTCGTAGAACGGCGAGTTCACGTCCACTGAGCGTCTCATTGCCTCGGTACGCTGATACTTCCTCGCTCACGTCACTGGTAAATGCCCTCTTGCCATCGGCTGCCAGACGTACCGCTCGCACTATTTCTTCACTGGACGCGGTCTTGAGCAGGTATGACGTCGCACCGAGCTCAATCGCGCGGCACACGCGTGCATCGCCAGAGAACGTGGTCAACATCACGAGTGAAGCACGTGGATATTCGCGCCTTATGTCCGCGATGGTCTGCAGGCCGTCGATACGGGGCATCTGGATATCCATGAGCGTCACCGCAGGTACAAGATCGCGGAACGCCCGCAATGCTTCGTCGCCGTCCGATGCTTCGCCGACGACCTTCATGTCACGTTCCTTCTCGAGCGTTGAACGGAGGCCCTCCCTCATCATGGGATGGTCGTCTACGAGAAGAATGCGGATGATCCGATCCAAGCTCACCGATATATGCCTAGTTAGGTAATTCGACTCCCTCCACCCGCGAGTTTGGCGAGGCGGAACGAATTCATGGGAGCGATCCCGCTCCTCGACTGATGACGCCGCGAAAGGCGATTCGTGTAATGCGAAAGCGACGATGCAGGCTAAGTTTCCAGCTTCTGAGTCTAGATCTTGCTTGACCGATCCCCAATCCTCTATCCGGTGAGTGCAAGGATCATTCACCGACAAAGGTTTGATTCGCGTGTCTCGAGGGGACTCGATCGAGTCAGTCGATGCGTCTCAAGCGATCTGCCGAGCCACGCGGATGAGTCGACGGCCGTCTGCCCGATTTGGCTCATCACCTTCTCGGGCAAATTTTCTCTCCAAAGGGTGAAGCCGCCACGTCCTCTCGGAGTTAGCGTGCTTGCCCTATCGCACGCACTAGACGCCTAGCCGGGACCAAAGGCGCCTAGTGGGATGATCCCTCGAATCTGGCGGCTATGGATAATACTAGCATAACCGGTGTAGGATATGCGCGCCGGTTACGTACATTTAAGGCGAGGAGAGATCCCGGATGACGACCGCTACTTACCGCGCTTCAGAGATCGACGGGTCGGACACTCTATCCTTCGTCGCCGTTTTGGTCGGATCCACATTTCTCATGGGTTCCAGCTTTGTTGCGGGAAAGATCCTTCTTCAAGCGGGACTACCACCGTTGCTACTGGTCGGGTCGCGGTTTCTCGTGGCGGCGGTCGCAACGTTACCGATCATCTCCCTATGTCGCGGCGGACTAATCGCGAACCTCGTTCCAAAGAGTGCGAGCGTTCGCGATGCTTCCCTAGTGGCGGTCATAGGCTTGCTGCAAACGACCGCGGTGATGGGCGCACTCAATGTGGCCATGGAACACATCTCCGCTTCAATGGCCGCAATTCTATTGTTCACCAATCCCCTGTTTGTTGCCTTGCTTGGCCGTATTTTTCTCAATGAGACGCTCGGTCCTTGGCGTATGTGCGGGTTATTGGTCGGAATCGCCGGGGTCACGTTGGCCATCGGGGTTAATTCGACTCGGCTGGCAGGGCGAGGCACCGAGGTGGGTGAGCTAACAGGATTGCTCTCGGCATTCTGCTGGGCTTCCGCGACGATACTGGCTAAGAAGGGAAGGCTCCCTTTCAACAGCTGGTCGCTCAGCTTTTGGCAAATGTTCGTTGGTTCGATCGCTGCGCTGGCCTTCGGGTTGGCCACTGGCGAAGAATGGCCAAAGCACTTGTCCCTCAATCATTGGATGTGGTTCGCCTGGTTGGCGGTCCCTGCGTCTACCGGCTCGTTCGGGCTTTGGTATCTCGCTCTCGCCAAAGGCGGTGCGACCCGAGCTAGCGGTTTTCTGTTCCTGGCGCCACTTTTCGCGGTCCTGCTATCGGTTTTGGTCTTCAAGCAAATTCCTACTTGGATGCAGGCCGCGGGCGGGCTGCTCGTTGGAACTGCGATGTGGCTGATGAACCGGGACTCTCTAACGCCCTATGTACCAATGGGTAGCCGTGGCCGTGAGGCCGAAAACGGATCCTGACTAGAGTTGTTTTGGCTGCAGGCCATCAGGAGTGTCGCGAGGGGCTTCCCCTTCATTGAGGTCAGATAAGTCCTCTGCGGGGAGCTGTTGGCTGCCGGACCGATGGAGCCCAGACACATTGTTCTCACACACCTTTGCATAACCTGTTGACGGTACGTTAACAAGTTACCGTGTTATAAATAACCTGTTGACGCAGTGATAGCGGGTTACTTTAGGCGGATGGAATCCATGGTACAGGTTGCGACTTCCTGAGGTAGGCCGAGATGGGCGCGAATGATCCAACGGTGGTGTTTGTCCATGGCGCATGGGTCAACGAGACGAGTTGGGACAAGGTTGTACATGCGTTACGGAGCAAAGGTATTGCCACGGTGGTAGTAACTCTGCCGCTCAGTTCGCTGCGCGATGACACGGTCGTGTTGGGCGACGCGATTGAGCAGATCGACGGCCCGATAGTGCTAGTTGGGCACGCTTACGCGGGTGCAGTGATTGCTTCGATGGAGGACCGCAAGGTGAAGGCCCTGATCCATATCGCGGCGCTGGCGCCGGATGAGGGGGAAACCGTCGCGGACGTGTTTCACCGCTTCGGGCATGGGCGTAAAGCACCAAAGTTGGTCCCAGACGCAAGTGGTTGGATCCGATTGCCTGCCGAAGCATTCGGGAGCGCATTTGCGCCGAATGCAACTCCGGAAGAACAGAAGTACTTAGCTGAAAACCAGCTACCGATTTCTCCCACATGCATCACCGTTCCAGTGGGTTCGCCGCTATGGAAACGGGTGCCCAGTTGGTATTTGGTCGCGGAGATGGATCACATGATCCCGGTGGAAACGCAGCGGTTCATGGCGGAACGCATGAAGGCCCATACGATGAGCTGCGCCGCGGATCACTTGCCAAGCGTCACAGCACCGGGCTGTGTCGAGGAAATCGTGGTAACAGCCCTGAGCCATTTACGGCAATAGGGACGTGACGGGCGACCTTCCAACAAGGAGCGGTGTCCGTCAAGCCTCAACCCAAGTCTTTTCTAGTACGCGGAGATTGTTTTATGAGCACGATTAGCTATCGCAAGGCCGATGTTGATGGATTCAATGTTTTCTATCGTGAGGCTGGATCGCCGAGCAAGCCGAAGCTCCTGTTGCTGCACGGATTCCCGAGCTCGAGTCACATGTTCCGCGATCTGATTCCTCTGCTAAGTGATCAGTTCCATATCGTGGCTCCCGACCTGCCTGGCTTCGGGCTGTCGGACAGGCCATCGCGGGAGACGTTTTCCTACACGTTCGACTCGATCGCCAAGGTCATTGAGCGTTTCACCGAGGTCATTGGTTTCGATCGATTTGCCGTCTATGTGTTCGACTACGGCGCCCCGACGGGATTCCGCCTGGCGGTGAATCACCCTGAGCGGATCACTGGGATCATTTCCCAGAATGGCAACGCCTATGTCGAGGGTTTGAGCGAAGGATGGAATCCCATTCGCGCGTATTGGGAGAACGCGACGCTGGAAAACCGAGAGGCGCTGCGCGCTCTCCTGACGGAGGAAACGACACGTTGGCAGTACACGCACGGTGTGGCCGATGAATCGGCGATTTCGCCTGATGGCTACGGGCTCGATAGCTACTATTTGGCGCGTAAGGGGGTCGATGAGATCCAGCTGGACCTCTTCGGGAATTACCAGAGCAACGTGGCGCTCTATCCGACATTCCAAGCATATTTTCGCACCCATCAGCCGCGCTTCCTGGCGATCTGGGGCAAGAACGATCCCTTCTTCCTTCCTCCAGGGGCGGAGGCATTCAAACGCGACATTCCGAACGCTCGCGTTCAATTTCTGGACACGGGTCACTTCGCACTGGAAACGCATGCGAAGGAGATTGCGGTAGCAATCCGGGAAGTCTTTGCGGGCTGAGCGGAAAGGCGCCCGATCGGCAACGGGGCCATTTCTGAGAGTGGAATCGTATCGTCAGAAACCAGTGCGTGCTGTGTGTCGCGCGTCAGGGCCGACGAAAGTGGAAACAGGAGTATGTGCGTCAGGTGGCTCCGTAGGTCTGCCTATTTGTTCGGGGCACAGAAGCGGCCACTGTTGAAATTGTGATTGTGCGGGCGGAGGCATTCCGCCCGCATGCCGTACCCGGAAGCTGTCTAAGGCACGCAAGCCGGCAGGGGCGCGCGGATTCGGTGTGTTCGCCACGGGAGGTACACGAAGACACCTGCTCCGAGGATCGGGCGGCGTATGATTTGCTCGACAGGGACGCGCGTAACAACCTATTCGCGACGATGTGCCGTACAGCTGCACACTCGCTATAACTCTTGATGGAGATTATAGAGGCCATGTCTAACGAGACGAATTCGAGAACACTAACGTTTGCATTGGAGGTAGTTCCAGTGCCGGTCACGGATATCGATCGCGCAATCTCTTTTTACACCACAAAGGTGGGTTTCGACCTTGATGTCGACTATCACCCCACAGCTGACTTTCGCGTGGTACAGCTGACTCCGCGAGGATCAAAATGTTCGATACATCTGCTGGCAACGAAGTCTTCGGAACGGCTGCACAATCTCTACCTTGTCACTTCGGATCTCTCTGAGGCGCGAGCCGAGCTGATCAATCGCGGTGTCGCAATGGGTGATGCTCGCCACAAAGATGTACTAGAGGCGTGGTCCGGTGGCTGGAGCCCGGGCCTGGATCCCGAACGTCGTGACTACGCTAGTTTTGCGGATTTTGCTGACCCTGATGGTAATACGTGGACGCTGCAGGAGCGTGGCCATGGCAAACCCTAATCTCACTTAAATAGACGGGGACACGACAATGGGACTTTCTTGGCAACAGGGACCGCTTGGCGGCGCACCAAACGGTCAGTTCCTCACTGCCCAACCTCTACCGGAGCGTTTGCTGTTCGCGGAGCGGCTTCGTCGCAGGCTTCGAGTCAAGCTTGCCGGCGAATGGATCGCCGACAGCGAGAATGTGCAACTGTTGCATGAACCTGGTCGATACCCGGTTGCTTACTTCCCGATTGGGGATATCCGTCAGGGAGTCCTGATTGAGGAGGCTCGAATCACGAAACACCGTGACTTAGGCGACAGCCAATGGTACGCCGTGAACGTCGGCGACCGGCGGGTGGACCACGCGGCCTGGCAGCACGTTGCGTTGCCTGAATTCGCGAATGTGCTGCGCAGTCATGTCGCGTTTGGATGGCGGGCGATGGACGCGTTCTTCGAGGAGGACGAGCGCATAGTTGGTCATGCCGCCGACGCCTATCACCGCATCGACATTCGCCAGACGTCCCGTCACTTGGTGGTCAAGGACGGTGAGCGGGTCATCGCAGACACCAAGCAGCCGTTGGTTCTGTACGAATCTGGCTTTGCTCCGAGGTGGTATGTGCGTCGGGAGGACATTGATGACAGTGCTTTGAGTCCAACCGAGGGGCAAACTTTCTGCCCCTATAAAGGCTTGGCCAGCTACTACGACATTGGTCATCAACGGAAAGCTGCCTGGTACTACCCTCAAGCTTGGCCAGAAGTCGCGCGCATTTCGGGCTTCGTCTCCTTTGAACCGGACCAGGTAGACGTACATATAGATGGTAAGAAGCTCGCCCTTGAGCCGGGTCAGACGGTGGTCGCGCACGGGATCGACCGCGGGCTCGATCCGGACGAACTACTAAACCGCGGCTAGCCAGGGCGCTTTGGTTGGGCGCTACCACCGCGCCGTGAACGCGAGGATTTGGCCAGTCGGCTGTACGTGTAAGCCGACGGAGATAGCATCGGGTGGTCGCGCGCCATAGTGGGGAGCACTCGCGGTGTGCGGATAAATGGCAGGCACTGATCAGGTGTCTTCGTTTACGGCGCCGCTGAGGTCAGTACTGCGGATTCGCGGGCGCACTAGACCTGTCGTGAGTGCAACGCCAAGAAGAATCACGACACACCCACCCGCCATGGTCGTCGTCACTGGTTCATGCAGAAATAGTACGCCCCATGACACACCGAACACGGGAATGAGGTAGAGCACTGCCATGCTACGGGCAGCGCCGATACGGGCCATCAGGCCAAAAAACAACACGAAGGCAAGCGAGGTGCAGGCGGCTGCCAAGCCGAACGCCGCCAACCACGCCGAAACGCCTGGTGTCTTTGCCGGCCAAAGCCACACGGTGAAAGGTAACAACATCACGGCGGCGGCCAGCTGGTTCCCAGTAGCGACGCTAAGCGGCGTTATGCCGCGCAAGCAACGCTGTGAATAGTGCGCGCCGACGGTATAGCAGACGTTGGCCGCCACGCACGCGGCCATGGCCCAACCGGGGGCATGATGGCTGTCGCCCAAGCCGACCGTTCCGGCAACCAGCCAGACCACCCCGGTTAGGCCAATGACCAACCCGCTAGCCCGTGTGGCGTCCAGCTTATCCCCCAGCCATAGCCAGCCCGACAGTGCAACTAGCAAGGGCGCAATGGCGTCGGTAATAGCAGAGACGCCTGCGGGCAGGCTCTGGGCGGCGTACGAGAACAGGACAAATGGGAGCGCTGAGTTCGTCAAGCCAATGACGGTGATGTCTCGCCAATGCGTCCGCATCTCCGCCAACCGCGAGCGCGTCAGCAACGGGATTGAGCAGATCACCGCACCAATAGCGCGTAGGCCTGCCAGTACGACGCCACCGAACTCGTCCGCACCCATGCGCATAAATAAGAACGATGCGCCCCAGAGAGCACCGAGTAAGAGCAAAGCGGCAATATCGGAAGTCTTCATAGCTATATCTGTTTCTGATCTAGAGGCGACTACGGGCCGATCACAGCCTCAGCCACTTCCCGTCGCGCCGGCTCGGATCTGAATTTGGTTTCCGCTGCGAGGGGATGTCAGGAGTTACATCGCGAAGCGCGACATTCCACTCAATCATGGTGTCGACCACCGACGCGCAACCCAGCCACGGCTTTCCTGCAGCGACTTTCGGAAGCGTGAAGCCCAATCAACCCGAGTGAAATGCAGCATGGGCGCCCGATCTAGTAACTTGTACGCGCACAGCATACAGGTTACGCTAAATGTAGGAAAGCTCCTTTTTGTAATGCCTAATTTCGAAATGGGAAGGCGAAATGAACGCGTCGAAATACCCGCCCGCAGTGTTCGTTGCGGATGCCATTGCCCTGGACTTTCTCAATACGGTGACGCTCAAAACGGATACGCCGTACGATTGGCTGGCCGATGGCGCTGCTTTGCTTTCATGGCTAGAGCAAGCTGCGTTGGTACCTTTGGACGTCGTGAAAGCGTTTGGCGCCGATGCTTCGGATGAAGACCTCTGTGCCGTCGCGCTCCAGGCTCGAACGCTGCGAGAGTGGTTTCGCGCATTCGTCGAGAAGCATGGGTTGGGGCCGCCTTCAACCGCCACGCTTGCCGAACTAGCTCCAATTAATTGCATTCTTGAGCGCGATGCAGCGTTCCGGCAGGTCGTCATTTCAGATCCCGTGGGTTCGAGCAACGGGTGTGGTGACCTAGAGTGGGCTTCGATGCGTCGTTGGAATGGTGCTGAGGCACTCTTGATCCCAATCGCCGAATCGATTGCAAGGTTTGTCGTAGTCGAAGATCTGTATCGTGTCAAAACTTGTGAAGGACATCAGTGTTCAATGATCTTCCTGGATCGCGCGAATACGCACAGTCGACGTTGGTGCAACATGGCAAGGTGTGGAAATCGCGCTAAGCAAGCGAAATTCCGCGAGAGGATCAGGGTGCCAACTGGCGAAGGTTGAGCGACCCCTTGCGTGAGTTACTTGGCCCTAGTGGTATAGGGCAAGACTGGCCTAGGCCGCGTCGAGCTGTGGAGCGGGCGCCTGCCAACTGTCCATGCGCTCAATAGGAGATTGGGCGGATGAGGGCGCTCGATTGCAACAGAGGCGCCTCGTGCCCGCGCGCCGCCGATTTGACCCGATAGATTTTGTGGTGGCGTCCGCAGGCATGCGACATGCGGGGCGCGTCCGACGCCTCCCATAGCCTGCTGCGCAACAATCACCACATGGTTAGCGCCAGGTGCATGGCGCTTTCGCTGTCATGTGGCAGCCCTTAGGGGAGCTGAAGAATGAACAAGTGTTCCCTCACTGGCGCATGAGTGCTTGACACTCGTAATTTGCAAGCGTAACCTCCCAAACGTCACGGAAACGGTTATGTGCAATCGGACGGACATCGGGCAGGCAGTGGCTTTGAGCGCTTGGCGTCAAAGTTGGCGGTGGTGTTTTCGGATGCTTTCCGATCGGACGTCGTGAAGGTGAAGTGAAGATGTCTTCAGGACATCTCTCCCTCTCATCAGAGCAGATGGAGCGAAATACGCCCGGCGGAAGCCGATAGGCCGCGCATCGATTTCACTGGCTATTGGGCCCGGAGCGGCAAGGTTGGGCAACTCGTAAGCCTTGCGTATAGAAACGCATACGCAAGGAATTTCACTTGGCATTTACTTCATTCGATTGGTGGTTAATTGGTGCCGCAGCAGGGGTGCGAATCAGTTGCCATCCATGGGAGCAATTAACATGATCTCTTCAGCATTTCCGTTCGAAAAGAAGCGGAAGAACGTACTCGGCAGCGAGATGGCATATGTAGAGGTGGGCGAAGGTGATCCCATCGTGTTTCTGCATGGCAATCCGACCTCGTCCTACCTATGGCGCAACGTAGTGCCCCACCTTCAGAAGCTAGGTCGCTGCATCGTGCCCGATTTGATTGGCATGGGTGACTCGGCAAAGTTGCCGAATAGCGGCCCGGGGTCGTACCGCTTCGTGGAGCATCGTCGTTACCTGGATGCACTGTTGGAAGCGCTCGATGTCCGTGAGAACGTGACGCTAGTTATCCATGATTGGGGTTCGGCGCTCGGGTTTGATTGGGCAAATCGCCATCGCAAGGCTGTGAAGGGCATTGCATACATGGAGGCGATCATCATTCCGCAAGGTTGGGATCACTGGGACAAGTTCGATATGCGCCCCGCCTTGCAAGGCCTTCGCGGTGAAGCAGGCGAAAAGATGGTTCTCGAGGAAAACTTCTTCATCGAGAAGATCCTGCCTGGGGCGATCTTGCGTCAACTTTCCGAGGAAGAAATGGCTCATTACCGTAAGCCTTTTGCTGAGCCGGGAGAGGGGCGTCGTCCGACGCTAACCTGGCCTCGCGAGATTCCGATTGAGGGGAATCCCGTCGATACGTTTGAGATCGTGAAGGATTATGGAAAGTGGTTGAAGACAAGCGACGTCCCGAAGCTTTTCATAAGCGCCGAGCCCGGCGGGATTTTGTCGGGGGCGGCAGAACTGGAATTCGCTCGTAGTTTGCCGGCTCAGACCGAGGTCACGGTGAAAGGTGTGCACTACGTGCAGGAAGACTCACCGGACGAGATTGGGCAGGCTATTGCTAAGTGGTTGCCGACGATCGGTTGACGCAAGTTAGCGCAATAGGTCTTTAGAAAAGCGCCGCGGGTACCAGCGATGGTACTCGCGGAATGCGTGGCACTATCGTGGGCGGGTTTTGCCCGTCCGCTACGGCATCCAATAACGGCACAGAGTGTCGTGGCTGCGCATCCGAATCTCTGAGACACCCCGGGCGTACGCTCGCCTCCATGATCGTATGGGTGATTCCCCCAGGCAGTGACGGAACGATGCTGGCTCAAACATCGAGCGGGCATGTGACGCTTGCGACTATCCGGCCTAAGGGAGATGCGTGGGAGTTCACCTTTGAACGGGGTGCCCGCAACGCGGGGCCACACCCCGCACCTTCCATCGCCTGGGCGAAGCGGCAGGTGAAGGGCTTCCTGGCTCGGCGCGAGGAACGCCTGGTGCTTCCGTCTGAGCGGCCGGTGGGCGGGTACCCTGCGCCGTTACCCAGTCACCACTGCGATTGTCTCGGGCGGCCCTATCCGGCTGTGGTTGTCAGGCCCCGCCCGTCGCGCCGGAGACGGTGATGGCAATGACGCGCGACGATCTTCAGGTCAAGCTCAATTGCCTGTACCTCCAGGTTCGGCGCCTGCTGCGCGAAAATCCAGATCCGGCCGATTTTTGGCCCGAATTCGCCGGCCGCGCTGACGAGATCCTGGACCAAGCGGGCCCCTCTGAGTACGACTGGGTGGCCGGGCAGATCGACGCTATGCTGGAGGACAACGGGCTGCGCGCCCACCAACTGAGCACATGACCTATGTGTGGACGGTATGCGCTGTATGGGCCGGTCAAACTATCCCGTCGAGCCAAGGCGGCTCTCGATGCGCTGGACCTTGACCTGGTCAGTGCCGTCAATCAGCGAGAACCGCAGTACAACGTCGCGCCGACTCATCACGGGTTGGTGGTCACTGCGGACCCGAAGGGTGTCGCCGCGCAGATGTTCCGCTGGGGCCTGATTCCAAGCTGGGCAAAAGACGCCAAGATCGGTTTCAACACAATCAATGCGCGAGTGGAAACGGTCGGCACCAAACCGGCGTTTCGCTCGGCGTTTAAGCACCGGCGGTGCCTGGTCCCCGCCTCGGGGTACTTCGAGTGGAAGGGCGAACCTAAGGTAAAGCAGCCCTATTTCATCCACGACCCAGCGGGAGAGCTATTGCTCTTCGCGGGACTCTGGGAATCGTGGCATGACCCCAAGGACGAAGCGGGACGTGCAGTCCACAGCTACACGATTATCGTTGGCGAGGCCGGCCCGGTGTCGGGGCAGATCCATGACAGGCAACCTGTGATCCTTGCACCCGAAACCTGGGAGGATTGGCTTCGTGGCGACATCGAGATCGCCAAAGCCGCTTTGGACGCGCGGGACATCACTGAGCTGGCTTACTACCCCGTCACGAAAGCCGTTGGTAACGTGAAGAGTCAGGGCGAGGATTTGGTCCAGCCGATCGCCTTGTGAGCGAGCAGGCCCAGAGAGCCCGTATGTCGGATCTGCCCGGGTTACCCGTCGTCCTCATGACCCGGGCGTAGATGGCACTTTGCGCCAGCGCTTCCAGCCCCATAGGCCGACTGGTGCAACAAACGCCGCCCAAAGCCACTGCCAGTTGTTCGATACGAAGTCGGTGATTCGCTGCCACGCGGTTACCTCCACAACAATCTCCTTATCAAATGTGCGCATCACGCGCTCTGAGGGTGTGTCACCAACTTTGATGATCGCGGACAGAGTTAGGTGCAACGGGTGCGTTCCAGACATCGTCGGTACAACGTCCCATGCCCACTCCACCGTGTCGTCTGCTCCAATTGCCTGCCGCTCCGGCGTGATGGCCGTGATAGCAAATTGCGGGCCGGTCAGGCGTGCCTCCATCTGCTCGGCAATCTTGATGCTTGCACCTTGTTTGCTACCCGGCGCCGCGATCTCCGCGGTCAGTTGTTCCACGGTCTTCTTCATGTCCAACAACAACTGCACGTGGGCCGTCTGCTTTACGTTTAGTGTGGTGGGTGTGTTGAAAGCGATCTGACCCGTCGGTAACGCCTTGAGCTCGCGATCCAGTGCCGCGAACGCGAGGTTGGGGTCCTCGTTGGCAACAGGCGGAGGCGGAGGGGGCGGCGGTGAGGTAGGGGGATGCACGGACGGGTGGTGAGGCTCAGGCTGCGGTGGGGGCAGGCTTGCGGTTGGAGGGTATGCTGGCTCGGCAGCTGGCGCGTCGGCCGTGGATGGCGGCGCCGCCGCTGGCGCGGGCTGCTCAACTGGCACTGTCGGCTCGGCTGCCGCTGCCGCCGTGGATGCTGGCGCCGCAGCTGTCGCGGTGGGTGGCGGGCTCGCAGCCTCAGGAGGAGACCGACTCCCACTTTCAGGATTGGGCGAGGTGCTCGTATCCCTGGGGCCCGAGCATGCCGCCAACGACGAACCGATGGTGATGACGCCTACGAGGAGGAGTATCGACAGGACGGCCGATACCGCCCCGATCAATCCATTTTTCGCGCCCATATGCCGCCGCTCCTCGCAGTAGTGAGGGGTACATGCATCTGCGATCCGCCAGCTTGGCTGTGTCGGACCGGGGCGATGGGAAAATCATCCTCCGAGAGACGGAGGCTCGCTAGTGCCGGAACCTGACCTAGGCGCGCTTTGCGCGGATAATGGGGGGCATGAGCGAGCCAACCCCCGAAGGTCTACGTCGCTATCCCAACACGGCAGGCTACAGCGCCGACCTGGTCGACCCCATCGCGTGCACCTGTAAGCCAACCTGCCTTCCGCGGTGCGCGGGAGAGTGCGGCTGCGAAGCGTGCGCCGTCCAGTTCAATATGTTTTGCGATATGGCCGGGTTCTATAGCACCGGCGACACCTTTGACGAGAAGGCCAGGGCGCTGGCCAGGTATCGGGGTGAATGCTAAGTAGCCCGCGGACGAGCAGGTATGAGCCGGACATTGTTGGCGCTGCTAGTGCCCGAAGCGGAGCCGCTGGTTGGCGAGCTGCGCGCCCGCTACGACCCAGCCGCCCGGCGCGGACTTGGCGCCCACATCACCCTGGTGTACCCATTCCTTGACAGCGCTGATGTTACGGCGGACGTGCGGGCAGGACTCAGTGCTGTAGTTGGAAGCTATGGGCCGCTGTCTTTCCATCTGGAGGAGGTGCGGACGTTCCCGTCGACAGTGTGGCTCGCTCCGACCCCGCCCGAGCCCATTCACACCTTGGCCTCGGCCATTGAGCAGGCGTTCCCTGTCAGACCGACCGTGGGCCATGCGTTTGCCCGCTATACACCGCATCTAACAGCTGCTCGCGATGTGAGGCGGGAACGACAGCTCATTGCCGACGTCCTCCGGTTGCGTGTCGAGACGTACGGATACGTCGAATGCACGTGCCACGCAGTCGTCTTGCTTGAGAGTGTTGACAAACGATGGCGACCATCCGGCGCATTCCCTTTGGGTGGTGCCATGCACCACCCTCGATGACCGGGCGCGACCTTGTTGCGGGCAATTTGATGGTGTCCAGCGCCACGCACCCCATCGCAGCGGACGGAGGTTGTATCTCCTTAGTCGAAGCAAAGAGGCCGAACGACGACCTTGGCGTCATGGAGGTGACCGAACGGGGGGTACTGACAGGTAGTTCCTAGCCTTCCGGATGATACCAACGGCAGAACTAGCGCATTTAACCTTCGGGCGGCCGCAACACAGCTTCCGCGGCTCGGGGGTTCAGTACTCAACTGCGAAAAGGGGTCACTCATGGAACGGAAAGCTTTGTGCTTGTCGTTGTTGGTTGGTGCGCCACTTATTGCGTCTTTCTGTGCTGTGGCGAGCCCTCCTCATGCCGCAACTCCAGATACGCAATCGTCGCAAAAGCCAACCGTCGGTGCGCCAAGCGCCCTCAAGCAAAAGCTGTTGGATGCGCTCGCCAATGGCTACGACTGCCACGTTCGAATCTCTGGAAAAGCTCCGCTCACCAGCGTCATTGCTGGAAACCCATACGTAGTCGAATACAACGCCAAGACGAATAAGTGGTACTACGCCGGCCCCATTCCCAACCGTGACCACGATTACAACGACATATGGGGGCGGCCATTCAATCAAGGAGGCATTTTCTCACCCGCGGACGGCCTTGTTGCGATTCTCAATCAAACCTTCTATCTCGACGATCTAGGTTGGCTCTGGGACATCGGTGACGGAAGCGGGGCCCTACTAGCGGTCAATGGCCGGCTCTATTGCGACGATGGCCCGCCCTTCCCACCAACGCCGCCGTCTAAACCCTCGGATGACCAGATAAAGAAGGCGCTGGAGGACAGCAAGAAACATGGGCCAGCGCTCCAGGACTTTAAGAAGAATTACGAGCAGGTTTTGAAGCAGCCGCGGGTATACACGATGCCGGTTCCACCTGAGGCCTAATAACTGGAAGGCAAGCGCTTGTCGGGTTAGAAAGTTGCCAGTGGCGGCAGGTGAGGGTCTGTGGGCACTATGCCCCCGTGAAAATTAGAGTCGGATAATGGGCGCATCAGGCGGTTGAGCGACCCGGACCCGTAAAAAGAAATGTCCGTCAACCGGCGCCGCGCAAGCTTCGTGCAGTTGACTCTTAATCAATTGGTCGTAAGTTCGAATCTTAGACGGCCCGCCAATTGAATCAAGCGTTTAGCGGAAGCTAAGTGCCCTTTTGCTTGCCTGAAATCCACCTTGCTTAGCTGTGGCTTAGGGATGGCTTAGTTGCGACGTCGGACCGGACACCGCCTGGATTAGCTGGCTTGGGCAGCATCAGGGCTCGCAGCAGCTAAACGCGGGCGTAGCAGGCCTCTAGCAGGCTGTTTGATCACGATCCCGCTCCTCCGAGACTCAATGACTTGAGTCCAGTGAGCATGGCTTGTAGAGCCGCGCTTAGGCCAATTGAAAGCTGGTCAATTGATCCCGGATCAAACTGCTTTGACCCTCCCCGTGTTCCAGTTCGCCGGATTCGATTACCGGCGTTTCAAAGTGCCATCCGAGTTGAAGTCATCCGGTCCGAGGATGCGAGCACCTGGCGGCGGCATGCCATCAGCCTCTGCGAGGCTCTCTTTCGTATGGGCGGCCGAGGCTTGCCCGACGGATTCGAGTACGTGGCGCGCATTGGCTGGATTGCGCAGCATGTGCCACGTGTCTCGTGCGCCAGCGGAGAGGGGCCACTGGGCAAGGGGGAACAGGTGCCGGTGCGACTGTATGGGGTGCTTCATATCGCGACTCCCGAGTGACTAAAGCCTGCAAGAGGTTGGTCGATGCTGCATTCTATAGTGACTTTTTCGTCGTGGCTCGATTCCGGGCCGGTTGCACTCGTTCGAGTCAGACGAGAGCGCTGCGAAATCTTAGTGCTACAGGATGTTTTTTTGGGGAGGAGTTCTATGCGCTTGATCAAGCTGCACGTAAAGAATTTTAGGTCTGTCAAAGACTCTGGCGAATTTGACGTTACCCAGCTCTTTGCGCTCGTCGGCGAGAACAATACGGGTAAATCCAACCTGCTGCGCGCTATCGAGGTTCTGCTTTCTGCGGGGTCTGGCAAGGTCGGAAAGGATGACTTCTTTGATCAGGCCGCTGTCGTCGTAATCAAAGGGACGTTCACCGACCTGACACAACAAGAGCGGCTTCGTTGGAGGCCCTACTTGATCGCTGACCAGTTGATTCTGGAGAAGCACATTTCACTCACTCTGGACGACAACACTGGGCGCGCGAAAGCTGAAGCGATCTTTCACGGATATCAAGCAGAGCCGAGCTCTTGGTTCCTTTCCATCCCGAAGATTCAGGAGCGGCTTGGGGATCGCCCCAAATGGCAGGATGTAGCTAGGGAAAATGGCCTTCCTGACTACTTTCTAGAGGACGGTAAGTCCAACAAGACGATCTACGTAAAGGCTCTGGCTCGGTTCCTGTTGGAGAATGAGGTCGACTACGACGAGCCAGATTTGAAGCAAACGCAAGCCCTCGGCCTACAAAGCAATGTGATCGCGGCGCTGCCCAGGGTCTATTTGCTTCCAGCGATTACGGACTACTCTGATGAGATTGATCGGCGCTCATCTACGTCTACATTTCGTCGGCTTATGGCTGCACTGTCGGATCGGTTACTCCAAAGAGACCCGCGCTTCATTGAGCTTCAAACTGCACTGGCTACTATTCGCTCTCTCCTCAATCCGGCTGCCTCAGCAGGTGGCGTGCCGCGCATTCAGACGCTCGATTCCGTTGAGAACAAAATTACCGAACTCCTCCGCAGGGTGATGCCTACTGTTCAAAAGGTTTCCTTTGCCGTAGAGATCGACGAAGTACAAGACCTCTTCTCGGCGGGAGTTTCGCTATCTGTCGACGACGGAATGAACACCGATGTTCTCGCGAAGGGGCATGGCTTGCAGCGGTGTGTCGTCTTCACGCTGCTTCAAACCCTCATTCTCAACGAGAGAAACCGGCTCGTAGAGAACAACGATGCGATACCGGCTGCGCCAGAGAGCCCCATCATTTTGCTTGTTGAGGAGCCAGAACTTTACATTCATCCCCAGTTGGCGAAACTTCTGTACGACGTCCTGTCGGCGTTCTCCTTGACTGACCAGGCTATCTACACGACGCACTCGTCCTTTTTTATTGACGCCTACGATGCCGAGAAGATAGCGATAATCTCGAAGCTGACGGTGGAGCAAGGAACTCTAGTACGAGGGTGTGACAAGTCAGCATTCGATGGGTTGGATGATCGAAAGCTCTTTAAGGGGTTCACCATGCTCAACCCTGCGATGAACGACCTGTTCTTCGCAAAGAAAGTGATGCTTGTGGAAGGGCCGGAGGACATCATCGCAGTGACGGCAACGCTGAAAGCGTTGGGCCGTATAGTGGCCCGCGTCGAAGAGTTGGGCTGGTCGGTAATAGCGTGCGGGGGTAAGGATTCGATCCCGTTCTTCCAGAGGGTTCTAAATGCTTTCTCTATCCCTTATGCGGTGATCCACGATCTCGACATCCATGAGGGTATGAAGCAGGACGCTGAGGCGACCCATAAGAAGACTAACGACACGATTGCCATGCTTTCGCAGGGCGCACCGATACACGCGTTTCCGGTCAAGCTAGAAAGATCCCTCGGATTGGACAGGCATTTCGGAGATCAGTACGCAGCACATTTGTTCTTCAGTGAGTCGGCATCGATCACCCAAGAAGTGATGGATCTGATTTCCGGTGCATTTGCGTAGTTCCGCTCGCGGATGAGCAGGGAATAGGCTGCGGCCTGCAAAACTAGTCAGGGGATAGGTGTCATGTTCGAGTTAGAGAGAGAGTCGGATTTCTTCCGGTGCATGTCCTGCGAGCGCGCCCTTCTGGTGCAGAACGTCGAGATACTTTTCGACAACAAGTTACTGTTGGATGCCTCCTATCATCACCCAAAGGATTTCATCCTCAATCTAAATAACTGTCTCCGATCTATGCTCTTCTTCGTCGAGTCGTCGACAAAGAATGCGCCAGATTGGCTAAAGACTTGTGTTTCCGTCTATCGCGAAAAAAATCTTGATAAGTATGAAATGCTCAAGAACCTGCGCGATGTAAGCATGCATCAGGCGTTGATCTTTCCGAAGGAGTCGCTAGTTATGGGTCTCTATAGGATCAAGTCTCAAGCAAATTATGTTCTGAAAATTGGCATCGGCGACCATGGTGGCCCAGGGGAGTACGCATGGGATATTGCCATGATGAATTCCGAAGACATCTTTCATCAGATGCTCGTTTTTCACAGCATGACCTTCATGGATCTGGAACATTCCGCCCTCGCGGAATGCCTTGGCATGACGAGGAAGTGGTTCTTCAAGATGCACTTCAAGAACAAGCGAAGGACGTTTGACGAGACGATTGACGTATATAACCTGTTCTGCGACTTCGCCAATGGTCTGCTTGACGAAGTGTGTGAGGCGTTCGCGGAGAGGAAAGGAATAAGGAATTCGATTCGATTCACGGCGAGCCAAAGTGAACACAATCATGTGAACACAATTCTTGAGATTGATCTTTACCCGTCGCTATTTAAGGACTGGTGGGAGGACGAAGGTATGGAGCCACTCAACGCCGGTATCCGACTTTGGAGATGGCGAGGACGCCGTCTCGAAGCCGTGGATGCCGCGCATAAGAGGCATTTCGGTGCGCTCTCCACTTCGGCAGATGACTATGTTCAGGCGTTGAAGAGATATGCGGCGATGAGTGACGACGAAGTTTCTGCCGAGTCGACCTTTGACGGCTTCTTTTCATTTGTAAACTTAAACGACTGGCACGCCAAGAGAGCTTTCGGACACTACATGGAGAATTCGTCCGTCGATCCCTCTGAGGTTATGACTGTTCATCGGCTGGGGCGGGTGTACACGGATGATTTGATGTCCGGACGAAAGGAGGTTGCGGTATCGGGGGAGCGCTTTCGGACGTACATTCAAGATCTCGCACTTAAACTGGAGAAGAGACTCAAGAGGCCGAAAGAGCGACGTTCGCGCAAGTCAAAGTAATGGTTAGCTATGTGCGCGATGTGAGGTCATTTGCAACGGAAATCCTGCCGAGTTTTTCGGGGATTTTGCCAAGAGGAAGGCTCCCGATGTTCAACGATACTGTTTCTGCCCTTGCGGCCATAACCGATGCCGCTCAGTTTGAGCGTATCGCCACCGCTGTATTGCGCTGTGCCATACCGAGCCTCTACGCGAACCTGTCACATCAAGGGGTTAATACCGATGGTAAGACCGTCAAGGCACCTCTCGACAACGTTGGCTGGGTGCATACGGGCGGTGGAGCTATGCTGGTTGCGGTGGCCCACACCACGGCAGCGCGTGGCGATCTCGATGGAAAGTGGTTGCATGACCCGGCTACGGTCAAGCCTCGAAAGAAGGGAAGGAAACCAACCCAGCCGGCTGGCGACCTGGTCAAGGCGATTGAAGAAATAGGGGAGATCCGAAAGGATTGCCCGGGCTTGGAGGCAACTCTTGCTCTAACGACGAATCGCGAAGAGCCGGCAGAAGTACGCGTAAAGGCACACAAATTGGCAGAGGCCAATGACATTTCGATCGATGTTTGGTCGGTGTCTCGGCTGGCACAATTTTTGGACACCAATCCGGAAGGGCAAGCCATCCGGCTCGAATATTTGGGTGTGAATCCGACTCGGCTCTCAATGAAGGAGCTTCTGCGGGTCGGCAAGAAATGCTTGTCTAGTAGATTAGTCGAGACAACGGCCGACGAGGTCGTGGCTCGTGATATGAGCTATTTGTCGGGCCATGCACTACTGTCCGGTGCCTCCGGGATGGGTAAGACAACCGTTTGCACGAGTGCCCTGTCCGAGGCCCTTCGGCGAAATCGACCCTGTATTGTCATCGAGGATCAAACGATCCGGCAGGCCGTCACGATTGAGGAGGCGCTCGATATTGAGTTGCGGCGCTATTCATCGTCACTGGAGGCCAACTCAGGTACGCGAGCACTTGAGCTATGTTCTGAGCTTGAACCACTGCTGGTGGTCGTTGAAGACATTAATCGTTCGGATAACACGGAGCGATTGCTCAACAAACTGATTAGCTGGGCGCTTCGAAGTTCGCCGGGAACCATTGACGCACGGTGGCGATTGGCTTGCCCCGTGTGGCCTCGTTTTCTTGCTTCTATCGACAAGAAGGAGGAAGTCGATAAAGCAGGAATGGTGCACGTCATCGGCCTCTATACTGATGATCAAGCCCGCGAGGCTGTCCAGAGGCGTGGCACGCAATTTGGGCAAGCCTTAGACGAGCTGGCCGCCGCCGCGATTGCGAAGGCTCTGGGTAATGATCCGTTGCTGATTGGCCTTTACGACTTCCGGTCGAGCGCGCCATCTCACAACGTCATTGCAAAGTATGTTGCCGACGAGCTTGATCGCGTCTCCCTAAGAGTGCATTTCACGACAAGCGAACTGGAAGACGCTATTCGTCTACTGGCTACTGAAATGTTGGAGATGCGGAACCTCCAGCCAACTTGGCGTGACGTTCAGTCCTGGCTGACCAACGAACGTGATGTATCCGCGTTGCGCGCATTAGTTGCAGATGCTCGGTTGCTTCGGCTGTCGAGGAGCGGGCGCGGAGAAGTCCTAGATGCGAGACATGATCGTGTGCTATTTCACATCCTGGCGGACGCTGTCAGTCATAAGTTGCAGGAACTGACGGGCGCGGCGTATTTTTCAGATCCGTACTTTGCCGAGATAGTCGGCATGGGCGCGGTGATTTGCCGACTAGAGAGCGAGCGCCTTGTCGGACTGATGACAGATAGTCCGTTGGTTCCCTTCTACGCCCTCAAATACGCCTTAGGGAGCGGTGGCGACTATGCAAATGCTGCTGCCGGTGCCATAGAGCAATGGGTCCAATCGGAGGGCCGGAGGGGAGCGCAGTACTTCGGTCGACGTTATCTTGGTCTCGTGATTCTTGCTGAAATCGATGACCCTATTGTCAGCGAGCTGACGTCGATGTTTCCGGCAGAAGATATGCATCAGGCATTCTTCGAAGCTAGATTTCGGAATGGTGACATCGGTGCGGGCCTGAACTGGCTAACCGAATACTCCTTTGAGGTTAGCTTCCCTGGACGTCGCGAATTGGTTGATCGAGTTCGGCAGAAGTATGGAAGTGCATTGGTGCGGGCACTCGATGCCATCCTAAGGAACCAAGGAGTGCCAGAACGAGCGCTTGTCGGCGCGCTAATACTAGCGGGTTATATCGCGGAACCTAGCCTCGCGCCCGCGGTCCGGGAAGCTTGGCGGCATTGTGTTGACTCTCGCCATCTCAGAGTGTTCCTGTGGGCTGCAGCACGTGTTTGCGGAGATGAAGCAGAAGCAACCCTTGCACCAATTTGCGACGCATGGGAAGCGCTTCCACATGAGAATGGTGTAAACAGCGTCAGCCCGCGGAACGATCTAGCTGCCTACGGCGTTGACTGGAAGTTCAGTGAAGAAGTGCCTCGCTCAGCCATCCCCTACTTCGTCGAGCGAGCCGCGAGATCGGAGGCCTTGTATTGGCAAATTACATTCATGCTTAGAGGAGTTGACGATCCGGTTGCTGTGCAACATGAAGCCGAATACCTCGCAAGGCGGAGTCGCGACGCCGATGGCGGGGGATTTATTGATCACTTCCTGAAGGACGAGTGGCGGCGTCGCGATGAGCAAGGCCGCCCCATGTCGAGGGCTAGCAAGGATCGGCTGTTCGGTATCTCTGATGATGATTCTAATGATGACCATCTGAGAAAACAGGCCTTTTATCTTTGGGAGTCGAGCGTCGATTCGCGCGATGTTGGTCTCGCGCGGACAGTTGCTATTGGTGACGTACGATTCAATGCTTCCCTGTGGTGTCGAGCAAGGCGAGGGGACCTGACAGTTGTCAGTGACATCCTGCTAAAGATTGATGGGAACCCCAAATACTGGTGGCAGGTGGGGCGCTATCTCTGGAGTCCCCTATTAACCGACAAACTTCAAGATGCGCTGGAGGACTTCGCTAGCTCGCCTGCGCAGCAAAAGGAAGATGACGTTGGTTGGATTCTTCCCGAACTGATACTTCGGCTTGACTTGGAGACCGCGGAACGAATCCTTTTAGGTGTATGGAGCAAGCTTGGTCGTGTGCCTTGGTTTCTACAGGCAGCGCTTGTGCTGGCTACACCAAAGTTGGTTGGACTTGCCGCGGCTGTTCTTGAGGAAGCGACAGATCCAAGCGCACTTTTGAAGCATTTTTCGTTTACGGCGGGACTAGGCATTAATGGTCGAGATGGCTTTACGCGCTCACGGCAGGTAGAAGTCCTGCAACCGTACCTCCATCTACTGTCTGATCACGATCTTTTCCGAGTATGGGATGTTTGCATCAAACGCGGTTGGTTGGACCTTGCCCACAATCATGTAGAGCCAGTGATACGCGGTCGGACCAGCGAGCTTGCTCTTGGCTTTCGAGGTTCCTCGATCGATTCATCTGGGCTAGATGCCGAACTGGATGGAAGTCGCGCTGGGACGGCTCGTTTCTGGTTCGAAGATGCTGTTAGGAGAGGGGCCTCAAGAACCGAGGTGATCCCCTATCTGTTCGATTGGTTGAAGGAAAGGAACACGGCAGCGGCGCTGGCGGTTGTGGCAGAGGTGCTCGCCCAGGACGGTAGCCGAAGGGATTTTGAACAGCTCAAGGAGATTGCGATGGACGCGCCAAATTCCGAGCCAATTATGGAAACGCTTCAGTTCGACATCTATAGGCGCACCCTTACTTGACTGCTTCGCCCAGCTTAAATTTGGAGTTGACTCAAGCTGGGTCACAAGTCGGGGCACTAACTTTACGCAGCTGAGCGGTTGGGGCAACCAAAACCTTACAGCTTGCGCGATCCGGATAACGGGCTACCTTCAACCTTACACCGTTGGACTGAACGGACTCACTTTGTAGGGTAAAAGCTGTTTTTTTTGGCGCAAAGTGCCAACCTTACATTGTTGTAGTCAACACTTCCATTTTGAGATATCGCTTAGGCCCGCAGTGTCAGATGCGTGAGCAGAAGCCCCCGATTTGTCGGGGGCTTCTCTTTTTGAAAAGTGGGCATCTTAGCGGCGGTTTGTATGCCGAATGGTGGGCGCTGGGCTTTCAGCTCAGCAGCTCATAGGGGCCGCCACGCTCGAGCGCGCGCTGATAGGCGGGGCGCTGATGAATACGTTCTAGAAAGGCCGCGATATGCGGGTAGGTAGCGTGGCTGCCACCGCGCGCGCTGGCCGCTTCCAGCGGAAAACTCATCTGGATGTCGGCTGCGCTGAACGTATCGCCCACGAACCAGCCCGTCTTGGCGAGTGTTTCGTCGATATAGGAAAGATGCAGCTTCAGTTGCGGATCGACGAAGCCGGTTTGCAGTGAGCTCGCGATCTTGCGCGCAATCGGCTTCGCGAAGAACGGCATGGGCGCGTGGGCGATGCGCGACGCCACCAGCTTCAGCAGCAGCGGTGGCATGGCCGAACCTTCCGCGTAATGCAGCCAGTAGATATAGCGCAAGCGTTCGGGTGTGCCCGTTGTGGGAGCGAGGTGGCCGGCACCGTAACGCTCGATCAGATACTCGATGATCGCGCCGGATTCGGCGATGATCAGGCCGTCATCCTCGATGACCGGAGACTTGCCGAGTGGATGGATCGCCCGAAGTTCGGGCGGTGCGAGCATGGTTTTCTTGTCGCGCTCGTAGCGTCGGATGTCGTACGGCACCCCAAGTTCCTCGAGCAGCCACAGCACGCGCTGGGAGCGGGAGTTGTTCAAGTGGTGGACGATGAGCATAAGGATGCTGCCTTGGGATGGTATGCGCATCGTACTGAGGCCCTGCCGCTGCCGGTACTGGCGCGAGCAACATCGCACCAACGGGGATTCCCGTGCCCGGTGCCCTGCATATCGTCAGAGACAAGCCATAAGCTTGCCATTCCGGTGTGCAAACTGGTCTGCTGATCATCCATGACTGCAAGGACGTATTCGATGAAGATGTCGCGTGTTCGTGCTCCGGCCATTGCCGGATGCTTGCTCAATCTTGCGCTCGCTTGCTTGTCGCCCTCCGTCGAAGCTTTCGAGCAGCCTTCAACAGCGGTGGCACAGACCGACCTCCAGCACACGCTGGAGGCGCTGGCGCAGCGCGCCCGTCCCGGGTTGCTCGGGATCGCCGTGTTGGATCTGCAGAGCGGCAACGCATGGCGAGTCAATGCAGACCACGCCTATCCGATGATGAGCATGTTCAAGGCCCCGGTTGCCGCCGCGGTGTTGTCCCGCGTCGAGCGAGGCGAGTTGACGCTGGGGCAGCAGGTCACCATCAAGCGCGCCGAGGTCATGCGCGGTTCGGCCGTGCCCTCGATCGGCGCCCGGTTCCAGGGCGAGGAAATGACCTTCACGGTCGACCAGCTGCTCACCGCGGCGGTGAGCGAAAGCGACAACACGGCCGTGGACGCCCTGATCCGGGTGGTCGGCGGTCCTCAGGTCGTGACATCGTTCCTGCATGCGCATGGCATCGATGGCATGCGCGTGGACCTGGATGAGGCCGGACTGCGGCGTGTGTTCAGCGGCCTCGTGCAAGGAGAGGCGGTGCCAACGAACGAGTCGCCGGAAGCAACGGATGCGCGGTACGAGCGCGGATTCCAGGCTTTCATGGCCGATCCGCGCAACCGCAGTACGCCTGATGCCGCCGTCACCTTCCTCAGTAAACTCTGGCGCAACGAGTTGCTGCCGCCGAAGTCGACGCAGCACTTGTTGCGCCTGATGTATGCCCAAACCATCCCCAACCGTCTGCGGGCAGGCTTGCCCAAGGATGTTCGCTTCGCCGACAAAACCGGCACATCCGGATCGTTCGATGGCGAAGTCGGGGCCTATAACGATATCGGCATACTGACCTGGCCCGACGGACACACCGTCATCGTTGCCGCCTTCCTCAGTGGTTCGCGCGCCTCGGATGCCGAACGTGATGCGTTGTTCGCCGAGCTGGGGCGACGTATTGCCGCGGCGTTTCAACGCTGACCCAAGCTCGCGGACGTCCATGCCCGGACGTCCGTGTCATTGTCCGCGGACGATGATGTCCAGCCGTCGGGCACCGGCAAGCAGTTGAAATGACACGATTCCGCCGTTGAGGATTCGCTGGCACGCGGATTGCTGGGACGTCGGGTAACGGCGCCGCGTTGCGGAGTGGACACAGGCGCCAGCCATGCCCTGCAGTCATCGAGCTTGGATGACTTCAGTGGCTCGACGCAAATCCAAACGGGGAGAGTTACCTTGGCAAAGTTCCGCACATCATTTCTTTTCGCGCTGACCCTGGTGGTTGGCATCGCGGCAGTCGATGCCTTATCGGTCGCCGCAGCTGCGGACGTTGTCGGCAATGCGGCGGCGCCGGTCGGAGCCAAATCGTCGATGGTGTCACGTGACGAGGTGACGCGGATTCTCGAGAGCAATCGCAAGATCGTCTCGCCCCAGGGCGTCGACGAAATGATCAAGCTGCGCATCGGTGGCATCGATCAATGGCTGTCGATTCGCGGCAAGGACCGGCGCAACCCGATCCTGTTGTTCCTGCACGGCGGTCCGGCCTCGCCGGCCATGCCGGAGGCGTATACGTTCCAGACGGCCTGGGAGGACTACTTCACCGTGGTGCAGTGGGATCAGCGCGGCGCCGGCAAGACTTATCGGGCCAATAGCGAAGAGGCGATGGCGCCGGGCATGAGCGTGGAAGGCCAGGTCAATGATGCGGCGGAGGTGGTCCAGTACTTGCGCCAGCGCTTCGGCAAAGAAAAGATTTTCCTGCTCGGGCATTCCTGGGGTTCGGTGTTGGGCGTGCATCTGGCGCAGCAGCACCCGGACTGGTTCTACGCCTATATCTCGGTAGGACAGGTGGTGAACGGGCGCCGCAATGAAGAAGTGGGTTACGCCTTCGCCATGCAGCAGGCGAAAGCGCAGGGCAACGACGAGGCCGTGCACGAACTGCAAGCCCTCGCACCCTATCCAGGCACCAAGCTGACGCTCGACCGTATCGGCATGCGCAGCAAATGGGAGATGTACTACGGCGGTCTCGCCTATGGCCGCAAGGACTACCAGTTCGAAGACGATGTGGAGAAGCTCTCACCCGACTACAGCCAGCAAGACCTCGACGCCATCGGCAAGGGCAGCCTGTTCTCGCTGGACCATCTCCTGCCATCGCTGTTCGCCGTCGACTTCGACCACGTGACGCACTTCGGATGCCCCGTCATCGTGTACGTGGGGCAGCACGACTACACCACGCCGCACGAATTGGCCGAGCAATGGTTCAACGATATCCAGGCACCATCGAAGCGACTGGTCTCGTTCGCTGACTCGGCGCACATGATGATGCAGGAACAACCCGGTCGCTTCCTGGTGCATCTGGTGAACGATGCGTTGCCATTGGCACAGAAGTCGGGAGATTCGGCACCTGCCGAAGTTACACGCGACCGCTGACTTGGCCTTTTCCTGGTATGGCGGCAATGACAGGTGTTGCCAGTCCTGGGGCTTGGGCGTTCTAGCCGGTGTGAGGCCGATCCCTGCCCACACCGGCCTCCGGGCCTAGGGATGTTGATGACAAGGCATTCCATTGGGTGAGACATCGCGTGCGTGCTTGCGACCGCAGGTAATCAGGCGACTGTCCCCGGCGCCGCCACGGTCCTGGAGGTATCGTCACTCAGCTCCACGATGACAGGGAGTTCACTTGCTGTTCCCTCGAAACAGAGCAGACTTGACGACCGTCACTTCGGGAATGCCTAGGGTGCAGCACCGGTCCACCAAAGAAAGTCTCTTTCGCCGCAGCGGCGGGCGCTGGTCGCCTGTCTTGCTTCTGGCGGTTTGCATGGGGCCGACTCTCGCGGCCCAGGGTCAGGGCGCAGCGACGCATTCGCCTACGGCTGTATCGCAAGGACCGAGCGCAGAGCCACTGTCCATCCAGGTTAACGATGATCGGATGACGCTTGCGCTAACTCGGGTTCCCCAGGTGTATCTCTTCGGCAGCATCGACGCTGATGCGCCGCGTCGATTTGAAGGCTTGATGAAGTCGAGGAAGATTCCCCCGGGTTCCGACATCTATCTGAATTCACCAGGAGGCGATTTGAAAGCCGGTCTGGCGTTGGGACGGTTATTCCGATCCGAAGCGATGGTGACGCATCTAGGGGCGCCTAGGAAGAAGCTGCGTTCGGGCCCAGCACCCAGGGACTCCCTATGCGTGGGCGCTTGTACCTATGCGTACTTTGGCGGGCTCTATCGATGGGCGGTGACGGGTAACGACCGCATCGGCCTGAACTCTTTCAACACGACAAATCCCAAGGGTAGAGATGCGGAAACGCCGCCGCAGGTGCCGGGTGAAGTGGCTTCGTACTTGAAGGAGATGGGCATCGATCAGGAGGCGTTGATGCAGGCGTCGATGACCTCGAACGATCAGATCGTCTGGTTGTCTCCCGAGCAAATGCTCGCCTCCGGGCTTGCCAATAACGGACGCTTGCCGCCGACCTCAAAATATCTCCCGTCGGCAGGGGGCTCATTTCTCGAGCTCAGCCAAATCGCTCGCGACGGCGAGCACAAGATCACCTTCCAGTGCCGGCCTGACGGACTCACGCTCAGTTCCTCCTTCAAGGTAGGCCTTGATCGCGCAAGACAGCTCGCTGCGCGGGGCGCTGGGGCGTACTTCCAGGTCGATCAACTGGAGATGTTGCCGGAACAGCGCGCTAGTGTGGATGACGCCAACCAGTCGCTGGTGATCGATCGCCCGTTCCCCATGGGAGGGCTGGCGCGTCTGTTGACGGCGACGTCCATGGGGGCCTGGATCAGTGACCGCAATGGTGCCGTTCGTTATGGCTTCACCTTCGAACTCGATCCGGTAAGGGATGAACTCAAGGCCTACTATGCGAGCTGCAAACAGGTCGCCGAGCGCGCGAAATCACAGAAGCCCTGAGAGCACGGTAACGCCTGCCCTGCCAGGTGATCCCGGCGCTACAATCGACGCATCGGTTGGCTGAACACCCTGCGACACTGCGTTGATCGCGGCATACGGATTGCACTTGCGAGGGCACCGACATGAGCAACGAGCTAGGTCCCACGGCGTCATCACGTCGCCGCTTCCTGCAATCGGCGGGCCTCTTCGGATCCGTTGGGCTACTCGGCGCGGGCACGGCGCTGGCAGGTTCAGCCACGTCCATCCGCTTGCCGTTTGCCAACGGCTATCGTGACCTCACCAGCGAGTTTCCGCAGAAGGGTCAGATGATTCTACTGCGCGGACGGCCGCCGTTATTGGAAACGCCGTTCGACGTATTCGATCACGGCGTATTCACGCCGAACAATCGCTTCTATGTACGCTGGCACCTGGCCTCCATCCCTACGGATGTGGATGCGGCGGCTTTCCGTTTGAATGTCCATGGCCAGGTCGGCAAGAGCCTGTCGCTGAGCCTGCATGAGCTCATGACCGAGTTCGAGCCCGTCGAGCTGGCGGCGGTAAATCAGTGCTCTGGCAATTCGCGCGGACATTTCAATCCGCGTGTACCGGGCGGCCAGTGGGATAACGGTGCCATGGGCTGCGCGCGCTGGACCGGTGTGCGGCTCAAGGATGTGCTGGATCGGGCGGGTGTCAATGCGGGGGCCGTGCAAGTGCGCTTTAACGGCCTGGACACCGGGTTGATTCCGGCTACGCCGGACTTTATGAAGTCGCTGGATATCGAGCATGCGCGCGATGGCGAGGTTCTCATCGCTTACGGGATGAATGGCGAACAGCTACCCCTGTTGAATGGCTTTCCCACGCGGCTTGTCGTACCCGGTTGGTATGCCACCTACTGGGTCAAGATGCTCAATGACATCGAAGTGCTCGACACCACCGACGACAACTACTGGATGGCCAAGGCCTATCTGATTCCGGATACGCCACATGCGGATGTCGCGCCGGGCCAGACCGGATTCAAGAGCGTGCCGATCAATCGCATGGGGCCGCGCTCCTTCTTCACCAACCTGCACGACGGGGCAAAGGTTTTGGCTGGACATGCGGCGTCGCTGCGCGGCATCGCCTTTGGCGGCGACACGGGCGTAGCCAAAGTCATGTGGTCGGGCGATGGCGGTGCGCACTGGCAAGAGGCGCGGCTGGAGCAGGACTTCGGCAAGTACAGCTTCCGCCGCTGGAACGCGCAGTACACGCCGCGCACGAAGGGCGAAGACGTGCTGATGGTCAAGGCGATCAATAGCAATGGTGTTGAGCAGCCCATGACGCCGAACTGGAATACCGGCGGCTTCATGCGCAATGTGATCGAGTCGATCAAGCTCACGGTGGGGTGAGGACAAGGCCATGAATCACGCCCGCATGCTTTGTCTTGAACTCGTGTTGCTCGCACTGGGGATGGATATGGCCAGCGCGCAGGAGCGCACTGCACCCATTACGATCCATTCGGTATCCGTGCAATTGCCTGCCGGCCAAGCCGAATTTCCGCCGGGTCCTGGCGCAGATGCCGCGGGAAAGTGTCTGATTTGCCACTCCGCCGACATGGTGTTGAAGCAGCCGCTGATCTCGGAAGCGGCGTGGAGAAGCGTGATCAACAAAATGCGCAGCGCCTATGGCGCGCCGATTACCGATGACGATGTCAACCTGCTCACCGCGTACATGACGCGCATCAACGCGGACCAGCAAACCCACTAGCGGCGCAGGGCCAGTCGACTACCAAGGTTCAATGGGCGGCCTGTTCCAGCAGGCCGATGGCGCCCGCGAGGTTCTCGGTCATGGCTGCCGGCAGCCCATGGCGTCGCGTAATGTAGTCAGGCGCGTTGTAGGCGATCCAAGTGGTTCCCTGCTCGTCCTCCCACACGAGTGCCTTCAGGGGAAGATCCAGTCCGGCGGCGGGTTCGGCTTGCATCAAGGGCGTTCCGGCCTTTGGAGTGCCGAAGATCAGCATCTGCTCTGGACGCAGCTCGAGCCCGGCACGTGCCGCGTCCCCACTGAAATCGATGCGCGCAAATATCATCACCCCGTGTGCCTTGAGCTGCTGCTCGATCTTCTCCATGGTTTGCGGCACATCATGTTCGGATCGAAGGCGAACCATGCCTTGATCGACGTGGGTAGTTGACATGATCGGGTCTCCGGGGGGCGGTTGCCGTGCGAGTGACCAACGAAACGTCTTCATCAGACCAGTCTACTTGCCAGCGTCAGCTTGATGGGTGGCTGCCTTGTGGATGCGCAGTCGCCGAGGAATCGTTGACGGCTGGCAAGCGAGACCATGGTACGGCTTGTGCCCACGTCCATGGTTCGCTTCTGCTACTAAGCTAACGTTCCGAGTGCCAACGGGTATTGGCAAGTTCGCTAGTCTTCACGGGCGCTTCACGGCTCACGCGGGGTCATGGGCCCGGCACTGAAAAGCGGAGTCATGCGGTCCGGAGGAGGCCAAGTTGTTCTGTCTTCAGCATGCCCAGTCGTGTTCACCTGAGAGAGGTTGCACCGATGCTGCGCCGTATCCTGGCCTCAAGCCGCTACATCATGCTCGTTCCCATCATTGGGACGTTTCTTAGCTTCGTGGCCTTGATTTTCTATGAGGCGATTGTGCTCTCCGCAAGCGTTGTCGATACCGCCCGAAACGGTACGATCTCGGCCAAGTCGGTGAAAATATTCGCCGTAAGCATCGTCGAGGCGGTGGATGTATTTCTTATCGCCATCGCCATCTACATCATCAGTATCGGCCTCTATTCGCTGTTCGTTGACGACAAATTGCCGCTGCCGAAATGGCTGGAGGTCAATAACCTTGAGGATCTGAAGGGAAACCTGGTCAGCGTTGTCATCGCCGTGCTGGCGGTCCTGTTTCTCCGCGAAGTCGTTGCCTGGGATGGCAGTGGCGATATCGCGACCTTTGGTGTGGCCCTTGCCTTTGTTGTAGCGGCGCTGACATTTTTCCTGATGAAGAATAACGTCAGGCGACAATGAGCTCGCGCTGCTATCCGATACGCGCGTCGTGACGAAGCGCGACCCGGGGCCATGCGCCCATCCACTCTGAATATCAGCTATCCACCCGAAGCTGCGATCCCGCCCAAGGCTATGGTCTTTTCTCAATGGCGACCCTGATAATGCCGGCGCATTTACACACTGGGAGGGTCGCATGAAATTGCTGTTCAAGCGCATGATTTTGACTGCTGGATTGGGCATGTTGTTGCCATTGTCGGCGTATGCCGATATGCCGGGGCGTCACCCCGCTTATCTGCACGCGTTGTCCGATCTTCGCGCGGCTCGCTGGATGCTTGAGCATCGACCGGGCGACGCCGCTGTCAGCAGTCAGGAGGATGTGGCGATCGATGAGATCGACCACGCCATCGGTGAAATCAAGCGCGCTTCGTACGACGATGGCAAGGACCTGCGCGATCATCCGGCGGTCGATATGCCGATGGACGGCCCGGGGCGCCTGCATAAGGCTGTCGAACTGCTCGCCAAGGTCCACAGCGACATCGATCGCGAGGAAGACGATCCGGAGAGCCGGGAGTTTAAGCATCGTGCCCTTATGCACGTCGATGAGGCAGCCCACGCCGTGGAGCATGCCATCCACGATGTGCGCGATGGCCGCTGAGTTCCAGCCAGCCTGACCTGACTCACATCCGAAACGGCCGCTCAACCTGTTGAGCGGCCGTTTTTATTGAGGGATGGAAAAGGGGGCCGGGCGGAGGCGGCCTATCCAGGCGTGCCAGCGCCTGGGGCGCGACCTGGTGGGGTACCCATGCATGACCAACGACGGGGGCAGGGGCCGGCCATCCACGGTAAGGTGGCAGCGGGGGATATCGCATGATCGTGGCGCAACGCGCATCGTCTGGCTGTCCACCCGTACAGCTACCTTGCCTATTGCCCACGGAGATTTCGTCTCATGCGTTTACTGCCTCTTTTCGCCGCCATCACCCTGATCCTCGGAACGAGCGGTGTTGCCCGGGCCGATGATGCACCAGCCGCGGCCCCTGCCCGGGTCGTCGTCCGCGCTGCCCACCTGGTGGACGTGCAAAGCGGTACGGTGCGTGACAATCCGCTGGTCGTGATCGAGGGCGAGCGTATTACCGACGTTCGCTACGACGGCCAGGTGCCAGCCGGGGCCAACGTGATCGACCTTGGCGGCGCCACCCTGCTGCCCGGCCTGATCGACTGCCACGTGCACCTGACCGGTGACCCGGGCGAGGTCAAGGGCGACTATTACGAGTCCGTGCTCAAGCGCAGCGCGATCGACTCGGCCATCCTTTCGCCGATCTATGCCAAGCGCACGCTGGATGCCGGCTTCACCACAGTGCGCAATCTCGGTGCCAGCGATTATGTCGACGTCGCCTTGCGCAATGCCATCAATCGCGGTGACATCCCCGGCCCACGCATGCTGGTGTCCGGCCCGCCGCTGGGCGCCACCGGCGGACATGCTGACGACACCACTGGCTTCTCGCCGTGGATCGAATTCCATGGTGTCGACGGCGTCGCCGATGGCGTGGACGCGATCCGCCATCGCGTTCGCGAGAACGTCAAGAACGGCGCCGATGTCATCAAGTTCATGGCCAGCGCGGGCGTGCTCAGTGCGGAGACATCGGTGGGCGCACCGCAATATTCGCAGGAAGAGATGAACGCGATCGTCGACGAAGCGCATCGCTGGGGCAAGAAGGTGGCGGCGCACGCGCACGGCGCAGAAGCCATCAAGATGGCCATACGCGCCGGCGTGGACTCGATCGAGCACAGCAGCATGATCGACGATGAAGGCCTGAAGCTGGCCAAGCAGCACGGCACCTATCTCGATTTTGATGTCTACAACGACGACTACATCCTCAGCGAATACGCAAAAAAAGGCTTTCCCGCCAGCACGCTCGATAAGGAAAGGTTGGTGGGCCGCACGCAGCGCGAGAACTTCCAGCGCGCCGTGAAGGTGGGCGAGAAGCTTGCCTTCGGCACCGATGCCGGCGTTTATCCACATGGCTGGAACGGTAAACAGTTCGCCACCATGACCCAATGGGGAATGACGCCGATGCAGTCCATCCAGGCTGCTACCGTCAACGCCGCAGACCTGCTCGGTATCAAGGACAAGGTGGGCGCCGTGGCGCCGGGTTACTACGCCGACCTCGTCGCCGTTGGCGGCGACCCCATCAAGGACATCGCACAACTCCAACACGTCAGCTTCGTGATGAAGAGTGGTGCCGTGGAAAAGAACGAACTCAAGCGCTGAAGCAAAGAACACGTGATCATCGCAGGCTGCGCGCGTCTAACCGTCTCGGCGCGCGCAGCCACATTCGCGATGTTCGGCGCGGTGGTCTCACATGCGATCACACGCATGACATCGCAGCCAGCCAAATCAGAAACGGAGCAATCTCAGGGTGTGCTCGCATCGCCACCGCCGGCTACGTAGTGCTGATAGCCGTTGGATGCTCGGGCGGCATCGCCGCGTCGTCCGGCAATGGGAACCGCACTGCATAGGCTTCGTGATAGGCTCAATGACATGGACGCGACCGCCAAGATTTCGTACCCATCAACGGGACACACCAGCTGCCTTCAAGTCGAAGATCATTCCTTTTGGTTTAAGCACCGGAACGAATGCATCTCGGCACTGATCGGGCGGTTCTTTGCCTCGGGACGATTCGTCGATGTCGGCGGTGGAAATGGTTTCGTTGCGCGCAAACTCGTTGATGACGGGTTGGATGTCATCCTGGTGGAGCCGGGCGCCGATGGTGCCCGCCATGCGCGTGAACTTCGCGGGCTCGAGAATGTAATCCATGGCACCTTGTTGGACGCCATGCCCCTTCTGGGGGAGGCGGGTGCCATCGGCGCGTTCGATGTCGTCGAACACGTCGAGGACGATGCGGCATTCATTGATCAGGTGGCTGACGCTCTGAGCGAACGTGGACTTTTCTTTGCTACCGTGCCTGCATACCAGTGGCTTTGGTCAAGCGCCGATGACGAGGCAGGGCACTACCGACGCTACACGAGCAGAAGCTTCACGGACCTGCTGTCGACGAGGTTCGATATGCTGTTCAGCAGCTACTTCTTCGCGCCGCTAATTCCACCTGTCGCGATCTCGCGCGCCTTGCCTTATCGCCTTGGCCGGCGAGGGGCAAGGGACGATGAGAGCGCGGCGCGCGAGCACGGCACATCCAATGGCATGGCTACAAGGGCCATGAGCGCCATGCTAAGGCATGAAGTCAGGCGCATCTCGACCATCAAGCCCTTGAAGTTCGGCTCCAGCCTTATCGTCGCGGCACGCAAGAAGGCTATCTGACTTTGTCTCCGGACATACGCGCGCCAGCAGGGCTGCGTTCGGGTGTCGTCGAATGGAGGTGGTCGTGAATAGGCCAACCGCGACGTGAGACGTGGTGCGAATGCTTCGTGTCGCAGGTCGTCAGAGTAAAGGTCTTCGGCATTGCGTGGTTGATCCGCGCCTTGTGGATCACGGTCATGATGCCAAAGGCCACAGGAGACTTGCACTGACGTCGCCTTGCTCAATTCATTAACATATCGATTCACCCAAGGCTAGACACGTCATCTGTCGCTTTCGGACGTGCATAGGTGTCGCTGTGCGCATCGAACTCAAGGGCAGGGTCGTCGATGGGTAGCTTGAGCAGCATCCGGCGATCGAATTCGTAATTGTGCATCACACGCCACGGCACGCTTCGACCCTGGCGTGGCATGGATGTTCCACCCCGGAGCACGTATCCCGACGACAGCGAATCCAGGATCGTTTCGCTCTGCATCTCGTTGGTGGGTGCGCGCGGTGTGACGGTGGCCAGGTGACGGTCGTCCATGTAGTTAAGCAGCCGGCAGATGTAGCTCGCGGCAAGGTCCACCTTTAGTGTCCAGGATGCGTTGGTATAGCCAAAGATCACGGCCATGTTCGGCGTATCTTGCAGAAGGACGCCCTTGTAGGTCATCAGTTCACCCACCGGACGTTCGTCGCCATCGACATCCAGCGTCGCCCCACCTAGCGCCTGCAACTGAAACCCGGTTGCCGTGATGATGATGTCGGCTTCGAGTGTCTTGCCCGAGGTGAGTCGAATTCCCGACTCGGTGAAGGTGTCGATCGTATCCGTCACGATGGACGCCTTTCCCTTCCGAAGCACCTCGAACAGATCGCCATCGGGCACGGCGCACAGGCGCTGGTCCCATGGACCGTACCTCGGCGAAAAGTTCTTCAGGTCTACATCGGGGCCCACCCGCTTGCGTACACTTGCCAAAAGCAATGCGCGCACTTGAGCGGGCCAACGCTTCGCTGCCTTGTAGATGAGCCGCTGCAGATAGATATTGCGCTTGCGCGCGATCGCATAGACGAGGCGCGCGGGAAGAATATGTCGTAAGCCTGCGGAAATGCCGTCATGGGCCGGAAGCGAGAAAATATAGCTTGGTGATCGCTGAAGCAGCGTGATATGGGCGGTTTCTTCGGCCATCGCAGGTACGATCGTCACCGCCGTCGCACCGCTGCCAATGACGATAACGCGCTTGCCGCGATACGCCAGACCCTCGGGCCAACGTTGGGGGTGAATGAACTGCCCCTGGTAGCGATCGATGCCGGGATAGTCGGGCAGGTAGCCCTTCTCGTGGTCGAAGTACCCAGTGCAGGTAATGAGGAAATCGCAAGTGAAACGGCAGGCCTGATCATTTTTCGCATTCACCGCGATGACGGTCCAATGCTTCTGTTCAGTGGACCAGGAAGCTCGCGTCACTCCGATGCCGAAGCGAATGCGCCTGTCCACCCCGTAGGCGCGTGCCGTTTCCTCCACGTAGGCTCGAATCGATGGGCCATCGGCAAGAACCTTGAGTTCGTTCCATGGCCGAAACTGATAGCCGAAACTAAACATGTCCGAGTCGGAGCGGACACCTGGATAGCGAAACAAATCCCATGTGCCACCGATCGCGTTACGACGCTCAAGCAGGCCTACGTTCTTCCCTGGGCAATCGATGGCCAGATGACACGCCATGCCTATGCCCGAGAGCCCGGCGCCGATAATCAGCACATCGTAATGGGTGTTTTCCTGGTGATGGCCACTCATGTCGCGTGCCCTCCCGTGCTGCGGATGTCGCGACCTGGATAGCGTACCTCGCTTTTCGATCCCGGGGCTCTGGGTATGAGGCCGAGCGGGCGCACGTGGCAGTCGTGCCTGGCGCCTTCAGCAATGGCAGATTTCCTAGACGCCGTCCGACATGGTCTTACTTGCCGCTAGGTGAAAGCACCACGGCGGCCTCGGCGGTCAATTGCAGGAAGGTGAAAGTCTCCTGAAAGTACAAACGGACGGCACTCTCGGAATGTCCCAGATAGCCGATGGAGATGTCCTGGCCAAGATGCAGCTCGAAATCGCCGCCACGCGTGCTGAGCACGACGCCGCCGCTGATGGCAGGCGCCCAGATGATTTCCCCATCCACCAGGTTTCGCATGTCCCGGATAATGGGATAGCCCTCCTGGGTCGCCGCGCTGACCGTGGTGTAAGGCCCTTCACCCAACAAGAGCGTGTAGGGGCCATTGACACCCATGTCGCGCAACTGGCTGACCGCTTGCGCGACCGCAGCGGGGTAACCTTCGACATGCTTCGGCAGGGCGATGGCCTTGTTGCTGCTGCCTTTGTGAATGCCGCGAATGTGGGCCAGTTCGTAGCCTTCGAACACGGCGCGATCTTCGGCGAAGGCGATCTTTTGAGCCGCATCCTTGAGTGGCTGCAAATCCGGATCGTTCGCCCCGCGCTCGACCGAATCGATGGCGCGACGCGTAAGCTCGAACGGAACGCGTAGTTGCACCAGGGCCTTCACGTCACGCAACCAGGCTTCGATGCCAGCGTCCGGCGGCTGGATGACGTCCAGGTGTCCTGTGCCTACGGCCGAGTACTCGGGGCCTTTGGGCCCCAGCACATCCACGACCCGCCGTGCTGCCAGGTGGCGCTTCAGTGTTCGCGCCGCTTCCTGCTCGATCTGTTCCCACGCCTTGGCGGAAATGGGCGCAAGCTCCCGGTGCAGATTATTCATGGGCTGGTGCTCCTTTGAGCGAACCGATACCGAGCGAACCGTCTGAGGACTGTGGATGGGTATGCGCAGCGTCGAGCACCTCCTCTTCGTCAGCAGGGGGCGATGAGGAAACGTCTTCCGCTGGTACGTTGGCGAGGAAGGTTGCCGACGGCACAAAGAACAATGTTCCCGTCACCGCCTTGCTGAAGTCGAGCAGGCGGTCATAGTTGCCGGGTGGCTTGCCGACGAACATGTTGGTAAGCATTTGCTCAATGCGGACCGGGGAGCGTGCATAGCCGATGAAGTACGTGCCGAACTCGCCCTTGCCAACGTCACCGAAAGGCATGTTGTCGCGCACGATTTGCAGCTCTTCGCCGTTCTCTTCGATGGTCGTGAGCACGTTGTGGGCGTAGGTCGGCTTGGCGGCATCGTCAAGTTCGATGTCGGACAGCTTCCTGCGGCCAATGATGCGCTCTTGTTGTTCAACGGGCACCGCGTTCCACGCCTTCAGGTCATGCAGGTACTTCTGCACGATGACATAGCTGCCCCCGATAAAGGCCGGGTCCTCGTCGCCGATGATCGTAGCGTCCTTGGCATCCTGGTCCACGGGGTTTTCGGTGCCATCGACAAAACCCAACAGGTCGCGCGCGTCGAAGTACTTGAAGCCATGCACTTCATCAGCGGTGGTAGCGATGTCGCCTAGTCGGGACATGATCTGGGTTGCCAACTCAAAGCAAAGGTCCATGTGCGTGGCACGGATATGGAAGAGTAGGTCGCCCGGTGTAGAGACGGCGTGGTGCTCGCCACGGATCTCCTGAAACGTATGCAGGTTGGCGGGCCTGGGGTTCGGAAATATTTGGCCCCAAGCGTCCGAGCCAAAGCCCATGACGCACGACAGGCGCCCATCCGGAGCGCGGAAGCCGATGGCACGCAAGAGCGATGCCAGGTCACTGCAAAGCGTGCGCACCGCTTGGCCGGCGCGTGGATCCGGCTTCAGTGTGAGCACGAGAAAGATGGCCGACTGCGTAAGCTTTTCGGCAACCGGTTGCGCAACAGTCGTAGGCACACTCCACTCCTTTTTGATCGGGGTTTTGATGCATGGTTGTCGCGTCGTGATGCGCCCGTGCGGACCTGCAATCAGTCCCACTCGATGATGGCTTCGTTCGCCGAACTCTGGCGTGGACAGGGATTTACCACGCCCGCCTGGATGGCAATGGCTAGACCCTTTACCGCGCCCTACGGTAGGGACCGAATATCGTTGAGATTAACCCGGTCCAGGCTGCGCCATTATCCACGCGATCGCCAGACGCGCGCGCCCATATCTTGATCCTATAGACGCAACGACAACGCCAGGGGTGTAACGATGCAGGCTTTGAGGGAGTTCCCGGCGAGGGAGCATGTCCATCATGAATGCGAGCAAGTTCTTGCCGACCTTGATGATCACCTGCGTGATGGGGATGTCAATCGGGGCCTATGTGGAGGCCAGTGGCGTGCCCATGCCAGCAGAACCACAGCGTATGGATCTGCCTGTCGAAGGCGATATGCCTTCGCTCAGCGGGGCGACCGGGTGGCTCAATTCGCAGCCACTGACCCCAGCCGGTCTGCGCGGAAAAGTCGTGCTGGTGGATTTCTGGACCTATTCCTGTATCAACTCGATACGTCAGCTTCCTTATCTGCGCGCGTGGGCCAGGAAATACAAGGACCAAGGATTGGTGGTGATCGGCGTGCACTCGCCCGAGTTCGCCTTTGAAAAAAATCTCGACAACGTTCGTCAGGCCGTCACCGATCTCAGGGTCGGTTCCCCCATTGCTACCGCGATCGACAGCAATCATGGGATTTGGCAGGCCTTCAACAATGAATACTGGCCCGCAATCTATATCGTGGACGCCCATGGCCGCATTCGACACCATGTGTTTGGTGAAGGCGAGTACGACCAGACCGAAAGAGTGATTCAACAATTGCTGGCCGATGCCGGGGCACGCAACGTCGATCAAACGCTGGTCTCGGGCGATGGCCGGGGCATCGACGCTGCCCCGGACCTGGCCGACCTGAAGTCACCGGAAACCTATGTCGGTTCGGAACGCGCGGAGAACTTCGCGTCCAAGGGGGGCAGCCTGTTCAGCAGCCATGGCGTCTATTCCGCCCCTGAATCGTTGAACCTCAACCATTGGGCCCTGGTAGGCGATTGGACGATAGAGAAGCACTCCGCGGTCATGAACAAGGCCGGTGGACGCATCGTGTATCGCTTTCACGCGCGCGATCTTCATCTGGTCATGGGGCCGAGGGCGAAAGGAACGCCGGTAAAATTTCGCGTGCTGATCGACGGAAAGCCTCCGGGCGATGCTCACGGCGTTGACGTCGACGAGCAGGGAAACGGTACGGTTTCCGAACAGCGTTTGTATCAGCTCATTCGGCAACCGGGGCCAGTCGCCGATCGGGAGTTCCAGATCGAATTTCTCGACCCGGGTGCAGAGGCCTTTGTATTCACCTTTGGCTGAGTCGGTCCAGGCCTTCGGCGTCGCTAATACCGCTTTCCACACTACGGAGCTTCGACATGAAAAAGATCACGCCATCCGACGAGGTTGATCCTCGCCGTCGCAGCCTTCTTGGCGCCGCTGCGGTGACGCTGGCCGCCATCCCGTTAGGCGTCGCGACTCGCGCAGACGCCCAGCAAGGCGCCGCGGGGTCGAAGAGTCAGGCCCCGGTCAAGTCGAGTGCGCATGCGTCATTCGCCTCCATCAAACAGATCGACGCCGGTCTTTTGAATGTTGGCTACGCCGAAGCCGGGCCTGCCGACGGTCCCGCGGTCCTGCTTCTGCATGGCTGGCCCTACGACATCTACAGTTTTGTCGACGTCACACCGTTGCTGGTTGCTGCGGGGTACCGAGTGATCGTCCCGTTTCTGCGTGGGTACGGCTCCACCCGCTTTCTTGCGAGCGACACCGTGCGCAATGGCCAGCCATCGGCGATAGCCGTCGATATCATCGCTTTGATGGATGCGCTGAAGATCGAGAAGGCCACGATCGGCGGATTCGATTGGGGTGCGCGGACCGCAAATATCATCGCTGCACTCTGGCCAGCGCGCTGCAAGGCCATGGTGTCCGTGAGCGGCTATCTGATCGGCAGTCAGGCATCAGGTAAGGCGCCATTGCCACCTAAAGCCGAGCTTCAATGGTGGTATCAGTTCTACTTCGCCACGGAGCGCGGCCGCGTCGGCTATGACAAGAATCGGCACGACTTCGCCAAACTCATTTGGCAGCTGGCATCGCCAAAGTGGAACTTCGACGACGCCACGTTCGATCGCTCAGCGGCAGCTTTCGAGAACGCGGATCATGTGGCTATCGTCATCCACAACTATCGGTGGCGTCTCGGCTTGGCCGAGGGCGAGCCCAAATTTGACGGTTACGAGAAGAAGCTTGCCGAAAGCCCAGTCATCACGGTGCCCACCATCACCCTCGAAGGTGATGCCAACGGTGCGCCGCACCCCGAAGGCAGCGCTTACGCCAAGAAATTCTCAGGAAAGTATGCGCACAGGGTCATCGAGGGCGGCATCGGTCACAACCTTCCGCAAGAGGCGCCCGAGGCTTTCGCGAAAGCCATTGTAGACGTCAACCACATGTGATCTCCGGCGAGCAGGAGTCGGCACCCAGTGCACGAGGAGGCCGACTTGCAAGCTCAAAGACACAGCTTGAGCTTGCGGATGCCGTCATGGATTTCCTGTTCGGTGGCGCCGCCGTAACCAAGGATCAGGCCACCCCGGGTGGGCGGCTTCAGATAGCAGAGGGACAGGGGTCTGACCGAGACCCCTTGTTTGGCGGCCTTGATCGAAACGTCGACGTCGTTCACCTCGGGTGGGAGCAGGGCGGCGAGTTGCATGCCGGCCTCGGCGCCGATCACCTGGAGTTTGTCGCCAAGATGATGTTGGATGGCTTCGAGCACAGCCGTTCGTCGTTTGGTGTAGAGCACGCGCATGCGGCGGATGTGTCGCGCGAAATGTCCCTCACGAATGAAGTCGGTCATGGCTAACTGATAGAGCGCGGATGAGAACGTATCCATGGCGTCGCGGCCGCCGTAGAACGCTGCAACGAGGTCCTTCGGCACCACCATGTAGCCCAGGCGCAGCGCGGGAAACATGACTTTGCTGAAGGTGCCTAGGTAGATCACCCGTGCATCGGTATCCAGGCCTTGCAGCGAGGTCGTGGGTCTTCCGCCGAAGCGGTACTCGCTGTCGTAGTCGTCTTCGATGATCCATGCATCGTTCTGCGCTGCCCAGCCAAGCAGTTGCATGCGCCGGGCCGCGCTCATGGTGTTGCCGAGCGGAAACTGGTGCGACGGCGTGATGTAGGCAGCACGTGCATGGCGGTTGAGGCGCATGCCCTCCGCGACGCGAATGCCTTCGTCATCGACGGGGACCGGAACCAGTTGCGCGCCTGCCGACTCCAGCGCCTGCCGCGCACCTGGGTAACCGGGCTCTTCAACCCATACGGACTCACCGGCATCCAGCAGCACGTGGGAGCAGATCTGCAGGCTGTGTTGCGAACCTGTCGTGACCAGGATCTGCGATGCATCGCATTGCACCGCGCGTACGGTACTCAGGTATTCCGCAATGGCTTCGCGAAATGGCAGGAGCCCCATCGGGTCGCCGTAAGCCATGGCCTCGAGCGGCATATGCCGGGAATGCCGGTTGACCAGCCGCGACCAGGCTTCGCTGGGGAAGTGATCGAGCGCGGGCAGGCCAACGCGAAAGGCTCCCATATTGCTCAACCATGTTTGTTCAGGAGCGTGCATCTGTATCGCGCGGCGGGACACCCTTCGCGTAGCGCCTTTCCGGGCACGTTGCGACGTCGCTTCTTTCGGTTTTGATCCGGCCGGTTTCGAGGCGTCGTCGGGTATCGATCGTGCGACGCAGGTGCCGGCCCCGGTGAAGGTTTCCAGATAGCCTTCCGCCAGCAATTGTTCGTAGGCGCTGAGTACCGGTATGCGGGAGACCTTCAATTCGCTGGCGAGGGCACGCGTCGAAGGCACGCGCTGGCCCGGGCGTAACTGGCCGTCGATGATCGCGCGCCGAAACCACTCGGACAGTTGCTGATACATCGGGGCGCCGCCAGCCGCGCTGAGCGCGACCGGTGGGAGAAAGCTGGCCGATAGACGTTTCATA
Organism: Dyella humicola; assembly: GCF_026283945.1. Lineage (NCBI taxonomy): Bacteria > Pseudomonadati > Pseudomonadota > Gammaproteobacteria > Lysobacterales > Rhodanobacteraceae > Dyella > Dyella humicola. Next base: position 891,249 of record NZ_JAPDPC010000001.1, read on the forward strand.
CCCGCTCCGCCTGAAGTGGCTATATCACATCGTCTTAAAGTGGTTATTTCACACAACCACTTGATAGCCTAGTTTCTACCCATACGCCCCGGCAAGGCCCGGGGAACGAAATATTGCAGGGCAGGCCATGAACGCGCTTCGCCGAATCGGATGCCATTTTCTGCTGCTCGTTTTCAGCTGCATTGTGTGGCTGGCCCCTGCTCACGCCCAGACGGCGGGCCCCGCCGCCATCGTGCAAGACGATGCCTGGTGGACTGGACCGATGCTGGCGAACTCGGCCGAGACGTTGCCGCAAGGCCATGTGCTGATCGAGCCCTATCTCTACAACATCATGGCCGAGCACTCGAACAGCTATGGATCGCGCACGTATATGAACTATGGGCTGGTGGACCGTCTGACGATCGGCATCATTCCCATCTTCGGCTACAACCAGGTTGACCACGGTCCGAACAGTTCGGGCGTGCTGGTGGGTGATTTCACCGTGCAGGCACAGTACCGGCTGACCAAGTTCCACGAAGGCAGCTGGATGCCGACCATCGCCATCCAGTTGCAGCAGTCCTTTCCCACCGGCAAATACGATCAGCTTGGCCATCGCCCGAGCAACGGCATCGGTAGCGGCGCCTATGCGACGGACCTGGGTATCAACGCGCAGACGTATTTCAGGCTGCCGAATCGACGCCTCTTGCGCCTGCGGCTCAATGTGTCGGAGACGTTTTCCAGCCATGTGGATGTCAACGGCGTCAGTGTGTACGGCACCGGTCCGAACTTTCGCGGCACGGTGGAGCCGGGAAATGCCACCTTCGTCGATACGTCGGTGGAATACAGCCTGACCCAGCGTTGGGTGCTCGCGCTGGATGCGATCTATAGCCGCAGTCGCAACACCACCATGAACGGTGTCGATTTCCTGAGCGTGTCGTCCGGGCTGCCCGATCTGTCGCGCGTCCATGCGAACGCCGGGGCCAGCGAAGCCTTTGGCTATGCACCCGCCGTCGAATACAGCTGGACGTCCAATCTCGGCGTTCTGCTTGGCGTCCGCGTGATTGCCGGCGGCCACAACACCGAGCGCACGGTGACGCCGGCGATCGCGATCAACTACGTCAACTGAGTTCACCGCCTCGCGCCATGCGCGGAGAAACGGGACGAGGCGACAGCACCGGTTTCATCCCATGGAGGCTGGATAGGAAAGGATGTCGTGCACACGTCAAGCATGGAGTGGTGGTTAGCCAACAGGGCTTTTCGACGGCGGCTTTGAATCGGAGGAGGTTTTCCATGAAGCGCCAACCGTTGTTTGTCGTTCTTGTCGTTTTTGCGCTTGCCTGCTGGGCCGGCGGGCGAGTGAATGCCGAGGTGGGTCCGCCACCCTACGTTGCCGCCGCGATTGCCGATCCGGCGCGTCCCGCGGACGACACGTCGCTGGATGCCAGTCGCAAGCCGGGCGAGGTGCTTGCGTTCGCGGGCATCAAGCCAGGCGACAAGGTAGTGGATCTGATGCCTGGAGCGGGCTACTACACCCGGGTCTTCAGCAAGATCGTCGGGCCCAAGGGCAGCGTGTATGCCTTGCAGCCGACGGAAATGGACAAGGCAGCTCCCAAAGGCCTGCAGCGCCTGAAAGGCTTCGCCAGCACGCCCGGCTACGAAAACGTGAGCGTACTCGTGCAGCCGATAGCCGAGCTGTCGTTACCGCAACATGTCGACATGGTGTGGACGTCGCAGAACTACCACGATCTGCATGATCCCTTCATGGGATCGCCGGACCTGGCTCGCCTCAACAAAGCCATCTTCGATGCGCTGAGGCCTGGCGGCATCTATATGGTGCTTGACCACGCCGCCGCCCCTGGCAGTGGTGTGTCCAAAACCGACGAATTGCATCGCATCGATCCGGCCGTGGTGAAGGCGGAGGTAACGGCTGCAGGCTTCGAATACGTAGGTGAGAGCGACGCCTTGCGTCAGGCCGGAGACGATCACTCACTGCCGGCCTTTGATAAATCCATGCATGGCAAGACGGACCGGTTCATCTACAAGTTTCGCAAGCCGATACGCGCGGCATCGGCTGGACAGGCGCCGGTTCCAACCCTCTTCCATCGCCTTGCCGCTGGTCACGCCGCGACCCAGCGAATCTGCAGGATAGTGAAGGCACTGGATGATGAACTCCACCGCCTTGAGGCACTTCCGGCCGTCGCTGAAGCGGCGGGCATGCGCTTGCTCAGGCCGTGCCCCGGGAATGGCTTGTTCGCCTCGCGCATCGCCCCGGTCAGAACTTGCTGTGCTCAACGTGACGCTCACGATGCATAAGCGCCCACTCCGCATGCTCGCTCAGCGCGGCGTCGCCCAGCGAAATGAGGATGTCGCGTTGCTCGACCGGGTCATGGGTTCGGTCGAGCGCCGCGCGCGCCCCGGCAAAAATATGCTGCATGAAGCGGTATTGCCGAATCAGTTCCCGATCCGCCTTGCGGTACGCATAGGCCTCACGAACGGCAGCGACAATTGACAGCACGGCCATCGTCATCACCAGCGGTGTCTTGGTTGCTTCGGAAAGTTTCAGGGCGAACAGGGCCAGGAACACGCTGATCGCGATGCCCGCCCATAGGCTGATCGCACCGATCGTCTCGGTGACGCGGTTCAGCGAGGTGCGCTCGATGATTTTGCGTTCGAAGTAATCGAGCTGTCCGGATTCTCCCGAGTCGCCCACCCATTCGTCGATGACCATGGTCAGGCCCTCGGCGGTGGCCCGGGGTGGCGGCCGCAGGCTGGCGGCACGCATCACGTTACGAATCCAGCCCAACTCGATGTTTTGCCGCTGCAGAAAATTGCCGTGCGCAAATTCATGATCGATCGAGGTCATCACGCCTGCACGTCGCCAGTACCACTGGATACGCAATCCTTCCGCCAGCGCGCGGTCGTCAAGATATTTGCGGTGCCAGCCACGGTGATGGGCGAGAAACGCCACGACACCACCCGCCGCAAACAGGAACACGAATAAATAGATGAGATTGTTCTGTTCCGAGAGATGAGCGTAGAAGGTGAAAGCGATGCCCATCATGGCGGCGATCGTGTAAGTGGCGCGCATGGCCACCATCACGCGCTTCTGGAAGTGCAGGGCCAGCCAGTCGGAAGCGCGAAACAGTTCTTCGATCGTCGCTATGGGAGACGCACTCGCCGATGGCGCCTCTGCAGCAGATTCCGCTATCTCCTCGGCGTACTTCGCGCAATCAGCATTGAACTCCGACATGCGGGTGAACATCAGCCGGAACTCGGCCGGCATGTCGACCTCCGTGGATGTGGTTTCGGCACTACGCCATAGGGTCTGCAGCGGCTGCAAGCCCTCGGCAACCTCCCCATCGATACCGTCGCGAGAGCAGACAATGTGGTAGATCAACCGTTCGTCGCCGCGGCCCAGGATCTGGCGCGTATCGCGATGTCGATCGAGCAGTCCGGGCATGGTGCCGGTCAGATGGTATTTCACGATCTGCGCGGTGCCACCAAGTCGACCTGAGTCCTTGCCATCCCAGATGGCGAGAAGGATATGGCAATGGCTGGCAATGTAGATGCCTGCTTTCGCATACTGCCGGTCACGCTCCGCGCCGTGCGATTCAATCGCCTGCCTCGTTTCGCCCTTGCGCAACGGTAGTTGCACGACCTCGGCCTGGTCGCACAGCGCATCAAAATCGGCGCGCACGCGGGGGTCGTGAAAGTCATCGATATAGAGATCCCTCGGTAGCGGGAGCGGCGCAATGAGATGCGCGCCGGCTGCCAGCGCTTCCTGAGCCACCAGCTGATCGCCGCCCTCGGCCAGCGAACTGACGATGACGAGCCGAAGTTCAGGGAAGTCATGTGCTAGCCGCGCGAAAAAATCCCGCACGCGTTGTCGGATCGGCTCGACCTCGCGCGCGGGAATATTGCGATGGCTGGTAACACCGATGACCAGTGGTGTCATTTCGGCTCCCTGGTGTTTTCGCACGAACAGTCGCCAGCTTGAGCATCATACGACCCATCCTCGGTCGTTACTTCAAGACATCGCGGAATCTTTCCCAATTATTTGTTGTGGATAGTTGGGCTTCCCATGCCGTCAGGCTGTGGCGCAGGGTCTGCTGCGAAGAACGTCAGAAACCAGCTAATGCCATTGGCCAAAAAGCCGGGAGAGGCGCTCACCGTACCGGCTTGTGCAATACCTGCACTGCTTGCTAGTGCAATGCCAATCAGCGTTGAAAATAGCATCTGTTTCATTATGGTTCCTCTTCGAGGTTGGTGGTTGTTGCTTTGACGAGTTATTCGTCAGCCTTCCCCCCGACAGAAAACCATAGTGCTTCGAATGTGACGTAAAGAAGAAACCTGGGTAGCGGCAGCGGCGCAATGAGATGCGAGCCGGCTGCCTGTGCTTCCTGGGCCACCAACTGATCGCCACCCTCGGCCAGCGAGCTGACCACGACGAGCCGAAGTTCAGGGGAGTCATGTGCAAGGCGCGCAAGAAAATCCCGCACGCGTTGCCGGATCGGTCCGACCTCGCGCGCGGAAATATTGCGATGGCTGGTAACACAGATATCCAGAGGCGTCATGTCGGCTCCCTGCATCTGTTCCCTGGACAGCGGATGGCTGATGACGTGCTTGATTTTGCGCCGGCCGTTGACTCACCTCAGGCTTGCGTTTGCCCCGAGCTAGTTGTTGTGAATGCTTGGACTTCCCCTCCCTTCGGCTCGAGGAGTAGCCGCGCCCGCCGCGGCGGACCCTGAGTTATAGATCCGCCCGTTGTAGGTCACTCCCAGGGTATAGCCGTATGGGGCCGGAACCGGGGTTGTATTGTTGTCCTGGATCGTGATCTGCGGGTTGCTGATGCCCATATTGGTGAAGCAGGGTGGTGTGGGTGGATTGAAGTGCAGCGAGCTGAAATTGAAATTTTGAATGGGGGACGCCGGATCCACTGACCAGGTGATCACGTTGCTGCCTGGCTGGACGTCAAGTTCTTCCGGATTCGTGGTCACGGGAGGAGTTTTGGTCGTGTCCAGACTCACGAGAACGCTTAGATTTGCCATGGCTTAACTCCTAATAAGGGGATGGGATGGCGATGGGCGGTATGGGTCGGGCGGGTCGCCTACCGCCTTGGATAGCTGGTTCGAAGATCGGCCTCGGCCATTCGTCTCCATAGGGATTCAGTTCATCGCTTTCGCGATTCGCTGCTCGGCCTCTGAGTCGAGTGGATAATCCACTTGCTTGAGCGTGACCAGGGCGACGAAATCCGGTGCCCGGTAACCCATGCTCGCAAGCTTCGCCACGGCCGGACGCGCCGCATCGATATCGTCGAGCAGCAGTAGTGCGCCGGCCCAGGTCGAGAGCACATTGGGGTCATCGCTGGACCTTGCCGTGACGGCGATGGCGTCGCGTGCGCGCACCCAAGCATCGCGCGCGGCGGCCGCGTCATGGCGTTGGGCGGCGACCTGCCCGAGCACCGTGTAGGCCCGTGCTGCAAGCAGCATCAGGCTGCGATCGCTGCCGTCCTTCGCAAGCAAGGTCTGGATCGTCGCTAACGCCGCTTTGGCCAAAGGCTCAGCGGCGTCTTGGTCAGCTTTCGCCAGTTGCAGACGTGCGCTTTCCAGCTGGCTTTGCGCCAGTTCCTTTTGGAGCTCCTCCAGCGCGGGGTCCTTGGCCGCAAGCGCGCTCAAGATCTGGATGGCGTCGTTATCGGCGACGGCGGCGGCATCCCATTGACCCTGCTGTCGTAGCAGGCCACCCAGTTGCTGGCTGTATAGCGCAACGTACTCTCGCCATTGTTCATTGGCCGGATCGAAGGCCACGAGCGCCTTGGCCCGGTCCACGGCCTGCTTCGTGTAGCGCGCGGCCGCTTCGAGTTTGCCGCAAAGCGCAAGCGTACGACCAAGAATCGCGTCGCCGACCACGAGATCTTCCTGCGCCTGATGATTATTCGGATCACGCGCGGCCAGCGCGACTTTGATGCGCTGATCGTTGCGATAGGCGGCGATGGCCGCGTCGAGGCGGCCTTGTTCCAGGGCCAGCTTGCCGAGGCGATCCCAGGCATAGCCAAGCTCGGATTGCCACAGCGTGTTGGGCGGCTGTTTGGCGGTCAGGCTCTGGAGGATTCTCAGGGCTTCGTCGTACTCGATCTTCGCGCTCGCGAGTTCGCCGACCGCTTGTAGCACCTGGCCGGTATTGCTTCGTGCCATGGCGAGGGCGAACGCAATGTCGGTATTGGCCGGTTGCGCCGCGATCGCCTGTTGCAGCAGTGCACTGGCGGTCTTGAAGTTCTGGGAGGCGCGTTGAAGATCGCCCTGATACCAGTAGGTCTGGCCGACCCACTTCAGGCTATCGGCATAGGCGGCCTGGCGGGCGACGTCGCCGGGTGAACGATGTACCAGTTGGGCGGCAAGTGCGGCGGCTGCCTGATAGGCTTCAAGTGCCGCGGGCAGTTGATTCTGGTCGATGCGTACGCTGCCGATCTTCTCCAGCGCCGTGACGCGTTGGGCCAGCCCCGCATCAGTGACATCGCTGCTCGGCAGCGAAGCGAAATAGGCCATGGCTTTGTCGCCAACCGCCTGCATGATGTCGAGCCGATGCACCTCGCCGAGTTTGTCGCTGAGATTGCCGAGCATGAAGCCCACCAGATCCTCGGCCTGTTTCTGGCGCCGCTCGGCGGCACGGCGTGCCACCACGGCGTCGATTGCCAGGAAGGTGGTGACCAGCATGATGGCGATCGCGACCGCGCTGACCGTGGTCATGCGTCGGTAGCGTCGCTGCAATTCGCGCTGTTTGAGCTGATCGAAGCCCACGTCGAGCATGCCGGCGATCAGCTTCAACTTGGCGTTGATCTTGCCGTCCTTGCCTGGCCGCACGTCGGCCGCGATGGGCTCGGTTTGCTCCAGGCTCAACTGGCCGTCGCTGCCGAGTGGATGGCGAAGCGCCGGTGCAAAGCATTCCTCGGCTTCGCGGCCGGGCAACTCGATCGTATTGGGTTCGCCATCGACGATCAGGCAAAAGATCCGCTCGCTGCGGCCTAGCCGCTTGAAGCTCAACACTTCCTCATTGACCCAGTGCGATAGCGCCGAGCGTGGCGAGCAGATCACGATCAGATTGGCGGACTCGCCGAGCGCCTCGTTGACCTTGCGACCCAGGTCGGTCGCGCTGGCCAGCTCGTCACGGTCACGGAAGACCGGCGCCAGGCGCCGAGGAATCGTGCCGGCGGCCGTGATTTTGCCCACCAGGCGTGAAGGGACGCGGTAGGTCTCCAGGGCCTTGTGCAGCCAGTCCGCCCAGGTCTTGTCCTGGTGGCTGTAACTGATAAATGCCCGATACCGGAAAACCGGTTCCGCAGACGCCTGGGTCATGACAAGCCGCACCCTCGTACGAGCTTACGCATTCCCTGCCGGGAAGTTGCCGTCCATCGAATCGGTTTGATACGCCCTCGATCGGGAACCGATCGATACCCCCTGCGATGGGGCAGCCTATCGTCGTAAGTGTGACGGAAATCACAATTTAAGAAGTCGGGAGGCCGCCGCTGACGCCCGGCGCATCTCGAATCCCCGCGGGTGTCGACCGAAGGTTATTGCGAATCATTCGCAAGAAGCGTATCTTGCCGCTCGCGTCACCTAGCCAAGCGGCCTCGCCCTGCCACGGTCAACGCACTCATTCCCCTAACCCAGCAGACGGTGCCAGCTCCTCCGGTTTACCCGAGGCGGGCGGCGCACGTCTGCGCGAAGGATCGAGCATGACCTCCAAAGCAATGGTGTCTTCCGCAGCCAACCCTCCCATCAAGCTGGTGGCCAGCGCGCTTGGGTTGGCCTTGGCTTCCACGGCGGCTTCCGCTGCGACCGGTGACGCCACCGATGTTCGTGACGGCGCGGCCGATCCGCAGAAGGCGCAGGAGCTGGATGGGATCAAGGTTCAATCCACCGTGGTCAACACGTCATCGCCGAAGTTCACGGCGCCGTTGCTCGATACGCCGCGTTCGGTGACGGTAATTCCGCAGGAGATCATCCAGCAGACGGCAGCGACGTCGTTGCTCGATGTGTTGCGCCAGGTACCGGGCATCACGTTTGGTGCAGGCGAGGGCGGCAATCCGAACGGCGATCGCCCGATCATCCGCGGCTTCAACGCCGAGAGCTCGGTCTTCATCGATGGCATTCGCAGTTCCGGATCGCAGTCGCGCGAGATCTTCGACATTGACCAGGTCGAGGTGATCAAGGGCCCCAGCTCGGCCTATACCGGGCGCGGCGGTGTGGGTGGCAGCATCAACCTGACCACCAAGCAGCCGATGTCCGAGGACTTCCTGCGTGGCACGGCCGGTATCGGCACGGATCATTTCTATCGAGGCACGGCGGACTGGAATCAGCTCGTGGGCGCGGACTCGGCCGTACGCCTCAACGTCATGGGTCACAGCAACGATGTGCCGGGTCGAAACGGGCCTGCGATGTCGCGCTGGGGCATCGCGCCGTCGGTCACGTTCGGGCTGCATGCGCAGACCAGTGTGACGTTGAGCTATTACCACCTGCAGAGTGACGACACGCCGGATAGCGGCATCCCGTACAACAACCCGTTTGCTGCCACGAGTCCCTACGCCAGGCTCAATGGTGACGGCCGCCCGTATTCCGTTTCGCGTGGCACGTACTACGGCTGGTTGGATCGCGACTATCAGAAGCAAGGCAACGATATCGGTTCGGTGCTCGTCAAGCACAACTTCGGTGACGGCTGGTTGCTGCGCAACACGACGATGGTTGCGCGATCCACCAATGACTACATCTGGACGCAGCCCGATGACAGCCAGGGCAATTTTCTGCTCAATGGTGGTATGTGGCGTCGTAACAACAATCGCGATAGCAACACCACCAACATCACCAACCAGACCGATCTCACCGGCGACTTCGAAACCGGCTCGTTGAAGCACGGCTTCGCCGCGGGTATCGAGATCAGCAGCGAGAAGACCCAGCGCAGCAGCTACGTGGTGGACCCGGCGAAGAATGCAGCAGATACCCAAACCACCGGCTCCGTCGTCAACGGCGCCTGCAGCCGCAAGTACGGCATCGGCGCAGCATCGGGTTATTGGTGCACGTCAGCCCAGGATCCCAACCCCAACGATCCGTTCAATGGCGTGATCATCGGCGGCCAGAACCCGACGCGGATCGTTACCGATACGCGTTCGGCGTGGGCCTTCGATACGGTGACCTTCGATCCGCAATGGTCGGTCAACGCAGGCGTGCGTTTCGACAGCTTCAGCACGCGGTCCACCGCCACCACCACCACGACGGGCGTGGTCACACGACTGAGCAACGATGCCAAGTTCTGGAACTACCAGCTGGGCGTGGTCTACAAGCCGGCGCAGCACGGCAGCGTCTACCTCTCGTATGGCACTTCGTCCAATCCGCCGGGTGTCGACGCGGGCGATGGTGCCGACGGCATCGCGGTGACCAACGCGGATCTGAAACCGGAGGACAGCCGCAACATCGAGCTGGGCACGAAGTGGGATGTGCTGGATCAGCGCCTGTCGCTTACCGCCGCGGTGTTTCGCAGCGAAAAAACCAATGCGCGCGTGGCGACGGGCGGGCGTGGCAGTCCGCTGATCAATGTCGGTGAGCAACGTGTCGACGGCGTGGAGCTTGGCTTCAACGGTCAGATCACGGAGCGCTGGAGCGTGTTCGGCGGCTACACCTATCTCGATAGCGAACTGGTGAAGACGGGACCGGGCGGTGCCGCCAGCCAAGGTAAGCAGTTCCCGAATACGCCGAAGAACAGCTTCACGCTGTGGACCAGCGTGGCGATTACCTCACGTTGGGCCGTCGGTGGTGGCGCTTACTACCAGGACAAGGTGTTTGGCGACACCGTCAATACCAAATGGGTGCCGAGCTATACGCGCTTCGATGCGATGGCGTCGTACCAGCTCAGCAAGAACCTGACGCTGCAGTTCAACGTGCAGAACCTCACCAACAGGTATTACTTCGACAAGGCGTATGCCGCGCACTACGCGTCGGTGGCGCCGGGCCGGGCCGCCATGCTCACGGCGAATTTCAGCCTCTGACAGGGTTGGTCGGACGTATCTGCCGCGCCTCCCATAAGGGAGCGCGGTCCGAAGACAAGGAAAAGCCATGTTGCTCCACGTACCGAACGTCCTGTCACCCGACGAGCTGGCGCATTGCCGGCAGCGCCTGCAGGACGCGCCCTGGGCCGATGGTCGGATAACCGCCGGACACCAGTCCGCGCTGGCCAAGGACAACTTGCAACTGCCGGAGGACTCGGCCGAAGCAAGTCAGTTGGGTGAGCTGGTACTCGACGCGCTGAACCGTCATACGACGTTCTTTGCCGGCGCCCTGCCACGTCACATCTTTCCACCGCTGTTCAACTGCTATCAGGGCGGCGGCTCATTCGGCATGCATGTGGACAACGCGATTCGCTATGACCGGCGATCGGGCAAGGGCGTGCCGACGCGCACGGATCTCTCGGCGACCTTGTTCCTGAGCGAACCCGATGAATACGCAGGCGGTGGCCTGATCATCGAAGACACGTTCGGCAGCCATACGGTGAAGCTCCCTGCGGGCGATCTCGTGCTGTATCCCTCCGGCAGCCTGCATCGCGTGGAGCCGGTGGTGAAAGGTGCGCGTGTGGCGGCCTTCTTCTGGATCCAGAGCCTGATCCGCGATGAGAGCAAACGGCGTTTGTTGCTCGAGCTGGATGTATCCATCCAGAGCCTGACGCAGGCCCATGCCAATCATGCGGATGTGCTGCGACTGACTGGGGTTTATCATAACCTGCTGCGCGTCTGGTCCGAAACGTGAGTGAATCGGCGCAACCGGGTGCCGGCGAGTTGCAACAACTTCTGCAAACGGCGCCCGACCAGGCGCATGGCCAGTTGCTCGCCGCGGCGCGGGCCGGCCACTGCGCGTCGCAGCTGGCCGTGGCGCAGGCCTACCTGGAAGGCATTGGCTGCGAGCGCCAAGCGCAAGAAGCCGTCTACTGGCTCCAGCAGGCTGCCCATCAAAACGAGCCCGCTGCAATGAACATGCTTGGCCGGTGCTATGAGAATGGCTGGGGTGCATCGGTGGACTACGCCCTCGCTGCCGTGTGGTATCGGCGTGCGGCGGAATACGGCTCGGATTGGGGCCTGTACAACTACGCCCATGTGCTCGCCAACGGGCGTGGGGTGCCCAGGGATCGGGCTCATGCCTTCGTGTATTTCGGGCTCGCCGCGGGAGCAGGGCATGCTCGCGCCATGCATTTCCTGGGGCAGTACCACGAACACGGATGGGAGACGCCAGCGGATCTCGGCAAGGCCCGCGAGCTCTATCGGCGTTCGGCGGAGGCGGGCGATTACCGCGGGCAATGCAGTTGGGCGTCTTTTCTCGCGGAGGAGGGGCGTATCGGCGAGGCGTCCGCCTTGCTCAGCTCTGCCCTGGCGGCCGCACCCGCTTACTTCGCGGCCGCGTTGCTCGACCAGCTGAAGCACTCACGTCATCCCGAACTACGTACGTTGGCCGACTAGGGCCGGGCCCTGCAAAACGCCTACCTGCCGGTCGCCGCGGGTGCGGGTTCCGGCATGTCGGAGGAGTCCCGGGCAGCAGGGCTCCTCGTGCCTGGTGCAAGCCTATCGCTTATCGATCGAATAACTGCCCGGCCCGGTTATGCACAACAACAGCAGGCCGCCGGCGATGCTCACGTTCTTGTAGAAGTTGATCATGCTCGCTGCGCGGTCGGGGTCGACCATGTTCCAGAACTGGTGTCCGATGACCGCTGCGCCGACCGTGTAGATCGCCAGCAAAAGTGCCAGTGGGCGTGTGTAGAAGCCCACCACGATCGCCAAGCCCACGACGAACTCCATGAAAAGGGCAATCCCGGCAGTCACAACGGGAAGTGGCACGCCGACCGTGGCCATGTAGGCGACCGTACCCGAGAAGCCCACCACCTTGTTCCAGCCGAAGATCACGTACAACATCATCAGCAGTATGCGGGCAATCAGGATACAACCGTCTTTATTGCCTTCCAGGAACGTATATCGCATGGTGGTTCTCCCATGAATGTACCTGGCGCATGCGAGCACAGCGCTCGCCTTGGCCCTGCAACGGCCGCCGCCGGCTGGCAGTGCGGCCGGCTCCACTATATCGCGCACAGGGGTAGCCGAGGGACCCTCCGATCAGTTTCGCCGGCCAGCCGGGAACGGGGTCGCTCGCGCGATGGCGGCCTGGGCGATCGCGCTCAGCCCATGGTCTTTCGGCTCACAAGTGTGATGGACGATGCGCGCTGCGCTCGCTTCGGCAAGCTCACCGCTGGCCCCCATCCGTTGTCCCGTGCACGCGAGTCAACAACGGCTGCCCGGTTTCCGATGGCTCGAGTCAGGCGTCTTCGGAAATATCACTTTTGTAACGATCGGCGGCGTGATCGCGTGAAAGGTTCGGTGCCAAATGCAGCCGCGCGGCGGTATAGCGGTTCCAGTCTTCGACGTCCGGCAATGAAGGGATGGTGACCAGCTCGCCCATGTCGTAGCCGGCCAGGGCGGCATCCACCATCTCGTCCACTTCCATGATCATGTGGGCGGGCAGCGCATTCGCATCGACGCCCGAACGTTCCCAGATCTCGGTGCGCGTGATGCCCGGCAAGACGGCCTGGACCTGGATGCCACGCCCGGCCACTTCCTTGTGCAGCGTAAGGGTGTAATTCAGCAGATAGCTCTTGCTGCCGTTGTAGGTGCCGTCGAACAGTTCGGGGGCCAGTGCGACCACCGAGGCAATGTTGATGATGCCGCCGTAGCCGCGTGCGAGCAGGCGCGGCAGGATGGCGCTGGTGAGCCGCGTGGGGGTGATGACGTTGAGCTGGATCATCGATTCGAACCGCTCCAACTGTTGCGCCACAATCGAGCCCGCGCCCGCCATGCCGGCGTTGTTGATCAACAAGCCGATGGTGTCGTCGTCACGCAGACGTTGTTCCACGAGCGCGCGTTCTGGCTGCGCGGTGAGGTCGGCGGCCAGGACATCTATATTCACGCCGAACTCGCGCATCAGTCGTTCGGCCAGGGACTGCAGGCGCGCCTTGTCACGAGCCACCAGGACCAGGTCGTGCCCGCGCTGGGCCAGGCGCTGGGCATAGGTGGCGCCGATGCCGGCGGATGCGCCGGTAATCAGCGCCGTATCGAGCTTGTGGCTTGGTGACATCGCGAAGTCCTCCAGGCAAAAGACGATGGCTTTATCGGTGCGCTGCAGCGCCTGACGGAGGCCCGTGCCTTGGCCGTCCCTGCGGCCACGCTTGGGCGCCGTGTCGTGGTGCGCGTGGTGCCTAACCCTATCGCCTGGCGAGGGCGCGGTCACTCCCCAATCAGGTAGACGCCAAGTCGACCTGCGCGCGCCGTTCGGCCGTTGATGACGGCTCGACGCTCACGCCATCGTGACGACGGGCGCGCTACTTAGCCTGTGGTGGCCGCCAGACGCTTTTGGGCCATGGCAGCACTTGATAGCTCAAGGGGGGCGCGCCCCTGAGTGGCAAGAGCACGACCGGGAGCATGCCGACGACCTCCCGAAAGCGTTCCACTGCAGCCATCCATGGGCGCGGGTAGCGCGGCGAGGATGCCGTAAAGAGGGCTTGCCACATTTCGTCTCATGGCCGGGAAGGGCTTTGACACTTTATGGCGTATACGAACGACCCCCTATGCGTTGACCGAGGGCCGGTATGGGAGGGGCGCAAGCGCCAAGGCCCCTATACGAAGCAGGCCTTTTCCTGGCTTCTAGTCGTTTTTCTGGCATGCCTGCCCGGGCTGTCCCTGGCGGCTGCGCCACCCGCGAGCGCGGCAAGCGCACCTTCGGCCCTGGCCGCTGCAGAGACGCCGACGTTTCCGATCGTGGTCTGGAATCGTACGGTGACGACCTTGTCCGTACCGATTCGTAGCCTGTCGGCACGCGATCGCGCCGCTGCGGCGAGCAAACGGATCGGGGACTTGCTCGACAAGTTGACCGTCGACGATATTTCCGAAGTCTGGGCCGAGTCAGGCGCGGACAAGGGAGTGATCGTTCGGGCCGACAACGTGGTGCTGTTCGCCATCCTTACCGGCGATGTAGCGGGCGGTGATCGCGCGGCGGTGGAGCAGGAAGCACATCGAGCAGCCGAGGTGTTGCGCAGCATCGTCAAGGAGCGATCCGAGGCGCGCCGGCCAATGGAGTTGTTCACCGATATAGCGATCACCGCGCTGGCCACGCTGGTGCTGGTGGCGCTGTGCTGGTTGCTGGTGCGACTCAATCGTGTCGTTCAGCGGCGGCTGATAGCGATCGCCAGGGCACGTTTGCGCCTGACCATCGCCGGCTTCGATTTCCGGCCGCTGGTATGGAGCACGTTGCGGCGTCTGGTGTCGCTGGTCAATCTGCTGCTGGTGCTGTTTCTCTGCTACCTGTGGCTGAGCTATGTGCTTCGGTTGTTTCCCTATAGCCGTCCGTGGGGAGCCCAGCTCGGCCAGTACATGATCGACCTTGGTATGCAAATGCTCTCGGCCCTGGTCGAGCAGATTCCCAATCTGCTGACCCTGGTGGTGATCTTCCTGATCACGCGGGGCATCGTCCGGTTGATCTCCACTTGGTTCCATGCCGTGGAAAATGGCACCGTGCAGGTGGGTTGGCTTGAGCCCCCGACGGCCTCGATCACGCGGAAGCTGGCGTCGCTACTGATCGGACTGTTCGCCTTGGTGGTGGCCTACCCCTATATACCGGGCGCCGGCAGCGACGCATTCAAAGGCGTCAGCGTGTTCGTCGGCCTGATGTTGTCGCTCGGTTCCGCCGGCATCGTCAATCAGCTGATGAGCGGGCTCGTGGTGCTGTATTCGCGTGCCGTTCGCGTGGGGGATTTCGTGCATGTGGGAGACCACGAGGGCACTGTGCGCGAGATGGGGGCGCTCTCGATCAAGCTGGTCACGCGCACACACGAAGAGGTCATCATCCCCAACGCGGTGCTGTCATCCACGCCCATGCGCAATCTTACTCGGCAGTTGCCGGAGGGCGGATTGCTGCTCACCACGTCAGTGACCATCGGCTATGACACGCCATGGCGACAGGTGGAGGGCTTGCTGGAACTGGCTGCCTCACGCACCACCGGCCTGCTGCGCGAACCGCGCCCGTTCGTCTTGCAGACTGCATTGTCGGACTACTACGTCGAATACCTGCTCAACGTCGGAACCCTGCATCCGTCGATCTACAAGGACACGCTGTCGGAGCTGCACAGGAACATCCAGGATGCGTTTAACGAATTCGGCGTGCAGATCATGTCGCCGCATTTCCGTCGCCAACCGGACGAGAAGGTCTGGAGTCCAGCGGAGCATTGGTACGACCCTCCCGCGCACGGACCGGCTATCTCGGATCGTGCGGAGGCTTCAGATAGCAGCAAGGGCAGCGCCGCGCCGGCTGCCGATAGTGGGCCGCCGACGTAATGCGCCTGCGGTCAGGAGACCTGTCCCTGTCCACATGACCCGAAGGAGATTGTCATCATGACTTCATTGCATCGTTCCCGTTCGTATCTGCTTTGCGCCTCCATCGCCATGGTTACGCCGCTAGGTGCCCTTGCCCAGCCGCAGGAGGTGGCGCATTCGTCAACGGTAACCAGCACGGCGCATGAGATGGCGCGCAGCGAGGCCACGCTCACGGCCACGATCGCAAAGGTCGATCGCGACACTCGCATGATTACCTTGCGCGGCCCCGAGGGCGATGAAGTCATGGTCGAAGCCGGCCCCGAAGTAAAAAACTTCGACCAGTTGAACGTGGGCGACCAGGTCAACGCCCACTTCCAGCGTGCGCTGGCGCTTGAGTTATTGCCTGCCGGTAGCGCATCGACCGGCGTGGCCTACGAGGGTGGCGCAGAGGGCGCGCCCAAGGGCGCCAAGCCGGGTATGACGGCCGGCCGCACCATCACCATCGTCGCCAAGCTCGCGGCGGTCGACATGAAGAACCACACGGTGACCCTGCTTGGGGATAGTGGCGAGAAGGAGGTCATCGAGGTGAAAGACCCGGCGCGACAGGCGCGCATGAGCCACCTGAAAGTGGGCGACATGGTGCGCATCACGTTTGTGGAGGCGATCGCTGTCACGGTCACGCCAAAGGCCAAGGCGAAGGGCTGACGACGCGACAGGAAGGTCACGCGAGTGACCTTCCTGGCCGCACAGGGCGCGCGGCGCGCCGAAGGATCAGGGCACGCCGCCTTCGCGGATCAGTTCCATCACCTCATAGCACGCGCCCATGGTGTGGTAGTCGGTCTTGCCGGCAGGACTTTTCTCGTCGTCGAACTTGCGATTGTCGCGACTGAGGATGCGATACCAGGCGCCGTGCTGGTGGTCGATGAAGTGCTGCCAGGCATAGGCCCAGAGTTTCTCGTACCAGTCGTCGTACGCGGCCAGCCCGGTGCGTGCGTGCAACAGCGCAGCGGCGGCCAAGGATTCGGCCTGCACCCAGAAGTATTTGTCATCGTCGCAGACGCGGCCGTCCGGCGCGAAGCCGTAGCAGATGCCGCCGTATTCGTTGTCCCAGGCGCGGGCAAGGGCGGTATCGAAAAGGCGCATGGCGGTCGGTGCCAGCCAGTTCTCCTCGCGGCCGCGCTCAAGCAACAGCGGCTCCATGATCAGTAGCAGCTTGGCCCATTCGGTCTGGTGGCCGGGCTGGAAACCCCAGGGTCGGAACAGGTGCTTGGGATCGTCGCGGTGATAGTCCCAATCCACCCGCCACTGGCTGTCGTAGTGCTCCCATACCAGGCCATCGGCCTTGGCGGCCTGCCGGCGCGTCATATGGTCGGCCAGCGCCAGCGCGCGCTCCAGGTAGCGTGGCTCGTCAGTGGCCTGATAAGCGGCGAGCATCGCCTCACACATATGCATGTTCGCGTTCTGCCCGCGATAGTCACTGAACTGCCAGTGCTCGTCGGCTTCATCGCGGTAAAGGCCCGCCTCGGCGTCCCAGTAACGCTGCTCCAGCAGGTTCCAGGTTTCGTCCATCCACGCCTCGGTCTCCTTGATGCCGGCCTTGCGCGCAGTGGCGTAGGCGAGCAGCACAAAGGCCACGCCGTAAGCGTGGTTGGTGCGATCTTCCGGCTTGCCGTCGCGAATCGTCCACGCATAGCCGCCGGAGTCGGGGTTGCGATGGACTTCACGCAGATAACGCAGCCCATGCCGCGCGGCATCGAGGTATTCGGGGTTGTCGAACTCACGCGCCGCCATCGCATAGTTGAAGATGAAGCGGGTGCTGCTCACCAGGTGGCGATGGCTACGATCGTAGATCGTGCCGTCGTCCTTGAAGTAGTGGAAGAACCCACCTGCGGGGTCGATGGCGCGTGGATGATAGAAAGCCATCGTCTGTGCGATGTGCGCGCGCAGGAACGCCTCGCTGCGGAAATCGGGAGTCGCGGGGGCGGTCATGCGTAGGTCTCCATGAAGCTGAGCACTTCGGCCTCGTCCGGCATCGCGGTGAACGAGCCCTGGCGGGTAACGGTGAGTGCGCCGCAGGCAGCGGCGAAGCGCAAGGCCGCGTGCAGGCGGGGCAGTTCGGTGACCAGTCGGTCGAGACGAGCGGGCGTGGCGTCGAGTGTGGCCAGCTTGCATAGCAGGCCGCCAACGAAGGCATCGCCAGCCGCTGTGGTATCGACGGCAGGCACGGCATACACAGGTAATTCGCCTTGGGCGTCGGGATGGAACCATCGCAGCAGGTTGGGTCCATCGGTGACTACCAGCAAGCGGGCACGCCCCGCCCACAGGCGTTCGAGCGTGGCATCTTCGCCATCCACTGCGAGCCAGGCGAATTCCTCGGCGCTCAGCTTCACCACGTCAGCCAGTTCGAGTGCCGGCCACAGCAGCGCACGAGGCTCGACATCACGCGGCCATAACGCTGGGCGCAAGTTGAGATCGAAGCTGACCAGGGCGCTGGCGGCGCGCGCGCGGCGCATGCCTTCGCGCGTGGTCTCCGCCAGTTGCGGGTCGGTCATGCTGTTCGAGCAGACGTGGAAGACCGCCGTCTCGCGGAAGCTGTCGTCACGGAAGTGTTCCGGCCGGAACAACAGGTCGGCCGATGGCGGGCGATAGAAGCTGAAGCTGCGCTCGCCTTTCGCGTCGAGTGCGACAAAGGCGAGCGCGGTGTTGGCTTCGCCGGTACGCGCCACGCCGTGCGTGTCGACACCGGCGCGCTGCAGGCTGTCGAGCAGGAAGTCGCCGAACAGGTCGTTGCCAAGCATGCCGGCGAATGCAGCCTCGCCACCCAGTCGGGCCACGGCTACCGCGACGTTGGCCGGCGCGCCCCCCGCATAGGGCACGAAGCTGCGCGGAAAGCCGAATTCATCGCCGCCTTCGCTATGGAAGTCGATCAGTGCTTCGCCAAAACAAACAATGGTGCGTGACATCAAACGATACTCAGGAAGTGGAAGCAGGCACGGCGTTGTCGCGTATCAGTGAGCCGCGCAAACCATAGAAAACGATATAGGCGTAGCAAAGCACGGGCAGGATGAAAGCGTGTTGGATACCGAGACGATCAGCCAGCACACCTTGCGCCAGCGGCAGGATGGCGCCGCCGACAATGGCCATCACCAGCAGGCTCGAGGCCTTTCCCGTCATCGGCCCCATCCGCTCAATGCCCAGCGTGAAGATGGTGGGAAACATGATGGAGTTGAACAGGCCAATCGCGATCACGCTGGCCATCGCCACCTGTCCGTGCGTGAACATGGTGGTGAGCACCAGCAGACCCGCGATGGCGGCAAACACCGCCAGCAACTTGCGTGGGTTGATCCACACCAGCAGGGCCGAGCCAGCGAGGCGCCCCACCATGGCGCCGCCCCAGTACATCGACACGTAGCGCGACGCCTGCTGTTCGCTCATATGGCCGACATCGGGCAGCGAGAGATAGTTGACCAGGAAACTGCCGATCGATACTTCCGCGCCGACATAGAAGAAGATCGCCAATACACCGAAGAACACATGCGGATGGCGCAACGCATCCAGCAGCGTGTGGTGGGTCCGGTCCGCCTGTTCGGTGGCCTCGGTAAGCGCGGGCATGCGAAACATCCACACACCCACCGCCAGCACGATCAGGACCAGGCCAAGACCCAGATACGGCACGCGCACCAGGTCTGATTGCTTCTGGCGGTAGTGGCTGAGCTGCTGCTGCGTGTCGACCGAGAGGCTGCTGCGAACGGACTGGAGTTGCGTCGCTTCGGTCGCATCGAGGCGGGCGGCACTGAGCTTGTCGAGCGCGCTGGCGAGCCGTTCCGCCGGCAGTGCCGCGATGCGGTCGGCTGATTGCGCGGCGAGCGTGGCCGCGAGCTGGTTGACTGGTAGCTTGTCCAGTACCTCGGCCAGTTTTGCTGGCGGCAGCTGGCTCATCACCACCGCCACCGGGGCGGCCGGCAGTCGATCGAGCGAACCCGCCGCCGTATCGCCCAGTGCGGCGATCAGGTGGTCGGCCGGGGCCTGCTGCATGGCGACGATGGCTTGCGCGGGCTCAGCATTATTGAGTGCGTGAACCAGCGCCACCGTCTCCGGTGCCTTGTGCAGGCTCGCGGGTATCGATGCGGAGGTGGCAGAGAGGATCAGCAATCCGCCCAGCAAGGGCCCCAGCGTGGTGCCGAGCGAATTCATTGCCTGCGCCAGCGTCAGGCGGCTCGAACTGGTGCGCTCTGGTCCAAGCAGGGCGACATAGGGATTGGCCGCCACCTGCAGCACGGTGATGCCGGTGGCCAGGATGAACAGCGCAGCGAGAAAGGCCGCGTAGGAATGCAGCTGCGCAGCGGGCCAGAAGCCGAACGCGCCGAGTGCCGCGATGCCCAGCCCGGCCACGATGCCCTTCTTGTAGCCGAGCGCCGCCACCAGCCGTCCGGCGGGTAGCGACATCAGGAAATACGCGCCGAAAAAAGTGAACTGCACGAGCATGGCTCGCGCGTAGTTCAGTTCGAACACCGACTTCAGGTGCGGTATGAGGATGTCGTTGAGTACGGTGAGAAAGCCCCACATGAAGAAGATCGTGGTGGCTACCGCCATCGCCAGCGGGTAGTCGGTATAGCGTGTCTTGCCGGTGCCCTGCGACGCGCTGGCCGACAAGGTGGGAGGGGCTGCGAAGGCCATGCGGATTCCGTCGGTCAGAGGGGAGGACAGCTGCTTTCGCGCACCACCAGCTTCACCGGTGCGACGACGGTGCCTGCCTTGGCCTGCGGTTGTCGCAGACGGGCGAGGATCAGTTCGGCGGCCTGGCGTCCGCGCTCGCGCGGCGCCGTGGACAGCGTGGTGAGCGGCGGCATGCTCAAGGAGGCTTCGGCGATATCGTCGAAGCCGGTCACCGCGAAATCGCGCCCCGGCTGTCGGCCATGCTGGTTGAGGCCAAGCATGAGGCCCAGCGCGACGGCATCGTTGTAGCAAACCGCCGCCGTAAGCGTTGCATCGCCAGCGAGCAGGGCCTGCGTGGCGCGTGCCGCATCGACAC
This sequence comes from Dyella humicola, assembly GCF_026283945.1. Classification (NCBI taxonomy): domain Bacteria; kingdom Pseudomonadati; phylum Pseudomonadota; class Gammaproteobacteria; order Lysobacterales; family Rhodanobacteraceae; genus Dyella; species Dyella humicola. The sequence continues at coordinate 911,648 of NZ_JAPDPC010000001.1, forward strand.
GCGTCGGTGCGCTTTCCACGCGCCACGTTGGCGCGACAGCCAGCCCGGCGGCATGCATCGCCTGCTCGTAGCCGGCATAGCGTTCACGGCTGGAGCTGGAATCGTCATGGCCACCAAAGAAGGCGATACGGCGATGTCCCTGCGCGATCAGATGCTCGGTGGCCAGGCGCGTGCCGCGCTGGTTGTCCAGCATCAGCCGGTCCCAGTGCGCGTATTCCGGCAGCGTGCCACCCAGCTCGCGGTTGAACAGCACCACCGGCGTGCGCGCACCGACAGCGGCCAGCACATCGCGCGCTTCGCTGCCTTCTGCGGGCGAGAGGATGATGCCGCCCGGGCCGTGCTCGATCAGCGAGCTGAGCACGGCGTGTTCGCGCGAGCTCGACTCGCCCGTGCTGCCAAGCAAGGTGACGAAACCAGCCTCACCGAGTGCTTCGTCGACCCCCGCCGCGAATTCGGCGAAGAACGGGTTCGCCAGTTCATTGACGACCAGGGCGATGCTCGACGACGTACGCCGGCGCAGATTGGCCGCGGCACGGTTATAGACGTAGCCTTGACGGCGTAATTCGTCCTCGACGCGCGCGCGGGTATGCTTGTTCACCAGCGGACTGCCCCGCAGCACCAGCGATACGGTGGCGCGCGACACGCCGCAGCCGGCGGCAATGTCGTTCAGGGTGATTTTGCGATCAACAGATGTCTGGCTTTCCATAGCGGGCCGCTGTGATTAGAACGATCTAAATGTAACCCGCTCCCGCTGTGAAACGGAAACAGATTCGATGGCGCAGTGCAGCATGCATGCGCCCCCGGGGCAGTGTTAGTTTTCGAATTTAGAACGATTCAAATTTCTTCCCGAGGGGAATCCATGAGCTGTTTGCCGTCCCGTGCATGGCTGCCAAGCCTGCTTGCTGCCGCAATGTCGTTGTCTCCCGGCCTGACTCACGCGGCCACCGGTCATGCGGAGGATGTCGACCCAAGTATCGGCACCGGCGGCGACGGACATACCTTTCCCGGCGCGACGATGCCGTTTGGCATGATCCAGCTTTCGCCGGATACGGCGATGCCGGACTTCAAACACGCCTACAAGTGGGCGGCCGGCTATCAGTACGGTGATAGCAGCCTGCTGGGTTTCTCCCATACGCATTTTTCTGGCTCGGGACATTCGGACCTGGGCGATGTGCTGGTGATGCCGATTGCCGGTGACGTGAGGTTGGAGCCGGGCGACGTGGCCAAGCCGGGCAGCGGCTACCGCTCGCGTTTCAGCCATGACAGCGAAACGGTACAGGCCGGTTATTACGCGGTGACGTTGAGCGATTACGACGTCCGCGCCGAACTGACGGCCGGACGTCGCGTGGGTTGGCATCGCTACACCTTCCCGGCGGGCAAGCCGGCGCACCTGCTGTTGGACCTGCGGCCGAGCATTTACGACTATCAGGGCAAGGTGCTGTGGTCGAGCCTGCGCGTGCATGACGACGGCACGGTGACCGGATGCCGCACCACCCGAGGCTGGGCACCCGGCCGCGAGCTGTGTTTCGCCATGCGCTTCTCGCAGCCGCTGCGCTCGCGCACGCTGTACAACCGCGAGACGGATAACGTCTACAAGGGCTTCGCCGGCCCGGGCCGGCAGCCCGAGGACCACGACGCGCAAAGCGGTCGCGCCCTGGAGGGCGTATTCGATTTCGGCGACCTGAAGCAGCCGCTCGGCGTCAAGGTGGCGATCTCCCCGGTGAGCGAAGATAACGCCATCGCCAACCTCGATGCGGAAGGGCAGGGCTGGGATTTCGATGCCCGCCGCGCCGAGGCGCGCGCCGCCTGGGACAAGGCGCTGGCGGTGATCGACGTGGACGCATCGAAGGACCAGCGCGTCGGTTTCTACACCTCGCTTTATCACGCCATGTTGTCGCCCACGCTGAGCATGGACGTGAATGGCCAGTTCCGTGGTCCCGACGGTGCGGTGCATCAGGCCACCGACACGAATGGCAAGTTCGAATTCCACTCGACCTGGTCGCTGTGGGACGTATATCGCGCCCAGCAACCGCTGATGGCCTTGCTGGCGCCTCAGCGCAGCACCGACTTCATCCGCTCCCTGATCGCTTCGCGTGAGGCCAGCCCGTTCGGCATCCTGCCGGTATGGGCGTACCAGGGCATGGAGACGTGGTGCATGATCGGTTACCACGCCGTGCCGGTGATCGCCGATGCGTATATCAAGGGCGTGCGTGGCTTCGATGTGGACGCCGCGATCAAGGCCATGGTGGCGAGTGCGACCTACGCACCCTACGGCGGCTTGGGTGAGTACATGAAGCTCGGCTATGTGCCGATCGACAAGGAACCGGAAGGCGCGTCCAAGACTCTGGAATACGCCTACGACGACTGGTCACTGGCCCAGATGGCCAAGGCCGTGGGGCGCAAGGACATCGCCGCGACCTTCGACAAGCGCGCCGGCAACTGGCGTCATGCGTATGACCCGAAAACCGGCTTCATGCGTGCGCGCAAGGTGGACGGCAGCTTCCGCGAGCCGTTCAATCCGGATACGGCCGGCTATGGCACCGACTACACCGAGGGCAATGCCTGGCAGTACTCCTGGTACGTGCCACAGGACGTCGCCGGCCTGGTCAAGGCGATGGGCGGCGACGCCAAGTTCGTGACCAAGCTGGACAGCGTGTTCGATGCCAAAGTCGATCCTTCGAAGTTCGCCAACGTGGAAGACATCACCGGCCTGATCGGCTGGTACGCCCACGGCAACGAACCCAGCCATCACCTGGCTTATCTCTACGATTACGCCGGCGCACCCTGGCAGACCCAAAAGCGGCTCAAGCAGATCATGGACAGCCAGTATGCGCAGCGTCCGGATGGCCTGGCCGGCAATGACGACCTGGGCCAGATGTCGGCCTGGTATATCTTCACCGCCCTGGGCTTCTACCCGGTGACTCCGGCCAGTGATGAGTACGCCATTGGCCGGCCATTTGTCTCCCGCGCCACGCTGCACCTGAGCAACGGCAAGGACTTCACGGTCACCGCCGAACCGCTGGATGACGCCCACCCCTATGTCGGCGCTGTCACCTTGAACGGCAAGCCGCTGGATCGGGTCTTCCTGCGGCATGGGGAAATCCTCGCCGGAGGCGAACTGCACTTCACCATGCAGGCCGAGCCCAATCGCAGCTGGGGGAGCGCGGCTGACGCCAGGCCGTCGTCAATGAGCGGGTCAGGAAATCGCTGGCCTGTAATGTAAGGATTGTCCTAGCTATAAAGCTGGCTATTGCCGGGGTGATTCTGCAAACATGCCCTACATGTTGCGCTCATCCTGGAAATTGGCGTCGACGTTGCGGCCCGCCATGAAGGACCGCATGGCGCTGCGTTGGCGCCTGGGTGGCCTGCTGTTTGCCGTACTGGTGATCGTGGCGCTGCCCTACATGGTGACGCGCAGTGGCGCGGGCGAGGCCATCAAGGCCAACGAGCGCGTGACGCACTCGTCGGAAGTGAAGTCGCTGACCTATCGCATCGCCTATGTGACACGCGATAGCGAGGCGGCCATTTACCGCCTGATTCATGGCGACGTCGATCCCCAGGTGCGCATGCGGGCCGAGCGCGCCAGCCATGAAGTGCCAGGATTGCTGGCACAACTGCGCGACATGACGCGCGACAGCCCGGACCAGCAATCCCTGATCGGCGCTTTGGGTTCCACGGTCAACGGCAGGCTGGCGCTCACCAGTCAGGCGATCCAGCGCTACGAGCACCGTGACCAGAACGGCGCCAGCGATGCCATGCGCGATTCCGGCACGCTGTTCAAGATGGACGACCTCATCGACGGCGTCGTGCGCAATGAGGACAGCACCCTGCTCGCCCGGCGCTCCGTAGCCCAGCGCGAATCCTTCAACAGCAGTCTGGCGCTGGCGATCACCGCCATCGCGCAGATCGTGCTGCTGACCATCGTGGTCATCGTGTCCGAGCGCCAGATCAGCCGGCGCCTGCAGGCAGAGGTACGCGAGGGGCAGGCCGTGCAGCGCTCGCAGCTGATCGTGCAGGCGGTGCGCGAGCCCATTGCGTTGCTTGATACCTCGCTCGGTACGCTGCTGGTCAATGCGGCGTTCGGCGAGCTTTATGGATTGCCGCCGGATTTCCGGCAGTCGCTGCCGTTGACCGAGATCGGCGACGGCGCATGGAGCGATAGCGCGCTGCTGCAACGCCTCAACGACGTGCTGCTGCTAGATCGTGAGTTGTGGGACTACGAGCTGATCCAGCGCACCGTGGACGGCGTCGATCGTCACGTCGTGATCAATGCCCGCCGCCTGGAGCAGGACGGCGAGGGCGAGCCCGTGTTGCTGTTGACGCTCAGTGACGTGACGGCACGCGCGCTGGTCGAACAGCAGGTGAAGGAGCTCAATCGCCAGCTCGAAGGCAAGATCGAGCAGGTATCGGATGTCAACCGCGAACTGGAGGCCTTCAGTTATTCCGTATCACACGATCTGCGTGCGCCACTGCGGCACATCAGCGGGTTTGCCGGCAAGCTGTCGCATCACCTGGGTGATGGTGCCGACGAAAAGACCCGGCATTACATCGAAGTCATCAATGATGCCGCGCGCCGCATGGCGCTGCTGATCGAAGACCTGCTGGTGTTCTCGCGCCTGGGTCGAGGTGCGCTTCGCCTGCAGCCCGTGGACATGCAATCACTTGCCGACGAAGCACGTGCGTTGGCCGAGACCGATGCGCATGGTCGCCATATCGTGTGGTCGATTGCACCGCTGCCCATCGTCATCGGCGATGAGAACATGTTGCGCACGGTCTGGCAGAACCTGCTGGGCAACGCAGTGAAGTACACCGGCAAGTGCGAGGTGGCGCGCATCGATGTCGACGTCCAGCGCAATCGGGACGGCAGTTACGAGTTCCTGGTCAGCGACAACGGCGCCGGCTTCGACATGCAGTACGCCGGCAAGCTGTTTGGCGTGTTCCAGCGCTTGCACCGCGCGTCCGAGTTTCCCGGCAACGGCATCGGCCTGGCCAATGTGCGGCGCATCGTTTCGCGCCATGGTGGTCGCGTGTGGGCGGATGCCAAGCCCGACCAGGGCGCGCGTTTCCATTTCACGCTGCCATCCTCCGATCTGGCGGAAAGTCTCGCCCAGAGGCGGCCATGAATCACCGCGATATCCGAACCATCCTGCTGGTCGAAGACAGTCTCGCCGACGCTGAAATGGCGTTGGACGCGCTCAATGGCGCGCATCTCGCCAATCCCGTCGTGCACGTGGAAGATGGCGTCGATTGCCTGGACTACCTCTATTGCCGCGGCGAGTGGGCGGGGCGCGAGCCGGTCGATCCCGCGGTGGTGCTGCTGGACATCAAGATGCCGCGCATGGGTGGCATCGAGGTGTTGACGCACTTGCGCGCCGATGAGCGCTTTCGTCGCGTGCCCGTGGTCATCCTGTCCTCGTCGCGCGAGGAAAGTGACCTGGCGCGCAGTTGGGACATCGGCGCGAATGCCTATGTGATCAAGCCGGTCGACGTCGATCAGTTTTTCGACGCCGTGCGAACGCTGGGACAATTCTGGGCCGTGCTGAATCAGGGCCCGGAGCACGATTGAGTCCGATCGAAACAGGCTCTGGAGCGGCAAATGCCAGATAGGCACCAGTGGGGTCTTGCCAGAATACGCGTGCTGCAGATCGAGGACAGTCAGCTCGACGCCGAACTCGTGTTGTCGGAACTGGATGCCGACGCGATCGAATACGACGTGTGCCTGGTCGACGAAGAACGTGATTACGTGGCCGCACTGGAGGAGTTCGATCCGCACATTGTATTGTCGGATTTGAGCATGCCGGGATTTTCCGGCCAGCGTGCACTCGACCTGTTGCGCGAACGGGACCAGGATCTTCCTTTCATCTTCGTCTCGGCGACCCTGGGCGAAGAGGCAGCGATCGAAGCGCTGCGCAACGGCGCCACTGACTACATCCTCAAGCAGAACCCCGCGCGCCTGGCGTCGGCGGTACGCCGCGCGTTGCGCGAGGCCGATGCCCAGCGGGCACGCCGTCGCGCCGAAGCGGAGCTGATCCGCGCCCAGCGTTTCGAGAGCCTGGCCATGCTGGCTGGCGGTCTCAGTCATGACCTGCGCAACCTGCTGCAACCCTTGTTGCTGGCCGGCGACAGCCTGCAGGACTATCAGCAGGATCCGCGACTGGCCCGCCTGGGCCGCCTGGTGCGCGACTGCGGCAAGCGTGGCCTGGACATGGTGCAGTCGATGCTCTCGTTCGCGCGTGGCGCGCGGCGAGCCGAGCAAGTGCGCGTCGGTGCGCTGCTCGACGCGCTGGCCTTGCTTCTGCAGGGCAGTGTGCCGCGTGCGGTCATGCTGGAAATGCATGCGGACGATACGGAGCTCACCTTCGACGGCAATCACACCGAACTGCAGCAATGCCTGTTGAATCTGAGCCTGAATGCCATCCAGGCCATGCCTGAGGGAGGCAGCCTGCGCATCGAAACGACGCAGGCGGCGCTGCTGGAAACGTTTTTCGCCAACGACGAAGAAGCGCACGCGGGCAACTATCTGTGCCTGATCGTTTCCGATTCGGGTGTTGGCATGGACGAAGCCGTCCTGCAGCACCTGTTCGAGCCGTTCTTCACCACCAAGGACACGGGCACGGGCCTGGGCCTGGTGTCATGCAAGCGCATCGTCACGGCGCACGGTGGTGTCATGCGGGTGGACAGCACGCCAGGGCAGGGCACCCGTTTCCATATCTATATCCCACTGCTGGAGCGGTCCGCCGAAGCCTTCGATCAGGAAGAGCATTTCAATCTGCAAGGCGAGGCGGAACGCGTCCTCGTGGTAGCCGAGGAGGCCGGCCAGCTGTCACTGCTGGTCGACACGCTCGACTCGTGGGGCTATCAGGCGCACGCCAGCCAAAGCGGTACGGCCGCGTTGCAATGGATCGAGGCGCAAGGCGTGCCCGACCTGGTGGTGATGGACGCGGACATGAATCTGTTCACTGGCGTGAGAACGCTCGCCGCCCTGATCGACCATGGTTATCGCCGCGCGGTGCTGATGCTGGCTCGCCCGGATGCGCCGCCCGATATGGATGAACTGCCCGTGATGGAACACCTTTACATGGTCGACAAGCCGCTCTCGACTCAGAAGCTCCTGCGGACCGTACGCGAGGCGCTGGAGGCGAGTGCGGCGGGGCAGCTGCCGGAGGGGCCGCTGTAGGCATGTTGGCTGTGGCCGCGGCACAAACAGGGTGTGCGCGAAGCGCGTAGAACGCTGGTGGGGCGGCCTCGAAGGGGCGAGCGTAGCGAGTCATCCAGCGTCTTTCGCTTTTCTTCCAGCGCGCCCGCGATCTGGCTCTCCTGCGACTGAAGGAAGCCCCGGTGGGCCGGCGACCTGCCGCCCCCTTGTCGGCGTGCTTTGCTCCTTCTCCCCGGAGGGGAGAAGGTTGGGATGAGGGGCGGGTGCTCGCGGTAGCGCGACAACTGAGCGTTATCGCCAGCGTGCCGCCTACGCAGCGGGCGTTTCGACTGCCTGCCGGCAGCCGAGTCACTTTTCTTTTGCTGGCCCAAAAGAAAAGTAACCCAAAGAAAATGGCCTAAAGAGCTCATAGCATTGCGCGAGATACGAGCTTGACGGGCGTGACCAGCCGAATTAGTGGCGGCCCAAGGCCGCTACACCGCGGCTACACCGCAACGCGCCGAGGCGCAGAGGGCTTAAGGCGCGGAGGTTGTGGCAGCGATCAGGGCACGCGGCTACGGCAACCGTTTCGACCGTCGGCCGGACCTGCTTTAAGCCCTCACCGCGGTGGCGCGTTGCGGTGTAGCCGCTGTGTCTCGCCTTGGGCAGCCAACTGTCTGCTCGCGTAAACCTTCCAACGCTTCTATCCCCCGGAGTGCTACCAGCTCTAGAGGCCATTTTCTTTGGGTTACTTTTCTTTTGGGCCAGCAAAAGAAAAGTGACTCGAGCGCCGGCAGGCGATCGAAACGCCCGCTGCGTAAGCGGCAACCTTGCGGCCACGCTCAGTCGTCGCGTGACAGCATGCACCCGCCCTCCGTCCCAACCCTCTCCCCACAGGGGAGAAGGAGCAGAAGCGAGTTGCTCGACGCGGCGGAGCGCACGCGTGCGTCCCACAGAGACTACCTTCGGGACGTCCAAAGGGGAGAAGAAGGGGCAGTCGCGTTCACCGTAACGCCAAACAGCCACGATGCGGGGCCATAACAAAAAGGCCGAACAGAGTTCGGCCTTTTCGTCATCAATCGATGCCAAGCTTCTTTAACTTGTAGCGCAATGCGCGGAACGTAATACCCAGCTTCTTGGCGGCCGCCGTTTTGTTGTAACGCGACTCCTCCAGCGCCTTGATGATGGCCGTGCGCTCGAGATTGCTGATGTAGTCATCCAGGCCGCCATCGGCGGTTGCCGACGCGGCAGGCGCGGACGGTGGCGCCATCGGCGCGGTGCCGGCCATGGCTGGGATCGCCTCGGCGGTGGGGCGTGCCGTGCGCTGCGGCAGCATCAGGTCGCTGACGTCGATCTGGTCGCCGTCGCACATGGCCATGGCACGTTCGAGAATATTCTCCAGCTCGCGCACGTTGCCGGGGAAGTCGTAGCTTTCCAGCGCCTGCAGCGCGGCGGGTAACAGCTGCCCCGGGCTGTCACCACTCTTGGCGGCCAGCTGGCGTAGCACGAAGTTGGACAGCAGGGTCACATCGCCGCGCCGCTCGCGCAGCGGCGGCACGCGCAGTTCGATCACGTTGATGCGATAGAACAAGTCCTGGCGGAACTGGCCCTGTTCGACCAGGGTGGCGAGGTTCTTGTGGGTGGCGGAGAGGATGCGTACATCCACCGGCACTTCTTCGCGCGCACCGATCGGACGCACGGCTTTTTCCTGGATCGCGCGCAGCAGTTTCACCTGCATGTGCAGCGGCAGCTCGGCCACCTCGTCGAGGAACAGGGTGCCGCCGTTGGCGGCCTGGAACAGGCCTTCCTTGTCGCCAGCGGCACCGGTAAAGCTGCCCTTGCGATGACCGAAGAACTCGCTCTCCATCAACTCCGAAGGAATGGCGCCGCAGTTCACGGGTACGAACGGACCACTGGCACGCGGGCCTTGTTCGTGGATCAGGCGGGCGACCAGCTCCTTGCCCACGCCAGATTCGCCGGCGATGTAGACCGGCGCCTGGTTGCGCGCCAGTTTGCCGATGGTGGAACGCACCTGTTGCATGGCCGACGAGTCGCCGATCAGGCGCTCGTTGGAATCCTGTCGCGCGGAGGCGGCATGGCCGCTGCGCTTTTCCTCGGCCAGCGTCAGCGCCGTGCGCACCAGGCGGCGCAACATCTGGATGTCGACCGGCTTGGAGACGAAATCGAAAGCGCCTGCCTTGAGCGCGCTCACGGCCGCGTCGACGTTGCCATAGGCCGTGATCATGGCCACCGGTGTATCCGGATGTTCGGCTGAAATCAGCTCGATCACCTCGTGGCCTGTGCCGTCCGGCAAGCGCATGTCGGTGAAGCAAAGGTCATAACTGCGCTCCCCGAGAGCGCGTCGGGCTTCGCCCACGGTACCTACCGCATCGACCTGCAGGTCCATGCGGCCCAGGGTGATGGTCAGCAGTTCGCGGATGTCGCGTTCGTCGTCAACGACCAGGACGGTCTGTGCGCTCATGATTTCTCAGAAAGTAGGTAGCGCGGAGAGGTTACTAGGCGACGCGCGCAAGGGTCAAAGTTGTGTGGCACGTGCCGTCTCGCCGTGCTCGGTCGGGCCACGCGCGGGCGGGGTCAGCACGAGTCGGAAACAGCTGCCGCCGCCGGCCACGCGTACATATTCCAGCGAGGCCTGGTTCGCCTCGCTCATCTGGCGCGCCAGGTACAGGCCCAGGCCGGTGCCGTATTCATGCGTGGTGTAGAACGGCTCGAAGATCTGCGCCGCCACCTTGGGCGCGATGCCTGGGCCGCGGTCGATCACTTCCAGGATCGGCACGCCGTGCTCGCCGTGGCGTGCCACCACCATGACCCGCGCCGGCTCGCCGGGCAGGCGGCCATAACGCAGGGCGTTCTGCACCAGGTTCCACACCACCTGCTGCAGCTGCTGCGGGTCGGCCACGGCGGCTACCGGGGTGCTGGCCTGGATGACCCGAAGCGAATCCACGCCCAGGTCGTTGCCTTGCCGGTATTCGTCGACGAAGCCATTGGCCCAATGGCCCAGGTCGAGGGTTTCCGGGCGCGAGCGCTCGCGGCGCGACAGCTGCAGGATGTTCTCGATGATCTCGTTGAGGCGGACGCAATGGTTGTTGATGATCTCGACCATGCGCTGGTCGGTATTGTCCAAGCCTTCCGACTCGGCCAGCAGCTGGGCGGAGTAGCGGATGGCCGCCAGCGGGTTGCGGATTTCATGGGCGATGGAGGCGGACAGGCGCCCCAGCGAGCTGAGCGTAAGTTCCTCCGCCCGTCGCGATACCAGCGAGGTGTCATCCAGGAAGATCAGCACATGGGAATCGTCGTTGGGCGCCAGTCGGCTGAAACGGGGCACCACCTCGGGCACTCCGTCGGCCAACTGGGTGGCGGACTCGTCCAGCTTGCCGGAGGTCATCCAGTGATACAGGCGACGCGACAACTCGGGCGCCACGCGGCCCAGGTCGCGTTGATCGGCGGTGGGGTTGCCCAGCAGCATCCAGGCCGACTCGTTGATCTGGTGGATGCGGTTGGCGTCGTCTACCAGCAGCACGCCGGTCTTCATGCGGCGGATGATCAGCTCGTTAACCTGGGCCAGGTTGGCCAGGTCGACGCCGCGCTGCTCGGCCAGCGCCTCGGTGGCGCGCATTTGCCGGCTCAGCACGAAGCAGAGCATGGTGATGGCGAAGTAGGCCAGGCCGAACAGGCTCGATTCGAGCAGCTCGCTGTCCATGCTGAGATTATTGTGCCGGCTCTCGATGAAGGAGTGACCGATCACGCCCAGCGTGGCCAGGGCGGCAAAGAAGCAGGACAGGCGCAAGGGCAGGATCAGCGCGCCAGCCGCCAGGTTGACCGCGAGCATCATGGCGATGCCGATGCGCGCATCGTGCATGGTGGTGATGGCCAGTACCGCGGCGATGATGTCCACCACCAGTGCCCCCGAGACCGAGAGCCGGATACGTCGCGTGGAGCGCCGGGTGAGCGACAGCATGCCCAGCGCGAACAGCAGGAACAGCACTGCCACGCCACGGGCCAGGCCGACGTCGGCCAGCTTGGGCCAGCCCAGGCTGGTAGGGCTGAGGGCCAGGCCCACATAAACCAGGGCCTGGGCCAGGCGGAAGCAGTTCAGGAACAGAAGTTCGTGCCGCGCCGCTTCGGGAGCCGGGCGGGCGCTGGGGTACACGGGCTGAACGGTGCTGGACACCTGGCGGGGTACTCTCGGATGGGCCGACCGGACGGTCTGGATGAGTATAAACGGGCCGCTAACCCCGTATAGGGGTAGGGCACTGGGGACTCCTGGAGTCGGCGGCTGGCGATCCGCCCCTTTCCATCGGGGCCCGCTTCCGCGAAAATACCTGGCCGTATTGCGCGGTTTTCGTCATGTCGACAGGCAAGGCGTCGGCGCACTGCATGCATACCCGGCAGCGCTTGTACCGCCGTCCGTCCCCTCGACCGCCCAGGCCCCACAGTCTGCCGCGGCCTCCACGTTTCCCCCGTTCGCTCGAGGTATCGAATGAATTTCCACGAGTACCAGGCCAAAGAATTGTTCGCGCAGTACGGTATCGCCGTCCCGCCGGGCAAAGTAGCCAACTCTCCCGATGCCGCTGTCGACGCCGCCAAGCACCTTGGTGGTTCGCAGTGGATGGTCAAGGCACAGATCCACGCAGGTGGCCGCGGCAAGGCCGGCGGCGTGAAGTTCTGCCGCAGCCTCGATGATGTCCATGCCGCCGCCAAGGGCATGCTCGGCACCCACATGGAGACCTACCAGTCCGCCGGCCGTGCGCTGCCGGTGAACCTGGTGCTGGTCACCGACGCGACCAACATCGCCAAGGAACTGTATCTGTCGATCCTGACGGATCGCGATTCCAAGTCGATTTCGTTCATCGCCTCCAAGCACGGCGGCGTGGATATCGAGCAGGTCGCCAAGGACACGCCGGAAGACATCCACACCATCGTGGTGGACTTCGTCGAAGGGCTGCAGCCGTACCAGTGCCGCCAGCTCGGCTTCGCCATGGACCTCAATGCGAAGCAGGTCGGCCAGCTGACCAAGATCATGCTGGGCCTGTACAAGCTGTTCAACGAGAAGGACCTGTCGCTGGTCGAGCTGAACCCGCTCGCCATCCTCGAGGACGGCAACCTCGCCGCGCTCGACGGCAAGGTCAACTCCGACGACAACGCCGAGTTCCGTCACGCCGATCTGGCCGCCATGCGCGACCTGACCCAGGAAGACGCCACCGAGGCTGCCGCGATCACCTATAACCTCAACTACGTGACCATGGACGGCACCATCGGCTGCATGGTCAACGGCGCGGGCCTGGCCATGGCGACCATGGACGTGATCCAGCTGGCAGGCGGCGAGCCGGCCAACTTCCTTGACGTCGGCGGCGGCGCCACCAAGGAGCGCGTGACCGAGGCGTTCAAGCTGATCCTCTCCTCCGACAAGGTGAAGGCCATCCTGGTCAACATCTTCGGCGGCATCGTTCGCTGCGACCTGATCGCCGAGGGCATCATTGCCGCGGTGAAGGAAGTAGGCCTGAAGATTCCGGTGGTGGTGCGCCTGCAGGGCACCAACGTGGAGCTGGGCCGCGAACTGCTGGCCAATTCTGGCCTGGCGATCACGCCGGCTGACGATCTCAACGACGCGGCGCAGAAAGCCGTGGCTGCGGCCAAGGCCTGAGGAGCAACTGAACCATGAGCGTTCTCGTTAACAAGAACACCAAGGTCCTCGTGCAGGGCTTTACCGGCCAGCAGGGCACCTTCCACGCCCAGCAGGCGCTGGATTACGGCACCAAGGTCGTCGGTGGCATCACCCCTGGCAAGGGCGGCAGCGAGCACATCGGTCTGCCGGTCTTCAACAGCGTGTCCGAAGCTGTGGACGAGACGGGCGCCGATGCGTCGGTCATCTTCGTGCCGCCTCCGTTCGCCGCTGACTCGATCCTCGAAGCGATCGACGCCGGCATCCGCGTCATCGTGGCGATCACCGAGGGTATTCCGGTGCTGGACATGCTGCGCGTGAAGAACGTGCTGGCCCAGCACCCGGAAACCGTGCTGATCGGGCCGAACTGCCCCGGCATCATCACCCCGGGCGAGTGCAAGATCGGCATCATGCCGGGTCACATCCACATGCCGGGCAAGGTCGGCATCGTGTCGCGCTCCGGCACGCTGACGTACGAGTCGGTGTTCCAGACCACCAACGAAGGCCTCGGCCAGTCGACCGTGATCGGCATCGGTGGCGACCCGATCAACGGCTTGAGCTTCATCGACTGCCTGAAGCTGTTCCAGGACGATCCGCAGACCGAAGGCATCATCATGGTCGGCGAAATCGGCGGCAGCGCTGAGGAAGATGCCGCCGAGTTCATCGGCGAGTACGTGACCAAGCCGGTGGTGTCGTTCATCGCAGGTGCTTCGGCTCCTCCGGGCAAGCGCATGGGCCACGCCGGTGCGATCATCTCCGGTGGCAAGGGCACGGCCGCGGCCAAGTTCGCGGCGCTGGAGAAGGCGGGCGTCACCACGGTGAAGTCGCCGGCTGACCTCGGCAAGGCCCTCGCAGGCCTGATGAAGAAGTAAGTCAGCACTGACTGCTTTAAAATGCGAAGGCCGCGACTCGTTGCGGCCTTCGTCTTTTGTGGAGCAGGTCCATGGCAATGCTGCGTCTGGCGCTGGCCCAGTACGATTTCCCGGTCGGTGCGGTGGCGGCCAATGCCGCCAAGGTAGGCGATCTGTTGGCGCAGGCACGCGAAGGCGGTGCGGCGTTGGCAGTGTTTCCCGAGCTCACCCTCAGCGGCTATCCGCCGGAGGATCTGCTGCTGCGGCCGAGCTTCCTCGCCGCCTGCCAGTGCGAGCTCAATGCGCTCGCCGCGGCCACCAACGGTGTCGCCGCCCTGGTCGGTCATCCGCACAGCGAAGGTGAGGTCTATAACGCGGCGAGTCTGCTGCGAGGCGGACGCATCGAACTCACCCTGCACAAGCAGGCGCTGCCCAACTACGGCGTGTTCGACGACAAGCGCTATTTCCGCCCCGGTCATGACAGCGCCGTGGCGATGATCGACGGCGTGCGCGTAGGCATGCTGATCTGTGAAGACATCTGGCAGCCCGAGCCCGCCGCCAAGGCGGCTGCTGCGGGGGCCGAACTGATCGTGGTGATCAACGCCTCGCCCTGGGATGACGCCAAGCAGTCAGGTCGCGAAGCGGTGCTGGAAGCGCGTGCGAAGGAAACCGGTTGCGCGATCGTCTATCTCAACCTGATCGGTGGCCAGGACGAGGTGGTGTATGACGGCGGTTCCTTGCTGGTGAACAGCGACGGCAGCATCGCCGCGCGTGCGCCGAATTTCGTCGATGCCCTGCTGTGGGCTGAATTCGACAGCGAAACACGCACCTTGCGTGCCGAAGAGTGGCCAAGTGCGTCGGATAGTTCGCTGGAGGCGACGCTTTACGCCGCCCTGGTGCGCGGCATTCGCGACTACATCGACAAGAACGGGTTTTCCGGCGTGTTGCTGGGCCTGTCCGGCGGCATCGATTCCGCGCTGACGCTGGCGCTGGCGGTGGATGCGTTGGGTGCAGACCGCGTGACCGCCGTGATGATGCCCACGCGCTATACCTCGCAGCTGTCGCTGGAGGGTGCGCGTGCCCAGGCCGTACAACTGGGCGTGGACTATCACGTCATCGACATCGAGCAGACGGTCGATGCGTTCCTGGCCGCGCTTACGCCTGCGTTTGCTGGCAAGGCCGCGGACACGGCCGAGGAAAATCTGCAGTCGCGTACGCGCGGCGTGATGCTGATGGCGCTGTCCAACAAGCATGGCCGCCTGCTGCTGGCCACGGGCAACAAGAGCGAAATGGCGGTCGGTTACGCCACGCTCTACGGCGACATGTGCGGCGCCTATGCACCGCTGAAAGACGTCTACAAGACGGTGGTATACCGGCTTTCGCGCTGGCGCAACGCGCATGCGACGCAGCTGGGAGAGCCCGAGGCGATTCCTGCGGCGGTGATCGAGCGCCCGCCGTCGGCGGAGTTGCGCGATAACCAGACCGACCAGGATTCGCTGCCGCCTTACGATGAACTGGATGCCATCCTCGCCCGTTTCATCGAGAGCGAGCAATCACAAGCCGAGATCGTGGCGCAGGGCTTCCATGCGGACACCGTGCGCCGCGTGGTGCGTCTGGTGCTGCTCAATGAGTTCAAGCGTCGCCAGTCCGCACCAGGCCCGCGTGTGACGACGCGTGCGTTTGGCCGCGAGCGGCGTTATCCGATCACTTCCGGCTGGAAGTAAGCGGAAAGAGCAGGGCGTAGGGCGGCCTGGGTCGCCTTGGAAGGTCAATGGCCAGGCGAATGCCAAAAGAAAAGCCGGTGCGCTCGCGCCCACCGGCTTTTTGGTTCTTACCTCAGCGGCCGCATCGCGACGGGCTGTCTGGCATCAATGGTGACCCGAGAACGGAATCATCTTGCGGATCAGCGACGGCGAATGCGGCCAGTTCGGATCCGTCAGGTACGGGTGATTCGGGTAGTTCAGTGCCAGCACCTGGTGGGTCTGGTCGGCGAGACCCTTCTGGTCCATGCCGAGGTAGCTGCGCGTGAGGATGGCCAGCGCATCGCCGGTTTGCGGCGCCTGCTGGTAATGCTCGATCACGTATTGGGCACGGTTGGCGGCGCCAACGTAGACCTTGTTGCGCAGGTAGAACTCGGCCACGTTGATCTCGAACTGGGCCAGCACATTGCGCAGGTAGATCATGCGCTGGCGCGCATCGGCGGTGTAGGCACTGTCCGGGAAGCGGCGCGACAGCTCGGAGAAGTCGTCGAATGCCTTCAGGTTGAAGCCCTGGTCACGACGCGTCTGGGCCTCGTTGCGCTGCAGGAGGCGCTCCATGGCACCGCCCGTACGATCAAAATTGATCAGGCCGCGCAAGTAATAGGCATAATCCACATGTGGATGGGTCGGATACGTCTTGATGAAGCGGTTGACCGTGGAATAGGCGTCGTCCGGCTGGTTGTCCTTGTACTGTGAGTAGGCCAGGTCAAGCTGGGCCTGCTCGTTGTAGTTGCCGGACGGGAAGCGCGCGATCAGGCGCTGATACGCTTTGGCGGCTGCCGCATAGTCGGCATGCTCCATCGAGTCGTGGGCCTTGGCGTAAAGCTTGTCCACCGGCAGCGTATCGTTGGTGTCCTTCTTGTGGCCGAACATCGAGCAGGCGCTCATCGATACGGCGATGGCGAGCACGACAAAAACTTTGAAAGCCGGCAGCTTGGTTACGCGCATGAGAAAGGGTTCAGATGTTTGATCGAAAAGGGATGATAGCCGAAACCATCGGTTGCCCGGGCAGGCGGCCATGACGACCATACGTCATGAGGCCACGGTACCCCTGTCTGCCGCGGGTCGGAGGTTCGACCAGGCTTTGGCCGAGATGTTCCCGGACTACTCGCGTTCGCGTCTCACGGCCTGGATCAAGGCCGGGGCGGTGACCCTGGATGGCGCCCTGGCGCCCCCCCGCCAGCTTCTGCGGGGCGGGGAGCAGGTGCGGCTGGAAGTTGAGCTGGAGGACGAGGTGGAGATGGCGCCCGAGGACATCGCGCTGGACATCGTCCACGAAGATGCCCATGTGCTGGTGCTGAACAAGCCGGCCGGGCTGGTGGTCCATCCGGGAGCCGGCAACAGTGCGGGCACCTTGCTGAACGCCTTGCTGCATCACGATCCGGTGCTGGCCCAGCTGCCGCGCGGCGGCATCGTGCACCGGCTGGACAAAGACACGTCGGGCCTGATGGTGGTGGCCAAGACGCTGGCGGCGCATACGGCGCTGGTCGACATGCTGTCGCGCCACGACGTGGAACGGCAGTACGAAGCCGTGGTGCTGGGTACCTTGGTGGCTGGGGGCACCGTGGATGCGCCCATCGGTCGTCACATGGGTGATCGGTTGCGCCAGGCAGTACGCGACGAAGAGGATGGCAAGCATGCCGTCACCCATTACCGTCTGCGTGAGCGCTTCCGCGCCCACAGCCTGATCCAGTGCAGTCTGGAAACCGGCCGTACGCACCAGATCCGCGTGCATTTGGCGCATATCGGCCATCCGCTGATCGGCGATCCGCTTTATGGCGGTGGGCTGAAGCTGCCCAAGGGCGCCACGCCGGAGCTGGTGGCGGCCTTACGCGGGTTCCGGCGGCAGGCACTGCACGCGGAGCGGCTCGCCTTCGAGCATCCGATAAGCCGTGAGCCCTTGTCGTTCAGCGCCGAGCGGCCCGCCGATCAGCAGGCGCTGATCGATGCCCTGCGCGCCGATACGGCACAAGCACCGCCGGACGATTGGCAGTGATCGCGTGACGTTCGGTAACGATTGGATCATCCCCGACTGGCCGGCGCCGCCGCGGGTGCGCGCGGCCGTCAGCACCCGGCAAGGGCCGGGGCTTTCCGACGAACCTTACGATCGCCTCAATCTCGGCGCGCGTTCGGGAGATGCGCCGGAGGCGGTGGCAGCCAATCGCGTCGCCGTGCAGGTAGCTCTGGGGCTCGAGCGGGCGCCGCACTGGCTGCAACAGGTGCATGGCGTCGACGTGGCCGACATCGATCGCATGTACGACGAGGACGAGCCACGTGCCGATGCGGCCGTGACCTGTCGTATCGGCGAACCGCTGGCGATACTCACGGCTGACTGCCTGCCCGTCCTGTTTTGCACGCTCGATGGCGATGCCGTCGCGGCGGCCCATGCCGGCTGGCGCGGCATGGTGGCCGGTGTGCTGGAGGCTGCCCTGGCTTCGTTACCGGCGCCGCCCGTCAAGATCATGGCCTGGTTGGGGCCGTGTATCGGTGCACCCAGCTATGAAATAGGCGAAGAAGTGCGCGATGCGTTTCTCATTGCCGATCCCGCCGCGGAAGGCTGCTTCATGCCGACTCGCCCCGGTCATTGGTTGTGTGATCTCGCCGGATTGGCGCGTCGCCGACTGCTGACGGCCGGTGTCGCGCAGGTGTACGGCGCTGGCTTCGATACCCGGATCGATGAGCGCTTTTATTCCTATCGCAGGGATGGGGCGAATAGCGGGCGCTTTGCCAGCTTGATCTGGATGGAAGGGTAGGGGCGCGTTGCTGCAGGCTCGTCATCCGCGCGTGACCAACGATGTTAGGCATGTCCTCTGGAGTAGTCGGCGCGAGACAAGGCGCCGTGCTTCAGTGCGAGCAGCACGCGGACCAGCCAGGCTCGTGTGGAAGCGGGCTCCGGCAGCGCATAGTGGGCAACGCTGGGCCCGCGCCCGCCGACACGCACGCTCAAGCCGCTTTCCAGATTGACGGTGGCAAAACCATGTTCGTCGGTGAGATCGTCGCCGACGTAGACAGGTAGCCGTCCATGGAAGGGCCAATGGGCCAGCAGATGGGCGATTGCCGTGCCCTTGTCCATGCCCTGGGGTTTGAGTTCGATCAGCATGCTGCCCAGCTGCATGTCGTAGCCGGCAAGGCTGGGCAACAACGCCTCCACACTTGCGCGCAGTGCCTGGAACTGCTCAGGTGCGGAGCGACAGTGCAGGGCCACTGCCATGCCCTTGTCTTCCACCAGTACACCGGGAAGGCCCGCGGCGACCGTGGTGGCGAACTCCCGCACCAACGAGCGTCGCGCCGCGCCAATGTGGACGCCGCGATAGCTGCCATCGGCGCCACGCAGCTCCAGTCCGTGCAAGCCGGCCATCGCCCAAGGTGGATGGCCAAACAGATCGTCTAGGTCATCCAGGCTGCGCCCGCTGACGAGGGCAAGGGCGCCATCCAGTGTGCCGAACAGGTCGTCGAGGAGGTCGCGCAGACGCGTGTCGACTAAAACCTGGTCAGGCCGATGGGCAACATCCAGCAGGGTGCCGTCCACGTCGAGAAACAGAGCCCAGTGTTCACCGGCGCCCGGCAGGGGTGGCGCTGGTAGTGGTAATTGAGCGGACATGGCCGGGGAGGGAGAGGGCGATATCACGGCCACGAGCCTAGCAAGACAAATGTGAAGACTAGCTATGGATGGGTCCTGCAAAAACCGAACACGTGATATGCGCGTGATGACGGTAGTGCTTGAATCGCGCGGTGTCGTCCGCATCTCTTCGGGCAGTGGCGGCGAGGCCGCCAGATCACCTTGATGAGGGGCATGCCCATGCGGATGGACAAACTCACGTCGCGCTTCCAGCAGGCGCTGGCCGATGCGCAATCGATGGCCGTCGGGCGCGACAACAACATGCTTGAACCGGTGCACGTGATGGCTGCCTTGCTCGACCAGCAAGGCGGCTCGACGGCGCCGTTACTCACGCAGGCACAAGTCAACGTGCCTGCCTTGCGCCAGCGCATCAACGAGCAGATCGACCGACTGCCAAGAGTCAGCGGGCAGGAGGGCAACGTGCATGTCGGCAACGAGCTGACGCGCTTGCTCAATCTCACCGACAAGCTTGCGCAACAGCGCGGCGATCAGTTCATCGCCAGCGAATTGTTCGTATTGGCGGCGTTGGAAGACAAGGGTGAACTGGGTGCCGCCCTCAAGGCGGCTGGCGCCAACAAGGTGAATATCGAAGCGGCCATCGAAAAGTTGCGCGGTGGCGAAAAAGTGCAAAGCGAGAATGCGGAAGAACAGCGCCAGGCGCTGGAGAAATACTGCATCGACCTCACCGCGCGCGCCGAAAGCGGCAAGCTCGATCCGGTGATTGGTCGCGATGAGGAAATTCGCCGCACCATCCAGGTATTGCAGCGTCGCACCAAGAACAACCCGGTGCTGATCGGCGAACCCGGCGTGGGCAAGACCGCCATCGTCGAAGGCCTGGCCCAGCGCATCGTCAAGGGCGAAGTGCCGGAAGGCTTGCGTGATCGCCGCGTGCTCGCGCTGGACATGGGCGCGCTGATCGCCGGTGCCAAGTTCCGTGGCGAATTCGAAGAGCGCCTGAAGGCTGTGCTGAATGATTTGGCCAAGAACGAAGGTCAGATCATCCTGTTCATTGACGAGCTGCACACCATGGTTGGCGCCGGCAAGGCCGATGGCGCCATGGATGCCGGCAACATGCTCAAGCCCGCGCTCGCGCGCGGCGAATTGCATTGCATCGGCGCGACCACGCTCGATGAATACCGCAAGTACATCGAGAAGGATGCCGCGCTGGAGCGCCGCTTCCAAAAAATCTATGTGGGCGAGCCCAACGTCGAGGACACGATTGCCATCCTGCGCGGTCTCAAGGAGCGCTACGCGGTGCATCACGGCGTGGAGATCACCGACCCGGCCATCGTTGCCGCGGCCACGCTGTCCAATCGCTATATCCCTGATCGCCAGCTGCCGGACAAGGCCATCGACCTGATGGACGAGGCCGCTTCGCGCATCCGCATGGAGATCGATTCCAAGCCGGAAGAGCTCGACCGCCTGGAGCGCCGCCTGATCCAGCTGAAGATCCAGCGCGAGATGCTGAAGAAGGAAACCGACGAGGCGTCCAAGAAGCGCCTGGCCGACCTCGATGCAGACATCCAGAAGCTCGAGCGCGAGTTCTCCGACCTCAACGAAATCTGGAAATCCGAAAAGGCCGCGCTGCAGGGCGCGACCAAGGTGAAGGAGCAGATCGAAGCCGCCCGCATCGAGCTGGAAGCCGCGCAGCGCCGCCAGGACTACGCCAAGATGAGCGAGATCCAGTACGGCACGTTGCCAGCGCTGGAGAAGCAGCTTGTCGCCGCGCAGGCCGCTGAAACGCAAGAGTTCAAGCTGGTGAAGGATCGCGTCACCGAGGAAGAGATCGCCGAAGTGGTGTCGCGCTGGACCGGCATCCCGGTCAACAAGATGCTGGAAGGCGAGCGCGAAAAGCTCCTGCAAATGGAGTCCGCGCTGCACAAGCGGGTGGTCGGTCAGGACGAGGCGGTCCGCGCGGTATCCGATGCAATTCGTCGTGCACGAGCTGGCCTGTCCGATCCCAACCGCCCGTATGGCTCGTTCCTGTTCCTCGGCCCCACCGGCGTCGGCAAGACCGAGTTGTGCAAGGCGCTGGCCGAGTTCATGTTCGATACGCAGGACGCCATGGTGCGCATCGACATGAGCGAATTCATGGAGAAACACTCCGTGAGTCGCCTGATTGGTGCGCCTCCTGGCTATGTCGGCTACGAGGAAGGCGGCTATCTCACCGAGGCCGTGCGTCGCCGCCCGTACAGCGTGATCCTGCTGGACGAGGTGGAGAAGGCGCACCCGGATGTGTTCAACATCCTGCTGCAAGTGCTCGACGATGGTCGCCTCACCGACGGCCAGGGTCGCACGGTGGATTTCCGCAACACCGTCATTGTGATGACGTCCAACCTCGGCTCGCAGATGATCCAGGAGCACGCGGGCGACAGCGAGGCGGACTATCTGCAGATGAAGGCGAGCGTGCTGGGCGTGGTGCAGGCGCACTTCCGTCCCGAGTTCATCAATCGCCTGGACGAGCTGGTGGTGTTCCGTCCGCTGGAGAAGAAGCAGATCCGCGCCATCGCGAAGATCCAGCTCGCCTATCTGGAGAAGCGCCTGGCCGAACGCGAGCTCAAGATGGAGATCGGCGAAAAGGCGCTGGATCTGCTCGGTAATGTGGGCTTCGATCCGGTGTACGGTGCGCGTCCGCTCAAGCGGGCGATCCAGCAGCAGCTGGAGAATCCGCTGGCCAGGGAGATCCTGGAAGGCCGATTCCCTGGCGGCACCACGATCGTGGTGGATGCAGAGCAGGGGCATCTGACGTTCCGCAAACAGTAACCTCGAAACCTGAGGTGGTTTCGGCTTGAACGTCGAGTCACCCGCTCTTTCTCCTTCTCCCCTTTGGGGAGAAGGTTGGGGCGAGGGGCGGGAGCATGCTGTCACGCGACGACTGAGCGTGGCCGCCAGGTTGCCGCTTACGCAGCGGGCGTTTCGATCGCCTGCCGGCGCTCGAGTCACTTTTCTTTTGCTGGCCCAAAAGAAAAGTAACCCAAAGAAAACGGCCTCTAGAGCTGGCAGCATTGCGTGGGATAGAAGCGCTGGAAGGTTCCCGCGATTAGGGAACTGACTGCCCACGGCTACACACAGCGGCTACACCGCAACGCGCCACCGCGATGAGGACTTAAAGCAGGCTCGGCCAAAGGTCGTGATGTTTGTCGCATCCAA
This sequence comes from Dyella humicola, assembly GCF_026283945.1. Lineage (NCBI taxonomy): Bacteria > Pseudomonadati > Pseudomonadota > Gammaproteobacteria > Lysobacterales > Rhodanobacteraceae > Dyella > Dyella humicola. The sequence goes on from NZ_JAPDPC010000001.1 coordinate 933,846, forward strand.
GTGCCAGGTAACCACCCCACCACCGACGCCTTAAGCCCTCTTCGCATCGGCGCGTTGCGGTGTAGCCGCGGTGTGTCGGCCGTGGGCCGCCACTCATTCGGCTGGCCACGCCCGTCAGGCTCGTATCCCGCGCCATGCTATGAGCTCTGGCTCTTTAGGCCATTTTCTTTGGGTTACTTTTCTTTTGGGCCAGCAAAAGAAAAGTGACCCGGACCGCGGCAGCGGTTCGGAACGCCCGCTGCGTAAGCGGCAACCTGGCGATATCGCTCGGTCAACGCGTGACCGCAAGCACCCGCCCCCCATCCCAGCCTTCTTCCCGGAAGGGAGAAGGAGCAAAGCGCGCCGGCAGGCGATCGAATCTCCCGTCTGCTAAGATCGCCCCGCCTGAGGTGACCACCAGCTGCAAAGCGAGTGGTTGAAACGGGAATCCGGTGCGGCGCGTGAGCGCCCATTCCGGAGCTGCCCCCGCAACGGTAGGCGAGTAAACGGTCAGCAATAGCCACTGTGCTTTGGCATGGGAAGGCGCTGGTCCGGAAGGCATCCGATGCCTTCGCTCGCGAGCCCGGAGACCGGCCTCGAGGTACGACCAGACAGGCGGTGGGCCATGTCATGGATGCCATGCGTCGCATGGCCGCCACGTCTCCTCACGCCTGTTCCTTATCTCATGCAAACCGCGCGGGCAGGCGCGGTTGAGGAGCATTGCTGTGGCATTTCAGAAGTCCCCCGTCCGCCAGACGATCCTGGCGGCGATGTTGTTGACCGTGATCTCGTCGGCGTCCGCCGACGATGCGACGACCGACCTCAGTAGCGTCGTGGTCACCGCGACCCGTACTGCGCAGACGCAGGACCAGACCCTTTCGGCGATCACCGTGATCGATCGTGCCGATATCGAACGCCTGCAGCCGGCATCCCTGGCGGACCTGCTGCGCGGCACGCCCGGCATGCAGCTGGCCAACAACGGCGGCCCAGGCAAGGCCACCAGCGCATTTCTGCGTGGCACCGAGTCCGATCATGTGCTGGTGCTGGTCGATGGCATCAAGATCGGCTCGGCCACCACTGGAACGGCTGCGTTACAGGACATCCCCGTCGAGCAGATCGAGCGCATCGAGATCGTGCGCGGGCCGTTCTCCAGCCTGTACGGTTCGGAGGCCATCGGTGGCGTGATCCAGATCTTTACTCGTCGCCCCGAGGGCTCGTTCGTACCTGCCTTCAGCCTGGGCGTGGGCAGCTATGGTCATCTAAGCGGTTCGGCTGGTCTGGCCGGGACGAGCGGTAACGGCTGGTATTCGCTACAGGCCTCGCATGACCAGACCGACGGCATCAACGCCTGTCGCGTGGGAGCCGCCGAAGTCGGTGCCGCGTGTTTCGCCGATCAGCCCGACAAGGACGGCTATCGCAACACCGCCGTGACCCTGCAGGGCGGTTATCGCTTCGACCAGCAATGGGACGCCGATGTCCGCCTGTTCCGCAGCGAGGGCCACAACTATTACGACGGCACCTATTCCGACTCCGACGAAAGCGTGACCCAGGTGGTCGGCGGCCGTCTGCACTACCGTCCCACCAAGGACCTCACCTTCACCTTGAGCGTGGGTACCAGCGGCGACTTCAGCAAGGACTATCTGCAAGGCGTCTACGTTGACCGTTTCGACACCCATCGCGATATTGGTTCGTTGCAGGCGGATATCGCGCTGGGCGGTGGCCTGCTCAGCAGCGGTTTCGACTGGCAGCGTGATCAGGTGGACAGCAGCACCGCCTACGCCGTGGACAGCCGCATCGATCGTGGCGTGTTCGTGCAGTGGCAACAGACCTTCGGGCGCCAGTCGCTGCAGGCCAGCGTGCGCCGCGACGACAACAGCCAGTTCGGCGGCAAGAACACCGGCAGCGTCCTGTGGGGCTGGGATTTCAGCAACAGCCTGCGCCTGACGGCCAGCTACGGTACGGCGTTCAAGGCACCCACGTTCAACGACCTGTATTACCCGTACTACGGCAATCCCAACCTCAAGCCGGAAACCTCGCAGAACATCGAATTGGGCCTCCGTGGCGCCTACGGCTGGGGCTACTGGTCGCTCAATGCGTTTCGCAACAAGGTCGATGACCTCATCACCTATGACGCGTCGACCGGCCTGCCGGGCAACGTGGAAGATGCGCGCATTCGCGGCGCCGAGGGCGTGGTCAGTGGACACCTCGCCGGTTGGCTGTTGACCGGCACGGCCACCTGGCTCGATCCGCGCGATGAAACGCCTGGCGACCAGTACGGCAATCTGTTGCCGCGTCGCGCACGCCAGACGGCGCGCGTCGATGTGGACCGCGGTTTCGGTGCCTTCAGCGTGGGCGGTAGCTGGTACGTGGCTGGACGTCGTTACGACGATCTTGCCAATCAGCATCCGCTCGGCGGCTACACCCTGACCGATCTGCGCGTGGCCTATGCACTGGATCGCAGCTGGAAGCTGCAGTTGGCGCTCAACAATGCGTTCGCCAAAAACTATGAGACGGCCTGGTATTACAACCAGCCCGGTCGCAATTACATGCTGACCCTGCGTTACCAGCCGGCTCCATAAGCGCAAGCGCGGGGCGGGTCGTCCCAGCCCCGCGTGACCATTGCAAGACCTTAGACCAAGATCCGGGAGTCACGTCATGAAGTTACCGTCAGGTCCGCGTTCTGCCCTGCTATTGGGGTTGCTGGTGCTGGTCATGTTGTCCACCCGCTTCAAGCATTTTGGCGATGTGCTGCATCTGCCCGATGCTTCGATGGCCGTGTTCTTTATCGGTGGTCTGTTGCTACGCCGCCACGCGATGTTCGCCTCGCTGGTGGCGCTTGCCATGGGGCTGGACTGGGCATCGATCCAGTATGCCGGTGTCAGCGATTTTTGCGTCACGCCGGCGTATGCGTTCCTGCCCTCGGCCTATGCCGTGCTTTGGTATGGCGGTCGCTGGTACGCGCCACGCCTGCGCATCAGCACGGCTTCGCTGTTGGGCGCCTGGGTCGTCGCGCTGCTGGCAGCGTCCGTTTCCTTTGCCATCTCCAATGGCGCGTTTTATTGGCTGGGTGGTCGTTATGCACAGCCGCACCTGGCCGAGTACGTGTCGCGTCTGTGGCAGTGGGCTCCCCTGTTCGTGCGCACCACGCTCGCTTATGTCACGGTGGCGTTGGTGGCCTATGCCGCCGTTGCCAGGCTGATGTCGACACGTGCCGCGCCGTCAGCGCAGCAGGCATAGGAGCCATGTCCATGACGAGTAGGTTCCATCAGATGCATAGCCGGGGAGCAGGCTTATGAACGATCCGTCGCGCGGTGAAATGTTGACCGCCGAAGAGCGCCATCGCGAGCGCATGCAGCGCAAGAAGGAACTGGTGGACCGCAAGATCGCCCGCGCCACCATCGAACGCGGCGTGTTGGTGGTGAACACCGGTAACGGCAAGGGCAAGAGTTCGTCCGGCTTCGGCATGCTGGCTCGCTCGCTCGGTCATGGCTTCCACTGTGGCGTGGTGCAATTCATCAAGGGCAGTTTTTCCACCGGCGAAGAGGCGTTCTTCCGTCGCTTTCCCGACGAAATCGACTATCACGTGATGGGCGAAGGCTATACCTGGGAGACCCAGGACAAGGCCCGCGACATCGAGGCCGCCGATGCAGCATGGCAGGTGGCGGCGGGCATGCTGACCGATGCCCGTTACGACTTCGTGCTGTTGGATGAGCTCAATATCGCTCTGGTGAAGGGTTATCTCGATGTTGGCGTGGTTGGCGCCGCACTCGCTGCGCGACCGCCGCAGCAACACGTGGTGATCACGGGTCGCGGTGCACCGGATAGGTTGGTCGAGCAGGCGGATACGGTGACGGAAATGCGCGTGGTGAAACATGCATTTGAGGCCGGTATCCGGGCTCAAAAGGGTATCGAGCTGTAGGTGATGTCGATGCAACCGAAAACCCATCATTGCCCTGCCGTGCTGGTTTCCGCTCCGGCTTCGGGCCAGGGCAAGACCTCGGTGACCGCGGCGCTGGCGCGTTGGCATACGCGCGCAGGCAGGCGCGTGCGCGTATTCAAGACGGGCCCGGACTTTCTTGACCCGATGGTGCTCGAACGCGCCAGCGGGGCACCGGTGTATCAGCTCGATCTATGGATGGGTGGCGAAGACGATGTCCGTGCGCGCCTGTATGAAGCCGCCGGGGACGCCGATCTGATCCTGGTGGAAGGGGTGATGGGTCTGTTCGACGGCGGCATGTCCAGCGCGGACCTCGCACAGAAGCTGGGCTTGCCTGTGCTGGCCGTGATCGATGGCTCGGCCATGGCACAAACCTTTGGTGCCATTGCCACGGGGTTGGCGCGCTATCGCGAAGGGCTGCAGGTTCATGGCGTAACCGCCAACCGCGTTGGCAGTGCGTATCACGCTCAATTATTGGCCGACAGTCTGCCGCCCGATCTGCGTTGGTTGGGTGCCCTGCCGCGCGATGCATCACTTGCCTTGCCCGAACGCCATCTCGGCTTGGTGTCGGCGGGGGAATTGCCTGATATCGATGCCCGACTCGATGCGCTGGCCGATGCCTGGGCTGCGCATGCCTCGTCCGAGCTACCGCCGCCCGCGGCATTCTTACCGGTGGCGACGTCACCGGTCGGTTCGCGATTGCGAGGTTTGCGCCTGGCGATCGCGCGCGATCAGGCGTTCTGTTTCATTTACCCGGCTAACCTGGACGTGCTGCGTGCAGCGGGCGCAAAGCTGCTGTTCTTCTCGCCCATAGCGGGGGAATCCCTGCCTGATTGCGATGCGGTGTGGTTGCCGGGTGGCTATCCCGAGCTTCATTTGTCGGCGCTGTCGGGCCATGACATGTTGCGCCAGGCGTTGCATGCGCATGTCGATGCCGGCAAGCCTCTGCTCGCTGAATGCGGCGGCATGCTCTACGCGCTCGACGAGCTGACCAATCGCGATGGCGAGACCTTTAGCATGGCGGGCCTGTTGCCAGGTCGCGCCACCATGCAGACCCGACTGGGCGGACTCGGCATGCAATCGGTCACGTTGCCGGAGGGCACGCTGCGCGGACACACCTTCCACTACGCGCATGCGGCCATCGATGTGGCGCCATTGGCCATGGCGGTCAATCCCGACAAGGGGCCTAGTAACGAAGGCGTCTATCGCCGTGAACGCCTTACGGCGAGCTTCATGCATGCGTACTTTCCCTCCAACCCGGAGGCCGCCACGAAATTGTTCCTGCCATGACGACGGCGCTTGCCATGCTGGCGGCGATCCTGCTCGACGCCTGGCTGGGCGAGCCAAGGCGTGCGCATCCGCTGGTGGCGTTCGGCCGGTTGGCGGGTGGCATTGAAGCGCGACTGTATCGCGATCGGTACATGGCTGGCCTGCGTGCCTGGAGCCTCGCTGTAGTGCCGTTGGTCGTGCTCTGCTGGCTCGCGGCCAAGATGCTCGGCAGCATGACTGGCTGGCTCAGCTTCGTATTCGATGCCGTGGTGCTCTATCTCGCTATAGGCTTGCGCAGCCTTGGCGAGCACGCCACGCCGGTGGCGTGTGCACTGCATGACGGCAACCTTCCCGAGGCGCGTACTGCAGTGGGCCGCATGGTTAGTCGCGATACGCACGTGCTCGACGAAACGCAGGTTGCAGCGGCGGCCACCGAGTCAGTACTGGAGAACGGTAACGATGCCGTCTTCGCTGCGCTGTTCTGGTTTGTCCTGTTCGGTGCGCCGGGTGCCGTGTTGTACCGGCTGGCCAATACGCTCGACGCCATGTGGGGATACCGCACGGCGCGATACGAGCGCTTTGGCTGGGCTGCGGCACGGCTCGATGATGCGCTCAACTATCTACCGGCGCGGCTTACCGCGACAACCTATGCGCTGCTCGGTGACGCGACGCGGGCATGGCGTTGCTGGCAGACGCAGGCATCGTCATGGGACAGCCCGAATGCCGGCCCGGTCATGGCGGCCGGTGCGGGTGCGATTGACGTGAGGCTGGGTGGCGCGGCGCCTTATGCCGGTGTGTGGGAGTCTCGACCGGTGCTGGGCGAAGGGTTGCCGCCGGACGCAGGCGCCATTGCACGTGCGCTTCGATTGGTGCGACGTGGTGTGGCGCTGTGGCTGGCGGTGGCATGCTTGTTTGCGTTGTTATGGCGGGTGACCAGCCATGCTTGAGCACGGCGGACGCTTGCAGCAGGCAGCCATCACCTATGGCATTGCGCTCCCGGACTGGCTTGATCTCTCCACCGGCATCAGTCCCTTCGCGTGGCCGGTGCCTGAGATCCCGGCCCAGGCATGGCATCGTCTACCCGAAGATGACGACGGTTTGGTGGACGTGGCGCAGGCCTACTATCACGCCCCACAGCTGCTGCCGGTTGCCGGTTCGCAGGCCGCCATCCAGGCACTGCCAAGCTTGCGCGGGCCGTCCCGCGTAGGCGTCATCGCTCCCGGTTACAACGAGCACGCACATGCATGGCGCAGGGCGGGCCACGAGGTGACCTGTCTATCGGCATGGTCGCTATTGGAGCGTGCCGACGAGCTAGACGTCATCGTGCTGATCCACCCGAATAACCCGGGCGGTGAGCGGTTCCAGCGTGAGGCGTTGCTGGCCTGCCACGCGCGCCTCAGGGCCCGCGGAGGTTGGCTGATCGTCGATGAGGCCTTCATGGACGTCTCGCCGGACGACAGCCTTTGTCCGTTTACCGCGCGTGACGGGCTGGTCGTGCTGCGTTCGGTTGGGAAGTTCTTTGGACTGGCGGGTATCCGCGCGGGCTTTGTATGTACGTCAAGGCCGCTGTTGGATGCGCTTCGAGACTATCTCGGTCCGTGGACCTTGAGCGGCCCGACTCGCCACGTGCTCAAGCTGGCGCTGGCCGATCGTGACTGGCAAGCGCAGGCACGCGGATGGCTTCGACATGGCAGCGCGCGGCTTGCCGAGGTGTTGCTCATGCACGCGGTCACACCGACAGCAGGCTGCGCGTTCTTCCATTGGTGGCGTCATGAGCTGGCCCCGTCGTGGCATCACGCACTGGCCGAGCGCGGCATCCTCACGCGGCTGTTCGACGAGCCGCGTAGTCTGCGTTTTGGATTGCCTGCCGATGAGGCTGGCTTGCTTCGCCTGGACCAAGCTTTGGCAAGTGTCCGTTTGATGGGGATGACCTGATGAGCGCCAGTGTATTAATGGTGCAGGGATGCACGTCCGATGCGGGGAAAAGCACGCTGGTGGCGGCGTTGTGTCGTTGGCTGCATCGGCGCGGCGTCGCCGTGGCGCCGTTCAAGCCGCAGAACATGGCGCTGAATTCGGCGGTCACGGTAGATGGTGGTGAAATCGGTCGCGCCCAGGCCGTGCAGGCGCAGGCGGCCCGCGTGCCGCCGCATACCGATTTCAATCCGGTCCTTCTGAAACCCAACAGCGATGTGGGCGCCCAGGTCATCGTGCACGGTCATGCCATCGCCAACATGGATGCGCGTGTCTATCACGACTACAAGCGCATCGCGATGGACGCGGTGCTCGCATCGCACGCACGGCTGGTATCGCAGTACGACGCGGTCATCGTGGAAGGTGCTGGCAGTCCCGCCGAGATCAATCTGCGCGACCGGGACATCGCCAATATGGGCTACGCCGAAGCGGTCGATTGCCCGGTGTTGTTGATTGCTGATATCGATCGCGGCGGTGTCTTCGCGCATTTGGTCGGCACGCTTGCACTGCTGTCAGATAGTGAACGTGAACGCGTCGCCGGTTTCGTCATCAACCGCTTTCGCGGCGATCCCGCGTTGCTGCAATCGGGTCTGGACTGGCTGGAACGCGAGACCGGCAAGCCCGTACTGGGCGTGCTGCCTTTTTTGCAGGGCCTACAACTCGAAGCCGAAGACGCCTTGCCACGCGATCGGACGCACAAGCCTGGCGCAGGCCTGCGCGTGGCCGTGCCGGCGTTGCCGCGGATAAGCAACCACACGGATCTCGACGCTTTGCGCGCGCATCCCGACGTCGATATGCGCTTCGTTGGCCCCGATGAAGTGCCTCCCGCCTGCGACCTCATCGTGCTGCCCGGTTCCAAGTCCACTCGCGCGGATCTCGCCTGGTTGCGGGCAAACGGCTGGGAGGAGGCGATCGAGCGGCATCTTCGTTATGGCGGCAAGCTGATCGGTATCTGTGGTGGCTTCCAGATGCTGGGCCGCTTCGTGCATGATCCCCATGGCATCGAGAGCGCGCCGGGCTCAAGCGTTGGACTCGGCTGGCTGGACATGGAAACCACGCTGGAAGAGCGCAAGAAATTGCGTCGCGTGGCTGGAGAACTGGTCCTGGGAGGGGCGCGGGTGAGCGGCTATGAGATCCATTGTGGCGTCAGCCATGGCGCGGCGCTGGCAAGGCCTTCGAGCAAGCTCGACGGAGGGTTGCCCGACGGCGCCTTGTCGTCAGACGGTCAGATTCTAGGCAGCTATCTGCACGGCTTGTTCGACGAGCCACCGGCTCTCGTGGCGTTGCTGGCATGGTCTGGTTTGCACGACGCATCTTCCATCGACATGCACGCCTTGCGTGAAGCCAGCATCGAGCGACTTGCCGATGCCGTGGAAACACATCTCGATACGTCGGCGCTGCTGCGCTTGCTGAAGTTGAGCGCGACGGAGCCTGCATGCGCACTCTGATACTCGGTGGTGCCAGGTCGGGCAAGAGCGCCTTGGCAGAACGGCTCGCCGTCTCGTCGGGTCATGCTGTGGTCTATGTCGCTACCGCGCAGGCGCATGACGCCGAAATGGCGGCGCGTATCGCGCATCATCGGGCGCGGCGCCCGGCCCACTGGTCAAGTGTGGAAGAGCCGCTGGCTCTGGCTGATGTCTTGCGTGCACAGGTTCGGCCCGGGCGTTGCGTCCTGGTCGACTGCCTCACGTTGTGGCTGAGCAATCTGCTCGGCGATGCCGATGCATCGCGTTTCGAGCGTGAGGTTGCGGCCCTGCTGGATATTTTCCCCTCGTTGACCGGGCAGGTCTTGCTGGTGAGCAACGAGGTGGGGCTCGGCGTGGTGCCGCTGGGTGAACTTACACGCCGCTTCGTCGATGAAGCGGGTCGATTGCATCAGGCGCTCGCGAACCAGTGCGAGCGTGTGCTGTTCGTTGCGGCCGGCATGCCGCTGGCCCTCAAGGGAAGTCTTGCATGAGCCTCGATTGGCTGTCCGTGCCCTGTCAAAGCGTTGATACGAAAAGTGAGCAACTCGCGCGCGAACATCAGGCCCAACTGACCAAGCCGCCTGGTTCGCTGGGTACGCTGGAGACGCTGGCGATTCGTCTGGCCGGGCTGCAACACACGGTGCGTCCGGCAGTGCAGCAAGTATGGATCAGCGTGTTCGCCGGCGACCATGGCGTGGCGGCTGAAGGCGTGTCGGCCTTCCCGCAGGTGGTGACCGGCGAGATGGTGCGGAACTTCGCGAACGGCGGTGCCGCCATCAGCGTGCTTGCGCGCTCGCTCGGCGCCATGCTCGAAGTGGTGAACCTGGGCACCGTGAACGATCCGGGTGAATTGCCCCATGTGCGTCGCGCGTTCATTGCGCCGCAGACCCAGAATTTCTGCGAGCGGCCGGCCATGACGATGGCGCAGCTCGACATGGCGCTGCGCGCGGGTGCCGAAAGTGTCGCTGCGGCGCGCGACGCGGGCGCGCAGCTTTTCATCGGTGGTGAAATGGGTATTGCCAATACCACCTCGGCCGCGGCGCTGGCTTGCGCCTTGTTAGGTGAATTGCCGATGCGGTTGGCGGGTGCGGGCACGGGGCTGGATGCGGCAGGCATCGACCATAAGGCAGCGGTGATTGCGCGTGGCCTGGCTCGTTATGCGGCCGACGCTGACGCGCTGACGTGGCTGGGTCGGGTGGGCGGCTTTGAAATCGCGGCGCTGGCCGGCGCCTATATCGCATCGGCCCAGCGAGGCCTGCCGGTGCTGGTCGATGGTTTTATCACCACGGTGGCGGCGCTCGCGGCGACCCGCATCAATCCGGGTTGTCGCGCCTGGATGTTCTTTGGCCATCGGTCGAGGGAGCGCGGGCACGGTCAAACGCTCGCGGCGCTGAACGCCGATCCGCTCATCGACCTCGGTCTGCGCCTGGGCGAGGCAAGCGGTGCGGCTACCGCCGTGCCGCTCATGCGCCTGGCCTGCGAGCTGCACTCGCGCATGGCCACGTTTGCCCAGGCAGGGGTGAGCGGCGCATGACGGGCACGCACATCGGCATCGATTTGCTGCGCCATGGCGATACCGGTCAACGCAGCTATCGAGGACAGTTGGACGACGCCCTCAGTGCACTGGGCTGGACCCAGATGCGTGCGGCGATCTTCGGGCGTAGCTGGGACGCGGTGGTTACCTCGCCGCTGCGGCGATGTGCCGACTTTGCCCATGACTTTGCGGCGGCGCGCCGTTTGCCGCTCAGGGTGGATGAGCGATTGGCCGAATATCACTTCGGCGAGTGGCAGGGTGTTCCCATTGAAGTCCTGGCCAACGAACAGGGCGAGGCCCTGGCGCAATTCTGGGCCGACCCGGTGAACTGTCCGCCGCCGGGGGGTGAACGCTTCTCGGCCTTTCACGCCCGCTTGTGCGCTGCGCTCAATGACGTCGCCGTAGAAGCCGAATCCCGCCGCATTCTGGTGGTGACGCATGGCGGGGTGATCCGCCTGCTTCACTGCGAGGCGGAAGGGCGTGACTTCGGCGAGATGGCGAATATCGACGTGCCGCATGCCTCCGTGCATCCGCTGGCCTGGGTGGCACCGGCGGCCGGGTTGGCCAAGGCCTGATGCGCGGCCTGCTCCTCGCCATCGGCTTTCTCACCCGCCTGCCGGTACCGGAGAGGGCGTTCGATGGCGCATCGGTGTCGTCGTCCTCCCTGGCCTGGTATCCGGCGGTGGGGCTGTTGATGGGCGGCCTGCTGTGGATGCTTTCCTGGGCCATGGCCTCGGCGCCGCCACTGCTGGCCGCAGCGGTACTGCTGGCGGTCTGGGTCGGTTTGACAGGGGCCTTGCATCTGGATGGTCTGGCGGACAGCGCCGATGCCTGGGTGGGTGGTCTCGGCGACAGCGAGCGCACCTTGGCGATCATGAAGGACCCTCGCTCCGGGCCGATGGGCGTGGTGGCGCTGGTGCTCGTGCTGTTGCTGAAGTTTGCGGCCCTGGCCAGCCTGCCGCCGCACAACGCAGCTCTATGGCTTGCACCACTGCTGGGGCGCGCGGTGCTGACGACAGCCTTCATCAGCACGCCTTATGTACGCAGCGGCGGACTGGGTAGTGCGTTGCTCGGAGCCTCCCGCGGGGCCAGCCTGGCCGCACTGCTGATGACCGGGTTGCTCTGTTTTTACGATGGCTGGCTTGGCTTGCGCGCCTTGGTGGTGGCGCTGACAGTATTTGCATGCTGGCGCTTGGCCTGCATGCGGCGGCTGGGCGGCATGACAGGCGATACCTGTGGTGCCCTGACCGAACTGGTGGAAGCTGCCGTGCTGGTGGCGCTGGCTGCCTGAGAGCGCTTCAGCCCGGCGCTTGGACGTCCCGCTGGTGGATGGCTGAGGCAGGTCGATCGTCCGGACCATGTCTAGACGTTGAATTTGCCCCGCCTGCCTCGATAATGGATGGTTGCCACCGTTCACGACCGGAGGAAGTCCCCGCGGGACGTTGGCCGATTGCGGAGTTTCCATGCCTATCTATGAATTCGAATGCAGCGGCTGCGGCCATCGTTTCGACCGCCTGCAGAAGTTGTCCGATCCTGATCCCAGCGTCTGCCCCGCCTGCGACGTGGCCGAGGTGAAGCGCCGCGTGAGCGCGCCCAGCTTCCGCCTGGCCGGTGGCGGCTGGTACGAGACCGACTTCAAGAAAGACGGCGACAAGAAGCGCAACCTGGCCGGGGACAGTGAAGCCGCCAAGCCTTCAACGCCCGCGCCGAGCACCACCGGCACCAGCAGCGACACCTGATCGGGGCCGGATCTGAACGCCGCATGGCCGAGCGGTAAGTTTGTGCGGGTTCGTCGCAAGTTATTCAAATTCGGTTGAGCATGCGTCCGTTAGCGTGACGCCCCATCACAAGGGGAGCGTTGCCGATGCTGCAGATTCGAACGGGTTGCATGGGGGTACTGGTGGGCTTGGTCGCGGGTGCGTTGTTGAGCGCCACGCCCCAGGCGCACGCACAGGGGCGTGAAGCGATCCGCTGTGGCAGTGAGGACGGCAGCCTTACGCGCTGTCAGATGCCATGGCGTGATGCCGAGCTGATTCGCCAGGAATCGAACAGCCCCTGTGAGCGCGGGCGGAGCTGGGGCGTGGATCGCGAGGGCCTCTGGGTCGATCGCGGCTGCCGTGGCCAATTCGTGGAAGCCGGGCGGGGTGGCGAGTGGCGCGACCGCGACAGACGGGACGACGACCGCCGCGATGACGAACGCCGGGACGACGATCGGGACCAGGGTGAGTGGCACCCCGGTCCGGACTGGGATCGCGAGATCCGCTTTCAGTGCGAAAGCAACGACAAGCAGCAGCAGTTCTGCCAGGTCGATGTAGGTGGCCGCGGTGGCGTCCGTCTGTTGCAGCAGCTGTCCGGCAGCCCCTGCGAGGAGGGCTACAGCTGGGGCTGGAATCGTGCCGGCGTGTGGGTTACCCGGGGTTGCCGGGGCCTGTTTGCGGTAGATCGGCGCTGGTAAACCGCGCGTGGCGGGGTGATGCGCGGCGCTTGCAGCCGCGCGTCACTGCCCGCCTCTGCTGCTGCCGGTGTTAACATTCCGGGTCTTTTCCACGCATTACGCCGCCTTGCGGCCCGGAGTTCCAAGCGCATGCGCACGCATTTTTGCGGCCTCATCGACGAGGCACTGGTCGGCCAGACCGTCACCCTGTGCGGCTGGGTCAATACCCTTCGCCTGCAGAGCCATGTGGCCTTCGTAGACCTGCGTGACCACGAGGGCCTTGCCCAGGTGGTGGTCGAGCGCGAGAACGCGGCCGCCTTCGCGGTGGCAGGCGAGATCGGCAACGAATACTGCCTGCGCGTCACCGGCACCATCCGCAAGCGCTTGTCGGTGAATGACAAGCTGCGTACCGGCACGGTGGAACTGCTGGCCGATACGGTGGAAATTCTCAATGCCGCGAAGGATCTGCCGTTCGCGCTGCATGAGAACCCCAACGAGGACATGCGGATGACCTACCGCTACCTCGACCTGCGTCGCCCCGAGATGCAGAAGATGATGCGCACGCGCATCAAGCTGGTGCAGACGCTGCGTCGTTACCTCGACGCGCGCGGCTTCCAGGATATCGAGACGCCGATCCTCACCAAGGCCACGCCGGAAGGCGCGCGTGACTACCTGGTGCCCAGCCGCGTGCATCCGGGCCAGTTCTACGCGCTGCCGCAGTCGCCGCAGCTGTTCAAGCAGATCCTGATGATGGCCGGTTTCGATCGCTACTATCAGATCGCCCGCTGCTTCCGTGACGAAGATCTGCGCGCCGACCGCCAACCGGAATTCACCCAGCTCGACCTTGAGTTCGCGTTCGTCGAAGAGAAGGACGTGCAGGACTTCGTGGAGGAACTGATCCGCCACGTGTTCAAGGAAGTGCAGGGCGTCGAGCTCGACCCCAGCTTCCCGCGCATGACCTGGGCCGAAGCAATGCGTCGTTTCGGTTCGGACAAGCCGGATCTGCGCATCGCGCTCGAACTGGTGGACATCGCCGACGCCGTCAAGCACGTCGAGTTCAAGGTCTTCGCTGAACCTGCCAACGCTGCCAACGGCCGCGTGGCGGCACTGCGCGTGCCCGGCGGCGCCAGCTTGACCCGCAAGGAAATCGACCTGCTTACCGAATACGTCGCCAAGTACGGCGCCAAGGGGCTGGCCTGGTTGCGTGTGGACGATCTTTCCAAGGGTCGCGAGGGCATCAATTCGCCCGTGGCGAAGTTCCTCGATGACGCGGCGCTGGATGGCGTGCTTACGCTCACCGGGGCGCAGAGCGGCGACATGGTGTTCTTTGGTGCGGGCAGCTGGAAGGCGGTGACCGACTTCATGGGCGCACTGCGCCTGAAGGTCGGCAAGGATCGCGGTCTGGTCGAAAACAGCTGGAAACCGTTGTGGGTCACCGACTTCCCGATGTTCGAGTACGACGAGGAAGACCAGCGCTTCGTCGCCTTGCATCACCCGTTCACGGCACCGAAGGTCGATGACGTGGACGACCTGCGCGCCAATGCAGCAAACGCCGTCAGCCGCGGCTACGACATGGTGCTCAACGGCAACGAGATCGGCGGCGGTTCCATCCGTATCCATCGTCCGGACATGCAGAGCACGGTGTTCGATCTTCTGGGCATTAGCCCGGAGGAGGCCGAGCTCAAGTTCGGCTTCCTGTTGAAGGCGCTGAAGTTCGGCGCGCCGCCGCATGGTGGCCTCGCCTTCGGTATCGACCGCATTGCGGCGCTGATGGCGGGTACCGAGTCGATCCGCGACGTGATCGCGTTTCCCAAGACCACCAGCGCGCAGGATCTGATGACCGACGCACCGTCGATGGTTTCGGAGCCACAGTTGAAGGAGCTCCATGTGCGCATAGCCGCGGCAGACAAGCTTCACGGCTGAGCTTGGACGCACGAGGGGCGGCAGGCTGGTTAAGGGCAGGTATGCTTCGCTGGAGCCATCCTGCCTATGGTTCCCTTCACGACTCCTCATTCTCCGGTCCCTGAATGTCTGATCATGTGATCCTTCTGCACGGCCTGTGGATGCGCGGTTTTGCGTTGGCCATGCTGCACCGGCGCATGATGGAGGCAGGCTTTCGCGTGCACCGCTTCGACTATATGAGCGTGGCGGCCACTCAGCAGCGCATCCTCAGCCGGCTGGAAGCACGTATCCACGAGTTGGCTCAGGAGACGCAGACCGTTCATCTGGTGGGCCACAGTCTGGGTGGCCTGCTGGCGCTGCGCGCCTGCGCGGAAGACGTTGATTTGCCGCCTGGTCGGGTCGTCTGCCTGGGGTCTCCCTTGAAAGGCAGTGCCGCTGCGCGCGGCTTCGCCGGCATGGGGCGCGGTGGCGAGGCGCTGTTGGGAGGCAATCGCGAGCTGCTCGAATACGGTTTCGAGCGCTGGGAGGGTGAACGTGAGGTCGGCGTGGTCGCCGGGCGCCTGTCGCTCGGCCTGGGCGCGGTGCTGGGCCAGTTTGAGGGCGACAACGACGGTACCGTGGCCGTCGACGAGACGCATCTGCCAGGCATTGCCGACCATTGCGTGATCGAGACCAACCATACGGGCCTGCTGTTCTCCGTCGAGGTGGCTCGTCAAGTGACGCAATTCCTGCAACGAGGCCGCTTCGACCGTACGGATTCCTGAGCCGGGGTCGCCGATTTCGCCGTTTCACGAGGCGGCTTGCCTGCCCGCCGTCCCGAAGGGATAGAATTCGCGCTCCGTTCTATTGCCAGATTTGCAGGAAGTGTCATGGGTAGAGGCCCGTCCATCGAAGGTCGCAAGAACGCCGAAGACGCCAAGCGCGCCAAGGTATTCACCAAGCTGATCCGCGAAATCACCGTGGCCACCCGTGCTGGCGTCGCTGACCCGTCCGCCAATCCGCGCCTGCGTGCGGCGGTGGACAAGGCGTTGTCGGCCAATATGACCAAGGACACCATCGAGCGCGCGATCAAGCGCGGCTCGGGTGCCGATGGCGGTGCCGCGATGGAAGAGCTGCGCTACGAGGGTTACGGCCCGGCCGGCATCGCGCTGATCATCGACTGCTTCACCGACAACCCGGTCCGCACCGTGGCGGACGTGCGCCATGCCTTGACCAAGCACGGCGGCAACCTGGGCACCTCCGGCTCGGTGGCCTTCCAGTTCTCACGCGTGGGTGAACTCGTATTTGCCACCGGCGGCGATGAGGCCAAGGAGGAAAAGGTGCTGGAGGCTGCCCTCGATGCCGGTGCCGACGACGTCGTGAATGAGCATGGCGAGAGCACCGTACTGTGCGCGCCGGAAAACTTCGAAGCAGTGCAGCAGGCCTTGCTGGCGGCGGGACTGACGGCCCAGCACGCCGGTGTCGGCATGCGTCCGAACAACCGCGTGGCCGTGCCCGACGAGGCCTTGGAGACACTGCAGGACCTGCTCGAGAAGCTCGATGCGCTCGACGATGTCAGCGAAGTTTCCCATAACGCTCTGCTGCCGACCGAGGCAGCAAACTAAGTTCGCACGGGCTCTTACGGCCCTCGCGAACCCACGCCCATGACGCGCATCATCGGCATCGATCCGGGCAGCCAGCGCACCGGTGTCGGCATCATCGATGTCGATGCCGGCGGCAAACTGTCCCATGTTTTTCATGGCGCATTGGCGGTGGCTGGCGAGGCCAGTTTTCCGCTGCGCCTGAAACGCATATTTGACGAGCTGTGTGCCATCATCGCCGCCCATCGGCCGGACGAATGCGGCATCGAACGCGTGTTCATGGCGCGCAATGCCGATTCGGCGTTGAAGCTGGGCCAGGCGAGGGGGGCCGCGATTTGTGCGGTCGTCAGTCAGGGGGTCGCGGTGCACGAGTACGCAGCGACGGAAGTAAAACAGGCCGTGGTCGGTAGCGGCCGCGGTGACAAAACCCAGGTGCAGCACATGATTGGCGTCCTGCTCGGACTGAAGGGGCCGTTGCAGGCCGATGCGGCGGATGCGCTCGCCATTGCGGTGACCCACGCGCATACCCGCGCAAGCCTGGATCGCGTCGGCATTCCACGGACGGCATGGAGACGTCGCCGATGATCGGTCGACTGCGCGGCATCCTGGTCTCCAAGCAGCCACCGTGGCTGCTGATTGAAGTCGGCGGCGTCGGTTACGAGTTGGAAGCGCCGATGTCCACCATCTACGACCTGCCGTCGATAGGCAAGGAAGTGACACTGCTCACCCACTACGCCGTGAAGGAAGACAGCGTGGCGCTGTATGGCTTCTTTCACGAAGCCGAGCGCACGCTGTTCCGTAGCCTGCAGAAAGTCAGTGGCATCGGCGCGAAGATTTCACTCGCGGTGCTCTCTGGCGTATCCACGCATGACTTTGCGCGCTTGGTGCAAACCGGCGACGTGGTCGCCCTGACCAAGATCCCTGGCATCGGCAAGAAGACCGCCGAACGCATCGTGGTTGAGTTGCGCGACCGCATGGATGGGCTGGCTGCGCCGCTGTCTGGTCTGGGCAGCAAGGCGAATGGCGCACCGCTGGACCCTGCGGGCGAAGCCACCGTCGCACTACAGCAGCTCGGCTACAAGCCGGCTGAAGTCACTCGTCTTGTGCAGAAGGTCGCCGCCGATGGCGACACTGCCGAATCGATCATCCGCAAGGCGCTGCGCGCCGCACTAGGGAATTGACCCGTGACCCCGGATTCCACCCACGGCACGACCGACGCTGATACCAAGCGACGCCTGGCAGCGTTGGCCCTTGGTGCGATCGGCGTGGTCTATGGCGACATCGGCACGAGTCCGCTGTACACCTTGCAGACGACGCTGAGCCACGACGGCATGAAGCCCACGCCGGAGAGCATTTATGGCGTGCTGTCGCTGATTTTCTGGGCGCAGATCCTGGTGGTCTCGCTCAAGTACGTCGTTTTCATCATGCGCGCCGACAACAAGGGCGAGGGCGGCATCATGGCGCTGCTGGCGCTGGCCTTGCGCAGCGTCAAGGGCGATGCACGCCAGCGCTGGTTCCTGGCGATCATCGGCATCTTTGGTGCCGCGCTGTTCTATGGCGATGGCGTGATCACGCCGGCCATCTCGGTGCTTTCGGCGGTTGAGGGCGTCAAGGTGGCTGCGCCTCATCTCGATCGCTGGATCGTGCCGATCACCGCGGTGATACTGTTCTTCCTGTTCGCGCTGCAGCGACATGGCACGGAGCGCGTCGGCAGGCTGTTCGGGCCGGTGATGGTGATCTGGTTCATCGTGATCGCGCTGCTGGGCGCGAACATGATCGCGCACAATCCGCACGTGCTGACGGCAATCAATCCGCTCTATGGCGTGCGTTTCTTCTTCACTCACGGCATGCAGGCGTTCATTGCGCTCGGCGGCGTGGTGCTGGCGCTGACCGGCGCCGAGGCGCTGTACGCGGACATGGGGCATTTCGGCAAGCGGCCGATTCGCCTGGCCTGGTTCAGCTTCGTGCTGCCGGCCCTGGTGTTGAATTACTTCGGCCAGGGTGCGCTGCTGCTGGATCACCCCGAAGCGATCGACAGCCCGTTCTTCAAGCTGGTGCCGAGCGTGATGCTGTACCCGATGATCGGCCTGGCCACGGTGGCCACGGTGATTGCCTCGCAGGCGGTGATCTCCGGTGCGTTCTCGATGACGCGCGAGGCGATGTCGCTGGGCTATTCGATGCGCATGCCGGTGGTGCATACCTCGCGTGAGATGTCCGGCCAGATTTTCGTGCCGTGGGTGAACAACTTCCTGCTGGTGATGGTGCTGCTGGCGGTGGTGGGTTTCCGCAGTTCGGATAGCTTGAGCGCGGCCTACGGCATCGCAGTGACTGGCACCATGACCATCACCACGATTCTTGCCCTGATCGTGGCGCGCCGGCAGTGGCATTGGAGCCGCCTTACCGTCATCGTCGCTGGCATCCTGCTGCTGTCCATCGATCTGTCCTTCCTGGGCGCCAACCTGATCAAGGTCGAATACGGCGGCTGGTTCCCGCTGGTATTGGGCGTGGCGGTGTTCATCGTGATGACCACCTGGCGGCGCGGTCGCGAGTTGGTGGTGCGCGAGATCAAGCAATCCGGGCTGGCGCTGCAGCCGTTCATCGAGAACATCGCCGAGCATCCGCCGTTGCGCGTACCGGGTACGGCCGTGTTCCTCACCGCCAACCAGAATTCCGTGCCACATGCGTTGCTGCATAACCTCAAGCACAACAAGGTGCTGCACGAGCGCAATGTGCTGTTGACGGTGGAGATGCTGGAGACGCCGGTGGCCGAGCCGAACGAACGCATCGAGATCACCGAGCTGGGTGGCAACTTCTATGGTCTCGAATTGCGCTTCGGTTTTGCCGAGGATCCGAATATCCCGCGGGCGCTGTCCCAGTGCCAACGGGTCGGCATGCCGTTCGACATGATGGACACCACGTTCTTCCTGTCCCGCGAAACCATCATCGCGGATGCGCGGCGTCCGGGCATGGCGCTATGGCGCGACAAGCTGTTCGCCTTCATGGCGCGTAATGCGTTGCCGGCGACGGCGTTCTTCCAGATTCCCGGCAATCGCCTGATCGAACTGGGTGCGCAGGTGGAGATTTAGCCGCGAGGCGCGGGCGCTGCTGTGGAAGTGCGGCGGAGTTTGGCTGGCGAAGGGTAGTGGGGCGCCAGCGTCGACTACCTGAAATAACCCTGGGCGTGACGACCAGGAACCGTCGCTGGCTGCATGATGACCACAGGTGGCCGGACTACGCGCCCCCGCTACCCATCCCATCTCTGCTCCATCCCCCCGGCAGCGCCCTCACGCTGCCATAATGCGCACCTATGACCGACCACCGCATCGTCACCGCCGCCGCCCATATGGACGACGAGGCTCTGGAAGCCTCCATCCGGCCCAAGCGGCTGGCCGAGTATCTGGGGCAGCAGGCGGTGCGCGAGCAGATGTCGATTTATATCGAGGCTGCAAAGAAACGTGGTGGTGCGCTGGATCACGTGCTGATCTTCGGGCCTCCGGGCCTGGGCAAGACCACCTTGAGCCACGTGATTGCCAACGAGCTCGGCGTCAATTTGCGCTCCACCTCGGGTCCGGTGCTGGAGCGCGCCGGTGACCTGGCCGCCTTGCTGACCAATCTCGAGCCGCACGACGTGCTGTTCGTGGATGAGATCCACCGCCTTTCGCCCGTGGTCGAGGAAGTGCTCTATCCGGCGATGGAAGATTTCCAGATCGACATCATGATCGGCGAGGGCCCGGCCGCGCGCTCGATCAAGCTCGACCTGCCGCCATTCACCTTGATCGGCGCGACCACGCGGGCGGGCTTGCTCACGGCGCCGCTGCGTGACCGCTTCGGCATCGTGCAGCGTCTGGAGTTCTATACGCCCGAAGAGCTCACCGCCATCGTGCGACGCTCCGCCCGCATCATGGGCATTGCCTGCGATCCGGAAGGGGCGCAGGAAATTGCCCGTCGCTCACGCGGCACCCCGCGTATCGCCAATCGCTTGCTGCGCCGCGTGCGTGACTACGCCGAAGTGCGTGCCGACGGACAGATCACGTTCGCCGCCGCCCGTGCCGCGATGGAGATGCTCAAGGTGGATGCCGAGGGTTTCGACGAACTGGATCGCCGTTTGCTCAACACCATCATTGAAAATTTCGACGGCGGCCCGGTGGGCGTGGAATCGCTGGCCGCCGCGCTCAGCGAGGACCGCGGCACGCTTGAAGACGTGGTCGAGCCTTATCTGATCCAGCAGGGTTTCCTGGTGCGCACCGCGCGCGGCCGCATGGCCAGCGCCAAGGCGTGGCGACACTTGGGCCTGACGCCGCCGCCGCGTCAGCCGTTGGCGGTGGACCTGTTCGCCGGTGACGGGAGTGTCTGAGCGGGAGCGGGCAGCGGGTCGTGGGGACGCCTGCCCGCACGATGGACGCGAGCCTGTCATGGTCCGTCTTCAAGCCTTCGGCTGGTTGCGGCCCGTAGTCTTCGCGCCCCCGCTACCTATCCCCCATCCCCTGGCCCGCCCTTAGAACCCGTCCATGTCCGATCACCAGCCCTTCCATTGGCCCGTCCGCGTCTATTGGGAAGACACCGACGCTGGCGGCGTGGTCTATCACGCCAGCTATCTGCGTTTCATGGAGCGAGCTCGCAGCGAGTGGCTGCGGGCCATGGGTATCAACCAGTCTGCCTACAAGGAGGCCACTGGTTTGGCCTTCCTGGTCCGGGAAATGCAGATCGACTTCCTGCGGGCGGCCCTGCTGGATGATGAACTGTCGGTAAGCGTCGAAGTCAAAGAACGGCGCGCAGCCAGTATCCTCTTTGCCCAAACGATCCGCCGGGTGGACGGGACGGAGCTGATTCGCGCGAAGGTGCGCGTGGCCTGTGTCGATGTCCGCCGAATGCGTCCGGTGCAAATTCCGGCCGATTTCACCCCTGGCCTTTCCCCTCAATAAAAGTACGTACGCTGGAGAACCTTCGAGCAATGAACGGTGGACTGAACATTTTCAAGCTGATCGCGGAAGCGAGCATCCTGGTGCAGTTTGTGATGCTGGTGCTGCTGGTGTTCTCCTTCCTTTCATGGGTGATCATCCTGCGCAAGCATGCCCAGCTGAAATCCGCGATGGAGGAGGCCGAGGGCTTCGAGGAGCGCTTCTGGTCAGGTGCCGACCTCGCCCAGCTGTTCCGGGAAGTGAGCAATCGCGGTGCCGAGAACGGCGGCATGGAAAACGTCTTCGAGTCGGGCTTCCGCGAGTTCGTGCGTCAGCGCCAGCGCAAGACGCATGACATGCGCGTCGTCATCGAGGGTTCCGAGCGCGCCATGCGCGTGGCCGGTACGCGCGAAATCGGACGGCTCGAGCGCAACCTGGAGTTCCTCGCCAACGTCGGTTCGATCAGCCCCTACGTGGGCCTGTTCGGCACCGTCATCGGCATCATGGGCGCGTTCCAGGGCCTGGGCGAGATGAAAGACGTGACCATCGCCGTGGTGGCGCCGCACATCTCCGAGGCGCTGATTGCTACCGCCATGGGTCTGTTCGCGGCGATTCCCGCGGTGTGGGCCTATAACCGCTTCGCCAACAAGGTCGAGCGCGTGGCCTCCCGCTACGACGTGTTCCAGGAGGAGTTCTCCTCCGTGCTGCAGCGGCAGATCCAGGCCGACGACGCGTCTGCTTGAGGATTTGATCAATGCGTAGCACTGCGCGACACAAGCGCTTCAAGCTCAAATCCGAGATCAACGTCGTGCCGTATATCGACGTGATGCTGGTGCTGTTGATCATTTTCATGGTCACCACGCCCATGCTCAACTCCAATGTCGACGTGAACCTGCCGCAGGCGCACGCCAAGTCGATGCAGGACAAGAAAGACCCGGTCATCGTCTCGGTCGATCAGCAGGGGCAGCTCTATCTCACGCTGGGTGACGAGAAGAAGCAGCCCGTCGATGTCGAGACCATGAAGGCCAAGGTAGGTGCGTTCGTGAAGGCGAACCCTGAGGTCAGCGTCCTTGTGGCCGGTGATCGCGACGGCAAGTACGAGGGCGTGTATCAGGTGCTGGCCGACCTGCAGCAGGCCGGCGTGGCCAAGGTCGGTCTGATGAGCGCGCCGGAGTCGGGCAGCAAGAAATGAGGGCCGACTCCCCCAAGGGTACGTCCAAGGCTGTCGTACTCTCTTCCATTCTCCATTTGGGCATCGTGGGTTTTCTGGCCCTCGCGGTGGTGCCGTGCTCGTTCTACGAGAACCTGTTCGAGACGCTGCACCTGCCAGCCAGCTGGAATCCGATCACCTGCGCCAAGCCGCTGTCGCTGCCGGGCGAAATCATCGAAGCCACCCTGATCGGCCCTACCGGCGCGCCGCCGCCGAAGGCGGTCAAGGCCAAGCCGGTGCCGGACACCACGCCACCACCGCCGACGATTCCGCCACCGACGCCCCAGGAAGAGGCGCCCGTGGTCAAGACGCTACCGCCGCCGCCCGAGCATCCGGATACCAAGGATCAGGAGAAGGTCGTGGCCGATGCCTTGCAGAAGGCTGAGGACGCGAAGAAGGAGCAGGAGGAGAAGCAGCGTCAGCGACAGTCGGAATTGGACGCCCAGGCGGCCAAGCAGAAGCAGGACAAGCAGAAGCTCGACGAGATGTTCGCCAAGCTTGATGCGGCCCAGAACGCGGCCCAGAAGGCGCAGGACAAGGCCAAGCAGGCCAAGCAGCAGATGGAAGACCTCAAGAACGCCAAGGACAACGGCATGACCAATGTGCCCGCTGCCGAGCAGCGACAGACCGGTACCAACGGTCCGGACGCGGGTTTGCTGGCCCAATATTTGGCTGCGATTCAGAACGCGGTCACACAGAATTGGCTTCGCCCGGATAACATGCCGAGCACGCCGTGCATCGTGCACATCGTGCAGTTGCCTGGTGGCGACGTGATGAGCGCCAAGGTCGATCCTAGCTGCCCATACGACGACGCCGGCAAGCGTTCCATCGAAAACGCCGTACTGCGCGCTCAGCCCCTGCCTTACAAGGGCTTTGAGAGCGTGTTCAACCGCAATATCGATTTCACTTTCAGGCCGCAGTGATGAAGCCCATGCGCAAATTGAGCTTAAGCCTCACCCTCGTCCTGCTCGCCGTGACCGCCTTGTTCGTCGGTCCGGCCGCAGCCCAGTCGCTCAATGTCGATATCGTCGGCGGACTCAAGACGGCCACCCCGATCGCCGTGGTGCCATTTGCCCAGGCCGGCGGTGAGCCGCTGGCGACCGACGTTGCCGACGTCATGCGCAACGACTTCAACCGTTCCGGCAAATTCCGCTCGCTGGCCAAGAGCGAGATCGTGGAGACGCCGTCCAAGGGTGCGGACATCAACTTCGCCACCTGGCGCCTGCTCAAGCAGGACTACATGGTGGTGGGACGCGTCATTGACGCGGGTGGCGGCAGCTTGCGTGTCGAGTACGAGTTGTGGGACGTCAACAAGCAGCAGAGTCTGCTGGCCCAGGCCTTCACCGCGCCGGTCGGTGACCTGCGCGGCGTCGCCCACCAGATCGCCGACCAGATCTACGAAAAAATCACCGGTGTACGCGGGGCATTCTGGACGCGCATTGCCTATATCACCGCCGTGGGCCTGGGCAATAACACCACCTACGCGCTGATCGTGGCCGATTCGGACGGCTTCAACCCGCAGGTGGTGGCCCGCTCGCGCGAGTCGCTGCTGTCGCCGGCGTGGTCGCCGGATGGCCGCAAGATCGCCTACGTGTCGTTCGAGAGTGGCAATTCGGCCATCTACGTGCAGGACATCACCACGGGTTCGCGTCAGCTGGTATCGGCCAAGTCGAAGGGCATCAACGGTGCCCCGGCCTGGTCGCCGGACGGCAGCAAGCTCGCCCTGGCGCTGTCCTTCGTGGGCAATCCCGAGATCTACGTGCTCGATCTGGCCAGCCGCCAGGAAACCCGCCTGACCAACAATCTGGCCATCGACACCGAGCCGCGCTGGACCCCAGACGGCCAGAGCATCATCTTCACCTCTGACCGTTCTGGCCGTCCGCAGCTCTACCAGATGCCGGCCAGCGGCGGTGGTGCCGACCGCATCACCTTCCAGGGTCAGTTCAACGCGAATGCCTCGATCAGCTACGACGGCAAGCAGATCGCGATGGTGCAGGGCAACGGGAACGTGTATCGTATTGCCATTATGGACCGCAGTCTGGGTGGGCAGGTGCGCTTCATTTCGCCGGGTCCTATCGATGAAACCCCGAGTTTCGCGCCTAATGCCAGCATGCTGTTGTATGCCGCTACCGAAGGACGCCGCGGCGTATTGTATGCCGTATCGGCTGACGGCCTGGTCCGGCAGCGCCTCGTGCTGTCCGATGGCGATGTCCGCGAGCCGGCCTGGGGACCCTACCGGGAGCGTTAATCAGTTCATGCCGTGACGCGTAAGCGGCACGGCGATGTGATTCGGGTGTGAACGGCATAACGACACCCCGGATCAAACAGCTTGTCGGTCGCGGCAGTGCGTCGCAATCGGCGGGTCAGGCGGTTGCGAGACAGCGCACCGCCGGCAGCAAAATGTCAAAATAACAGCCGGTTGACCGGCGATCACTGTCCCGAAACCGCAATCATTACTGACTGTCGGAACTCAAACCTGTTTGAAGGAACGTCCACCATGAATAAGACCATTCGCGTTGCCCTGGTCGCCCTGCTTTGCGTTGGCGCGGCCGCATGCTCGAAGAAGCAGGAAGTTAAGCCGCAGCCGCAGCCTGAGCCGCAGCCCATGACTCAGCCGGCCCCGACCAGCAACAAGTTCACCCCGGCCGATCTCGATACCGATGCCTGCCTGCGTCAGCGCGTCGTGTACTTCGATTTCGACAAGGACGTGATCCGTCCTGAGTTCGAGCAGATCATGCAGTGCCATGCCAAGTATCTGCAGGACCGCCCGATGGCTGCCATCCGTCTGGAAGGCCACACCGACGAGCGCGGTACCCGCGAGTACAACCTTGGCCTGGGTGAGCGCCGCGGCAACGCCGTGTCCAATGCCCTGCAGGCCAACGGCGGCTCGGCCAGCCAGCTCAGCGTCATCTCCTACGGCAAGGAAAAGCCGGTGTGTCGTGAGCACAACGAGGATTGCTGGAGCAAGAACCGTCGCGTCGAGATCGTCTACACGGCGAAGTAATGAAGAAGCGTCTGGCTAAAAGTTTCACAGCCAGGATAAGCATGGCGGGCGCGTTAGCGTCCGCCATGCTTTTTGCTGTCCCGGCACTGGCACAGGAGTCCCGCTTGAGTCTGGCCGACCGCGTTTCGCGGCTCGAGCAGCAGGCACAGAGCCAGAACCAGGGCGTCGGGATGGTCAACCAGGTGCAGGCACTGCAATCGCAGGTGCAGCAGCTGCAGGGTCAGGTCGAGGAGCTTCAGCATCAGCTGCAGCAGGCCGACGACAAGAACAAAGCACAGTACACGGATCTCGATTCGCGCCTGGGCCGCCTTGAGGGTGGTGCCGGTGCAGCGGGGGGGAATGCCGCTGGTGCAGCCAACGCGAATCCGGCGCCCGCGCCGAATACGGCGAATGCCGCACCGGCAGCGGCTGCCGCCGCGGGTGCCGCGGCGGCGGCGACGGATGCGAGCAAGGGCAAGAACGCAAAGGCCGCTGGCGCGGCAGCACCTGCGCCGGCCAATGCGGCGGGCGCGCAGGCTGCCTATGATGAAGCGTTCAAAGCGCTGCGGGGTGGCGACTATGTGACGGCGTCGCGTGGTTTTCGCAATTTCATCCAGCAGTACCCCGACAGTCCGCTGGCGCCTAATGCCTTTTACTGGCTGGGCGAGTCGTACTACGTCACCATGAATTACCCGGTCGCGGTCGAGGCTTTTCAGCACCTGCTGAGTCAGTTCCCGCAAAGCGAGAAGGCACCCGATGCCATGCTCAAGCTCGGCTACAGCCAGCTCGAGCTCAAGCAGGTCGATGCCGGCAAGGCCACGCTAAAAGCCGTATCCACCAAGTATCCGGGTTCCAACGCTGCCAAGCTGGCCCAGGAACGTCTGCGCCGGCTCCAGCTGCAGCCGGCCAATTGAGGTTGTAGTTGTGAGCAGTAACGCGAGCGTGGTGCCTACCACCTCATCGCAAGCATCACCCGAGCGCTTGCGCATCACCGAGATCTTCCACTCGATCCAGGGCGAGGCTGATGCGATCGGCTGGCGCACCGTGTTCGTGCGACTTACCGGTTGTCCGCTGCGCTGTGTCTGGTGCGATACCGAGTATTCGTTTTACGGCGGCGACTGG
This sequence comes from Dyella humicola, assembly GCF_026283945.1. Classification (NCBI taxonomy): domain Bacteria; kingdom Pseudomonadati; phylum Pseudomonadota; class Gammaproteobacteria; order Lysobacterales; family Rhodanobacteraceae; genus Dyella; species Dyella humicola. Next base: position 960,131 of record NZ_JAPDPC010000001.1, read on the forward strand.
CGCGATATCGACGACATCGTTGCCGAAGTGGCCTCGCATGGCGCCAAGCATGTCTGTGTGACCGGCGGCGAGCCGCTGGCGCAGAAGCGTTGCCTGATCCTGCTCAAGCGCTTATGCGATGCCGGCCACGACGTATCGCTGGAGACTTCCGGCGCACTGGATGTGTCGCAGGTCGATCCGCGCGTACGCAAGGTGATGGATCTGAAGGCGCCGGATTCCGGCGAAAGCAAGCGCAATCTGTGGTCGAACATCGACCTGCTGTTGCCTCACGATCAGCTCAAGATCGTCATTGCCAGCCGTGCGGACTATGAGTGGGCGCGCGCTGTGGTGGCCGAGCATCGACTGATCGAGCGCTGCATGGTGCTGTTCTCGCCGGTGCATGGCGCCATCCAGCCGCGCGAGCTGGCCGAGTGGATCATCGAGGACAAGCTCGATGTGCGTTTCCAGATGCAGCTGCACAAGCTGCTGTGGAACGACGAGCCGGGTCACTGAGCTTGTGCGAGTGCGGGTAGCCAAGCCCGCGCCCGTGTTTTGCCGGCGGTCAACGCCGTGACAAAGGTTTTCTGCGCGCTGGCCTATCTTGCCGGTGGCGTCTTTCGGCCGGTGACCGGCCTGGCTTGGATGGATGTAACTCATGTCACAGGAATACTCCCGTAAGGCCGTCGTGCTCGTCTCCGGCGGCATGGACTCGGCCGTCACCATCGCCATCGCACGAGAGCAGGGGTATCAGGTGTACGCGCTGAGCGTCGCCTACGGGCAGCGTCACAGCGCCGAGCTGGAGGCTTCCGAGCGTGTCTCGCGCGCGCTTGGAGCGGTGGAACACAAAACCGTCCATGTGGACCTGCGCACCATCGGCGGTTCAGCCCTGACCGCCGATATCGATGTCCCCCTGGATCAGATCGGTGATCAGGGCATTCCGGTCACCTATGTGCCCGCGCGCAACACCATCATGTTGTCGATCGCGCTGGGCTGGGCCGAGGTGCTTGGCTCCAACGACCTCTGGTGCGGCGTCAATGCGGTGGACTATTCCGGCTATCCGGATTGCCGCCCCGCCTTTATCGAAGCCTTCGAGCATCTCGCCAATGTGGCCACCAAGGCGGGCGTTGAAGGGGCGGGCATCAAGATTCACGCGCCGTTGATGCGCATGAGCAAGGCGGATATCGCACGGGAAGGTCAGCGCCTGGGGGTGGATTTCTCGATCACCGTCAGCTGCTATCAGGCCGATGCCGAGGGCCGTGCCTGCGGCCATTGCGACGCCTGCCGATTGCGCGCACAAGGCTTCATTTCGGCCGGTTTGCCCGACCCGACCCGCTATTTCTGAACGCACTTGCTTGTGCCTTTGGCGCTAAGTCAATAAAATTCCGGGCTTGCCTTTGATGATGGGCCGTTAGCTCAGTCGGTAGAGCAGTAGACTTTTAATCTATTGGTCCCGAGTTCGAATCTCGGACGGCCCACCAAAGCATTCAGAGACCTGCGAAAACGCAGGTCTTTTTTTTTGACTGCTATCTCGACTCGGCATAAGCGACGGGGCGTGAAGTGTCACGCCGGGGCGCGTTCGATTGGATGGATCAACCCGCCTGACGCCAGGCCGCGGAAGGGCGGCCACGGTTGCTTGAGTGTCGCTCCATGGCAGGCATGCGAGGCAGGTCGAACCAGAACGTGCTGCCTTGTCCGGGCTCGGAGCGAAGGCCGATGCGCGTACCCAGCAATCGGGCGAGTCGCTCGGCGATGGCGAGTCCAAGGCCGTAGCCCCCGCGGCGCTCGTTTTCTGCGGTCTGCAGTTGCACGAACTCTTCAAAGATACGTTGCTGGTGGATGACGGCGATGCCGGGTCCGTTGTCACGCACTTCGATCCGGATCGCCTGGCCCCGACGCCGTGCGGCGATCAGCACGCGACCACCCGATGCATTGGCGATCGCGTTGCTGGCCAGTTGATAGAGCAGGCTGGCGGCAACGTCGGCGTCACCGTGCAGTCGATGCTGGCTACCCCGCCAGGCGAGCGTGACGTTTTGCAGCGCCGCTTCGTGATTAAGCGACGTGCGGTCCCGCATGAATAGTTCCGCGGCAGTGAACCCCACGGGCTTGACCGCAATCACGCCAGCGTCCAGCCGCGATATCTCCAGCAGCGCGTCCAGCAAGCGCGTCATCGACGAGATGCTTATACGCATCTGGTGAACCATGGATTGCTGCTCGCTGTCCGCACTGGCATCGAGGCCGCCGGCAAACAGCTCCAGTGCCTGCAGAGGCTGGCGGAAATGATGGCTGACGAGCGCGATGAATTGGGATTTGCTGCGGGTGGCGGCCTGGCTCTGACGCAGGCGATCCAACGCTTCGGTGGCGTTGTCGTGCTGGACCGCGCTCCAGTCGCGCTGCTGTTCCTCCTGCAATTCGGACAGGCGTTGCAAAGCCTGGTTCACGCGCGAGAACTCCGCGCTGCCCGGCTTGGTATCGGCAGCGGGACGTCGGGCATTGATCAGGTCATGCAGCGCACCTTCGACGTGCGACAGAGGTTCAATCACGCGATTTCGTAGCGTCACGCGCGCCAACCATGCGAGGAGCATGACGCCGGCGCCGCAAAGGCTGCCGAGCAGCCACACCAAACCCTGTGCCCGATGCAGTGCGCGCGTGTCAATCTGCATGCTCAGCCAAGAGGATGCGCTGCCATGCTCGGCCAGCTCGCTTCGATAGATCACACCATCTGGCTTGAGCGCGGCGCCACTGCTCCAGAAACCACCGTCCGGGCCATGGAGTTCAACCCGCTGCAGCTGGTCCGCCTGGCCGTCCCGCAAGGCACGGTCGAGCGTTGCCTGCGGCGACGCGATGCCTTCGCTGCTCAGCTGGTTGGCAAGGCGTTGCAAGCGCAAGGTGACGGCCGCATCGGCGCGTTCGCCGAGGTTGTGCGTTTGCTGGATGCACAGGGCCAGAACGAGTGCCAGCGCGGCGATCGCGCTCGGCATGATGGCATCGATGAACAGGCGGGACAGCAGGTGAGCACGCTGCTCCATGGGTCAGGCCCCCACCAGTGGTCGGCTCGAACGAAGCGGCGCGAGGCACGGCTCGGGAGTCCGTTGACGGTGCATGACGTGAGCCGGTTGCATGATGGTTGACCCGCGGCAGGAGACCAACGGAAACGAACATCCTGGACAGGCCCCGATCGGGACCACCCTGCATGAGACTCTAAAGAATCCGATGAGACCCGGCGATACACATTTCGTTCTAGCGCGAGGTGCCATAGGGCAAACGGTCTATCCGCAAGTCCTGCGAGTTTTGCTGGCGCGCAGGTGGGAAGGCGGAGCGCTAACGGTCCAGCCGAGCCTGGTGGCATGACGCGGAAACGATTTGGCGGTACCTTGCAAACCCGCAGGGCCCGTCGGCCCCATGGAGATCGTCATGTCCGCTCGCTTTCGCTTCCTGCTCGCGCTTTCGTTGATCAGTGTCACTACCGTGGTCGTTGCCCAGGACATCCCCGCCAACATGCCCAAGCGTAAGCCCGGGTTGTGGGAAATGCAGACCACCGGCATGGGCGGGCACCAGCAGACCATGAAGCTGTGCCTCGACGCGGATACCGATCAGGCCATGTACAAGATGGGTACGCAGATGAGCGGCCAGAAATGCAGCAAGTTCAACATCGACGTGAAGGGAAATTCCGTGGTGTCTGACGCGGTCTGCAAGGTGGATGGCCCCAACGGCCCCATGAGCGTGACCAGCCACAGCGAGACCAAGTTCGATGGCGACGCCTCGTATCACACCGAAGGCCACGTTAGCTACGATCCGGCCCCCGCAGGCATGGGTCAGATGGCGGTAAGCAGCACCGGGCGCTGGGTGGGGCCATGCGCGGCGGGCCAGAAGCCTGGCGACATGATCATGTCCAACGGGCAGAGCATGAACATCAAGGATATGCATCCCTGAGGCAGGCCTCACGAGCGTCGGCAAAGGCGCTCGTGGCCGTTTGGCGTTGTCTGGTCAAGAGACGCCCGGCCGGCTCTAGGGAGACGGTGGCTGCATGAGCTGGTGTATCAGCGCCTCGTGCTCGGCATCGATTTTTCGCACACGGGCCTGCATGGCCGCATCGCTTACCCATTGGGCACTGTAGACACGACGCTTGTCGAGGTTGAACTCGATGTCTGCAAAAGGCACCAGCGTTTCATTGCCGGCAGGTGAGAAGCCGCTGAAGTCGCTGATGAGTTGCAACTTGGCCAATTCTGCCGTGGCGTTCTTGCCCTTTCCATAGGACGTGAACGCGGCCGCGACCCGGTGGCGCAATTCCGACGGCAGGTCGGTGCGAATCACGATGACGGAATTCGGAATCAGGCTGGACGTCCACAGCACGCGCAGCCGGTCATATTGATCGGGAAAGCGCTTGGCAAAGCGCTCCAGGTCGGAGGTGCTGTTGGTGGCTACATCGACCTCCTTGTTCGCTACCGCCAGGGCGTTGTTTTGGTGGTTATCCACGGAAACGCTTGCAAAAAAAGTATCCGAGTCGAGCCGGCGGTTGGCGAACACTTCGGTCTCCGGCACCAGGTAGCCCGAAACCGACAGCACTTCGCCTCGCGCATAGCGCAGGCGGCCCCGCTGGCGAAACATGTCGTCGAGGCTGTGCAGCGGTGAGTCCTTTTCGACCAGCATGACGGCGAAATAGCCTCGCGGACCATGGCTGCGCGTGAGCTGAGCGATCACCTGCATGCGGTCGCGGGTGACTGCCTCGAGCGCCAGCCGGCCAGACACGAAGGCAAAGTCGACACGTTCGTCCGACATCGCCTGGGCTAGCCCTTCGTAGGTACTGACCGAGAGGCTGCGCACCGGCAGGCGCAATGTGCGGCTGAGGTCATCCAGCATGGGGCGCCATGCTTCCAGCGATTCGGAGGGCCCGCCCATCGGCAGGATGCCGAAGGTCAGCGCCCGGATATGGGTGTTGCCCGCGCCTCCGGGATCGGCTGACGCCGCCCGCGGGCCGAGCATGACGCAGGCGAGCAAACTGCCCAGGACCAGGCGGACTCGCAGGCCTGCCCAGATCGAGTTTCGCCTGTGGCTTGAAATCCACCCCTTCAGCAACGCGGTATCTCCCCCGGGGACCGACGGATGCCTCTAGCCGGAAAACGACGAGGCGGCACGCCATGCCTCTGCTCGCCGCAGCATACGCTGCTGCCGTCAGCGACAGGTGAAAGGCTTCGGCGCCTGTCTAAAGTCTGCGGGTGGCCTACGCCGGGATCTGTTTGAGCGCCAGCCGAGCTAGAACCACGGTGTGTACGTCCGCACGCATCCGAATGATGACGCCGGATGGGGGGTAAATAAGCCTCAACGCGGCCTGCGTGGAGCCTCTGGACAGACTCTCAGATACCGCTGATGCGCCTTGAAGCCACAACGGCCTCGACCCGGTTGCGCACATTGAGCGCGCGGAAGATGGCGGCGAGATGAATCTTTACCGTGCCTTCGCTAATGCCCAGATCGCGGGCGATGAGCTTGTTTGGCTTGCCCTGCGAAAGCAGGCGCAGCACGTCGATCTGACGTTCCGTAAGCAGTTTGCGCAGGCGTTCTTCCAGCGAATCCTGGCTGGGCGACTGTGCATGCGACGTGGGGGAGGGCATGGGCATCGGGGCGGCTCCCGCACCGTTGCCGCGCTCCTGCAAAAGCAAGGGAGGCACATAGACGCCGCCGGATAGCACCAGCCGCACCGCCGACAACATCACGTCCGGCGAATAGGCCTTGGGAATGAAACCCTGCACGCCCATGGCGAGCAGGTCTCGCATCAAGCCTGGATCCTCCGAGCCGGACAGCACGATCACGGGCACATCGGGAAGCTTCTCGACCACTTCGGCGAGATGCTCGCTGCCCTGTACGCCAGGCATGGCGAGGTCGACCAAGGCCAGCTCCAGCGAGGAGGCGTTGGGTGCGTGAATCGCCTCCCGCAATTCGGCCATGTCCATGGCGATGACGAACTCGGTGTCAGGGCCAAGCTCAGCCAACTTCAGCTTGACCCCTTCGACGATAAGCCGATGGTCGTCCGCAATCAGTATGCGCATGTCATTCCCCGTGACGGCACGCGGAGATCCGATCGCCGTATGCCCGCTTGTAGCAACATAGTCCCACACCGCCTGCGCGGCAACCTCGGGACGCCTACGAATGGCCTAGTCTCAAGGTGATATGGCTGCCTTGCGGGGCACTCGGGAGAATCGATTCACTGCGATGGGGGAGTCGCTATGTGTAGCGTGTATCAGGTGGGGCAGCGACGACGCCATCATGGCGCGTGCGATGCCTCCAGGGGCAAGCATGTTCGTGAAAACCTGGATACGCCGATGCCAATATCTCTAGCAGTCATGATCGCCGGCGCTGCACGGTGATGACGTGAAGCCTTTTCTGCCTGCTTACAGGTTGCCCTAGCCGTCATGCGGTTGCTGGACTATTTTTCGCCGCTGTTCGCCTACGGCCTGGTCGTCGATGAGCAGGCAGCGGCCCAGACCGCCCCAAGTGAACTTGCGCCGCTCAATGCGCGGGCGCGGGAGTTGATCGATCAGGCCCGCAAATTGGCACTCGCCAACGGCAAGTCGATGCAGGAAGTCGAGCTTGCGGGCTTTGCCGTGGTGGCCTGGTTCGACGAGATCATCGTGCGCCATGAAGCCAAGCGGGATCAGCCCAGTCCGTTGCAGCTGACGCTGTTCCACACGAGTGATGCCTCCAGTGAATTCTTCGAGCATCTTGCACGGTTGGACAGCCGGGCCGAGGAGGTGCGCGAGGTCTACTGCACGGCGCTGCTGCTCGGCTTTGTTGGCCAGTATTACTACGAGAAGGGTGACGGCGGTGAGCTGGGCCGGATCAAGTCGGTCTATTGCCGCCCCTACGCGGCAACTGCCGCGGTACTCCAGGCGCTGCAGCGGGAGTCGATCACGCCACAGCCCTACCTCACGCCGGATTCACCGGCACGGCGAAAGCCGGGGCCATGGGCGGGCAGGCGACCGGCCTTGTTCGTGGCGCTTGGTGTGGTCTTGCTGGTGCTGGTGGCCTTTGTCGCCCCCGTCTTCAGTAGCGCGATGTCGGCACAGGCCTGGTATTTGGCGGGTATCCTGGTGGTTATCGCTGGCATGCTTGGATGGGCAGGATCGCTGGCGTGGCATTGGCTGGCCTTCACGCGAGCGTCTGCCGATCCGCATGCCAGATGGGACATCCGCAGCGTCAGGACAGCGCTCAAGGATGCCGTACGCCGCGTGCGTGGCGCGATACTTCACCCCTTACGGCGCCGTGGCAAATGGCGGCAGCTGTCTCGTCATCCCTGGCTGGTGTTTCTTGGCGACAACGGCGCGAACGTACGCGGGCTGCTACAGGCGGCTGCCCAGTCATCTCACGGACGACTGCTGCCGGGTGATGGTGTATCGACGAGCGGGCACTGGTGGCTGTTTCGATCCCTGGTAGCCATCGAAATGGACCCGCGCCTGGCCCAGGCCCGCGAAGACACCCAGGCTGCGGACCTGCTCTGGTCCGAGGCGTTGACGCGCCTGTCGCGCGAACGGCGCAAGTTGCCACTCGATGGTGTCGTGCTTGGCGTTGCCGCGCAAAGCTTGCTCGGGCCGGGTGCCGACATCAAGGCCACCGCCGCGAGGTTGCGCAGGATGGCAAATGAGGCCACCCAGCGCCTGCACCTTCAGCTCCCGCTGTATGTCGTGGTGACAGGCATGGACGTGCTGCCCGGGCATGCCTCATTCAAAGCCGCGTTGCCCCCGGCGGTATTTCGTAAAGTGTTGGGTTGGCGGAGATCCGAGGCATCCTCCGCAGGCGAGTCATCTGGCCGTATGGATGGCCATTTCGACGATACCTTCGAGCGTATGCGGATGATCGGCTTGGCGGCGCTTGCCAAGCAGCGAGAGCCACATGGGCGTCGCGAGATTTTCGAGTTCCGCCAATCATTGTCCGATCTGCAGTATGGCTTGCATGCCTTCATTGATCAGCTGATGGCAGAGGATCCCGCTGGCCAGCACGCGTTACGTTGGTGTGGGCTTTACTTCACGGGCGTGTCGCGGGGCGACTCGACGGGCGGCGAATTCGTGGAAGACCTGTTCAACCGCTTTCTGCCGGGTGACCGCTTGCTGGCGCGCAGGACCGCTTGAGGCCAAGTGCTGCGTCGTCAGGTCCGTGGCTCAGGCAGCCGTGGCGCGGGCGACATTCCAGGCGACCATCATGGCTTCGCGTAGTTGCTCGGGTGACACCGGCTTGTAGAGCACGGGGATATTGGCGGCCATGATCTCGCGAAGACGATCGCTGCGCGTTTCACCGGTGATCAGCAGGCGCGGGAAGGGCGCGTGGCCGTCGCGCGCATAGAGCTGATCCAGCGCCGCCAATACGTCCAGGCCACTCTCGCCGTCACGCAGGCGCAGGTCTGAAATCACGATGTCGGGTGGCGCAGGCCATTCTTCCGCTGCCTGCAAGGCCTGTATCCGATCCTCGGCGATGGCGACATCGCAGCCCCAGCTGCGCAGCAGGTAACGGATGCCGGAGAGGATGGCCGGTTCATCGTCGATGACCAACACGCGCATACCCGATACATCCATCGGCGTCTCCTCCGCCGGCGTGTCGAAAACCACCTGCGCTGGGACCTCGGGCAGATGAAAGGAAAAGACGCTGCCGCGTCCGGGGTGGGACTTCAGCAATACCTGCGTATCCAGCAGTTCCGCCAGGCGCTGCACGGTGGCCAGTCCCAGGCCCAGGCCGCGGCGTGGACCGGTATCGTGCTCGTTGGTGCCGTGGCATTCCACACGATAGAATTCGTCGAATACGCGCGCCTGGTGCTCGGGTGCGATACCGCTGCCGGTGTCCCACACGTCGAGGCGAACGGTGCCGTCACAACGGCGGCGCGCGACCACCAGGACGCCGCCCTTGTTGGTGTAGCGCAGCGCGTTGCTCACCAGATTGTTGAGGATGCGCGCCAGCATGGTGCGGTCGCTGCGCACCCACACGTCGGTTGCGCGCATGATCAGCCGCAGCCCGTGCTGCTCGGCAATCATGCGGAAGTTGCGGCTTACTTCCTGCAGTACCTGGTCGAGAGGGAATTCCGCGATCTCAATCTGCATCGCGCCGGTTTCAAGGCGCGAGAGGTCGAGCAGTTCGCTGAACAAGTGATCGAGTGCTTCCACGCACTCCTGGATGTGTGCAATGCGATCCAGCCGTACCGGATCGCGCTCGTCCACCGCCAACGACGAGGAGAACAGGGTCAGCGCATACAGGGGTTGGCGTAGATCGTGTGACGCCGCGGCCAGAAAGCGGGCCTTGGCGACGCTGGCCGCCTCAAGCGCCGCGTTCTTTCGTGCGAGTTCCACGGTCGCGTGTTCGATCTCCCGTTCCATGCTGAGCTGTACGTCGAACAGCGCCAGCGCGGCACTGTTGAAGCCGCGCTGCAGTTCACCGATTTCCGACTGGTCGGTGACCTCCACTTCGACGTGGCGGTCACCGCGACCGAGCTGGTGCACGGCCGAGACGAGGCGGCGCAGCGGCGCACTGATCCAGCGCGCCGCCTGCCACGCGATCACGGAAGCCACCAGCAGGCTGACGAAAAGTGCGATCAGCGCATTGCGCAGACTGGCCTGTTGCGCGGAGATGGCGTTGCTGAGGCTGACGTCCACCAGCACCGAACCGAGTACCGGGTGTCCGGGCTGGTCGCTGTCGACGACGTCGCGTACTACGGTCAGGCTCTCAGTGGTGCCCGCTCCGCTGCGGCCCAGGCTGTCGGCGAGGATCTCGCCATCGGCCGCGCGGATCTGCACACGCGCTACATGGGGCAATTCGCCAATCGATTCGGCAATGCGCACCAACTCGCGGCGCTGCATGTCGCGCAGGGGGGTGGTGGATACCGAGGCTGCCTGCGTCGCGATGGCGCCAGCGGTGTTCTGCGCCATGTCGCGCAAGGTGATCAACTGGCTCCGGGTGAGCATGGTGACCAGCAGCGTGGCCGTGACCATCGTTGGCACGAGCGCAACCAGCGCGAATCGCTGCATAAGCGACGTGCGCCGCCACCACCGCACCGCCCGGGAGTTCGCCCCTGCACCCATTGGCCGTCACCCCATTCGGCACTCGTGCGCCGAGGGGTGTCAGCCTAGCGCGATTCGCCGAGTAGGACAGCTATCCTATTGGTCGAGGGCATACCCATCATTGGTCCTGGGTATTCGCTGAGGGCGATGCTCCGCTCCGGCGTCTGCGGCTGATACGTTCGACCAGCAGGGGCAGCAGGGCCAGCACGCCGATAGCGCTGAGCGGGATCCACACCGCGCGCTGCATCAACAGGCTCGCTCCAAAGTGGCCATGGCTGCGGGCGAGTGCTTCGCCAAGGCCGGCCCCGATGGACGTCTCGAAGATCAGGGAGACCGTGCCCCCCAACCAGCTCGCACCAAGAAACAGCCAGAGCGGGCAGCGCAGCCAGGCCAGCGCGACCGTGACAAGACCGAACGGGGCCACCGGCACGAAGCGCAGGAACATGGTGTAGGCCGTGGGATGGCGCTCAAAGCCGTGGTGCACCTTGTCCACAAGGGCAGGCGGATGCTTGCTGCCGGTGCCGAACGCGTAGCGGCTGGCCAGGAACAGGATCAGGGTGCCCAGGGTGAGCCCGATGGAGGAATAAATGCTGCCCTCAAGCGTACCGAAGGCGAAGCCGCCCGCCATGATGATGATCACCGTGCCCGGGATGCCCGTCGACATGGCCAGGGTGAGCAGGCCGATATAGGCAAGACGACTGAGCCAGGGACTATCGGCGATACCCGCGCGCAGCTGGGCCTGGTGCGTCACCAGCTGCTCGGGATGCAGGCGATCGAGCACGCCGGAGCTGAACAGCACGATGCCGGCCAGCACCAGCAGGATCAGGGGCAGCGCGGCGCGCAGGCGGCTCAATAGGGCTGCCCGCTGCGGCCGTAGACGGCCAGCACGTCGCGCGCCTGCTCCCGCAGGATGTCGCGGCGCACCGCGATACCGCGGCGTTCGAGTTCACCCGTCCAGTCGGCGGGCAGGGGGCCTTCGTCGAACTCGGTGAGTTCCTCGACATCCTCCGCTCGTGCACCGATCAACAGCTCGTCGATGCCGGCCCATACGGTGGCACCGTAACACTGGCAGCACGGCTGGGCGCTGGTGGCGAGCGCGTAACGACCGCCGTCTTCATTGATGCGGTAGCTGGCCAGGCGCTGCTGGGCGCTCATGAAGGCCATCATTTCGGCGTGCGCGACGGAGCAGGTTTGCGGCACGACGCGGTTCACGCCCACGGAAACCAGGCGTCCATCCGCATGGAACACCGCCGCGCCAAACGGGCCGCCGTGACCGTGCTCGATATTGTGACGCGACAGTTCGATGGCGAGCCCCACGCGTTCCTGGTCGGTGATGTAGCGCTTACCCGTGTCAACCACGTCGCCGATCCACGGTGGCAAGGTCAGGTGAATCTGCAGGCGCAGCATGCGTATCTCCTTATAACGCGGGTTTCAGCCAGCCTGCTTGGCCCAGGTGTCGCGCAGCGTAACGGTACGGTTGAACACCGGCGCGTCAGCGCGATGGTCAATGCGATCGGCCACGAAGTAACCGAGACGCTCGAACTGATAGCGCTGTTCCGGCGCAGCGATCGCCGCGGCAGGCTCGAGCCAGGCGTGCACGACGCGCTTGGCTTCCGGGTTGATGTGCTCGATCCAGCTTTTGCCGTCGGATTCGTCGTCCGGGGCCGGCACGTTGAACAAGCGGTCGTAGACACGCACCTCGGTCGCCACGCCATGCTTCGCGCTCACCCAGTGGATGGTGCCCTTCACCTTGCGGTCCGCACCGGGCAAGCCCTGGCGCGACTCGAGGTCGAGCGTGCAGCGTAGCTCGGTGACGTGGCCATCGGCATCCTTGACCATCTCCTCGCACTTCACGATGCCGACGCCGCGCAGGCGCACTTCGCCCTCCGGCTTCAGGCGATGGAAGCCCTTGGGTGGCACTTCGGCGAAGTCCTCGCGCTCGATCCACAGCTCGCGGGAGAACGGCACTTCGCGCGTGCCAAAGCTCTCGTCCTTGGGATGGTTGGAGAACACCAGCGTTTCCTGGTGATCCGCGGGCAGGTTGGTGATCACCAGCTTGAGCGGATCCAGCACGGCCATGCGCCGCGCCGCGGTCGCGTCCAGGTCTTCGCGGATGCAGTTCTCGAGGATCGAGTAGTCGATGATGCTGTTCTGCTTGCTTACGCCCAGGCGCTCGATCAGCAGGCGCAGGCCAGCCGGGGTGAAGCCGCGACGACGTAGGCCGCGCAGTGTGTTCATGCGCGGATCGTCCCAGCCATCCACCAGGTTTTCGTTCACCAGCTGGGCCAGCTTGCGCTTGCTGGTGATGCTGAAGGAGAGGTTGAGGCGAGAGAATTCGATCTGTCGCGGCTTGGCCGGTTCGGTGCGAAAACCGCCTTCGCGCAGGTGCTGCCACAGCTCCGGATGGTTGACCAGGTCGACCTTGTCGACGAACCAGTCGTACAGCGGACGATGGTCCTCGAACTCCAGCGTGCACAGCGAATGGGTGATGCCTTCCAGCGCGTCCGACAGGCAGTGCGCGTAGTCGTACATCGGATAGATCGGCCAGGCGTCGCCGGTGTTCTGGTGGGCGATCTTGCGGATGCGGTAGATCGCCGGATCACGCATGTTCATATTGCCCGAGGTCATGTCGATCTTTGCGCGTAGCGTTTTGGCGCCATCGTCGAATTCACCCGCGCGCATGCGGCGGAACAGATCGAGGTTCTCCTCCACGCTGCGCTCGCGGAACGGCGAGTTGCGGCCCGGCTCGGTCAAGGTGCCACGGTAGGCACGCATGTCCTCGGCGTTGAGGTCGTCCACGTAGGCGACGCCGTCCTTGATCAGCTTGATCGCCGAGTCGTAGAACACCTCGAAATAGTCCGAGGCGTGGCGCAGGTCATGCCACTCGTAACCCAGCCAGCGCACGTCGTCCTTGATGCCCTCGACGAACTCGGGGTCTTCCTTGCCCGGATTGGTGTCGTCCAGGCGCAGGTTGCACCAGCCGGTGAACTCCGAAGCGATACCGAAGTTCAGGCAGATCGCCTTGGCGTGGCCGATATGCAGGTAACCGTTCGGCTCGGGCGGAAAGCGCGTGCGGATGGCGTGATGCTTGCCGGTGGCCAAGTCCTCGCGAATGATCTGGCGGATGAAATCCCTTTGCACATCAGCGCGTTGACCCTCGGCCTGCGCTGCGGCGGACGAGACAATGGGTTCAATGGCGGCGTTTTCAGTGGACATCGGGACTCACAACTCGTACGCGGTGGCGGAAACGCCCAAGTTTACCTTGTCCAAGGTGGGGGTGTTTTGTGGGGTTTCAGCGGGTGGGAAGTAGGCGGCGAGGTCGGTTGGCTCGCCATCTCGGCAATACGCTTCGGCCGCCATCCCAGCGGCTCTCAACAGTGGCCTTACTGATCCAGCTGTAACAGCGAGGCCGGTCATTCAGTGCCTTTCGCTCTGCTGTGATGTGACCGCGACCTGGCTCGCCTGCCGCGGGCTTCCGAGCCGCTGCCGCGGCCCGGGTTACTTCTCTTTGCGTGGCCAAAGAGAAGTAACCCGGCCTCCGGCAGGAGGACGGAAGCCCGCCGCAGGCGAGCAAGCTGGCCACAACGTATCGGAAATCCGCCGAGATCAACCGGATGAAGAGCAAAAACTTGCCCATCCCCTCCCACAGCGCTAGCGTGCCCCCATGCGCATCGCATACCGAGCTGAAACCCTGATCGACGCCCACCTGGTGAAGGACGCCCTGGAGCGTTCCGACATCCCCGCGTTTATTTCGGGCGAATACCTGACCGGGGCGGTAGGACAGCTGCCGGCGCTGGATTACGTGGCCGTGCTGGTGCCGGAAGCGAGCGTGGACGCGGCGGAGCGGATCGTGCGCGAGGTCGAGCGCACCCTGGTCGAGGCCCGCCTCGCCATGGACGAATCGGACGAGGATCCGGACGCAACGCACCCCGCATTCGGTTGAACCCATTCCATAGCTCGAGCACATCGCAGGGCTGGGCCGGCCTGGGCGGTATTCTGTTAGGCGCGCAACGCCCCCGTAGGCGGGCACAGGAGTGAACCAGGTGGACAGTTCGTTGACGCAGATCCGGGCACTGATCCGCGCTGTACCCGACTTCCCCAAGCCGGGCGTCGTCTTTCGTGACATCACGCCCCTGCTCGCCGATGCCGGTGGTTTTGCGCGTTGCGTGGATGCGTTGGCCGAACCGTGGCAGGGCAGTGGCGTGCAGGCGGTATGCGGTATCGAGTCGCGCGGCTTCATTTTCGGCGCCGCGCTGGCGCAGAAGCTGCACGCGGGTTTTGTGCCGCTGCGCAAGCCCAACAAGCTGCCACCGCCGGTGGTTGCGGTGGACTACGAGCTGGAATACGGCGTCGATCGACTGGAGGCGCGCAACGATGCGCTGCGTCCGGGTGAAAGAGTGTTGATCGTGGACGATGTACTTGCCACGGGCGGTACGGTGGCCGCGGCGCGAGCCCTGGTGGAAAAGCTCGGGGCGCGGCTGGTGGGGGCCAGTGTGGTGATCGAACTGGCCGCCCTGCAGGGGCGCAGCCGCTGGCAAGACGACGCGCCGTTGCATGCCTTGCTGCGCTACTGAGCGCGCGTTGCGCGTTCTCATTGGGTGATCTGACGTTTTCGACGGCTCAGGGCGTTGCCGGTGCGATGCTCTCTACAAAAACCAGCTCACAGGCACCATCGCCGGTGTCGTCGCGCGTCATTGATGTTCGCCAACGCCAGCCGCCCGGGCGGCTGGCGTCGACCAGAAACCCTTCGAGATGCACGACTTCGCCGGGGCGCACGCGCTCCAGTTCGTCACGCACGATGTTGTCGGCGGGGATCATGTGCATGTTGGCGCTGGACGTCTCGATTTCCCGACGTGGAATCGGAAACGTGTCGACGTGCCAGTGATAGAAGCGGTTGCCCTGGCTGATCTCGATGCGGGCCAGCACGCTGCTGTCGGACATGCGGCCCCAGCCCATGGCGAGATCGACCGGCACCAACTTGGCGCCTGCATCGAGGTGGTAGTCCTCGCGGGACAGCACGCGCGCAGTCATTTCAAACCGCGCGCGCGTGACGAGTGTGATGTCACCACGCTGTAGCGTGGTGCCCTGTTCGAGATCGATTTGTGTAGGCGCATCCGGCGCCAGGATGCCGGAGCCCGGTGTGAGCGGGCGCGCCCGCCACCAGTGAGCCGCGCCGAGGCCGGCAATCAGCAGTAGGCCGATCAGGAGAAAACGTGGCATGGGTGACTCAGGGCGCGGCGCGCTTGGCAGGTTTGGCTTCGCTCAGGTTCGGCTGCAGCAGCTCCGGCGGCAAGCTGCGGATCACATCGCCGAAACGCTCGAGGAACACACCCAGCGACGAGCTCTTGCGCCACACGAGCGCAATGCGCCGGCTAGGCGCGTGCCCGGAGAATTCGATCAGGTGCACATTGTCGGTGCGTGACATAGGTGGCTTGATGGCCAGCGTCGGCAGCAAGGTAATGCCCACGTTTGCCGCCACCATCTGGCGCAAGGTTTCAAGACTGGTGGCGCGGAAGCCGGAGCGTTCGCCGGCACCGGCGAGCTGGCACACCTCCAGCGCCTGGTCGCGCATGCAGTGGCCGTCCTCCAGCAGCAACAGGCTTGCATCTGCCAGGTCGTCGAGTTTCAGCCGGGTGCGCTTGTGCGCCAGCGGATGATCGTCGGGCACGGCGAGCACGAACGGTTCCTCGAACAGAAATTCGGCGTGCAGGCTGTCCTCGTGCAAGGGCAGGGCAAGCACGCCGACATCCAGCGCGCCCTCGCGCAGCATCTTCACCACTTGCTCGGTTTTTTCTTCGACCAGCAGCAGCTCCAGTCGCGGGAAGTGCTTGCGCACCAGCGGCACGAGATGCGGAAGCAGGTAAGGGCCGAGCGTGGGGAAGATGCCCAGTCGCAAGGTGCCCGATTCCGGGTCGCGCGTGCGCTGCGCAATCGCCTTGATCTCGTCGATCTCCGACAGCACGCCACGTGCGCGGCGGGCGATTTCGCGACCGGTTTCGGTCAGCAGCACTTTGCGCGGCGTGCGCTCCACCAGCGCCACGCCAAGCTCTTCCTCCAGCTTTTTGATCTGCGTGGAGAGCGTGGGCTGGCTGACGAAACTGGCCTCGGCGGCGCGCCCGAAATGCCGGTGCTCGGCCAGGGCTACAAGGTAGTGCAGGTCGCGCAGGTTCATAGATGAGCGTCCACACGGTGCTGATAGGTCATGTCTATGGATTGTGATGGTATTCATCAGTTTCGACAATGTGCGCCATGTCTTCTGGCACTGTGTCGCTCGTCATGGCAGCCCCTAGCGTGGGCGTTTATTTGTCCCAGGAGTGCCCACGCACCATGCGCCGCTTCGTTCGCCCGTTCGTCCTTACCGCCCTTGCCGCTTGCTGCGGTGCCGCCTTTGCCGTCCCGGCCGCCAATGACCAGCCGCAAGGCAAGCTGCCGCGCTGGGCCATGCCCGAGTCGTATCAGCTCGACTTCAAGGTCGATCCGCGCCAACAGGATTTCACCGGCACCACCACGATCAAGCTGAAGCTGGAAAAGGCGACCGATCATTTGTGGTTGCATGGTCGCGAGCTGAAGGTCAGCAAAGTCGTCATCACCGACGCCGCCGGCAAGGCGCATCAGGGCAAGTACGTAGAGGTGGCGCCGAAAGAAGGCGTGGTGCGCATCGATTTTGACAGCCAGCTGGCGCCGCAGGAACTGAGCCTGGCGATCACCTACAGCGCGCCGCTCAACCAGCAGCTGCAGGGCTTGTACAAGGTAAGCCACGAAGGCCAGCCGTATGCGATGACGCAGATGGAACCGATCAGTGCGCGTTTCGCGTTCCCCGGTTTCGACGAACCCTCGTTCAAGACGACGTTCGACATTCGCCTGACCGTCCCCAATGACGAAGTCGGTATCGCCAACACCAAGCAGCTGAAGGAAGAGGCCGCCGGTGATGGCTGGAAGACGCTGACCTTCGCCAAGACGCAGCCGCTGCCGACCTATCTGGTCGCGTTTGGCGTCGGCCCGTGGGACGTGGTGAAGGGCCCGGACATCTCCTCGACCCAGTACCGCGCACAAGCCACCGAACTGCGCGGCATCGCGGCGAAGGGCGAGGGCCATCGCATGCAGCATGTGCTGGGCGAAACGCCGAGCATCATCCACACGCTCGAGGACTACTACGGCTTTGGCTATCCGTGGGACAAGCTCGACCTGCTCGCCGCGCCCGACTTCTCTGCCGGTGCGATGGAGAACCCGGGCCTGGTCACCTTCCGCGACTGGCTGTTGCTGATTGATCCGGATTCCCCGGCCAACTACGTGCGTGGTTCGTTCAACGTCACCGCGCATGAGCTGGCACACCAGTGGACGGGCGACACTGTGACCATGGGCTGGTGGGACGACCTGTGGCTCAACGAAGCGTTCGCGACCTGGATGCAGCAGAAGGTCACCCAGAATGTGCATCCGGAATACCGCGCCGACCTCGACCGCGTGCGCGGTGCGCAGGGCGCGATGAATGGCGACAGCCTGGTCACCACGCGCAAGATCCGCCAGCCGATCACTGGCAATGGCGACATCGAGACGGCCTTCGACGGCATCACCTACCAGAAGGGTGCGGCGGTGCTGGGCATGTTCGAAGGCTACGTCGGCGAGTCGACGTTCCAGAAGGGCATGCGCTCGTATATCCAGCAACACAAGTTCGGCAATGCGACGGCGGACGATCTGGTCGCTTCGATTGCCAAGGCGGCCGACAAGGGCCAGGACTTCCAGCAGGCGTTCAAGAGCTTCCTCAACCAGCCGGGCGTGCCTTATGTGCAGACCCAGGTGAGCCAGGAAGGCGGCAAGACCGTGCTGCACCTGACCCAGAGCCGCTACCTGCCGTTGGGCAGCAGCGGCGATGCGAAGAGCGTGTGGGGCGTGCCGATGTGCGTGCGCTACGGCACCGCCGATGGCAGCAAGGTCAGTTGCGAACTGCTCGACAAGGCCCAGGGCACCATGGTGCTCGCGGGCGCGAGCAACCCGACCTGGGTGATGCCCAACGCGAATGGCAGCGGCTACTACCGTTTCGCCATGGCCAAGGACGATCTGGCCAAGCTTGGCCAGCAGGTGGGCAAGCTCGACGATGCCGAGCAGCTCGCCTACGCCGATGCGGTGTATGCCAGCTTCAAGCATGGCGATCTGGATGCGGCCGATGTGCTCGCCGCGCTCAAGCCGCTGACCTCGTCCAAGACGCGCGAAGTGGCCACGGCGCCGCTGGGCAGCTTCAACTGGATCTACCGCAATGTAGCGCAGACCGATGCGCAGCGCGCCAAGCTGGCCGAGTGGGCCAAGGCCGCCTATCTGCCGCGCATGCAGCAGCTGGGCTATCACCGCAAGCCGGGCGAGGCCGACACCGATTCGCTGCTGCGTGACACGCTGGCGGCCCAACTGGCGCTGGGCGTGAAGTTGCCCGAAGTGCGTGCCGAACTGCTCAAGCAAGGCGACGCCGCGCTCAAGCGCAAGCCTGACGGCCGCCTCGACCTTGCTGCGGCCGATCCGGATCTGCTCGGTATTGCGCTCGGCGTCGCCGTGCAGGAGCGCGGCAAGAGCGCGGTCGATGCGCTGATCGCCGAACTGCCGCAGACCAGCGACCCGGCCATGCGCAACGCCATCCTCGGCGGCTTGAGCGAAGTGAACGATCCCGCGCTGGCCATCCAGGTGCGCAATTTCGCGTTGAACAAGCAGGTCAAGGTCGGCGAGATGGCTGCGCTGTTGAGCGGTGGTCGCGATACGCGCGAGCAGCGCGATGCCTCGTGGAACTGGGCGCAGTCGAACTACGACAAGATCGTGGAACGCACCGGCAGCTTCGCGGGCGGCCAGCTGCCGAGCCTGATCGGCGGTGGCGGTTGCTCGAAGGACGAGGCCAATCGCTTGCAGGCGTTCTTCAAGACCCGCGCCAAGGATGTCACCGGTGCCGAACGCGGGCTGGCGCAGACCAGCGAGTCGACCCTGCTTTGTGCCGCTCTGACGGAGAAACAGGACGCGTCGGCGATCCTTCGCTGATCCCGGGGCCGGCAGACGACCGGCCTGCTTGAAGTCACCATCACGCCGGACGGTACCCACCGTCCGGCGTTTTTTTTGCCGCAACCCCTTTCCACCCGCATCGGCGTTGCATGACCTGGGAGCGCACCACGCGGTCTGCGGCTTGCTTCTACACTGTCCCGACCCGCACGGGTCGTCAGGGAGAGATACATGCGTCGTCCATGGGAATGGTTGTTGGGACTCATGCTGGTGGCCGCGCCGCTGTTGGCGCAGGACGTGCCACCCGCCTTGCGGGACTGGAAGGACTGGGTGTTGCATGACGTGCCGCAGCACGCCTGCCCGCTACTCGCCACACCGGACGCGGACGCCAACGTTGGCACCTGCGCATGGCCGGGACGTCTGGTCCTGGACGTCGATAAGGACGGCGCGCACTTCAGCCTCGGTGTGCATGTGGACGCCGAAAGCTGGGTGGGCCTGCCGGGCGACGCGCGCAACTGGCCGCAGCAGGTCAGTGTCGATAACAAGCCCTGGCCCGTGCTCGATCGCGAGGAGAATCCGGCGTTGCATCTGGCTGCCGGCGACTATGTCATTCGCGGGGTGTTGCCATGGGACAGCCGTCCAGCGCGCCTTCGCGTACCCGAATCGATTGGGCTGGTGTCGCTCACGCTGGATGGCAAGGTCGTCAACCGCGTCGAACGCCATGCCGATCAGGTCACGCTGGGCGAGGCGGCAGCGGCTCAGCGTGTCGTCGACGCGCTGTCGTTGCGGGTTTACCGGCACCTCGCCGATGGCTTGCCGTCGCGACTGGAAACCCAGCTCCAATTCGATGTCACCGGCAGTTCGCGCGAACTGCTGTTTGGCCCTGCGCTACCCAGGAATTTCATGGCCACGTCGCTGCAAGGCGAGCTGCCGGCGCGACTGGAAAGCGATGGACGTCTGCGCGTGCAACTGCGCCCCGGTCACTGGACGCTTACCCTCGGCGCGCGCGGTACCGAGGTGCTTGAACACATCACCTTGAGCTTGCCCGCCGGGCCTTGGCCGCGCCAGGAAATTTGGAGCTATGCCGACGACACCTCGTTGCGCAGCACGCGTGTCCAGGGGCAGGCGACCGACGCGGCCCAGGCCGATGTACCCGGGGAATGGCAAAACCTGCCCGCCTATGTGCTCGATGGCAGCAGCGGACTCTCCATCGAACAGGGCACGCGCGGCGGCGAAGGCGGGCAGGGCGATCAGCTCACCCTGCATCGCCAGCTGTGGCTCGATTTCGACGGCCGCGGCTACAACGCAGCCGATCATCTCACCGGTACGTTGCGCCGCCACCAGCGCCTCGACGTTACCGCGCCTTGGCAACTGCAAAGCGCCGTGCAGGACGGTACGCCGTTGTTGATCACCGCCAACCGCGATGGGCATGGCGGCGTCGAATTGCGCTACACGTCGGTGAACCTCAAGGCCGGCCTGCGCCTGCCCGAGCGCGGTGCGATGCCAAGCACGGGATGGCAGCTGCCCCTGGAAAGCATCGACGCCACGCTGCACTTGCCCTACGGCTATCGGCTGCTCGGCGCCGCGGGCGCGGATCGTTCGCCCGATTCGTGGATCGCCCAATGGAGCCTTCTCGATCTGTTCGTGGTCGCCTTGATCGGTTTGCTGGCCGGACGCTTGCTGGGTTGGCCGTGGGCCTTGGTCGCCGTGGGGTTCCTCGCCTTGTCGCAACACGAGTCCGGTGCGCCGCGCTGGACGCTGGCCGTGGCGCTTGCGCTGGCCCTGCTGATGCGCGCCTTGCCGGACGGACGGCTACGGGTGATCTCTCGCATCACGGCTGCCGCGCTGCTCGCCTTGGCCGTGCTGTGGACGCTTCCGTTCGCGGCGAGGGAGATGAGCTACGCCCTGCATCCACAACTGGAAGGACGCAGCGTCGCTGGTGGCCAGGTCCTCGAGACGCGCTACGTCCAGCCGGAGGCTTATGCGAATCAGGAAGAGCAGGATCGGCTCGCGGCATCGAACGCACCCGAATCGGCCCCCGCGCCCATGGCGATGATGCAGCCGGCCCCGCCTCCTCCACCCGCTCCGCCTGCACCTGTTGCAGAGATCAGTGCGGGAAAAACCGCGCCCTCGATGGTTCTCAAGTCCGTGACGGTGACGGGCACGCGCCTCACCGCATCCATGACCGTGGGTCAGGAAACGGATGCGCATAGCGTCATCCAGGCGGGCCGTGGCGCGCCCCGTTGGGACGTCGGCAACAACTATCGGCTCGGTTGGTCCGGGCCGGTCATGGCCGAGCAGAGCACGCGCCTGGTCATTGCTCCGGCCTGGCTGGTGCGCCTGTTGCGTGTCGCCATGCTGGCGCTGTTGCTGCTGTTGCTGGGCCGCCTGTCGCTTGGCTTGCTACGCCCATGGCTGGGGCCGTGGCGTGGCTGGAGCGTGCGTGGCGCTGCCGTCGCGCTGCTCGCGCTGGCTCTGCTGCCGCACGCCGCGCAGGCGCAAGACACGCCCAGTGATGCGGTGCTCACGCAGTTGCGTACGCGTCTCACCGAGGCGCCGACCTGCGCGCCGGATTGTGCGGCGGTGGCGCGCGCAGAAGTGCAGGCAAGCGGCGACAGCGTGGTACTCGATCTGGACATGCACGCCGGCGCCACGGTGGCCGTGCCTTTGCCGCAAGCCGACGCCTCCCTGCAGTTGAGCGGCGTCAGCACGGATGGGCACGATGCGATCCTGACCCAGCAGGCCGATGTGCTCCTGGTCAAGCTGGAGCGTGGCGTGCATCGCGTGTCATTGCGTTATCGCGCGGCGCCGGTCGATACGGCCAGCCTGCACTTCGCGCTACGCCCGCAACGCCTCGAGTTCAGTGGCGAGGGGTGGGCGGCTGACGGCGTGGACGACCATCGGTTACTGGGCGACAGCCTGAGCTTGAACCGCGTGCGTGCGGGCTCGGATGGAAAGCCACAAGAGGCGGCGGTGCAGGCATTTCCACCCTATGTGAGGTTGACCCGAACCCTGGTCCTTGGCGTGGACTGGAGCGTGGAAAACACGGTCGAGCGAATAGCGCCCAGCGATGGCGGCTTCAGCCTTGATCTGCCCCTGCTGCCAGGCGAACATCCGCTGGGCGACAACATCCGTGTCCACGATGGCCGCATCGGCGTGACCTTCAACGCAGGCCAGGACCTCGTCCGCTGGAGTAGCCGACTGGATACCTCGGACAGCCTGGGGCTCACCGCGCCGGCCCTGAATGATCGCGCCGAGGCATGGGTGCTGCAGGCGGCCCCGATCTGGCATCTCGAAGCCAAGGGCGTGCCGGCGAATCTCAGCGACGATGGCTTGCGTTATCTGCCCTTGCCCGGTGAAAGCCTGCAGGTCGCCATCCATCGACCCCAGGCGATGGCCGGCGACAGCTTGGCCTTCGACGAAGTGACGGTGCGCAGTCATTCGGCTGATCGCGCCACCGAAACCTTGCTCGTGCTGGCTGCGCGTAGCACACGTGGCGGCGAGCATCTGATCGGCTTGCCACCCGGTGCGGAATTGCTCGAGGCACGCCGCGACGCCTCGCTCATGAGCCTGGCCATTCGCGACGGCAAGCTCAGCCTGCCGTTGTTGCCGGGCAGCCATCGCTACAGCTTGCGCCTGCGCGAACCGCAAGGCGTCGCCGTGCGCACGCGCACGCCGACGTTTTCGCTCGATGCGCCGGCGGCCAACATCTCGTTGCAGCAGTCGTTGCCAGAGGACCGTTGGGTACTGTGGACGTGGGGTCCGGCGGCGGGTCCAGCCGTGATGTACTGGTCCCAACTGATCGTGCTGCTGCTCGCCGCGTGGCTGCTGTCGCGCCATGCACCGACACCGCTGCGTTTCCATCAGTGGCTGTTGCTTGGCCTTGGCTTCTCGGCCTTTGCCTGGGGCGCGTATGCGCTGGTGGTGGTCTGGTTGATCCTGCTCGGCCTGCGCGCCCGGCATGTGGTGCCCGAGCCCTACGCTACCCGCTTCAACCTGCTGCAAGCGGGCTTGGCGCTGATGACGGTGGCGGCCCTGGTCGTGCTGGTCTCGGCGGTGCCGAAAGGGCTGCTGGGGCTGCCGGACATGCACGTCGCGGGCAACGCTTCCAGCGCCTGGCAGCTGAACTGGTTTGCCGACCAGAGTCGTGGCGTGCTGCCGCACGCCGGCGTCTTCAGCGTCTCGCTATGGTTTTACAAGATCGCCATGCTGCTGTGGGCGCTGTGGCTGGCGAATGCGTTGATCGGCTGGCTGCGCTGGGGCTTCGAGGCCTGGACCAAGGGTGGTTATTGGCGTCCACGCAAGCCTAAGGCGATCGAGCCACCGCCGGTGCCGGTGCCTGCGGAGTAGCGGGAATGCATTGCTGCGACGGAAGGTATCCGTCGCAGCAATGATTTCGCGGCTCAGGCTTCTGCGGCCACGCGCAGTACAAGCTTGCCGGTGTTGCTGCCTTCGAACAGGCGGTTGAGCACCAGCGGAGCGTTCTCCAGGCCATCCTCGATGGTTTCGCCGGCCTTGATGCGGCCTTCGCGCACCCAGCCAATCAGGTCCTGCACGGCGCGCTGGCTGTCGCGATAGTCGAACGCGAGGAATCCACGCACGGTGAGGCGCTTGACGATGATCACGCTGTAGTCGTCGGCAGGCTTCGCGCCGCTGGTGTAATTGGCGATCAAGCCGCACAGCGCCACGCGTCCACCGTTGACCATGCGCGACAGCACCGCGCGCATCACAGGGCCGCCGACATTCTCGAAATTCACATGCACACCGTCGGGGGTGGCGGCAGCCAAGGCCTGCTTCCAGTCATCGGCCTTGTAGTCGACCGCGGCGTCGAAGCCGAGATCGTCAATCAAGTGGCGGCACTTGTCCGGACCGCCCGCAATACCGACGACGCGCGCGCCGCGCAGCTTGCCGATCTGTCCGGCAATCGAACCGACTGAACCCGCCGCCGCCGATACCACCAGGGTTTCACCGGGCTGCACGGGCGCGATCTCGGTGAGGCCGTAATACGCGGTGATGCCGCTGAAGCCACAGGCACCCAGCAGGGTGGGCAAGGGGACGGGCGGCTTCGGCGGCAGCTTCACCCAATCCTTCGCCCGCTTGTCGTCGACCACGGCGTAGTCCTGCCAACCCACCAGTCCCTGCACCAGGTCGCCGACTGCGTACTGCGCGGAGCGCGAGGCCACCACGCGACCCAGCCCGAGTCCGCGCATCACCTCGCCGATCGCCACCGGCGGCATGTATTGCGGAATGTCGCTCATCCACACGCGGTTGGTCGGATCCATCGAGAGATACAGCACGCGCACCAGGGCCTGCCCCTCGGCGAGTTCGCCCGTGGGCTGTTCGTGCAGTTCGAAATTGTCCTGGCGGACCAGGCCTTCGGGTCGGCTTTTCAGCCGCAGTTGGCGATTGACGAATGACATGGGAGCTCTCGTGGGGAAGGGGTCAGATGGCGCGCGCGCCACCGTCGATCACCAGCTCGGCGGCGGTGACGTAGCGGCTTTCATCGGATGCTAGATAGAGCACTGCATAGGCGACGTCATCGGGCTCGCCCAAACGCTTGAGGGGGATGCCTCGCACCAGCTTGCGCGTGGCCTCTTCTTCGCCAAGCGCCTCGAAGAACGGCGCCACGATGCCGGTGCGGATAAACGCCGGGTGCACCGAGTTGCAGCGCACGTCGATCTTCTGTCGCGCGCAATCCAGTGCCACCGACTTGCTCAGCATCGCCACGGCAGCCTTGGAGGTGTTGTATGCGGTGTAGTCCGGATCGACCTTGAAGGCGGCCAGCGAAGAGATATTGATGATGGATGCCGGTTGCGCATCACGCAGATAGGGCAACGCGTATTTGCAACCCATCATCACGCTGTCCAGGTTGATGCTCATCACGCGCTGCCATTCCTTTAGCGCGATGCTCTCGATGCTGCCCAGCGATCCGATGCCGGCGTTGTTGACCAGCACGGACAGGCCGCCCATGGTCTGTGCCGCTTGTTCCAGCACCTGTTTCCACACGGCTTCATCGCGCACGTCCTGGGCTGCTGCCCATGCCATCTGCGCGCCGAGTTCGCTATTGATCTCGTCGGCAAGCCTGGCGGTGGCGCCCGCATCCACGTCAGTGAGAAATACCTTGGCCCCGTGGCGTGCCAGCAGGCGTGCCATGGCAGAGCCAAGGCCACCTGCGGCGCCGGTGATGAAGGCACGCTTGCCGGTGGCACGCGGAGGAGGGGTGTAGGTCATGGCGAGTTCCTTCGGGTCAAACGCAGAGATAGCCACCATCGACGTTCAGCACCGCACCGGTGGTGTAGGACGCGGCGTCGGAGGCGAGATAGAGCGCGGCGCCGGCCATTTCCGTCGGCTGGGCTACGCGACGCATGGGCACATGGGCCAGCGCCTGCTTGAGGATGGCTGGCGTATTGACCAGTACCGAGGCGAACTTCGTATCGGTGAGGCCGGGCAACAGCGCGTTGCAGCGCACGCCCGCTTCGGCGCACTCGACCGCAAAGGCCTTGGTCATCGAGATCACCGCCGCCTTGGTGATCGAGTAGATGCCTTGTGCCACGCCCGGCACCACGCCGTTGACCGAGGCGACGTTGACGATGGAGCCGCCACCGTTCTTCTTCATCAATCGCGCAGCGTGCGTCGACATGTAGAAGTAGCCGCGAATATTCACGTCCACGGTCTTCTGGAACACCGAAGGCTCGGTATCGAGAATGTGGCCGAAGAACGGATTGGTGGCAGCATTGTTGATCAGGATGTTCAGGCGCCCGTGCTTCTGTTCTACCGTGGCATAGAGCGCTTCGATCTGTTCCATCTCGCCGATATGGCAGGCGATCGCTTCGGCCGAGCCGCCCTCTGCCACGATGCCGTCGACCACGGTCTGGCAGTCGACTTCGCGTCGGCTGGACACGACCACATGGGCGCCGTGTACCGCGAGCAACTTGGCGATTTCGGCCCCGATGCCACGACTCGCACCCGTGACGATGGCGATTTTTCCGGTGAGGTCGAAGGTGGCGGGAGTGGTCATGGTCGATGCTCGCTATTCGTGGAATGAATGTTGGGTGTTCGAGTTGGCAGGGAAACGCAAGCTGCCATGCGCAAGCTCATCGCAATGTCACAAGGTGCGGGTCGTCGAGGCGCTCCAGATGGGGCCACGCGTTATAGGTCACCAGCCTGGCTCCGCGTGAGCTCAGTCGCAGTCGGGTCACGCCGGTATTCACCAGTGGCCAGCTGAGCTTGAAAGTCTGCGCGACGGGCGCCTCCAGCAAGGCGCTCGCGATCACGGCGATGGGGCCGCCGGACGTAAATGCCCATAGGGTCTTGGCGGGATGCTCGGCGAGCTGCTGTAGCGCGTCGAGGACATTCGCGCGAAACGTCGGCCAGGACAGGCTGTACTCCGCATCGTGTCGACCGCTGATCCAGCGTGCGACGGCGTCGGCGAACAGGCGCTGGAACGCGCGATGCGGATCGGCGTCCTGTTTGAGTTCGGCACGCAGGGCACCCGGTCCGGCAAGATCGGGACGGTGGCGCGCGAGTATTTCGTGGTGATCGAATTCGTCCAGGCCAGGAAACAGTACGGCCGGCGAACTCAAGCCGGCTGCTTGCAGGCACAAGGAAGCCGTATCGCGATGACGCAAGCGCGGCCCCACAGCAACCAGGTCGGGAGCAGGGCTGGATGCAGCCAGCCATTCACCGAGCAGGGACGATTGTTGCTCACCGATAGGCGAAAGCTGGTCATAGTCCTCCGCGCCGAAGCTGGCCTGGCCGTGACGGATCAGCAGCAGCTCGCGCATCGCTTACGCCGCCTTGCCGGCGATGATGCGACGGCAACGCTGGCCCATGTAACGCGCGGCGTCGCCGAAACCGGCAAATTGCGGGTGGGTGGTCTGGCCCAGGGCGTAGCGACGGTAGATCTGCTGGATGATGACCATCAAGCGAAACAGGCCGAATACTTCGTAGAAGCCGAAGTTCGACACGTCCAGGCCGCTGCGTTGCCCGTAGTAGGCGACTACTTCGCGTCGGGTAAACATGCCGGCTTCGTGCGTGGGCTGGCGACGAAACGACTGGAACACGGCGTCGTCATCGGCTTGTACCCAATAGGCCAGCGACCCGCCGAGGTCCATCAACGGATCGCCGATCGTGGCCATCTCCCAGTCCAGCACGCCGATGATGCGCAGCGGGTCGTCCGCGTCGAGCACCAGGTTGTCGAAACGGTAGTCGTTGTGGATGACGCAGCTGGCGTTGTCGCGGGCGGGTTGATGCGCATCGAGCCAGGCGAGCACGTCATCGCATGGGTCGGAACCGTCGGTGGCGGCCTGTCGCCAGCGCTCGCTCCAGCCGCTTACTTGCCGCGCGATATAGCCGTCGCCTTTGCCCAGCGTGCTCAGGCCCGGTTGGGTGGTGTCGACGTGGTGCAGTTCGATAAGGCGGTCGATGAAGCCGCTGCACAGACGCTGCACGCCATCGCGATCCAGTCCCAGTGCGGGCGGCAGGTCGCGCCGAAGGATGGTGCCGTCGAAGCGTTCCATGACGTAGAAGTCCTGTCCGATTACGTCGGCGTCGTCGCAAAGAGCGAGGATCGCCGGCACATACGGATAGCGGGGCCTGAGCGCGCTCATCACGCGCGCTTCGCGCATCATGTCATGCGCAGACTTGGCCTTAGCGCCGCGTGGCGGTCGGCGCAATACAAGTTCCCGGTTGGCATAGCGGAGCAGGTAGGTGAGGTTCGACGCGCCACCGGGAAATTGTGTGACCGCAGGCGTGCCCTCCAGGTCTGCGATGTGCTGCTTGAGGAATGCATCGACGCGCGAGGCATCGAATGCATCTTCCTCGCGCACCGGGCGTGTCTGGTCCGGTATCGCGGTCACGCACGAGCTCCTTTCGCCAACTGCGCCTTGGCCTCGAGTTTGGCGACCACGGCACGATGCACCTCGTCCGGACCGTCGGCCAGACGCAGCACACGCGCATAGGCGAAGAGTCGCGTCAGGGGCACATCGTCGGACAGGCCGGCGCCACCGTGGATCTGTATCGCGGCATCGGCGGCTTGTTGCGCCACGGCGGGTACCACCACCTTGATCTGCGAAATCAGGCTAAGTGCTGCCTTGATGCCATGCGTGTCGAGTGTCCACGCCGTCTTCAAAGTCAGCAGGCGCGCCTGCTCGATCGCCATGCGCAGGTTGGCCACGATGTCCGCATTGCCGCCGAGACGCAGCAGCGGCTTGCCGAACGCTACACGCGATTGGGCGCGCTCACATAACAAGCCAAGCGCGCGTTCGGCCGCGCCGAGCGCGCGCATGCAGTGATGTACTCGACCGGGGCCAAGCCGCCCCTGTGCAATCTCGAAACCACGCCCCGGGCCGAGGATGACGTGGTCCAGCGGCAGTCGCACGTTGCTGAAGCTCAGCTCGCCGTGGCCGGACGGTTCGTCGTAGTCATGGAATACCGGCAACATGCGCTCGATGTGTACACCAGCCTGATCCAGCGGACAAATCACCATGCTGTGCCGCCGATGCGGTTCGGTATGCTCGTCGCTCAGGCCCATGAAGATCACGAAGCGGCAGTGCGGATGGCCAAGGCCCGTTGTCCACCATTTGCGACCGTTGAGCACGATGTGATCGCCATCGACCTGCGCCGTCGCCCGCATATTGGTGGCATCGGACGAAGCCACTTCCGGCTCGGTCATCGCGAAGCCCGAGCGGATCTGGCCATCGAGCAGCGGCGTCAGCCAACGTTCGCGTTGAGCGGGTGAGCCATAGCGATGGAGCACTTCCATATTGCCGCTGTCGGGCGCAGCGCAATTGAACACTTCCGGCGCGATGAAGGAGTGCCCCATGAGCTCGGCCAGCGGCGCATAGTCGAGATTGCTGAGGCTAGGGCCACCTTCAAGGTCAGGCAGAAACAGATTCCACAGCCCCTCGGCACGGGCACGAGCCTTCAACTGCTCCATGATGACCGGCTGGCGCCATTGGCGATGGTCGGCACCGCCGGCCAACTGGGCGGCATAAACGGACTCGGCCGGGATGACTTCCTCACGCATGAAGCGATCGAGGCGTTCGGCAAGCGCTCGGGTGCGCTCGGAAGGTGAGAAGTCCATGGCTTTCCTCCAGAAGCAGCCAGCCTACGCCTGCGTCGTCGGATAATTAAAATGAATATGCTTTATGTCTACGTATTAGTCATGTGAATATGTTGGCGGTGAGCCGTGCCGGCTCAAGGGAGGTTGCCGTGGAGCGCGACAGTCGCATCGATCTCAATCTGTTTCGCGTGCTCGACGCCATCTATAGCCAGGGCGGTGTGAGCGCGGCGGCACGGGTGCTGCACCTCACCCAGCCCGCCGTCACACACGCGTTGGGCCGCTTGCGTGACCATCTCGGCGACCCGCTGTTCGTACGCCAGGGCAACCGTCTGCTGCCCACGGAGAAAGTACGCGCGATGATGCCGGCCGTGCAGGCGCATTTGAAAGGACTGCTGGGCAGCACGCACACGCAGCCTCGGTTCGACGCGGCGCAATTGCAGATGGAGTTTGTCATCGGCTTTCGCGACATTCTCGAATCGATTGCGCTGCCCGCCCTGATGACGGACATCGAACGCTTCGCGCCCGGTGTGCGGGTCGTCAGTCGGCGTCTCGCCGCCGATGAAGTGGAGCGCGAACTGAGTACGGGCGCGCTTGATCTGGCGGTGGACCGGCCGCTGCGTGCCGGGCCGCGTATTTCGCGTCGCCATTTGCTGGATGAGTCGCTGGCGGTGGTCGTGCGCCGCGATCATCCGTTCGCGAGCCAGCTGCGGCGTGCCGACTACCTCGATGCGCAGCATGTCGTCGTCTCGCCGCTTGGTGAGTCGAACGCGCTGGACTTGCTGCTGGGGCAGAGCGGCATGTTTCGCGAAGTACGCCTGGTCTGCCAGCACTACTTTTCCGCGTGCCAGATCGTTGCCGCCAGCGATTTGCTGCTGACCGTGCCGCAGTCCTATGCGAACCACCTCGCGAGCCTGTTGCCGGTTGCGGTTTGCCCCTTGCCGATTCGCCTGAAGGCGTTTCCGATCCTCGCC
The DNA here is from genome assembly GCF_026283945.1 of Dyella humicola. NCBI lineage: Bacteria > Pseudomonadati > Pseudomonadota > Gammaproteobacteria > Lysobacterales > Rhodanobacteraceae > Dyella > Dyella humicola. The sequence goes on from NZ_JAPDPC010000001.1 coordinate 990,145, forward strand.
TACTGGCATGACTCCAAGGACGACGACCAGGCGCACGGCTGGTTTCGCGAGCGCCTCGTGCATGCCATTACGCACGCGATGGGGCCGTCTTGAAACTGACTTGCCCATGACGCGGATACAGGCGCAGGATGCTCGGACCGGGTTGCACAAAATGTTGGTGCAAAGCGGCTGATAGCCCAGGAACAACCCGGCGACGCGCGTCGGGATGGCTCATGACGAGGTGTCTTGCATGTCGGATCAGTCCCCATCGCCCGAGATCGTGTACGACCCTACCGATCCCATGTTGCGCAAGGAGCAGATGTTCCCGCGCTTGAGTCCGGAGATGGTTCAACGTATTGCTGCCTACGGTCAGGAGGAGTTGGTGCCAACCGGCACCCTGCTGTTCGAGCGAGGCCAGCGTGGCTCCGATTTCTTCCTCGTGCTGGAAGGCCTGGTCGAGGTGTTCGAGACGGACAAGTTCGGACACCCGAACGTATTCACCATTCATGCTGCGCGCCAGTTCAGCGGCGAAATGAACCTGTTCAACCAGCGCAGCATCCTGGCCTCGGCGCGCGCTGCCTGCGACAGCAAGGTGGTGCGTGTGCGTTCGGAGGACTTCCGTCGCATGGTCGCTTCGGAGGCCGATATCAGCGAAATCATCATGCGCGCCTTCATCCTGCGCCGGGTCGGCCTGATCCGGCAGGGCCTCGGCGGCGTGGTGCTGGTCGGTCCTGGGCATAGCGCCGACACGCTGCGGCTGGAGCGCTTCCTGGTGCGCAACGGCTACCCGCATAAGCTGATCGACACGGAGGTCGATCCGGACGCGGACGGTTTTGTCGCGTGCTTCCAGTTGAAGACCGAACAGTTGCCCGTGGTGATCTGCCCGGAACGCTGCTTCCTGCAGAACCCGAGCAACGCCGAGTTGGCCGACGAGCTCGGACTCACCGAGACGATCGACCCGCAGCACGTGTATGACGTGGTGGTGGTGGGCGCCGGTCCTGCCGGGCTGGCGTCTGCCGTCTATGCCGCGTCTGAAGGCCTTTCCACCCTCGTGGTGGAAGGCATGGCGCCGGGCGGGCAGGCGGGCACCTCGTCGAAGATCGAGAACTACCTGGGCTTCCCCACGGGTATCTCCGGGCAAGCATTGGCCGGACGCGCCCAGGCGCAGGCACAGAAGTTCGGCGCGCGACTGGCCATCTCGCGCCAGGCAGCAAGCGTCGACTGCTCAGAGCAGCCGTTTCGGCTGCAGCTCGACGACGGCCAGGAGGTCACGGCGCGGGTGGTCATCGTCGCCACCGGCGCCCGCTACCGCAAACTCGATGTGCCCGGCTATGCGCGTTTCGAAGGTGCGGGGATTCATTACGCAGCGACCGCGATGGAAGGTCAGCTGTGCAAGAACGAGGAAGTCGTCGTGGTCGGCGGCGGTAATTCCGCCGGGCAGGCAGCGGTATTCCTCGCCGGCATCGCGGCACACGTGCACGTGCTGGTGCGTTCCGATGGACTTGCCGCCACCATGTCCGACTACCTGGTGCAACGCATCGCGCGCTCATCGTCGATCACCCTGCATGCGCGTAGCGAGATCGTCGGCCTCGAAGGCGAAGAGCGCTTGCGGCATGTGAGCTGGCGTCATCGAGATACCGGTGAGCTGACCACGCGCCCGGTTGGCAACATGTTTGTGATGATCGGCGCGGAACCCTGCACCGAGTGGCTGAAAGACTGCCTTGCACTCGATAACAAGGGCTTCGTGCTGACCGGGCGCTGCGCCGAAGGCCACCTGCTGGAGTCGCCCTATGCCACCACCAAGCCGGGCATCTTTGCGGTCGGCGACGTGCGCTCCGGCTCGGTGAAGCGTGTGGCTTCCAGTGTCGGTGAGGGCTCGGTGGTGATCCAGGCCGTGCATCGCTATCTCGCCCCGGACGTCGGCTGAATGCTCGTGCATTCGATCTACACTGTTCGCCTTTTGCTGGTGGACATCCGCATGCTCGCTCGATCGTTTTCCCTCGCGCATCGTCGCCTGCCGGTGTGTAGCTTGCCGCATGGCTGACGTGCGCCAGTGGTTGGCCCAGGCGGCGCTCCAGCTCGGCGACAGGCTGGAAGCGGAACTGCTGCTGGTCCATGTCCTGGACAAGCCGCGTAGCTGGTTGATTGCGCATGCAGACGATGCGCTGGATGCAGCGCATGAGGCCGATTACGCAGCCCTGGTCGAGCGTCGACGGCATGGCGAGCCCGTGGCCTACATCACCGGCCGCCGTGGTTTCTGGTCGTTTGATCTCGAGGTCACGCCAGCAACGCTCATCCCGCGCCCCGAGACTGAATTGCTGGTGGAGTTGGCGCTAGACAAATTGCCGGCAAAGCGTGCCTCGCGCGTGGCCGATCTTGGCACCGGTAGCGGAGCCATCGCCCTTGCCCTTGCACGCGAATGCACGCGCGCGCAGGTGCTGGCCACCGACGCGAGTGCAGAGGCGCTTGCGGTCGCCCGGCGCAATGCCGAACGCCTGGGTATCGCCAATGTCACGTTTGTGCAGGGCGACTGGCTTGCTCCGCTGGCGGATCAGCGCTTCGACCTGATCGTCTCCAATCCGCCCTACATCGAAGCGGACGATGCACATCTCGCGCAAGGCGATCTGCGCTTTGAGCCAGCCAGCGCACTCGCCTCAGGGCACGATGGGCTGGACGCCATCCGACGCATCGCGGCCGACGCGCGCGCTCACCTTGAGCCGGGCGGCTGGTTGATGATGGAACACGGCTGGAACCAGGGCGAAGCGGTGCGAGCCGTACTGACGGGAGCTGGATTCGTCGAGGTGTTTACCGCGGTCGACCTGGAGCAGCGCGACCGGGTGAGTGGTGGGCAAAAAGGCGACGACTAGGCGTCGCCAGCCGATGTGCTGAGGCACACCGGCTGGCTGACAACCGAGACTCAGGCCGTGACCTGACTCAACGTGCCCACGTGCGGGAAGCGGGCTCGAATCGCCTTGCGAATGCCGGGCAGATCGAGGCCGGCCATGGTCAGCACCTCTTCGCGGCTGCCGTGTTCCAGATACACATCGGGCAGACCCAGGTGCAGGATGGGCATGAGCACGCCATGCGCGGCCAGGCATTCCGCCACCGCGCTGCCAGCGCCGCCCGCGATGGCGTTGTCTTCAAGCGTGACGAAGGCTTCATGGGTATTCGCCAGCTCGAGGATCATCGCCTCGTCCAGCGGCTTCACGAAGCGCATGTTGACCAGGGTGGCATCGAGTTCGGCGGCGATTTCCGCCGCAGGCGCCAGCATCGCGCCGAAGCTGAGCAGGGCAAGACCACGGCCGCGACGACGCAGCTCCGCCTTGCCGATTGGTAACGTTTCCAGTTCCTTGCTCAAGGCAATGCCGGGGCCGGTGCCACGCGGATAGCGCACCGCCGCCGGACCATGGTGCTGAAAGCCCGTACTGAGCATCATGCGGCATTCGTTTTCATCCGCGGGCGCCATGATGATCATGTTCGGCAGGCAACGCAGATAAGTCAGGTCGAAGCTGCCCGAATGCGTCGCACCGTCCGGACCGACCACGCCCGCGCGGTCGATGGCAAACGTCACATCGAGGTTCTGCAGCGCTACGTCGTGGATGGCCTGGTCATACGCGCGCTGCAGGAAGGTGGAATAGATCGCCACCACCGGCTTGGCGCCCTCGCAGGCCATGCCGGCCGCCAGCGTCACGGCGTGCTGCTCGGCAATTGCCACGTCGAAATAGCGTTGCGGGTATTCCTTGGAGAAGCGAACCAGTCCGGAGCCTTCGCGCATGGCCGGCGTGATGCCGAGCAGACGGCTGTCCGCGGCGGCCATGTCGCACAACCAGTCACTGAAGATGTCGGTGTAGGTGGGCTTGGACGGCGCGGATTTCTTCACCAGGCCGGCCTGCGGGTCGAACGGGCCGACCGCGTGGTATTCGATCTGCGCCTGCTCAGCAGGTGCGTAACCCTTGCCCTTGGTGGTGATGATGTGCAGCAGCTGTGGGCCGGGCAGGTCCTTCACCGTGCGCAGCGCGGTCAGCAGCAGCGGCAGGTTGTGGCCATCGATCGGGCCGGTGTAGTGGAAGCCCAGTTCCTCGAACAGCGTGCTCGGCACGAACATGCCCTTGGCGTGTTCTTCCCAGCGCTTGAAAAAGCGGCCGAAGAACGATTGCTTGGGGATCGCGCGCTTGGCCCGTTCGCGCCACGCGTTGAGCGTGCGGTTGGACATGGCGCGACCGGCCATCTTGGTCAGCGCGCCGACATTTTCGCTGATCGACATGCCGTTGTCGTTGAACACCACCAGCATGTTCGGCTCGACGTCGCCGCCATGGTTAAGCGCCTCGAACGCCATGCCGGCGGTCATTGCGCCATCGCCAATGACCGCGACGATCTTGCGCTGGTCGCCCTTGCGCTGCGCGGCAATAGCCATGCCCAGCGCAGCCGAGATCGAGGTGGAGGAGTGACCGACACCAAACGTGTCGTATTTGCTTTCCTCACGGCGCGGGAACGGCGCGAGGCCGTCTTTTTTCTTGATCGTGGTGATCCGGTCTCGGCGACCCGTGAGAATCTTGTGGGGGTAGCACTGGTGGCCGACGTCCCATACGAGGCGATCGTTGGGCGTGTCGAACACGCGATGCAAGGCCACGGTCAACTCGACCACGCCCAGGCCGGCGCCAAAATGGCCGCCGGAGCTGGCCACAGCTTCGATCAGGTATTCGCGCAGTTCATCGGCAACGGCGGGTAAGTCCTCATCGGGGACGCGGCGCAAGTCGGCCGGCGATTCGATGGGCGCCAGATGGGGGTAACGGGACAGGTCGTTCATGCGCCTATTGTTGGCCCAGCGGAAGGGCGGGGCAAGGGCAGAGAAGTGAAAACCTGCGGCCGGTGCCTCGCGGGGGCCTCCACCCGGCACGGCCGGCGGCGCGAAACCCGCAGCGATATCGGAATCTGTTCAAAATACCTACGTGGTCACGCGGAGACCTTGAAGCGGCCTTTAAGCCATGTGCTGCCGGCGGTCGCGCGGCAGGTGGCTGACCAGGAATTCCATCTGGTCGGCCAGGATGTTGCGGTTGGACAGGATCAGGTGCTCGACCCAGCTCGGGCGGTAAGGCACCGCGAGCAAGGGCATATTGGCCTGCTGAGGCGTGCGATTGCTCTTGCGCAGGTTGCAGGCCAGGCAGGCGCAGACCACGTTTTCCCACGTGTCCTTGCCGTGCTTGGAGATGGGCAGGACATGGTCGCGGGTGAGTTCACCGCGGCTGAAGCGCTCACCGCAATACATGCACAGGTAGCGATCGCGGGCGAACAGAGCGGTATTGGTGAGCGCGGGGGCCGGATCGATCGCGTGGTCGCGGCAATGGCCGGTGCTGGCAATGATCGGATGCAGCGACAGCTTGCTCTGCTCGCCACTGAGCCGATTCTGGCCGCCGTGCACGGTGAGGCAGGGGTCGCCCAGGGTCCAGGCGACGGCGTCGCGTACGTAGAGGCAAACCGCCTCCTGCCAGCTGATCCAATCAAGAATACGGCCAGCGGCATCCAGCGAAAGCACGCGGGTCGAATGCAGGTCGACCACGCGGCGAGGCACTTCCATCAGCATGCAAAGCGTCCTTCAACCAAGGCGAATGAACGTTCGGGCGATGCAACGATGCTCGTAACCACGGCAGGATAGTCCAATTTCGTTACAGAACACACGCAAATGGTTGTCTGGGCAGGAAGAACCTTACGTAGACAGGGGTGTTCGCTGGGGCCCCGGGCACTGATATAGTGCTCGTTCATCTGTAGACCCGGGGCCGGGTTTGGGAGGGGGAGCCTCGGTGGCGACCCCGGCACGGCTGGGGGAGAGGTAGTAAACGTGGCTGAAGTTCTTTTCTACGAGCGTCCTGTGCCGCTCAACCGCACCGAGCACAAAGACCTCCGTATCAAGCCGATTCCGAACCTGAAGTTCGCGAGCACGGTGCATTCGGTGCCGCTGACCGGCGTGGAGTTCCCCGCTGCCGCGCGCGACCTGCCTATCCTGTTCGGCGGCCTGACCCCCGAGGATGCAGGCCCGATGGCACTGCTCGGCCTGCGCGAGAACGAGAATCTGTTCGTCAACGAAGCCGGCCAGTGGGAAGCCAATACCTATATTCCCGCCTTCGTGCGCCGTTATCCGTTCGTGCTGGCTGAAAAGCCTGTTGGCCAGGAAGGTGATGACTTCACCGTCTTCCTCGACGAGGCCTACGAAGGTTTTGGTACGGCGGAAGGCGATCGCCTGTTCAAGGAAGACGGCGCCGAGACCGAACTGCTGGCCAATGCCGTGAAGTTCCTCGGCGAGTTCCAGCAGCATGTCGCGCGCACCCAGTGGTTCATGGAGCAGCTGCGCAAGCACAACCTACTCGAGCCACGGAACATCCGCCTGGAGAAGGATGGCAAGTCCATCAACCTCAATGGCCTGTTCGTGGTGAACGAGGACAAGCTGCGCCAGCTCGACGAGAAGACCACGCATGAATTCCTGCGTGAGGGCGTGCTCGGCTGGATCTACGCGCACCTGCTGTCGCTATCCAACATCGATCGCATCGGCCAGCGTCTGAGTCAGCGCGAGCAGGTCGAAGTGACGGAAGCGGCTTCCGCGACCAAGAACTGATCGCGCAGCGTCGCGGCGTCTCTCGATGCCGCGACGCTTTCCCCTGGCGCGCAAGGCGCCAAGGGCCGGGCGAACGTCGCCCAGACCTTGCCAGTGATGGCCACCCAGCGTCCGTTCCCGGCGTGTCCTCACATAACCCAAGCGCAGACTGGGGCTATGCTTGCTGCGACATGACCGGTTGATCGGGCTGATCCAGCGCCCGGCGTGATCTCCGCTTCCGAAGGGGTGCCACCGTGTCGGAACAGAACAAGCGTGTCGTGCTGACCTACGTGGACGCATTCAATCGCGGCGACCTTGATGCGATGTGCGCCACCTTTGCCACGAATGCCTTGATCTATGGCGCGCTCGGTTGGGGTGGGCTCGACATTGCCAGGCCACTGTGGGGCGACCTGATGCGCTGCTTCCAGGTCAGCCTCGAAGTCGACGCCATGGTGGCCGAGGGTGAAACCGTGGCGGTCCGCTATACCGAGCGCGGCCGCTCCGTGGCGCCGTTCAAGAATGGCCCGGTGACAGGCAAGAACTATGAAGTCGTCGCCATGGAGTGGTTCGCGATAAGGCAAGGGCATATCGAGCGCCGATGGGGCACCCGTGACGTGGCGTCGATATTTCGCCAGATGGCGTTGCCGCCACCTTGATCGGCGCCCTGACCTGACAGGGTCTAGCCGCCGTAGGTGAGGCTGGGCCGCCAGTCGACGCTACGGCCTTCCGGCGTGTAGTCCAGTACGTGCCACAGCGGCCAGATCGGATCGACATGGCGGGGATCCTGCCCTGGCTCGGGGGCGACGAACATCAACTCGCTGCCCCAGGTGTGATGGACCCGCCCGTCGCGCCGCACGAACACGTTGAGCATCGGCATCTGCTTACCGTCGGCGGTCTCGCCGTGATAGTCCACGTTGTAGGTGTTGTGCGCGGACGACAGCAGATGCAGATGGCGCCATCCGCGTTCTCGCGCAAAGTGACGGATGCGCTGGATCGGCGATTTGGCTATGACGGCCACATTGGTGCGCTGGCGCAGGTGTGGCATCTGGCTGTCGAGCGCATCGAGAATGGATGAACATGACGGGCAGGGCTGGGCCATCGCCGGGCCGAACATGTAGTTGTAGATGACCAGGCTGTCCTTGCCGTCCTCGAACAGATCCGACAGGCGCACTTGCCGCTCGATATCCGTGTCGACAGGCGTGTCGCCTTCATCATCAAAACTGTAGTCCAGCGGAACGGGGCCACCTGGCGGCAAAGCGCGTCGCAGGGCGGCGGTGGCTTCGAGCTGTCGCCGCAATTCCATTTCGGCCTTCAGCAGGCGGTCGCGCGAGCGGCGATAGGCGTCGGTTTCGCCAGGGAATCGAACGGAATGCAGCGACTGTTCCATCGTCGTCTCCCTTGATGGTGATGACCGTGTACGCCACGGTCAGCGCCCCTGTCTTCGGTCACCTATCAGCGAACCGGTTTGGCCAGTCGCAAGAGGTCGGCGGCATAGCCGGCGTTTTCGTAAATCGCCCGCGCTCGTTCGTTGCCAGGAAATACGGCCAGCGTCACCAACTGGCAGCGATGTTCGCGCGCCCAGGTTTCGGCATGGTCGAGCAGGGCCTGGCCCACGCCGCGGCCTTCCTGTTCCGGCGCCACGGCCAGGTCGGAAATATGGCAATTGCTGCGTCCGTTGAAGAAGTCCTGGGTCTTCTGCAGGTGGATGAAACCTACCGGTTCGCCATCGCTGTCTTCGGCCACGAACAGGAAACTGTTGGCTGGCTGGTCTTCGAGATGGCGCAGCAGGTCGTTGCGGATGCCTTCGATGCATTCGTGTCGACGTCGCCAGGGCGGCAGCGTGAAGTCCACGAAGCGGGGCACCAGGCCAAGGATGAAATCGTCGTCGTCTTCGGCCAGACGAATCAGGTAGGTCACATCGCTCATGCGGGGAAACCGGGCCGCCAGGGAAAGGTTTGCTGGTTCTACACCTTGCCTCGCCGTCGCGGTAGTCCCCGACCCGATCCTCGCCCGTGGGCGGGGATCGGGTCGGAGCGGTACGGACGCGTCAGGCGATCGCCGGCAGGGTATCGATGCCTGCCTCGATGGCGGCCTGGTGGGTCAGGCAGCGCGGCAGGATACGGCTGAAGTAGAACTTGGCCGTGTCGCGCTTGGACTGCTTGAACGCTTCCTGCTGGCTGCTGTTGGCCAGGGCCGCCACGCTGCGGGCCCACATGTAGGCCAGGGTGACGTAGCCGGAGTAGTAGAGGTAGTCGGTGGCTGCGGCACCCAGTTCTTCCGCGTTGCCTTGCACGCGCTGCGCCAGCGACAGGGTGAGATCCGCCCACTGCTTGGCATAGGTGGCCAGCGGCGCGATCAGCTCACGCAGCGAAGCGTCTTGCGCGTGCTGCTGGCAGAACGCCTGAATTTCCTTGAGGAAGATCTTGAAGCCGGCGCCTTGCAGCTGGAGGATCTTGCGGCCCAGCAGGTCGGCTGCCTGGATGCCGGTGGTGCCTTCGTACAGCGTAATGATGCGGGCATCGCGCACGAACTGCTCCACCCCGTTCTCGGCGATATAGCCGTGGCCACCGTATACCTGCAGCGCTTCCTTGGTGCTCTCCTGTGCCAGCTCGGTCACCACGCCCTTGGCGATGGGGATCAGGAAGGCGACCAGGTCGCTGGCCTGCTTGCGCGTGGCTTCGTCGGCTCCGCGTGCTTCGACGTCGGTCTGCAGCGAGGTGTACAGCAGCAGCGCGCGCGAGCCTTCGGCAATGGCGCGCTGGGTGAGCAGCATGCGACGCACGTCCGGCTGCACCAGCAGGTTGTCGGCCGGCTTGTCGGGGAACTTCGGACCCGACAGCGAGCGCGACTGCAGGCGCTCACGGGCGTAGTTGTTGCTGTTCTGCAGTGCACGTTCGGCCAGTGCCAGGCCCTGCACGCCGACGCCAAGGCGCGCGGCATTCATCATGGTGAACATGGCCGCCAGGCCCTTGTGCGGCTGGCCGATCAGGTAGCCTTCGGCGGCGTCGAAGTTCATCACGCAGGTGGCCGAGCCGCGCAGGCCCATCTTGTGCTCGATGGCGCCCGCCGCCACGGCGTTGCGCGCACCCAGCGAGCCATCCGCGTTCACCTTGAACTTCGGCACGATGAACATCGAGATGCCGCGGCTGCCGGCCGGTGCGTCGGGCAGGCGGGCCAGTACCAGGTGGATGATGTTCTCGGTGAGGTCATGCTCGCCAGCGCTGATGAAGATCTTGGTGCCGGTGATCTTGTAGCTGCCTTCCGCGCCGGGTTCGGCGCGGGTCTTGAGCAGACCAAGGTCGGAACCGGCCTGCGGTTCGGTCAGGCACATGGTGCCCGTCCAGCGGCCTTCCACGATGGGCTTGAGGTAGGTGTTCTGCTGCTGCTCGGTGCCATGCAGCTCCATCGCGTGGCAGGCGCCCTCGGACAGCAGCGGGTACAGGCTCCAGGACAGGTTGCCCGACTGGAAGATCTCGGTGGTGGCCGTGCCGATGGTGTTCGGCAGGGCCTGGCCGCCGAAATGCTCGGCCTGGGTCAGGCCAGTCCAGCCACCGTCGGCGAACGCCTTGAAGGCTTCCTTGAAGCCCTTGGGCGTGGTCACCGTCTGGGTGGCCTTGTCGAAGCGGCAGCCTTCCTCGTCGCCACTGGCATTGGTCGGCGCCAACACGGCTTCGCTCAGGCGGCCGGCTTCTTCGAGCACAGCGTCCAGCAGATCGCGCGTGTGGTCTTCGCCACCCTGCAGCTTGGTGAGGACGGCTTCAGCGCCAAGCACGTCAAAGAGGGCGAAACGCTGGTCGTCGAGCGGAGCCTTGTAAATGGTCATGGCGTAAGTCCTTCGTGGGTAATGCGGGCGCCAGAGGTCAGCGCCAGGTATTGGGGATGCCCGGCACCGGCGAAAGCCAGTCGTTGCCGTGGAAACTGAAATCGCGCGCCGTCTTTTCCTGCTCCGGCTGGGCACTGGCGCTGCCAGAGACGCTATAGGGCAGGCTGCCCGCGCTGCCCTTGCTGGCGGTGGCTTTGAGGGCGGCGGTCATCTCGGGGGTGGCCAGCAGATTGATCTGCATAACATCCGCAGCGAAGGCGGGAATGTCCAGGTCGAAGCTGGTGTGCAAGCGCACGGGTACCAGGTCGGCCACCTTCAGCTCGCCGTCGATGGAACGGAAGTCCATGCCGCCGTAGCTGTTGTTCTGAATGCGAAGCGTGAGCTGCCACTGCCCATTCGGCCGCAAGGCCACTTCCTGGAGGCTCACCGACGGCGGGAACACGCTCTTGCGTGGCGGCCCGCAGGCCACCAGTCCAGCCACCAGAACACCGAGCGCCACACAGCGAAGCAGTCGTCTCATGGATTCACCTCAAACGATTGTTTGAATCTTAGCAGGAGGACTGAGGCGTCTGTCACCTGCCCAAGGCGTCCACTATAGAATTCGCTGCATGGTGCGGCCGACGCCGTCATCCCTGCATGATGGTGCCGGCCGTGCGCCGGGAGGTTCCCATTGCGCGCTGCAGCAGGCATCATCAGCCGCTTCCCCAGACTCTGCTTGCCACTCATGACCCGACGTATCGCTGCCCGCCGCTCGCCCATCCATGGCAATGGCGTCTTCGCCGTCGCCCCGATCAAGAAGGGCGAGGAAGTCATCGAGTACAAGGGCACGCTGATGACCCATGCCGAAGCCGATGTGCTTTACGGCGATGGCGGGGAAACCGGACACACGTTCCTGTTCACGCTCAACGATGAGTACCTGATCGACGCCAACCGCAAGGGCAATACGGCGCGCTGGATCAACCACAGCTGCGATCCGAACTGCCAGGCACTGATCGAGGAAAGCGCGAACGGTGATCCGCGCAAGGACCGTGTGCTGATCGAGGCGACCCGCAACATCAAGCCGGGCGAAGAGCTGACCTACGACTACGGCATCACGCTGGACATGCCGCATACGGCGCGACTGAAGAAGTTGTGGGAGTGTCGCTGCGGCTCGAAGAAGTGCACCGGGACATTGCTCAAGTCCAAGCGCTGAGCGCCACCCGCTGTTACTCCTTCTCCCCTTTGGGGAGAAGGTTGGGATGAGGGGCGGGTGCATGCTGTCACGCGACAACTGAGCGTGGCCGCAAGGTTGCCGCTTACGCAGCGGGCGTTTCGATCGCCTGCCGGCGCTCGAGTCACTTTTCTTTTGCTGGCCCAAAAGAAAAGTAACCCAAAGAAAACGGCCTTACGAGCTGGTAGCACTCCGTGGGATAGAAGCGTTGGAAGGTTTGTGCAAGCCAATAGCTGGTCGCCCACGGCGAGACACAGCGGCTACCCCGCAACGCGCCAAAGCGGTGAGGACTTAAAACAGGCTCGGCAGACGGTCGAAACGCTTTTGGGACCCGACCGCCGATTCGGCCACCCCACCACTCCACCACCCGAGCTTTAAGCCCTCTACGCCTCGGCGCGTTGCGGGGTAGCCGCGGTGTGTCGGCCGTGGGCCGCCACTCATTCGGCTGGCCACGCCCTTCAGGCTCGTATCCCGCGTAATGCTATGAGCTCTCAAGGCCATTTTCTTTGGGTTACTTTTATTTTGGGCCAGCAAAAGAAAAGTGACCCGGACCGCGGCAGCGGTTCGGAACGCCCGCTGCGTAAGCGGCAAGCTGGCGACACCGCCCAGTTGTCGCGTAAATGCGAGCACCCGCCCCTCACCCCAACATCCTCCCCATAGGGGGGAAGGAGTAAGAGCGGGTGGCTCGGCGCTTGAGCGAGCGGCCGAAGCGTTCCGTGGATTGGGCTAGACACCCATGGTGACTTTCATCGGGCAGACAGCGCGAAACCCAGATCACCCATCCGCGGGATAACCGATCCCCACCACCTCCACCGTGAGATCACCCGCCGGTCGGTGCCACACCACTTCATCGCCGACACGCGCCCCCAACAGCGCCGTGGCCAGTGGCGATACATAGCTGACCAGTCCGTGCTCCACATCGGCTTCGTCCTCGCCTACGAGGCGGTAACGAGCGTGACCTTCGTCGCTGTCGACGATGACTTCGGCGCCGAAAGCGACGCGGTCGCGGGGCTGTTGCAACAAATCCACTTCGATGGCGCTGCCGACGCGCGCGGTAAGCCAACGCACGTCGCGCTCGACCGCGGCAAGCTCGCTTTGCACCGACAGCAAGTCGCTGTTGGCACGCAGCGCATCGCGGTGCTCGCGCGCAGCGATCATGCGCGCACGCAATTGTTCCAGCCCGCGCGGCGTTACGTAATTGGGATGTTCGCTCAGCGGGATATCCGGCAGTCGTTCGCCGACGGTCTCGTCCGCATCCTTCACAAAGGCGCGACTCATCTCATGCCTCCAGCGCCGGGTGCGCCGGCGCATGCTCTATTCATTGACATGGCGGCGATACCGCCGCGCATCAAGCGCCATGCAGGCCTCGGCGACGTGCGCGGCTGGTGCCGGGCACGTCATCGACCCGCAGCGAATCAGTCGTCTTCCACGTGCGGCTTCCAGGCCTCGGTGAGCTGTTTCTGTACCGGTGGCGGCACCGGTTCGTAGTGGCTCAGGTCCAGGCTGTAGCGGCCGCGGCCGCCAGTCATGGCCTTTAGCTCGGTGGGGTAGTCGGTGAGTTCGGCGAGCGGCGCCTGTGCCTTGATGACCAGTTCGCCGCCGCGCAGCGAATCGGTGCCAAGGATGCGTGCACGTTTGCCGGCGAGGCCGCCGGTCACGTCACCCACACTGGCTTCGGGAATCGCCACTTCGACGTCCACGATGGGCTCGAGCACGATCGGGCGCGCCTTGCCCACGGCATCGAGGAACGCTTTCTTTCCCGCACTGACGAAGGCCACTTCTTTCGAGTCCACCGGATGGTACTTGCCGTCGTACACCGTCACGCGCAGATCCTGGAGCGGGAAGCCGGCGACGGCGCCGTTTTCCAGTGCCTGGCGCACACCTTTCTCGATGGCGGGCAGAAACTGGCCGGGAATGACGCCGCCTTTGACCGCATCCACAAATTCGAAGCCCGCACCGCGATCCAGCGGTTCCACGCGCAGGAATACTTCACCGAACTGACCCGCACCACCGGTCTGCTTCTTGTGGCGGTGATGGCCTTCCGCGTGGCCGGCAATCGTTTCGCGATAGGCGATGCGTGGCGGGTGGGTGGTGACCTCCACGCCATAGCGTTCCTTCATGCGTTCGAGCATCACTTTCAGATGCAGGTCGGATAGACCGCGCACCACGGTCTCGTTGAGTTCCTTGTGATGTTCCACGCGGAAGCAGGGGTCTTCTTCCGCCAGCCGCACGAGTGCCTGCGACAACTTTTGCTCCTGCCCCTTGTGCCTGGGTTCCAGCGCAAGCCCGAACATCGGTTGTGGGAACTGCATCGGCGAGAGATGGATGCTGTCTTCGTCGTGGGAGTCGTGCAGCACGGCGTCGAAGTGAATTTCCTCCACCTTGGCGATCGCGGCGATATCGCCGGGAATCGCCCGATCGATTTCTTCATGCGTCTTGCCGCGCAAGCGGAACAGGTGTCCGACCTTGAACGGCTTCTTGTTGTCGTCAATGAATAACTGGGTGTCGCGACGAATCGTGCCCTGCCACACGCGGAACACGCCGAGCTTGCCGACGAAGGGGTCATTGACGATCTTGAATACGTCAGCGATCACGTGCTGTGCGGGATCGGCATTGACCGTGATGCGTTCGCCTTCGCCGTTGACGAAGGGTGGTGGATTGCCTTCGGCGGGGTTTGGCAGTAGTCGCTCGGCGACTTCGAGAAACTCCTTCACGCCAACGCCCGTACGTGCACTGACGAAACAGATCGGAATCAGGTGGCCTTCACGCAGACATTGTTCAAAAGCGTCGTGCAGTTCCTGTGGGCTGAGGTCACCTTCACCCGAATCGAGGTAGTGCCCCATCACCGCTTCGTTGATCTCCACCACCTGATCGAGAATGCGCTGGTGCGCTTCGGCCAGGGAGGAGAAATCCGTCGTGCCCTTGTCGTGGAAGAAACAATCAAGCACCTGTTTGCCGCCAAGGCATGGCAGGTTCACCGGCAGGCATTGCGTGCCGAATTCCTCGCGCAATGCGTCGACCAGTGCGCCGAGTTTGGCACCCTCGAAGTCGATCTTGTTGACGACGATGACACGCGCAAGGCGACGTTGCGCGGCGCGCTCCATCATGCGGCGCGTGCCGTATTCGATGCCGTTGATGGCGTTGACCACGACCGCGATCGTTTCGGCCGCTGCAAACGAGGAAAGCGTCGGTCCGCGGAAGTCCGTATAGCCAGCCGTGTCGATCAGGTTGATGTGGCTGCCGCCGTAGGGAATGCTGGCGATGGCGCTGTCAATGGAATGCCCGCGCGCCTTTTCCTGACTGTCCGTATCCGACTGCGTGGTGCCTTTATCTACCGAGCCCTGCGCCTGGATCACGCCGCCGGCATGGAGCAAGGCTTCGAACAGGCTGGTCTTGCCGGCACCAGCATGGCCGGTTAATGCGATGTTGCGGATATTTTCCGTGTTGTACGACACGATGCGACCCTCCTTTGCAGGGCGCGGGGTCGTGCCGACGATGACCTGCGGCGCCGCACGAAGCCGCACGAGCGACTGACGATGGCGGGCCGTCATGGTCGTCCGGGCGTTCGGGACGCGGGGGCGGTCATGGCGGGTACGGTGGTGGGAACCGTTTGCATAGCCTTGAGCCAATGTCGCGCCGGGTCAAGTTGCACTGCGGGGCAGGGAACCCAGGCACTGGCTCGCTGTCAGCATCAGTCTCCCCCCTCGCGTGGCCTGAAGGATGCAGGCGGCGCAGTTTTCTCTATGAAAGACGGAAGGGACTCGTCATCGAGCATACCGAGCAGGTCGAACATCATCGCTGGACGTCGCCCGATCCCCTGAAACGCGGGCTGGCGCCACTCGATGGCCCCACCCGCGCACTGTTGCACCAGTTGCGCTGGCGCAAGGCGCCGCCAAACCGGCGACGCCAAGGGTTGGCCTTGGGCATCGTGTTGCTGCTGCATATCTTGTTCGGGCTACTTACCTGGCACGAGATGCGCTTGCGCAACCTGTCTGCGGTGGCTTATCGGCGCGACCACGCCCTGCAGGTTCGCCTGATCCCCCGCGCGGCCATTCGTCCTAGTGCCGAGATCGCCCCGCTGGCGCTGCCGCCCCCGCCGGCCCCGGTCGTCGCCATGCCGCATGAAGTCGTGAAGCCACCGGCGGTGCACGAGGCGCCCGCGAAGAACGCGATGACCGTGAGCCCCCCCGCGGCCGCGCCGGCACCCGCACCGACGCCTCAGCCATACGAAGGGTCGGGGCAGCAGGCGTTGCCGTCCGCCAGCAGCGCAGCCCCCGCCGCGGCACCCGGCTACGTGCAGCGGATGCCCCAAGGCGATGCCAAGGTGATGCAGCACGACAGCCCCATCACCTACAAACCGACTCGCTTCGAGGAGGGTTTTTCACATGGCGGCAGCAGCGTCGACGATGCGTTGCAGCGTGCCGTGGACAGCACGACGGTGAAGAAGACCTTTCACATTGCGCCGGGCGTGCGCATCCATTGCGCGATCTCGTTCGCTGCGCTGGCGGGTGGCTGTGGGGGTGATCCGCCGCCGCCACCGTCGTCGAAGAGTGGCGATATGCGCCTGAACATGGCGCCCGCCAACGCATTGACGCCGGGTGCGTCGGCTCCGCCTGCGCCCAGCATTGACGAGTGCATTGCGATCTACCGTGCCGACAAGCCTCTGCCGCACGGCTGCCCAGTCGATACGCCGACGCGTTCGGTCGATGCCGAACTGCGGGAACGTGCCGCGCACCCGGGGGACCAAAACGGCGGATAGCCAGTCGCCGGCGCTGTGCGGGGGCTTCTCAGATAGCCCGGGTCGCCGGCTACACTTGCCCCATGGACAGGGAATCCTCCGCCCGGCTGACTGTGTCGCTTCCGTCGCCCAAGTCAGCGGCGGAGGGCGGTGCCGTGTATCGCCGGCGGCGAGCCGAGCGACCGCGCGATCGCTGGTTGCGCATCCTGGCTCTGGTCGGGACGCTCGCCGTCCATCTGGTGTTTCTGGTCGGTGTGATCCTAGGCCCGGCTTATGAGCAGGAAGAGCCCAACGAAGAATCCACCGCGGCGCTGCAAGTCCGGCTGATCGAGAAAAAGCAGGAAGAACCTCCACCGCCACCACCTGTACGTGGCACGCCGCCCAGGCAGGTAGGGCCGATCCATCGTGGCAATGCGACGAACGCGCCGCGCACGGTGAAGCACAGCACGCCGGCAACGCGCACCGACAACGACATCTCGCCCGTACCCGTGCCCGCGCTGGAGGCGCCGGTGATCGCCACGGCAGCGAAGCCGACCGCGCCAAAGCCGGAAATCACGGCCGCACCGTTGCCGCCGGTCACCGTACCCAAGCCGGCAGCCACGAAAGAGTTGCAGCCGGTGCCGACGGCGGCCCAGCCACCGCAAGTCGCCCTGGAGACACCGCCCGTGTCGCAGCCGGTGCCACCGAAGTTCCAGCCCGAGCCCGTGCGCAAGCCCCAGCTGGAAGGCAACGAGCCGGTACCGCCACCGGCATCGCTGGCGATACCCGAGATCCCGCCGCAATCGGCGCCCGTCGTGGAGGCGCCCACCATCGCCATGGAAAAGGCTGCGCCGGTAAATACACCGCCCAGCGTGGCGGCCGTGGCACGGCCGGAGCAGCCTGCTGCGCCGCCAGAGCCGGAGATGCAGGCCGTGCCGTTACCTGCGCAGCCCGCACCTACGGTCAACCTGCAGCCTGAACCCAGTACCGTGACGCCGGTGGTGTCGCGCGAGCATCCGCAGATCCAGGCGCCCGCCATACAGGTGGCGGAACCCGAACTCGAGGCGGTTCCGCTGCCGCCGAATCCGCAGCCGAGCCTGGAACGCCCGCAGGCGCCGCGTCTGGAGACTGCAGCGCCCAAGGCGATCGCGCTGGAGAACACGCCGACGATCGAGCGGCCGCAGATCTCCGCCGAGCAACCCCCACAGGCGGCACCGAGCCCGTCAAGCGCGGCTCCCGCCTCGACCCCCTCGGCGGCGCCAGCACCCAGCGCGGCGGCCGCCCAGGAAAGCGCTGCCAGCAGTGAGAGCAGCAAGTCGGCGGGTGAGCAGGGCGCCAGCCGTGCGCCCAATGCCACGCCACAAGGCAGTAACGCGGGAGCGCCCGGACAGCCCAGTGGCGTGAACCAGTCACCCGCGGTGGCCGGCAAGAATGGATTGAATCTGTCCGTGCCCCCTGGTCAGGGCAATGGACAAGGACAGCAAGGTGAGCACGAGTCCGCTGGACCCACGGGCACCTATGTCCAGCTCAAGCCACACGGCAATACCGAAATCATGTCGCACGGCACGCCCAATATTGGCTACCAGGCGACGCGCTTCGAGAAGGACTGGACGCCGGAGGGTGAGAGCTCGATCGATACGGCGCTTCGCCATGCGGTGGAGAAAACCACCATGCGGCATACCTTCCACCTGCCGCGTGGCGTACGTGTCGAGTGCGTGGTGATGCCGTTGTTCCCGATGGCCCTGTTCGGCTGCGGCAATGGCGATCCGCCGCCGAAGCCGGTGGACGACGTGGTCTACGAGCGGATGAAGCTTGCGCCAAGCAATCCGCTGGTAACGCCGGCACCGGCAGCCACTCAGGCCTCACCGGTGATGGCTACGGCCAAGCTGGACAACAGCGCGCAGTGCGCCGCGGCGCATGTGGGCGGCGGACCGCTGCCGCCAGGGTGCGCAGCTGATCCGCCTGCTGTGAATTCGGTGCCGGCGCGGGCGGGCAGTACATGGGTGCCCGCGAGTGATCAGTTTCACTGAGGTGATGGTGGTCGTTTGGCGGGATGCTGATGCATCACGATGTTGTTCATCGTCACGGCGACGCACAGTCGCTTTCGATCGTCATCTCCGCTCGAAGTCGTGCGGCTGTTGAGCGCCGTCGGCATGATGAAGCGAAATGCGGATCAAAAGCGTCGCAACCCTAACAATGGCCATCCAAATCAGTTTTACTAGCCGCATGCCCATGGCCACACCGACATCGCCCCTACCCATGCCAAGCCCTGAACATTCCATGCGATTCCTCGCGCGATGACGCCGTCCGTCGTCGTTACGTCGCTTGCCATGGCGCCACTGAATACGCGCATTGCCTTCCTGCTGGAGCTGGCGCGCCGTCTTCATCAGTACGGTACGGCTGCGCCGCGCCTGGAGGGGGCCATTGCCGGTTCGGCGCAGCGGCTTGGGCTGGTTGCCGATGTGTGGTCCAGTCCGACCGCCATCATCATCTCGTTTACCGATCTGGCGCAGAGCGAGCAGGATGTGGCCCAGGTCACGCAGGTGATGCGGTTGGCGCCGGGTGATGTGAACCTGGCGCGCCTGTGTGATGCCGACGCCATCGCCGACAAGGTGATCGCCGGTGACATGGAATTGCGCGAGGGGTTTCGACTTCTGCGGGATCTGGGGCGGCCGGAGACGCGTCGCGCGCAGGCCGGCGTGATCGCCAGCTATGGCCTGGCGGCGGCCACCGTCGTGGCCTTGCTGCTCCACAGTTCATGGGCGGATCTGATTGCGGCGGCGTTTATCGGTCTCATCATCGGCGTCATTACCGTGCTGTCGGCGACGCGACCTCGTTTGGCTGTTGCGGGCGAGGCGATCAGCGCCATGGTGGCCACCGTCATTGCCATCATGGTCAGCCAGTTCATCGTGCCGCTGGCGATCAAGTCAGTGATCCTGGCGGGCTTGATCGTTTTGATGCCAGGCATGGCGCTCACCACGGCCGTGCGTGAAATATCCAGTCAGCACCTGGTGGCCGGTGTGGCGCGCATGGGCGGCGCCATTGCAACGCTGATCAAGCTGACCTTCGGTACCGTGGCGGGCACCCAGCTGTGCAGCGCTTTCGGTGTTGTGGGGCGCGACTACGCCCTGCCACCATTGCCGTCCTGGACGGATTACCCGGCCCTGTTGATGGGCGCCTTTGCGTTTGCCATTTCGTTTCGCGCGGCGCGGCGGGACTGGCTGGTAGTGATGGCGGCCGTGGTGCTCGGTTATCTGGTGACGCGCTGGGGCGGTGCTTTTGGGGGAAATATCCCCGCTGCGCCATTCGGCGTATTCCTGGGTGGCTTGACGCTTAGCAGTCTGGCCAATCTCTACGCGCGCTTCGTGCATCGCCCGGGCGCGATCATTCGTGAACCCGGCATTATCTTGCTGGTGCCAGGCAGTGTCGGCTACCGCAGCGCATCCTATTTGCTGGAGCGTGACACCAGCCTGGGTATGGATACGACCATGCTGCTGATTACCTTGTTGATTGCACTGGTGGCGGGGTTGTTGTTTGGAGATCTTTTGATCGCTCCGCGTCGTTCACTCTGAATAGCCCACGGAAATAAAAAACGCCGGCGCTAGGCCGGCGTTTTCATTATCGGGAACCTGCGGCGATCAGATCGCCAGATCCTTTTCCTTTTTGCCCGCCTTCAGCGCGTCATTGAACCAGCGCGGGCGCTTGCCGCGGCCGGACCATGTCTGCTCCGGCTCGGCGGGATTACGGTACTTTGGCGCCACCGTGCCACCGCTGCGGCGGGTCTTGGCGCGGCCGGTGCCGAAGATATCCTCGAATGCATAGCCCTCGGCTTTGATCAGCGCGTGAATCTTCTCACGCAGCTTGGCGACCTTTTCCTTACGCAGTTCATTCTGACGCAGTTGAGCCTTGCTGATCAGATCATTGAGCTGGTTGTGATTGAGGCTCTTGATATCAACGGCCATGAGCAACTCCCGAAGGTGAGTATTGGCGATAAATGGGCATCGCCTCAATAGGGACGATGCATCTTCGATTTACTTTTGATTCTCTAACATGTGCATCGCAATTGCAAAGAGTGTCAATGAATGAATCCACCTTTGGTGAGGCCTATTAGCAATGAATCTGAATTTGAATGGGAAATGCATGGATTTCGGACACTCAAAAATGTTCACCATAGTCAGTGCGCTGACAGTGCCCGTAAATAAAAACAGCCGCATTGGCGGCCGTTTTTATGGATCTTGCAACGGGTGGCTTAGCCGAGCAGGGAGAGCAGCTCGTCCTGCGTAATGGCACGGCTTTCCGCGGCATCGCGCGCGCGATATTCCAGCGTGCCGGCAGCCATGCCGCGTTCGCTGATAACGACGCGATGGGGAATGCCAATTAATTCCATGTCGGCGAACATTGCGCCCGGGCGAAGGCCACGGTCGTCCAGCACGGCTTCAATGCCGCGCTCATTTAGCTGCCTATAAAGCGCATCAGCTGCCTGGGCGATGTCGGGCGAGTTCTTGGGATTGATCACGCAGACGGCGATGCGCCAGGGCGCCATCGCTTCGGGCCAGATCATGCCGGCGTCGTCGTGGCGCTGCTCGATGGCCGCAGCGACGATACGGCTGACACCAATGCCGTAGCAGCCCATGTACATGACCTGGGCCTTGCCGTTTTCGTCCAGTACGGTGGCCTTGAGCGCCTCGGCATATTTCTGGCCGAGCTGGAAAACGTGGCCCACCTCGATGCCCCGCGCGATTCGCAGCGTGCCGTGGCCGTCCGGCGAGGCGTCACCCTCGATGACCTTGCGGATGTCCTCGATGCGGCTGATGCGCGCATCGCGGTCCCAATTGGCGCCGGTGTAATGGGTACCATCCTGATTGCCGCCACAGACGAAATCGGCGAGTACGGCGGCACTGCGATCGACGATGACCGGCACTGAGGCGGGCAGGCCGACGGGGCCGAGGAAGCCAGGGCGGGTCCCGGTCAGTGCGAGGATCTCTTCCTCGCTGGCCAGCTCCGATGCGCCCGGAAGCTCAGCCAGATTACCGGCCTTCACTTCGTTGATCTCATGGTCGCCACGCACGCACAGCGCGACCAACCCTTCGGTCCCGCGCACCAGGATGGTCTTCACGCACTGTTGTGGCGGGATCTTGAGGAACGCAGCCACCTCATCGATGGTTTTTTGCGTGGGCGTGTCCACGCGCTGCAAGGCGGCGGCAGGGGCAGAGCGCCCGATGGCCGGTGCCAGCGCCTCGGCCTTTTCGATATTCGCCGCGTAGTCGGAGCCGTCAGAGAACGCGATGGCATCTTCACCCGAGTCGGCCAGGACCTGGAACTCATGGCTGGCGTTGCCGCCAATGGCGCCGGTGTCGGCCTGCACGGCGCGGAAGGTCAGGCCCAGGCGGGTGAAGATGCGCGAATAGGCCTGGTACATCACATCGTAGGTGGCGGCCAGCGAAGCGGGCGTGAGGTGGAACGAGTAGGCGTCCTTCATCAGGAACTCGCGCGCGCGCATCACGCCAAAGCGCGGGCGGATCTCGTCGCGGAACTTGGTCTGGATCTGGTAGAAGTTGAGCGGCAGCTGCTTGTAGCTCTTCAACTCGTTGCGCGCGAAGTCGGTGATGACTTCCTCGTGCGTGGGGCCGTAGCAGAACTCCTGCTCCTTGCGATCCTTGATCTTCAGCAGCTGGCCGCCGAATTTCTCCCAGCGGCCGGTTTCTTCCCATAGCTCCTTGGGCTGCACGGAAGGCATCAGCATCTCGATGGCGCCGGCGCGGTTCATTTCCTCGCGCACCACCTGCTCCACCTTGCGCAGCACGCGCAGGCCCAGCGGCGACCAGGTGTAAAGGCCGGAAGCGAGCTTGCGGATCATGCCGGCACGCAGCATCAGCCGGTGGCTGGTGATTTCGGCGTCGGCGGGGACTTCCTTGACGGTGGCCAGGTGGAATTGGCTAAGGCGCATGCGAGCGGATCCGGCGGGTTAAAAGAGGCCGATTATAGCTATCCGCGACGCCGACTCCGTGGATTCGGGCCCAAGATCCGCGTCGTGGGCCCAAATCTGCAGGTCATGGTTCGGTTGTTCAGCCGCCCGAGCAGTACTGCTGGTACTGGGCTTCGGCTGCGCTCTGCTGTTGCTTGCGCTGGTCGGCGCCCATCACTTTTTGCTGGCCGCCGTCGTCCATCACGACCGGACCGCTGCTCTTGAGCGTCTCAAGATTGGTCTTGAGCGAGCTGCACAGCTTGGCGCGGTTCTCGGGCGTGTCGGCTACTGGCTGGGTCGATGGCTTCGTGGCTGATTCGCCTTCGCCCTCGGTGTTGGCCTTGGGGGCAGGCTGTGCCAGCGGTTCCACCGTACCGGTGGTGGTGACCTTCTTGTAGTTGGTGCCCTGCGGCGGGGGAGCATCTGAGTAGTGCACTGTGCCGCTGGCGTCCGTCCATTTATAGGCCTGGGCGGCAACCAGGGGCGCAACGAGCAGTAACGCGGCGGCGATCAGCAGGCGGCGCATCGGGTTCTCCAAGGCTTTGGACAAGGTGCTCAAGTTAACAACCCCCTTCGGCCGGACTCAAGCGGCAGATGGTTTACACTGCGCGCATTCCGTCACGGATTGATTCATGAGCGACAGTACGCCAGTCCGCCCCCCGCGTCATAGGGGTATTTACCTGCTGCCGAACCTGTTCACCACTGGCGCCATGTTCGCCGGTTTCTACGCTATTGTCGTAAGCATCGGTGGTGACTTCAGCTCGGCCGCCATTGCCGTGTTCGTGGCCGCGCTGCTGGACGGTATGGACGGCCGGGTGGCCCGCCTGACCGGCACGCAGACCGAGTTCGGCGTCCAGTACGACTCGCTGTCGGACCTGGTGAGCTTCGGCCTGGCGCCTGCGCTGGTGATGTACACCTGGTCCTTGTCCACCTTGCGCGACTTCGGCCCAACCTGGGGCAAGATCGGCTGGGCTGCCGCCTTTATTTATGCGGCCTGTGCCGCGCTGCGCCTGGCCCGTTTCAATACCCAGGTGGCGGTGATCGACAAGCGCTACTTCCAGGGCCTGCCCAGTCCGGCGGCCGCTGCGGTGTGCATGTCCTTCGTCTGGAGCATGGACAAGTTCGGCATCCTCGGCGAAGAGGTGTGCTTCATCACGATGGTGATGGCGGTGGTTGTGGGCCTGCTGATGGTCAGCCGATTCCGCTACTACAGCTTCAAGTCGCTGCCGATGGGCGATCGCGTGCCGTTCCTGTGGATCATCATCGGCGTGTTGATCCTGGTGCCGTTTTTCGTGGATCCGCCGCGGGTGTTGTTCGTGGTGTTCACGCTGTACCTGCTATCCGGGCCGGTCATGACCCTGTGGGGTCGCGCGACCCGCCGTCGGCGTCGCGGAGCGGCTTGAGCATGGCCGCGCTCGCACACGCCTCGTCGGCCCAACGTGCGCGTGTGCTGCGCGCCTTGGGTGTGACGCACTGGGTGCGTCGCGTGCCGTCTGAAGTCGTTGCCGCAACCACCGAGTCAGTGCCCGCAGCCGCATGGTCGGGCGAATGCGTCGTGCTGTTGCCGGCGGGTTGCTCGCAGCGCGAACTGGACCTGGTGGGGCGTGCGTTGATGACCAGTGGCGCGACCGTGGCTCGTGCGCCACGTATCGAAGTGAGTAACGGCCGGTTGCCGTCGGCGCCGGAGGCCCGCGCCTATCTCGTGTTTGGCGAGGCGCAGGCGCATGCGCTGGGTCGTGAGCTGCCTGCCGCGACGCTCAGCCGGGCGCATATCGTGCTGGCCGACGAGCCGGCCGGCGTACTGGCCTCGGCGGCCGGCAAGCGTCGCCTGTGGAATGCGCTGCGCAGCCTGCGGCGTGCCCTGGCCGCACCCATGGAGTGATTGACCATGGTCGCTGTGGCCCGTCCCCATGTCGAGATCCGCACCATGCGGCGCGAAGACTTGCCAGCCGTCGCGGCGATGGAGGCCTCCTCCTACGATTTTCCCTGGTCACAAGGCATTTTCAGCGACTGCCTGAAGGCCGGTCATCCCTGCTGGGTGATGTGGGCCGAAGGCGAGGCGGCGGGTTACGGTGTGTTGTCCGTAGCCGCTGGCGAAGCCCACGTGCTGAACGTATGTATAGGTCCGGGGCATCGTGGGCTTGGCCTGGGTCGGCTGCTGATGCGACGACTGCTCGATATCGCACGCTGGAACGGCGCGACGCGCGTGTTCCTCGAGGTTCGGCCGTCCAATCCGATTGCGCAGAAGCTCTATGAATCGATGGGCTTTGCTGAGATCGGTCGCCGGCCCAAGTACTACCCGGCCAAGCAGGGGCGCGAGGATGCCATTGTGATGGCGCTGGACTTACTGCCGTCGTAGCGCATTTCTCCTTCTCCCCGAAGGGGAGAAGGTCGGGATGAGGGGCGGGTGCTCGCGAAGGAGTGGCTACAAAGCCGGCTCTGAATCAGCCTCGACTCAAGATTGACCCCTCACCCCAGCCCTCTCCCCGCCGGGGAGAGGGAGTAAGAGCGAGTCACCTCAGCTTCTGCGCCTGCTCACGCAAGGCATTGAGCTGCACGCCCCAATCGGCGATGCGCTGACGCTCCTGTGTCACCACTTCGGCAGGCGCATTCGCCACGAAGTTGGCGTTGCCAAGCTTGCCTTCACACTTCTTGATCTCGCCTTCGATGCGGGCGATTTCCTTCGCCAGGCGCGTTTTCTCCGCGCTGAGGTCGATCAGGCCGGCGAGAGGAATCAGCACGCGTAGCGAGCCGACCACGGCCGCGGCTGCGGCGGGTTCGTCAGCACCCGACTCGATCCATTGCGGTGCGTCGACGCGGGCGAGGAAGCTGATCTGGGCGGCGAACTTGGCGGCGCGCGCACGATCCGTTGCATCGCCATCGGCGAGCAACAGGGGAATGGTCTTGCCCGGTGCGATGTTCATTTCCGCACGGATGCGGCGGATGCCGCTCAGCACGTTCTTGAACCACTCGATTTCCGCCGTGGCGGCGTCATCGGCAACGATGTCATCCGCATGTGGCCACGGGCGCTGCATCAGGCCGCTTTCCGTGAGAGCGAGCTTCGGTGCAACCGACTGCCAGATTTCCTCGCTGATAAACGGCACGATGGGGTGCAGCGCGCGCAGTACCGTTTCCAGCACGACGACGAGGGTGTGGCGCGTGGAGGCGGCGGCTTTTGCGTCGTCGCCATTCAAGGCCGGCTTGGACAGTTCCAGGAACCAGTCGCAGAACTCGTTCCAGGTGAACTCGTACAGCGCTTGCGCCAGCAGGTCGAAGCGATAGCTGGTGAAATGCTGCTCGACATCGAGCAAGGTCTGCTTGAGGCGGGTAAGAATCCAGCGCTCGGCTTCGGTGGCAGGCGCACCCGTGGGGGCCGGCAGCTCACCTTCCGGCAGGTTCATCAGCACGAAACGTGCCGCATTCCATAGCTTGTTGCAGAACGCCTTGTAGCCTTCCGCGCGCTTGATGTCGAAATTGATGGTGCGGCTGTAGCTGGCCAGCGCGGCGAAGGTGAAACGCAGCGCATCCGTGCCGATGGCGGGGATGCCGTTCGGATAATCCTTGCGGATGCGCTTTTCCACCTTCTCGCGCACCTGCGGAATCAGCAGCGACTTGGTGGACTTCTCCACCAATGGCTCCAGTTCGATGCCATCGATCAGGTCCAGCGGGTCCAGCGTGTTGCCCTTGGACTTGGACATCTTCTGGCCTTCCGCATCACGCACGATGGCGTTGATGTAGACCTCGCGGAACGGCACTTGGCTGGTGAAGTACTTGGTCGCCATCACCATGCGGGCGACCCAGAAGAAGATGATGTCGAAGCCGGTGACCAGCACCGCGCTGGGCAGGAAGATCTTGTCGTTTTGCCAGTCGGCCACGATGTCGCCGTGCTCGTTCTTCACCGGGCCACTAGCCGGCCAGCCGAGCGTGGAGAACGGCCACAGCGCCGAACTGAACCAGGTGTCGAGCACATCGTCGTCCTGGCGCAAGGCGCCCACCGGCGCGGTGGTGGCATGCGCGCGGGCATCGGCTTCGTCTTCGCCCACGAAGATGTTGCCGCCTTCGTCGTACCACGCCGGAATACGATGGCCCCACCACAGCTGGCGGCTGATGCACCAGTCCTGGATGTTGTCCAGCCACTGCGTATACGTGGTGCTCCAGTTTTCCGGCACGAACTTGATCTCGCCCGAGCGCACCGCGTCGAGCGCGGGTTCGGTAATCGCTTTGCGGCCACCGATGGTGCCCACCGGCTTGGCGCGCCCTTCGGGCAGTTCGTCGGTGGTCAGATCGAGGAACCACTGGTCGGTCAGCATCGGCTCGATCACCGCGTCCGAGCGCTGGCTCACCGGCACCTGCAATTTGTGCGGCTTGGTTTCGACCAGCAGGCCTTCGGCTTCCAGGTCGGCCAGCACGCGCTTGCGTGCCTCGAAGCGATCCAGGCCCTGATACTTGGCCGGTGCGTTTTCGTTGACCTTGGCGTCGAGTGTAAAGATGCTGATCGGCGCAAGGTTGTGGCGCTGGCCGATGGCGTAGTCGTTGAAGTCGTGGGCCGGGGTGATCTTCACGCAGCCGGTACCGAACTCGCGGTCGACGTAGTCGTCGCCGATCACCGGAATTTCGCGGCCGGTCAATGGCAACGTCAGCGTCTTGCCGATCAGCTGTGCATAGCGCTCGTCTTCCGGATGCACCGCCACGGCGACGTCGCCAAGCATGGTTTCCGGACGCGTGGTGGCAACCACCAGGCTGGTGCTGCCGTCCGTCGTGGGGTAGCGGATCGACCACATATGGCCGTCGCGTTCCACGTTGTTCACTTCCAGGTCGGACACGGCCGTGCCCAGCAGCGGATCCCAGTTCACCAGGCGATTGCCGCGGTAGATCAAGCCCGCGCGATACCACTCCACGAACACCTTGCGCACCGCGGCCGAGAGCCCCTCGTCCATGGTGAAACGCTCGCGCGACCAGTCGGCGGCGGCGCCGATGCGGCGCATCTGGTTGGTGATGGTGGAACCGGATTCTTCCTTCCACTTCCACACGCGCTCGACGAACGCCTCGCGGCCCAGGTCATGGCGGGTCTGGTCGTTCGTGGCCAGCTGGTTTTCCACGATCTTCTGCGTGGCGATGCCGGCGTGATCGGTGCCCACCTGCCACAGCGTGTTCATGCCACGCATGCGCTGGTAGCGGACCAGCATGTCCATCACGGTCTGTTGGAACGCATGACCCATGTGCAGCGTGCCGGTGACGTTGGGCGGCGGCAGCAGGATGCAGTACGGCTCGCCATGACCGGAGGGCTTGAAGTCGCCACTGGCTTCCCAGCGGGCATACCACGTCGACTCGATCTGGCTGGGCTCGAAACTCTTTTCCATCGGGGGCTCGCGATTGCGCGCCGGGGTCGGCGCGTGGGGATGGGCGTCAAAGGGTCGATTGTACGGGTGGGGGGCGTGAGGTGCCAAAAGCGGGCTGGCCGACTGAGTGGCGGGAGCTGGAGGGTATCGCGAGCACCCGCCGCCTCACCCCAGCCCTCTCCCTGGAGGGGAGAGGGAGCAAAGGCAGCTCAACCGCGCAGTTGACGGCCGTAGGCGTGGACTTCGTCCACCAGGACCTTGACGTGCTCGGGGTCCACTTCCGGGGTGATGCCGTGGCCCAGGTTGAAGACATGGCCGGGGTGGTTGCCGTAACTATCCAGCACCCGGCGGGCTTCGCGGCGGATGATGTCGGGGCTGGCGCGCAGCACGGCGGGGTCGAGGTTGCCTTGCAGGGCCACGCGGCCGGCGACGGCCTGGCGGGCATCGGCCATGTCCATGGTCCAGTCCACGCCCAGGCCGGCGCAACCGGTGTCGGCCAGCTGGGACAGGTGCTGGCCGGCGCCCTTGGAGAACAGGATCACCGGCAGCTCGCGGCTGTGCGGATCGGCCTTCAGCGCGTCCATCACCTGGGCCATGTAGCGCAGGGAAAACTCGCGGAACGCGGCCGGGCCGAGCAGGCCACCCCAGGTATCGAACACCATCAGCGCCTGCGCGCCAGCGGCGGCCTGGGCGATCAGGTAGGCGGCGACGGACCGGGCCAGCGTATCCAGTAACTGGTGGGCCAGGGCCGGCTCGTTCCAGCACATGGCCTTCAGCGTGGCGAAATCGCGCGAACCATGGCCCTCGACCATGTAGCAGGCCAGCGTCCACGGGCTGCCGGAAAAGCCGATCAGCGGCACGCGGCCGTGCAGCTCGCGGCGGATCAGGCGCACGGCGTCCATCGCATAGCCCAGCTCGCCTTCCATGTCAGGCACGCCGAGCTTGTCGATGTCGGCCTTGCTGCGTACGGGGTGCGCGAACTGCGGACCTTCGCCCTGGGCGAAGCTCAGGCCAAGACCCATGGCGTCGGGGATGGTGAGGATGTCGGAGAACAGGATGGCCGCATCCAGTTCGAACCGCTCCAGCGGCTGCAGCGTCACTTCGCAAGCCAGTTCCGGATTCTGCGCCAGCGCCATGAAACTGCCGGCGCGCGCGCGGGTGGCGCGGTATTCGGGCAGGTAACGGCCGGCTTGGCGCATGACCCAGATGGGCGTGGTGTCGGTGACCTCACGGCGCAGGGCGCGCAGGAAGCGGTCGTTCTTCAGGGGTTCTAACATTTCAGTGTCCGTACGGGCCTTCCAGCCCCTGGCTGAACATCACGCGGAAACCGCGCTTGAGTTGCGCATCGCGGGCCTTCTCGAAGGCGGCGATGGCGTCGTCGCGTTCGAGAAACTGCTCGCGTTTGAGTGTGGCCTTGCCGCCCTGGACACCGGATTCGCGGTAAAGCGTCCAGCCACCAAGCAAGTCCTGCTCAATCGCAATCTGGACATAGCGCGGCGCCTGGCTGGCATCGGGCATGGCTTGCAGGTAGAGACGCATGGATACCTGGGCTTAGGAATAGGGGCTAGTTGCCACAATGCCTGCATTCTAGAAGGCCACGCACGCAGTAGCGAGCGCGTCGCGGTCGCAGGCGTGGTCGGGGGCGCCTCGCCGCTATCCTGATTTGTACCGTGGCGACCAGGGCTCCCAATCAGCGGGTGGCCGATTCCAATACCGCCAATACTGCTTTCTCGTCCACGCCGCCGATGATCTCGGCACGACCAACACCTCGCCAAAGAATCAAGCGCAAAGTGCCGGCGAGGTTCTTCTTGTCCAGCCGCATCAAGGCCAGCAGCTGGTCCGGATCCATGCCAGCCGGAATCGCGGTGGGCAGGCCGAGGGTGGTGAGCAGTTGGTGCAGACGAGTGGTGTCGACCGCCTCACTCATGCCTAGCCGCTCGGACAACTGTGCCGCCAGCAGCATGCCGATGGCGACGCCTTCGCCGTGCAGCAGCACGCTGTACTTGCCGGCCGTTTCCAGCGCGTGGCCAAACGTGTGGCCGAGATTGAGCAAGGCACGCTCACCCTGTTCGGTTTCGTCGCGCGCCACCACCCCGGCTTTGTAGGTCACCTTGCGCGCGATGGCTTCGATCAGCGGCGCCGGTTCGCGCGCATTGAGCGCGGCCGCGTGTTGCTCAAGCCAGGCGAAGAAAGCCGGGTCGCCGATCGCAGCGCCTTTCACGACCTCGGCGAGACCGGCGCGATATTCGCGGTCCGGCAGCGTGGCCAGCGTGCTGGTGTCGGCCACGACGGCGCGTGGTTGGTGGAAGGCGCCGACTAGGTTCTTGCCGGCGGGAAGGTTGACGCCCGTCTTGCCGCCCACCGAGGAGTCGACCATGGCGAGCAAGGTGGTTGGCATCTGGATAAAGTCGATGCCGCGCATCCAGCAGGCGGCGCTGAAGCCGGCCAGATCGCCCACCACGCCGCCACCCAGCGCGACCACGCAGGCGTCGCGCGTGGCGCCCAGCTGGGCCAGCGCTTCCAGAGCGCGGCCGACATTCGCAAACGTCTTGTGGGCCTCGCCATCGTCAAGCTGGAACGATGACCAGCGCAGGCCATCCAGCCCTTCGGCCACGCGATCGAGATAGAGCGGCGCCACCGTCGTGTTGCTGATCACCAGTGCATGTCGTCCGCGCAAGGCGGTCCGCCAGCGCGCGTGGTCGGCCAGCAGGCCCGGGCCTATCCAGACGGGATAACTGCGCGTGCCGAGCGCGACGTTGATGGTGCGAAGGTGGCTGTCGGTGTGTGTGGTCATGCGGCGTGCTGGCGATGCCAGGATGGGTCGATCAAGAGGATGCTGCGCGCGCTGGCAGCGTGTACGTGCTCGTGTGCGCCTGGAATCACCAGGTCGGCAATTTCCTGATAGAGATGCGTGCGCTGTTGGGCCATGGCCTCCAGTCGCGTGGCGCGATCGCTGCCGGCGAGCAGGGGACGCTGGCGGTCCTGCGACAGGCGTTCCAGTTGCAGTTCGAGCGTGGCTTGCATCCACAGCACGTAACCGCGCTCGGCCAGCAGGCGGCGGTTCGCCGGGTCCAGTACAGCACCCGCGCCCGTGGCCAGCAGTACGCCGCGCCGACGGCTGCACTCCTCGAGCAGCTGGCTTTCGCGCCGTCGGAAGCCGGCCTCGCCCTCGATCTCGAAGACGGTGCTCACCGGTACGCCACACTGGCGTTCGATTTCCTGGTCGAGATCGACGAAGCTCAGACCATAATGCTCGGCAAGCCGACGTCCAATGGACGTCTTGCCGGCGCCGGTCGGTCCGACGATAAACAGGTTGCACGATGGATTCATGCGCAAATGCTAACAGGCGCGGGACCGCAAAGCCGGTCGCGCCAATGCGGTGGCACGCTTGAGCGGGCGCGTACTGATTGCCGGTTGCGGCGATGTCGGCCTGCGCGTGGCGAAGCTATTGCTGGCGCGTGGCGACCAGGTATGGGCCTTGCGCCGCCGTAGGTCCCTGCCTGATGGCAGCGGCATTCAATGGCTGCAGGGTGACCTTACCCAGCCGGAAACATTGCGCGACTTGCCCGATGGGATCACCCAGCTGGTCTACTTGCCGACGCCTGATGCGCGCGACCGGGCTGCTTATCACGCCGTCTTCGTGGATGGATTGCGCCATCTCCTGGCGGCGCTCGACGGCGACACGCTCGAGCGCGCGCTGTTCGTGTCATCCAGCGCCGTTTATGGCGAGCATGGCGATGGATGGGTGGACGAGCACACGCCACCCGATCCGCCGGGCTTCAATGGCAAGGTGTTGCTGGAGGCCGAGCAATGGCTGGCGGCGCAGCCGGTGCCGTCGATCGTGTTGCGGCTTGCCGGCTTGTATGGCCCGGACCGCCTCGAACTCGTCGAGCGCCTGCGCGCCGGCGCGGTGCGTGTGCCGCGCAAGGTACCGCACTGGGCCAATCGCATCCACGTTGACGATGCCGCGGCGGCCATTGTGCATCTCTTGAGCTTGCGTGAGCCGATGTCGCTCTACCTCGGTGTCGATGACACGCCGCTGCCACTTGCTGTGCTTTACGACCACCTCGCGCGAGTGGCCGGTGCGGCGCTTCCTGGCGAGGGTGCGGCACCGTCTGGCGTAGGCAGCAAGCGCCTCAGCAATGCGCGGCTGCGTTCCAGTGGTTTCGTACCCCAGTGGCCCGATGCACGCGACGGCTACGTTGCGCTGCTACGACATGCGGGTTAATCACGGCCTGAAACGTGCGGTCATCCCAGCTTGACCAGAGATTCCGCTGTTAAGAGCCGCTGGGATGACGATCCGAATCGACACACCCTCAATTTCTGGAGAACAACTTCATGCCCGGCAAGATCCAGCCCCACATGGTCAGCACCAGCCACGAACTGCCCGGCTATCGCATCGTTCGCCCGATGGGCATCGTGCGCGGCATCACCGTGCGTTCGCGCAGCGTCATCGGCAATCTCGGTGCTGCGCTGCAGACGCTGGTGGGTGGCAATATCTCGATCTATACGGAGTTGTGCGAACACGCCCGCGAAGAGGCGTTCGAGCTGATGCTGCGCCACGCTGCCGAGCATGGTGCCAACGCGGTGATCGCGATGCGTTACGACGCCAACGATGTGGCCGAGGGCGTCACCGAAGTGCTCGCCTATGGCACCGCCGTGATGGCGGAGCCATTAGGCTGACGAGTGGTTACCGTCAACTGTGGTTGAGCGCGAGCACATGGCGATGGGCGTCGTATTCCACCGAGGTATCGGCCAGCGCGGGCAGGGTGGTCAGGGCGTGCCGGCTCAGACGTTCGAAATGGGCGAGGAAGCGCAGCATCGTCTCGGCATCCATGGCCAAGGGGGCATGGCGCGCCAGTAATTCCTCTTCCTGCTCGCTGCGCCACTTGCGCACCACTTCCCAGTTCGGCGCCTGCAGCACGATCAGGGCATCCAGCTTGCGCCATAGCGGCTGGTAGGCGCGCAGCTGCTTGTTGACCCAGTGGCGCCAGCGACCATCCGGGTCTTCGTCGCGCTCCAGGCTATTGACGGGTTCTTCCAGTGCGGCCTGAAGCTGCGGGCGCACTCCCAGCGCCCAGCCTTCCAGGACCACCAGCTTCGGCGGCCGGGTGACACGCGGCCAGCGCGAAGGTGTTACACGGGTGTCACGCCCCTTGTCGAAGCGGGGGTAGTCCACCGGCCATTTTTCCGATGCCTGGGGCAACGCGGCCAGCACCGACAGCAGCAGCTCGATCTCGTGCGTACCGGGCACGCCCCGGGTGCGCAGTAATGGGTGGATCTGCTGCGCCAGCACTTCCCGCTCGCTGCGCGAGTAGTAGAAATCATCCAGGGAGAGCACTTCGGTCGGCCAGCCGCGCGATTCCGCCTGGAGCTTCATTTCCCGGGCAAGCGTGCTCTTGCCGCTGCCCTGCAGGCCGGACAGGCCCAACAGGTACGTGCGGCGGGCGCGGGCGATGCGACCGGCGTACTGGTCGAGCAGGTGTCCCGCCAGGGTCGAATTCTGCGTGCTAGCATCTGGTGACATTCGGCCATGATGGCGCGCTGCGGCCACGATTCAAGACCCCATGTTGAAACCAGAGATTCTTGACACCTTCCTGCAACTGTTGGACGAGGCCGCGGCGGGAGGCGATCCCGAGCCTACGGCCATGAATTTGGCGACGGTCGATGCGGCCGGGCGGGTGAGTTCGCGCATCGTGCTGCTCAAGGGGGCCGACGAGCGCGGTTTCCGCTTCTATACCAACTACGAGAGCGACAAGGGCAGCCAGCTCGATGCGCATGCCCAGGTGGCCCTGTGCTTCCATTGGAAGCAGCTGCGGGAGGTGGTGCAGGTTCGCGTCGAAGGCGTGGCGCGCAAGCTGCTGGCGGAGGAGTCGGATGCCTATTTCGCCTCCCGCCCGCGGGCCAGTCAGCTCGGCGCCTGGGCCTCGCTGCAGTCGCAGACCTTGCCCGATCGCGACACCTTCGAGCAGCGCTTCAAGCGCTACGAGCATGAATTCGAAGGCCGCGACGTGCCCCGTCCCCCGCATTGGGGCGGCTACGTGGTGGAACCGGACATGGTGGAATTCTGGTACGGCGCGGAGTTCCGGCTGCACGACCGCGTGCGCTGGAGTCGCCATGGCCAGACCTGGACGCATCGTCTGCTCTATCCTTGAGCGTACCTACCAGCCATTCGGAGGCATGAAGCATGCGCGCAGCGCCCGCTGACCACGTTGCCCAGAATGGCTTTGTCGTGCACTCGCGCGGCCGCGGCTTCACCGAGATCACCGACAGGATTGGTGACGTGGTGACCGCCAGTGGCGTGCACACGGGCGTTGCCAACATCTTCAGCCTGCACACCAGCTGCTCGTTATTGATCAGCGAGAACGCCGACCCGACCGTACGCGATGATCTGGAACGCTGGCTGGCGCGCGCCGTGCCCGATGGCGACGCCATCTTCCGGCACGATGAGGAAGGGCCGGACGATATGCCGGCCCACGTGCGCGCCATCCTCACCGGTGTCAGCCTGGTGGTGCCGGTGCATGCGGGCAAGTTGCAGCTGGGTATGTGGCAGGGCATCTATCTTTGGGAACACCGGCTTGATCCGCATCAGCGCAAGATCACGGTGACCGTGCTGGGACATTGAACGCGTGATTGAACATGGCAGCAACGGCCTGGGCATGGCCGATCATTACCCTCAGCGCATCGTCTGCATGACCGAAGAGCCGACCGAGGTGCTTTATGCACTCGGTGAGGAACACCGCATCGTCGGCATTTCCGGCTTCACCGTGCGACCGCCGCGGGCGCGCAAGGAGAAGCCGAAGGTCTCGGCCTTCACCAGCGCCAAGATCAGCGAGATCCTCAAGCTGGAACCGGATCTGGCGATCGGCTTCTCCGACATCCAGGCCGATATCGCGCGCGACCTGGTCAAGGCCGGTGTGGAAGTGTGGATCAGCAACCACCGCAGCGTAGACGGCATCCTTGCGTATATCCGACGTCTTGGTGCGATGGTGGGCGCGACCGACAAGGCCGACGCCTATGCGCGGCAGGCGGAACGCCATATCGAGGCGATCCGTACGGCGGCGGCGCAGTTCAAGCGTCGGCCGCGGGTGTATTTCGAGGAATGGGACGATCCGCTAATTACCGGCATCCGCTGGGTGGCCGAGCTGATTCGCATCGCGGGCGGCGACGATGTGTTTCCGCAGATGGCGGGCGAGTCGCTGGCCAAGCATCGCATCCTGGGAGATCAGGGCGAGGTCGTGCGGCAGGCACCGGACATCATTCTTGGCTCGTGGTGCGGCAAACGTTTTCGTCCCGAGCGTGTCGCTGCGCGCGATGGCTGGGATGCGATTCCGGCCGTTCGCCATGGAGACATTTATGAGATCAAGTCACCGATCATTCTGCAGCCGGGGCCGGCGGCGTTGTTTGATGGATTGAGCGCCATGCATAAGATTTTTGCGGATTGGGTGAAGCGGCAGGAAGGATAGCTTCCTCTCCCCTTCGGGGAGAGGATTGAGGTGAGCCCCGAAAAGGGGGTAAAGGGCGGGTGCTCGCGATATGGCTGAAAAGAACCTGCTCCGATTAGGAACACTCGCAAGATTGACCCCTCACCCCAGCCCTCTCCCCAAGGGGAGAGGGAGCAAAGCGGGACGTCACCAGATACGAACGCGCTGCGCTTCCGGTCGCCACATCGGTTGCCCCTGCTTTACATCGAACGCTTCGTAGAATTCCGGGATATTCGACAGCGGGCCGTTGACGCGCCACTTGGCTGGCGCATGTACGTCGCTCAGTAGCGATCGGCGCAGCAATTCCTCGCGTTCCTGCGACATCCACGCCAGCGCATAGCCGAGGAAGTAGCGTTGCAGCGGGGTATAGCCGCCGATCTTCTCGCCCTTCTTGAATTGCTCGGTCTTCTTGAACGCATCGAGGCCGATCAAAAGGCCGCCGAAATCGGCGATGTTCTCACCCAGGCTGGCCTCGCCGTTGATATGCAGGCCGGGCAGCGGTTCGTAGGCGTTGAACTGCTTCACCATGACGGTGGCGCGTTGGTTGAAGCGCTCTGCATCCTGCTTGGTCCACCAATCTTTCAGATTACCGGCAGCGTCGAACTGGCGACCCTGGTCGTCGAAGCCGTGGGTGATTTCATGCCCGATGGTCGAAGCGGCCGCATAGCCATAGACCACCGCATCATCGATCTGGTTGTCGAGAAAGCCCGGGATGATGAAGATCGCCGCAGGCAGCACGATCTCGTTGTTGGACGGGTTGTAGTAGGCGTTATAGGTTTGCGGGTGCATCTCCCACTCGGCGCGGTCGACCGGCTTGCCATACTTCGACAGCATGTCGTTGAACGTCCAGCGACTGGCGTTCATCATATTCTGCGCATACGACTCGCGACCGATGCTGAGCGCGGAATAGTCTTTCCATTTGTCCGGATAGCCGACCTTCTTGGTCACCGCTGCCAGCTTTTCGTGCGCCTTGGCCTTGGTCGCGGGACTCATCCAGTCGAGCTGGTCGATGCGCTCGCCGTAGGTCGTGCGAATAGCCTCCACCATGGCGCGGTAGCGCTGCTTGGTGGCCTCAGGAAAATAGTCCCTTACATAGATGCGGCCCAGGATCATGCCCAGGGCCGTGTCCTGCGCATTGAGCGCACGCTTCCAGCGCGGCTTTTGCTCCTGCTGCCCCGACAGCACGCGACTGTAGAAATCGAAATGCTCGTTATCGAGGTCCTGGCTCAGGTAGGGCGCATACGTATCAGCCAGATGCACGCGCAAGTAGTCACGCAGTACCGGCACCGGCGTCTTCCCCAGCAAGGCCTGCAGTCCACCGAAGAATTCAGGCTGCCCGACGATGAGCGTTTCCGGCGACAGCTTCCACGCCTTCAGGCGCTCAGTCCAGGCGATGGACGGCGTGAGTTTGCCGGTGAAGTCGGCGGGCGCCATCTTGTGGTAGTTCTTTTCGGGGTCGCGCAGATCGGCCAGTGGACGCGACACCTTGGCCAGCGCGGTTTCGAACGCCATCACCTCGGTCGCGCTTTTGCGCGCCGCGGCATCCTCGGCGCCGAGCAGGCGGAATATGCGGTGCAGGTGCTCCACATAGGCGGCGCGTGCCTTGGCGACACCCGGTTCTTTGTTGAAGTAGTAATCGCGCTCTGGCAGGCCCAGGCCACCCTGGCCCAGATGCACGGCCATCACATCGCTCTTCTTCTCATCCTGCGACACGCCGACATCGAAGAAGGCGTCGACGCCCAGCGGTTGCAGCGCGAAGCCTTCGTCCAGTGCAGAGTTCAGGTCATGCACCGCATCGATGCGTGCGAATTCGGCCTTGAGCGGGCTGAGGCCGAGCTTGTCGGCCAGGGCCTGGTCCATCGCCGTGGTCCAGAAGTCGCCCACCTTTTGCTCATCGCTGCCCATCGCAGCGTTCTTTTGCGCGGCCGCGGTTTCGCTGATCTTGCGCAGCTTGGCGTAGAGCTCGTCCTGCACGACCTGGCCGATGCCCCACATCGATTCCTGTGCCGGGATCGGGTTGCTCTTCAACCATGCGCCGTTGGCGAACGCGAAAAAGTCATCGCCAGGGTTGACCGATGCGTCGATATTCGACGCTACCACGTCCCGTTTTGCCGCTGCTGGGGCTGAAGGCGCCGTCGCTTTGGGCGCTGTGTCGGCGGCCTGTGCGCAGGGTAGCCAGGCGGCGGCCATGCTCAGGGCGAGGGCGCACAGGCGGAGGGAATGCGAAGTCACTTTCATGATGGGCCTTCCGTATCAGAGAGGAGCAAGGCCGCGCTGCCATCGACGCGGCCAAGAGACATTGGAATCGAGAGCGCTTAGAGCCCGAGAGCCAGTCGGCCGCCGAAGTCGGCCAGTGGCGATACCAGCAGCAGACGCGCCAGGATCAGCACGATCATCACGGCCCAGGGGGCGAAGTCGAGGCCACCCGCCACCAGCTTGCCGCGCAGTGGGCGCAGCAGCGGATCGACCAAGCTGCCGGCCAATCGATATACCGGGTGGTAATGCTCGACCTGGAACAGGCTCATCAGCGACCAGATGAAGATCAGCACCACGTAGAACATCAGGATGAAGTCGAGCGTATCGGCGACCGACAGCAGCACCAGGCCAAGCACATGCGGGAACGCGCCGAGCAGCGCAAACAGCAGCACGCGCTTGAGCAACATCAACAGCCAGATCAGCAGCAGGGCGGCAATATTGATTCGGCGCCAGTTCGGCACCAGCTTGCGGATCGGCGCCAGGATGGGATTGGTGGTGCGGTAGACGAATTGGCTCAGCGGATTGTGGAAGTCCGCGCGACTGGCTTCGGCCAGCAGGCGCAGGGCGAACAAGGCTGCGGCGGCGCCAAAAGCGAGTTCGAGCAGGAAGGAAAGGGCGTTGACGAGATAACTCACGGTGTCGGGTCCAGACTGGCGGCCAGTTCAGCGCCGCGGCGCGTGGCGGCAGCCACGGCGCGGGCCACGATGGAATGAAAGTGATCGGCGGCGAAGCTTTCCAGAGCCGCTTGCGTGGTGCCATGAGGCGAGGTGACGCGCTGGCGCAGTTCGCCTGGATCCTCGCCGCTCTCGGTCAGCATGCGGCCGGCACCCAGGCAGGCCTGGGCGGCGAGGGCGCGGGCGACGTCGCGCGGCATGCCCTGCGCAAAGGCGGTATCTTCCAGTGCTTCCACCAGGGCGAAGAAATAGGCCGGGCTGGAGCCGGCAATGGCGGTGACGGTATCCATCAACGCCTCGTCGTCGATCCAGCGGGTGAGGCCGACGGCATCCATGATGTGCTGGGCCTGTGCACGTTGTTCCGGGCTCACCCGCCGGTTGGCGCAAAGCCCGGTGGCGCCCGCGCCGATCAGCGCCGGGGTATTGGGCATGCAGCGCACGATGGGCAGCGTATGGCCAAACCAGCGTTCCAGCTGGTCGATGCGCACGCCGGCGGCGATCGAGATCAGCAGCGGGCGTTGGCGATGCAAGGTGTCCTGCAGCTCGGCATGGACCGCCGGCATGATCTGCGGCTTCACCGCCAGGATCAGCACATTCGCCTCGGCCGCGGCCAGGCGGTTCTCGCCATAACAGGCCACGCCGAAGTCCCGCCCCAGCTCCTGGCGTGCCTCGGCCCGGGGCTCGGCCACGCTGATGGAGGAGGCAGGGATGCCGGTCTTGAGCAGGCCGCCGATCAGGCTGCGCGCCATGTTGCCGCCACCGATGAAAGCAATACGTGTCATGCAGGTTCCTCGCCAATCCGGCGCCTACCTTACAAGACGGCGCCTCGGCTCGTCCCGTGGCGGAAGTGCGGGCGCCTGGGCCACCCGCGGCCAGACTTCTGCAAACCACGTCCCCTCTTTGGGTAGTAGAGCGAATGAAAGGCTGGTCGCCCGGGCCATCGCGCGAGTAGTATCGGCCCGCTGCATGGGGAACCGGGTTTGGACCGTTCGGACGGCGTCTGCGCGCTTGCGCGGTGGCGCCGCGTCCATGGATACCCCCGGCCGTGCGGCCTTGCCGCAGCATGTCATCCAGATGATCGGGTTGAGGGGAACGCCAGATGGATATCGCCGAACTGCTTGCCTTCTCGGTGAAGAACAAGGCCTCGGACTTGCACTTGTCCGCCGGTCTGCCGCCGATGATCCGTGTGGACGGCGACGTCCGCCGCATCAATATTCCAGCGCTGGAGCACAAACAGGTGCACTCGCTGATCTACGACATCATGTCGGACAAGCAACGCCGCGACTATGAGGAATTCCTCGAGGTCGACTTCTCCTTTGAGATTCCCGGCCTGGCCCGCTTCCGCGTCAACTCGTTCAACCAGAACCGTGGCGCCGGCGCGGTGTTCCGTACCATTCCTTCCGAAGTGCTCACGCTGGAGGATCTCGGCGCGCCGCCGGTGTTCCGCGACCTGATCGAGCAGCCGCAGGGCCTGATCCTGGTGACCGGGCCTACCGGCTCGGGCAAGTCGACCACGCTGGCGGCGATGGTCGACCACATCAACAAGAACGAATACGGCCACATCCTCACCATCGAGGACCCGATCGAATTCGTGCACACCTCGCAGAAGTGCCTGGTCAACCAGCGCGAAATCCATCGCGACACCCACGGCTTCAACGAAGCGCTGCGATCGGCACTGCGTGAAGACCCGGACTACGTGCTGGTCGGCGAGTTGCGCGACCTGGAGACCATTCGCCTGGCGCTGACCGCCGCGGAAACCGGTCACCTGGTGTTCGGTACGCTCCATACCAGCTCGGCCGCCAAGACCATCGACCGTATCATCGACGTGTTCCCGGCCGGCGAAAAGCCGATGGTGCGCTCCATGCTGTCCGAATCCCTGCGCGCGGTGATCTCGCAATCGCTGCTGAAGAAGGTAGGCGGCGGTCGTATTGCGGCGCACGAGATCATGGTGGGCATCCCGGCCATCCGTAACCTGATCCGCGAGGACAAGGTGGCGCAGATGTACTCGTCCATCCAGACCGGTCAGCAGTACGGCATGCAAACGCTCGACCAGAACCTGCAGGACCTGGTCAAGCGCGGCCAGGTCACTCGCCAGCAGGCGATGGGCTATGCCCGCAACAAGGACATCTTCAAGTAAGCGGTTGGTCGTTGGGTTGAATCCAGAGGGTCCGTGCCATGAGTGATTTTGATTTCTCCTCGTTCCTGAAGCTGATGGTGCACAAGAAGGCATCGGACCTGTTCATTACGGCCGGTGTCGCGCCCTCCATGAAGGTGCAGGGCCGCATCGTGCCGATCACGCAGAGCCCGCTGTCGCAGCAGCAGTCGCGCGACATGGTGCTCAACGTGATGACGCCGTCGCAACGCGAAGAGTTCGAGAAAACCCACGAGTGCCAGTTCGCGATCTCGGCGCAGGGCGTGGGCCGTTTCCGCGTGTCCTGCTTCTACCAGCGCAACTGCGTAGGCATGGTGCTGCGCCGGATCGATTCGAAGATCCCCACCATCGAAGAACTTAGCCTGCCGCCGGTCATCAAGCAGCTGGCCATGACCAAGCGCGGCATCATCATCTTCGTCGGCGGCACCGGTACCGGTAAGTCGACCTCGCTGGCGTCGATGATCGGCTACCGCAACGCCAACTCGACCGGTCACATCATCACCATCGAGGACCCGATCGAATACGTGCACAAGCACGAGGGCTGCATCATCACGCAGCGCGAGCTGGGCATTGACACCGACAGTTGGGAAAACGCACTGAAGAACACGCTGCGCCAGGCGCCCGACGTCATCATGATCGGCGAAGTGCGTACGCGCGAGACGATGGAGCACGCGATCAACTTCTCCGAAACCGGTCACTTGTGCCTGTGCACACTGCACGCGAACAACGCGAACCAGGCGATGGACCGCATCCTGCACTTCTTCCCGGAAGACCGCCGCTCGCAGCTGTTCATGGACTTGTCGCTCAACCTCAAGGGTGTGGTTGCACAGCAGCTGATCCCGACCCCGGACGGCAAGGCGCGCCGTGTTGCGGTGGAGGTGCTGCTGGGCACGCCGCTGGTGCAGGACTACATCCGCCAGGGCGAGATCCACAAGCTCAAGGAAGTGATGAAGGAGTCCACCAACCTGGGCATGAAGACCTTCGACCAGAGCCTGGTGGAGCTTTATCACGCCGGCGAGATCTCCTACGAGGACGCTCTGCGTCACGCCGACAGCTCCAACGAAGTGCGCCTGCGCATCAAGCTCGCGCAGGGTGGCGATGCGCACACCTTGTCGCAGGGTCTGGACGGCGTGGAGCTGGAAGAGACCAAGGACTCGCAGAACTTCGGCGGTGGTCTGTTGCGACGTTGATCGCCCTCGCCACGCGGCTGGCGGAAAGAAGGAGCCCGATGGGCTCCTTCTTCGTTTCAGCTGCCGCCAGACACGGCACGGGAACGCTTACTTGGCGGTATCGCTGATCGTGAGGCCACTGGTATCGACGCTCTTCACGCCCTTCACCTTTCGGGCTACCTGCGCGACCTTGGTTTTCTCCGTCGAACTAGTCGCCGTGCCCGTCACGGTTACGACGCCGTCCGTGGTGGAGACGTTGAGATCTGTGCTGCTAACGCCCTTGGTCGTTGCCAGCTCGGACTTCACCTTGGTGGTGATCCAGGCATCGGCGGTCTTGTCGGGCACGGTCTGGTTGTCCGACTGCTTCTGCATGGCGGCATCCTGAGCGGCAACCT
Source organism: Dyella humicola (assembly GCF_026283945.1). Lineage (NCBI taxonomy): Bacteria > Pseudomonadati > Pseudomonadota > Gammaproteobacteria > Lysobacterales > Rhodanobacteraceae > Dyella > Dyella humicola. Next base: position 1,031,894 of record NZ_JAPDPC010000001.1, read on the forward strand.
GCGCGAACGGCACGACCGAGAACGCGGCCACCAGGCCAGCGGCAATGAGCGTCTTGCGAATCACGTTGTTGGTGCGCATGGGGAATCTCCTGTAGTGGGGAAGCGCTGTCCTTGAGACAGACGGCTGCCGCGGGTGGCGGCATCCGTGGCACCTATCCAAGCAGCCGCAACATGAACCAGGCTCGGCTGATACCGACAACGGTTCAGTGCGCGATTAGTGTTGCGAAGAAAATGTGCGCATGACGTTGTCATCGCGTTCGCAGGAATCGGGGCCAACAATGAGACGCAGAACACATTGTTGGCCTCATTTGCATGCGGTAACTGACGCCAGGATGACGTTCGCAAACTCGTGCGTCATTGGCACGGCGAAGTGATCGAAACACCGTGAATATGCCTCGATACACGTATTGTGAAACGTTCACTCATCCGGCACATTGCCAAGATAAAACATAGTGTCGTCAGGCTTGATTTCGGGGGGGATCATGGCCGAGTTGGAAGTTCGGGTGATATCCGAACGGCGTGAAGGATTGCTCATCGCGTTGGGTCGTGTCGTCAGCGAGCACGGTCACGTGCTGGTGCGCCAGCGTCTGTCGCCAGACGTCCAGGGTGCGAGCCTGACCCTGGTGTTGCGTGGTCCAGACGGATCTCGATCCGCCTTGGAGCAGGCGCTCAGTGTGCATCCGCGTGTGCTGAGATTCGAATCGTCATGGCGCACGGCCGAAAAGCATTTCGTGCCAACACTGCTGGACGCCGTGGACGTCGAAGTATCGGCCGTCGCGCTGTCGCCGCCGAAGGCGCTTGCCCTGGGCATGCCATCGGCTGCCGACGTGGCGCGGGTCGAGCGCATGTTGCCCAATCTGGCCAAGGACTATCCGCGGATCTTTCCGTGGTTGATCAATCTCGAGTATGCAGTTGACGCTGAAGCGCGGGAGGCGTCCCTGCATTTTGCGGGCCGGCGTGCCGGGGCCTGGGTGTTCCGCCGCGATTTCGCCTTCGGTGCGCGCCTGGCTGCCACCGACGCCTTGAAGCGCATTGTCGTGCCGGCATTGCGCGATTTGGTAACCGTGGAATTGCGCGGCGATCAGCTGTATGTGCGCGGCTGCCCGTTGTGCCAGCCCGGCGGATCGTCCGGTGGACGATTCTTCTGTGGCTTCATCGAGGGATTGCTGGCCGATGCACTGGCGACCGGTGCGCCAAGCGCCAGCGAGGTCAATTGCCATTGCCACGGTGCGCCCGAGTGCGTCTTCGAACTGGCACCGTGATCGATTCAAGGGGGATTTCATGCAGGACATGCATCAGCACTACAACTATCTGCTGGTAGGACTTTCGTACCTGGTGGCCGTACTCGGCTCCTTCACCGCTTTGCAGTTCGCGCTAGGCATTCCCTTGGCGCGTACGCCGGGACAGCGCTGGGGCTCGATTCTCGCCGCGGGCACGGCCATGGGTGGGGGCGCCATCTGGGCCATGCATTTCGTCGCCATGCTCGCGTGCAGCATGGGTGCGCAGGCGACCTACGACGTCGTGCTGACCGCCATCTCGGTGCTGCTCGCGGTGGTGGTGTCTTCGCTGGGACTGGCGATTGCGGGTAGCGCTGTCTTTCGTTGGACCAACCTGCTGGCAGCCGGCACCTTGATGGGGCTCGGCGTGGCGGGCATGCACTACCTCGGCATGGGCGCCATGCTGATGTCGGCGCAGGTGACGTATGACATGTGCCTGGTCGCGTTGTCGGTGTTCATCGCCATCGTCGCATCGACGGCTGCGTTATGGCTGGCCTTCAATCTGCGCGGAAAACTGCAGATGCTGGGCAGCGCCCTGGTCATGGGGATAGCCGTATGCGGCATGCATTACACCGGCATGGCCGCGGCGACCTTCAATCAGGGCGGAACGCTGCCCGCCGGATTTGAACAGGGCGTGCGGGGTGATCATCTGGGCGGGGTGATCGCCATCATCGTGATGGCGATGCTGGTGCTTGCCCTGGCGATCAGCATCGTTCGCCAGTATCGACGGTCGGTGCTTTCCATCTAGGGCCTGTTGATCCGCCCTGGCTCGGGAGCGGTTGAGGGCGCTCCAACCACAAAGGGGCGCCGAAGCGCCCCTTTGTGATGACGACCGCTGTCGCTGCCTTACTTCAGTTCGTTCTGGTTGGTGATGACCAGGCCATCGTCTTCCATGTGGACTTCGGCGGCTACCGACTTGATGCGCGCCGCCTGTGCCTGCATCGACTCGAACTGCTCCTTGGAGTGCTCGGCCGCGGCCTTTGCCGCTGCCGCGGCGGCCGGGTCAGCGTGATCGGCCGACGTGGTGAGCTGAGCGATATGGTCGGCCCTTTGTGCCATGGCCTTGACCCAGGCAGAGTACATATCGCCACTAAGCTGCAGGCGGCCGAAGCGGCCGGCATCGCCGGTGGGTGCGTTCAGCATTTCGCCCAACCTGCTGTCTTCGCCCGCGCCAATGGCCAGGGCGAGTGCCTTCGGACCCATGGCCGCCCACACCGGCGCACCCAGCGGAGCAGTCACCTCAGGCGGCAGCGCCATCGGCTTGCCATCCGTGGTGAGCTTGAGCTGCGACAGGCCGGAGGCCACCATCTGGCCCATCGCCAGCAGTGCCGTCGGGTTCGACGTGCCGATGACAATGCGGCCGCTGAACTTGGGCATGCTGTCCGTGCTGCCCGCCTCGAAGCTGTCCAGCGCCACGCGCAGGCCAAGCAGGTCACCCACCGGGGGCACCGCGGCCTGCTGAGACAGCGTGCCGATCTTCACGAAGCCATCGTTGAGGTCCGTCAGCGACTGGCAGGTGAACGGCTTGGAGGCCACCGCTTCGGCCTGTGCGCTCCAAAACGCGCGCAGTTGCGCCACTGGCAGCGCCAGGCTGACATCGAACGGCGCGGTGCCCGCAGTGCCCAGTCCCGGTAGTTCCACCTTGAGACCGGAGAATGCCTTGGTGATGTCATCGGCCAGCGCGACGTCCCAACGCAGGTTCTGGTGCTTCTCGTCGAGCTTGGTATAGCCAAAGCTCACCGAAGGCACGCGAGCAGCAATGCGCGAGGCTTCACCTTCACAGCTCGGCGAGATCTGCAGCTGGTTGGCCACCGGCTCGCCCGTCTTGGCCGATTCGGCCGCGGCGCGAGCCTTCCGCAGGGCATTGAACATCGGGTCCTTGCCGCCAGCGGCCAGCGGCAGCAGGCGCACCAGGTCGACCTGGCCAATGGCCCACGGCTGGTAATCCTTGGCCTTGGCCAGCTTCTCCAGGCGACCATCGTCCTGCAGGTTCTTGGACGGGCGATCCAGGCCGAGCGCCAGACGCAGCGTGGCTTCGGGTGCATCGGTCGGCAACAGCGCAGCAATCGCCTGCTTGCCGACCACGGCGATGACGACTTGGGTATCCGTTTCCGTCGACACATGCTTGCGGTAGCTCTGGCTACCCACGGTGGCCGTGTCGAACGGCTTGCCATAGGCGGTTTCCAGGCGTCCGACAAAGGCGTCGAAAGCCTTGGCATCGGTCAGCTCGAAACGGATCACGGGTGAGAGTCCCAGGCCGTAGAAGGCCGAGCGACCCTTGATGTTGAGGCCCGCGTTCTGCGCGAACTGCTCGATCGTCTTGCCGTCCAGCTCGGCAATCACGGCCTTCAGGAGGCGTGCGGTATCGGGGTCCTTTTCGGCCATGTCGTCCGCCGCGGACTTCAGCTGCACCAGCTGCGAGGGAAGCTGCGCATTGGTCTGCGCCAGCAGCGCCTTGCGGGTGTCGTCGTCGAGGACGTCGAGGTTGGCCACCACGTAGGGCGTGTCGGCCGGCACAAAAGCAAGGGGTGCGTCCTTGTCCTTGTGATGGCACGCAGCCAGAAGTACGCCGGCGAAACCCAGCGCCACAAAGCGCGTCGTCGATCGCATGTTTATTCCCTTAAATGGAGGTGTGTTATCGCGCCGCGCATTATGCCCGGAATCAAGGGCTGGCGCGGTGCACCACGGCCAGGGCGGCGCCGTGGCGGGATCTTCGTTGGCTAGGGATTGGACTACCCTGTTGTCAGCGGCCCAGCACCTCGGCCAGCACAGCCATGCGCACGAAGACGCCATTGCCGACCTGCTCAAGGATACGGGACTGCGGACCATCGGCCACTTCCGAGGCGATCTCGATGCCACGGTTGAGCGGGCCCGGGTGCATCACCAGGGCGCCCTTGGCGGCACGCTCGAGGCGACGATTGTCGAGGCCGTAACGGGCGAAGTACGCCGCTTCGTCGGGCAGGTCGGTGGCGGCCATGCGCTCTTTCTGCAGGCGCAACATGATCACCACGTCGGCGCCTTCGATGGCGGCGTCGAAATCGTCGGTAAGCACGCAGCCGGGGAATTCCGCCGCCTCGGGCAGCAGGCCACGCGGAGCGCACAGGCGAATTTCCTTCGTACCCAGGGCCGTGAGTGCGTGCACGTCCGAGCGGGCCACGCGGGAGTGCTTCACGTCGCCGCAGATCGTCACGGTGAGCCGCTCGAAATCGGGGCGATGCTGGCGGATGGTCAGCACATCGAGCAATCCCTGCGTGGGATGCGCCCGATTGCCATCGCCGGCATTGATCACCGAGACGCCGCTCATGGCGTGGCGCACGAGTTCTTCGGGCGTGCCCGACTGCTTGTGGCGCACCACGATGGCATCCAGATGCATCGCCTCAAGCGTGTGCAACGTATCGAACAGCGCCTCACCCTTGCTGGTAGAGGAGAAGCCGATGTCGAAGTTGATGACGTCGGCGCCGAGCCGGCGCGCGGCCAGCTCGAACGACGTGCGCGTGCGCGTCGAGGGTTCGAAAAACAGGTTGAGTATCGTGCGGCCGCTCAGCATGTCGAGCTTGCGCGTGCCGTGGGCGCAACCCTCGCGCATGGTCTCCGCGCGGTCGAGCAGGCGCTCGATGGCGGCGCGGGGCAGGTTTTCCAGCGTGGTGAGGTGGCGCAGGCGTGAGCTCATGGGGGCGTGTCGTCGAAGGGTGGGTATCAGCGGTCGGTGGCCGCAGGCGTGGGCGAAGCCAACCAGCGTTCCAGGATGACGGCGGCGGCTTCAGCATCGATGGTGGCGGCGTCGCGGCGTTTTTTCAGGCCGGCGGCGCGCGCACTGGCAAAGCGTTGGGCCGCTTCCTGAGAGCTGTGGCGCTCGTCGGTGAGTTCTACCGGCACGCCGTAACGCTGGCCCAGCTTCTCGGCGAAGCGTCGGGCGCTGCGACTGGCCGGCTGCTCCTGGCCGTCGAGAGTAAGCGGCAGGCCCACGACCAGGGTGTCCGGCAGCCATTCCTGGCGCAGGGCGTCCAGTTTCTGCCAATCGGGATCGCCATCGCGCACCGGGATGGCGGCCAGGCCGCGCGCACTACCCGTAAAACGATTGCCGACCGCAACGCCTAGCAGGCGGCTGCCGACATCGAAACCAAACACACAGCTCACGCGTGACCTGCGTAGCCGGGCAGCGCCAGCGGATCCACCCCAACCAAGCCGGCGGCGGCGCTCCAGCGCTCCTCCAGCGGGGTATGGAAGACCACGCGTTCGCTGGCTTCGACGGTGAGCCAGGTGTTGTCCTTGAGTTCCTGTTCCAGCTGGCCGGCGCTCCAGCCGGCATAGCCCAGGGCCATCACGGCCAGGCGCGGACCTTCGCCATTGGCCATGGCTACCAGGATGTCGCGCGAGGTGGTGACCGACCACTCGGCATTGATGCGATAGCTCGACTCCCAGTGCCCCGGTTCGCGGTGCAGCACGAAGCCGCGCTCCTGTTGCACGGGGCCGCCGATCAGCACCGGCGCGTCGGCTAGTTCCAGATCGTTGCACTCGAGCTTCATTTGGGAGAGCACGTCACCCAGCCGATATTCGGACAGCTGGTTCACCAGCAGTCCCACCGCACCGTCCTCGTCGTGCTGGCAGATAAACGCGACGCCCCGAGAAAACGGCGGTTCGGCCAGGCTCGGCATGGCGATCAGGAAGTGGCCGGCGAGCGATTGGGGCTGAGACTGGGAAACGGTCATGGGCGCATTGTAGAACCTGTTCGCGCCTGCCCCATAGCGCGGCCGCATCGGCTGCGGTCAAGGCTCCCGCGGCGTGGTGTAAACACGCCGTGAGTGGCGACCTTAGCGGCTACGCAGGATGTCGTTTGGCATGAACTGCCAGGTACGCGTGATGTTCAGCTCGTCGATGTGGTCTTTGTCCACCGGCAGCGAGGGGAAGGGGGCCGCCAAGCGCACGATGCGCTGTGCGGCGGCGTCCAGCAGTTGCTGCCCCGAGCTGCTCACCACCTCGATTCCCTTGACCGAGCCGTCGCGGTTGAGCGTCACGGTCATCAACACGTCACCGTGCAGACGGCGGCGGCGGGCTTCGTTCGGGTAGTTCAGGTTGCCGACGCGCTCCACCCGGTCGACCCAGCCTCGCATATAGGCCGCATAGGCGTATTCCTTGGTGTTGGCCGAAATGAACTTCTTTTTCGGGCGCTTGGCGTACTGCTCGCTGCGATCACGCACCTCGGCGGCCAGCTGCGCCATCTCCTGCCGCCGCGTGACCTCGCTAGGCGACTCGGGAAGGTCCTGCGGCGTCCGTTCCAGCTTGGCGCTGTCGGTGCTGACGGTGTAGTGGCTATCGCCGGTGGTGGTCAGCAGCTTGTCGTCGGTGGCGTCCTGCGGCCGCGGCGCACTGGCCTCCACCGGTTGCGCGACGACCCCGGGGTTGGGCTTGGGGATCGGCCCGGAAACCAACTGCGAGGGGCGGGCGGCCTTGTCGCTCTCGCCGCCACCGGAGTTATTGGCCTGGGCCAGGAAATCGGCCTTGTCCGGGGCGTCGCGGTTGGCGACGTCCACCAGGGTGACATCCAGGGTCGGCAGGCTGGGCTTGGCTTTGACGTAGTTGAACGTGATGCCAAGCACCAATACGCCATGGAGCAACAGCGAGAAGAGCAGGGTGGCGCCGATCATGTCGGCGCCAGTGCGGACAGCAGGTTGGCTCACGCGGCGCGGTTTCCGATTCGAGTGCGTTCGATGACGTCGAACAACTGGCCCGCAATATTAAGCCCGAACTGCGCGTCCAGTTCCCGGGCACAGGTTGGCGATGTGACGTTGATCTCGGTGAGGTAGTCGCCAATCACGTCCAGGCCCACGAACAACAGGCCGCGTCGACGCAGTTCCGGCGCCACCTGGGACACGATCCAGCGATCCCGCTCGCTGAGTGGCACGCCGACGCCGCGGCCGCCAGCCGCCAGGTTGCCGCGGAACTCATTGCCCTGGGGAATGCGTGCCAGCGCATAAGGCACCGGCTCGCCGTCAATGACCAGGATGCGCTTGTCCCCGGAAGTGATTTCAGGAATGTATTTTTGGGCCATGGTGAACTGGCGGTGCTCGCCGTGCGGTCCGGCCGCAATCAAGGTCTCGAGCATGGAGTTGAGGTTGGTATCCCCGGCGCTGACCCGGAAGATGCCGCGGCCGCCCATGCCGTCCAGCGGTTTGAGCACAACTTCGCCGTGGGTGGCCACGAAGGCGCGCATTTCGGCGGCGTCGCGGGACACCAGGGTGGGCGCCATGCATTGAGGGAAGTGCATGGCGAACAACTTCTCGTTGCAGTCCCGGAGCGCCTGGGGGCGGTTGACCACGCTCACGCCGGCACGCTCGGCCTGTTCCGCCACCATGGTGTCGTAGATGAACTGCGCGTCGACCGGTGGGTCCTTGCGCATCAGCAGCACGTCGATCTCACGCAGGTCGCGCCATCGCGGTTCTTCCAGCATGAACCAGCCCGAGGCATCGTCCCGCACGGAAAGGGCAGCCAGACGCGCCCAGGGCAGGCCGTCCCGCAGGGCCAGGTCGCCCTGCTCCAGGTAGAACAGGCGATGCCCGCGCCGCTGGGCCTCCAGCAACATGGCGAAGGTAGTGTCCTTGGCGATCTTGATGGAGCCGATCGGGTCCATCAACACGGCGACCGAAAGGGTCATCGTCATTCTCCGGTAGTAGAGCGTCGTCACGATCTGTCCCGGCGCTGACCGGGAAAGAGCGTGGGAGTGTATGTCGAGACGCGGTCATCTGATGACTTCCCTGGGCAATTCGCCTCCGACCCGGCTGGTGGTGGCCCCGTTCGCTCCGAGATGCAGGGGCGGGCGGCCAGGTTGTGGTTTCAGCAAAGCGGGAACTGTGCAAATACAGGTCAATTAGCACCTTGACCGGGCCAGCCACCCATGGTCACGATGAAGCCCAACATCGAGACGTTTCGCCGGTTGATGGCCTAAATCAATGACGTGGCGCTCTCCGGGTGAGATTTCAGCTTGACGTCACGTCAGGCAGGCGGTAAACAGCAACAGACGGATGCCTGCCGGCTAAGTAGCGAGTTAGTACGTCATAAGAAGCTTTACTGAATTCTTTTGTCCACGTGGGGCTGGCAGCAGTTGCCGACGGCCGCACGTTTTACCTGAGCCTGGGGCGGGTCGCAGGGGGGTCTTGTGAACTTGAACATAAATGGAAATGGCTTGGCCGGCCTTAAGGTCATGGTTATCGATGACTCGAAGACCATCCGGCGGACCGCCGAAACCTTGCTGAAAAAAGAAGGTTGCGACGTGCTGACCGCCGTGGACGGTTTCGAGGCATTGGCCAAGATCTCTGACCAGAAGCCCGCCATCATCTTTGTCGACATCATGATGCCGCGCCTCGACGGGTATCAGACCTGCGCGCTGATCAAGAACAATCCGCAGTTCCGCGGTACGCCGGTCATCATGCTCAGCTCGAAGGACGGACTGTTTGACAAAGCACGCGGCCGCATCGTCGGCGCCGAACAATATCTCACCAAGCCCTTCACGCGTGATGAGCTGCTTGGTGCTATCCATCGACATGTCAGCACGGTGTAAGACCGGCGACTACAGGGTCTGAGGGGGACCTGTGGCCAATATTCTCATTATCGACGACTCGCCGACCGACGTGCGCGTGTTCACCACGCTGCTTGAGCGTGCGGGTTATCGGGTCGATTCCGTTGGCAGTGCCGAGGAAGGCATCGAGCGCGTGCGTGCGCAGTTGCCTGACCTGGTCATCATGGACGTCATCATGCCCGGCATGAACGGCTTCCAGGCCACCCGCACGCTTACCCGCGACCCGGTGACGTCCAACGTTCCGATCGTCATGATCACCACCAAATCGATGGAGACCGATCGCGTGTGGGGGCTGCGCCAAGGTGCGCGTGCCTTCATCACCAAGCCGGTGAACGAAAAGGATCTCCTTGCATGTATCAACGATTTGCTGCCGAACGCCGCCTGAGGTGACGATGAGCCAGACTGCCACGCTCTCGCCCTTCGAAATCCTGGCCCGCTACGAACGACTTTCGCTGGTTCATTCCTCCGATACGCCGGAGAAGCTGGAGGCCCCGGGTCTCTGGCGTGGCATTGGCTACCGCGCCGGCAGTCGCCTGTTCGTCAGCGGCATCGACGAAATCAGCGAATTGCTGGCGGTGCCGGTATTGACGCCGGTGCCCGGTACGCAAACCTGGCTGCTTGGCGTGGCCAATGTGCGAGGCAACCTGGTGCCGGTCATCGATCTCGCTCGCTTCCTGTTCGGTGAACGCACCGTACAAACCGAGCGTACGCGCCTGCTGGTGGTGCGACAGAGTGGCGGCAACGTGGCGCTGATGGTCGACGAAGTTTTCGGCCAGCGCACGGTGGATGCCGAGCAGCGCCGCACGGCCGAACAAGAAGACGATCCGCGCCTGGCGCGATTCGTGGAAGATCGAGTGGGCGAGCCACGGTTGGCCGTGTTCAGCATGGGCAAACTGGTGCGCGCGCCTGATTTCCGCCAAGCCGCAGCGGCTTGACGGACGATAGTTGAATCTAGGGTAGGACCGGCGCCAGTTGTGGCCGGAATCAGGGCGATGATCCCAGCCTCCGCCAGCAAGGGTGGCGGGGGTAGACGGGCGAGGTGAACGAAATGAGCACTACAGGGGGCGTTGGCAAGGAGCGGGGCTTTACCGGCCTCATCATTGCGCTGGTCATCGCGATTGGATTCGCGGGTGTCGATTTCGTCATGCTCAACATCAGGAACAGCGAGGATCGGCAGGCCATTGCCCTGACCACGCAGATCCAGGTGTTGTCACAGCAGACGGCTAAGTACGCCATCGAGGCGGCAGACGGTAACGTCGACTCCTTCAAGGAGCTCGAGACCAACCGCAACGCCATCGATTCGGCGGTCCAACACCTGAACAAGGGCGATGCGAAGAGCGGCATGCAACCTTATGCCGACAACAACGCAACCCCCGCCGGTCGTGCCGTGGGCGCGTTGACCAATGCCTGGGGTCAGCTCGATGCCGACATCGGCAAGATCCTTTCCAACAAGGCCCTGGTGCTCGATTCGGCCCAGCGCGCGACGACGCTGTCGCGTGACCTGCCGCTGCTCAACTCCAGCATGGAGCAGGTGGTAAACATCCTGCAGCAGCACGGTGGCAGCGCTGAGCAGACCTATACCTCGGCCCGCCAGATGTTGCTGGCCGACCGTATGATCCGCCGAGTGCAAGAAGTGCTGCAAGGTGGCGACGCCTCCCAGCCCGCGGCAGACGGCCTGGCCCGTGACGGTCAGCTCTATGGTTCGGTGCTCAAGGGTCTGCTCGAAGGTAACGCCGAAGTCGGCGTGCACTCGATGGGCGACACCAATGCACGCAAGATTCTTACCGACATGCAGTCCCAGTGGGACAACCTGCAGGATCCGGTCGGCAAGCTGGTCGGCGCTGCCGGCAACCTCAGCGACGTGAAACGCGCAGGCAACCAGGCCTCCCTGGATTCGCAGAACGTGCTGTTGCGCGCGAACGAGCTGTCCGACCAGGTCAGCAAGCTGCCCTTGCGCCGCCTGTTCCCGAACGTGTGGTGGGGCGTGCTCGGTGCCATCGGTGCGGTCGCCTTCATCGTGGTGCTGGTGGTTCAGCTCGTTACCGACCAGCGCCGCCGCTTCCAGGACAGTGCCGAGCTCAACCAGCGTAACCAGGAGGCCATCATGCGCCTGCTGGACGAAATGGGTTCGCTCGCCGAAGGTGACCTGACGGTCAAGACCACGGTGACCGAGGACATTACGGGCGCCATTGCCGACTCGGTGAACTACGCCATCGACGAGTTGCGCACCCTGGTGACCACGATTAACGAGACCTCCGAGCAGGTGTCCTCGTCGGCCCAGGAGACGCAGACCACCGCACGTCATCTGGCCGAGTCGGCGCAGCACCAGGCGCAGCGGATCAGCACGGCGACCACGGCGATCAACCAGATCGCCAGCCTCATGGATACCGTGTCGAAGGATTCAGCCGAATCGGCCGACGTGGCCGAGCGCTCGGTGAAAATTGCCTCGCGCGGCGCCGAAGTGGTGCGCGAGACGATCTCGGGCATGGACTCGATCCGCGACCAGATCCAGGAGACCTCCAAGCGCATCAAGCGCCTGGGCGAGTCTTCGCAGGAGATTGGCTCGATCGTGGAACTGATCAACGACATCGCCGAGCAGACCAACATCCTGGCACTCAACGCGGCCATCCAGGCAGCGTCGGCCGGTGAGGCGGGTCGCGGTTTCGCGGTGGTGGCGGACGAAGTGCAGCGCCTGGCAGAGCGTTCCGCCAGCGCGACGAAGCGAATCGAAACGCTGGTGCAGACCATTCAGTCCGATACCAACGAGGCGGTGAATTCGATGGAGCAGACCACCGCGGAAGTGGTGGCCGGTGCCCGACTGGCGGAGGACGCCGGTAGTGCGCTGGGCGATATCGAGCGCGTGTCGCACGATTTGTCCGCACTGATTCAAAACATCTCCACCGCCGCCCGCCAGCAATCCACCGCGGCGTCGGACATCTCGGTGTCGATGAATGCGATCCAGGAAATTACCTCGCAGACCTCACAGGGTGCGAGCCAGACGGCCGACTCGATCGGTTACCTGGCTCAGCTTGCGAGTGATCTGCGGCGTTCGGTGGCTCACTTTAAGCTGCCGGGCTGACACAAAACGATTTTCACAGGGGGCAACCTCGACGGTTGCGTGACAAAGCGTTACGTGGCCGCAGTGAGGGGCGCATGAGACTTCAAGATCACATCGATTTCACCACCCTGCAGTGGGTCAAGCCAGAGCTCGACGAGACGCTGGCGCTTGCCCGCGAGGCGTTGGAGTCCTACGTCGACAATCCGGGCGACCGGGCTGCCATGCGTTCGTGCGCCGACAGCCTGCATCAGGTGCAAGGCACGCTGCGCATGGTCGAGCTCTACGGCGCCGCGATGGTTGCGGAGGAGATGGAGACACTGACCATCTCGCTGCTTGAGGACCATGTCGCCGACCGCGAGGACGCCTATGCGGCCCTGATGCGTGGCCTCATGCAGCTGCCGGACTATCTCGAAAGATTGTCTGGCGGCCACCGTGACGTACCGGTGGTGCTGCTGCCGTTGCTCAATGACCTGCGTTCCAGTCGCGGTCAGCAGGCGCTGCACGAATCGGCGCTCTTCACGCCCAACCTTGACGTCGTGCTGCCGCACCAGGCGCCAGCTCCGGCGCATGACATCGCCGCTGAGCGTCAGCGCAGCGAAGTCGCTGCCCTGCGGCTGCGCTTCCAGCAGCAGTTGTTGACCTGGTTCCGTGGGCAGGGCAACGAGCAGCAGTTGACGGGCATGATTCAGACCTTGGATGCCATCACGGCGCGCTGCCATAGCGTGCCTGGGCGTCGTCTGTGGTGGATCGCCGCCGGTGTCCTCGAAGGCGTGCAACAGGGCGTGCTCAAGAACCATGCGAGCGAAGTGCGCCAACTGATTGGCAAGGTCGATCGCAGCATCCGCCAACTGGTGGAACATGGCGAAATCAGCCTGCGCGGCGGTGATTCCGACGAATTGGCGCGCAAACTGCTGTACGTGACGGGCCAGGTCAAGCCGGGCAGTCCGCGGATGGAGTTGCTGCGCCAGACCTACTCGCTCGACGCCCTGCTGCCTGAGGCGAGTGAGGTGGAACACGCACGCGGCTCCATGTCCGGCCACAACCGTGCCTTGCTCGATTCCGTGGCGCGTGCGCTGAAGGACGACTTGTTGCGGGTGAAGGAGGCGCTGGATCTGTTCCTGCGGCAAACCGACGCCGATCCTGCGCAGCTGGCGAGCCAGACCGAAGTGCTGGACCGCGTGGGCGACACGCTGGGCATGTTGGCATTGGCTGTGCCGCGACGCGTGGTCAACGAGCAGCGTCGCGTGCTGGACGAAATCGCCAATCGCGTGCGCACGCCCGACGAAGAGCTGTTGCTCGATGTTGCCGGTGCGCTGCTTTATGTGGAAGCGTCGCTCGACGATCACATCGAAAGCCTGGGTGCCGAAGAAGAAAGTGCGCCTGAAGGCGCGACTGCGATGCTGCCGCGCAGCGAGGCGCGCCATATCCTGGCGACCCTGATGCACGAAGCCACCGCCAACACCGGCAAGGTGAAGGAAGCGATCGTCGCTTATGTCGAGTCGGGCTGGCAGTCCAGGCAGCTGGCCGATGTGGGCCCGCTGATGGAGGAAGTGGCGGGAGCCATGCGCATGCTGTCCGCGCCGCGTCCCGCCGAACTGGCTGAAGGCATTGGCCGTTTCGTCGGCAACGAGTTGCTGGCCGATCGGCGCGTGCCCAGCACGGCGCAGATGGATCATCTCGCCGATGCGCTTGCCGCGCTGGAGTATTACCTCGAGGCCGCGCGCGAGCATCGCGGTGGCCTGGAACACATCCTGGACGTCGCCGAGCACAGTCTGGGTACGCTCGGCTATTGGCCGCCGCCGGCCGCGCGCGCGGCGGTGTTGGACGACATGGACGAAGCGCCGGAGCAGGTCGCCAAGGCGGCAGATGCCGCGCTTGCGGCAGCGCTGGCCAACCAGCCGGAGCTCTCGGAAACCGTCAGCCTGGCCCATGGCGATGATTTGTCGGGGCTGATCATCGGTCACAGTGAAACGCCGCAACCGCTGGAACACGAGATCACCGGCATGCGCCTGGCGGACACCGAACATCTCGGTCCGCAGGAAGCCGTGCAGGGCGGCGATGACGAATGGATCGAGATCGAGGAAGAGATCTTCGAGCAGGTACCAGTAGCCCGCGCGTCACAGGCTGAAGCGGGCTTTCAGGCCAGTACGGCGGGCATCGACGACGACATCCGCGACATCTTCCTGGAGGAGATGCAGGAAGAAATCGATAGCCTGCATGCAGCGCGCCAGACCTGGCTCGCCGATACCGCGCAGTTGGATGCACTCACACCCATTCGTCGCTCCTTCCATACTTTGAAGGGTTCTGGCCGGCTGGTCGGCGCCACCATGCTGGGTGAATTCGCCTGGAAGGTGGAGAACATGCTCAATCGTGTGCTGGATCATTCGATTCCGGCCAACGAGGGCGTGCAGGAAGTGGTGAGTGGCGCCATCGATGCCTTGCCGCAACTGCGCATTGCGCTGTTGGGCGAAGGGGCACCGACGGCACCGATCAACGCCATCATGGAGATTGCCGAGCGACTTGCCGCCGGCCAGCAGGATGCGCGCATCGCCGACATTGCGCCTGCCGCGATGGAGAGCGTGCGTCGCGTCGTGCATCGCCGCGTGCCGCGTGTCGATGTCGCCGCCATTCCGACCGCCAGCCTTGCCGATGTCGAGGCCGCGACGAGTTCGCCGGTCGAGCACTTCGCGGACGCGATCGAAGCGCCGGTCATGCCGCCGATCGATCCGGTGTTGCTGGAGATCCTGCGTAGTGAAGTCGCGCAGTACCTTGCGTCCATTCGGACGACGATCAACCGCGTCGACGGCGAACTTCGCGTCGACGACGGTCTGCTGCGTGCCGTACATACGCTGCACGGCGCCATCGCGATGGTCGACATCCCGTTGCTGACCCAGCTGCTTTCGCCACTGGAAAGCCTGCTCAAGCGCCTGCGTGCCGCCGGTCGGCCGCTTTCGGCCGAGGGCGTGCACCTGCTGGGCCAGAGCGCTGATGCCGTCGATCAGGTCATGGGACAGTTCGATGCGCCGTCGCCGCAGCTGCCGAATATCGATGCACTGATCCAACGCATTGCGGAGTTGCGTGATAGCCAACCGGAACCTCAGGTGGCTCACGTGCTGTTTGAGCCGCATGCGGACGATCTCGTCGAAACGGACGGGCCGACCAACGATGCCGAGCGGGAAGACCTGCTCGCCGCGTCGCTGGACGAGGCGCTGTCTGGTGTGTCGGGAACGCCGGGTCACGCCCATCCCGTCGCTGCGGATGAGCCCTCGGGCGATGCGTATGCCGACGAATTGATGGCCGCCCTGGGCGAGTTCGATCTCGACGCGCATCTGCCCGTCGCCGGGCACGCGACACCTTCGGCGGAAGCCACCTCTGATGCGGCGTCCCTCGTCAGCGCCGACGAGGAGGATTTCGCCAAGGCCTACGCGGATCTGCTGGATGAGGCTGATGCTGAAGAGGCACTGAGCCTCGACAAGGCCGCCGACGAACACGTCACGCTGACTTCGGCTGACGAGATGGCGCTGGCGTTCGAGCTCGATGACGCGCCCGTTGTCGCTTCCACGATCGAGATGGACGAACAGGTTGGTCTCGACGATGCCGTGGCCGCCGAAGACGGTGCACCGGTGGACGACGTCGTTGCGCATGTGGTCGCGCCGGAAATCGTCGACGAAACGCCGGTCGAATCCATTGAGGCGTCGGTCGAAGCCATCGAGACGCAGGCGATCATTGCTTCACCGGCGGACGAGCAGGAACGCCTCGCTGAGGAAGAGCTTCTCCAAAGCACGCCGGCGGAGGAGCACGAAGCCTCGCACGATAACGAGCTCATACCCAGCCAGATCGATCCCGACCTGCTGGAAATCTTCATTGAGGAAGCGCGCGAGCTACTCGATCATTCGGACGGGGTACTCGCCGAGTGGCGCGCCGAGCCAAGCGCGATCGAGCACGTGGCCGAGCTGCAGCGCGACCTGCACACTCTCAAGGGCGGTGCGCGTATTGCCGGACTGGTGCCGGTGGGCGATCTCACCCACGCCATCGAAACGGCGCTGGAGAAACCGCTGCACGCCGAGTCGGCCCATATCGGCGACCTGATCGCCGCGTTGGAAGCGGGCTTCGACCAGCTGCATCAAATGGTCCAGCGCGTTTCGCAGGGACATGCGGTCGCCTACCCGCAAGCCATGATCGATCGTTTCGTGGCCATGTCTGGCGGCGCGCCGAGCGAGGTCGTGACGGCCGAGGCGGTCGCCATCGAGCCAGCAGCCGTCGAGCAGACGACCGCGACGGTGTTGCCATTCCCCGATCGCACCAAGCTGCCCGAGCTGCTGCCCGAAGAGCACGAAGAGACTGCCAGTGCGCCGCAGGAACAGATCCGCGTTCGCGCCGAACTGCTCGATACGCTGGTAAACCACGCTGGCGAGGTGGCGATCTACCGTTCGCGCCTGGAACAGCAGGTGGCGGGCTATCGCTTCAACCTGGTGGAGCTCGATCAGACGGTGCAGCGCCTGCGCAGCCAGCTGCGTATGCTTGAGATCGAAACGGAAGCGCAGATCATCGCGCGTTTCCAACGCGAGCACCGCGAAGGCGGCTTGTCGGTCTTCGATCCGCTCGAACTCGATCGTTTCTCGCAGTTGCAGCAGTATTCGCGCGCACTGGCCGAGTCGGTCTCTGACCTTGTTTCCATTCAGGGCATGCTCGACGACCTGACGCGTCAGGCCGAGACGCTGTTGATCCAGCAGTCGCGGGTCAGCTCCGAGCTGCAGGACGGCTTGCTGCGCACGCGCATGCTGCCATTCGACACGATGGTGCCCAACCTCCGCCGCACGCTGCGTCAGGCCGCACAGGAAGAGGGCAAGAGCGCGCAGCTCTATGTGGAGGGCGCCCATGGCGAAATGGATCGCAACCTGCTCGACCGCATCAAGGCGCCGTTCGAGCATATGTTGCGCAACGCCGTAGCCCATGGCATTGAATCGCCGGCCGAACGACGCAAGGCGGGCAAGCCGGCCGAAGGTGCGGTGCGCATCCGCGTGGCGCGTGAGGCGACCGAAGTCGTCGTGCGCGTCAGCGACGACGGCCGCGGCCTGAATCGCGACGCGATTCGCAAGCGCGGCATCGAGCGTGGTCTGGTGCGTGCCGACGCCAAGCTCAGTGACGATCAGCTGCTTGCGCTTATCACGCAGCCTGGCTTCTCCACCGCAAGCAAGGTCACCCAGCTGGCCGGCCGCGGCGTGGGCATGGACGTGGTGGCGAACGAGATCAAGCAGCTCGGCGGTTCGCTCTCCATCGAATCGAAGGCGGGCGAAGGCTCCACCTTCGTGCTGCGCCTTCCGTTCACCCTGGCCGTCACGCAAGCCATCCTGGTGCGCATTGGCGAATCCAACTTCGCCATTCCGATGACCTCGGTGCAGGGCGTGGCACGCATCACCCCCGCCGAACTCTCGGAGCGTCTGGCTGATGCAGAGCCGTCATTCCCGTATGCGGGAGACGAGTACAGCATCCACGATCTGTCCGAACTGCTTGGCATCGTGAGCGGTTACACCGGTGACGAAGAGCAGTTGCCGTTGTTGTTGACCCGCTCCGGTGACCTGCGCGCCGCCATTCGCATCGATGCCGTGATCGGTTCGCGCGAAATCGTGGTGAAGTCGGTGGGCCCGCAAATCAGCTCGGTCCCCGGCATCCTCGGCGCGACCATTATGGGCGACGGTTCGGTGTTGATCATTCTTGATCTCGCACCGCTGGTCCGCCATGGGGTGGCACGCCGTCAGCAGCGCCTGGAAGAGGGGCTCAGCGCGGTACAGGCGCCGGTGGTGGAAGAGGTTCGCGTACGTCCGCTGGTGATGGTGGTGGATGACTCCATCACCATGCGCAAGGTCACCAGTCGCGTGCTGGAGCGTCACGAATACGAAGTCAGCACGGCCAAGGACGGTGTCGACGCCATCGAACGGCTGCATGAGCGTGTGCCGGACCTGATGCTGCTCGACATCGAGATGCCGCGCATGGACGGTTACGAGCTGGCCACGCACATGAAGGCCGATCCGCGTTTCCGCGATGTGCCGATCATCATGATCACCTCGCGTACTGGCGACAAACACCGCCAGCGCGCCTTCGACATTGGCGTGGATCGTTACCTCGGCAAGCCGTATCAAGAGGCTGAACTGCTGATGCAGATTGGCGAAGTTCTCGAGCAGCGGACTACGGAGTCGTTCAATGGCTGAATCGGCCACCGCAGTCGCCTTGCTGTTCGATGACCGGGAACTGGGCAGTCAGTTGCGCGATGCGCTGCATGAGCGTGGAGCCCGGATCGTCCACGAGGGGGCGCTTTCCACCCTCAGTCGCGCGATGCTGGAGGACACCGGTGCCGAAGTCCTGGTCGTGAATCTGGATGACGATGCCGAGCACGACCTCGATCGGCTTTATGACGTGATCGACGGCGATCGGCCGCGGGTCGTGTTCAACGATGCGCAGGCCAGTCGCCAGCTGGATGGATGGGATCGCGCCCGTTGGGCCCGCCATCTTGCCGTGAAGGTCTTGGCGCAGGGCGATCTCGACCCGCCGCGTCCACAGCATGCGCCGGTCGTACTCGCCGTGGCGGAAAGTACCTACGTGGCAGCGAGCGACGAGGCCCAGGCGGTCGAGCTCGGTGCACCCGAGGCGACGCCCATGCCCTCCGCGGCCGATTCCGCGGACGCGCCCGGCGACACGGCTTCGCCGGTTTATTCCCATGAACCCGTGGCGATGGCGAGTAGCAATGCGGCCGCCGTGTCCGAGACGCTGGCGGCCGAGCTCGAGGCGTTGCTGGCGGCCGACGATGGAATGTCCGAGGCCGATGATTTTGGCGCAGGCCTGAAATTCACTGCGGAGGATGATCTGCCCCCGCTGCATGATGGGCATTTCGGCGTAGACGCCTTGATGACGCAAGGCCCGGCACCGGTCGAGTCTGAGCCGGTGGCAAGAGAGGCCGCTGTCGTGGCGATGCCGTCTTTCCAGCTCGATCATTTGACGCTCGCACCGCTGGACGAATCGTTTGTTTCGCCGGTGGTTGCGGTGACGGTCGCCGCCGCCGATACAGCCCACGAATCGCTCATGACGGCGGCGTCGAGTTGGGCGTTGGTCGAGGATGTGCCACTGACCGAGCAGGCACCTGCCCAGCTGTCGGAATTTGGTATCGAGAAGCTCAGCGCTGCTGATTTCCTCGCGCCGGAAGGGGGCAGTCAAGAAGAGTCGGCCATGGAGCTTGGCTTGAGTCTTGAACTGGTCTCGATCGAAGAGGCCATTGCTCCCAAGGCTTATGAGGGCGGGCATGAAATGCTGCTCTCCGACCTCGATACGGCTATTGGGCGCATGCTGGTGCTTGGCGCGGCATCCGATAGTACCGAAGCCGTGTGCACGTTCCTGTCGCTGCTGCCGCCCGATTTGCGCATGACCGTGCTGCACGTCCAGCATCTGGATGGCACGTCGGCGGACGACCAGGTTCAGCTGTTGGCCCAGCGCAGTAGTTTGCCCGTGCGTATGGCGGCCCATGGTGCACGTGCCCGCACGGGCGAAGTGTTGGTCGTACCTGCGGACCAGCAGGCTCGTGTGTATCGCGACGGTCGCATCGAGCTGCAGCCACTGGGCGCACAAGCCGTGCAGAGCTCCTTGATCGATGCCAGCTTCACCATGGTGGCCAATGTGTTTGGCCGCAGTGCGCAAGCGATTGTATTTGCCGGCCAGGCGAATGATGCCGTGGGCGGCTGTCAGGCCATTCATGACCGTGGTGGTCAGGTGTGGGTGGAAGCGTCATCCGAAGGGCATTTCGCCGATATGGTGCACGGCATCGAAGCCGAGCGCCTTAACAGCTATTCCGGCACGTCCGCTGACTTGGCGGCGCGTCTGATCGAGGAGATGTCCATGGAGAGCCGGCGATGAGTGAGCTACCGCTACCTCGCGAAATCCGTTGTGTGCTGGTGCCTGTTGGTAACCTGCGTCTGCTGTTGCCCAATGCCACCGTGGCCGAAGTCATCACCTTGCCTGCTGCCGAGCCGGTCGAAGGTGCGCCGCCCTGGTTGCTGGGTCGCATTGCGTGGCGTGGCTGGCGCGTGCCGCTGCTGTCATTCACCAAGCTCGCTGGAGTGAGCGAGGGCGATAGCGAACAGGCCGTGCGCGTGGCCGTGCTGAAGGCCCTGGGCGGTCATGCCGACCTGCCGTTCTTAGCGGTCATCACGCAGGGCTTTCCGCGCCTGACGACGCTCAATGCCGAGCTGATCATCCCCACGCACGATGGCGCGCCGTTGCCGCCCGGTGTGCGGGCGCAGGTGCTGGTTCGTGACGACGTGGCCGTCATCCCCGATCTGGAAGGCATCGAAGCCGAACTGATCGATCTGCTCGCGTTGGCGAGCTGAAACTTGACCGTTGCGCGGCGGCTCAAAGGTCGCCGTGCAGTGCCTGCAAAGCTGCCAGGGCGGCGAGTCCGGCCGTCTCCGTGCGCAGGATGCGCGGTCCCAGGCGCAGGCCATGGAAGCCCGCCTCGGTAAGCGACACGATGTCGCGACTGCCCAAGCCACCTTCCGGTCCCACCACGAGTACGCCCCCGGCCGACGTGAAGCGGAGTGCGCCCGCCTGCTGTGTACCCTCGGGAAGCAGGGCAAGCTGCAGCGCGCCATCGTTGCGCAGTCCTCGCAGCCAAGTGTCGAGCGCAATGGCGGGCGCCACCTCAGGCACACGGGCGCGCCCTGATTGTTCGCAGGCGCTGGCGGCCACGGCCCGCCAATGAGCCAGACGCTTTTCCGCGCGGGCCGCGTCCAGCTTCACCTCCGAGCGTTCGGTCAGCAGCGGTACGATGCGGGCAACCCCCAGTTCCGTGGCCTTCTGCACGATCAGGTCCATCTTCTCGCCGCGGGCGACGCCCTGCGCCAGGGTCAGCCGTAGCGGGGACTCGTTGTCCAGGGCACGCGACGACTGGATCTGGGCAATCACTTCGCGCTTGCCGACGGTCAGAATGATCGAGGGGTAGTCGCTGCCGTCGCCGTTGAACAGCGTGATCGTGTCGCCAGCGACCAGTCTCAGCACGCGCGCAACATGTTCTCCGGCCTGCTCCGGCAGGGCCAGTTCGCGGCCCACGGTCAACGGTTGATCGACATGTATGCGAATAGTGCGCATGAAACGTTTTGGGTAGGAGGAAGTCGCCAGCATAACGGACGAGGGACCGACTCAAGCGCCCTGCCAGGCGAAACCTGAACGGGTGCGAGGCGCTGGTGGCGCGGCCTTGTGTGGCTCGCCACGCAGGCGCAGCATGTAACTGATCGTCCTTACCTTTAAGGAGGTGGAGACCATGTTCAGAACCACCCATGCTCATATCAACCATGTCCTGATGGCCTCGCTCGTTGCCCTGGGAGCCGCAACGGCGGCTCACGCACAGGACACGGCGTCACAGGCTTCCACCGCTGCCTCCATGCAGAGTGTTGCCGACGCACAAGGCAGTGCAGCCACCCCGGCTGCCGCGCAACGACCGATACTCAAACCGGGTGACCGCAATTGCCTACAGACCACGGGCAGCCTGATTCCGGCCAAGCCCGGGACTTGCCTCACTTCGGCAGTGGGCCGCAGTTACAGCCAGGACGATATCTACCGTACCGGCCAGCCCAACTTGGGGCCGGCGCTGCAGATGCTCGACCCGAGTATCACGGTGCGAGGCCACTGACGTGGGCCAACGCCGTGGCCAGGCGATTAGCCCGCCACGGCGACATCGATGCCGCGCATCGCGACGTCGACCAGAAGGTCCATCTCCTGCGTGGTGACGACGTAGGGAGGCATGAAGTAGATGACGTCACCGAGCGGGCGCAGCAAGGCGCCGTGCTCCAAACCGTGCAGATACACGCGCAAACCGCGTCGTTCGCCGGGCGGGAAGGGGCGTCGCTTGGTTTTATCCGCCACCAGTTCGACGGCGGCGATCATGCCAGTCTGGCGCACATCTGCCACGTGCGCGTGGTCCCTCAACGGCGCCAGCCTTGCGGCAAGGTGGGCCGCAAGTGCGCGGTTGCGTTCCAGCACCGGCTCGTCGCGGAAGATGTTCAGGGTTTCCAGCGCCACGCGGCAGGCCAGCGGGTTGCCGGTATAGCTGTGTGAATGCAGGAAGGCCTTGCCGGCGCTGTATTCGGCGTAGAACGCTTCATAGACCTGTGAAGTGGTGAGCACTGCCGACAGCGGCAGGAAGCCACCCGTGAGCCCCTTGGACAGGCACATGAAATCAGGCGTTACCTGCGCCTGCTCGCAGGCGAACAGGGTGCCGGTGCGACCGAAGCCGACGGCAATTTCGTCCGCGATGAAATGCACTTTGAACTCGTCGCAGAGCGCACGCAGGCCGGTCAGGTAGTCCGGGTGATACATGCGCATGCCGCCCGCGCATTGCACCAGCGGTTCGACGATGACGGCGCAGACCTCGTGGGCATGCTGCTCCAGCACGCACCGCATGTCGCCGAGGCGCCGCTGGGCGACCTGTGCGGCGCTCTCACCGGGTTCGGCATCGTAGGTATCGGGCGACGGGGCAAGGATGGGCGTAAGCAGCAAGGGTGCATAGGTCTTGCGATACAGCGCCACATCGCTGATCGACAGCGCACCCAGCGTTTCTCCGTGATAGCTCCCGGTCAGCGCGATAAAGCGCGTCTTCTCGCCATGCCCCTGATTGAGCCAATAGTGGAAGCTCATTTTCAGCGCTACTTCGATCGCTGCTGAGCCATTGTCGGCATAGAACACGCGCTCAAGACCCGGCGGGGTGACGCGCACCAGCGCTTCGGCCAGCGCCACCGCGGGCTCATGCGTGAAGCCGGCGAAGATCACGTGCTCCAGCGTGCGTGCCTGGTCGGCGAGAGCCGCGGCGAGCCGCGGGTTGGCGTGGCCAAAGATATTGGTCCACCACGAGCTGATGCCGTCCAGATAGCGGCGGCCGTCGGTGCCGATCAGCCAGGCGCCGTCACCGCGGGCGATGGGCACCATGGGCACCGTTTCGTGATCCTGCATCTGGGTACAGGGATGCCACAGGTGGCTCAGGTCACGGCGCACCAGGGCGTCGACAGCGGGGGAGGTGTTCATCCGGCTATGATCGGGGTTTGGAGCGTTCCTACTCAAGTCTTGCAAGCACTGCGGGAGTCGGTTTGAAGCGTTGGCGAGCTGCATTCATTGGCCTGTTGGCCGTGCTCTTGATCGGTTTTGGACTGCTGTGGTTCCTTCCCGCAAGCTGGGCCATGCCCTTGCTCGCTACCCGGCTACCCGGCGTTCGGCTGCAACAAGTGAGTGGTCTGCTATGGGACGGGCGGGCCGGCCAGGTGCTTTCCGCCAAGGGCGAGGACCTCGGTCGACTGGGCTGGCGACTGTCCCGGCGGGCCTTGCTGGGTGAGACCCGCTTACAGCTGAATCTTCACGGCACGCGGATGGATTTTTCCGGACGCATGGAAGGGCAAAGCGTCGGCGAAGCGACCTGGATGGACGTCCATTTGCGCGCCGATATGGGGCTGCTCGGTCCGGCCATGACGTTGCCGATGGGACAGCCGCGAGGCGTCGTTCGCCTCGCGGCAAGCCGCGTGCAGCTGCATGGCGGCTGGCCGCAGGAACTGGACGCCCAGGTGCGATGGGAAGAAGCCAGCTTGCTGACGCCACGTAACGGCAACATAGCGCTCGGCAATCTGCTGATCAGCGTGCAGGGCAGCGGTGGTGTGCTGGCTGGACACGTGCAGGACGATGGCAGCGGTCCACTGCGTATCGACGGCCAGTTTCAGCTCAGTCCGTTGGCCCGCCGCCTCTCGGCGACCGCTGCACCACGCGACCCGAATCCCGCACTGCAGCGGTGGCTGACCGGGCTGGGTCCAACCGATGGCAGTGGCCGGACGCATATCAATTACAGTGGCGGTCTCGCAGCCGCCATGCCAGAGGGGGCACGATGAGTGGATTGAATCTGTCGCAGGCACTGGATGCCGCGCGCGAGGCAGCGCAGGCCGCCGCCGAGGTCTTGCAGCACTACTGGAAACGCGGCGTCGAGGTTGAGCTGAAAGCCGACGATACGCCAGTTACCGTGGCCGATCGCGAGGCCGAACTGGCAATCCGCAAAGTGTTGCAGAAAGCGTTGCCCGAGGCGGCTATCTACGGCGAGGAGTTCGGTCGCGATGACGGCGTCCATGAGTTGCTCTGGATGGTCGATCCGCTCGATGGCACCAAGAGTTTCGTGCGACGCACGCCGTTCTTTTCCACCCAGATCGCGCTGATGCACCACGGCGAACTGGTACTCGGCGTGTCGAGCGCCCCGATCTATGGCGAGACGATGTGGGCCAGCAGGGGCGGCGGCACCTGGTTCGAAGGACAACGCGTGCATGCCGCTGCCACCACGGATCTGGCACAAGCGTCCATTTCCACCGGCAACGTCAAGTCGCTCACTGCCGACGCGCGGTGGGCCGAGCTGGGTGCCCTGATTCGGGAGAGCAACCGCATTCGCGGCTATGGCGACTTCTGCCACTACCACTTGCTGGCGCGTGGCGGGCTGGACCTGGTGCTGGAGTCGGACGTGAGCATCCTCGATGTCGCCGCCCTGGCGGTCATCGTGCGTGAGGCTGGCGGCATCTTCACGGACCTGGATGGCCAGGCGTTGACGCTGGATTCACGCAGCGTGCTCGCCGGTACGCCGGCGCTCCATGAACTCGCACTGTCGCGGTTGCGCCAGGCAAAGAGCCCGTTCCCTAACTCCGCGTAGCCCGCGTTGAGTCCGTGTGTCCGCCAGGGAGCGGGGCGTGGCGAAGCGCCTGACTGGCTGTCAGGTCGAGCCGCGCACCGGTTCCTGGCGGACACACGGGCTCAACCCTGCGGGCCGGGTCTGTTTGCCCGCATGCCGGCGTCATCATTCGGTTGTGTACGGACGTACACGCCCTCCTTCTTCCTTGGCCTGCGTGCAAACAGCTCCCGGCGCGGGCCACGTGGAGTTAGGGAACGGGCTCTAACGCGATAGAATGGCCCGATGCGCAAGCCTCCGATCATCCATGCTACCCGGGACGTGCACGACAGCAGTTTCCTGCACGTCGAGCAGCTCGATCTTGAGTTCTCCAACGGCGAGCGCCGCATTTATGAGCGTTTGAAGGGTGGCGGCCTGGGTGCCGTCATCATCGTGCCGATGCTGGACGATGAAACCGTCTTGCTGGTTCGCGAGTACGGCGCGGGCGTAGGGCGCTACGAACTGAGCCTGCCCAAGGGGCGCCTCGATCGCGACGAAACCGCCGAGCAAGGCGCCGATCGTGAACTGAAGGAGGAAATCGGTTTTGGCGCACGCAAATTGAAGATCCTGCACAACCTGTCGCTGTCGCCTTCCTACATGACGCATATGGCGCATGTGGTACTGGCGCAGGATCTCTATCCAGAGCGCCTGGAAGGCGACGAGCCTGAAGAGCTCGAAGTGGTGCCGTGGAAACTGGCTGACCTGCACACCTTGATAGCACGTGACGATGTCACGGAAGGGCGCTCCATCGCCGCCCTGTTCATGGCTCGCGAATACCTTGCTGGCCGATTCCAACCGACATGAGCCACCCGCCTTTTTCCGCCCTCTTGCAACAGGTTTCGGCCATCGCCCGCGATGCCGCTGAAGCGATCCTGGTGATCTACCGCGATGATTTCGAAGTGCAGCGCAAGGTCGATCAATCACCGGTGACGGCGGCGGATCTCGCTGCACAGCAGGTCATCATCGCCGGCTTGGCCCGGCTCGATGTGGTGCTCCCGGTGATTTCCGAAGAGGCCCGCACCATGCCGTGGCTGCAGCGACGCGAGTGGCGTCGCTACTGGCTCGTCGACCCGCTCGACGGCACGCGCGAGTTCATCAAGCGCAACGGCGAGTTCACCGTGAACATTGCCTTGATCGACGATCATCAACCCGTACTCGGCGTGGTGCTGGCGCCCGTGACCGGCGAGCTGTATGCCGCTGCGCGCGGGCAGGGCGCCTGGATGCAGGACGATGCGCACGCGGCTTGGCGGCGCATCGGTACGCGTGCCATGGCGCAGCCACCGACGGTGGCGGGTAGTCGTTCCCATGGCGGTGCCGGTGCTGCGTTGCTGCCGCAACTGATTGGGCAAGACTACAGCTCCATGCCACTCGGATCGTCGTTGAAGTTCTGCCTGGTGGCGCGTGGCGCGGCGGACGTCTATTTGCGTCGTGGGGCGACCAGCGAATGGGACACGGGGGCCGCGCAGGCCGTGCTTGAGGAGGCAGGTGGCGCCGTGCTCGATCTCAGCGGCGAGCCGCTTCGCTACAACCGCGGTGATTCGCTTATCAACCCCGAGTTCATCGCCGTGGGTGACGCTTCCATCGATTGGAAGGCACGCCTGCTGGCCGCTGACATGGAAGCCTCATGAGCGGGGACCAGCGCCACAGTCTTGACGATCTGCTCGCCATCATGACGCGTCTGCGCGACCCCGAGAGCGGCTGTCCGTGGGATGTGCAGCAGAGTTTCGCCACTATCGCGCCGTACACCATCGAAGAGGCCTACGAGGTCGCCGACGCCATCGACCGCCGGGACTGGCACGATTTGCGTGATGAGCTGGGCGATCTGCTGCTGCAGGTCGTCTTTCACGCCCAGATGGCCAAGGAGGCTGGGCTGTTCGATTTTGCCGATGTTGCGCACGCCATCAGCGACAAGATGGTGCGCCGTCACCCTCATGTGTTCGGTGATGAAAGTTACGAGAACGTCGAGGCACAGAGCCAGGCCTGGGATGCCATCAAGGCGGCCGAACGAGTGGCCAAGGGCGAGCAACATGACGACAGTGCCCTGGCCGGTGTCTCCCGTGGGCTACCGGAATGGAAGCGTGCGCTGAAGCTGCAGGAGCGTGCTGCGCGCGTCGGTTTTGATTGGCCGGATGAACAGCCCGTCATCGACAAGCTGCTCGAAGAAGTGGATGAAGTACGCGCCGAATTTGCCAACGGGCGCGATACCCAGCGACTGCAGGACGAGATCGGTGACGTGTTGTTTGTGATGGTGAATCTCGCGCGGCATGCCGGCGTCGATTTTTCACAAGCCATGCGTCATGCCAATGCGAAGTTCGAACGGCGCTTTCGCAGCATGGAGCAGTTGGCGCTCGAGCAGGGTCGATCGCTGGCGCAGCGGGATCTGGTGGAACAGGAAGCGCTTTGGCAGCAGGCCAAGCGAGACGAAGTCGCGGGCTAGGAGCCGGCTCTTGCAAGGTCTTTAGTCAACTCAATCTTCTTCTCCCCTGAGGGGACAAGGTCGGGATGAGGGGCGGGTGCATGCTGTCACGCGACAACTGAGCGTGGTGGCAAGGTTGCCGCTTACGCAGCGGGCG
This sequence comes from Dyella humicola, assembly GCF_026283945.1. Taxonomy (NCBI): domain Bacteria; kingdom Pseudomonadati; phylum Pseudomonadota; class Gammaproteobacteria; order Lysobacterales; family Rhodanobacteraceae; genus Dyella; species Dyella humicola. The sequence goes on from NZ_JAPDPC010000001.1 coordinate 1,059,099, forward strand.
TTTCGATCGCCTGCCGGCGCTCGAGTCACTTTTCTTTTGCTGGCCCAAAAGAAAAGTAACCCAAAGAAAACGGCCTCAAGAGCTGGTAGCACTCCGTGGGATAGAAGCGTTAGAAGGTTCCTGTGATCAGGGAACAGACTGCCCAAGGCGAGACACAGCGGCTACCCCGCAACGCGCCACCGCGGTGAGGACTTAAAGCAGGCTCGGCCGACGGTCGCGTCGCTTGTTGCATCCGAGTGCGCAGATGGTCGCAGCGCGCCCCAGGCCTTAAGCCCTCTGCGCTTCGGCGCGTTGCGGGGTAGCCGCTGTGTGTAGGCCATGGGCCGCCACTCATTCGGCTGGCGACGCCCGTCAGGCTCGTATCTCTCGCAATGCCATGAGCTCTTTGAGGCCATTTTCTTTGGGTTACTTTTATTTTGGGCCAGCAAAAGAAAAGTGACCCGGACCGCGGCAGCGGTTCGGAACGCCCGCTGCGTAAGCGGCAAGCTGGCGATGGCGCTCATAGATGCGTTACCGCAAGCACCCGCCCCTCATCCCTAGCTCCTCCCCTGAGGCGAGTAAGGAGTAAGAGCGCGCCAGCAGGCGCTCGGGTGGCCCGCTGCGTCCCTCGGGGACTTCCTTCGGTCGTAAGAGGCACGCTGGCGACGCCGCCCAGTTGCCGCAGCGCACGTTCGCGTCGACGAGAAAAAAAGGAGGCACGGGTTCTGGGGTCCCGTGCCTCAGGATGGGACGCGGCCGACCACGGCAGCGTCAAGTTCTTATTCTAGTTATGGCTGTGGCGCGGGCGCCGGGCCCGGCTTCGTGGTGGCGTGATGTTCCTGCCACTCGCTGCGCATTTTTTCGAATTCGGCGCGCTGCTTGGCTTCGTTGGCCAGGTTTTCATCGAGGCTCTTGCGCAGCGTGGCGATGGCCTGGTCCGGGTTGCTCGGTGCCAGCTGGGCACGGGCCAGGTGGTGATAAACATAGGTGCGTACGACAGGATCCTGCGATTTGGCGAGCACGTCGTTGTAGAGCGCAGGCAGTTCCTTGGCGCGTCCCGTCATCATGTAGAGGTGTTCCAGTTCGTGCAGGTCGGAGATGACTGCCGAGCCAGGACCACCAAAGCCGTGCCCATCAACGTCGGGACCGCCCCGCAGGCCGTGAGGGCCGCCATCGGCCATGGACGGGCCTTTGGGTGGCGTCGGCGGGCGAGTCTTCTGCGCGGATGCCGGTGACGCGCTCGGAGCGACGTCCTGGGCCAGTACGAAGGACGCCGAGCCGGCGATGAGCAGGGCCAGGGCGGAAGCGAGCAGGGTCTTGCGCTGCATGGTGTCGAGTCTCCACGATGGGTCCTGATGACAAACGTGCCTTGGGGAAGGTGGTTGACCATGGCGGAAGTCACGGGGGGTGACCCTTCAACCTTTTGGCGACATGGCACATCTCATGAAGGTTCGACTAACGAGGAGTTCTACATGCGCCGACTTCTGCTTGCCGCCCTTCTGATTGCGCCGCTCGCCGCACAGGCTGATCAGTGCAAATACCAGGCGCCGCGTAATCTTTCCCTGGATCTCACTGGCATCCATTCCGTGCAGATCGATCTGCACAGCCACGACATGCATCTCACCGGCAGCGAAAGCGCCAAGAGTGGCGAGCTGACCGGGCGTGCGTGTGCTTCGGATCCCAAGCTGCTGGACGATCTGGTGGTGACCCAGCGACGCGAGGGCGACCGTCTGATCATTGATGCTGGTGGCAAAAGCCACGTGATGATCAGCCTGTTCGGGAGCTCCTACTGGAGCCTGGACTTGAACCTGCAATTGCCGGCACAGATGCCCGTCGTGCTCAACGTGGGCTCGGGCGATGCATGGGTGACGGGGCTGCAGCGCCTGGAGAGCCAGGTGGGTTCGGGCGATTTGCATGTCAGCAAGATCAGCGGCCCCTTCAACACCAGCGTGGGCTCGGGTGATGTCGACGCTCGCGACATTGGTAGTCTCGAGCTGGGCGCGATGGGCTCGGGTGACCTCAAGGCGGACGGCATCAAGGGTGATGCACGCGTGGGCGCCGTCGGTTCGGGCGATGTGACGCTGTCCGGTGTGGGCGGCAATGTGCGTGCCGATACCTTGGGTTCGGGCGACCTGAAGGTCAGGGACGTGCGTGGCGATTTCAGCCTTGGCGCCAAAGGCAGTGGCGACGTGAGTCACAGCGGCGTGCAGGGCAAGGTCAGCGTGCCGCGCGAAGACTGACGGGGCTCTCAGCCCAGCCAGCGGTACGCCAGATAGACCAGGGGCGCGCATACCAGCAGAAAGGGTATCGACACCTGGTGAAACAGCCGTCCACCATGCGGCTGTTTCGCCAGGCGCAAGGCGATAAGGTTGGCCAGCGAACCCATTGCCAGTCCAAAGCCGCCCACATTCACCGCAACCGCCAGCGCTGCGGCATCAGGCGCATGGCCGAGCAGCAAAACCGTTGCCGGCACATTGCTGATCAGCTGCGAGGCGAGGATGCCGCTGGCGTATAGCGTCAGCGGGTTATCCAGATTCAAGCCATCCAGCGCATGTCGCACTATTCCCAGCTCGGCAAAATGGCCCAGGCCGAGAAAGATCGCGGCGAAGGTGGCCAGCAGCAGCCAGTCCACGCGTGCCAGCGTGCTGCGTTCCAGCAGCGCGAACGGAACCAGCAGAAGCACGGCGCCAAGCACCGCATGGCCGTGTTCCATCATCAACACCATGCTGACGAGTGCGCCGACTGAAAGCATTGCCTGTGATGTGGATACGGGGTGCCCATCGACCTGGTCGGCGTGCAGCTCCACCTTTCCTCGTGGCATCCACGCCAGGGCGAGTAGGGCGACCAGGGCGAACATGATGGCGAACGCAGGCACCATGGCCTGGCTGAATTGCAGAAAGGTGAGGTGGCCGAACTGCCAGAGCAAGAGATTCTGCGGGTTGCCGATAGGACTGAGCGTGGAGCCGGCATTCACTGCCAGTGCTTCCAATACCACGGTGCGCATCACCGGCAGGTTGGAGATGCGGCCGATCGCCAGCGTCAAAGGCACGATCAGGAACAGGCTGACGTCGTTGGTGAGCACCATCGACAGCAGCGCCGTGGTACTCACCAGTAGCAAGGCCAGCCCGCGCAGGGAATGCGCCCGCTCCACCAGCGCAGCGGCGGCGTGCTGCACCAGGCCACTGTCGCGGATGCCCTGGATGCAGATGAGCAAGCCCAGCAGGCCTCCCAGGGTGGGCAGTTGCAGCCATCGATGATAGTCGGCGAAGGGTCGCGGATCGGCGACAGCCAACACCATCGCCAATAGCGCAAAGCCGAGCAGCAGGCGCTCCTGGGCGAGGCGCTTGATGCCACGCTGTAGCGTGCTCATGCCGACGTGGCTCGCCGAGGAGGGCATGTCATGTGAGGGCGAATTCGCTGCGGTGTGTGATCAGTCGAGCAGATGCTCAGCTCTCCCGCAACAAGCGCATGGGCGACGTATGGATAACACGCCGCGTGCCGGCGAGACCCAACAGCATCACCACGACGGCAGCTGCGAGCGCAGCCAGCATCAGCGAGCCCAGTGGCGGCACGAAATTCTCGATGTGGAAGATCGCATGCCCAAGCCATAGACCGGTGCCGGCGGCGCCGAACGCGGCGGTAAGTCCTGCCACCAGGCCGAGCAGGGCAAACTCGCAGGCCGCGGCGGCACGCAATTGCGAGCGACGGGCACCCAGCGTGCGCAGCAGGGCCGCTTCATGGCGACGTTCCTGCGCACTTGCCGCGAGCGCGGCGGCAAGCACCAGCGCACCCGCGAGCAGGCTGAAGCCGAGCACCCAGCGCACGGCGCCGCTGACCTGGTTGACGATGTCGCGTACACGGTCGAGCATCGCGTCGACATCGATCAGGCTGAGGTTGCTGAAGTCGCGCGACAGCTGCGCCAACGCCTCGGCATGGCCGCGCGGCAGGTAGAAGCTCGCGATCCAGGTATGCGGCAGGGCATTGGCGTGGGCGGGATCGAGCACAAGGAAGAAGTTGACGCGGAACGAACTCCAGTCGACCTGGCGGATGCTGCCTACCTTGGCATCGAGATTTTCTTCACCCACGTTGAAGCTCATGGTGTCGCCGACTTTCAGCGCAAACATGTCGCGCCACATGGTGTCGATCGACACTTCGGCTTGGGCGGGATGCTCGCCCGACCATTGGCCAGCCACCACCCGATTGCTGGGCGGCAACTCGCCAGCCCAGGACAGGCGCAGTTGGCGATCGGCCCATTCCTTGGCGCGTTCGTCCTTGAACTTGAGCTGGTCGATCGGAAGGCCATTGATGGCCGTGAGCTTGCCCACCGCCAACGGCGCCATGTTGAGCTTTTGTCCGCCCATCTGCGCCAGTGCCTGCTCGAAGCCGGGGCGCTGGTCATCCTGCAGATTGAGGACGAACCAGTTCGGCGTGTCGGCCGGCAGCTCGCGGCGCCAGCCTTCCAGCAAGGCGGGTGCGACGATGGCCAGCAGAAGCAGGGCAACCAGGCCAAGACTCAGGGCAGTCGCTTGCAGCAGGCTCATGCCGCGGCGGCGAGCCAGCGCGGCCAGGCCGAGCCGCAGGGCGGGGTGCGCACCTGGTGCAACGCGTCGTGCTATCCACAGCAGCAGCGCCGAAAGCAGGGCAGCGACAACGGCCACGCCAAGCAGGCTGACGGCGAGAATTCCCGCCAGCTTGGCCGAGCCGCTCTGGCTCCAGATCAGCAACAAAGCGACCAGGGCGGGTACCAGGTAGAGCGCATCGAAGCGCCGCACATGCCGTGCGGCGCTCTCACGAAAAACCGCGACTGGGGGCACTTCGGCCAGACGCGCCAGTGGCGGCAGGGCGAAGCCGGCCAACACAGCGAGTCCCATCAAGGCCGCAGCGCACGCAGGCCCGATCGGTATCGAGGTCGGCACGGTCGTGAACATCTGGCTGGCGAAGCTCCAGGTGATCTGCGCCAGCGCGAGAGCGAGCAAGCCGCCGAGCAGCACCGCCGGCACGGCAAGCAGCCCTAGCGTGCCCACCAGCAAGCCAAGTACCTGGCGACGTGGCGTGCCCAGTGCGCGCAGTAGCGCCACTTCGTTGGTCTTGCGACGCGCGTAGCGCTGTGCGGCGAGCGCAATGGCCACGCCTGCCAACAGAGCGGACAGCAACGCCGTCAGCCGCAGGAAGGCGCTGGCGCGATCGAAGGCGCTGCGCATCCGCTCCTGGGTTTGTTCGGGAGTGATCAGCTGGGCGCCCTGGGGCAAGGCCTGCGCCTGCACCCAGTCGCGCCAGTGCCGCACGGCGGCGGGTTGGCCGGCGACCAGTACGCGGTGCCGCGCGCGACTGCCCACACCAAGCAGGCCGGCCTGTTCGGCATCGCTGACATTCATCAGCGCGCGGGGTGCCAACGCCACCAGTTCGCCGCCATCAGGCTGGCGTACCAGCTCGGCGTCGATGCGCAGCTCGCGACCACCCAGCTGCACGGTGTCGCCGAGCTTGAGGTTCAGCTGGACGAGCGCGCGATGATCAAGATAAGCCACACCGGGCGGCGGCCCGTGGCCGGTGATGGTGTGCCCCTGCGCATCGAGCAACTCCAGCGTGCCCCGCAGAGGGTAGGCGCCGTCGGTAGCCTGCACGTCGAGCAGCTGGCTTTGCCCATGGGCGAAGGCCACGCTGGGAAAGCCGGCGCCGGCGGTGACGGCGAGTCCGCGTTGGGCCGCCTGGGCGGCGTAGTCGGGGGGCAAGGCCTGTGGCGAACTGATACCCAGATCGCCGCCGATCAGCTCGGCCGCGCTGGCCAGCACGCCGCGCTCCATGCGCGTCGCCAGGGTGGCGACCACGCCAAGCGCCACCACCGCCAATATCAAGGAGGCGCCAAGCGTGCGCAGCTCGGGCAAGTGCCATTCGCGACGAAGGCTGCGTAGTGACAAGGCGAGCAGCTTCATCGGCGTACGCTCGGCGCAAGGGTAAGGCCCGTCATGGCGTCACCGCTGCCGAAGAACGCGAGGACGCAACGACACGGCCGTTGTCCAGCTCCACCCGGCGGATGCAGCGCGCCGCGAGTTTGGGGTCATGCGTGACCAGGATCAGGGTGGTGCGGTGATCGTGATTGAGCGCGAACATGAGGTCGCTGATGTGGTGCCCGGTGCGCTGGTCGAGATTGCCGGTGGGCTCGTCGGCAAACAACAGACGTGGGCCGTGCACGAACGCGCGTGCAATCGCCACGCGCTGCTGCTCGCCCCCGGAGAGCTGGGCCGGATAGTGCCGCCGCCGTGGGGTCAGCTCGACCGCCTCCAGCGCTTCGCGGGCACGGGCGCGCGCGTCGTCGCGACCTTCCAGCTCCAGCGGCAACATCACGTTTTCCTCGGCGGTGAGGGCCGGCAACAGATGGAACGACTGGAACACGAAGCCCACCATGCGTCGACGCAGGTCGGCGCGGGCTTCCTCGTCCATCTGTTCGAGTGCGTGGCCGTTCAGCGCGATATGGCCGCTGGACGCCGTGTCGAGGCCGGCCAGCAGGCCGAGCAGGGTGGTCTTGCCGGAGCCGGAGGCGCCGACGATGGCGAAGCTTTCTCCTTCACGCACCTGTAGCGAGACTCCCGTGAGGATGTCCAGCCGCCCCTCGGGGCCTTGCACCGACTTGCTAACATCGACCACGTCCAGAAGGACATCTTTGGTGAAAGCGGAGGCATTGCCACTCATGCGTCGTTTCCTTTGCTGGCCGGCTTTCTTGGGGCGGGCTCTGTGTGCCCTGGTTCTACTGGGTGCCGTCGGCACCGTTTACGCGGCCCCGCCGAAAACCGTGCTGGTGTTGGGCGACTCGTTGTCGGCCGCGCACAACATCCCGGTCGAGTCCGGCTGGGTACATTTGCTAGGCGACCGTCTAGCCAAGATGGAGCCGAGCTGGGCCGTGGTCAATGCCAGCATCAGTGGCAAAACCTCGCTGAGCGGGCGGGATCGCCTGCCGGAACTGCTCGAGAAGGTCCACCCGGCCGTGCTAGTGATCGAGCTGGGCGCCAACGATGGCCTGCGGGGCCTGCCGCTGGCGGCCTTGCGTGACAATCTTGCCGCCATGATCGACGGTGCCCAGAAGTCCGGGGCGCGGGTGTTGTTGCTTGGCATCGAGCTGCCGGTGAACTATGGGCCGCAATATCGCGACGGCCTGCGCGACCTCTATGCCGACCTGTCCAGGGAGAAAAAGGTCGCCCTGGTGCCCTTTCTGCTGGAGGGCGTCGCCACCCGGCCTGAGTTGATGCAGGAGGACGGCCTGCACCCGGTGGCCTCGGCCCAGCCGAAAATACTGGACAACGTCTGGAAGGAGTTGGAACCTCTGTTGCGGTAGCTCTCTTGCACTAGACGTGCACGCGATCACAACAATCGATGAGGCCACGCCTTGAATTTCACGTGGCCCTCACGATGCGAATCGTTAGCTGTTCACCTTTGTGAAGTCTGCTTCTGGAGGTAAGGATGAGCTCACGCGACGAACAATCCGGATTGATTCTGCTGGTGGAAGACAACCGCCAGATCGCGGAAATGGTCGGCGAATTTCTCGAGCGCCGCGGCTACTCGGTGGACTACGCCGCCGACGGTGTCAGCGGGCTGCATCTGGCCGTCTCCAACAGCTACGACGTGGTCGTGCTCGACCTGATGCTACCGGGCCTGGACGGCCTGGACGTGTGCCGCAAGCTGCGTCGTGATGCCAAGAAATCCACGCCGGTATTGATGCTTACCGCCCGTGACACGCTGGAAGACAAACTGGTGGGGCTGGAGGCCGGTGCCGACGACTATCTGGTCAAGCCGTTCGAGGTGCGCGAGCTGGAAGCACGGCTGCGTGCACTGATTCGCCGCGATCGCCGCCAGGTATCCACGGAAATCCTCACCGTTGGCGACATGACACTCGACACGGCGACGCTGCGCCTGGTGCGCGGTGGGCACGAACTCACCGTCTCGCCGATTGGACTGAAGCTGTTGGCGATACTCATGCGCGAATCGCCGCGCGTGGTCAGCCGGCGCGATATCGAGCGGGAAATCTGGGGCGATACGCTGCCCGATTCCGACACGTTGCGCTCGCATCTCTATAACTTGCGCCGGGTGATCGACAAGCCCTTCGAACGCCCTCTGCTGCACACTATCCATTCAGCCGGTTATCGCCTTGCCGATCTTGAATCGGAGGTGGCTTCTGCCTCGCAGCCGGCATGATACCGCCCGTATGAGTTAGCTATGGTTAGCAGGGAAAGTTCGCAGCCCGCGGGGGTGTTCCACCGCGGCCTGTTCTATCGACGCTTGGCAATTATCTTTGGCCTGCAATTGCTGGCCATCGTGATCGTGTGCCTGATGGGCCTCTATGACGTGGCGCCCGCGAGCGCCGTGTTGGTGCTGATCGTTATTATCAGTGCGCTGGCATGGCTGGCCGCACGTCGCCAGTGGGCGCCGGTGAGTCGGCTGGCACAGGCCGTGAGCGACTGGGACGAACAATCGCCCGACCTCGCCAGTTGGCAAGCCGATCAGCTCCCAGAGCGTACTGACGCCGATGTGGCGACGTTGGCTAGCAGTCTTTATGGCTTCGCCAACCGTATTGCTGGCTACAACCAGCGCGAGCGCAATTTTACCCGCGATGCCAGCCATGAGCTGCGCAGCCCACTCACGGTGATCAAGATGTCGGCCGACATGCTGGCCGATGACCCCATGCTGGGTCAGTTCGGACAGCGCTCGGTGCAGCGCATCAAGCGCTCGACGCGAGAGATGGAAGCGCTGGTCGAGGCCTTGCTGATACTCGCACGCGAATCGGACAACGGCCTCACCGAAGAGGACTTCGTGGTCAACGACGTGCTGCGCGACCAACTGCCTGACGTGCTGGAAATGCTGGAAGGGCGACCCATCACGCTTGAGCTGGAAGAGCCAGCGCGATTCGCCCTGCACGGTTCGCCGCGCGTATTCGCCGTGCTGTGCTGGCAGTTGATTCGCAACGCCTGCCAGCAGGCGGAGGGCGGCACGGTGGTGGTCACCGTGCTGCCGAGCGTGGTGACGGTGACGCATCGGGGTGAGGCGCCCGCGCCGACCACGGCGGATCGCCATGGCTTCGAGCTGGCCATCGCGCAGCGCATCAGCGAGCGCTTTCACTGGCCACTGGAGTTGCAGACGCGCGAAGGTCGTCGACACATCGCGCGTATTCGTTTTCCGGAGTCGCAGGTCCTCGTCGCCGGCGCTTGAGCAACTACGGTTTGCTTATCAGATTCGAAACGACGCTCCAGCCGGTGGGGTAATCCCAATAAAAGTAGCCTGGCTGGGCCGCCGGGAAACTCAGCATCTGCATCGAATTGAAGCTGCTGTTTCCGTTGTTCATCCACAGATAAAGGTCGTTGGCCGGCGACGTCCAGAGAATGCTCGCCAAGCCCGATGAGAAGCGGTCGATGGCTGCGATGCGATAACCGGCACCGATGGACATGATCTTGGAGCCGGTTTGCGTGGCGCCGTTCATCAACCAGTATCCGAACTGGTTCGTGCTGCTGTTCGTCCAGATCAAGTCGGCGCGGTGGTCCCCGTCGATATCTCCTGCTCCCACGAGCTGCCAGCCAGCCGGATAGTTTGGGCCGCGTATGCTGGTGAATGCGCCCGTACCGTCGTTCATCCAGAAATAGAGGTCATTGGCGGGGCTGGTCCAGACCAGATCGGCGTGGCCATTCCCCGCGAAATCGCCGACTGCCGCGATGTAATAGCCCGCAGTCACTGTGAGCGTTCGAAGGCTGACCACGGTTGGACCGTTCATGATCCAGTAGCCGAACTGGTGCGTTGTATTGTTCATCCACAACAGGTCGGCCTTGCCGTCACTGTTGATGTCGGCGGTGCCGATAAGCGTCCAGCCAGCCGGATAGGTGCCGGCATAGTTCGAGGTAAACGTGCCGTTGCCAGCATTCATCCAGATATAGAGATCATTGGCAGCGCTGGTCCAGACCAGATCCGTGACGCCATTGCCGGCGAAGTCGCCTACGGCCGCGATGTGGTAACCGCTGGCGACCGAGACGATCTTGCCGCTTTGCGCGCCGCCGCCCTGGACCATGATGGAGGCATATTGCCCGAGGGAGGGATTCTGAAGGACCACGTCCGCGGAACCGTCGCCATCGAGATCGATGCCCGGTTCACCGGGATCATTGAATGCCGCAACAATGGGCATCGTTTGATTCAGGGCCAGCGTCTGGTTGGCCGTGACTGGATCGCCGCATGGATTGCCGTTGCAGAGGTTGATGGCTGGATTGGCGAAATAGGGCACGGACTGCTGAGCGCCCGTGCCATACGCCATGATGGTGAAGAAGCTCCCGCTGGTCAGCGTTTGGCGCCAGCCATAGGCATACGCAAATGCACCCGGTTGACTGGCATCGGCGACATCGTGGGCCAGGCCCATGTTGTGTCCCATTTCATGGGCCAACGTGATGTCGAGGCAGTAAGAGCCGCCGTTGCTCCCATCGCCGATGGTGGAATTACCAAAAGGTGCGTACGCGGTTGTGAATGACTGTTCGCCGCCACCGTTGAGATAGCCGAGGCCACATACGCCGCCCTGCCCGGTGGAGGAGTACGGACGGACCAGGCTTACCAGGTCCGCGCCGAGCGCTGCCCGACGCGCGCGCAGGGCTGCCAGTGGACCGGTGGCAGAGGTATTCACCATGTCGTCCAGCACGCTGTTGTCGTCGCTGTTGTCGGTGTAATTGACCTCCATTGTGCCCACCAGCCTCACGCGGCTATTCACCTGGCTATCGCTATAGGCCTGGTTGGCCACGGCGACCAGATAGTTGAGGCGCGTGACCACGGACGAGACGGAGCCGAGTTGGGTGACCATGCCCGGCGTGTAGCCGAGCAGTACATCGATGGTTGGCCCGGTGCCGGCGCTCGCCATCGCTGCCGAAGCCTGCATCGCAGCCTGGGTCCTGATGTTGTCTTTCGCCGAGGCCTGAACCTTGGGCGGCAGGCGGTAGTCAATCGAAGGGTTTGCGCTTGGTGCCAGCTGCAGGGCCTGCGCCGCCGCTACCTGCTCGTCCTGCTTGGTGATATAGGTTTTGCCGCCCTGGGTGATGAGGCGCAGAGGTTTTCCGGTTGAGCTAACCAGGGAGCCGAACGTTGCGTCCTGTCCGAACGTGACAACGACGCTGCGCTCGCCAGCCGTCGTGACAATCTTGCCGATCCAGGTCTGATTGCCATCGCGCTGTTTGTCCACGCGCACGGTCCGGGCGAACAGGTGCTCGTTGTCTGGCGTGGTTATCCACATGCCACCTTCGTTCAATGCACTTTGCGCAGCGTCTTTCTGGATGTCGGCCGGATACAGCCGTTCGCTGCCTTGGAGAATGCTGTCCTGCTTGGAAATCTGCCTGACCAGCTCGGGTGTTGCGGCCATACAGGCGCCGCTGCCGGCCATCGCCAGCAGAGCAAGAATCCATTTGCGCATCGGCATTCCCCTCGAATGCATTCTGGTTGTGGTCGGCCACGCAGGGCCGACCATGAGGTTATGACATGACAGCGCTTAAAAATGTATCAGTTTTTGAGTTCGGCGGGGATGGCGAACTGGCAGCCCGTCCTGGCCTTGACGTCCTCGAGCGTCACGCCCTCCTGCAGCTCGATCAGGGTGAGTCCCTTGCCCTTCTCGACGGCGAACACGCACAGGTCGGTAATGATCAGGTCGACCACCTGCTTGCCGGTGATCGGCAGGTCGCAGTGGTCCTTGATCTTGGGCGAGCCGTCCTTTGCGGTGTGCTCCATCAGCACCACCACGCGGCGCACGCCGCTGACCAGATCCATGGCGCCACCCGGGCCCTTCACCATCTTGCCCGGCACCATCCAGTTCGCCAGGTCGCCGGTACAGGAGACTTCCAGGCCGCCCAGGATCGACAGGTCGATATGGCCGCCGCGGATCATCGCAAACGACTCCGCGCTGGAGAAGAAACTGGAGCCGGGCAGTTCGGTGATGGTCTGCTTGCCGGCGTTGATGAGGTCCGGGTCGACCTTGGCGTCATCCGGGAACGGTCCGATACCCAACAAGCCGTTTTCCGACTGGAGGGTGACGTCCATGCCCGGCGGGATGTAATTGGCCACCAGGGTAGGGATGCCGATGCCGAGGTTCACGTAGAAGCCGTCCTGCAGCTCCTTTGCGGCGCGCTGCGCCATGGCGGTGCGGATCGGGCTTTCCTTGCCGGTATTGGCGCCGGCCACGGTGCGGAATTCGATGCGCTTCTCATAGGCGGGGCCCTTGATGATGCGATCGACATAGATGCCTGGCACATGGATGTTGTCGGGGTCGAGTGCGCCCACTTCGACCAGTTCCTCCACCTCGGCCACGCAGATTTTGCCGCAGGTGGCGATCATCGGGTTGAAGTTGCGCGCCGTTTTGCGGAACACCAGGTTGCCCAGGCGATCGCCCTTCCAGGCCTTCACGATGGACACGTCGGCGTGAATGGCTTCCTCCAGCACGTACTCCTTGCCGTCGAAAACCTTGGTTTCCTTGCCCTCGGCCAGCTTGGTGCCGAAAGCGGTGCGCGTGTAGAAGCCGGGGATGCCGGCGCCACCGGCGCGCAGCTTTTCGGCGAGCGTGCCCTGTGGCACGAGATGCAGTTCCAGTTCACCTGCCAGCACCTGACGCTCAAATTCCTTGTTCTCGCCCACATAGGAGGCGTAGACACGCTTGACCTGACGGGTCTTGAGCAGCGGACCCATGCCGAAGTCGTCGACGCCGGCATTGTTGCCAACGATGGTGAGGCCCTTGGTGCCCGCAGCGAGCAGTGCCGCGATGAGGTTCTCGGGGATGCCGCATAGGCCGAAGCCGCCAGCAGCGATGGTCATGTTGTCGAACAGCAAGCCGTCCAGGGCCTGCGTCGCGCTTGCATAAACCTTGTCCATTGCGATGCCTTCTTGCAGGGAGATCGAGTTGCCAAGGATACGACGGATTGATGACCGCTCATGCTTTACGAAGCTCGCACTGACCCCGGAATCCGCTATACGGCCCGGTATGGGGCAGGGCTGCCGATCTCCATCCGGATGAGCATGGCGGGGCGGCTGGATATACTCGCGGCCAAAGCCCTGGGGAGTGCCGTCAGTGAAGTCCAGCCGTCTTGTCGCCGCCATCGCGGCGCTGGGGATCTCGTCCATGAGTCATGCCGTCACGCCTGTACTGGTCATTCACGGAGGCGCCGGGGTGATCAAGCGCGAGATGAGTCCGGCCAGGGAAAAGGCGGTGCGTGCCGCGCTCACCCTGGCACTGCGCAACGGCTATGCCCAGCTGAAGGACGGCAAGACCGCGGTGGACGCGGTCAGCGCGGCGATCACGGTGCTGGAGGACGATCCGAACTTCAACGCCGGCAAAGGTTCGGTGTTCACGCATGACGGGAAAAACGAGCTGGACGCCGCAATCATGGACGGCTCGACGCTGGAAGCCGGCTCGGTGGCGGGCGTGCGTCGCGTGAAGAATCCGATCCTGCTTGCACGCGCGGTGATGGAAAGGTCATCGCACGTCATGCTGATCGGCGACGGCGCGGAGGAATTTGCCAAGCAGGTCGGCATCGAGCTGGTCGACCCATCGTACTTTCGCACCGAAGAACGCTGGCAGCAGCTGCAGAAGGCGCTGAAGGAAGATGCCGAGCACGCCAGGCATTCGGACGTCGAGACGGCCAAACATTTTGGTACCGTGGGTGCCGTAGCGCTGGATGCACAGGGGCACCTCGCCGCAGGTACTTCGACGGGCGGCATGAACGACAAGCGCTGGGGTCGTGTCGGCGACTCGCCGATCATTGGTGCGGGTACTTATGCGAACTCCGGCTGTGCGGTTTCTGCCACCGGCTGGGGCGAGTACTACATCCGCACCGTGGCGGCGCATGAGATCTGCATGCGCGTAACACAGATGCGCGTGCCGTTGAGACGCGCGGTGGCCGAAGTGATCAATCAGGAAATTCCGTCGATGGGCGGTAACGGTGGTGCGATTGCACTCGACGCCGATGGCAATGTATCGATGCCGTTCAACACCGACGGCATGTATCGCGGTTGGATCGGGGCCGACGGCGTCCCGCACGTGGCGCTTTATGGTGACGAGAACGACGGCACGGGCGAGCCGCTACCCGCTGCGGCTGATTCGTCTGGGCAACCCTGATTCGCAGAGGCTGAACTAGCGGGCCGCCATCAGCGGCCCGCTAGTTCAGTCGTCGCTGTCCGGGCGCTCACGCACCGGATGCTTGCTGAGCTTCCGCTGCAGGGTACGGCGATGCATGCCGAGTCGACGGGCGGTTTCGGAGATGTTGCCGTCGCATTCGGTCAGCACGCGCTGGATGTGCTCCCACTCGAGGCGACGCAGGGCCAGCGGCGCTTCCGGCGCATCGACCAGCTCGTCGTCGCCTGTGCTGGTGTCGCCGTCGAGCAAGGCGCGTACCACGGCATCGGCATCGACCGGCTTGGAAAGATAGTCGTGGGCGCCGCGCTTGATCGCTTCCACCGCGGTGGCGATGGAAGCATAGCCGGTGAGCAGGAGGACACGGATTTCCGGCACCAGGGCCTGCAGCTCGGGGATCAGGCGCAGGCCGTTCTCGTCGCCAAGCTTCAGGTCGAGCACGCAGTAGCGAGGCTGATGACGCCGGGCGAGGGCGCGCGCTTCGTCAGCGTTGCTGGCGGTGATCACCTCGAATCCGCGCGAGCCCAGCGCACGCGCAAGGACGCGGGCGAACGTAGCGTCGTCGTCAATGATCAATAGCTGTTGGTCGCTCATCGAATGCTCCATCGGCCCGCGGCCGCAGATGCTCATTGTTGCCGGATGCGACAACGCATGCACCTGTGATCATCCGCCCCTGTGGCTATCTGCCGCAGTTTTCAGGACGCGGCGATCACGGATAGAGGCAAACGGAGACACATTTGTGCGCCGTTCTCCGTGTTGTTTGTAGTCAATTCACCCTCGAGCCGCTCAGCGGTGGCCTCAGCCAGGGCCAGGCCTATACCTAGTCCGGTCATTTTGTGAGATTGGCCGAGTACAGACAATTCGCCGGTAGGGGTGAAGCCAGGACCATGGTCGCTCACGATCAGCTCAAGCCAGCCGCCGTCGCGGTGTACGGTCAGCGCGACGACTTGCGACTGGTTCAGCGCCGAGGCGTCGGCCGCGTTGTTGAGCAGGTTGAGCAGGGCATGGCGCAGGCCCGGTGGCGTGCGCAGCACGATGTGTTTCGCATCGTCGGCGACCGTCAATTGCAAATCAGCTTCGGGTCGCAGTAGCTGGAAGCGCTCCTGGCATCCATGGATGAAATGGGTGAGCGTGAGTTGCTCGGGCTCCTGCGAGAGCTGGGCTTTGCCGAAGGCCACCATTTCGCGAAGTATCGTGCGGCAACGGTCCACCTGGCCTTCCAGCAGGGCGAGATCCTCGCCCAAGGGCGCATCGCCGGCATGCTCGCGACGCAGTTCCGGCAGCAGCGTGCGCATGGTCGATAGCGGCGTATTGAGTTCGTGAGCTGCACCGGCGGCCTGGGTGGCGATGGCAAGAATGCCTTCGTCACGCAGGGCGCGTTCCCGCACGCGCTGCACCTCCATCTGCTGCAAGCGCACCGCGCGCGCCAGTCGATTGATGAAGAAGCCGAGCAACAGGGCGGTAATCACGAAATTCACGCCCATGCCCACCACATGGAGCGAGAAACCTCCTGCTGTTGCCCCGTGCAACGGCGCGGGCAAGGGCACATACCAGAACAGCAGCACGAGGTAGGCGATGCCAGCGAGCGCGGCCACCATGAACACCGCGCCCACGGGCAGGGCCGCGGCGCTGAGCGCGATGGGCATCAACAGCAGGGTGATGAATGGATTGCTGGCGCCGCCGGTGAAATACAGCAGGTAGCCCAGAACCAGCGTGTCGAAGGCGACATGCAGAATGGTTTCCCATTGCCGGATCGGCCATGGCTGGGTCAATCGCCATGCGGCGAACACGGCGAACACGGCGAGCAGCCCAATCCCGACCATCAGCGGAATCAGCGGGATGTCCAGCTTCATCCATAGCGCGCAGACGAGTACGGCGGCGCTTTGGCCTGCGATAGCGCAAATGCGCAGCCAGGCGAGGCTGCGGGTGAGTGCGTGTGGACCGATGCGCTGCTGCGAAGTGGGACGTTTCATGGGGGAAATACTAGCCGCTTTGCCCCCTCTCCCTGCTCGGCAAGGATGCTGGCGAGGACTTCACTGGCTGCGCGGCTCGTTGCCCTCCCCCGAGCGAGGGAGGGCAACGGCGGCGATTTACACTTCTTCGCTATGTACAGCCGGCAGCGGCGTGTGCGATTCCGCGTGACTGCGCGAAAGGCGGCTCATCAGCGGCAGCATGATCACCGCAATGACGGTGCAGGCAATGCCCACGAAGCCGAGCTTGTTGAACAGGCTGATGTAGATGTTCAGTGACTCGACGGGATCCTTGATGTTCTCCGGCATGCTGGCGAGGTTTGCAACCACGCTACCGAGATACTGCGAGATACCTACGGCGACGTAGTAGCCGCCCATCATGAAGCCGCCCATGCGCGCGGGTACATAGCGGGCAATCATGGCCAGGCCCAGGCCACTGACCAGTAGCTCACCCAGCGAGTACAGGCCGTAACCCCAGACCATGGTCCACGAAGACACCTGGCCGTTGACCGCATTCAGCGCGCCTATGCCGTACATGAAGAAACCCAGCGCCACCGCGGCAAAACCCAGCGCGAATTTGACCGCGACCGAGGGATCCTTGCCAAGGCGGCCGAGCGAGTTGTAGATGAGCACCAGCACGGGGCTGAGGAGCACGATCCAGATCGCGTTGAGGTTCTGGTACTGCTCCGGAATCCAGTTGAACAGGTGGACGCCGAAGATATCGAACGAGAGGTTGACGTTGTTCTGCGCGAACAGGTTCAGCGAGGTCGCCATCTGCGCATAGAAGATAAAGAAGAAGATCGTCTGCACGGTCAGCACCAGCGCGGCGATCAGGCCAGCGCGTTCGCTCTTCTCGCTGCTGCGGATCAGGTGCACGAAGATGCCCAGGATCACCAGGCCCGCCAGGTACACGCAGATCTTGGCTGCCAGCAGGCTTTGCAGGATGAAGGCCGCGATGAACACCATCGCCAGCGATGCACCGAACAGGGCAAGCACGAGTCCCGGTTTGACCGGCTGTTCGTCGGCGGGAGAGCCGATGTGCGCCAACGTGCGACGCATCAGCGAGTAGTTGATCAGGCCGAGCAGCAGACCGATGGCACAGGCACCGAAGGCGGTGTGCCAGCCCATCGCATCGCCGAAACGCTCGCCGACGTAATTGCGGATCAACGGCGTAGCGGTCATCGAAACCATCGAGCCGATGTTGACCGCCATGTAGTAGATGGTGAATGCGCTGTCGATCCGAACGTCGTCGCCTTCGTAGATCTTGCGCACCAGGTTACCGGCGTTGGGCTTGAAGAAGCCGTTACCGACGATGATCACACCGAGTGCGCAGTACAGCAGGGTGGGATTGTTGGAGGGAATCCACAACATGGCGTAGCCCAGCGTCAGCACCACGGCGCCGGTGACCATGGTGCGGCGCGTGCCGATGAGCTTGTCGCCCACCCAGCCACCAATCGCGGGGGTCGCGTAGATCAGTGCGGCGGCCGCGCCCCAAACCAGGTTGGCCTTGCTGTCGATGAAGCCGAGCTTCTTCATCATGTAGGTGACCATCAACACCTGCATGCCGTAGAAGCCGAAGCGCTCCCACATCTCGATCAGGAAGACGGTGCTGAAGGCGCGGTTCTGGGAGACAGGTGGATTCTGGGTTGCCATTCAATTGTCCGTACACGGTTCATACAACGACCGCAGGGCGGTCGGCTCGTGCAACCCGGAACAGGGTCACAAAGTGCGGGAGGGTAACCCATCTGTCATTCAGGCCACGTTGCACCGCCGCACGCAGGAATCTGCGATCTGGCGCGTAAAGGCCAGCTGCGGCATTATTCGCGCCCTGTGTCCGCCGTCTGTGGTTACGGCGTTGCCGCCGGCACAAACCGCATTCTCGAGAGGAAACACGTTCATCATGGCCGCAACCGGTTTTCGTGGGCCCAGGCAGATCTGGAATGCCCTCAAGTGGTCGATGAAGGGTCTGCAGGCGGGCTGGCGCCACGAGGCATCGTTCCGGATGGAAGTGTGCCTGGCCGTGGTGCTGGTGCCGCTGGGGCTGTGGCTGGGCAACGGCCCGCTAGAGAAGATCGCACTGATCCTGTCGCCGATTCTGGTGCTTTCCGCCGAACTGCTGAATTCCGCCGTCGAAGCCGTGGTGGACAAGGTCAGCCCGGAATTCCACGAACTGGCCGGGCGTGCCAAGGACATGGGTTCGGCGGCGGTGTTTTTGCTGCTGATGCTGACCGCCTTGAGCTGGGGCCTGATCCTGGCACCGCGCTGGTTGCCCTGATGCGCTTCGCGCCCGCACCAAGTGCGCGACCCAGGCGTGATGGAGTCACCGCTTCGTAGGCTTTTCACTCGGGCCATCCCTGGCCCTTGCCCTGCGGGCAGCAAGCGCTGCGCAAACCGGCAGTTCTGCCGGTTTGTCGCGCACTGGCGCGCTCCTGCAAAAGGGAGCGCACGTTGCGTCGGGTGCGGTGGGGTGCTGCAATGGTGCTTCCACCGGATGGGAGCAGACTCATGAAACTTCTTCGTACCCTTGCGTTGCTGTTGGTCGTGGCTGGCCTTTCAGGTTGCGGCTACAACGCCATTCAGCGGCAGGACGAGGCGGTCAAGGCGGCCTGGTCCGAGGTGATCAACCAGTATCAGCGCCGTGCGGACCTGGTGCCCAACCTGGTCAATACTGTGAAAGGCTATGCCCAGCACGAAGAAAAAGTGCTGACCGAGGTGACCAATGCTCGTGCCAGGGTCGGCACCATGCAGCTGTCGCCCGATGCGCTCAACGACCCGCAGAAATTGCAGCAGTTCCAGCAGGCGCAGGGGCAGCTTTCCAGCGCGTTGTCGCGGCTGATGGTGGTCAGCGAGAACTACCCGCAGCTCAAGGCTGACGGCTTGTTCCAGAACCTGCAGGCGCAGCTCGAAGGCACCGAGAACCGCATCACTGTGGCGCGCAATCGCTACGTGCAGGCGGTGCAGACCTACAACTCGATGATCCGCACGTTCCCGAACAATCTCACCGCCAAGATCTTCGGCTACCAGGTGAAGCCGAACTTTACGGTGGAGAACGAGAAGGCCATCTCCACGGCACCGACGGTCGATTTCGGCGGCAGCACGCCGGCGCCTGCCACTTCGGCACACTGAGATGTCACGGCGCCTGACGCGCCTGTTGCTGGTGCTGGCGATAGCGCTGCTGTCGCCAGTCTGGCTGCATGCCCAAGACCAGGCCCCCAAGCTCACCCGGCATGTGACCGATCTCACCGGCACCTTGAGTGCAGAGCAGGTTAACCAGCTTGATGCCCAGCTGGTGGCGCTGGAAAAGAGCAAGGGTGCGCAGCTGGTCGTGCTGATGGTGCCGTCCACGCAGCCACAGGACATCGCGGAATTTTCATTGGCGGTGGCCGAGGCCAACAAGATCGGGCGCAAGGGTACCGATGACGGCTTGCTGCTGCTGGTGGCCAAGAACGACCGCCGCGTGCGCATGGAAGTCGGCTACGGCTTGGAAGGGGCGATACCGGATGCGGCCACGGCGCGTATCATCCGCGAATACATCGCGCCGAAATTTCGCGTCAACGACTATTACGGCGGTATCAACGATGCGCTCGGCGCCTTGACCCTGCTGGTCAACGGTGAGGCCTTGCCGCCGCCGGTGGAGAGCGCCAATCGCGAACGGCATGGTTTCAATTTCGGCAATGTCCTGCTGATCGGCGTCTTCGGCGCCTTCTTCCTGCGTGGCGTCCTCGGACGCTCCGCCGTCTGGGTCCGTACACCACTTGGCGCGGTGATCATTGGCGGCTTGCTGTGGCTGCTCGCCGCCTCCTTGGGTGCCGGCATCATGGGCGCACTGATTGGTGGCGTGCTGATGCTGTTGCCAGCTGGCGCCGGCCGCTCGATTGGCGGCGGCGGCTGGGGCGGGTTCGGTGGTGGCGGCTTTGGTGGCTGGGGCGGCGGCGGTGGCTTCGGCGGTGGAAGTGGCGGTGGTGGCTTCAGTGGTGGCGGCGGCAGTTTCGGTGGTGGTGGTTCATCAGGGAGCTGGTGACATGGCGCGTACCCAACGTTTGCTGATGAACCTTTTCGATGGCTGGTTCCAGCTACGCCATCGTTTCCCCAAGACCCTGCTCAATGAGATGACTCGTGCGATCGCCGATGGCGAGCGTGGGCATCGCGGTGAAATCTGCTTCGCCATCGAATCGCGGCTTGCGCCACTGGCTGTGCTGGAAGGCCATGACGCCTATCGGCGGGCCCGTCAGGTGTTCGCCCAGCTGCATGTATGGGATACCGAGCACAACAGCGGCGTGCTGTTCTACGTGCTGATGGCGGAACACCGTATCGTGATCATTGCCGATCGTGGCATTGCGGCCGCAGTCACCCAGGTCGAGTGGGATGGGATACGCGATCACATGCGTGCATGCTTTGCGCGTGGCGC
Organism: Dyella humicola; assembly: GCF_026283945.1. Classification (NCBI taxonomy): domain Bacteria; kingdom Pseudomonadati; phylum Pseudomonadota; class Gammaproteobacteria; order Lysobacterales; family Rhodanobacteraceae; genus Dyella; species Dyella humicola. Next base: position 1,079,578 of record NZ_JAPDPC010000001.1, read on the forward strand.
GTGGCGCGAGGGTTGCCTCGAAGGCATTGCCGAAGCACATGCGCTGCTCAATCGGCATTTTCCCGGCAACGACAAGACGCAGCCGGACGAACTGCCGGATCGTCCCGTCATTCTCTAGGTTCTCGTCGCGCGTCAGCTTCGCCGTTGTGGGTGCGCCTCGGTGTGGCCTTTGATCCCACGTGTTGCTGGGCGATTTCGCGATAAAAAAAAGGCGGGCCCGAAGGCCCGCCTGATCTGGAAGTCCGGCTCTTTCGAGCTTAGAACTTCTGGTTGTACGACACGTACCAGAAACGGTCGATGTCGAACGCCGGGTTGTACGGCGCGCTGCCGGTGCCCGAGGTGGTGACGGAGTAGTAGAACGGACCCTTCTTGTTGAAGATGTTGTTCACACCGACCGTGAAGGTGCCCTTCCACGGAGCCGTGTAGTGGAACTGCGCGTCGTTGAACGCCACCGAGCCCTTCTGGCTCATGCCGGTCATGCCCCACCAGGGGTTGGTGTAGTCCGGCGAGCTGCACTCGATCGTGGCCGTGTAGCACTGGTCCTTCAGGCCCGAGTAGTAGCGGATCGTCCAGCTGGCGCCAAAGGCCTTGTAGGCCCAATCCACCTGCAGGTTTGAACGCAGACGGTACAGACCGTCTTCGCCCGTTCCGCCACTCGTGCCACCGGACATGAAGCCGACCGGGTTCTGGGGGATGGCACCCGGGCCGCTAACGACCTCGTACTTGGACAAGTAAGTGCTGTCCGAGGCGATGCGGAAGGTACCGATCGCAGTCTCCGGCAGACGGTAGTGGATACCGAAATCGTAGCCTTCGGTCTTCAGCGTGCCCAGGTTTGCCAGGCTCTCGTTGAGCGTGTTGACCGAGCCGGTCACCAGGCTGGACGTGTTGTTGCTGGCGCGCGTGAAACGATTGCAGAAGGACGGATCGTTCTGCACGTAGCAATAGCTAAGAATCTGCTGCGCGTCGACCGACGAGATGATGTTCTTCACGTAGATGTTGTAGTAGTCGACGGTGAAGTCCAGGCCGGACACCTGGTGCGGGCTATAGACCAGGCCCAGCGTACGGGTGATCGACGTCTCCGGCTGCAGGTTCGCGTTGGAGCCCGACAAGAAGGCTACCGGGGTCTGACCACCGCTGGTGCTGGTGATCTGGGCGCCGGTCTGGTCGATCTGGCGATAGTTCGCCGGCACGCCAGTGGCTGCGCAACGCTGCGCGACGCCCGCGTTGGTCGCGGCGGCGCCGAACTTGGAATCGCACGGATCCAGGAACGTCTCGAAGCTCTGGCCGGTACCACCGTAAAGATCGTCGATGGTCGGTGCACGGAAGCCTTCAGCGTAGGTACCGCGAACCAGCAGGTCCGCGAACGGACGCCAGCGGAAGCTGTACTTGTTGTTGGTGGTGCTGCCGAAGTTGCTGTAGTGCGAGTAGCGGCTGGCGACGTTGATGCCGAATTCCTGCGCACCCGGCAGGTCGCGCAACAGCGGCACGTCGAGCTCGAGGTAGGCTTCATTGGTGTTGTAAGCACCGCTGGTCGGCGCGCTGGCGAGATTGGTCGTCAGGCCGGCCGAGTCGGCGGCGTCCGGACGGAAGTTGCCCTTCTCGCCACGGTGCTCGACGCCTACGGCGAGGTTGACCGTGCCAGCCGGCAGGTCGAACAGTCCGCCGGACACGTTGGCGGTGTAGTCGTCAGTGGAGCTGGTCTGACGGCTGGTGCCGACGTGGCTGATGTAGTTCCACACCGACTGCGGCGTGGCGCCCGGACCGGCAAGCATGTTCCACGGCACGCAACCGGCGGCACGATCGGCGGCGCTGGCGCACTCGACCTGGCCGTTGATGGTCGTCGTCGCGCCCAACGCCTTTGCTGCGTTCGGCAGGTAGATATTGCCGGTGGTGATCTGGCGGATCTTGTTCTGGGAGTAGGTGTAGCCAGCGTCCCAGCTCCAGTCATGACCGAGGAACTGGAAGTAACCCTCCGCGCCCAGGTCGATGTGAGCGAGCTTGGAATTGCCCAGAGTGACGCGCGGCATTTCCACCGTGCGGCGGAAGAACTCGGTCTCATTGCCCGGGAACGGGTTGAAGGCGTTGTTCGGGTCGATGGTCAGGCCGGTGTTGCCGGTCTGGAACGGGTAACCCGCCAACTGGCTCGAGGTGTCACGCGTGCTGTAGGTGGCCGCACCACGCAGGGTGATGTTGTCGGTCAGCTTGTAGCGATCCTGCAGGAACAGGTTCTTCAGCTTGGAGCCCGCGCGGAACGTCATGTCGCTCTGCGTGTTGTACTTGTCGGCCGTGCTGGTCGGATCGTACAAGTGGTAATTGGCGATATTGGCCGTGTCCGTGGCGCCGTGATTGATCACGTACTGGTTGCCGGTGTTCGGATCGACCACGCGGCCCCACGGGCCGAGGCCCAGGCCAGCGGTCGGATGACGCGGACCCTGGGCGTAGCTGGTCTCTTCGCGCTCGCTGTTCCACATCGGGTCGGTATTCTTGTACGACGCGCCGACGATGATCGAGTTCTTCTCGGTGCTGTGACCCCAGGTGAAGTCATAGTTCTGCGTCTCGCCGTCGCCCTTGCCGTTCTGGCCGTAGTAGACGTTGGCTTCGGCGCCGTCGAACTTCTCGCGGGTGATGATGTTGACCACGCCGCCGATGGCGTCGGAGCCGTAGATGGACGAAGCGCCGTCCTTCAGGACGTCGATGCGCTCGATCATGGCGACCGGGATGGTCGACAGGTCGGTCAGGCCGCTGAGGCTGGTGCTCCAGCGACGGCCATTGACCAGCACGAGGGTGCGCTGCGAGCCGAGGTTACGGATGTTGACGTAGGTGCCGCCGACGTCGGCGCCGGAGGACAGCGTGTCCTGCGGGGTGATGTCCGGGGTGCCAGCCGACGGCATGCGAGCCAGGATGTCACTGACGTTGGTCAGGCCGGTGGCCTGGATGGCGGCGCGGTCCATGGTGAAGATCGGCTGGGACGTTTCCACGTCCACGCTGCGAATGCGCGAACCGGTCACCGTGACCGTTTCAAGGCTCTTGGCCGAGGACTGATTGGCTTCGCTGGAAGACGCATCCTGTGCGGCAACCGACCACGTCTGCAGTACGAGCGCTGCAGCGATGGCAGTAGCCAGCAGTGTCTTTTGCTTCATTGTTGAAACTCCGAACAAAAAATAGCCATCAGCCAGCGCGCGAGCGCTGGGCAGCTGGATATGGGGATGGCGCGTAGCACCCTGGGGAAGGATCTGCGCGCCGCGGCATCGCCGTGCTTGGGGGACGGGCGATGTAATCCCGAAGTTAAAACAAAGTGACGTGTGGGTGCAAGACGGCTGTCATGTTCAGGTGATAGCCATTTTTGTTATCAGTTTTCGGCTTGTCATGACCCTCGGGCCTCGACAGTGGGCCCACGATCTGCTTTCAGAGTCGCAACCCGAAAGCCTTGGTAAGGACGCACCCTTACAGGGCGGGCCCCGCTACACTGGCGCTTTTACGCCGCCCCGTTTGCCCATGACGCAGCCCTTTACCGTTGCCTTCGACCCTGTTGCCTTTCATCTGGGGCCCATTCAGATCCACTGGTATGGCCTGATGTACCTCTGCGGCTTCCTGGGCGCCTGGATGTTGGCTGAGTACCGGCGCGGCAAGGGATACCTGCCGGTAACGCGCGATGCGGTGGGCGACCTGGTGTTCTACGCAATGATGGGCGTCATTGTCGGTGGGCGCGTTTGGTACATGCTGTTCTACGCCGACATCCATTGGATCTGGACCGATCCGCTGGCGCTGTTTCGCGTATGGGACGGCGGCATGAGCTTCCATGGTGGCTTGCTGGGGGTGTTGGCGGCCGGCTGGTGGTGGTCCCGTCGCCACGGCGTGCATTTCTTCGACACCATCGACTTCGTGGCGCCGATTGTGCCGATCGGCCTGGGCTTGGGCCGGCTGGGCAACTTCATCAATGGTGAACTGTGGGGCAAGCCGTCGGATGCGACCTGGGCGATGATTTTTCCGAATGCGCCGGATCGTTTGCCGCGCCACCCCTCACAGCTCTACGAGATGCTGCTGGAGGGCGTCGCGATGTTCAGCGTGCTGTTCCTAATATCGATGAAACCCCGGCCGCGTTACCTGATTTCAGGCCTGTTCGCGCTGATGTACGGTTGCTTCCGCTTTGCGGTGGAGTTTGTGCGTGTGCCCGATCCGCAGCTCGGTTATCTGGCCTGGGGCTGGCTGACCATGGGGCAGATCCAGTCGCTGCCGTTGATCATCGTTGGCGTTGTGCTCATCGCGATGTCGCGCAAGGCGCCGACCTTGCGGCGCAACGCCGTTTCGCTGCCGGGCAAGGAGTAAGCGCATGCGTGCCTATCTGGATTTGCTGCAGCATGTGTTCGATCACGGCACCGAGAAGGGCGACCGCACCGGCACCGGTACACGCAGTGTGTTCGGCTACCAGATGCGCTTCGATCTGGCCCAGGGCTTTCCGCTGGTCACCACCAAGAAGCTGCATCTGAAGTCGATCATCCACGAGCTGATCTGGTTTCTGCGCGGTGAAACCAATACGGCCTATTTGAAGGAGCACGGGGTCAGCATCTGGGACGAGTGGGCCGATGCGAACGGCGAGCTTGGCCCGGTGTACGGCAAGCAATGGCGTGCGTGGCCGACGGCCGATGGTGGCGTGGTCGACCAAATCCGCTGGGTGGTGGACGAGATCAAGCGCAATCCCGATTCACGCCGCCTGGTGGTGAGCGCCTGGAATGTGGGCGAGCTGCCGAAAATGGCGCTGATGCCATGCCACGCGCTGTTCCAGTTTTACGTGGCCGACAGCAAGCTGAGCTGTCAGCTTTATCAGCGTTCCGGCGACATTTTCCTGGGCGTGCCCTTCAACATCGCCAGCTATGCGCTGCTGACCCACATGATCGCGCAGGTGTGCGATCTGGGCGTGGGCGATTTCGTGCACACGCTGGGCGATGCGCATCTGTACAACAACCACCTCGAGCAGGCGCGCCTGCAGCTGTCGCGTGAGCCGCGCCCCTTGCCGCGTCTGGAGCTCAACCCAGAGGTGCGCTCGCTGTTTGACTTCCGCTTCGAGGACGTGGCCATCAGCGGTTACGAGCCGTACCCGGCTATCAGGGCACCGGTGGCGGTGTAAACGCGCGAACAACCTGTGGATGCGTCAACGCATCCTGCTAAAATCGGTCGCCGCGGCGCCCGCGGCCGGCCGCCGCGGGCTGCTTCAACCGTCGATGACCCAAGGATTTTCATGGCTATTTCGTTGATTGCCGCTCTGGATGAGAACTTCGCCATCGGCCGCAAAGGGCAGCTCCCCTGGCACCTGCCGGACGACCTGCGCTGGTTTAAAGAGCTGACCCTCGGCAAGTATGTGCTGATGGGCTACAACACGGCCGTCGCCGTCGGGCGCGCCCTGCCGGACCGCACGAACCTGGTGCTGAGCCGCAAGCACGAAGCCCCGTTTCCGGGCCAGGTCACGGTGCGCTCTCTCGCCGAAGGCCTCGCTCGTGCCAGTGGCACCGGGCTGATGGTGATCGGCGGGGGTGAGGTGTATTCGGCGGCATTGCCGCAGGCCAAGCGCCTCTATCTCACCTGGGTCAACGCAGCGGTCGATGGTGCCGATACGTTCTTCCCAGGCGTGCATTTCAGCGACTGGACCGAGGTCTCGCGCGTGCATCACAAGAAAGATGCCGACCACGCCTATGACTTCGACATGGTCGAGTACATTCGCAACGACTGATCCAGGTCACTCGCCCATGGCCTCCTCGAGGTGACCCGAGCCATGCACGTGATGGCCGGCGTTCTGCTTGATGCCCGCGGTCATGTATTGCTGGCGCAGCGACCGCCCGGCAAGCATCTGGCGGGCCTGTGGGAATTTCCCGGTGGCAAGCTGGATGCGGACGAGCTCGCGGTCGTCGGACTCGTCCGCGAATTGCGCGAAGAGCTGGGTATCGAGGCCGTGGTCAGTGAGCCACTGATCCGGGTGCCGTGGCGCTATGGCGATCGATCGTTGCTGCTCGACGCGCGAATGGTGCGCCGCTGGCACGGTGAGCCGATGTCGCTGGAAGGGCAGGCGCTGCAATGGTGCGATCCCGCGGCCGTCGATCCAGCCATGCTGTCGCCGGCCGATCGACCCATCCTGCGGGCACTGCAACTGCCGGCGGGTTATCCGATCACGCCCGCTGACGTACCTCCCGAGGCCTTCGAGGCATGGCGACGTCGCCTGGTGGAGTCCATGGAGCATGGCCTGCGCCTGGCCTTGCTGCGTTTTCCGCTATGGGCACCGGGGCGAGTGCGCGAACTGGCGGCAGCGGTGCTGCCGGTGGCGCGAGTGCAAGGCGCACACCTGCTCTTGAGTGGTGACGTCGCCGGGGCCCTCGAGCTGGGTAACGGAGTTGGCGTGCAGCTCAAGGCCTTGCAGCTTTCCTCTCTGGAAGAGCGGCCATTGCCCTGGAGCCAACTGGTTGGCGCCAGCTGCCATGACGAGGCCGAGCTCGCCCGGGCTTCGCCGTTCGCGGATTTCGCGACGCTCTCGCCCGTGTCATCGACGGTCACGCACCCCGGAGCGACGCCCCTGGGTTGGCCGGCGTTCCAGTCAATGGTCGAAGCCGCTGCCGTGCCGGTCTATGCGCTCGGCGGCATGACGGATGCTGACTGTCAGGCGGCGCGACTGGCGGGAGGGCAGGGCGTGGCCGGGATCCGCGGTTTCTGGTGAGGCGCGATCAACGCGCGGCTTCAGCCAGGGCCAGGTAGCGCGTGTGCAATTGCGATACGGCGCGGTCCAGCTCCGCTTCGTCGCCGTGGTTTTCGATGACATCGTGGGCCAGCGTCAGCCGCTCCGTGCGACTGGCCTGACGCTCGATCATGCGTCGCGCCAAGGCCTCATCGATGCCGTCGCGTCGTACCAGCCGGTCGAGCTGTTTCGCCTCGGGTGCGTCGACCACCAGCACCCGATCCACCCAGCGGTAGTGGTCCATGTTTTCTGCCAGCAACGGAATCGCCAGCAGGCAGTAGGGGCCGCGATCTGCGTGGGCGTGCTCGTGTAGCCAGGCGCGGACGCGCGGGTGAATGATGGCCTCAAGTGCGCGTCGCGCCTCGTCGTCGCCAAAAACGCGTTTGCGCATGGCGGCGCGGTCCAACTGGCCACTGGCGTCGAGCACGTCGCCACCGAAGCGATCTATGACGGCCTGCAGTCCGCCGGTGCCAGGAGCGATGACCTCTCGCGCGGCCACGTCAGCATCGTAGACCTGGATGCCCAGTGTTTCGAAACGCTGCGATACGGCGCTCTTGCCGGCGGCAACGCCCCCGGTCAGTGCGACCACAAAGCTGCGGTGCTGGCCACTCATCGCAGCCCGGTCAGCTGCATGTAATTGAGCAGCAACCAGTCCCCCGCGACGAACCACACCCAGCCGGCAGCGGCAATGAAGGGGCCGAATGGCATGGGAATCTCCCGGCCATGCTTGCGCATCAGGATCAGCGTACCGCCGATCAGTGCCCCGATCAGTGACGAGAGCAGGATTACCGGCAAAAGCGCGCTGGGCCCCATCCAGGCACCCAGTGCGGCAAGCAGCTTGAAGTCGCCATAACCCATGCCCTCCTTGCCGGTGAGCAGCTTGAACAGCCAGTACACGCTCCACAGGCTCAGATAGCCGATGGCCGCGCCGATAATCGCCGACGAAGGCGTGACGAACATCGGCAGCACGGCGAGCAGCAGGCCCAGCCACAGCAGGGGATAGTTGAGCTGGTCGGGGAGATATTGCGTGCGGAAGTCGATGCCGGCCAAGGCGATCAGCATCCAGGTGAACACCAGGCCGGCGAGAGCGGGCCAGGTGGGACCGAACTTCCATACGATAACCGCGCTCAGGACACCGCTCAGCAGCTCGATCAGCGGGTACTGGATGGAGATGGAGGCCTTGCAGTAACGACAGCGCCCGCGCAGCAGCAGCCAGCCAAACAGCGGGATATTGTCCAGCGCGGAGAGCCGGTGAAGGCAGTGCGGGCAGTGCGATGGTTCCCGCACGATACCTGGAGGCAACGGCTTGTCCTCGGACTCGACCCCAAGCGTGTCGAGCGCATCCAGCCGCCACTCGGCCTTCATGCGTTCCGGCAGGCGCAGGATCACGACGTTGAGAAAGCTACCGACCAGAAGGCCGAGCACGCCGCTGGTGAGGATCCAGGCCCATAGAGGAAGTTCGAGCATGCGCAATTCCAAAGGCTATAAAAAAGCCCCCCTCCCAGTGGGAGAGGGGCTTGGAGAACAGCAGATTACACCGTGCCTGCGAGCTTGAAGATGGGCAGGTAAAGCGCCACCACCATGCCACCGACCAGGCCACCCAGGATCACCATGATCAGCGGTTCGAGCAGGGTGGAGAGCGTGTCGACTGCGTTGTTTACCTCTTCCTCGTAGAACTCGGCCACCTTGAACAGCATGTGGTCGAGGGCGCCGGATTCTTCGCCGATGGCGGTCATCTGCACCACCATGTTGGGGAACACGCCGGTCTGGCGCATCGCCAGCTGCAACTGGTGACCTACCGCGACATCGTCTCGCATCTGCCTGACGGCATTGCCATACACGATGCTGCCGGTGGCGCCGGCCACGGCATCCATGGCTTCCACCAGCGGCACGCCGGCGCGGAAGGTGACACCCAATGTGCGAGCGAAACGGGCAATCGCCGACTGGCGAAGGATGTTGCCCATGACCGGCAGCTTTAGCATCACGCGATCAAGAAAGTGGGCGAACTTCGTCGAGCGATTCTTGGCCATGACGATGGCGGTGATGCCGCCAACGATGCTGAGAAGAAGTGCCCACCAATAGGACTTCATGAACTCCGAGGCCTTGACCACGACCAGGGTCGGCGCGGGCAAGTCAGCGCCGGCGTCTTTGAAGGTCTGTGCAAAGACGGGAACCACGAACAGCAACATGATGGTACAGACCAGCAGCGCCACGGCCAGCACCATTACGGGATAGAACAGCGCTTTCTTGATCTTGGCCTTGATGGCCTCCGTGCGCTCCTTATAGGTCGCCACGGTGTCGAGCACGGTGTCCAGCACACCAGACGCTTCGCCGGCATGGACCAGGTTGCGGTAGAGCTCATCGAACTGGACGGGATATTTCGCCAGCGCCTCGTGCAGGGCTGAGCCGCCTTCGATGCCTTGCTTCACATCGGTCAGGATGTTTTTGAAGCGAACATTCTTCTGACCGTCGGCGATGATCTCGAAGGACTGCACCATCGGCACGCCCGACGCCATCATGGTGGCGATCTGGCGGCTGAAGATGGCCACGTCACGTGGCTTGACCGTGCTGCCACTGGCACCGAACAGCGGCTTGCCGCGCTCGCGCACCGTTTGCGGATTCATGCCCTGACGGCGCAATTCGGCTTTGACGAGCGACGCATTCTTCGACGACATCTCGCCTTTCATGCGTTTGCCGCGCTTGTCCAGCGCGATCCAGTCGTACATGGTCAGCTTGCTGATCACGGCGCGCTGGGCGCCCAGCGAACCGGCATTCTTGGTAGCGGCGGTGGCCGTGGCCATTGTGATTCCCCCTGCTGGTACGGTCGGGTCGCCTTAACAAGACGACAGCCTGATTCTTTTCAGCTTAAGCCATTTGCCTGGAACAATTCGTGGCACCGGACGCACCTTTAGTGCGACATATGACCCTATTTGGCCTCGCCAAAACTCAATCCTTGGTGACGCGGTCGATCTCAGCGAGGCTGGTCACGCCCTTCTTCGCCTTCAACAGGGCTGAAGCACGCAAGTCGTTCACACCAGCCTTCCGGGCCGCCTCGGCGATCTGCAGCGCGTTGCCCCCCTGCAAAATGATCTTTTGGATCTCTTCCGCCATGGGCATCACCTGGTAGAGGCCTACGCGCCCTTTATAGCCTTCGTTGCAGATGTCGCAGCCAACGGCTTCGTAAAGGGTCAGGCCGGCGTCAATGTCTTCCTGGGTGAATCCGGCAGCCAGTAATGCCTGGGGCGGTAGGTCCATGGGCTTCTTGCAGTCGTGCAGGCGGCGCGCCAGTCGCTGGGCAATGACCAGGGTCACCGACGAGGTGATGCTATAGGGCGGAATACCCATGTTCATCAGGCGCGAAATGGTCTGCGGAGCGTCGTTAGTATGCAGGGTGGACAGCACCATATGGCCGGTCTGTGCTGCCTTGATGGCGATTTCGGCGGTTTCCAGGTCACGAATTTCGCCGACCATGATCACGTCCGGGTCCTGGCGCAGGAACGAGCGCAGTGCAGCCGCGAAGGTCATGCCGCGCTTGACGTTCTGTTGGACCTGATTGATGCCCTCGACGCGGATTTCCACCGGATCCTCGACTGTGGAGATGTTGCGCTCGGTGGTGTTGAGGATATTCAGCGCCGTATACAGGGACACGGTCTTGCCCGAGCCGGTAGGGCCGGTGACCAGCACCATGCCATAGGGCTTATGGATGGCATCCAGATAGAGCTGTTTCTGGACGTCCTCGTAACCCAGCACATCGATGCCGAGCTTCGCAGCCGAGCCATCCAGGATACGCATCACGATTTTCTCGCCGAACAGCGTCGGCAGAGTGCTGACGCGGAAATCGACGGCGCGACTCTTGGACAGGTTGAGCTTGATGCGTCCGTCTTGCGGTACACGCCGCTCGGCGATGTCCAGGCCGGCCATGACCTTGATGCGCGAAGAGATCCGCGAGGCCAGCTTCATCGGCGGGCTGGCCACGGCGCGCAGCATGCCGTCCATGCGCAGGCGCACGCGGTACTGGGTTTCGAACGGCTCGAAGTGGATATCCGAGGCGCCGCGTTTGATCGCGTCCACCAGGATCTTGTTGACGAACTTGACCACCGGCGCGTCATCGTTCGCGTTGGCGTCGATGCCGGTGGATTCGGCCTCGTCGTCGCCGCCTTCCAGCGCCATGTCGTCAAGATCGCCGCCGCCCATGTCGGGCACGCTATTGCTCATCGCGTTGAGCACGGTCTCGATGGTGCGCAGCAGTTGCCCGCGCTCCACCAGGATCGGTTCCACCATGCAATTGGAGTGGAACTTGATCTCGTCCAGCGCATGCGACTGCATGGGGTCGGCGATGCCCACGAACAGCCGCTTGCCACGCTTGAACAGGGGCAAGGCATGATGCTTGTTGATCAGCGCCTCGCTGATCAGGTTCAAGGGCATATTGGCCGGCACCAGGGTGCTCACGTCCATCATCGGCATGCCGAACTCGTCGGAAGCGATGCGGGTGAGGCGGGCGCTGTCGACCAGGCTATGGTCCAGCAGCCAGGCGGCGAAGGCGGTCTTGTGCTGGAGCGAGTCAGCCACTGCCTTGCGCACGTCGGCTTCAGGCAGCACATCTTCCGATACCAGCCTGCGCGCCATGCCGGAGAGGCCTGCGAGCGACGGTTGCATTAGCGTTGACATAGCAATACTGACTCAGCCCCCTGATTGAGTGGGAATTTACCCCAGTTGGGCGGGTAGGTCACTCGCCGTGAGAGGTTGATGGCATCCGGGGTGACGGTGCGCACATATCGCCGCCAGGCCGGCGCCTGTAGGTATGGCATGCATCAGGCGTGCCGCGCAGCCTAAAAGACAAGGATTTTGCTTAGGCTTGGAGCATGAAGGCTGGTTTCACCATACACGTTCGAAGTATCGGGCCGACAACCCATCCCCAGCGCCCGCTTTTTTTGATATTTGGCACCCCGCGTACCGAAAAGGCTGAGGTGGCCGGCGTGGAGCGGGGGCTGGGTTCGCTTAGGTGGGCCGGCCGTCGGGCCAGAAGCGGCCCGATTCGAATGGGATTTCGCCGGCCAGCGAGCAGTCCGTGCTCCCCAAATGGCGGCGGCTCGGCCCAGTGCCGCGACTTTGTCGTTGATAACGCGGCGAACGACCTTGAGCCGCCTCGCGGGGCCCTCGCCACCGCGTTGACCCAGGAGGTCGATCCGCCGTCGAAGTGGGAATCGCTTTTAGCACCCGGACCATAGTCCCTGTGCGCCTTGAGGGCCGGGTAGTGACGGTGCGGTGTCTCGCTAGATCTTTCGCGACGCCCGCGCGCACTTAAACGTCAATTCCACCACAGCCGCATGGGTTTACCCGGGTTATCATGCCGCCTTACGTCCGGGGGATCTCTTTTGAACCGTCTCAGCATCATCCTGCCCGCCAAGAACGAAGGGGCGGCCCTGAAGGCTTTGCTTCCTCGTCTACGTGCTATCCAGCCTGAAGCAGAAATCATCGTGGTCGACGACGGTTCCGCCGACGATACGCGCGATGTTTGCAAGAGCAATGATGTTCAGTGCCTGTCTTCGCCCTATTCCATGGGCAATGGCGCAGCCATCAAGCGTGGGGCCCGCGCGGCCAACGGCGAGATCCTCGTTTTCATGGACGGTGATGGCCAGCATGATCCTGCCGATATCGCGCGCTTGCTGGAGAGACTGGATCAGGGCTTCGATATGGTGGTCGGTGCGCGCGACTGGGAGAGCCAGGCGGGGGTAGGACGGGGTATTGCCAACACGGTCTATAACTGGCTCGCCAGCCGAATGACTGGCCACGTCGTCGCCGATCTGACCTCGGGATTTCGCGCTGTGCGCTCGAGCCGGTTTCGTGAATTCCTGCACTTGCTTCCCAACGGTTTTTCTTACCCTACAACCAGCACCATGGCGTTTTTTCGCAGCGCTTACCCGGTGGCCTATGTGCCGATCAAGGCGGCGCAGCGAGTGGGCAAGAGTCATATCAAGCCATTGCGCGACGGTATTCGCTTCTTGCTGATCATTTTCAAGATCGCGACACTGTATTCGCCGCTAAAGCTGTTTGTGCCGGCCAGTGTGGTCTTCTTCATGCTGGGATGTGCCAATTACGCGCGGACGCTCATTCAGTATGGGCGCCTCACTAATATGAGCACATTGATGTGGAGTGCGGCGGTTATCGTCTTTCTCATCGGTCTGGTATCCGAACAGATCACAGCGCTGACTTATCGACGTGATGACTAGTTCGCAGTCGCCAAGGTGTGAATTGGTTGCTGAAAGCGCGTGTCCGTTGTGACGAGCCAGTCCCAGAACTCGTTGGGCACGAGCGTTGGCGGATCTCCGGGAGACATATCCGGAGGCGAGGCTGCTGCGCGCCGGCCCAAGCTACTCGTTGTGACTTCGACGTATCCTCGGTGGGCAGATGATCCAGAGCCTGGATTTGTGCACGAGCTGGCCAAGCGACTCACTGATCGGTTCGACGTCACGGTCCTGTGCCCACGCGCAGCAAACGCCGCCCGCGAGGAGTGTCTTGAACGGGTCCGGGTGCTGCGGTACCGCTATGCGCCTGGCCGTTGGGCGACGCTGGTCAACGATGGAGGCATTCTCGCCAATCTCAGGCAGCATCCTTGGAAATGGCTCCTGGTGCCCTCTTTCATCACGTGCCAATGGATTGCGTTGTTCAAGTTGAAGCTCAGGTGGCGACCCGATGTCGTTCACGCGCACTGGCTTATCCCGCAGGGGGTCATTGGGGCGTGGGCTGGCGTGACGCCGTTTGTGGTCACGTCACATGGTGCGGATCTGTTTGCCCTGCAAGGCAAGCTGTTCAAGTGGCTGCGTGCCAAAGTGGTGGAGCGCGCAGCGGCGGTGACCGTGGTAAGCGATGCGATGCGACAACGGTTGCAAAGCGAGTGCCCTGGCACGCAGGTGCTTACCATGCCCATGGGCGTGGATATGGATGAGCGATTCGGCGTGTCTACGCAAGACCTCGGGTCGACCCATACCCTCCTGTTCGTGGGGCGCCTGGTAGAGAAGAAGGGGCTGATCTACCTCATCGAGGCAATGCCTGAGATTGTTGCCAGCCACCCCGGCGCACGCCTGGACATTGTGGGTTTTGGGCCTGAAGGTGATCGTTTGAAGGACCGAGTAAAACATCTTGGTCTTGATTCATCAGTGCGATTTGTCGGAGCCGTTCCCCAGTCGGATCTTCCGGGCTACTACAGGTCCGCGACGGCCTTTGTGGCGCCGTTTGTCCAGGCGTCAGGAGGCGATCAGGAAGGTTTGGGGTTGGTCGTTGCGGAGGCCATCGGTTGCCAGTGTCCAGTCATCGTGGGCGACGTACCCGCAGTTCACGACCTGATCGGCGATGTGCAGGAATGCATCGTTCCCCAGCGTGATAGCCCGGCCCTCGCCAAGGCCATCATCCGAGTCCTGGATGATCCTGAGTCGGCAAGGCAGCAGGCGGTCGCCTTGCGTGCAAGCATTTACGAACGATTTTCCTGGACGTCGGTGGCGAAAGGCTACGCGGAGCTCTTCAGTAGCCTGACCATAGAGGGTTCGCGAAGCGCATGAGCCATCCCATCGAGCGACAGCCTCATGTCGATACGAATATGCCGCTGCGGGCACTCAAGGCGCGCAAGATTGAAGTGCTTCTTGGCCTGGATGAGGAGCGCTCCCGTGGCAGCTTGCTTGAAGTAGGCACAGGCAGTGGCGGCATAGCTCATTATTTCGCCCACAGCACCTCCCGACAGTGGAGCGTTTCAGCAGTCGATGTGATCGACAATCGGCAATTGAAAGATGGATACGACTTCCAATTGATCGAGGGCTGCTTGTTGCCATTCGCTGATGAAACTTTCGATGTGGTGATCAGCAATCATGTGATCGAGCACGTCGGCGACGAGTCCAGTCAGCTACTGCACCTTCGCGAACTTAGGCGAGTATTGAAGCCGGGCGGCAGAGGTTACCTGGCTGTACCTAACCGCTGGATGGTGGTCGAGCCGCACTACCGCGTGCCATTCCTGAGTTGGCTGCCCAAACGATGGCGGTCCCGTTATCTCAGGTGTTTCAAGGCGGGTGGTGTCTATGATTGCGAACCGCTGACCATGCGCGGTGTAGAGCGATTGCTTACGGCGGCAGCCCTTGGCTTTGAAAACATCTGTTTGCAGGCGCTGCGGGTGATCCTTACGCTGGAGAATTCCGCGGCTCCCGCAGTTCGGGCCATTGCCGACTTGCCCGATCCGTTGCTGTCACGTCTCCTGCCCATCATGCCAACCTTGATCTATCGGCTACGGCGTTAGCGAGCGTGCGTATCTGATGACGACGTGCCCCAAGCCCTCCCTGCCCAAAATCCTGAGACTGTTGACCGATGTCCAATAACTTCACCAAGGCATGGGCCCGCTGGGCACCTCTTTTCTCCTTCGGGGGATCACGCCACTACTGGACCCAGCGTTATCGTTTGGGCGGGGACTCCGGTGTTGGATCGGAAGGGCCTGCCGCCCATTACAAGGCAAAGATCCTGAATGATTTCGTGGCGGCTCAGGGCGTTGAAAGCCTCATCGAGCTGGGCTGCGGTGATGGTCGGCAGCTGGAGCTCGCCAAGTACCCGAGCTATCTGGGCATCGATGTCAGCTCAGAAGCCATCGAGCAATGTCGCAAGCGCTTTAATGGTGACCTCTCCAAACGGTTCCAGGTATTGACTGACTACCATGGCGAGTCGGCTGACTTGGCGCTGTCGCTCGACGTCATCTACCACCTGGTGGAGGACGCGACCTACCACGAACACTTGCGAAGCCTCTTTTCAGCAGGCAAGCGCTTTGTCATCGTCTATTCCAGTAATGTGCTTGTCTCCGGGCGCAATTTCCGCCATGTACGCCATCGCGCAGTCAGCGAAGACATCGCGCGGTTGCATCCGGAGTTCGAGCGCATGAAGGAAGTCGAGGAAGCGTTGCCCGCACCGGTAGCATTCAATCGAGGCATCCCGACCGTCTTTCTCGTTTATCGGCGCAAAGTGGCTTGAATTAACGGCCCTTGCTGCGCATTCGGTAGCTTTGCTGCCGAATGCAAACGCAGACGTCAGGCATTGTGCTTGCGCACGAGCCACCAGCCGGATGCTGCCATCACCGCCTCCGCCATGATGACGGCGGCAATCAGCCCTCCCACGCCAAGGAAGTGGGGCAAGACAACCATGCCTGACGCAAGCAGAAGTACGCCGGCGATTTCAAAGGCGATGCGCTCGCGCGGGTGCCCGAGGGCGACCAGCACGGTTCCGGCCGACAGCCTTAGCGCAAGGAAAGGGGCGGTAATCGCCACCCAGGGCAGAAGGCGGGCTGTAGCGGCGTAGGTAGGCCCGAGAATGACGGGTAGTAAAGGGCTGCAGACAGCCAATGCGACGCTGCTGAATATGCCCCAGCCGAAGGCCAGCAGGGCGATCAGTCCAATCAGCCTTTTACCTTGCTTGTCTGGCTTGTGCGCATGTCTGAAGAGTCGTGGCTGGGCCGACAGCAGCAGCGCAATGACCGGCGTCACCATGGCTCCCATGATCCGTGATGTTGCCGCATAGATGCCTGCATCATGGGCACCTACAGCGCGCACGGCGATGGCCTTGTCCAACTCGGTCGGATTGGCGGCGACCAGTTGCATTGCCGCATAGGATGCGCCGGTCTTCAGCTCGTCCGCCGTGGCGATGCGCGGGTCCCAGTGAAGACGCACATAGCGTCGCGTTAAGTGATAACTGATCACTAGGCTAACGACGGATGTCGCGAACTGTAGGATCGCGTAGGTGGCGAGGCGATCCTCGTCGTCGACCGCAAAGCATGGTGCGATGGCAAGCAGGCGCAGTCCCAGCGGAAGCCACTGCACGAACTGGCTGAGGGGGACGCGCTCACTCGCTTGCAAGGTGAAGCTAAGCAGGGTGATGAAGGGCGTAATCAGAAGTTCAGTGGCGCCTATCCACCAGAGCGTGTTCAAAGACAGCAGACCACGGTCCGTTATCAGGCCACCGCACAGGAGATAGACCAGCAAAAGCGCGCAGCCGAGCAAAAGCGTGAGTGGCCATGCATAGCGCCAGATATCCGATGCCGCATCACCCTTGCGCGCCGTGGCCGAAAGCATCACGTAACCTGAGCCAAGACTGGGGAGCAGGCCCATAACAACGGCCAGCGCCATCGCGGCGGTCAGGTTGCCATAGATGGTGGGTGGAAGCAGACGAGTGAGCAGGATCAGCATCGCTGTCTGGGTGGCGACGCGCAGGGCGAGCAGGGCCGAGGTTTGCAGGCTTTGGCGAGCGAGTTGCCCCATCGTGTGCAGTCAGTTGGAGTTGTCGGAAGACGGTAACAGATCCCGGAGCCCGGCAAGCTCCTTGTCCAGATAGCCGCCCATATTGAGATCCTGCAAGTTGCCCAGCTGCCGTCTGGCCTCGTCAAACTTCTTTTCCGAAACGTACATGTGAAACAGCGTAATCCTGTAGGCCGCTTCGCTGGGAGCGACCTTGGTTGCCGCTGTCATCATTTTTTCGCCCAAGCCAGCATCGGAAAGCTCGTTCCAGGCAAACTCACCATAGGCTGCAAGAATGCGCGCACTCGGGTCCGGATGAGATATCGCCGCCTGAAATGCCGCACTCATACGCGACTTGGGCAGGTCACACTGGGCTTCATGCATGCAATGCACCAGGGCAATCAGCGAACTTTCGTCCTGCACACCAGGTTTTCGTGATCTTAATTTGGCGATCATGCTGTCCCACCACGTGTCCTTGATGGGCAAATGCATCCTTGCATTCATAAAGATCAGCGCCTGCTGCGGAAGGATGGATGACTTGGGGAGGCTGGCCGCTTGTTCCAATGGCGCATAGGCAAGGCGCGTGAATTCGGAGTTGGGGTCGTAGCGCGAATAGATAATGTAGGTTCGGCCGAGCTCATATTGGGCGCGAGGCGATTCCGGTGCTCGAGTCGCCAGTTCCCTGGCTAGGCGCAGCGGGTCTCCCCAGGCGTAAGCCGTCATGGTCGTCAGCCACAACCACCAGCCCATCAGCAGCAACAACGGCAACAGAGAAAGCCCGTGACGGAGTCGCCCTACAAGGTGTCGCCGTTCTAAGGCATCCGGGCTGCCGGCGACGGTGGCGCCCGATCCTGAAAGCGTCATCGAGCGCGGAACAATGCTGGGCAGGACGGCGAGCAGGAGGCCGAGGCTGGCGAAGTAATTGCGGTGTTCGTAGATCAGTTCCAGCGGCAGGATCGTGCCCGTCAAAAGATGGCTGGCGAGAAAGAGCGCAATTCCCAAGGCGGCAAGAGGGCGTCGACGACGAAGCCAGATCGCAGCAACGCTCAAGCCGACCAGGCAGGCGATGCTCGCGATGGTGGTCCACGGCGTCAGCAGCCCATCCGATACGTCAAAGTCGTCGTGATAGAACGACAGCCCACGTGCCGTGGGGAAAATAGTCCAGCGGATATAGTCGACCACCACGCGCGCTTCACTTAGCAGTCGCGTTGTCATGGTGAAGTCTCGGGTCGACCATGCCTTCGGCTGCAGCAGGCCCGGCAACAAATAGCCAAGGCCAATCAATAAAGGCAAAACCAGAATCATGAGGAACATCGTGACGAGGCGGCGGTCCTTCACACCGGTGCGCCCAGATGTCGAGTCGCTCGCGGGGCCGCGGAAGTCGAATAAGCACCATTCCACCAATAGGGCATAAAGCGGCAGCATCACCGCCGTTTCCTTGGCCATGGTACCAATGGCTGTCGGTAGCGTGAGGCTTGCCAGACATAGCAGGAATCCCCGAGAGAACAACTGTCCATCCGTGCCGCCAAGCATGCGGCGCCGGCCTTGGACGTAGCCGATCAGCCCCAGCAGGATAAAAAGGTTGGCCAGGCTCTCCATGCGCTGCACGACATAAAGGACTGCCGTGAGATTGATCGGCAGCAACAGCCAGGCCGCTGTTATCCACAGCGCCAGCATTGTGGGTCGCGAGTTAGGTTCAGTGTTGTCTTGATCTGCTGGCGTATCCGTTGAGGACTGCTTTCGCAGGGGATTTGCAAACCCTGACGTGCGCCCTGTGCACTGCAACAACGCTCGGATCAGCACGAACACCAGCACGCCATTGATCAGGTGGATGAGCAGATTCGTCAGCTTCATCCAGAAAGGATCGAGGCCGCTCAGCAGGAAATTGGCCGCAAAGCTCAACGAGGCGATTGGCCGCTTGAACTCACTAGACGGCGAAGAAAACGCGGCGTTGATCAACGAGGAGGCGTTGGCCTCCTCAGGCTGGACGCCTTTGTTGTCGACGATGTTCGGGTAGTCGTCAAACAGCCAGCCGCCATGAAGGCCCAGCCAATAGACCAGGGTGGTAACGAGAAGGACCAGCGCGAGCAAGCACCAGCCCCAGCGGGACGAGGAGGAATCGGGCGCCAAGGTATCGAATCGGTATCGAATAAGATGGCGGCAGCTTACCGCGTTCGGTGGCTTGGTCTAGCCGCAAGTTCGGGCAGCTTCGGTGCAAGGATGGATTCAGATAGGGCTGCGTGCGGTGGCTGGAGCGTGGGTGCTCGTCGACCTCTTGCGGATGGATGGCGGCTGGGTATTCCCAAAGGTTGTCAGAGGAACTTCATTACCGTCATCTCAGCGGCTCTCAACAGCCGAATGGCTGGTCAAGCTGGGATCCATTGCCGTTTAAGGCGCCGAAAACACAGGGTGACCCGCTTTGCTTAAATGAAGCGCCTCCAGTTTGACCCGTCATTCAGCTGTTAGAACCGCCGGAAAGACGACTTGTTCTGACCTTCTCTAACGCAGCCCGTCCGTTAAGCCTTGGCTTTGCTGCTGTGGCGCCGCGGCCGCCCCATGGGACTGCATCTTTTCAGCGTCGCTCTGCATGGCCATCAAAGTTGGATCGTTACGTAGTACCGGCTGCAACTGCCAGGCCTCGGCGATAACCGCCAGCGCCTCCTGCTCCCGGTGGTTTTCCAAGAGATAGCCAGCGAGCTGTTTGGAGTAACCAGCCACATCCTTCTCAAACCGCAGCGCTTGTTGCCACTGCTGAATAGCTAGAGTCGGGTCGTGCAATACAGCGCCGGCGAGTTCGGCGTACGACGAGTGAAGAGTGGTTCTCGTGGGGTTGCGCTTGATCGTGATCTCATAGGCGCGTGCCAGTTGCTGTGCGTCGATATCCGTTTTTCCGTTGAGACGCTCGGTCGTCAGCTTGTCTAACACGAGATACGCATCGGGACCTAATGGACGGTTCTGCAGTTTATCCAGGAAGCTGCTCCATAGCGCCACGACGTCTCGTTGGTCGTGGTGATCGGCATTCACGAGCAGCAGTGCCTCTTCCGCCATGGGCGTAGCGCTGGGCAAGGTGGTCGCTCGCTTCAGTTCCTTGATGGCGAGTGAGTAAAGTGGGGTATCGGGATTGTTGTGTGCCATGAACATGTAGCGCCGGGCCAGATCATAGGCGGCGCGCGCGGAGCCCGGATTGTCGTCGGCGAGTGTTTGCGGCAGCAGCAAACGATCCCCCCAAATCGAAGAGCGGACAAAGGTCAGCAAGCCGATGTTCACAAGGAGGATGCCTGCAATCAACACGACAACGCGCTGGTCCATGCGGCGCGTAGCGAGCCACATTAGATCAGCCAGGGCCAGCAAGACGCCGAAGAGCGCGGGGTAATTGCGATGCTCGAATACCAGCTCCAGCGGAAGCGGGGCGCTGGTCAGGCTGTGAGCCACAAAGAACCAGGCGATGCCGAGTGCAAGCAGCGGTCTGCGTCGACGCAATGCCACAGAGATAACGGCAAGGCCGAGCAGCAGCAGGCCGCCATACAGCGTCGTGATTGGGTGTAGCAGATCCCGCGAAGCGGGGTAGTTGTCATAATAAAAATGCAGCAGGCTTGGCAGGGGTAACAGGATCCAGCCAAGGTACAGCGGGAGCGCGCGCAGCTGAGTCAGTTCGCGCTGCCATGCGTTGTAGTTGCGAGCTGCATAGGCCGTTTGCGTGGTGTAGTGCGGGAGCAGATAGAACGCAAAGATCAGAGCGGCCAGCGAGCCTCCGGCGACGTACGCGATTTTCCAGGCGCGCCGGGTACTGGGCTTGTTCGCGGCAAAGTGCAGCAGCGTCAGCTCCAGCAGCAGGGTGTAGCCAGGCACCAGTACGGCGGTTTCCTTGGCGTAGTAGCCGATCAACGTTAGAGCGCCGCATAAGGCGAGCCATGGCCAGGCGCGTTGTCCTTCCATTTGCTGTTGGCGCGCACGCCAATACGCAAGCAGCGCCAGGAGTACGAATGCGAAACCCAGCAACTCCATGCGCTGCACCACGTACATAACGGCGGAAACTTGCAGCGGATGGACGGCCCATAGCGTTGCGATGCCAATGGCCCAGTAACCTGTGACGCGATGCTGGCGCTCCGCATCGGTGTTGTTCGCAGACGCCCAGCCAGCGAGCAGCAGGCGGCGCGTTAATAGCGTCAAGAGAACAGTATTGAATAGATGAAGCGCAAGGTTGGTGGCCTTGAAGCCCCAGGTGCTCCCGCCCAGCGCGAAGTTAACGGCATAGCTCAACATCGCTATCGGCCGTTCGATGTTGATGTGCGACCACGTCAGGACCCGCTGCCATTCATGCCAGTGCCAGCTGGTAACACGAATCGCGGGGTTCTCAGCAAAGATGGGGTAGTCGTCGAAGATGAATCCACCATGGAGCGCCGGCCAGAACGCCAGCGCGACTAGGGCCAGCAGGCCCAGCGCTGGCAGGATACGACGCAAGGACGCACAGGATGCAGAGGTCATGGATGGGGATCTTCGCCGGGCAGGTGATCGGCAGTGGATATAAAAGACAAGGGCCGCCATACGGCGGCCCTTGGCAAGTTGCAGGCTTGAGCCCAGTGCAGCCGATTGCCGCTATTACTGCGGGCAGCTGGCCGGAGCATACGCCACCGGCACGGCCGGCGTGGTGCAGACCCAGGAGCCGCTCTGGGTGCGGGTCCAGACGACCGTCCCGGTAGTGGCAATCAACTTGGCATTTGCGTGCTGGCCAAAAGTAGCCGTGATGATGGGGTTCGCGGTCCAGCCGGTGACCACCGGATGCCCCGGGGCAGCCTGAAGGTCCGACGACGTGCTGGTGTCGACGCAACTGGCCGGAGTGCCAAAAGTAGTGGCACCGTTATTGATGCAATCTTCCACAGCCACCTTCAGGTCACCGGCCTCACCGATCACACGCGTGACCTGCGAGCGGATCACATAGGTCTGGTACTGCGGAATGGCGATAGCGGCCAGGATCGCGATGATCGCAACCACGATCATCAGTTCGATCAGGGTAAAGCCCTTCTGTACGTTCTTCATGGTGGTTCCTCTGTTTTGGTTAGCTAACCTTGGATTGTGCCCCTGAGCCCCGGTCCCGTACCCCCTAGGCGGATCCGGTCCCCCACAATTACCGTGGAACGACCAGGAAACTCGTGGCAGATAGCAGCATCTTGTATGCCACCACTGCTTCCGGCAGGTCCCTGCCCGTGGGCAGGTGGCTGGATTGTGCAGGTGTTGGCACTAAGCAACAAGCCGGGCGGGTAATTGTCTTGCTGGTATTGAGTAGCCGATCCCGCTGAGTTGGGGAACTGAGTCGCCTGGAGGACATTCATGGTCACGTCGTGACGTTTTTGGTCACCTTGCGACCTCTCTTTCGCCTTAGAGGCAGCTGGCTGGGAGGTATTCCGGGGCAACGGTCGACGAGCAGGACCACGCGCCTGATGGACTGCGATCCAGTTCGATGGTGCGTCCTTGGATAGCCGTATTTCCTGCCAACTTGCACTTAATGCTGCCCGCTCCAATGGGCGTCACCGTCGACGTGATTTGGCTGCAGCGCGGCGTGCTTGCCTGAAGGCCCAAATTGTCGACATTGGCAAAAGTGCCGCCGTTCGTGACGCCCTGGTTGACCAGAGTTTCGTAAGCTGTGCGCCCAGGGCTGATCTCAGCCAGCCCGGCCGTCGTTTGCGACCGCGCCACATACGTTTGGTATTGCGGAAGGGCGATAGCAGCGAGGATGGCGATGATCGCCACAACGATCATCAATTCGATAAGCGTAAAGCCGGCGCTTGAATGCGGGCGGGACACGGCAGACTCCCCCTGAGTTTGTCGGGGAGGAGAGAGCAGGTTCTGTACCAAGAGAGTGTATCAATGCGCAAAAGATTGCGATCCGGCGTGCCTTTGCCACAATCCGTGATGCATATCACGCGTCCCGGCTACTAAAGCCCTTTCATCCATCGCTTCATCATCAGGTAAATCGCCAGCAGCGCCTTCATGCCTTAGAGCGAGAAGCGCTCCTGCATCTCGGTGAAGAAGCAGGCATACAGGCACTTCGGGTGGCCAATCAACTCGACGTGTTTGTCCGAATGACCAATCTGGTGGCGATCGCGATGGTGTTCGTCATGCGGTGCGTCGGCTGGGCACAAAGCGGGGCCGAGCAGGGCGGCGCCTTTTCTCTCTCACCTGCACCGAAAGGAGTCCCTTTTCGCGGCGCGGAGGGAAGCGGGGAAGTCGGGCTGGCAGAGGAGCTTGCCCGCTCCTAGCCCCCCTGCGAGCAGGGGCAGGAGTCAAGGCCAAGAAGCGCGCTTGCGCTCCGCCTCGCCGCCACTTACCGTCAAGGTTTTCGTGACACCCAGGGAAACCCTCGATGAAACCCTTGTTTTTCGCGCTGGCGCTCGCGTTGGCCGGCACTTCCGCCATGGCGGCCGAGGTCGAGAGCCATGGCCCGCACCCATTCAATATCCGCGATCTGGTGATGATGGACCGCGTTGGCGATCCGCAGCTGTCGCCGGATGGCCGCTTGGCGCTTTATACCGTGCGCGCCACCGACTATGCGGCCAACAAGGGCGTCACCTCGATCTACCTGCTCGACCTCGAAAACAATAGCCCGCCGGTCAAGCTGGTCGACAATGCTTCGTCGCCGCGCTGGGCGCCGGATGGCAGCGCGATCTATTACGTGGCGCCGAAGGATGGCGTGGCGCAGCTGTGGCGCCACCCGCTGGGCAAGGCCACTGATGCGCAGGCCGTACAGGTCACCCATGTGCCGATCGACGTCGATGGTTACAAGCTGTCGCCGGACGGCAAGAAGGCACTGCTCACGCTCGGTGTGTTTACCGACTGTGCCGATTTGGCCTGCACCAAGGAGCGTCTGGGCGGCCGTGCCGCCGACAAGGCGTCGGGCACAGTCTACGACAAGCTATTCGTCCGTCACTGGGATACCTGGGCCGACGGCCGTCGCGCGCAGCTGTTCATCACCGACCTGGACAACGCCAACGAGCAGCCGGTACTGCTGACCCGGGGCATCGACGGCGACGTGCCGAGCAAGCCGTTTGGCGACGAGGGCGAGTTCAGCTTCTCGCCGGATGGCAAGACGGTGTATTTCGACGCCCGTATCGCCGGCAAGAGCGAGCCGTGGTCGACCAACTTCGATGTCTATAGCGTGCCGGCCGATGGCTCGGCCGCGCCGCGCAATCTCACTGCCGCCAACCTGGCGTGGGATGCTGCTCCGGTTCCGTCGCCAGACGGCAAGACGCTGTACTACCTCGCGATGAAGACGCCCGTGTCGGAATCGGATCGCTTCGGCATCATGGCGCTCGATCTGGCCACCGGCCAGAAACGCGAAGTGGCCCCGAACTGGGATCGTTCCGCCGGCGGCCTGCAGATTTCCAGCGACGGCAAGACGCTCTATACGACCGCCGACGATAACGGCCAGCACCCGCTGTTCGCTGTTGATGTCGCCACGGGCAAGGTCAGTACGGTCGTCACCGATGGCGATGTGGGCGGCTATTCGCTGGGCAAGTCACGTTTGCTGATTCAGCGCGATGACCTCAAGCGTTCTGCCGACCTCTATGTGGCCGACCTTCAGGGCAAAGGCCTCAAGCAGGTGACGCGCTACAACGCCGAGCGCCTGAAGAACGCGAAGATGGGAGAGCCCGAGTTCTTCACGTTCAAGGGTTGGAACAACGAGACGGTGCAGGGCTACGTGGTGAAGCCGGCCGACTACAAGCCCGGCAAGAAGTATCCGGTGGCCTTCATCATTCATGGCGGCCCGCAGGGTGCGATGAGCAACGGCTGGAGCTATCGCTGGAATCCGCAGACCTATGCCGGCCAGGGTTTCGCCGTAGTCACCATCAACTTCCATGGTTCCACCGGTTACGGCAAGGCCTTCACCGATTCCATCTCGGGTGACTGGGGCGGCAAGCCGCTGGAAGATCTCAAGGCCGGTTGGAAGGCTGCACTGGCCAAATACAGCTTCCTCGATGGCGACCGCGCCTGCGCCCTGGGCGCCAGCTACGGCGGCTACATGATCTATTGGATGGCCGGCGTGTGGAACGAGCCGTGGAAGTGCCTGGTCGATCACGACGGTGTGTTCGATGCACGTGCCATGTACTACGACACCGAGGAGCTGTGGTTCGAAGAGCGGGAGAACAGCGGCACCCAGTTCGAACACCCAGAGAACTACGAGAAGTTCAATCCGGTCAATCACGTCAAGGACTGGCGCGTACCGATGTTGGTGGTCCACTCAGCCAAGGATTTCCGCATTCCCGATACGCAGGGCCTGGGTGCGTTCACTGCGCTGCAGCGTCGCGGCATTCCGAGCCAGTTGCTGCACTTCCCGGACGAGAATCATTGGGTGCTAAAGCCGCAGAACAGCGTGCAGTGGCACGAGACGGTGAATGCTTGGCTGAAGCAGTGGACGGCCAAAGACGCCCCAACGCCCGCTCGGAACTGAGGGATCTCGGTAATAATCAAACGGCGGCCTAGGGCCGCCGTTTGTTTTTCCGCATGCCTCAATGGCCGTCACAAACCTTCTATTGAGACGTCTGTTCTTGCTTGCCTTTAAGCGTGAGCGCCGTGGCCAGCGCAGTCTGCGACTGTGGATCGAGCGGATCCAGCGACACGGCTTTGCGAAGGGCTTGCTCGGCGTCTTGCAGTTGACCCTGCAGGATCAGCATTCGGCCGGTCGTGAGGTAATAGGTGTGCAGCAAGCCATTGTCCATTAGGAGCAAGGGCGACCGACTGGCCCTTGCCAATGCGGTATCCGCTCGCCCTGGGTCTCGGTCGTCGACGCTCAATTCGGCAATTTTTAGCATGCACTTTACGCAAGGATAGGGGTCGGCCAGCAACCGATCCCCCAGTTCGTGGGCCTCATTGTTGTCGCCACTCTTGATGTACGCATTCAGCAAGTTTTCCTTGGCTTGCCAAGATTGTGGGTTGATGGCCATCGCCCATCGCCACAAACTCGTGTCGTTCTTCCACATTGGCACGAAGACGCGGATATCGACGATGGAGAACATCAGCCAGAAGAGAAAGCCCGTTGTTAGTAGTGGGAGGGCCAGTCGCTGCTGCAAGACGTGAGTCTCAATGATGTGTGGAGCTCGTAGCAGAGGCAGCATGGAGCAGATGACGGCAAGAGCAGTCATTGCATAGCGCTCATGGTAGAGGCTGAGCTCGAAGGCTTGCGAGGCGATATGGAGCACGGGCAGCAGTGCGACGGTCGTCGCCATGACGATGCACCCTAACGGCGACCTGCGCTTAATCGCTGAGTAGAAACCTGCGACGACCACGGCAAGGGCCACGGTGGTGGTCAGCAGGGATGACAAGGTAACGAAGCCGAACTGCCGGGCATCGACAGGATGAATTGGGCTCATCCCGGCGATGGGCCAAAAAAACATCTTCCAATAGCGCAGATAAAGAAAGCAGATTTCCTGCAGACGGGCGAGCAGCGAGGCGGAGCTGCCTCCGAAGGGGTTCTCGATGGCCCCAAGTGCCCAGTGGCGGGCGGCCAAGTAGACGAAGCCGGCGAAAAGCATTCCCGCATACGCTAGCCAATTTCGACGGAGCAGGGTGCGAATCGCTGTCAGCGTGCTCTCGCCTTGCTTGCTCGCGAACAGCGCCCAGTCGAATACGACGATCAATAATGGGAATGCGACGGCGGATTCCTTGGTGCAAGCCGCCAGAAAGAAGATCGCCGTGAGAGCGACCGCCCGAGTGATATCACTTCGAACGTATGCGGTGGTGAGCAGGCCGAGCAACAACAACATGGTTGCAATGAGCTCGGCCTGGCAGCCGACCCATGCGATTGGCTCAATCAGCACCGGATGCAGACCGTAGAACAGCATGCAGCCTGCCGTCACCCATGTCAGCCGCTTGATGTCGCTTGTGACTGTCTTGCCGCAACGCCATGAAAGTAGGCCAACCAGGAGCGTAACAATCAGGTGCAGCCCTAACGAAACGGCATGCATTGGACCAGGCGTGCTATCAAATAGCCGTACCTGAAGCGTAAAGAACGCGACCGCTAGGGGTCTGAAGTAAAGCGTCCAGGCGTTGAAGTCTCGAAAGATGTAGTGCTTCCACTGGTCCCCCTGAGTGAGCCAGGGCTGGTCGTGGAAATTCGGCCAATCGTCCCAGACAAAGTCTGCGTGTATGACCGGCCAGTAGGCGATCGCAATCACGGCAATCACGACGCTTGCGATGCAGTAGATCAGCTTTTTTTGCATTTTTCCGACGCTTCTGGCGTGACTATGCGTGCCGTTCGACCCGGCCCTTGGCGTGCCCACCACTAATAGTGGAGCGTGCGGCACACCCAAGATGCCCCCTGAGAGCCTGATGTTAGGTGATTATCAGGGCCTAGAACCAGCGAGCGCGCTTGAGTCCGGCGTAGATTGAGACAACCAGCCCAATGACCAGGACAATCAGCACGGGGTATGCCCATGGCTGGTTGAGTTCGGGCATATGCGTGAAGTTCATGCCGTACCAACTGGTGAGCAGGGTGGGGGCGGCGAGCATGGCGGCCCAGCCGGCGAGCTTCTTCATCACCTCGTTCTGGCCGAACGTCACCAGCGAGAGGTTCACATTGATGGCGGCGGCGAGCATCTCGCGCATGGCGCTGATGGATTCGTTGACGCGGAACACATGATCGTAGACGTCGCGGAAATACGCGCGAAGTTCGTCCGGAATCAATTGCGGGTGCAGGCGCACGAGCTGGCTGATGATGTCCTGCATGGGGGCTACGGCAAGCCTAAGCGTCATCAGGTCGTGCTGCATGTCATACAGCCGCCTGATCGTGCTGCGCTTGAAGGTGTCGGAAAAGATGTCCTTTTCCAGCTCATGCAGTTCCTCGCGAAAGTCCTTCACGATCGGCAGCAGGTTGTCGACGATAAAGTCGAGCACGCCATACAGGCCATAGCTGGGGCCTAGCGCGAGCAGCTTGGGTGAATGCTCACAGTTGCGGCGCGCTGGTGCATAGGAAAGCGAGGCGCCATGGCGCACGGTGACCAGGTAGCGCGCACCCAGGAATACATGAGTCTCGCCGAAGGCGAGATGGCCACTCACCAGCTGTGCGGTCTGCACCACGACGAAAAGCGAGTCGCCGTAGGTCTCGATTTTGGTGCGCTGGTGAGCGTGCTGAGCGTCCTCGATCGCCAAGTCATGCAGATCGAACTCTTCCTGTAATTTGTCGAGCAGGGTTCCATCTGGCTCGTGCAGGCCCACCCACACAAAGGTGTCGGGCTCCTTCATTACTTCACTGATATCGTCAAGGCTGATGTCGCCAATGCGCTGGCCATCGAAGCGGTAGGCCACGCAATTGACAACCATCGAATTGCTGAGGGGGCTATCCGGCGGCGTGAGCGGATTGGGCAAAGGCATGGAAGGCATGATGCCCTTTCTCCGACCTTCAAGGCAATTTCGCCCTGGCAAATGCCGCAGGAGTGTGGGGACGATCGCAGGCGCTATCATCCATCATTCGAGGGTAGGGGGCGTTGCAATCCATGAGTACAGGTCATTACCGATTGGGGTATCGGGGCGACATCGAGGGGCTTCGTGCCGTCGCGATCTTGCTCGTGTTGGCTGCGCACGCCGGCGTGCCGTGGCTGGCTGGCGGCTATGTCGGCGTGGACGTCTTCTTCGTACTCTCCGGCTTCCTGATCACGGGCCTGCTGCTGCAGGAAGTCGCCGGCACGGGCCGTGTGGGCTTCGCAGATTTTTATCTGCGGCGCTTGCGGCGACTTATGCCTGCGCTGATCGTCATGATCGTGGCTACATCCCTGGTGGCCGCGGTGGTGCTGGCTCCCGGAGAGCAGCTCGCGCAGGCAAGAGCCGCCGCGATGGCTACCCTGTGGCTAAGCAACGTTCATTTCGCGCTCGCGCAGCTGGATTACTTTGCCGCGGGCGCGGACAGCAATCTGTTTCTGCATACGTGGTCGCTTGGGGTGGAGGAGCAGTTCTATCTGCTGTGGCCCGCGCTATTACTGTTGACGCTTGGTCGCAACCAGGGAATAGGGCGCATTGCTCGCCTGAAGGTGGTGATGGTCGGGGTCGCGCTGCTCAGCTTCGCGGCCTGCCTGGTACTCACACCGGGCTTCCCCCAATTGGCGTTCTACATGATGCCTATGCGCGCCTGGGAATTTGCCGCCGGTGCGCTGGTCTGGCTTTACTTCCGGCCAAAGGCGCGCGATGGCGTTGCTCCGAGTGCATTCGGTCCTGCGGCTACCGTCCGTTATTGGGCGGGGTGGTTGGGATTGGTTTTGGTAGTGGGCGTCGGGTTCGTGTTCAACGCCACCATGCCCTACCCGGGATGGCGAGCGCTGTTTCCCACCATCGGGGCGGCGGCCATTGTGGCGGCAGGTTTTGGCGGCGCCCCACAAGGCGTATCGAGGCTGCTCGCATGGCAGCCGCTGCAGGCGCTTGGGCGGGTGTCGTATGCATGGTATCTGTGGCACCGGCCTGTGCTGTTGCTCGGTCAGGCAATCACTGGTTCCCTTAGCCCCTGGGCTCGCGCTACCGAGATCCTCATTTCGCTGGGTCTCGCCGTACTCTCTTATCGGTATGTCGAATCGCCGATTCGCCATCAGACCTACTGGCTGAATCAGCGGCGAGTCACCTTGTTCGGATCGGTCATCGTCATGGTGTTGATCAACCTGTTGGCGATGCAATGGTTCACCACGGCGTCGGCCCGCATGGAGAGCCCGGAGTTGCAGCGTTATGCGAAGGCCCGCGTCGATGCGCCGGCTATTTACAACAAAGGTTGCGACGACTGGTATCGCAGCGATCAAGTACGCTTGTGTAACTTTGGTCCCGAACACGCAACGCATACGGCCGTCTTGATGGGTGACAGCATCGCCGGCCAGTGGTTTCCGGCGCTCGCCCGGATCTTTGATCGTCCGGATTGGCGTCTTGTCGTGTTGACCAAGTCTTCGTGCCCTATGGTGGACGAGCCGTTCTTCTACGAACGAATTGGGCGTGAGTACACCGAGTGTTCCACATGGCGTAGCCAAGCCCTTAAGCAAGTTGCGACGATGAGACCGGACGTGGTCGTGCTTGGTACGGTGTCGACGGACGGATTCACGCAGGCGCAATGGAAGGACGGAACCGTGCGTGTGCTCGGTGCTATCAGCGCTGCGTCCGATCACATCTACATCATGCGCAGTACGCCACATCTGCCCTTCGATGGCCCCAATTGTTTGGCAGATCATATGGGGCGTCCCGCGTGGCTAAGTTCATTGCTGGTGTGCGACGCCCCTGCGTCCGATGATCATGAGCAGCAGGTGTTCCAGTCGTTGCAACAGGCGGGCGCCCAATTCGCGAATGTACAAACCATCGACCTAAACGATCTGATCTGCCCTCTAGGACGCTGCAGTGCGGAGTTAAAGGGGGAAGTCGTCTTTCGGGATGCCCAGCACTTGACGGCGAGCTTTGCCAGATCACTTGGGCCTGAAATGGAACGGCGGATGGGTCTGACGGATGTCGCCGCCCGGCGAGCGAACGGTGACACAGCGGCGATTCGCTGAGGCCAGTCCTTTCGCTGGTTAGCGACGGCGTTGGCGAAGTGTCCACGCCAGCGCCAGCCAGCACGGCAGAGCAAACAGCAACCACGGTTGATTCTGTTGCACCACGCCGGGTAGCAGGTGCATCAGGACGGCGGCGAGCACGGCCAGCAACTGCAGCACGATCAGGCTATCGGTAAATCGAGATGTTTGCGCGCCGCGACGTGAGCGCCAAATGGCGCGCAGCAGTAGAAGGGCCAGCGGATTGAACAGCAGCAGGTTGGCGTTGGCCCAGGCCGAGTGGTGTGTGGTCAGCGTCCACAGTATCAACAGCGCGATGCCCACGAAACCGGCAAGCACCAGATAGAGCGAACCGAGCAGTGCATACACGGTCGGTGCGTAGCGTCGGGCCAGCACGAGCAGCGCGGCGAAGATCAAGCCGGCCAGCGCCAGCGGCAGGCGCAGATCCGGTGCGCTGTCAGGCGGCGGGGCGAGCCGATTCGGCGAGAGCACCTGCTCGTCCATCACCAAGGGGCGCATGCCGCCCTGGCCATCGGGAACTTTCACCTGGCGCAAGCTGGTCTGCAGCACCATCGGCAGGAAGCTCTCCTGCGAGGCGTTGAGCGGCTGATCCGCGTAGGGGCCAAGGCCCAGGTCGAGGATCAGCATCAGCCACGCCTGCTGACTCATCAGGCGCGCGGTCTGCTGTCGAAAAGTCATGTTGCCGGCGCGCGCTTCGAGCTGCGGTCTCAGCGTGCCACCCAGCGCTTTGTCCAGCGCATCGCGCACGCGGGTCGTGCAGTTGTCGGCGTAGTAGTCGTACTCGTAGCGCACGTTTTCCGGGCGCAGGTTCCACAACAGGAAGTCGCGCAAGTCGGCGGCCTGGGCCGGCGTGAACGCGAGTCTCTGGCGCGTTACCGAGCGGCCTACGTCGACGTAGTAGTGCTGGTCGACGTCGGACGGTGCAGCATCCATCAGGTAGTGCATGCGGCCGCGTGCGAAGTTGAACAGGAAGCCGCGTTCATCGAAGTCGAACACGCCGTAATTGAATGAGACGGCTTCACCGCTGACGTTGTCACGCAGTTCAATCGCGTCGTGGCCGAAGCGTTCCCAGTACGTTTCGCCGGGACCGTAGGTGATCAACGACACTTCGAGGTTGGCGCCCGGTGCGTCGGCGACACCCGCCCACGCAGGGGGCGACCAGCCCAGCAGGCAGCACAGCAGTAACGCGACGCCGGCCACGAATCGATGAAGTGCTTGAGGCGTCGCCGACGCCGGCATCCTGGCCAATGAACGCACGCTCACGCCTCCGGGCGCCGGACAACGCGGAACGCTTGCACGCGTCGGTCGTCTGCTTCGGTGACGTGGAAAAGATAGTCGCCGATGGCGATCTCCTCGCCGACTTCGGGCAGATGGCCAAACTCGGACGTACACATGCCGCCCACGGTATCGAATTCCTCGTCGGAGAATTGGGCGCCGGTCTGCTCGTTGAAATCAGCAATCGGCGTCAGCGCGCTGACGATCCAGCCACCGCCGGATTGCTCGTGCATGAGCGTGGGTTCTTCCTCGTCGTCGTGCTCATCGTCGATTTCGCCGACGATCTGCTCGAGCACGTCCTCGATGGTGATGAGGCCGGCGACGCCGCCGTACTCGTCCACCACCAGCGCCATGTGGTTGCGCGTATGGCGAAACTCCGCCAGCAGCACGTTCAGGCGCATCGATTCGGGAATCAGCGAGGCAGGTCGCAGCACGCTGCCGATGTCGAAATGGTCGCCGTTGCCGACAAACTTCAGCAGATCCTTGGCCAACAGGATGCCAAGGATGTCGTCCTTGTCTTCGCCGTGAACGGGGAAGCGGGAGTGGCCCGATTCCACGACGGTGTCGAGGATCTCGCGCAACGGGGCCTCGGCGGAAAGCATCACGATCTGGGTGCGCGGGACCATGGCATCGTCCACGCTCAGCTCGGTGACCTTGATGGCACCCTCGACCATGGTCAGGGTGTCGTTGGACATCAGGCCGTTGGCCTGGGCGGCGCGCAGCTCGTCGATGAGCTCCTTCCGATTGCGCGGTTCGCCAGAAAACATGTGGCCCAGTCGATCCCACCACTTGCGGTGAGCCGGGCCGCTGGTACTGCCAGGGTCCTCGTTCATTACTCTTGCGGATGCAGCCCATGGTCGGGCGGAAACATCAGTCTAGCGGAAAATTCGTGACGATTCAGAGCGCTGGCCCTTCGGCTATTCCCTTCCCCCTGGGGAGCTAGGGGAGGGTTAGGGGCGGTCTTGCGACGGGGCCGGTTCTAGGCCGCTTTGTTGAAGCTTTCCCGCGAGCACCCGCCCCTCACCTCGGCCCTCTCCCCGGGGGGAGAGGAGGAACGGCATCAGGCTTCGTAGGGATTGGCAATGCCCAGCCCGGCCAGGATGCGTGTCTCCAACGCTTCCATCGCCTCGGCTTCGGCGTCCTCAATATGGTCGTAGCCCAGCAGGTGCAGCACGCCGTGGACCGTCATATGGGCCCAGTGGTCGCGGGCGGCCTTGCCCTGTTCGGCGGCCTCGCGGGCGACGACGGGGGCGCAGATGGCCATGTCGCCGATCAGCGGCAGGGT
This sequence comes from Dyella humicola, assembly GCF_026283945.1. Taxonomy (NCBI): domain Bacteria; kingdom Pseudomonadati; phylum Pseudomonadota; class Gammaproteobacteria; order Lysobacterales; family Rhodanobacteraceae; genus Dyella; species Dyella humicola. Next base: position 1,112,635 of record NZ_JAPDPC010000001.1, read on the forward strand.
GACGCCGGGTGGCAGTTCGACGGGGAAGGACAGCACGTTGGTGGCGTAATCCCGGCCGCGATACTCGCGATTGAGCGTGCGGCCTTCGTCGGTGTCAACGATGCGAATGGATAGTTCGGTGGCCTTGCGGCGCTTGGCGCCGCGAAGGGCGGCTTCCGTCCAGCGACGAAAGCTGGATGGCGCGGGCACACCCAGCCGGCGCGCCCCGTAGCCGACAGCAAGAGTCAGCGTTGGACCGCTCATTTGGACTGATCCTCGGACGCCTGCTCGAACGCTTCATAAGCGCGCACGATCTTCGCCACCAGGGGGTGGCGCACCACATCGCGCGAGGTAAAGAACGTGAAGCTGATGCCTTCCACGCCGCGCAGCACTTCGACGGCGTGGCGCAGGCCCGAGCGTACGCTGCGGGGCAGGTCGATCTGGCTGACGTCCCCGGTGATGACCGCCACCGAACCAAAGCCGATGCGCGTGAGGAACATCTTCATCTGCTCGACCGTGGTGTTCTGCGCTTCGTCGAGAATCACGTAAGAGTCATTCAGTGTGCGACCGCGCATATAGGCGAGCGGCGCGATCTCGATCACGTTGCGCTCGATCAGCTTGGCCACCTTTTCGAAGCCGAGCATCTCGTATAACGCGTCATACAGCGGGCGCAGGTACGGGTCGACCTTCTGGCTGAGGTCGCCAGGCAGGAAGCCCAGCTTCTCGCCGGCTTCCACCGCGGGGCGTACCAGCAACAGGCGCTGTACGCGATTGGCTTCCAGCGCCTCCACCGCACTGGCCACCGCAAGATAGGTCTTGCCGGTACCGGCCGGGCCGACGCCAAAGCTGATGTCGTGCGTGGTGATGGCGTGCAGGTAACGCGCCTGGTTCGGGCCGCGTCCCTTGATGAAGCCGCGCTTCACCTTGATGTTCACTTCCTGCGCGCTTTCGGCGGCATCATTGATGATGGCGTCGATACCGGATTCGGCGAGGTGCAGATTGATCTTGGCGCCGTTGAGCGACTCGCGTTCGGTGACGTTATAGAGCGCGCGCATCACTTTTTCGGTGGCACGTGCCGCATCGTCTTCGCCGATCACCTGGAACAGGTTGCCACGATGGCCGATCTCCACGCCGAGGCGCAATTCGATCTGGCGCAGGTGTTCGTCGAACGGACCACAGAGATTCGCAAGCCTGGCGTTGTCTTCCGGATCGAGGGAGAAGTCGCGTTGATTGAGGCCGTTGGTCATAAGAAGTGTGCGTTACAGATGTCGGTGCATCACGTAGACATCGGTCGGGCCATGCGCCACGTGGCGGAAAGCGCCCGGCACCTGTCCGACGATGCGGAAACCGTGGCGCTGCCATAGGCGCACCGCGGCGGTGTTGGTGGAGACTACAAAGTTGAACTGCATGGCGGTGAAGCCGGCGTCGCGGGCCTGCGTCATCGAATGTTCGCACATGGCCGAGGCGACGCCTTGGCCTCGTGCGGCGGGCGACACCATGTAGCCGGCGTTGGCGACATGGTCACCGAGGCCGGGCTGGTTCGGCTTGAGCATGTAGCAGCCGAGCACCAGGCGGCCGCGCTCGGCGACGAAGCACTGGCTGGGTGGCGTGGTCCACCAGTCGCGCGCCTGTTCGAACGTCAGGTCCGGCGGGTAGCTATAAGTATCGCCGGCCACCACGATACTGCGGAACAGAGGCCACACCAGCGCAAATTCGTCTGCGCCGATTTCGCGAACCGAGAGCGGCGCAGTCACGATGCCAGGGCGATGGTGTCGTTAGCGAGTTTCACGCGACCGCGCAGCGAGTTGCTCATGGCTTCGGTAATCACCACGTCGACGAACTGGCCGATCATGCGTGCGCTGCCGGGGAAATTTACATAGCGCATGTTCTCGGTGCGACCGCTTAACTCGTTGGGGTCCCTGCGACTCGGCTTTTCCACCAACACGCGTTGCACCGTGCCGACCATCGCCTCGTTGATCTTGCGGGCGTTTTCGTTGAGCGTGGCCTGCAGCCGGGCGAGGCGCGTGTGCTTCACGTCCGACGGCGTGTCGTCCGCGAGGTTGGCGGCTGGCGTGCCTGGGCGCGAAGAGAAGATAAAGGAGAAGCTCTGGTCGAAGCCGATGTCGTCGATCAGCTTCATGGTCTTTTCAAAATCGTCGTCCGTCTCGCCGGGGAAGCCGACGATGAAGTCCGAAGAGACGCAGATGTCCGGGCGCACGGCGCGCAGCTTGCGGATCTTCTGCTTGAACTCCAGCGCCGTGTAACCGCGCTTCATCGCGGTGAGGATGCGGTCCGAACCGGCCTGCACAGGAAGATGCAGGAAGTTCGCCAGCTGCGGCACGTTGGCGTAGGCCTCGATCAGCGAGTCGGAGAACTCCAGCGGATGCGAAGTCGTGAAGCGGATGCGGCCGATGCCTTCGATTTGCGCGATGGCATGAATCAGTACGGCGAGGTCGGCGATGCCGCCGTCATGCGTAGGGCCCCGATAGGCGTTGACGTTCTGGCCCAACAGGTTCACTTCGCGAACGCCCTGCGCGGCCAGCTGCGCCACTTCGACGATCACGTCGTCGAACGGGCGGCTGATCTCTTCGCCGCGGGTGTAGGGCACCACGCAGTAGGAGCAGTACTTGGAGCAACCTTCCATGATGGAGACGAACGCGGTGGGGCCTTCGGCGCGCGGCTCGGGCAAGCGGTCGAACTTCTCGATCTCCGGGAAGCTGATGTCCACCTGGGGTTTGCCGCTGGCGCGCTGGGCCTCGATCAACTGCGGCAGGCGGTGCAAGGTCTGCGGTCCGAACACCAGGTCGACGTACGGCGCGCGTTTGATGATGTCCTGGCCTTCCTGCGAAGCCACGCAGCCGCCCACGCCGATCAGCACCGGCTTGCCGCCCTGCTTATGTTCTTTCCAGCGACCCAGTTGGCTGAACACCTTTTCCTGGGCCTTCTCGCGGATCGAACAGGTATTGATCAGGATCACGTCCGCCTCGGACTCGTCCTGGGTCAATTCCAGGCCGTGCGAGGCCTTGAGTACATCGGCCATCTTGGCCGAGTCGTACTCGTTCATCTGGCAGCCGTGGGTTTTGATGAAAAGCTTGCCGGTCATGGGCTTCGGTACCGTTATTTCTATGGGCCGCAGGAGAGGGCGCCGAACCGCGTAGTTTACGCGCCCGAGTGGGTGCCCGCCACCCGAACGGCCGAGCCGGATCAAGCACTTGCGCATCCGCGAGCCGGCTTGCACGTGACGTCAGGCCTGGGGCCTGTTCTCGATCGGCATGGTGCGTGCCATGCGGATGGCGTGAACAGGCCCTTGAGTTTGTCCTGCCGCACGAATTGGCCGTGTCGTGCTTGGCGCGAGGCATCCGTGGAGGCACACTGCCGGCCAGGCCTGTCGCCGGCCGAAGCGGCGCGCAGGGGGGTAGGGAAGGGGGATCTATGTGGGTGCGTGGCTGGGTAACCGCGGTAACCCAAGGGGCGGGCTGCGAGAGCGGGGCGGCTCCGGGTGGACCGGCGCGATGCCTGTTGGGCAGCGCGTGACCGGATGTTTCGCCTTGCCGGTGGGGCGTCCTGCCCTGCGGTGGATGGTCGCGGCTTGCCTGTTGGCGGCTGGCCTGCTTGGATTTGCGGCGCGCGCCCATGCTGGCGCGCTGTATCGCTGCACCGGCGCCTCGGGCGAAGTCGTCTTCAGCAGCGGTACGGCCGGTTACCACGACTGCAGCCGCATCGGCGGCTCACCCGACGCGGTGCGCAGCAAATCGCGACCCAAGGCACCGCCCGCTTCACTGACCGAGGTGCAGGGCTCGGTCGAAACCTCGGCGCGGGTCGCACCCGAGCGTGCCGTCGCCAAGCCGGTGATGGCATCGCTGGCGCAGATCGAGGGCACGGTAGAAACGACAGCTCGCCTGCCCCTTCCTTCAACGCCCACTGGCAAGCCGGGGCAGTGGAGCTATGCCGACACCAGTCCGGCTACCAGCCGTTCCGCACCCGCCACACCGGTGGCCGATGTCTCCGCTGGCGGCGACCGGGTGCTGCGTGGCGCGGTCTATCGCGTCACTCGCCGCGATGGCAGCGTGGAGTACACCAATGTGCGTCCTGCTGGACAGCAGGACCACTCGGTAACCATGTTGTTCAGCTATATCGCGACCTGTGTGGCCTGCAATCTGCATTCGAACATCCGCTGGGACTCGGTGGCGCTCAACGTTACCGCCTATGCCGATGTGATCCAGCTGGCGAGCCAGGAGTCCGGTGTGGATGAGGCCTTTCTGCGCGCCATCATCCATGCCGAAAGCGCGTTCAATCCACGCGCGATGTCGCTCAAGGGTGCCCAGGGCCTGATGCAGCTGATGCCTGGTACGGCGCTCGACATGGGCGTGCGCGACGCGTTCGACACTGCGCAGAACATTCGCGGCGGTGCGCGCTACCTGGGACTGCTGCTGCGTACGTTCAGTGGCAACGAGCGGCTGGCTGCTGCGGCCTACAACGCTGGCCCCGCGGCCGTGCAACGCTACAACGGCGTACCGCCGTACGCCGAAACGCAGGTTTATGTGGAGCGTGTCGGCACCTTGCGCAAACGCTACGGTCTGGCCATGCGACCGCCGGCAGGACGTACGCCGGTCGTCGCCGGCATCTAGCTCCTGCTCACGATCTCAGCCATCCAGTGAGGCGGTCGGCGTCATTGGCGGCCGCTGCGCCAGGATCACTTCCGCATGGAACGGCGAGCCATTGCGCAGGCCCGATACCTCGACCTTGCTACCCGGCTTGAGAGCCGCCTCGTGCCGACGCAGGTCGGCCGGGTCGGCGATATCGTCCGAGCCGATGCGCAGCAGGATGTCGTGGGGCTGGATGCCGGCCTGGGCGGCAGGGCCGCCAGGATAGATGTCGGTGACCTGGGCGCCGCGGGCGGCGGCGGGAAGGCCGCTGTCTGCGGCGATCGGAACGAACGTGTAGTCCGCGCCCATCCATCCGCGTACGACATGGCCCGTGTCGATGATCTGGTCGAGCACTTTCTTGGCGCTGCTGACGGGAATGGCGAAGCCGATGCCCTCGGCATTGGCCGCCTTGCCAATCAGCAGCGTATTGATGCCGACCAGCTCGCCCTCGGAGTTGACCAGGGCGCCGCCAGAGTTACCCAGGTTGATCGCCGCGTCCGTCTGGATGAAGTCCTCCGGACTGGCGCTGCTCAATTGGCGGCCGATGGCGCTGACAATGCCCATGGTCACGGTCTGGTTGAGGCCCAAGGGGTTGCCAATGGCCAACACCACATCGCCGGTGCGCACGGGTTGGCGGTCGGCGATATGGATGACCGGCAGGTTGCTTGCATCGATCTTCAGTACCGCCAGGTCGGTCTCCACGTCGGCCCCCACCACCTTGGCCTTGGCGACGCGGCCGTCGTAAAGCAGCACCTGGATGTCGTCGGCGTTGGCGATCACATGATTATTGGTGAGCACATAGCCCTGGCTGCTGACGATGACGCCCGAGCCCAGGCTCTGCTCGCGCCGCTTGTAGGCGGGCCCCGCCGGGCGACCGCCGAAGAGACGTTGCAGCACCGGGTCCGTATACATCTGCACGGCCTGCTCGGTGACCATCTTGTTGGCATAAATGTTCACCACGGAAGGAGCGGCGCGCTTTACCGCGTCTGCATAGGACGCGGGGCCCGCGACACGTTCGGCTGGCGCGGAGGTGGAGGAGGAGGTCTCGATTTCGGTCGGACTCAATCCGAAATGCGTGCGCAGGCGATGGCCGACACCGGGCCATATCAAGCTGATCACGAACGCAGCCGCAAGCCCGATCACGACGAAGCGGGCGATGAAGGCGAGTGTGCCTGCGGCATGTTTCATGTCGTTATGCGTTTCTTGGCAAGGCGTTAGGATGGGTTGTGCGTGGAAGCGACAGACCCGGCGGCTTTATTGTACGAGTCAGGCCCTGACGCTACACTAACGCGTTTTTTGTGGGAGCCAGATTCTGCTGGCACTTGCGAAGCGGGTCGTCCCGGAAACAGGGGGGGACGCAGGGTGACCGAAAGCGAAGGCAGCGTGCAAACCGCTACACTGACCCTCGCTAACACCATGCGTGCCTGCTTTCTGGGTAGGGGGTTCTCTCGGCATGCCATGCTTGCTGCGGGACAGGATGACTCGCTTGGCAAGTACCTGTGGAACTCCAGTTCCGCGTCTCAATGGCATGTAAGTTCCGGAGAGCCTGATGGCGAACGAAGTCGTCGATCACGGCCGCCGCCGTTTCCTCACAGCGACCACAGCCGTGGTTGGTGGAGTAGGAGTCGTTGCGGCAGTCGTGCCCTTCATTAAGTCGTGGGAGCCCAGTGCGAGGGCCAAGTCCGCAGGCGCACCAGTGACGGTCGACATCGGCAAGATCGAGTCGGGCCAGAAGGTGACTTTCCCGTGGCGTGGTCTACCGGTGTTCGTGGTGAACCGCACCCAGGCTCAGCTTGATGCGCTGCCCAGTCAGGATGCCCGCCTCGTCGATGCAAAGTCGAACAGCGGCTCCGCCGAGCAGCAGCCTGCTTACGCGCAGAATGAAGGCCGCTCGATCAAGCCGGAATGGCTGGTGCTGGTTGGCCTTTGCACCCATCTGGGCTGCGTGCCCGACTTCGTACCGACGATGAAGCCCGAGCCGTTCGACCCCGAATGGAAGGGCGGTTTCTACTGCCCCTGCCACAAGTCACGCTATGACATGGCGGGCCGCGTCTACCAGGGCGTGCCGGCACCGAAGAACCTGCTGGTGCCGCCGTACCATTTCGTCGACGACACGCACATCCAGATTGGTGTGGATCCGAAGGAGGCCGGCTAATGGCCAACGCATTCACGCGCATGGGCGATTGGGTCAATGAGCGCGCACCGGGCCTGATGCCGGTGTATCGCAAGCACATGACCGAGTATTACGCGCCGAAGAATTTCAACTTCTGGTACTACTTCGGTGTGTTGGCGCTGCTGGTGTTCGTCAACCAGATCGTCACCGGCATCTTCCTCACCATGAACTACAAGACGAGTGCGGCGGAAGCCTTCAACTCGGTCGAGTACATCATGCGTGACGTGGAGTGGGGCTGGCTGATCCGCTACATGCACTCCACCGGCGCCTCGCTGTTCTTCGTGGTGGTGTTCCTGCACATGTTCCGCGGCCTGATGTACGGCTCGTACCACAAGCCGCGCGAGCTGGTGTGGCTGCTGGGCATGCTGGTGTTCCTGGCGCTGATGGCCGAGGCCTTCATGGGCTACGTGTTGCCGTGGGGCAACATGTCGTTCTGGGGCGCCAAGGTGATCATCTCGCTGTTCGGCACGGTGCCCGTCATTGGCGGCACCCTGGTCGAATGGATCATGGGTGACTACCTGCCGGCGGACGCCACGCTCAACCGCTTCTTCGCGCTGCACGTGATCGCGCTGCCGCTGGTGCTGCTGTTGCTGGTGGTGCTGCACATCTTCGCGTTGCACGAAGTGGGTTCGAACAACCCGGACGGCGTCGATATCAAGCATGGGCCCAAGGGCAACCGCTGGAACCCGAACAAGCCGGCTGACGGCATTCCGTTCCATCCGTACTACACCGTGCACGACCTCGTGGCGGTGGGCTTCTTCATGATGATCGCGGCGTTCATCATCTTCTTCTCGCCCACCGTGGGTGGCTGGTTCCTGGAGCACGACAACTTCATCCCGGCCAACAACCTGGTGACACCGACCCACATCAAGCCTTCCTGGTACTTCACCCCGTTCTACGCAATCCTGCGCATGATCCCGTCGTTCTTCGGCACGGCCTTCTGGGGCGTGCTGGGTATGTTCGGCGCGATCGCCCTGCTGTTCCTGTTGCCGTGGATCGACGCCGGCAAGGTGCGCTCGATCCGTTATCGCGGCACCGGTTTCAAGGTGGCGCTGATGACGTTTGCTGGCTCCTTCATCGGCCTCGCCCTCGTGGGTGCGGGCGTGGTCGGCGAGAAGCTCGTCGACTGGGTCCCTTCGGACGCGACCTTCTGGGAGAACGCATTTGGTCGCGTGATGACCGTCATCTACTTCGGGTACTTCGTGTTCCTTTGGTGCTACACGCATCTGGGCTGGGAAAAGACCAAGCCGGTGCCGGAGCGGGTGGTGTTTGACCATGACTAAGCGACAGTCCTCGATGAAGAAAACCATCTCCTCGTTTGCGCTTGCGATCGGCCTGTTGGTCGGCACCACCTCGGCCATGGCATCGGAAGAGGGCGGCTTGCCCTCGGCCGGCACCAATGTCCGTGACCAGGCTTCGTTGCAGCGTGGCGCCAAGCTGTTCTTCAACTACTGCGTCGGTTGCCACTCGCTGAAGTACGCGCGTTACTCGCGTATTGCCGAGGACCTTGGCCTGTCCGAACAGGAGGTGATGAACAACCTCAACTTCACCGGTGCGAAGTTTGGCGACACGGTGATCTCGCACATGCCGGAGGATTCGGCCCAGCAGTTCTTCGGCAAGGCGCCGCCGGATCTCTCGCTGGAAGTGCGCGCCAAGACCGCTGACTGGGTCTACGGCTACCTCAACTCCTTCTATCTGGACCCGACCCGCCCGGTGGGCTGGAACAACACGGTGTTCCCGAACGCCTCCATGCCCAATCCGCTGTGGGAGCTGCAGGGCCTGCAGACCGCCGTGATGAAAAACGGTGGCGAGGAAGTGGAGAAGCTCGAACTGTCGCAGCCGGGCAAGCTCACGCCGGCACAGTTCCAGCAGGCCACACGTGACCTGACTACGTTCCTTGAGTACGTTTCCGAGCCAGCGGCGCTGCAGCGTCAGCGTTACGGCATCTGGGTGCTGCTCTTCCTGGCAGGCTTCACTTTCCTGGCATATCTGCTAAAGAAGGAATACTGGAAGGACGTGCACTAAGACGTTGCTCCATAGCCTGAGGTACGGCGGCCTTGAGCCGCCGTACCCGCTTAACGTCGATGGGGAGATCGCGCATGGTTCCAAGTGCTCGTTCGCGTACCGCACTCGCCCTCTATACCACCGCGGACGGCATTCAATGCCACCGCACACGGTTGGTGCTCGCCGCTAAAGGCGTCACCTACGAGCGGGTATTGGTGGACCCGGCCAGGCCGCCGGAAGACCTGCTTGACCTGAACCCGTATGGCACGACGCCGACTCTGGTCGACCGTGACCTTACGCTCTATGACACGGCGGTCGTCTGCGAATACCTCGACGAGCGCTACCCCCACCCGCCCTTGATGCCGATCGACCCGCTGTCCCGGGCCAGGCTGCGTCTCGCCGCGGTGCGGATCGAGCTGGACTGGCTGCCCGAGATCGATGCCATCCGGGCTGGAGGGCGACCCGCCGATACCGCCCGCAAGCGCTTGCGTGAGCACTTGCTGGCGTCGTTACCGCTGTTCAAGGCGTCGAAATTCTTCCTCAACCCTGAAATGAGCCTCGCGGACTGCCTGGTGGCACCGGTGGTCTGGCGGCTGCCATGGTTGGGGGTGGATCTGGGGCGTGAGGGTAAGCCGATCCTCGACTATGGCGAGCGGTTGTTCGCCAGCCAAGGCTATGCGCGCAGCCTGACCGCCGAAGAAAAGGCCATGCGGCCCTGAGTTGCCGCTTGGCGTCCGCGGCGCCGCGGCCAGGCGCCGACCGGTTTCCGGCTGGAATGTAGCGGCAAACCTGCGCCGCTCGCGGCAGATTTACCTTCATCTAGCCCCGAGTTGGCTTAAACTCCTCCGATCTCCCTGGCAAGCTGTGGCGATTCCGCCATGGGCTTCCATCAATAGGTTTTTGCATGACCGACGACAAGCTCCCGCCGATGACCCCCAATCGCCCGTACCTGCTGCGGGCCATCTACGATTGGATCAGCGACAACAACCTCACTCCCTACGTCCTGGTGGATGCCGGGCGCGAGGGTGTGCGGGTGCCGCCGCAGGTGGTGAAGAACGGGCAGGTGGTGCTGAACCTGGCGATGCGTGCCGTTGCCAATCTCGATCTGGGTAACGATTGGATCAGCTTTCAGGCCCGCTTCTCCGGTGTCAGCCACAACATTCATATCCCCATTTCGGCCGTCCTGGCGTTGTACGCACAGGAGAACGGCCAGGGCATGATGTTCCCGGCTGATGAAGATGGCGACACGCCGCCGCCGACCACCCCTGATCCGGACGACACGCCGCCGACTCCTGAAAAGGACGATGCGGGCGACAAACCCAAGCGCAGTGCGCCGTTCCTTCGCGTGGTCAAGTAGTTGAAGCGCCCCGCCGGCTCAATGGAGGCGGCTATCCTTGGGCAAGCGAGGGCGTATCGGCACCACGTTGTCAGCCGGTGTCGGTGGCACGTGCTCCGAACTCATGCCTGGTAGATGGCTCTGGATGGTGGGCAGGCTCACGCCGGTGAGCGTTTGACCGATCATCCATAGCTGGCCCGGTTCGCGATCGTCCCCATCGATACTCACTTCGAACGAGTAGCAGCGTTCCAGTAGCCAGCGGCCATCGATGCGGCGCATGCGCACGCCACGCAGGCCCACGCTTTCGTCGAGCAGTTGCAGGCCATGTTGTTGGCATTGCTGACGGCCTTCCTGGGTAGCCTGTTCGCGGGCACGGCTAAGCTTCAGCCAAAGGCCGATCACGGCCAGCAGCAGCACCAGCAGAAGCAGGTCCGAAAGTTCGCTCATGCAGCGAGAGTGTAGGCTCGGCCGACGGCATGCAAGGGCTGCGCGGGTTTTCCGTTAGCCATGCAGAAGATCGCTAGCGGATCAATCCAGTTGCAATCGCAACGAAAGATCAACCGCGTGCACGTGCTTGGTCAGTGCACCTACCGAGATGAAGTCCACGCCGGTGCGCGCGAAGTCGCCAATGGTCGACAGATCCACGTTGCCGGAAATTTCCAGGTCTGCACGACCTTTCGCGATGGCGACGGCTTCGCGCATCAAGGGCAGGGTGAAGTTGTCCAGCATGATGCGATCGGCGCCCGCTTCCAGCGCCTGCTGTAGCTCTTCGAGGTTTTCGACCTCGACTTCGAGCAGCAGCGACGGATGGAGTTGACGCGCGGCCTTGGCTGCCCGCTCGATGCCACCGGCCGCGATGATGTGGTTTTCTTTAACGAGGATGGCGTCGTAGAGGCCGATCCGGTGATTGTGGCCGCCGCCGCATAGCACGGCGTATTTCTGGGCCAAGCGCAGCCCTGGCACGGTCTTGCGGGTGTCCAGCACGCGCACGCCGGTGCCAGCAACGGCGGCGACGTAGGCTGCCGTGATGGTCGCCGTGCCCGACAACAGCTGCAGGAAGTTGAGTGCAGAACGCTCGGCGCTCACCATGGCGCGCGCGTTGCCGCGAATCCGGCAAATCACCGCGCCCGCATGGGCGCGCTCACCATCACCTAGCGCCCAGTCGATCGTTACCTGTGGATCGAGCTGGCGGAAGCAGGCATTGAACCAGTCGATCCCCGCCATCACCGCATCTTCGCGGCAGGTCAGGGTGGCGCTTGCGAGTGCGTCAGCTGGCAACAGGTCGGCCGTGGCGTCTCCAGTGCCGATGTCTTCGGCAAAGCAGCGTTCCACATCCGCGCGGATCAGCTCGGGTGATGGTGGAGCAAGCGAGAGTGAAGTCATTCGGTATCGGTGGCGGTCGCCGTGGCAGGCAGGCTAAGACGGCCGACGATGGCATCCAGGGCGCGGTCAAACAGTGCCGTGGAATCAAGCACGCGTGCCGTACCCGCCGCGAGCGCTGCGGCAAGTTCTTGCGGGGCGTGGTCGGCCACTTTGAGACCGCGGCGGTTCACGAACAGGTAGCGTCCGCTCATCGGGCTGATCCACGAAAGCTTGGCGCGCTCGATGGTCTCCGGGCCGGTCATGAACTCAAGCCACGTACCAGGCTTGAGCTCGGAGACCAGCAGCATCTCCGGCGTATCGAGGGCGGGCTCAGCCTCAGCTTCGGACCGGGCCAGCTCGGCTTCGCTTTCGACGATCGGCTGGATGCTCTCGGGTATCGGCAGCGTGGTGGATTCTTCCGCCGCGTGTACCTCGGCCTCCGGCACAGGCTCGCCGAGCTGATGGCGGTAATAGGTGTGCAGCTGAGCCAGCAGGCGGTCGATGTCGCTTTCCTGGAAGGCGACATTGGCCAGGCCGCGGCGCAGGGCACGCTCGATGCCCGGCAGCATCTGGCGCAGCGCGCGACGCTCGTCGAGCGTACGGGCTGGCTTGGTGCTGTCGATAAAGTCATTGGTGAAGCGCACCGCATCGCGGAACTCGGAGGACTCTTCACCCTGGCGCAGGATGGTCAGCACCAGGTAGTTGGCCCAGGCGCGGGTGAGGATGCCGTGGATCAGCGGCGGCAACGCGTGATCGCCGATGCGGCTGAGGATTTCGCGAGCGGCGCGGCGACGAGCCTGTTCCAGCTTTTCACGGCCGCGAGTGGACTCGGCGACGCGTTGCTCTGCCAGTTCGGCGCGACGCCGGCTGATGTCTTGGAATTCCTGCAGCTCGGTGCACAGGCGCTCGAAAATGGTCAGGTCGTCGTCGAAGTCCTGCAGCAGGCGATCGACGATGGATTTGACCTTGTCGTGCAGGCGATGGTCACGATCCGACTCCGCTGACCAGCCCTTGGCGGCATCAGCCAGATTGTCGAGCAGGCGGCGCGCCGGATGCTGCCGATGCGCGAACAGCTTGCGATCGAGGATGGCGGCCTTGAGGTAAGGAATCTGCAGGCGAGCCAGCAGTACCTGCATCTCGGTCGGCAGGTTGCGGTCTTCGAGAATGAATTCGAACAGCATGCCGACGAGATCGATGGTGTCCTCGTCGATCGTCGAGACCTGGCTGGGGCGTTCGCCGCGCAGCGAGCCGATCTGGGCGAGCAGATGCTCCTTGAGATGCTGCACTTCGCCGGCCAGCTCGATCGCATCGCTGGCGCGCAACGGCATCTGCTGGCTGATGGCGGCCTGGCTCTGCAATACGCTGAGCGCGCCGATCAGCTCGTTGGCGCTGGGCATCTGTATCGCGCCGGCCGGCAGGTGGGCCGACTCGAGGCCACTGCGGCGCGCACTGAACAGAGTACGCAAAGTCTGCAGCAGTTCACTGGAAGCGACGCCTTCGTCTTCGGAAAGGAACGCGCCCTCGGCCTGATCGCCACCTGCGGCGGCCGCCGCCGCAGCGGTAGCACCGCTGCCGGCACGCGATGCGCCGCCCCGGGCCACTTCGTGTCGCAACTGCGGCAGTACACCGGCCTTGATCAGTTCGGCGTTGATCTCCTGGTACAGCTCGTCCAGCGAAGCCAGTACGTAGCGATCGAACAACTTGTAGATGATGAGCTTGACGCGCATCTCGGCGTTGAGTTCGCGCATCGCCTGGCGGAACGCCTGGGACAGTGCGGACGGACCGACCGGGTTGCTCGCGTCGTCGATCTGGATGCCACCGTAGATCACCGACAGGCGCTGGTTCACAGCAAAAAGATCGCGCGTCAGGCGCGACTCGTTCTTGCCGATCATGCTGGTGATGGCGAGCGATTCTTCCAGTTCGTTGTCGGCGACCAGCGACAATTCCACCGACCCGATAGGGAGCGGCGAGCTGCTGGTCGTGCCCGAATTGTTGCGATAGTTCGAGGAGAAGTCGCTCAGGTCCCGTGACACCTGGGCCAGGAAACTGCGCTCGACGATCGGGCGGCGCTTGCGCACTTCGCGCATGCCGTCGAAGTAATGCATCTGTGCGGCGTTGTTCTCGGCCTTCTCTGCCAGGTCGAACAGCGCATCGTCGACATGCTCGAACATGCCGTTGATCAAGATCTGCAGGCGACGACCTGCGACGTCCCGGACGTTGTTCAAGAGGGCGCCTCCGCGCTCGCTGGATGGGTCCAGGCGCTGGCTCAGGCTGACGATATTGGATGGTTCACTGGCGTCTTTCATCGCCACACCCCTAAGTGATGCCGATGTTCAATCAGCCCATCGCGACAATACGCTAGCCTACAATAAGGTAAAGTCGGGCACGCTGTCATGCCCCACGTGGTCGGGCTGTGACGCGGTCGTCAAGGGCAGGGATTTACGCCAGGGGGAAAGTCCGGCGCAAGAGTCAGGCGGCGGTCGGAAAATCCCGCAGTTGGGTGGTTCCGATGCCTTCCTCCGGGAGCATCACGGGGATGCCATCTTCGACCCGGTAGATGACCTTGCGATCAGTGGTGATCAGGCCCTCGGCCAAGGCTTCACGGACGGCGACGCCGGCCACGCTTTCGACCTGGCTGTTGCCGATGGCGCTGTTCAGGGCTTCGAGTTCAGTCCGGTTGAGCAGACGGACCGGAACCTTGCTGACGGGGCAGCACAGGATGTCGAGGAGGCGTTTGTCCATGGTAAGCGGGGTCGTGTCGGAGCGCGGAAAACTCGTACAATAGCCCCTTTTGGATGGCTTGGGTCATGACTTCGACTTCTCTCCCGCCGCGCGTAGGCGTTGTGATGGGCTCCCGCTCGGACTGGGAGACCATGGAGCACGCGGCTAACGTGCTGGTCGAACTGGGCGTGGCGCATGAAGTACGGGTGGTATCCGCGCACCGCACGCCAGACCTGCTGTTCCAGTACGCCGAGCAAGCGGTGGGTCGCGGTATCCAGGTGATCATTGCCGGTGCCGGCGGTGCCGCTCATTTGCCAGGCATGCTGTCCGCCAAGACGCGCTTGCCGGTATTCGGCGTACCGGTGCAATCGAAGGCCCTCAGTGGCATGGATTCTTTGCTGTCGATCGCGCAAATGCCTGCGGGTATCCCGGTCGGAACGCTGGCCATCGGCCGCGCCGGTGCGGTGAATGCAGGCCTGTTGGCGGCCTCGGTGCTGGCCTTGCATGACGCGTCGTTGGCCACCGCGCTGGACAACTACCGTGCCCGCCAGACACAGAGTGTGCTGGATCATCCGGACCCGCGTTCGTGACTGCTCGCCGTCAACCGGTGGTAGGCATTCTGGGTGGTGGTCAGCTCGCCCGCATGTTGGCGCTGGCGGCGGCGCCGCTGGGCGTGAAGAGCCTGGTCGTGGACAGCTCCGCTGATGCCTGTGCCGGTCAGGTAGCGCCGCTGGTGGTGGCCGACTGGTCCGACTATGAGGCCTTGGAGCGCTTTGCCGGTCGGGTCGACGTGGTCACCTTCGATTTCGAAAACGTGCCGGCGGAAACGGCGCACTGGCTGGCGCGGAAGGTGTCGGTGTTCCCGGCGCCGCGTGCCCTGGCCGTGGCGCAGGACCGGTTGGCCGAGAAGACCCTGTTTCATGAGTGCGGACTGCCGACACCCGCGTTCAAGGCGATCGACACTCGCGCCGAGCTCGATCAGGCGTTGGCGATGATTGGTGCGCCGGCCATCCTGAAAACCCGGCGGCTGGGCTACGACGGCAAGGGGCAGTTCCGCATCAAGACGCTGGCGGACGCCGATGCCGCCTGGGCTGCCCTGGGTGCGCAGGCGGCGGCGCATGGCCTCATCCTTGAAGCCTTTGTGCCGTTCGATCGCGAACTTTCGGTGATCGCCGTGCGTAGTCGCGATGGCGATTTCCGTACCTGGCCGTTGACCCAGAACTGGCATACCGACGGCGTGCTCTCGTTGAGCCTCGCGCCGGCGCCGGATATCTCAGCGCTGCAGGAGCGTGCCACCGGACTGGCGCGCACCCTGGCTGAAAAGCTCGACTACGTCGGCGTGTTTGCGCTGGAGTTGTTCGTCAAGGACGGCCAGTTGCTTGGCAACGAGATGGCGCCGCGCGTACACAACTCAGGTCACTGGACGATCGAGGGTGCGCTCACCAGCCAGTTCGAGAACCATGTGCGTGCCGTGCTTGGCCTGCCGTTGGGTGATACGTCGGCGCGTGGCCTGTCGGCGATGTTCAACTGGATCGGTGAACTGCCTGATGCGGCGCCGGTGCTTGATGCCGTGGATGCGCACTGGCACGACTACGGCAAGGAGCCGCGTGAAGGCCGCAAGGTGGGGCATGCCACGGTAGGTGCGGCCAATGCGGAACAACTGGTCGAGCGCCTCGCTGGCATCGCACATGCGCTCCATCGCGACCAGCAGGCCGATCCGGCCGTACGCGAACTCGGCTGAGCGATGCCCATGAAAGAACGGAGCCGTTACCGGCTCCGTTCTTTTACGCGAGAAGCGTTGGCCAGATGCGATCAGGCCAGGTTTTTCGCGGCAAAGTCCCAGTTGACCAGGTTCCAGAACGCCTCGATGTACTTCGGACGGGCGTTGCGGTAGTCGATGTAGTACGCGTGCTCCCACACGTCGCAGGTCAACAGCGGCTTGTCGCTACCGGTGATCGGCGTGGCCGCGTTGGAGGTGTTCACGATGCCCAGTGAGCCGTCCGCACGCTGCACCAGCCAGGTCCAGCCGGAGCCGAAATTGCCGACGGCCGACTTGGAGAACTCTTCCTTGAACTTTTCCACCGAGCCGAACGCCTTGGTAATGGCGTCGGCGAGCTTGCCAGTCGGCTCCTTGCCGCCGGTCGGGCTCAGCGAGTGCCAGTAGAACGTGTGGTTCCAGATCTGGGCTGCATTGTTGAACACGCCACCGGACGACTTCTTGATGATGTCTTCCAGCGAGGCGCTTTCGAACTCAGTGCCCTTGACCAGGTTATTGAGGTTGGTCACGTAGGCCTGGTGATGCTTGCCGTAGTGATATTCCAGCGTCTCGGCGGAAATATGCGGTTCGAGCGCGTTCTTTTCGTAGGGCAGGGCGGGGAGTTCGATCGCCATGAGTTGGCTCCTGGGCGTTGGCTAAGGGTTGGCCGGGTCGGCGCGGCCAGGCGGCCACCGATACACGGCTGATACACTACCGATCAATACGCATTGTAATGATGAATGAAAGACTATGGACGTTAACGAGCGAATCAAGGCCGTGCTGGCCGACCACGCCATCGTGCTCTTCATGAAGGGCACGCCGCAGTTCCCCATGTGCGGGTTCTCCAGCCGCGCGGTGCAGGCACTGAAAGAGGCAGGCGCGGAATTCCATGCCGTGAACGTGCTGGCCGATCCGGATGTGCGTGCCGCGCTGCCGCACTACGCCAACTGGCCAACGTTTCCGCAGCTGTTTATCCAGGGCGAGTTGATCGGTGGCTGCGACATCGTCGAAGACTTGAAAGTCTCCGGTGAACTCGCGCGCATGGCGGCCGAAGTGGCCGGAGTGCATCACTGATGGCCTTGCCGTTCGTACACCTGCCGCAGGGTTGGACGTCCACTGCGGATGCACTTGCTGGCCGCGTGATCCTGGTCACCGGCGCCTATGGTGGCCTCGGCGCGGCCGTGGCGCGGGCCGCGTCGCGCGCCGGCGCGACGGTGGTGATCACCGGTCGCCGCAAGCGTCAGCTGGAGCAGCTCTATGACGCCATGGTGAGTGAGGGACTGTCCGAGCCGGTCATTCATCCGCTCGATATGGAAGTCGCCACGCCGCGTGATTACGAGGCGCTGGCCGACGGCCTTGAGCGCGATTTTGGGCGCCTCGACGGTATCGTCCACGCGGCGGCCAGCTTCAACGGTCTTACGCCGCTTGCCGTCCACAAGCCGGATGACTGGCTGCGTGCGATGCACGTCAATGTATCCGCGCCGTTTGCGCTGACCCAGGCTTGCATGCCTTTGCTGGCGAAGGCGGAAGACAGTGCTGTCGTCCTTGTCCTGGACGATCCCGCCTTGATGCAGCGCGCCCACTGGGGTGGTTACGGCGTTTCCAAGGCGGCACTCGAACGCTTGGTCGAGATCCTGCACCAGGAGACCGAGAAGACGCCGCTGCGCGCGCATGCCTTGCTACCGGCGCCGATGCGCACCACCTTGCGACGTGCGGCGTACTTCGGCGAAGACACCACCATCCAGCCATTGCCGGATGCCACCGCTGCTGCAGCGGTCTATCTACTTAGCGCTCAGGGCCGGGTGGCGCGCGGCGCCGCACTCGACCTGCGTCCGCAAGCATGATCGTGCGACAGGGGCAGATCTGACATGGAAGCGCAGATGACCACGCTATCGGCGGCGATCCTGCTCTTCCTGATCATGGATCCGCTGGGCAATATCCCGATCTTCCTAAGCCTGCTGAAGGATGTGGCCCCCAAGCGCCGTCGCCATGTGATGGTGCGCGAGTTGCTGATCGCACTGGGCGTCTTGCTGGTTTTCCTTATCGGTGGCCAGCACATCCTCAAGGTGCTGCAGCTTAAGCAGGAGTCGATCAGCATTGCCGGCGGCATCGTGCTGTTCCTGATCGGTATACGCATGGTGTTTCCACCGGCGGATGGCGGCGGCATCTTCGGCAAACCTGGCGAAGGCGAGCCTTTTATCGTGCCGTTGGCCATTCCTGGTGTGGCCGGGCCTTCGGCCATGGCGGCGTTACTGTTGCTCACCAACACGCAGCCCGGCCGTACGGCGGATTGGGCCATCGCACTGCTGGGCGCGTGGCTGGCGACGGCGGTGATCCTGCTGTTCTCGACCTACCTGTTCCGCTGGCTGGGCGAAAGTGTGCTCACCGCGCTTGAGCGTGTCATGGGCATGCTGTTGATTGCCTTGTCGGTGCAGATGTTTCTCAGTGGCGTGGCAGCGTACCTCCATCTGGCCGTTTGAGACGTAGGGTGATCCCCTGCGTAACTTTTTTCGTCCCTGTGTGATCACCTTGCTGTCATAATTCGCCACCAGCATTTGGGGTATTCCCAAGGAGGCGGTCATGCTCAGTGTTGAACAGACCCTCACCGAACGTCTGCCATGGTTGGCGCAACATCCCCTGATCCGGCGGCCGATGGCCGGCATGCTGGGTCGCCTGGCCGATCAGGATGGTTTCAACCGGACGCTGGACGCGATTGGGGAGGCTGAAGGATTCGATTGCGTCGAACGCGCGCTTGAGATCCTCGGCGTCAGCTATTTCGTGAATCCTCGCGAACGCGAGAACATTCCGGTCGAAGGCGGCGTGTTGATTGTCGCCAACCACCCGGTGGGCATGATGGACGCCCTGACCCTGCTCCAACTGGTCGGCTCGGTGCGCAGCGATGTGCGCATCCTCGCGAACGACTGGTTGATGTCCATCCCGCAGTTACACAAGCTCCTGTTGCCCGTGGACGTGTTCGGCAAGGGCGCCGCGTCGCGTATGCGCGCCATTTATCGCGCGCTGGAGAATGGCGAGGCACTGATCGTATTTCCGGCGGGCGAGGTTTCAAGAGTGCGACCGTCCGGCGTGAGCGACGGACGTTGGGCGGATGGCTTTGCACGGTTGGCGCTGCACAGCCGCGTGCCCGTGTTGCCGATCCATGTGGCGGCGCGCAATTCCGCCATGTTCTACGGCTTGTCGATGCTGGCCAAGCCCCTGAGCACGGCCATGCTGCCGCGCGAAGCGATATCCCCGGTGAGCCGTCGCATTGGTTTCAGTGTAGGTGCGCTGGTCTCCGCCGAAGAGCTGGAGCAGCGCAGTGGCGGTTCCGCCAAGCGCGCGGCGAAATTGATGCGCCGCCACGTCTATCGCGTGGGGCGCCACCGTGGGCAGATTTTTGGTGGGCAGACGCCGCTGGCCCATCCGGAGCCGATTGATCGCGTGGCGGCCGAATTGCAGGCGCATGCCGAAAAGCTGGCCGATCTTAACGACGGCAAGCAGGTGTTGCTGTTCAAGGGTGCCTCCGACAGCGTGGTGCTGCGCGAGATAGGGCGCTTGCGCGAGCTCACGTTCCGTAAGGTAGGCGAGGGTACGGGGGCGCGGCGCGATCTTGACGTTTATGACGCGCACTACGAGCACCTCGTATTGTGGGATCCCAGGGCGCTGCGCATTGTCGGCTCCTACCGCTTTGGACATGGCGGCCGGCTGATCGCCGAACGCGGCATGGAAAGCCTGTATACGTCCAGCCTGTTCAACTATTCGCCGGCGCTTGAATCGCGCCTGGCGCAAGGCCTGGAATTGGGTCGCAGCTTTATCGCACCGGCCTACTGGCGCTCGCGCGCGCTGGACCAGCTGTGGCAGGGCATCGGCCTCTACCTGCAGCGCCATCCGGAGCTACGTTATCTGTTCGGTCCGGTCAGCATGTCGGTGAGCCTGCCGCTGGAGGCTCGCGAATGGATCGCCGCGGCTCATCAACATTACTTCGGCGCGCCAGGCCTGGCCTCTGCGCGGCAACCGTTCGAAGTCTCGCCCGCCGTGATCGATCTGGTGCGCGGCGCGCTTGAAGGTCTCGATCCCGCGGCGGGCCTGGGCAAGCTCAAGCATCATCTTGATGCGCTCGGTGTCAGCCTGCCGGTGCTATATCGCCAGTACGTGGATCTGGTGGAGCCGGCGGGTGTGCAATTCCTCGCCTTCGGCGAGGACCCGGGTTTTTCGGGTTGCGTAGACGGCCTGGTAATGCTCGATCTGGCCACACTCAAGCCGGCAAAACGCGCCCGCTATCTAGGCAAGTAGTACTCGCCGCCTCGTCGTGCATCCTTGCGCCAAAGGCGCAAGGATGCCGCCGTCCGGCCATCGCGGAGCTTGCGCGAGTCGTTCGAAGTTTCGATCAGACGAGTGAACTTCGGTGAGACTTGTGAGCAATCGGTAAATTTACTGTAAAATACTTATGCCAACCTTAGCGTGTTGGCCCATGCACAAGAAGTGTTTCGCTGCATGGGTCGATGTCGTCTGGTTGTCTTCTACAAGATATTTGCCCGATCTTCTCCGATCGGGTTTTTTTTGGCCCGGAGGAAGCGTTTAAAATTACGTTAAATGACATGAAATTGCGTTTAAGCACCATTGCTTGCGCATGGTCTTTCGACTAATCGAAAGATTTTCTGTCGGGCCGAGTACCCCTTATCCCTGAATCGTTTGCTGGCCACTCCACAGCGGCCGGCCGCGGCGTTTTTTGCCCATTAAGTCAACCATTGAGATCTAGGAAATACCCGATGAAACGAAACCACCTTTCCATGGCGATTGCCGTCGTGTTTTGTATGGCCGCCGGTTCGAGCTGGGCGCAGGATGCAGCAAATCAAACTGACCAGGCCGCCGCCGCTGCAACGGCGCAGCGCAGCGCGTCGAGCACGTCCAACACGACGACGTCCAATGACACTAAGCGCGTGCAGCAGCTGAACACCGTGTCCGTGCAGGCGCAGACACTGTCGCTGGGCGGTGGCCTGATGTCGGTGCAGACGGCGCCGAAGTCGGTTTCCACCATCACCCGCGACGCCATCATCCAGGCCTCGCCGGGCGCGAACTTCACCCAGATGATCGCCACGATTCCTGGCGTGAATTCTGCGACCGACGACGTCACCGGTCTGGCCAACGGCCATTACAGCATCCGCGGCTTCGACTCCTCGGACATCGGCATGACGCTCAACGGCGCGCCGATCACCGACTCGGGCAGCTACTCGGTCTATGCGACCGAATACGGCGATACCGAGAACATGGGCGACATCACCGTGCTGCAGGGCATTCCGGATATCGACATGCCGGACTCTGGCGCCAGCGGCGGCCATATCGGCTGGGCCACGATCGACCCGACGCACACGGCCGGCCTCGATTTCACCCAGAGCTGGGGTAACAACGACTACCGCCGCACCTTTCTTCGCCTCAATACGGGTGACACGGGTCCGGTCCGTTCGTGGCTGTCCTATTCCACCAACAGCGCCGACAAGTGGCGCGGTTCGGGTGACATGGACGTGACCAAGGTGGACGGCAAGTCGATCTGGACCATCAACGACGACAACTCCATCAGCGCGTCGCTGCAGTACAACCGCCAGAACAACATCAACTACCGTTCGCTGACCAAGGCCCAGGTGGCCCAGAACGGCTACGACTACGATTACACGCGGACGTGGATGCCGGGCTCGTCGGCTGCGGCCATCAACAACAATACCTACTACTACGGTCTGCGTACCAACCCGTTCCGCAGCTACCTGTTCAGCCTCGACGGTGAATTCAAGCTGGCCGATAGCCTGCGCCTGTCCGTGGTGCCTTACTTCTGGTACGGCAATGGCGGCAGCGGCGCCGGTGCGACGGTGACCGAGAGCAACGTCCAGTCGGATCGCTTCGGTTATGCGGATCAGGACGTCAATGGCGACGGCAAGGTGATCAACAACACCAAGGGTGTGGTCTATTCGTTCTCTTCGGCCACGACGTTTCGCCCCGGTGTGATCGCCAAGTTCAACCAGGACTTCGGCCTGAACAACAGCCTCGAGTACGGCGTGTGGTACGAGCGCTCGCGCAAGAGCCAGGCTGATACCTATGGTGCCGTCGACAGCGCCGGCAACCCGGGCGACCTGTGGGGCAACTCCAACTTCATCAATTTCCCGGTGAGTGGCCTGCCGCAGAAGGTGTATGACGAGTACACCACCACCGAGATCAAGAAGGGCTTTGTCACCGACAACTGGACCCCGAGCGACCAGTGGACCTTCACGGCTGGCGTGAGCTACCTGTGGACGAACCGCACCGGTTACGTGTGGGAATACCCGGGGTCGGTCGCGCCGGGCTCATTCGGCAAGCTGCAGAATTTCACCGATGTGGACAAGAACTGGAACAAGTTCCTGCCGACGGCAGGCATCAAGTTCCAGCTCGATGAGCGCAACCAGTTCTTCATCGGCAGCGGCAAGACCTTCCGCGCGCCGCCGAATACCGTGCTGCTGCTGAACACGCTCGACAAGCAGTCGCAGGCCAATGCGCCTGAGACTGCCTGGAACACGGATCTTGGCTACCGTTTCTACGGCGATGCATTGTCGGCCAGCCTCGACGTCTACCACAGCAACTACAACAACAAGCAGGAAAGCGCGTACGACGAAGCAACGGGCTACACCTACTACAGCTCGATCCACCGCATGCACATGGACGGCTTCAGCGGTGAGTTGAGCTACAAGATCGCGAAGGACTGGACGGCCTACACCTCGTACACCTACACCAAGGCGCAGATCGTCGGTTCGATCGACGGTGGCAGCGGCGACGGCATCTATCCGACCGACGGCAAGACCATGCCGGACACCGCCCGCAACATCGGCAACGTGAGCCTGGGTTACGATGACGGCAGCCATCTGTGGGCCAACCTGCAGGCGCGCGTCACCAGCTCGCTGTATGGCGATTACATGAACACCGAGCGCGTGGGTGGCTTCACCACGTTCAACCTGAGCGCGGGCTACCGCTTCAACAGCTGGGAGCTGCTGAAGAACCCATACGTGAAGTTGAATGTGCTGAACCTCACCGATCGCAAGGCGTTCTCCTACGTGAGCTCGGCGCAGTTCCTGGCCGTGACGAGCGGTTCGCTCTATGCCAGCTCGCCCACCTACGGCCTGCTGCAGCCGCGCGCGTTCATGCTGACCTTCGGTACCTCGTTCAACTAAGCCGTACCGCAAACCATTGCGTCAAAGCCGGCCCCGTCAGGGGCCGGCTTTTTTTGTGCCTGCGAAACGCGCTCACGCCCGTCCGCGGCAATGCCGTGGTCGATCCGCGCTTCCCTCCCGCGTCCGTCGCAGCATCAGGACGGCCTGGCTGAGTCCTCGAGGCCGCTTTTCCCCTGCCCGTGTGGCTCGGCCACGGAGGCGAAAGCTTACGATTTCCGGCGGCATTCAACCGTAAGAAATGCGCAGAAAGCCTCAAGAAGTTACGTATTTGTAATATTATGCGCTTACATTCGTCGTGATGGACTTGGGCCGGTGACTACTCCGAGCTCCCCGGGTCGATCAAATAACTTTCGGGAATCAGCCACTTAAAACAGTGGTGGAGGGGCATGGGACTCCTCTGCGCTGATCCCATGCCTTCTGCGAATCTCTCAAGGGTTGAAACTCGATGAACCACGTTTTGCGCACGAAATTACTGCCAATGGCGATCGCGACTTTGTTTGTCGCGTCGCCGGTCCTCGCGCAGGACACCTCCTCTTCGATCAGTGGCCGCGTGCTGGACGCCAGTGGCCAGCCGATCGCCGGTGCCGCCGTGCAGATCGTGCATGCGCCGACCGGCACCACCAAGACCACCACCACCGACGCCAGTGGCCGTTATGCTGCCCAGGGTCTGCGAGTGGGCGGTCCGTTTGATGTGAAGGTCTCCAAGGATGGCGCCCAGGCCGAGCAGGACAACGTCTACCTGCAACTGGCCCAGGACACCGCCGTCAACCTGAGCATGGGTACGGCCCAGGCGGCGGCGAAGAACCTGGACGGCGTGACGGTCTCGGCGAATTCGCTTTCGCAGACCTTCACCCCGGACAACAAGGGGCTGTCGACGAACGTCTCGCGTCGTGAAATCGAAGCCACGCCGACACCGGGCCGCTCGATCCAGAACATCGTGCGCCTCGATCCGCGCATCACCATCACCGACCGTGCCCGTGGCGAAATCTCGGCTGTCGGCCAGAACAGCCGTTACAACAACATCACCGTCGACTCGGTCAGCGCGAACGATCCCTTCGGCCTGAACGCGAATGGTCTGCCGACGCTTGGCACGCCGATCTCGCAGGACACCATCGAGGAATACAACATCTCGACAGCGAACTACGACGTCGCCACCCGTCGCGGCTTGGGCGCCAATATCAACGCGGTCACCAAGAGCGGCACAAACGACTTCCACGGCTCGGTGTACTACGCGTTCCAGAACACCGACATGATCGGCAATAACGAGATCGGCAAGGAATACGCCGGGTTCAATCGCCAGTGGACGGGCGGCGCCACCGTCGGCGGCCCGCTCATCAAGGACAAGCTGTTCTTCTTCGCCTCGGTGGAAAAGAGCGAGCAGGTCGGCTCGGGCAGCCCCTACGGCCCGCAGGATTCCGGCGCGGCAACGCCGATCAAGGGTCTGACCAATGCGCAGGTGCAGCAGGTGCGTGACATCGCCGCCAAGTATGGCCTGACCGATATCGGCTCGGTCGGCGGCGGCAATTCCAACCTGGACGACAAGCGCTACCTCGGCAAGATCGACTGGAACATCACCGACAATCATCGCGCCAGCTTTACCTATAGCGAGACCAAGGAAAACAAGCCGATCATCACCGGTAGCCAGACCAAGCTGGTGCTGTCCAGCGGCTGGTACAAGACCAACGTCGACAACAAGAGCTACGCGCTGCACTTCTACGACGACTGGTCCGACATCTTCTCCACCGACACCACGGTGTCGTATGCCAAGTTCGACCAGAACCGCGGCCCGTACAACGGCGTGGCGATGCCGGACATCACCGTGTATCCGGGGGTGTTTGGCGGCCCGGCGGTGGAGTTCGGCACGGAGTATTCCAGCCAGGCCAATGTGCTGCAGGTGAAGACCTTCAACGCGGCCTGGGCCGGCTCGCTGTTCCTCGGCGACCACACCGTGAAGGGCGGTATCGATTTCGAGAAGGACCAGTACTACAACCTGTTCCTGCAGAACTATTTCGGCAGCTACGTGTTTGAAGAAGTGCCGGGCCCCAAGGGCACCACCGGCCTGAGCAACTTCGTCGCCGGCAACTACTACCAGTACCGCTACAACCGCCCGGCCAACGGACTGAGTCTGGACGATGTGGCTGCGCGCTACACCCTCAACCAGTGGGGCGTATTCCTGCAGGATACCTGGCAGGTCACCAACAACCTGTCGCTGCAGTACGGCGTGCGCGTCGACATTCCGTTGATGGACGACCGGCCGATCTACAACCCGACGTTCGCCGCCGCGCCGACCATCAACCCGAAGACGGGCGCCGCTGCAGGTGGCTTCGGCCGCACCAACCAGACCACCATCAATGGCAATCGAGTGGTGCAGCCGCGCATGTCCTTCAACTATGCGTTCAACACCGAGTTGATGACGCAGTTGCGCGGTGGTGCGGGTCTGTTTGTGACCAATCAGCCCGGCGTATGGCTGGGCAATATCTTCTCCAACTCGGGCATGACCCAGGTGCAGTACAACTGCGGCCCGACCCAGTCGCCGCCCTGCAATACCAATCTGCCAGCGTTCAGTCCGGATCCGCATAACCAGAACAACGGTCCGGGTAGCGCAGGCCAGATGACGGTCAACACCATCTCGCCGGATTGGCATATCCCCACCGCTTGGAAGTTCAGTCTGGGCATCGATCGCGAGCTGCCCTGGTATGGCTTGGTCGCGAGTGCCGACTGGCTGCATATCGATCAGCGTGATGCGATCTGGTTCCAAAACATCAACCTCGGTGCGCCGACCGGCGTGCTGCCTGATGGTCGCGCGACGTTCTACAAGCTGCAGACCGATCCGGCCACGACCAAGCCGATCCCGCGTGCGAACGCCAACCCGGCGTTCTCGGGCCAGATGATCAATCTCGCCAATACCAGCAAAGGTAGCGCCGACAGCATCGCACTGGCGTTGCGCAAGCCGTTCTCGGACGAATGGTCGGGCATGGTCGGCTTTACCTGGAGCCGTGCGACCGAGGTGAACCCGGGTACGTCGTCGGTGGCGAACTCAAACTTCGGCAACAACTACGTGTTCAACTCGAACGAGAACGTGGCCAGCACATCGAACTACTCGGTGCCGCGTCGTGTAATTGCGTCGTTGAACTGGCAGCATCGTTTCTGGGGTGACTACAACACCAGCGCAAGCATCTTCTACGACGGCCATTCGGCCTCCCCGTACAGCTGGACGTTCGGCAACGATGCCAACGGTGACGGCTACACCAACGACCTGGTCTACATACCGCGTCCGGGTGAGGTCGAGTTCCGCCCGGGTACCGATCCGAAGCTGGTCCAGCAGTTCTGGGATTACATCCAGAAGAACGACTACCTGAAGGATCATCAAGGTGAAGTGGCCAAGCGCAACGATGATCGCGCCGGCTGGATCAACCAGATCGACCTGAGCTTCAGTCAGGAAATTCCGGGCATCTTCAAGGGCAACAAGGGCATCATCCGTCTCGACGTGTACAACTTCACCAACATGCTCAACAAGCATTGGGGCATCGAGAAGCGCGTGAACTTCCCGGGCGGTCGCGCGCTGGCGGACTATGCCGGCGTCGATCCGAAGACCGGCAAGTACATCTACAACATTGATTGCGGCGGCAAGGCGTCATGCACGACGTACAACCAGGGCAATGGCTACCAGCCGCTGCCGGTGCCGACCTATATCAACAACAACGACGACCTGGCTCAGCGCTGGTCGGTCCTGTTGACGTTGAAGTACGCGTTTTAAGGCTTGAATCAGACTTGGCGTCCTCGACTGGGGGCGCCAAGTCTGCCGCACTCGCTGTCAGTTCCACGCCACGCGGTCCGGTTTCCGGAACCATGTGGCTGCACTCCGATTATCTGCGTCGCCGCGGCGGAACCAGGCGCCAGGTCAGCAGTACGAGCAATGCGAAGAGTGCATAGCCGAGCGTGAACACCCAGGACGGCAAGTCGTAATAGAGCAGACGGCTCACCCAATGCTGCAGGAAGCCTTCCTCTCCGACAGTACCAGTGCGCAACCAGTCCTCAAGGACCGTCAATGGGCAGGCTATGCCCAACATCGGCAGCGCCGCCACCACGCCGATGGCGCAAAGATGGACAACGCGAAAGGTCCGGTCGCCGACCCACGGCCAGCCGACGCCTGCGCCGACCCATATCGCGACGAGTCCGCCAACGATGAACAGCACGAGCAGCGCGTGCACCACGAGTACGGTGTTGGCCAGCCAGGCCACAGCGTTCTCCTTGCCCTAGGGCGATCTGCAGCAGATTATTCGATAGGCCTTTTGCGTAAGGCCATTGCACCGACGCTTTCTGGCTTGACCCTAGCATGCCTTGCGCGGGAAGCTACACGGTCCGCCATGTCCCGTGCGGACGTACGAGCCGCGAAGGCGCGGCTAGGAGATTGCTTCAATGAATGAGATGAAAGCCGGCAAGGCCGGTCGAGCCGCCACCGTGAGCGCGCGCATTTCGCCCGCCGGTGGCCTGGATATTCTTTCCCGCAACGAAGTGGCACGCTTGCGCGATGCCAGTGGTTCGGGCATGCACGCCTTGCTGCGCCGCTGCGCGCTGGCGGTGCTGACTTCGGGCAGCATGAGCGATGATCCTCGCACCATTCTCGAGCAGTTTCCCGACTTCGACATCCAGGTGCTCCAGCAGGATCGCGGCATCAAGATCGAACTGACGCACGCGCCGGCCCAGGCTTTCGTCGATGGTCAGATCATCCGCGGCATCAATGAGCTGCTGGTCGCCGTCGTGCGCGACATCGTCTATGTGTCGACGCAGATGGAGCAGGGCAATTTCGATCTGGACGACAGCGTCGGCCTGACTCACGTGGTGTTCGAGATCCTGCGCAACGCGCGCATTCTCAAGCCGCAGATCGATCCCAATCTGGTGGTGTGCTGGGGCGGTCATTCGATCTCGCGCGACGAATACGAATACACCAAGCAGGTGGGCTATCAGCTTGGCCTGCGTGCCCTCGATATCTGCACGGGCTGCGGCCCGGGTGCGATGAAGGGGCCGATGAAGGGCGCCACCATCGCCCATGCCAAGCAACGTCGTCGCAACAACCGCTATATCGGCATTACCGAGCCCGGCATCATCGCGGCCGAATCGCCCAATCCGATCGTGAATCACCTGGTCATCATGCCGGACATCGAGAAGCGCCTCGAAGCGTTCGTGCGCATGGGTCACGGCATCATCGTGTTCCCGGGTGGCGTCGGCACGGCCGAGGAAATTCTCTACTTGCTGGGTATCCTGCTGCATCCAGACAACGCCGGCGTTCCGTTCCCGTTGATCCTCACCGGCCCCAAGCACTCCGCGGCCTACTTCGAGCAGATCGACCGCTTCCTGCGACTGACCCTGGGCGACGGCGTCGCGCAGCACTACCAGATCATCGTCGACGATCCGGCTGCCGTGGCCCGCGCGATGGTCCGCGGCATCGACAAGGTGCGCAATCACCGCCTGGACACCAAGGACGCCTTTTTCTTCAACTGGACGTTGAACATTCCGTACGCGTTCCAGCTGCCGTTTCGCCCCACACACGAGGCCATGCGCGCTCTGGCGATTCATCGCGATCGTCCGCGTCACGAGCTGGCCGCGGACTTGCGTCGAGCCTTTTCCGGCATCGTCGCCGGCAATGTGAAGGAAGAGGGCGTGCTTGCCATCGAGCAACATGGCCCGTTCGAGATCGACGGCGACAGCGACATCATGCGCACCCTTGACGAGCTCCTTAAGGCGTTCGTCTCCCAGGACCGCATGAAGCTGCCAGGCAGCAGCGCCTATGTCCCGTGCTACCGGGTGCTGACCAGCGAACCGGCCCACTAAGCGCCGAAATTGCACCGAAAGTCTTGACAGCCCAGGGTTGGATATACAAACTATCCAGCTCACCCCGCCCGAATAGCTCAGCTGGTTAGAGCACTTGACTGTTAATCAGGGGGTCGCTGGTTCGAGTCCAGCTTCGGGCGCCATCTTCGACAAGGCCTTGCAGCAATGCAGGGCCTTGATTTTTTTTGCGAGTGGCTTGAGCTGGCCTGGGTTGGACTGAATACGTCGCCGGCCATGCGACGGGGTTTCCTGCCTGTGGCTTCGCCTCGTGCCCGCCTCTTGCCGTGCCGACTCGAGGCAGGGCCATCCCCCAACGCTTTCCCCGGGCTTGCTTGCGCCACAGCAGGGATTCATTGGGCTGCTGATGATGGCTCGGGGGCGCCGCGTGGCATTCGCAGATCGTCGTTGACCCAAGCATCCTCCATGGCGGTCGAAGCACGATATTCGCGTGCGCTTATGTCGTGCCGTGGCCAGCGGAATCAGGGCCAAACGCCCCGGCTGGGTGGCTTGCATGCCCGTCAAATCGTCTGCATCCAAGGACCACACAGCGTTAACCATCAAAGCCGTTGAATGGCTTGCTTTCCTTGCATCTCGACTTCAATGAGCGCGCGGTGGCCGCGCAAGTTCGCCGAGGCGATCAACCAACGCGCTAGACGATCCTGGATCAGAAATATCCCCAGCTCGGCCGTACGCCTGCATGGCGGTGAATCGAACGTCGAATCGCTGCCCAAATCACCGGCTCATCGAGGAGGCACGTCATGGGTAGTCTGCGAAGTCTGGGATCCGCGGTTTTTGCGGCGTCGACCGTCGTCGTCGCGCTGGCTGGTGACGTGTCCCTGGCGCAATCGCCAACTGTGCCACCGGCGGCTGCGCCCGCTACGGACGCGGCACCGGCGATCGAGCCCGGAGTGCTTGATGAGCTCAACAAGATGGGCGCTTATCTGCGCACGCTGAACATGTTCACGTTGCAGGTCGACACCACCCTGGACGAGGTGCTGTTGAGCGGGCAGAAACTGCAGTTCGGCGGCAAGCTCACCTACAAATACCGCAAACCCAACGGGCTGTTCCTCAATTTGGATACGGATCGTCAGCAGCGGCAGTTTTTCTTCGATGGTAAGACCTTCACGCTGTATTCGCCGCGCCTGCATTTCTACGCGTCGACGCCGGCGCCGGCGACCGTGAAGGAGCTCTTGAGCGACCTGAAAAATAAATTTGGCATCGAACTTCCCATTTCCGATCTTTTTCTTTGGGGGACGGATGCCGCCAATGTGTCTGCGATCAAAAGCGCCATCGCCGTGGGTCCCGCGCGTATCAATGGCGCCGTATGCGAGCACTTCGCCTTCAGGCAGGAGGGCGTGGATTGGCAACTATGGGTTCGGCAAGGCGACAAGCCACTCCCGTGCAGGCTGGTGATTACAACGACCGACGATGATGCCAAGCCGCAGTACGCGGCGACGTTTACATGGGATGCATCGACGCCGGTGCCCGAATCGGCTTTTTCGTTCACGGCACCCAAGGATGCGCACCGCATCAGGTTCGCCACGACGGACGCTACCGCCGACACCGCAAAGGAGCCGGGCCATGTCCAGTAACGCGCGTGTTTATCGTTCCCCTATGGTTTTCCCGCTGATGCTTGCTGGCATCATCGGCTTGACGGTGGTTTCGACATGTTGTGCCCGCGAGGTACGCGGCGGTGCTCGTACGAGCGTCAATGCGGGCGGCAATCGAAACATCGGTGAGGGCGCTAATCGGAACGTCAACGCGGGTGGCAATCGAAACATCAATGCCAACGCCAACGCCAACGCCAACGTCAATCGCAACGCCAATGTCAACGTGAATCGCAACGCCAATGTCAATGTCAATCGCAACATCGACGTCAACGCCGACAACAACTGGGATCGCGGGATGGGCGGATGCTGTTACCACCCGGTGGCGACCGCTGCGGCGGTGACGGCGACGGCGGTTGTCACCGCAGCCGTGGTTGGCTCGATCGTCAACTCGGTGCCAAGCACGGGGTGTCAGAGTGTGGTGGTCAACGGCAATGGATACACCCAATGTGGTTCCACCTGGTATCAGCCGCAATACGCGGGTACGCAAGTAACCTACGTCGTGGTCAATCCACCCGGGTGATGCCTAGTGCGCGTTGGCGCACGTGCTGGCCTGATCCGTGGTGGTCTTGGGGCTGCGGACGCGGCCGGTACTGGAAACCACCACCGTAAGAGCGCCATCGGTATGCCCCCGGTGGCAAAGCGTGAAGGTGACATTGCTACCGTTGGCGCTTCCGTCATTCTGGAAGCGCACGCGTTGGCGTCCGACCGTGCTCAGGATGGTGAGCGTATCGTGGCGCGATCCGGTGAATAGCGGTTTGCCATCGATCCGGTCGGTCTGACTTGTGCGGTAGTGGCCAATGAGCCAGCCGCCCTCCCAGTGCAGCTCATCGACGCAGCGCTGCCCGTCGCGGGTGGGGCAGAGCATGGTGCGGCGCCCCGTGGTGACCGCCAGCCCTCGCGCATGGTGCAGGGCCGAGACCAGGTTCAGCTGCGCTGTTTGCAAGCGATGGCGCTTCACTAGTTGGCTCAGGGCGGGCGTGGCCACGCAGCTGAGTGTGACGACGATCAGACCAACCAGGATCTGCTCGACGAGGGTGAACCCGTCCTGGCGTCTGCAGCTGGCCATCCTGCGGCGTTTCATCGGGAGTCGCTTCCTGCGCAGCCGGGTGAGACAGCCTACCGAGCTGCGAAAGGCGGTCCCAGTCGTCATCATGGCATGCCGGGCGTCCTAGCCTGCTGACACGCACTGTCAGCAGGGGCAATTTAAAATGTCCCCTTGCGACCTCATGTAGACCGCCATGACTGACCGCTTTGAACTCGTATCCCCTTACAAGCCATCGGGAGACCAACCGACGGCTATCCGTTCACTGGCCGAGGGCTTCGAGGCAGGTCTCGCAGCACAGACCTTGCTAGGCGTCACTGGCTCGGGCAAGACCTTCACCATTGCGAATGTGATCGAGAAGGTGCAACGACCCACCATCGTGCTGGCACCGAACAAGACGCTGGCAGCTCAGTTGTATGGCGAATTCAAGGAATTCTTCCCGCACAATGCAGTGGAGTACTTCGTCAGCTATTACGACTATTACCAGCCGGAAGCCTATGTCGTGGCATCGGACACCTTCATCGAGAAGGATGCGTCGATCAACGAGCATATCGAGCAGATGCGACTGGCGGCGACCAAGGCATTGTTGTCGCGCAAGGATTCGTTGATCGTTGCGACGGTATCGGCGATCTACGGCCTGGGCGACCCGGAAGATTATCTTTCGTTGCGCCTGATCCTGGCGCGCGGCGAGCACATCGATCAGCGCGCCTTGATTCGCCAGCTCACCGAGCTGCAATACACGCGCAACGAGCTGGAACTGCGCCGCGGTACCTATCGTGTGCGTGGCGAAGTGATCGATGTGTTTCCGGCCGAATCGGAAACCGAGGCGCTACGCATCGAGCTGTTCGACGGCGAAGTGGAAAACATGTCGTTGTTCGATCCGCTGACGGGCGAGACCATCCGCAAGGTGCCGCGCTACACGGTATACCCGCGTACGCATTACGCGAGCACGCGAGAAAGCGTGCTCAACGCGATCGAGACCATCAAGGTCGAGTTGAAGGAGCGGCTGGAGCAACTCTACAAGGACAACAAGCTGGTCGAAGCACAGCGCCTCGATCAGCGCACGCGCTTCGATCTGGAGATGATGGCCGAGGTCGGTTACTGCCAGGGCATCGAGAACTACTCTCGTCATTTGACGCGGCGCAGTGCCGGCGAGCCGCCGCCGACACTGTTTGATTACCTGCCGGCTGACGCGCTGCTGGTGGTGGACGAATCGCACGTCACCATTCCGCAGCTGGGCGCCATGTACAAGGGCGACCGCTCGCGCAAGGAGACCTTGGTGGAGTTCGGGTTCCGCCTGCCTTCCGCCGTGGACAACCGCCCGTTGCGTTTCGAGGAGTGGGAGCAGCGCGCGCCGCGTTCCATCTATGTGTCGGCCACGCCGCGTGAGTACGAGCTGCAGAAATCGGGTGATGCCATCGTTGAGCTGGTGGTGCGTCCGACGGGCCTGATCGATCCGGAAGTGGAAGTGCGCCCCGTGCGAACCCAGGTCGACGATCTGCTCGGCGAAGTGCACAAGCGCGTGGCCATGGGTGACCGTGTACTGGTCACCACGCTGACCAAGCGCATGGCCGAGAACCTCACCGAGTACCTTGGCGAGCACGGTGTGAAGGTGCGTTACCTGCATTCGGATATCGAGACGATCGAGCGCGTGGAAATCATCCGCGACCTGCGCCTGGGTGAGTTCGACGTACTGGTGGGCATCAACCTGTTACGCGAGGGCCTGGATATGCCCGAGGTGTCGTTGGTGGCGATTCTCGATGCCGACAAGGAGGGCTTCCTGCGCTCTGCGGGCTCATTGATCCAGACCATTGGCCGCGCCGCACGTAATTTGCGCGGCAAGGCGATTCTTTATGCCGATGTAATTACCCGCTCGATGAAGGCGGCGATGGACGAGACCGCACGGCGCCGGGAGAAACAGCAGGCCTATAACGAAACACACGGCATCACGCCGCAATCGGTGGTGCGCCGTATCGCCGACATCATGGAGGGCGCCCGCAGCGAGGGTGCCAGCCGTGGCCGGGGCAGTCGTGGCGAGCGCCGCGCGGTCGCCGAAAAGGGCGTCGATTATGCCGCGCTCAGCGCCGATCAGGCTTCAGTCATGATCAAGAAGCTGGAGGCGCAGATGTACAAGCATGCCGAGAACCTGGAGTTCGAAGACGCGGCCCGGCTGCGCGACCAGATTCACCAGTTGCGAGAGCGCGCCTTGCGCTGAGAGGCCGCTTTCGCGGGGGTGGTTGTCGAGGTGATTCGGCTCACGTATACTGCGCGGCTCGCACGGTACGCCGTGCGAGAACCGGGCGGTTAGCTCAGCGGTAGAGCACTACCTTGACATGGTAGGGGTCACAAGTTCGATCCTTGTACCGCCCACCAATTGAAGTCCAGCAGCGGCGCGGCCTCCCGGCTTAGCGCCGCTTCTGTTTTTGGGGGTGGCTGACCTCGCGCTATCCCCGCGCAGGCGAGGAGCTTCCTTCGCCAATCCGCGAGCCATCCATCGCGTGCCTTGCGAGCCTTACGGGCGCCCAGGCAACGACTCATCGAACCGCAGGGTTCACCTGGACCCCCGTCGCCCTCCCTGCCGCCTGAAGCGGTTTCTTTTTGTTTTGTTCACAAAGTCTCGGCGAAGATCATCGCCACGGACGGCATTTTGTTCAGGGGCCAACATCACTTCCGCACCATTTCTCGGCGAGAGGGGAACACCCATGGCGAAGATTCTGACCCTGTGCGTATTAAGTGCGGCGCTGCTGATGGCGGGCTGTGTGTCGCAACAGAAATATGACGAGTCGCAACAAAAGAATGCTGAACTCGAGGCGCAGTACAAGCAACTCAATGCGACCATGGGCTCCGAGATATCGTCCCGCGAAATGCATATCGAGCGTATGCAAAACGCGATCAAGGTCTCGGTCAACAGCCAGTTGCTGTTCCCCTCGGGCGGTTGGGAAATGTCGACTGAAGCCAAGACCAGCATCGCCAAGATAGCCGCGATCCTGGCGCCGCATCAGCGTAACAAGATCATGGTCAACGGCTACACGGACAGCACGCCGATCGGTGCGGCACTGGCCGCCCAGGGTGTCCCGACCAATCTCGTCCTGTCGCAGAAACGGGCTGACAACGTGATGCAATTCATGATCTCGCAGGGCGTCAGGCCCGATATGGTCTCGGCTCACGGTTTCGGCGAGGAAAGTCCGGTGGCATCCAACGATACGGCGGAAGGCAAGGCGCAGAATCGCCGCGTGGAACTCACCATCGCGACTCCTGGTGGGTGAGCTGGCGAAACAGGGGGCAGGGTACACTTTCAGAAGGACTGTACTCTGACCCTATGATTGGCTCCGACGAAACGGCGCGGCCTTAGGGTTCGCGCCGTTTTTTTGTTTCTGCCGAGGGAGCCATGCATGACGTATTTGTGGATCAAGAGCTTCCATGTGTTGTTTGTCATCGCCTGGATGGCCACGGTGTTCTACCTGCCGCGCATCCTGGTGAATATCGCCGAGGCCGGCGACGAGCCGGCGGTGCGGGCACGGTTGGTGTTGATGGGGCGTCGGCTGTACCGCTTCGGGCACAACATGTTCGGGCTGGCCGCGCTGCTTGGCCTGACCCTGTGGCTGGGTTGGCGGGTGTTTCCAGGTGTGCTGCCGAACGTCACGGCGTCGCTGCACTGGATCGACGCCAAGCTGGTCCTGATTGCGCTGCTGCTGGGTTATTTCATCTGGACTGGCCGCCTGCTCAAGCGCAGTGAACGGGGCGGAGCGCTGCCGTCCTCCAAGACGCTGCGGGTCATGAACGAGCTGCCGGTATTCCTGCTGCTGGGTGTGATTTTCCTGGTGATTGCCAAGCCGTTTTGAGGGCTCTTCGTCGGCTAGTCCAGCGTTGTCATCGGATACCTCGCAATCGGAGGTGATGCGCTGGGGTGGGGCTAGGGATGTTGCTAGCTTTCCAAGTGGTTGTACTCGCGATACCAGGCCACAAACCGCGCCACGCCTTCCTCGATCGAGGTGCTGGGCGCGTAATTCACATCGCGCCTCAGCGCCGAGACATCGGCCCAAGTGTCCGGCACATCGCCGGGTTGCATCGGCAGCAGGCGCTTTTCCACCGTACGTCCGAGCTGCTGCTCCATCAGCTCGATGAAGCGCAGCAGCTGCACGGGTTGGTCGTTGCCGATGTTGTAGACCCTATAGGGTGCGCTGGACGTCCCCGGGCTCGGCGTGAGTGCGTCGTACGCCGGGTCGGGCAGGGCGGGATGATCCAGCGTGCGGATCACCCCCTCGACGATGTCGTCGATATAGGTGAAATCGCGGCTGTGATGGCCGTAGTTGAAGACGTCGATCGGCTCGCCACGGCTGATGCGGTCGGCGAACAGGATCGGCGACATATCGGGTCGTCCCCAGGGGCCGTAGACCGTGAAAAAGCGCAGCCCGGTGGTGGGTAGGTCGTATAGATGGCTGTAGGTGTGCGCCATCAGCTCATTCGCCTTTTTGCTGGCGGCGTACAGGCTCACCGGGTGATCGACCGGGTCCTCGACGGCGAACGGCAGCTTGCGATTGGCGCCATAGACCGAGCTGGACGAGGCGTACACCAGATGCTCGATCTTGCCGTGCCGACAGGCTTCCAGGATGTTCACGAAGCCCACCAGGTTGCTCTGTACGTAGGCTTGTGGGTTCTTCAGCGAGTAACGCACGCCCGCCTGGGCGGCGAGGTTCACCACGCGCTGGGGGCGACATGTCGCAAAAGCGTCGTTTACGGCATCTGCGTCGGCCAGGTCGGCCCGCCGATGGGTGTAGTTCGGATGCTGGGCAAAGCGCGCGAGACGCGATTCTTTCAGCTTGGGGTCGTAGTAATCGTTGTGGTTGTCGATGCCGTAGACGTCGTCGCCGCGTGCCAGCAGGCGCTCAGTCAGGGCGGCGCCAATGAATCCGGCCGTGCCGGTGACGAGGATGCGCATCGGAAAACCCTTCGGAATGATCGGCATATTCTATCGCCGGTGCGCGCAGTTGCCTTGAAGCACCCTGCTGAATTGACAGCGCATAGTGGGCTAAACTAGCGTTCTGACAGCAATCCACGGAGACAAGGTGGCTCGCGCTCATCACGCCGGCCGAGTGTGCGACATGGCAACTACGAACTTCCAACGCTGACCACGCCACGCCTTGTATTCAGGAAGGGCGCGTGGCGCCCTTTTTTTGTGGGTTGAATTTGTGCCTGTCTCCAGGCATGCAAGAAAAAACCGGCCATCCAAGGCTGGACGATTGATGAAGTGCCCGCCATCCAGGCGGGCAAAGACAAACCGGCCATCCATGGCCGGACTCTTCACTACGAGCACGCTTTGTGTGGGCGTGCGTATCAGGTATGGACATGATTGAGATCACGCTACCCGACGGCAGCAAACGCCCTTTTGAACACCCGGTGACGGTGCAGGATGTCGCTGCATCGATTGGGGCCGGCCTGGCCAAGGCCACGCTGGCCGGCAAGGTCGATGGCAAGCTGGTCGACGCCAGTTTCCCCATCGAGCACAACGCCAGCCTCGAGATCGTCACCGAGAAGAGCCCGGAGGCGCTGGAAATCCTGCGTCATTCCACGGCGCATCTGCTGGCGCAGGCCGTGCAGCGCCTGTATCCCGGCGCGCAGGTCACCATCGGTCCAGTGATCGACAACGGCTTCTTCTACGACTTCGCCTATGAGCGCCCGTTTACGCCCGAGGATCTGGTCAAGATCGAGGCGGAGATGGAAAAGATCGTCAAGGAAGGCCTGCCGGTGACGCGCAGCGTGAAGTCGCGCGATGACGCGGTGACCTACTTCCGTGGCCTCGGCGAGGAATACAAGGCCGAGATCATCGAGAGCATTCCGGCGAATGAGGAACTCTCGCTCTATACGCAGGGCGAATTCACCGACCTGTGCCGTGGCCCGCATGTGCCCAATACCGGCAAGTTGCGTGCATTCAAGTTGATGAAGGTTGCCGGCGCGTATTGGCGTGGCGATTCCAACAACGCGATGCTTACGCGCATCTATGGCACGGCCTGGCTCAACGACAAGGATCTGAAGGCCTACCTGCATCAGTTGGAAGAAGCGGAAAAGCGCGACCATCGCAAGATCGGCAAGGCGCTCGACCTGTTTCACCAGCAGGAGGAGGGCCCGGGCATGGTGTTCTGGCACCCCAATGGCTGGGCCATCTGGCAGCAGGTGGAGCAGTACATGCGCCGCGTGTACCGCCAGAGCGGTTACCAGGAGGTGCGTTGCCCGCAGGTGCTGGATGTGTCGCTGTGGAAGAAGTCCGGTCACTGGGACAACTACCAGGAAAACATGTTCTTCACCGAGTCGGAGAAGCACACGTTCGCATTGAAGCCCATGAATTGCCCCGGGCACGTGCAGATCTTCAACACCGATCTGCACAGCTATCGCGAGCTGCCGATCCGTTACGGCGAGTTCGGCGCGTGTCATCGCAACGAGCCGTCGGGTGCGCTGCACGGCATCATGCGTGTTCGTGCCTTCACCCAGGACGATGGCCATATTTTCTGCACGCCGGAGCAGGTCGAGGCCGAGGTTACCGCCTTCCATCTGCAGGCCATGAAGGTCTATGCCGATTTCGGGTTTAGTGATATCGCGGTCAAGCTCGCGCTGCGCCCGGATAAACGCATCGGTTCCGACGAATTCTGGGACCGCACCGAGGAAATGCTGCGTCGTGCGCTACGTGCGGCGGGCGTCGAATGGGTGGAGCTTCCCGGCGAGGGCGCGTTCTATGCCCCCAAGATCGAGTACCATCTCAAGGATTCCATCGGTCGTGCCTGGCAGGTCGGCACTATGCAGGTGGATTTCATGATGCCCGAGCGTCTGGGCGCCGATTACGTGGATGAGAATTCACAGCGTCGTCACCCTGTGATGCTGCATCGTGCCATTGTCGGCTCGATGGAGCGCTTTATCGGCATCTTGATCGAGCACTACGCCGGTCTGCTGCCTACCTGGTTGGCGCCGGTGCAGGCGACGGTGTTCAGCATCACGGATGCCCAAGCCGACTATGTCCGCGAGGTCACGCAAACCCTTGTCGATAAAGGTTTCCGCGTACAGGCCGATTTGCGCAATGAGAAGGTCGGCTATAAAATCCGCGAACATACGATGCAGAAAGTCCCTTACCTACTGGTGGTCGGAGATCGCGAGAAGGAATCAGGGGCCGTTTCCGTGCGTACACGTTCAGGCGAGGATCTCGGCAGCATGCCGCTGGCAGCCTTCGTCGAACGCCTGGAAGCCGAGACCAGCCGCTAAGCGGTGGTCCGGCCTTGATATGAACTCTTCTGGAGGATAGTGGTATCGCTACCACCGACACTAAGGGCAATCGCCGTAACCACGAAATTCGCGTTCCGCGCGTACGTGTGATCGGCGCCGATGCGGAACAGCTCGGCATTCTCACCCGCGATGAGGCACTGGCATTGGCCCAGGAAGCGGGGATGGATCTGGTCGAGATCCAGCCGAACGGCGACCCGCCGGTCTGCCGCATCATGGATTACGGCAAGTTCAAGTTCGAAGCCCAGAAGAAGGCCCAGGCGGCCAAGAAGAAGCAAAAGCAGGTTGAGATCAAGGAAGTGAAGTTCCGTCCGGTTACGGACGTGGGCGACTACCAGATCAAACTGCGCAACATGCTTCGCTTCCTCGAGGAAGGCGACAAGGTCAAGGTCACCATCCGCTTCCGCGGTCGCGAAATGTCCCACCAGGACCTGGGCCAGAACCTGGCCAAGAAGATCCAGGAAGACGTGGGCGAGAACGGCGTGGTGGAGTCCTTCCCGCGCCTGGAAGGCCGTCAGATGGTCATGATGATCGGGCCGAAGAAGAAGCAGTAATCGAAAAGGCGGCCCAGGGCCGCCTTTTTTCTTCCTCTCCCCTGCGGGGAGAGGACCGAGGAGAGGGGCGGGTGCTCGCGAGGGCCTTTCTACCCGTGCATTCGCCCAATCCGGCACCGAGGCCAGCCCGGCCCCTCACCCCAACCCTCTCCCCAGGGGGATAGGGAGCCAAAGACTGGCGTTACCCCGACTTCCTCCGTATAATCGCCGGTTCGACCCATACGGACGGGTCGTGAACCGATCGTGGCAGGACGGAAAGAGCAATCCCTGGGGTTGCCGCCAGATCAGTCAGAAACCGGGGTCTCAATCCCCACTCAAGGAGCATTCCGATGCCCAAGATCAAGACCAACCGGGCGGCCGCGAAGCGTTTTCGCAAGACCGCATCGGGCAAGTTCAAGGCAGGTCACGCCTTCAAGTCGCACATCCTGACCAAGAAGTCGACCAAGCGTAAGCGCGGTCTGCGTGCGACCAACCACGTCAAAGCTTGCGACACCAAGAGTGTTGCACGCATGTTGCCGTATCTCTAAGGCGGAGGACTGAACCATGGCTCGTGTTAAGCGTGGCGTTACCGCCCGTCGTCGTCACAAGAAGATCATTGGCCGTGCGAAGGGTTACTACAATGCCCGTCGCAAGGTCTTCCGCGTCGCCAACCAGGCCGTCATCAAGGCTGGTCAGTACGCCTACATCGGCCGCAAGCAGCGCAAGCGTCAGTTCCGCGCCCTGTGGATCGTGCGTATCAATGCTGCTGCCCGTCAGTTCGGCCTGTCGTACAGCCGCCTGATCAATGGCATGGCCAAGGCCGGCATCACGGTCGACCGCAAGGTTCTGGCTGATATCGCCGTGCACGACATCAAGGCATTTGGTGCGATCGCAGAGAAGGCGAAGGCCAGTCTGGCCGCTTGATCGTCTAGCGCTCTGCGCACAGACGATATGATGTGATCAAGCGGGGAGGAGGCCAAACGCCTCCTCCCCGTTTTTGTTTGGATGGCTCTCGATATTTGCTCCCTCGCCCCCGTTTACAAATTTGTTGACGGGGGAGAGGGCCGGGGTGAGGGGACACGTCTTGCCACGGTCTAGGTCGAAGCGTGCTTCGAATCAGCGATATCGCAAGAGTGACCCCTCACCCTAACCCGCTCCCCAAAGGGGAGCGGGAACAAGAGAGTCGCATTGATGGACGATCTGGATACCCGCGTCGCACAAGCGCTGGCCGATATCGACCAGGCCGACACGCTCGAAGCGCTCGATGCGCTGCGCGTGGGCCTGCTAGGCAAGAGCGGCATCGTGACCGCCGCCCTCAAGGCGCTCGGCGCCCTGGCACCCGATGAGCGCAAGGCGCGCGGCGCCGAGGTCAATCGCGTCAAGGATCGCCTTGCCGATGCACTGGCGGCACGCAAGCAGGTGCTGGAGCAGGCCGAGCTGGATCGTCGCCTTGCCTCCGAAACCCTCGACATCACGCTGCCCGGCCGCAACGGCGAGCGCGGCGGCATCCACCCGATCACGCGTGCGCTCGAGCGCATCAGTGCGATCTTCTCGCGCCTGGGTTACCAGCGTGCCGACGGTCCCGAGATCGAGGACGACTGGCACAACTTCGAGGCGTTGAATTTCCCGCCGCACCATCCGGCGCGCGCCATGCACGACACCTTTTATTTTGGCGATGGCCGCCTGTTGCGCACGCATACTTCGCCGGTGCAGGTGCGTTCGATGCAAGGACGCCAGCCGCCGATCCGCATCATCGCGCCGGGCAAGGTCTACCGCAGCGATTCGGATCAGACCCACTCGCCGATGTTCCATCAGATCGAAGGCCTGCTGGTCGATGAAACTTCCAGCTTCGCCGACCTGAAGGGCACGCTGGCCGAATTCATCCGCGCGTTCTTCGAGCGCGATTTCGAAATGCGTTTTCGCCCCAGCTACTTCCCCTTCACCGAGCCCTCGGCCGAAGTGGATATCCGTTGGGATGCCGAGGACGGCAGCACGCGCTGGCTCGAGGTGCTCGGCTGCGGCATGGTGCATCCGAACGTGCTGAGGAACTGCGGCATCGACCCGGAGCGTTACACCGGCTTCGCTTTCGGCCTAGGCGTGGAGCGCTTTGCGATGCTGCGCTATGGCGTTTCCGATCTGCGCGCGTTCTTCGAGAACGATCTGCGCTTCCTCAAGCAGTTCGCTTAAATCGCGGCAGGAATCGATACGCATGAAATTCTCCGAGAACTGGTTGCGCAGCCATGTGCCGACCCGCGCGTCGCGCGACGAACTCGCTGCGACGCTGACAGCGATTGGCCTGGAAGTCGAAGACGTCACTGCCTTGGGCAACGCGCTTGATGGCGTCATCGTGGCGCGCATTGTCAGCGCGCAAAAGCACCCCGAGGCTGATCGCCTGCAGGTCTGTCAGGTGGATACAGGCAGCGGCATCGTTCAGATCGTCTGCGGGGCGCCGAATGCGCGCGCTGGCCTGGTTGCTCCGTTGGCCACCGTTGGCGCGAACCTGCCCGGTGGCATCGCTATCAAGGCGGCCAAGCTGCGCGGCGTCGAATCGTTCGGCATGCTTTGTTCGGCCAAGGAGCTGGACATTGATCCCGATGCATCGGGCTTGCTCGAACTCCCCGCCGACGCGCCGGTGGGTTCGCCGCTTGCGACGTACCTCGGTCTGCCGGATGCCAGCATCGAAATCAAACTTACGCCCAACCGTGCGGATTGTTTCAGCGTGCGCGGCATTGCATTCGATGTCGCCGCAGCATTGGGAAGCGAGGTCATTCCGCTAGACGCCCCCCCTGTACCTGCCCAGAGCGATGCCACGATGAAGGTCGTGCTCGATGCGGGCGCGCGCGTGCCGCGCTTCGCCGGCCGCGTGATCGACAACGTCGATGCCAAGGTGCAAACACCGGTGTGGATGGCCGAGCGGTTGCGTCGTAGCGGCCTGCGCCCGATCAGCTTCCTGGTCGACGTCACGCAATACGTCATGCTGGAACTTGGCCAGCCCATGCACGCTTTCGACAAGGATGCGTTGGAGGGTGAGATCGTCGTGCGTCCGGGGCGCGCGGGCGAGTCACTGGCCCTGCTCGACGGCCGCACGGTGGCGCTGGACGACGACTTTCTGGTGGTCTCCGACAGCCGCGGCGGCAGGGGCGGTCGCGCGGTCGCGCTGGGTGGCATCATGGGTGGCGCTGACACGCGCGTTACCGACGTCACGCGCAACGTGTTCCTCGAGGCCGCGCACTGGATTCCGTCGGCCATCATCGGCCGCAGCCGCAAGCTGGGCATGCACACGGACGCCGGGCATCGCTTCGAGCGTGGCGTCGACCCGGAACTGCCGGGCATCGCCGTCGAATACGCGACACGACTGAT
This sequence comes from Dyella humicola, assembly GCF_026283945.1. Taxonomy (NCBI): domain Bacteria; kingdom Pseudomonadati; phylum Pseudomonadota; class Gammaproteobacteria; order Lysobacterales; family Rhodanobacteraceae; genus Dyella; species Dyella humicola. The sequence continues at coordinate 1,155,442 of NZ_JAPDPC010000001.1, forward strand.
CCTGGACATCGCCGGCGGCGTCGCCGGACCCTTGGTGGATGTCACGCTGCCGGAATACCTGCGCTCGCCGGAGCCGATCCTGCTGCGCCGCGCGCGGCTGGCCCGCGTGCTCGGCTTGACCGTCGCCGATGACGAGGTCGTTCGCATCTTCACGGCGCTCGGCATGAAGGTCGAGCCCCTGACCGATGGCTGGCGGGTCACCGCGCCAAGCCGCCGCTTTGACATCGAGCGCGAAGAAGATTTGATTGAAGAGGTCGCGCGCATCCATGGCTATGAAAACATTCCCACGCATACGCCGGCCGGCGCGCTGACGCTCGCCGCCGAACCGGAGGCGCGCCTCAACGAAGTGGCCGTGCGCGAGCAGTTGGCAGCTCGTGGCTACTACGAGGCTGTCAACCTCGCTTTCGTCGGCAACGACTTGCTGCAGCGCTGGGGCATGACCGAGCAGCTGGTGGCACTGGCCAACCCGCTGTCGGCCGACCTGGCCGTGATGCGTCCCTCGCTGTTGCCAGGACTGATCCAGGCGCTTTCGCACAATCGTGCGCGCCAGCAGGAGCGTGTGCGCCTGTTCGAGCTGGGCCGTACGTTCGAGATCGCACCGGCGGCGGCAGCCAGTAAAGAGGCGCCGACGGAAACCCCATCCCTGGCGATGGTGGCCTGCGGCACGGCCCAGGCCGAGCAGTGGGGCGAAGCCACCCGTAGCTTGGACTTCCATGATCTCAAGGGCGACCTCGACGCCCTGATCGCCTGGGGCGGTGAGCCGCAGCGTTGGGCCGTGCACGCGGACGGCCTGCCCGGCTGGCTGCATCCGGGCCGTGGCGCCAGGGTGACCCGCGATGGCATGACTGCGGGCTACCTGGGCGCGTTGCACCCCCAGCTGGCTAAAGCCCTGGACCTCGGTGCCGATGTCCATGTGCTCGAGCTGGCCTTGGATCCGGTGCTGGCCCGTCGCCTGCCCAAGGCGCAGCCCGTACCCCGCTTCCCCTCGGTTCGGCGCGATATCGCCATGGATCTGCCCGAGGCGGTCAGCTGGTCACAGATTGAGCAGGTCATCCGGACCACCCTTGGCGAGCAACTCAAGGAGCTCCGCCTGTTCGACCGGTACAGCGGCAAGGGGGTCGAAGCAGGCCGAAAGAGTCTCGCTATGGGCTTGATTTTACAGGACGCTTCACGCACGCTTACTGACGACGACGCGGACCGTTATGTACGTGAAGCGGTCGCAGCGTTGGAGATGGCATGCAAGGCAAGATTGCGAGGGTGAAATGGCGCTGACCAAAGCGGAGATGGCAGAGCGCCTTTTTCTCGAAGTGGGCCTCAACAAGCGTGAGGCAAAAGAATTCGTGGACGCTTATTTCGAAGTGGTCCGCGAAGCGTTGGAAAAGGGTGAGCAGGTCAAGCTGTCGGGTTTCGGCAATTTCGACCTGCGGCAGAAGAACCAGCGACCGGGGCGTAATCCCAAGACGGGTGAGGAAATTCCCATTTCCGCACGCCGCGTGGTGACGTTCCGACCGGGGCAGAAACTCAAGGTGCGAGTCGAGGGCTATGCTGGACCAAGGGAATAACACCGAACTTCCGGCCATTCCGGCAAAGCGCTACTTCACCATCGGTGAGGTCAGCGAACTGTGCGGCGTGAAGCCCCACGTGCTGCGCTACTGGGAGCAGGAATTTCCCGCGCTCAATCCGGTCAAGCGCCGCGGCAACCGTCGCTATTACCAGCGCCACGACGTGCTGATGATCCGACAAATCCGCGGCCTGCTCTACGACGAAGGCTTCACCATCACCGGTGCGCGTGCCCGTCTGGAAGGGCCGCAGGCGCGCATGGAGTCGAGCATTTCCCACCAGATCGTGCGCCAGGTGCGCATGGAACTGGAAGAAGTGCTGTCTTTGCTACGTCGCTGATCACTTTCGTTCTTCAATGACTTTCGGTGCTACCCGCTGAGCTGGTAGACTCACCGACTTGCCGTATCGTCGGGGCGTAGCGCAGCCTGGTAGCGCATCTGCCTGGGGGGCAGAGGGTCGTGGGTTCGAATCCCGCCGTCCCGACCAATTCGGCAACAAATAACAGAACGGCGCCCTTGGGCGCCGTTTTTGTTTGCCTCGAGCGTGCGTTTCTCAGTACAGCACGCGACTACGCAGTGTGCCGGGGATGGCGGCCAGTTGGTCCTTGAGCAAGCCCGACTGCTTTTCGTCGGCGGCCACATCGATCACCACATAGCCGACTTCGCTGTCGGTTTGCAGGAACTGGGCGTCGATGTTGATATTGCCGCTCGAGAACAGTTCGTTGATGCGCGAGAGCGTACCCGGCACGTTGCGATGGATGTGCAGCAGGCGGCGGCTGTGCGGGTGTTCGGGCAGCGAGACTTCGGGGAAGTTCACCGCCGACAACGTCGAGCCGTTGTCGCTGTAGCGCACCAGCTTGCTTGCCACCTCGATGCCGATATTGTCCTGTGCCTCCAGCGTGCTGCCGCCAATGTGCGGCGTAAGGATCACGTTGTCCATGCCGACCAGCGGCGAGACGAAGGCGTCGTCGTTGCCTTTAGGCTCTACTGGGAACACATCCACGGCAGCGCCGATGAGATGGCCGGAACGCAGCGAAGCAGCCAGGGCGTCGATATCGACCACGGTGCCACGCGATGCGTTGATCAGCAATGAGCCCGGGCGCATCCGCGCCAATTCATCGGGGCCGATCATCATGCGTGTCGCCGTGGTTTCCGGCACGTGCAGGGTGACCACGTCGGCACGTTCAAGCAGATCTTCCAGGCTGTCGGCGGCCCGCGCATTGCCCAGCGACAGCTTGGATTCGATGTCGTGGAAGATCACGCGCATCCCTAAGCTTTCGGCCAGCACGCCGACCTGGGTGCCGATATGGCCGTAGCCGACGATACCGAGCACCTTGTCGCGTGCCTCGAAGCTGCCGGCGGCAGACTTGGTCCAGCCGCCGCGGTGGCATAGCGCATTTTTCTGCGGGATGCCGCGCAACAGCATGATGGCTTCGGCGATCACCAGTTCGGCCACGCTGCGCGTGTTGGAGTAAGGGGCATTGAACACCGGCACGCCCAGCCGGCGTGCTGCGCCCAGATCCACCTGGTTGGTACCGATGCAGAAGCAGCCGACGGCGATCAGCCGTTTAGCCTGCTGAAGTACCTCATCGGTAAGGTGGGTGCGTGAGCGGATGCCCACGATATGGGCGTCCGCAATGCGCGCCTTCAGTTCGGCTTCCGGCAACGCCTTTTCATGGAATTCGATCTGGCTGTAGCCGGCGCGGTGGAAGCTTTCCACGGCGCTGCGGCTGACGCCTTCCAGCAGGAGCACCTTGATGTCTTGTTTCGGGAACGAGGTCTTCATGGCCGTTGCGCAAGGGAGAACCTCCTCACTATGCCAGACCTTGTGACGGATTTGCGGCATCGCAACACTGGACGCTGCGGGCCGTCGCTGGCAGGCTGCACGGGTACCCTTGGGACCTATCCATGACTGACACTCGCTTGGCCGATCTTGCTGATCGACTGCCCCACCTGCGACTGCTGACCGACCCGTCCGATCTAGAGCACTACGGACGTGACTGGACCCGCCGTTGGGCACCCGCTCCGCTGGCCATCGCCTTGCCGGCCGAGGTGGCCGAGGTGCAGGCGATCGTCCGCTGGGCGAACGAGCATGGGGTGGCCGTGGTGCCTTCGGGTGGTCGTACGGGCCTGTCTGGCGGCGCGGTGGCGGCCAACGGCGAGCTGGTGCTGAGTCTGGAGCGGATGAATCGCGTGCTCGAATTCGACGCGGTGGACCGCACCCTCAGTGTGCAGGCCGGCATGACCCTGCATGCCGTCCATGAGGCGGCGCGGGAGCAGGGTCTGGTCTATCCGGTGGATTTCGCTGCGCGCGGCTCCTGCTCGATCGGCGGCAATATCGCCACCAATGCCGGTGGCATCCGCGTGATCCGATACGGCAATACGCGCGAGTGGATCGCCGGGCTGAGCGTAGTTGCCGGCAATGGCGAACTGCTGCAACTCAATCGCGGCTTGATCAAGAATTCTAGCGGCTATGACTTGCGCCAGTTGCTGATCGGTTCGGAAGGAACGCTGGGAGTCGTCGTCGAAGCCACCTTGCGACTGACGGATCCGCCGCCGCCGTCGCAAGTGATGCTGCTGGCCTTGCCGACCATGGAAGCCTTGATGGAGGTGTTCGCGCTGTTTCGCGCGCGCCTGTCGTTGCAGGCCTTCGAGTTCTTTACCGATGCCGCGCTAAGACATGTGCTGGCACATGGTGCGCAGCGCGCCATGGATGGCGATCATCCTTACTACGTGGTCACGGAATTCGATGCCGACGAAGCCGCCCAGGACGCGGCGTTGGCTGCATTTGAACAGGGCATGGATGGCGGTTGGATCAGCGACGGCGTGATTGCTCAAAGCGATGCACAGGCGGCAGCGCTATGGCGTCTGCGCGAAGGCATTACCGAAAGCTTGGCGCCGCATCGTCCGTACAAGAACGATATCTCGTTGCGCATCAGCGTATTGCCGGCCTTCCTGCACGAGATGCAGGGCTTGCTTGGGCGCGAATACCCGCACTTCGAGGTGGTGTGGTTCGGCCATATCGGCGACGGCAACCTGCACATCAACGTGCTGCGCCCGGCAGATCTGCCCGACACGGATTTCATTGCCCAGTGCGAGCACGTCACCAAGCTGCTGGCCGATACCTTGCAGCGCCACGGCGGCAGCATTTCTGCCGAGCATGGCATCGGATTGGTCAAGCGAGCCTATCTGGGGAGCACGCGCAGTGAGGCGGAGATCGCACTGATGCGTGGTGTGCGGCAGGTGTTTGACCCGAAGGGCATTCTCAATCCGGGCAAGTTGTTCAGTTGAGGGGCGCTGGGGTGACAGTGTGAGAGAAGTCGCACTTAGGCCCTTTCCGGGCGCTTGCTTGCCGAGACTTTGAACTGGCACTAAGCCAGCTCTAAGCCCTTCGTAGCATGCTGTGGGGACTTCACCGCCGATGGGTCCGATCATGCAAAGACATCTCCGCAGCGCGCTGGCCGCGACACTATTCGTGTTCTGCGCCTCCCACGCCGTGGCTGCGCCAAAGCCCGCAGACTTCCGCGTGTTGTCGCGCCTGCAGCTCGGCGGCCCCGGTGGTTGGGATTACCTGAACTTCGACGCCACCCGCCGCCACCTCTTCGTCACGCGCGGCGACCGTGTGCTGGTGATCGACGTGGACAAGAACAAGCTCTACGCCGCGATTCCCGACACCCAGGGCGTGCATGGTGTGGCCATCGCCCAGGACCTCAAGCGCGGTTACACCAGCAATGGCAAGAACGCCACGGTGACCGTGTTCGACCTGGATACGCTGGCCACCGTGGCCACGGTGACCGGCACGGGCGAGAAGCCCGATGCGATCCTCTACGATCCTGCCTCGAAGCATGTGCTCACCTTCAACGGCAAGAGCAATTCGGTCAGCGTGATCGATACCAAGAGCAACACGGTGGTCGGCACGATTCCGCTGGCTGGAAAGCCCGAGTTCGCGGCAACCGATGAGTCAGGGCACGTCTACGTGAACATTGAAGATCGCGCCGAGCTGGTGCAGATCGACACCAAGACCAATGCCGTGGCCGCCAGCTGGCCGCTGGGTTCGTGCCAGTCGCCCAGCGGCCTGGCCATCGACACGAAGAAGCATCGCCTGTTCTCGGTCTGCGACAACCAGCAGATGGCCGTGGTCGATGCGCGCAGTGGGCGTGTGGTGGCCATCGTGCCGATCGGCGAGGGTCCGGACGCCGTCGTGTTCGACCGGGGCACCTCGACCGTCTTTAGCTCCAACGGCGAGAGCGGCACCATCACCGCGGTGCACCAAGACGATGCGGATCACTACAGCGTGACCGCGACCATTCCCACCCAGCCCAGCGCGCGCACGCTGGCCCTCGATCCGAAGCTGCACCGCCTGTACCTGTCGGCGGCCCAGTTCGATGCGGCCCCGGCGCCGGATGGCGGCAAGCGGGCAATGGTTCCGGACAGCTTCACCGTGTTGACGGTGGGCAGCCCGTAAGCGTCGCGTCTCGGGCAAGGGGGCGGCGTGCTAGCCTAATCCGCCGTCCCTGTTTCACCGAGGAGATTGAGCATGCCGCAGGCACTTCGTTCGCTGTATCCCGAGATCGAGCCGTATGACAGCGGCATGCTCAAGGTATCGGACCTGCACACGCTGTATTACGAGCAGAGCGGCAACCCGAACGGCAAGCCGGTGGTGTTCCTGCACGGCGGCCCCGGCGGCGGTACCAATCCGAAGTGTCGCCGCTTTTTCGATCCGGCGGTCTACCGCATCGTGTTGTTCGACCAGCGCGGCTGTGGCAAGTCCACTCCGCACGCCGAGCTGACCGACAACACCACCTGGCACTTGGTCAACGATATCGAGCGCGTTCGCACGCATCTCGGCATCGATCGCTGGCAGGTGTTCGGTGGTTCATGGGGTTCGACGTTGGCTCTCGCGTATGCGCAGACGCATCCCGATCGCGTCACCGAACTCGTGTTGCGCGGCATCTTCATGCTGCGTCGCTGGGAGCTCGAGTGGTTCTACCAGAAGGGTTGCGATGCGCTGTATCCGGACGCGTGGGAGTCCTTTCTCCATGCGATTCCGGAAGCTGAGCGCGGCGACTTGATGAGTGCGTATCATCGCCGCCTCATCAGTACGGACCCACAGGTGCGCGTGAACGCTGCACGCGCCTGGTCGGTATGGGAGGGCGCCACCAGCTACCTGTGGCAGGACACTTCGTATATCGAGTCCAGTGCCGAAGACGAGTTCGCGCTGGCCTTCGCGCGCATCGAATGCCATTACTTCGTGCATGGCGGCTTCTTCGAACACGATGACCAGCTGCTGCGCAATGTCGATCGTATTCGCAAGATTCCCGCGGTGATCGTGCAAGGCCGCTACGACGTGGTGTGCCCGATGCGCAGCGCATGGGATCTGCATCGCGCCTGGCCGGAGGCGGATCTGCGCATTGTGCAGGATGCCGGTCATTCGGCCTTCGAGCCCGGCAATATCTCGGGGCTGATCGAGGCCACGGATCGTTTCGGCCGCTGATTCGGCAAGCCCGTTACTTCGCAGTGTCAGCCTCGATCGATGACGGTCGGGGCTGTTTGCTTACGGCGTCGCCGTGACCATGGGTGCCGTCACGCGCGCGAGTACATGCAGGCCAACGTTCGCGCGCTTCGCCTGTCGCTTGGCGCGTGCAGCGAAGGCCGCAATGGACTGCGCGCGTTGTGGCAGCGGCGGCGACAGCTGTACCGCCCCCATGACCACCGTGGTGAAAGGAAAGAACTGCGGCATGCCGCGACGATCCTTGCCGCGCAGTCCGCCGCGCACCCTGTCAACCTCGTCGAACAGGTGGGGAGAGCGCGAGTTGAAGGCATCGATGACGGAGTGACAGCGCGCAGCCCAGTCTTCACTCTGAAACAGCACCACGAAATCGTCGCCGCCGATATGCCCCACGAAGTCGAGCGCGGGATCGACATGCTCGCTGAGGAGGCTGGACAACAGCCGGATCATCTCGTCGCCGCGCGAGTAGCCGTAGTGATCGTTGAATGGCTTGAAGTCAGTCAAATCCACATGCACCACCACGAAGCGCTCACTACCGCTGAGCAGGCGCTCCATATGTTCGGTCGTGGGGATATTGCCGGGAAGAAACGTCAATGGGTTGGCATGCCTTGCGGCGTCGATGCGCAACTCGCTCACGCGGCGCACCAAGGCCTCGCCGGTGCCGAGGCCGCGATACTTGCCATCGCTGGTGACGATAAAGCCGTCGCTCAGATAGCGTTGGTCTTCACCACGCAGAACGTCTGCGAGGCTTTCCAGGCTGCGGTGCTCATCGCACACCAGCGGCGCCGCATTCATCAGCGCCGTACACGATTTGCGCGCCAGCAGCTCGCGGGCAAAAGGTTGCGCCATGCGTTCGTTGACCAACCGACGATTGATCAGGCCAATCGGATGGCCGTCCTTCACCACGGCCACGGCGTGCAGTTCCGGGTGGACGACAAATAGCGCCATCACCTCGTCGTTGGTCTGTCGCGGATGCACCGACGGTGCCTCCATCAGCAGGTGACGCACCTGAGTAGGGCGCTGCGTCACCGGGCCGCGTGGCCGGGGCGGCACCGCCACTGAAGGCGTGCGCAGAATCTTTCGCGCATCGTCGCTGACCTCGGTCACCGGCGCGGCGATGGGCCTGCCGATCAGGAAGCCCTGCGCGTAGGGGATGCCGAGTTCGCGTAGCAGGCGCAGATCCGCCGGATCCTCCACACCTTCGGCGACCAGATCGGTGCCAAGCGTTTCGGCGACCTGGCAGAGCGCGCGGACGATGGCCAACCTTCCCGCGCTGCGTGACAGGCCGTGGATCAGGTAGCGGTCAATTTTGACGACGTCCGGATGGATCTCGTTCCACATTTCGAAGCTGGAATGGCCATTACCGAAATCGTCGAGCGCAATTCGAATGCCATGCGCACGCAGATAGCCCAACGCATGCGCCAGGCGCGCGGGGCTTTCCACGACGTCGCGTTCGGTCACTTCGATGGTGATGCGCGCGGGGTCCAAGCCGCTACCGGTCAGGGCGAACAGAACCTCGTCGGGAGGCAACGCATCGTGCAGGATCGCCTGGGCGCTGAGGTTGACCAGGATGCGGCCAACACCGGGGTGGGTGGCGAAGGCACGGCAGATCGTGCGTGCTGCGTGTAACTCGACGTCTGCCAGCCGCCCCTCCAAGCGCGCGAGATCCAGCAGATCGAGGATGGAGAAGTTGCCAGGCATGAAAGCGCAACGACTGAGTCCCTCGTGCGCGACGACTTCCAGCGTGTCCAGGCGCACCAGCGGCTGGAATACCGGCGTGAGACTCCCTGCTGCGAGTGCGCGCTCGAGCATGTGTTGTCGGGAATCAGGGCGAAGAGGGATGGCTGACATGCATGGCTTGGGCTCAGGCCGCCGCAGGGACCTGATGCGTGTGCTTCACTGCAGGTGGGGGCGGCGCCTCGTGCGCCTGCTCGTAAGTGCCTTCCACAGCATCGGGAAGGCGGAAGAAGGCCACCTGGCGCATCAACGCCTCGGCGTCGGTGCTGAGCGCGCGGCCCGTCATGTTGATGTCGTCCACCAGGCCGGCGTTCGCCTGCGTGACCTTGTCCATGTCGAGCACGCTGCGATTGACCTGGGCGACGCCACTGACCTGCGCCTGGCCGGCATCGGAAATCTGCGAAACCAGCCCTGATACGCGCGCCATGCTTTGCACGATGCCGTCCAGCGCCTCGCCGGATAGCGCGACACGTGCCCGTGCCACATCGACGGCTTCCGTGCTGTTGATGACCAAGCCACGGATATCCTTGCCCGCCTCTACGCAGCGCCGCGCCAGCAAGCGCACTTCATTAGCCACCACCGCGAAACCACGGCCGCGCTCGCCGGCCTGCGCCGCTTCAATGGCAGCGTTGAGCGAGAGCAGGTTGGTCTGGAAGGCGATGCTGTCCACCAGGTCGACGATCTCTGTAATGCCACGACTGGCTTGCTGAATCGCGTGCATGGAGTCCAGCGCTTCGCCGGCCACACGGCGCCCCTGTTCCACATGTCCCAGCGCTTCGCGTGCCGCATGAGCGGCGCCATCGGCGTGGTCGGCGCCCTGTATGGCCTTGCTCGCCATGTGTTCCATCGAGGCGGCGGTCTGTTCGAGGCTGGCAGCCTGCGCCTGGGTGCGCTGGCTCAGCGCCAGGTTGTCGTGCGACAGGCGATGCGCGCGTTCGTCCACTGAACGGGCGCTGGTGCGGACTTGCGTCAGCACCCGCGTGAGCTGCTCGTCCATCGAGGCCAGTGCCCGCAGCAGCTTGCCCAGTTCGTCATTCAGGCCGGCATCGAATCGTTCGCCGAGGGTGCCGGAAGCGATGCGCTGCGCGATGTCGGTGGCCAGGTTCAGGCGCTTCATCAGGCTGCGCATGAGGGTGCCATCGAGCACGATGGTGGAAAGCAGCGCCATCACGAGCAGGGCGAACAGCAGGATCATGCCCTGGCGATCCGCCTGGCGTTGCGCCTGTACCTGGCTGTTGCCTTTGGCCAGTGCAGCCTGGAACAGGTTGGCAAAGTCGCTTTGCAGCGGTTCGTAGGCCGGTTGTACTTCCGTACTGAGTTTCAGCGCGCCGATGTCGAACTGGCCTGCGTCGAGCAAGGCCAGCGTTTCGTCGATGGCGCGATCGGCTTCCGCACGATGCACCTCGGTCAGCCTCAACGATTGGGCCTGTTCCCGTGCCAGCTCGCTCGTGAGCAACTGCTTCCAATGACGCTCCGCATCGACGCGGTCGGCATGGATGCGTGTGTGCGCATCGTCGACGGCGGAGGGGAGTTGCGACAACACCGCATGTACCAACACCTGCAGGCTGCTGTTGTAGTCGTTCTGCACGCGGCCGACGTCGGCAACCGGACTGAGCGAGCCCTGCACCAACCCTTCGATGCGCGTGTCGGCACGACGCAGTTGCACGATGCCTGCGGCGCAGGTCAGTGCGAGCAATCCGAGGATGGATAACAGGCGCAGCAGCAGGCGCTTGCGCAGCGTCAGCATGGGAATCCACTTGGTCAGCTTGAGCATGGGATATCTGGAGGTGAGAAGACTGCAAGAGCTATCGGCTCACCGCGCAGTTCCTTTAGCCAATAAGTGAAAATAAGTGGTGATACATCAAGGCGTTATCGTTGTTCTTGGCGGGCAGATCAGTGCACGAAAGATCGCACGGCAAGATGTCGTCGCCGTGACTTTCGTGCTGCATTTCTCATTCGTATATAACGAGAAGCCCCGCCGTGGTCGGGCGGGGCTTTTGCGGGAGGCCGTAGTCAGGCTTGGAGGCAGCGCGGTTATGTGGCGGGCAACTGCTTCGTGCCGAAGATCTTGTCACCCGCATCACCGAGGCCGGGCAGGATATAGCCGTGCACGTTGAGCCGCTCGTCGATGGCTGCCGTGTAGATCTCGATATCAGGATGGGCGGCTTCGATGCGCTTCAGTCCTTCGGGCGCGGCCACCAGAAACAGTCCCTTGATGCGTTTGCAGCCGGCGGCCTTGAGCATGTCGACGGTGGCGACCAGGGTGCCGGCAGTGGCCAGCATCGGGTCGACGATCAGTGCAATGCGCTCGTCCATGCGGCCGGTGAGCTTTTCGTAATAGGTGATCGGCTTGAGCGTCTCCTCGTCACGCTGCAGGCCGACCACGCTGACTTTCGCGGCTGGGATAAGGTTGAGCACGCCGGGCAGCATGCCCAGGCCTGCACGAAGGATCGGCACGATGGTGATCTTCTTGCCCTTGATCTGGTGCACGGTCAACGGACCGGCCCAGCCCTCGATGGTCTGCTCGATCGTTTCCAGATCCTTGGTGGCCTCGTAAGTGAGCAGGGCTGCCACCTCGGACGCGAGCTCCCGAAACTCCTTGGTACTGATGCCGGCACGGCGCATCAGGCCGAGTTTGTGCTGGATGAGAGGGTGGCACACTTCGACGATTTTCATGCGTGAGCATCCCTGGTAGCTGGCGCAATTGTCACCTACGCCGCGTGTCATGCACAAAAAAAGGGTGCCGGTGTCAGCCGGCACCCTGGTCGCCTACGCGTGGATCAATGTGCCGTTGGGGCGGCGTCGCCCTTGAGGCAGGTGCTCATAAACGATTTGCGGGCGTCGCCCTTGAGTGACTTGGCCTGCGGATCGGCGTTGCACGCCTTCATCTTCTCCTGCTGCGTTTGTTTGGCGGCGGGAGCGGCCGGGCTTTCGCCCTTCAGGCAACTGCTCATGAAGGCTTTGCGATCGTCACCGGTCTTACCCGTCGCCTGCTTGTTGCAGTCAGTCATGCGCTGCTGCTGCGAGTTCTTGGCGGGTGTGCTGCCGGCGGCAGCCTGCGGTGCGGCAACGGCAGCGGAAGCGGCAAAGGCCAGCGCGAGGCTGGCGACCATCAGGCTTATACGCGAAGACATGCGAATACCCTCCTGGAAGACCGGCGAGTGCCGGTGTCGCAAGTCTATGCCTGCTGATACTTCCAGCGGGAGGGGCGTAGCAAGGGAGTGTACGGCGGCGATTCATCCTGCGGCGCGCTGGAGTTCAGCCGCACCGCAGGTAAATCGGGGCGGGGCGGTTCAGGCCGCCTGGGCCTCGGTTTTGAGCTTGCGCGGACCTTGCAGCAAGGCCTGGCGCACGTGGGCGACCACCAGGTCCACCTCGGCGCTGGTCACCAGGAAGTGCGGGGTGAAGCGCAGTGAATTGGTGCCGCCATGAATGACGCCGACGCCCCGTACGCGCATGTACTCCTCGATGGAGTCCGCACCGTAGCACTTGAACTCCGGTGCAAGCTCGCAGGAAAACAGCAGGCCGGTACCCTGGACCTTGGTGATGAGTCCGCCAAGTTCGTTCTTCAGCAGGTTGAGCTTGTCGACGAATTCACGGCCACGTTCGCTGATGTTGCGACGGACCTCGTCGGACATCTCGCCAAGCGTGGCAAGGGCCACGTCCAGCGCACGCGGGTTGGCCGTCATGGTGTTGCCGTAGATGCCCTTGCGGTACAGATTGGCAACGCGCTCGCTCACGGCCAGCACCGACAGCGGATACTGGCCGGCGTTGAGTGCCTTGGAGAAGGTTTCCATGTCCGGCGGGGCCAGCTTCTCGAAGCCCGGATAGTCGGTCAACGAAAGTACGCCGTGTGCACGCAGGCCAGCCTGGATGGAGTCGACCAACAGCAGCGCGCCGTGGGCTTCGGTGAGTGCGCGTGCCTTCTGGTAGAACTCAGGCGTCACGGCACGACCCGGATCGCCTTCGCCCATCACGGGTTCGAGGAACATGGCTTCGATAAACCAGCCATGCTTGTCTGCGTCGGCAAACACCGCTTCGAGCTGCGCGATGTCGTACGGCTGGATGGTCAGCAGCGTGTCTTCATGACGATAGCTGGCGAGGTGCTGCAGGTAGGTCTTGCGGGTGGAATCGGAGTACAGCGCCGGCTTGTCGGTGCGGCCGTGGAAGGCACCCTTCACGGCAAGGCGCTTGATGGTGCGACCGGCATGACGCGCACCAGGATCGGTCATCAACTTGGCATTGACGTCCGCGATACGGCAGGCCAGGCCTACCGACTCCGAACCGGAATTGAGGCACAGGTAGCGCGTATACGGATTGCTGCCGCGGTTGCGGCCCAGCTCGCGATCCATGGCGCGCGTGAACTGCATCTGCGAGACGCTCGGCGTCATCACGTTGGCCATCACCTGGGGCCGGGCCAACGCGGCGTCGACGGCCGCGTGGTTATGACCCAGGCCGAGCATGCCGTAGCCGCCGTTGTCGTGGATCACCGCACCCTTGAGGCTGATGACCCAGGGGCCGCGTGCGGCCGCCGGCAGGTAGTGATTGATGGCGTCGTCGGGATAGAAATTGACGAACTCGGCCTGCGCTTTGGTGATTTGTTCCGCTTCGTCCAGCTTGAGGAAGTCACCCAACTCGGCACGCAGTTCGCGATGGCGCGCGATGGCCTCATCGATTGCCTGTGCCAGCTGTGGATGGCTGGTTGCCAAGCGCTCGATGGTGGCGTCGTCCAAACCGGTGGTCTGCGGAGCACCGCCGAATTCGCGCAGTTCGCGCAGCTGATTAATTACACCCATGGGTTCCTCCTCAAAGTCGACGTGCTTGCCGTCCCGATGGCATGCGCGCCGATACGTCTATAAATGCATGTGGGAACGCATGAATTTGCCGCGTTTCCCAAGCCCGCAAAGGCTTTGTCGCACTGCGTTTCATCGGGGATGTGGCAATGCAACGGCCAGCTGAGCATAGCGCGGCCCCGTCGCCTCCGGTACCCCGTATGACGCTTGTCACCTGTGTCATCTGACGCTGGCGACTGCGTGCAAACCCTTGTGGCACCTAGCATGGCGGGCAAGGAGGAGGGCTCATGAAACAGCACGCTATTCCCGTCGCCAGCCTGGCCGGAGCGGTCAAACATTACGGTTCCTTAACGGCGCTGGATGGTCTGGACCTCATGCTGCATCGCGGCGAACTACTGGCCTTGCTGGGTCCCAACGGTGCCGGCAAGAGCACGGCGATAGGCCTGCTGCTCGGCTTGATACGCGCCGATGCCGGACGTGTCGAGCTGTTCGGTGAAGAACCGCAAAGCCTGCGTGCTCGCCGACGGGTCGGGGTGATGCTGCAGTCGGCCACGCTGCCGCAGACGTTACGCGTGGGCGAGTTGTTGCGTCTCACCATGAGCTATTACCCATCGCCACGCACGCTGGATGAATGCGCGACCTTGGCTGGTATTACCGACCTGCTCTCGAGGCCCTACGCAAGACTGTCCGGCGGGCAACAGCGTCGCGTTCAGTTTGCGATGGCGCTATGCGGCCGACCCGAGTTGCTGTTCCTCGACGAACCGACGGTTGGCATGGATATCGATGCGCGACAGCGACTATGGATGGCCATACGCAGTCTCGTGGCCGAAGGCTGTGCCGTGGTCTTGACCACGCACTACCTGGAAGAAGCCGAAGCGCTCGCGCAACGCGTCGTCGTGCTCGCCAAGGGGCGCGTACTCAGCGACGGCAGCGTGGATGCGTTGCGCTCGCGCGTGGCACTGACCCGCATACGATGCGTTACGGACCTGGATGAAGTGGCCTTGGCGCGTTGGGCGAACGTCGCGGCTGTCGAGCGCGATCAACGACATCTGCATATCCGCACCGACGCACCGGAGAACGTGCTGCGCCGCTTGCTGGATGCCGATCCCGCCCTGACCGAGCTGGAAGTGCTGCGCGCTGGCCTCGCCGAAGCGTTTACCGAACTCACCCGTGAAGCGACCACGACGCAGGAGGCAGCGTGATGACCACCGTTGAAGCGAGTTCCACCCGCTTGATCAGAACCGGCGAGATGCCGTGGCGCCGCCTGCTCGGCGCCTATGTCGCCGAAGCGCGCAGCGAATGTCTGCGCTACCTGCGGGCGCCGGGCTTCCTGTTGCCGGTGACCCTGTTCCCCACCATCTTCTACCTGCTGTTCGGCGTCGTGATGAATCGTGACGGCCATGCCGACGCCGCGCGCTACCTGCTGGCCAGCTACGGGGTGTTTGGCGTAATGAGTCCGGGCCTGTTCGGGTTTGGTGTGTCGCTCGCGATAGAACGCGACAACGGCCTGCTCACGCTCAAGCGCGCCCTGCCGATGCCGCCAGGCGCCTATCTGCTGGGCAAGATGCTGATGGCGATGCTGGCGGCGGGGACGGTCATCGTGCTGCTCATGCTCTTGGCCACTGGCCTGGCGCATGTGAGCTTGAGCCTGGGGCAGGCCGGCATGCTAATGCTGACCGGGATGCTTGGCGTATTGCCGTTCTGCGCGATGGGCATGTTCATCGGCACGCTGGTGAAGGGACAAGGCGCGCCGGGTGTGCTCAACCTGATCTACCTGCCGATGTCGTTCCTCTCCGGCTTGTGGGTACCTCTGTCGATGTTGCCGGCTCCGTTGCAGCACATCGCACCAATATGGCCCAGTGCACACCTGCAGGCACTGGCCCTTGGCGCCCTGGATTTGTCGCAGGCTGCAAGCGCTTGGCCGCATGTCCTCGTGCTCGGCGCTTACGCGGTGGTTTTTCTGCTGCTGGCTGCGCGGCGCCTGCGGCGCCACGGTTGAAGTAGCATGCAGACCCAGGGGAAGACACAACGGGAAGTGGGTGAAATGCGTAATACGATACGTGCATGGTTTACCCCCGCGCCGGATTCGCCGGTGGCCTACGCCATGCGCCAGGGCAAGTCGCCTTGGACCAACGCGGTGCACTTGCTGTGGTCCCTGTGGATATTCGTCACCCCGCTGTTCGACGGGTTCAGTACGCGCTGGGTCGTGCTGACCTTGGTCAGCTATCCGGTCTTCCTGCTGCTGTACGTCAAATGCTGTGTATCTTCGAGGCGGGTGAGCTATCGCTACGCCTTGATGCTGGTGGCGTTGGCCTTTGGATTGATGCCCTGGTACCCCAGTGCGCTGAGCTATTTCGTGTACGGCTGCGTGATGCTGCAAGGTTGCCGACTCAGCCTGCGCACCTACATGGTGGTCCTGCTCGCGCTCAACATCGCCTGCCTGTTGGAGGCGTGGTTGCTTCACTACCCGTGGCAAGCGGTGGTATGGATTCCGCTGACCACGTTCACGATTGGCCTGGTGATCAACGCCGAGCGCATCAGCAGTGGAAAAGACGCCGAGCTGCGCCTGTCGCATGACGAGGTCCGTCGTCTTGCCGCCACGGCCGAGCGCGAGCGCATCGGTCGCGACCTGCACGATCTGCTTGGACATACGCTGTCACTCATCACCTTGAAGCTGGAGTTGTCGCGCAAATTGTTCGACCGCGACAGCGAAGCCGCGCGGCGAGAAATGGAGGAGGCGGAAAAGGTTGCTCGGCACGCGCTGGCGGAAGTGCGCGCGGCGGTCAGCGGCATACGCGCCACCGATCTGGCCGCCGAGCTGGCGGCGGCGCGCCTGATGCTGGAGTCCTCCGCGGTCGCGCTGGACAGCGACGTGCTGCCGCCATCGTTGCCGGTCGATGTGGAGCGTGGCCTGGCACTGATACTGCGCGAGGCGGTCACCAATATTGCGCGGCATGCAAGGGCAACGCATGCACGCGTGTCGATCGTCGTGGTCGACCGCGTACTGCGTCTTTGCATCGAGGACAACGGTCGTGGCGGCGTCGGTAGCAACGGCAACGGCCTCAACGGCATGCGCGAACGTGTCTGCGCGTTGGGTGGTTCGCTGGAGGTTGACTCGCCGCCGGGCCACGGTACCCGTCTGCATATCCATGTGCCGCTGCGCATCCGCACGAATCCATGGGAGCGGGAGAGCGATGGCACCGACGACAACGCGGCGGCAGCCTCGACGTTGCCGCCGTTGGAACGGCGTGCGGTATGACGATCTTGTCTGGACCGCGCTCGGTCTTTCTGCCGTGTCTATCGGCCGTCAGCGCGACGACGGCGAGCACGATATTTTCAAGCAACAGAGGCACTCCCCCTATGCAAAAAGGCGATGACGACACTGGCGTCCTCTCCACCGATGGCAATGGCGCCCGCCTCGTCATGAGCACGACATGGCTGGGGAGCGCCGCATGATTCGCGTGTTGCTGGCCGAAGATCAGGCCATGGTGCGTGGCGCGCTGTCGGCCCTGCTCAATCTCGAAACGGATATCGACGTGCTGGGCTCGGCTGCCGATGGCGAGGCGGCGTGGCGTGAGCTGCAACGCCTGAAGCCCGACGTCCTGGTCACCGATATCGAGATGCCGGGCCTGACCGGACTGGAGCTGGCCCAGCGTATCCAGCGTCAGGAATTGCCGATCAAGGTGGTCATCGTGACCACTTTTGCGCGCCCTGGCTTTCTTCGTCGCGCGCTGGATGCCGGCGTGTCGGGCTATCTGCTGAAGGACGCACCTGCGGAGAACCTGGCAGAGGCGCTGCGCATGGTGCATCGGGGCGGTCGCGCCATCGACCCGCAACTGGCGCTGGAAGCCTGGTCGGAGGCCGACCCACTCAACGACCGCGAGCGGCAGGTGCTGCGTCTGGCCGGGGAAGGACAATCGGCCAACGATATCGCCAGTCAGCTCAATCTTTCACATGGGACGGTACGCAACTACCTTTCCGAGGCCATCGGGAAGCTGGGCGCGACGAACCGGATCGAGGCTTACAGGCTGGCGCGTCAGAAGGGTTGGCTCTGAGGGTCTGTTCAAAGTCTCCGCTACGGACAGGTGTTTGTACTCATTAGCTACTCGTCATCCCAGCATTCGCTGGAATGACGACTTAGGAAAGAGTGACGTTTCAGGCCTATCCAGCCCGCGTCACACGCCGCAAGCCAGCGGCCTGACATCGTGATGGGCTGTCGAAATGGGGTTTTGCGCGATAATGTCCCATTCGACGCTCAAGCCACGCCGTGAAGAAGACCGATTTCGATTTTGAACTCCCGCCCGAGCTGATCGCCCAGGCGCCGCTGGCCGAGCGCTCGGCCAGCCGTCTGCTGGTGCTCGATGTGGATGCGCAGACGCGCCAGGACCGCCTGTTCCGCGAGCTACCTGAATTCCTGCGCGAAGGCGACCTGCTCGTGTTCAACGACACGCGCGTGTTACCGGCGCGACTGCATGGGCGCAAGGACACCGGCGGCGCGGTCGAGATCCTGATCGAACGGGTCACCGGCACGCACGAAGCCACCGTGCAGTTGGGTGTCAGCAAGAAACCGAAGGAAGGCGGGCGCATCGAACTGGCGGATGGCAGCCATGCCGTGGTGCTGGGGCGCGATGGGGCATTCTTCCGATTGCGCTTCGAATCGCCTGATCCGCTGGAGCGGTTGTTGCTCCGGCTCGGCGAAATGCCGCTGCCGCCGTATATCGAGCGTCACGCCGACGATAGCGATCTGGAGCGTTACCAGACCGTGTTTGCGCGCGAGCCAGGTGCGGTCGCTGCGCCCACGGCAGGCCTGCATTTCGATGAGGGCATGCTGTCGCTGCTGCGCGAACGCGGCATCCAGTTTGGCTATGTGACCTTGCATGTAGGCGCCGGGACGTTCCAGCCGATACGTGCGGACGACATCAAAGATCATCAGATGCACCGCGAATGGCTGAATGTCGGCGCCAGCCTGGTGGAGCAGATTCGCCGCACGCGTGCCGCTGGCGGCCGCGTGATTGCCGTCGGAACCACCGTGGTTCGGGCGCTGGAGAGCGCGAGTCGCGATGGCCAGTTGCAGCCTTTCGCGGGTGAAACGCAGATTTTTATTTTTCCCGGCTATCGTTTCACCAGCATCGATGGCTTGCTCACCAACTTCCATTTGCCACAGTCGACCTTGCTGATGCTGGTTTCCGCGTTGGCCGGGCGGGAGTTCATGCTGGGCTCGTATCGGCATGCCGTGGAGCAGCGGTATCGGTTTTTCTCGTATGGCGATGCGATGTTGATCTTGCCGCGGGGTGGCTAGGTAGCCAGCACGTACCCATTCTTCGTGGCATTTGCCGAACCAATGCCCGTTGTAGGAGCGCACCCAGTGCGCGACCTCGGAATTGCCGCTTCGTTGGCTGGTCGCGCACTGGGTGCGCTCCTACAAACAGGGCGCGTGGCCGTGCCGATTGCCGGCCCTAACCGTCTCCCCACCGCAGGCAACGCCAAGCAGCGTCCGGAGCCCCCTAAAGCACGCCCCCCCCAAACACGCGATAATCCCCCGAATGACTTCCATGACTTTCGAACTTCAGGCCACCGACGGTGCGGCTCGTCGCGGCCGTCTTACGTTTGAGCGCGGCACGGTGGAGACACCGGCGTTCATGCCGGTGGGCACGTATGGCTCGGTGAAGGCGATGACGCCGCGGGACATCCGTGAAGTCGGCGCCGAGATCATCCTGGGCAACACCTTTCACCTGTTTCTGCGGCCGGGTCTGGAGGTCGTGGAGCAGTTTGGTGGCCTGCACAAGTTTATCGGCTGGGACAAGCCGATCCTCACCGACTCGGGCGGCTTCCAGGTGTTCTCGCTGGCGCACAAGCGCAAGATCACCGAGGAGGGCGTGGCGTTTGCTTCGCCGGTCGACGGTTCCAAGGTGTTCCTGTCGCCGGAGGAGTCGATGCGGATCCAGAAGGTGCTGGATTCGGATATCGCGATGATCTTCGACGAGTGCACGCCCTATCCGGCCACGGAGAAGGTGGCAGCCACGTCGATGGACCTGAGCCTGCGCTGGGCCGAGCGTTCGCGACGGGCATTCGACGACCAGAACAATCCGAATGCCTTGTTCGGCATCGTGCAGGGCAGCGTGTATGAGAACCTGCGCCGCCGTTCCGCCGAGGGCCTGGTCCATATCGGCTTTGACGGCTACGCGGTGGGCGGCCTCGCCGTGGGCGAGCCGGAGGCGGAGCGCAATCACACACTCGACTTCACCGTGCCCCTGCTGCCGCAGGACAAGCCGCGCTACCTGATGGGCGTGGGGCGGCCGGAGGATATCGTGGAAGCGGTGCGTCGCGGCATCGACATGTTCGACTGCGTGATGCCGACCCGCAATGCCCGCAACGGTTTCCTGTTCGTCGCCGAGGGCACCTTGCGCATCCGCAACGCCAAGTACGCCCAGGACACTCGGGTGATCGAGGAGGGCTGCGACTGCTACGCCTGCAGCAACGGTTTCAGCCGAGCCTACCTGCGGCATCTCGACCGCTGCAACGAGATCCTCGGCAGCCAGCTGGCCACCATGCACAACCTGCGGCATTACCAGCGGTTGATGGCCGGGTTGCGCGACGCGATTGCCGAGGGCCGGTTGGATGACTTTGTTGCGGAGTTCTATGCCCGCCGCCAGGGGGGCGTCGCCGCCTAGGTCGTCATTCCGGCTTGACCAGCCATTCGGCTGTTAAGAGCCGCCGGAATGACGGTAGGGGGAGGAACCTTCATGGCCTGCTCACGGTCGAGCACTTGGAAATCGTGCTCCCCGCCGCCAGAACCAGTGGCGGGAGGGCCTTGCGGCGCATGCAGGGTCCAGGGGCGCGTGGCATAATCCACGATCTTTTATCAGGTGCTGACAGAAATCCCTGTTGGTACCGCTACTTGCGAGACGAGCTGATGAATCTTCCGATGTCCTTCGTGATCGCTCAGGCTGCTCCGGCTGCCGGTGCCGGTCCGGCCGCGAATCCGCTGATGACGTTCCTGCCGCTGATTCTGTTGTTCGTGGTCTTCTATTTCCTGATGATCCGTCCGCAGATGAAGCGCCAGAAGGAACACCGCAACATGGTGTCGGCCCTGTCCAAGGGTGACGAAGTGGTCACCAATGGAGGCATTGCCGGCCGCGTGGAAGAGGTGGGTGAGAGCTTCATCACGGTCGAAATCGCACCGAATGTGAAGATCAAGCTGCAGAAGGGCGCTGTGCAGCAAGTGCTGCCCAAGGGCACGCTGAAGTTGTCCTGAGGGACGGGCCGGGGCGAGGGGCGCCGGCCACAACATGACGCATAGCTACCGCCGTGGCCCTTCGCGCCGCGGCTTTGACGGATTCAAGGCATGAGTGATTTTCCACGCTGGAAATATGCGCTGGTCGCCATCGTATTGGTGCTCGGTATTGTTTATGCGCTGCCGAACGCCTTCCTGCCGGTGCCTGCCGTGCAGATCACGGCGAACCGCAACGGCACGGTCGACCAGGCGCTCGAGCAGAAGGTCAGTGATGCCCTGAAGCAGCAGAACATCGCCACCACGAGTATCGAGGTCAAGGGCGACCATCTGCTGGCGAGCTTCATCAACGGCGACGTGCAGCGGACCGCCGCGGACGTCATCAAGTCGGCCCTGGGCGACGACTTCACCGTCGCGTTCAACCTCAAGTCCACCGTACCGGGCTGGCTTACCGCGATCGGTGCCAAGCCGATGCCGCTGGGCCTGGACCTGCAGGGCGGCGTGCACTTCCTGATGCAGGTCGATCAGAACGACGTGATCGACAAGCAGGAAACCCGCCACGCCGATGACATCCGCAGCCTGCTGCGCGAAAAGAACATCCGTTACGAATCGGTGACCCGCAATGCCGTGCGCGGCCAGGGCGTGTCCATCGTGCTGAAGTCCGCCGAGGACCGCACGGCCGCCACGAACGCCATCGCGGCCGAATACCCCGACCTGACCGTGCAGGACGGCCCGGTGACCGGCGACCGCTTCGTGCTCAACGCCGTGGTGCGTCCTGACAAGTTGCGCGAGCTGTCGCTCAATACCATCCGCCAGAACCTGGGTACGTTGCGCAACCGTATCAATGTGCTGGGCGTGTCCGAACCGATCATCCAGCAGCAGGGCGAGAGCCGCATCGTCGTTGAGCTGGCCGGCGTGCAGGACACGGCCGAGGCCAAGAAGCTGATCGGTGCTACCGCCACGCTGGAATATCGGGCTGGTTTTGGTACACCGCAACAGGCCATCGACGCCGTGCGTAGCGGCATCATTCCGCCGGACGCGCGTCTTTACAAGAATCACGAGGGCCAGCCTTACCTGCTGAGCAAGAACGTCATCGTCACCGGCGACCAGCTGGCGGACGCTTCGTCGACGTTCGACCAGCAGAGCGGCAGCCCGGCGGTGTCGGTGACGCTGAACGCGGCGGGCGCCAAGAAGATGCTGGACTTCACCACCAGCAACGTCGGCAAGCCGATGGGCGTGGTCTATGTGGAGCGTGTGGTCGACACCAAGATCGTGGACGGCAAGGAAGTTCGCACGCCGAAGATCACCGAAGAGGTGATCAACTACGCCACCATCCAGGGCGTGTTCGGCAAGAACTTCCAGACCACCGGCCTGCGCAGCCCGAAGGAAGCATCCGAACTGGCCCTGCTGTTGAAGGGTGGCTCGCTGGCCGCGCCGGTCGACATCGTCGAAGAGCGCGTGATCGGCGCCAGCCTCGGCCAGGACAACATCCAGAAGGGCTTCAAGGCCGTGATGATCGGTCTGGCCCTGGTGCTGCTCGCTGCGGCGATTTACTACAAGCTGTTCGGCCTGGTGGCGGATATCGCGCTGTTCTTTAACCTGGTGATCCTGGTGGCGGTGATGTCGGCCATCGGCGTCACGCTGACCATGCCGGGCGTCGCCGGTATTGTGCTCACCCTGGGTATGGCCATCGACGCGAACGTGCTGATCTGCGAGCGCATACGCGAGGAGTTACGCAACGGCTCCACGCCGCATGCGTCAATCCGCGCTGGCTATGAGAAGGCGTGGTCCACCATTCTCGACGCCAACGTCACCCATCTTATCGCCGCGCTTGCACTGACCACGATGGGTTCCGGCCCGATCAAGGGCTTCGGCGTGACCTTGCTGATCGGTATCCTGACCTCGATGTTCACCTCGGTCACCGTGACGCACGCGATCACTGCGCTCATCCACGGCCACCGCAAGCTCAAGACGCTGTCGGTCTGAAGAGGAACAGGCACACATGGAAATCTTCAACCACAACAGCAATATCAACTTCCTCGGCATGCGGAAGTTCAGCATCGGCATCGCCATCCTGCTGATGATCGCCTCCATCGGACTCATCGTGGGGAAGGGGCTCAACTACGGCCTCGACTTCACCGGTGGTGTCGCGCTGGTAGTCGATTACCAGCAGCCGGTCACCACGGCCGAGGTGCAGGCGGCGCTCGACAAGGGCGGTATCGAGCATTCGCTGGTCGCCAGTCTTGGCGGTACGCGTGAAGTCTCGGTGCGCTTCCAGCCGACCGCCGCAATGATGGATGAAGCCGGCAAGGTCAACCTGGACAAGGTGGCCAGCGTGGCTACCGCTGCGCTTACGGCAGCTCGTCCGGATGCCACGGTGAAGAGCCGTGACTACGTAGGTTCGCAAGTAGGTGAGGAACTGCGTGGCGACGGCATCATCGCCGCTCTCGTAGTCATGCTCGGTATCGGTGTTTACCTGGGCATTCGCTTCGAGTGGCGCTTCGCCGTGGCCGCCATCCTCACCGAGTTCCACGACGCCTTGATCACTGTAGGTATCTTCGCCCTGGTGCAGCGCGAATTCGACCTGACCGTGCTTGCCTCGGTGCTGGCGGTGATCGGTTACTCGATCAACGACAAGGTGGTGGTGTTCGACCGCGTGCGCGAACTGTTCCGTTCCTCGCGCAAGGCCGAGCCGGAAGAGATCCTCAACCGCTCGATCAACAGCACGCTGTCGCGAACCATCATCACCTCACTGTTCACCGGTATCACCATGGCCGCGCTGTATTTCATCGGTGGTCCGGTGGTGCACAACTTCGCCATCACCATGCTGATCGGCATCCTGGTCGGCACGCTGTCCTCGATCTTCGTCGCCAGCCCGATCCTGCTATGGCTCGGCGTCTCCAAACAGGACCTGATGCCCAGGACCAAGGAAAACCCGGAACTCGCGCGTCGCCCATAAGCGCCACGCGACTCTGTAAAAAAAACGGCCCGGGTTTCCCGGGCCGTTTTTTTGTCTCGCCAACCTGATTGTACTTACCTGTCTATTAGTCAAATCAGGTGTCGCCGGATCTCTCTACTTTTTGGATCACCGCATTCCTTGAGGGCAGGTCAAGGATGATCCGGCTTTAATTCGCCTTTCGACGGTGCACGGAACGCGGCGCGTCGCTTCGTGAGGGCGTTGGCACTCATGCTTGGCAACTCCTCACTCGAAAGCGCCCATAGCGAAGTCGCGACGCCGCGCTGGAACAGCGAACTGACGGCTGAGCGGAAGTCGCCCCGGCCCAGGGCCTGGGCCGAGTCGGCCAGGGCCATGGCGCCGTGCATCAGCACGCTCGCATGCCGGTAGCAGGACATCATGCAGGCGTTGCAGGGCTCGCGTTGATCGGGAAAGCGATCGAGGTCGAAGACTGAACCCATGGGCTCTGACCAGGCCTCGCAGCGCCAGATATCGAGGTTCCAGTCGAGATAGAAATACTTGCTGCCACCGACGCAGGGAATCAGTTGCTGTTCGCCGCGCACGAAGCGGGCGACCTCGGCCAGCGCGGCTTTTGGATCCATTACGCGAAAGCGCTTTTTCATGCGCGCGATTTTGTTCAACGCGTCGAGAATTTCTTCAGCGCTCAGGTCGACCAGCGTCGACGTTTCATCGTAGACGAGCGACGAGGAGCCGAACGCCTCGCGCCTTGGGTAAGAGAACGAGACGGAATCGAAGCCAAGCCGCGTGAGTGTCTCCGGCAGCAAGTCGTAATTGACCAGGCGGCTTACGGTGACCGAGGCGCAGACCGGGATGCCGAAGCTGCGCGCCCGCGCAATGCCGTCTGCAATACGCGCCTCCAGACCCTGCAGGCCGCGATTGTGCTCATGCTCGCCCATGTTGGCGCTATCGATCGAAACGAGCAGGCGCTTCAGGCCCGCAGCCGCCAACTGGTCAATGTGCCGGGAAAGGAACCAGCCGTTGGTGATCAGGCCGCATTGCATGCCGGCCTTGGTGGCCGAGGCGACGAGTGATTCGATCTGTGGATGAACCAGGGGCTCGCCGCCCTGAAACGTCATGTAGCGAATGCGACGTTTGCGCAAGATCGGTAATGCCCGCTCAAATTCGTCCGGCGCAAGATAACGTCGCGGCCCTGCCAGCTTCTTGTCGCGCGAGAAGCCACAGAAGTCGCAGGCTGCGTTGCATACGTTGGTGACCGAAACGTCGCAGACCGCCGGCAAGGCATTCGGTGAAGGGGGGGCGCTACCGTCGGCGTGCCGCTGATCATGCCCTGCCGTGTCCCGCACTTTTGTATCCATAGAACCCCCGTTGGTCTGGCCACGCGCTCTGCCCGAACAAGGGGGCACATACGCCTCACGGTGATACTGGTTTGCGTCTGTGCCGCTGGCAGCTGTTCGGCTGGAGGCGATGGGCAGCCAGCGGCAAGGGGCATGCTAGGTCCATTCCTACATTCGAAATGTGAAGGTCTGGTGTAGGTCGCCGATGGGCCGCACCGAACGACGTTCAAGCCCCGTGGCCCGCCCATTAGGGTCATTGAGATGCGTTCGGGACAGCCATGACGACGCGGGGCGCATGCGCCAACGGCCTTGCGCCGCCAGCCTCAACCACCCGGGTCATGTTTACCGAGCGGGTTCGACGCCGCGAAAAGGCACGCCGCCCATGTCCCTGCCAAGGTGATCTTTCCCAGGGCGAGAACAGGGGCTGCCGGTGATCCGGGGTCAGGCCGTTTCGGTGCTTTCGCGAACCGCCGAGCTGGTGCTTTCCGCTTCGTGTGAAGCATGGGCCGGCTGCAACACGTGATGCCCCAGTGCATGCAGGTCGAGTTGGTCGACCGGGATCGGCCGGTAGTCGGGGCCGAAGGCCACTTCGCCCAGTTTCCAGCCGGCCGGCCGACGCACGGCGCCCCAGAAGCGCTTGATGCCGTTCCAGTGCAACCCGATCAGATTGTGGTTGTTGTCGTCGTCGACCATCGGGTCGCCCACGCCGGTGGGACGGGGCGGTTCGCCGTACAGCGCGGTGCCGAACAGCACGTCCCAGATCGAGAACACCTGGCCGAAGTTGCAGTTGTGCAGCTTCGGTCGGGTCGGATCGACCAGCATGTGGTGCAGGCGGTGGAACTTGGGCGCCACGAACACGCGATCGAATACCGGGCCGAAGCCGAGACGCACGTTCGTGTGCGAGAGGTTTTGCACCAGTTCGCCCACCAGCACCAGCCAGGCAAATTGCTCCGGCTCCACGCCGATCACGATGCCGACCACGGCGAGAATCATCGACTGCAGGAAGCCGTCGATCGGGCTGCCGCGGTCGTTGGTCCAGCAGCTCATCTGGCGCGTGCTGTGATGCAGGCTGTGCAAGGCCCACCACCACGGCAGCGCGTGTTGCATGCGATGCATCCAGTAGTAGACGAAGTCGTAGACGAGGTAGTAACAGAAGAACAGCAGCAGCGGATGCGCCTTGAGCACGGGTACCCAATGGGTGAGCGCCAGCGGCGAGGCGCTGGGGTCGCTGGGACCGGTGTCGGGGCCGCCGAAGAAATTGGCGATCGGCGAGAGCACCAGGTAGCTGAAGACGGGGAAGATGCCGATCAGCATCATCAACGTGTACTGGAAATCCGCCCGGGTGAGCTTGCGGTCGGTCCATTTTTCCGCCGGCATCAGGCTTTCGAGCGGGCGGAAGATGAAGCCGATGATGCAAAGCTGGAGCGTGGCGACCAGCAGCGCGCCCGAGATGTCGTTCGCATTGCCGGCGAGGTCTTGCAGATGCAGGAACTGCAGTACGGGGAGCACGCCATGCTCGGCAAACCAGCTGACCCAGTGGGACCACAGTTCGGACATCTTTGAATACACCTTGCTTGGGGCGGGCAGGCTCGGCAGGCTGGAGTCTTTGGCGCGACCGACTGGGGCTGTCCGTGGCGCCGCTCCGGCGCTCTACTGAACCGGGTGGTTTAGGATACCGGCGGCGACCGCAGGCATCCAGTCGACAGGATTTTGCGTCGCCGACCTTTCGCTCAGCTGGCGGAGCGCAGGCGGGCGTCCAACTCGTTCAGCCGCTGCGGCGTACCGACGTCGGTCCAGGCGCCGCGATGGTGGCTGCCGCTCAGTTTTTCCTGGGCCATGGCGCGCAGCAGCAGCGGTTTCAGTTTGAACGCGGGTGGCTGCGCGTCTAGATCGGCGGTGTGACCGATCACCTCGCGCCAATCGTCGAGTAATTCGCGCCGGAAAACGCCCAAGCCGCTATAGGTCAGGCGCGGCGGCGCGTCGTCATCGTGCAGCAGGCCTTCATCGTCCAGCCGGAAATCACCGTGCGGATGTTGCGCCGGGTTATCCACCATCAGCAGGTGCGCGAGACCGCGGGGTTCGGAGGGCAGCGCAGCGAAATCGGCATCGGTCCAGACATCGCCATTGATCACGATGAACGGCTCCGGGCCGAGCAGGCCGAGAGCGTTAAGCATGCCGCCACCGGTTTCCAGCGGCGTTGGCCCTTCATAGGCGTATCGGATGCGGAGGCCCCAGCGCGAGCCATCGCCCAGCGTGTCGGGGAACTGTTCGGCCAGGTGCGAGGTGTTGATCACTACGTAATGCACGTCGATGGCGGCGAGCTTTTCCAGATGCCACACGATCAGTGGTTTGCCGCCGACCGGCAGCAAGGGCTTGGGAGTGTGGTCAGTGAGCGGGCGCATGCGCTCGCCCAGGCCGGCCGCAAAGATCAGTGCGTGCCTCATGCGGCGGCTACCTGGGTGAGATCGCGTCCTTGCGCATGGCGCTCGAGCAGGGCGACGAAGTCCGCCAATTCCGGATAGCTGCGCGCCACCGATACCACGTAGTGATAAACCCGTGGCACGTCGGCCAGATAGCCCGGCTTGCCGTCGCGATACCACAGCCGATAGAACTGCCCGAGGACCCGGATATGGCGGTGCAGACCGGTGAGATCGAACCAGCGCAGGAAGTGCGCGCAGTCGATGTCCTTGCCGATCAACCCCGCATCCACGAGTCGTCGCCGATAGGACTCCACCCAGCCCTCGATGCGTTCGCGCGGCCAGGTGATATAGGCGTCGCGCAGCAGGGAGGCGAGGTCGTAGGTGATGGGGCCGGCCAGGGCGCCCTGGAAGTCGATGATGCCGGGATTGTTGTCGTGGACGATCAGCAGGTTGCGGCTATGGAAGTCGCGGTGCACGAAGCAGCGGGGCTGTTGCAGCGCGTTGCGTATCACCACATCAAAAGCGGCTTCCAGTACGTCCCATTCGTCGCAATCCGGCGTGTGGCCGAGATGGCGGCCGAGAAACCACTCCGGCATGACTTCCAGTCCGCGCACGAGCAGGGCATGGTCGAACGGTGGCAGGTCGCTGTAGTCCATGCGCGACTGCATGCGCAGCAGTGCATCCATGGCATCGCCGTAGAGTTGGTCCGCGCTGTCTTCGTTCAATGCCGGCAGGTACAGGCGCGTGCCGAGATCCTCGATCAGCAGGAAGCCCTGCTCCAGGTCATGCGCATGCACCGCCGGTACATGCAGGCCGGCGGCAGCGAGACGCGCGTTCATGGCCAGCCACGGGCGCGGATCTTCCTGCGCGGGCGGCGAGTCCATCACGATCCAGCTGGAGCCGGCATGGTGCGTGCGCCAATAGCTGCGGAAGCTGGCGTCGGAGGAGGCGGGTTCGAGGGTGAGCGCGGCGTCGCCGAGCGTGGAGCGGGTCCAGGCCAGGCGGGCGGCGGCGCGATCGGGAGCGGTGGTCATGGTGTGCTGCTAGTGACGATGCGCAAAGCTTAACGGCTCGCGGCTTTAGCTTCCTCTCCCCGTTGGGGAGAGGGAGCAGCGATCACGACAGGTTGTAGGCCTTCTCTTCGTGCAGCGCCAAATCCAGGCCGATCTGTTCCTGCTCCTCATCCACGCGCAGGCCCAGTGTCCAGTCGATCAGCTTGAGAATGAGCAGGCTGAGTACGGCGCTCCAAATCACGGTGAAGCCCACGCCCTTGGCCTGGATCCACAACTGCCCCCCCAGCGATTCGACGTTGCCGAAACCGCCAAGCTTCGGCGACGCCAAAGGGCCGGTGAGCAAGGCGCCGACGATGCCGGCCACCGCGTGCACGCCAAATACATCAAGTGAGTCGTCGTAGCCGAGCCTGTGCTTCAGGCGGGTGGCGCTGAAGAAGCAGATGACGCCGGCGAGCAAGCCAAGTACCAGGCCGCCCCCAGGGCCGGCCGTGCCTGCGGCGGGCGTTACGGCGACCAGGCCCGCCACCGCGCCGGAAACAATGCCCAGCACGCTGGGGCGCCCGTGCGCGATCCACTCTGCCCCCAACCAGCCAAGAGCGGCAGCGGCGGTGGCGATCTGGGTGACCAGCATGGCCATGCCGGCGCTACCGTTGGCGGCAACGGCCGAGCCCGCGTTGAAGCCGAACCAGCCCAGCCATAGCAGGCTGGCCCCCACCACGGTGTAGCCGAGGTTATGCGGCGGCATCGGCACATGGGGGTAGCCACGGCGCTTGCCGATCACCAGGCAGGCGATCAGGCCGGCGATACCGGCGTTGATATGCACCACCGTGCCGCCGGCAAAGTCGAGCACGCCCAAGTCGCCCAGCAGGGAGCCCGGTCCACTCCACACCATATGCGCCACCGGCAGATAGACGATGGTGAGCCAGAGTCCGCTGAACCACAGCAGCGCACTGAACTTCATGCGTTCGGCGAAGGCGCCGATGATCAGTGCCGGCGTGATGATCGCGAAAGTCAGCTGGAACATCACGAACACGCTTTCCGGCACCGTTTGGTAGCGCGAATCCGGCTTGAGCCCGGCGAGGAACACGCGGTCCAGCCCGCCAATAAACGAATGCAGATTGGTGACGCCTGCTTGCATGCCTTCGGTGCTGAAGGCGAGCGAATAGCCATAAAGCATCCACAGCACCGACACCACGGCGGTGATGGCAAAGCACTGCATCAGAATGGACAGCAGGTTCTTGGAGCGCACCATGCCGCCGTAGAACAGCGCCAGCCCGGGGATGGTCATCAACAGCACCAGGGCCGTGGCGGTGAGCATCCATGCCGTGTCGCCGCTGTCGATATGCGAGGGGGCGGCTGCCTGTGCCCACGCGGGTGCCGAGGCGGCCAGGGCGATCAGGCCAAGCGTCACGCGTCGCTTCAGAGCTTTTGCATCAAAGCGCATCGACGTCGACCTCCTGCGTGCGAATGCGGATGGCTTGTTCCAGCTCGCTGACAAAAATCTTGCCATCGCCGATCTTGCCGGTGCGCGCAGTGCTGCTGATCGCTTCGATGGCGTGTTCGAGCTGTTCATCAGCCACCGCCACCTCAAGCTTGAGCTTGGGAAGAAAGTCCACCACGTACTCGGCGCCGCGATAGAGCTCGGTGTGCCCGTGCTGCCGGCCAAACCCCTTGACCTCTGTGACGGTCATCCCCGTCACACCCACCTCGGTCAACGCCTGGCGAACATCGTCCAGCGTGAACGGTTTGATGATGGCCGTAATCCACTTCATCCCCAGAGCTCCCCATGCCGTAGATATGTGGCAGTGCAGCACGATGCGTGCCAGGAGGGTTCGTGTGCTGCGATGTCGATCACCAACTGCCTCTCCGTCATCCCGGCGAAAGCTAGAATGCAGTGTCTTCAAAGGGTTGCAGAGGCACTGGATCCCAGCTTTCGCCGGGATGACGGAGAGGTATTGGCCAGGTTGCGGTAAAGCCATGGCTCTGCATTGCCCAAAAACGGGGCGGCGCAGCACCACTAAGCCCGCTTTTGGTGCAGCGCCCTGGTTTGACTGGCACGGCGTTAATCAGTACCATTTTGGTCCCGATTCGAGCAGTCCTGGCCGCTTCCCTATGCTTCGCGTCAGCCGCCTCACCGATTACGCCACGGTGGTGATGACCTGCATCGCCGCCCATCCTGACGACGTGCTCAGCACGGCGCAGATCGCTGATGAGACGCGCCTGGAGCTGCCCACCGTGAGCAAGCTGCTGAAGCTGCTTGGCCATGCCGGGCTGGTGGAATCCTTCCGTGGCGTCAACGGCGGCTACCGGCTGGCGCGACCGGCCGGGGAGATCACCCTGGCGCAGATTGTCGAAGCGCTTGAAGGCCCCATCGGCATGACCGAATGCAGCGTCGCCGTCGGCCAGTGCGACCGCGAATCGCTATGCGGCGTGCGTACCAATTGGCAGCACGTGAATAGCGTCGTGGATAACGCCCTGCGCGCCGTCAGCCTGTCCGACATGCTCAAACCACCTAGTCGTCGTATCGACGCGAACCTGATCGGATGACACCTGATCTTCCCTCGACCGCCCACGACGACACGAAGACGACCATGACCACCGAAACCTCCGAACGCAGCGACACCTCCACCACGCTTCGCGACAACGCTGAAGTTGCCGAGGCGCTGGGCCGTCGCTACGAGGCCGGCTTCGTCACGGACATCGAAACCGACAGCCTGCCGCCCGGCTTGTCCGAAGACATCATCCGCCAGCTGTCCGCGCTCAAGCAGGAGCCGGAGTGGATGACCGAGTGGCGCCTCAAGGCGTACCGCCACTGGCTCACCATGCCGACGCCGGACTGGGCCAAGCTCAATCTCAGTCCGATCGACTATCAGGCGATCAGCTACTACGCCGCGCCCAAGGAGGGCCCGAAGTCGCTGGACGAAGTCGATCCGAAGCTGCTGGAAACCTACGAGAAGCTCGGCGTGCCGTTGCACGAGCGCGCCAGGCTAGCCGGTGTGGCGGTGGATGCCGTGTTCGACTCGGTCTCCGTGGGTACCACCTTCCGCAAGGAGCTGGCCGAAGCCGGCGTGATCTTCTGCTCGATGAGCGAGGCGATCCGCGAGCACGGCGAGCTGGTGCAGCAGTACCTGGGCAGCGTGGTGCCGACCGGCGACAACTATTTCGCGGCCTTGAACTCGGCGGTGTTCTCCGATGGCTCGTTCGTGTTCATCCCCAAGGGCGTGCGTTGCCCGATGGAGCTGAGCACCTACTTCCGCATCAACGCGATCAACACGGGACAGTTCGAGCGCACCTTGATCGTCGCGGAAGATGGCGCCTACGTGTCCTACCTCGAAGGCTGCACCGCGCCGATGCGCGACGAGAACCAGCTGCACGCCGCCGTGGTGGAACTGGTCGCGCTGGAGAAGGCGCAGATCAAGTATTCGACGGTGCAGAACTGGTATCCGGGCGACGAGAACGGCGTCGGCGGCATCTACAACTTCGTGACCAAGCGCGGCGATTGCCGCGGTGATGACTCCAAGATTTCCTGGACCCAGGTCGAAACCGGTTCGGCGATTACCTGGAAGTACCCCAGCTGTGTGCTGCGCGGCGATCGTTCGGTGGGCGAGTTCTACTCGGTGGCACTCACCCATCATCATCAGCAGGCCGATACCGGCACCAAGATGATCCATATCGGCAAGGGCACCAAGTCCAAGATCATCTCCAAGGGCATCAGCGCCGGCCGCAGCAGCAACAGCTATCGTGGCCTGGTGAAGGTGGAGAAGGGCGCCGAAGGCGCGCGCAACTACACCCAGTGCGACTCGCTGCTGATCGGCAAGAAATGCGGCGCCCACACCTTCCCCTATATGGAAGTGAAGAATCCCACGGCCATCGTCGAGCACGAAGCCACCACCTCCAAGATTTCCGACGACCAGCTGTTCTATTGCCGTAGCCGCGGCATCGGCGAGGAAGACGCCGTATCGATGATCGTCGATGGCTTCTGCAAGCAGGTGTTCCGCGAACTGCCGATGGAGTTCGCGGTGGAAGCGAAGAAGCTGCTGGAAGTATCGCTGGAAGGTGCGGTGGGATGATCCGCTCCACCCGGCATCCGCAGCCCTGTGGCGCGGTGTCACCCTCTGTATCGAATCGACTCCAACTATTGATCGTGCCGTGCCTGCGGGCCGCTAACTGAAGAATCTGCCATGCTGAAGATCGAAAACCTGCACGCCCGCGTCGAGGGCAAGGACATCCTCAAGGGACTCACGCTTACCGTGAACCCGGGCGAGGTGCACGCGATCATGGGGCCGAACGGTGCTGGAAAATCCACGCTGGGCAACGTGCTTTCGGGGCGCGACGGTTACGAAGTGACCGAGGGCTCGGTGAGCTTCAACGGCGTCGATCTGCTTGCCATGGAGCCCGAAGAGCGTGCCGCCGCCGGTGTGTTCCTGGCGTTCCAGTATCCGGTGGAAATTCCCGGGGTGAACAACACGTATTTCTTGCGCGCCGCGCTCAATGCGCAGCGCAAGCAGCGCGGCGAGAAGGAACTGGATTCCATGCAGTTCCTGAAGCTGGTGCGCGAGAAGCTCAAGATCATGCAGATCTCCGATGAGTTGCTGCATCGCGCGGTGAACGAGGGTTTCTCTGGCGGCGAGAAGAAGCGCAACGAGATCTTCCAGATGGCCGTGTTGGAACCGAAGCTGGCGATCCTCGACGAGACCGATTCGGGCCTGGATATCGACGCGCTCAAGCAGGTCGCGCAAGGCGTGAATGCGCTGCGTTCGTCCGAGCGTGGTTTCCTGATCATCACGCATTACCAGCGCCTGCTCGACTATATCGAGCCGGACTTCGTGCATGTGCTGGCCGATGGCCGCATCGTGGAAAGCGGTGACAAGACGCTGGCGCTCAAGCTGGAAGAGCACGGCTATGCCTGGGTCACCGAGAAGGATCCCGCGCTGACGGGGGCGTCCGCATGAGCGAGCCGCAACGCATGCCTTTCGTCGAGTCGCTGCTGGAAGCGGCGGCGCAGGCGCGCTTGCCCGGCAGTAACATCGGCTGGCTGGATGCCGCGCGCCGCGAGAATCTCCAAGCCTTCGCCGCGGCCGGCTTGCCGGATACGCGGATGGAGGCCTGGAAATACACGGCGCTGCGCGCATTGGGGCAGCGACGCTTTGCACCCGGCGATGCACTTGCAGCCACGCGCGACATCGATCCTGCTGCGCTCGCGCTGCCGGGTATGGACGGGCCCGCGTTGGTTTTCGTCAATGGCGTATTCCGTGCGGACCTTTCCCGTATCCATGCTCTTCCAGCCGGGCTGAGCCTGCAGCCGCTCTCGCAGGCCTTGCAGGGTGACGCCGAGCCGCTGCGCTTCGCGCTGTCGCGGCATTACCGCGAAGGCGGTGATGTGTTCGCACGCCTCAATGCGGCCCTCGCTGGCGATGGCGTGGTGCTGCAAGTCGCTGCTGGCGCGAAGTTCGCGCAACCCGTGCAGCTGGTGTTTGTGGGTGCGCCCGCCGAAGGCGATCTTGCCTGGCATGTCAGGCATGTGATCGAACTGGGTGAGGGTGCCGAGCTTTCCGTGGTCGAACATCACATGGCGACGGGTGCCCATCAGCACTTGGGCACGCAGGTGATGGATGTCGTGCTGCGCAAGGGGGCGCAGTTGCGTCACGTCACACTGCAGAACGCCGCCGAGGGCAGCACCCTGGTGCGCCACAACAGCGTGCAACTGGATACTCAGGCGCAGGCCATGCTGTACGTGTTGGAGCTGGGCGGCTCGCTGGTTCGGCATGATCTCCACGCGACGCTGGTGGGCGATCAGTCCCGCCTGCAAACGCGCGGCGTCTTCGTGCTGCAGGGCCGCCAGCATATCGATACGCAGATGGCCATCCGTCACCAGGCGCTCAATACGGCGTCGGAGTCGGTGTGGCGCGGAGTGGCTGACGGGCGTGCGCGTGGGGTGTTCCGCGGTGCGATCGTGGTTGCCCGGGGTGCCGACGGCAGTGATGCCAGCCTTAGCAGCAAGAACCTACTGCTTTCCTCTCAGGCCGAGATCGACACCAAGCCCGAGCTGGAAATCTACGCGGACGAAGTGAAGGCGGCGCATGGCGCAACCGTCGGCCAGCTCGACGAGCGTTCGCTGTTCTACTTGCGTTCGCGCGGCATTCCGTTGACCGAGGCCCGCTCCATGCTTACGGCAGCGTTCTGCCGGGCGGTATTCGAATCGCTGCCCGAAGAGAGCCTTCGCGATCACCTTTACCACCAGCTGATGGCGCACCTGCCGTCTGCTTGAGTCACACCTACGGCCCGCGATGATCGATGCATCACCGCGCGCGACAAGGCGAAACGACCACGATGAACGCACAGTCCAAACATCTCCCTACGGTTTTCGACGTGCAGCGCATTCGTGCGGATTTCCCCTTGCTGTCGCGCACCGTGCACGACAAGCCGCTGATCTATTTCGATAACGCCAATACCAGCCAGAAGCCGGTGAGCGTGATCGAGGCCGTGAACAATCATTACCGCGAGCACAATGCCAACGTGTCGCGTGCCGTGCATCTGCTTGGCGAAGAAGCGACCGCCGCCTATGAGGGTGCGCGCGACAAGCTGGCGCGCTTCATCAATGCCACCTCGCGTAACGAGCTGGTGCTCACCTCCGGCACCACGCAGTCGATGAATCTGGTGGCCTATAGCTATGCGCTGCCGCGACTGAAAGCGGGTGACGCGATCCTCACTACGGTGATGGAGCATCACGCCAATATCGTTCCCTGGCAGCTGGTCGCCCAGCGCAGCGGCGCGACGGTGAAGCCGGCGCCGATCGACGAACGCGGCGAGTTGATCGTCGAGAAATACTTCGAGATGCTTACGCCGGAAGTGAAGCTGGCTTGCGTCACGCATGTATCTAACGTGTTGGGCACGGTGAATCCGGTGCGCGAGATCGCCAGGGAATGTCGCAAACGGGGCATCCCACTGCTGGTCGATGGGTCGCAGGCCGTACCGCACCGCCCGGTGGACGTGCAGGCCTTGGGTTGCGATTTCTACGCTTTCACCGGCCACAAAATGCTGTCTCCCACCGGCACCGGCGCTTTGTGGGCGCGCAAGGAATATCTCGAAGCGATGCCGCCGTTCTTTGGTGGTGGCGAAATGATTCGCGAAGTTCGCTTCGATGGCACCACGTTTGCGGAGCCGCCGCACAAGTTCGAAGCCGGTACGCCGAATATCGCGGGCTTTGTGGGCTTGGGTGCTGCCATCGACTATTACGAATCGATCGGCTTCGAGGCCATTCATGCGTGGGAGCAGCAGTTGCTTGCCTACGCTACCGAACGACTGCGCGAGATTCCCGGCCTGCGCCTGTTCGGCGAGGCGAAGGAAAAGGAGCCTGTCATCTCGTTCCTGATCGAAGGCGCGCAGGCGACCGATCTCGCGACCTTGCTCGACCTTCAGGGCGTCGCGGTCCGCTCCGGCCATCATTGCGCGCATCCGCTGATGCAGTTCTACAACGTGCCCGCCACGCTGCGCGCATCACTTGCGTTCTACAACACCCGCGAAGAGATCGACGCGTTCGTTACCGCGCTGCTCAAGGTGCGCAAGCTGTTGATGTAAGGCCTTGTTGCAATGGGGCAGCTGGAGCGGCCGGTTGGCCGCTTTCGACCAACGTGTTGCCTGGCAACAAAATATCGCTCAGGGTCTTGCTGGACTCGATGCGGACGCCGGCTTAGGCGGAGCGACGCATTGATGGTCACGGAACAGTGCCCATTCCTCGCATTCGCGACCATCGGGAAACAGGCAAACGCCGTAGATATTGCCCGCAGCATCGCGGCGCAAGTTGACTCGCCCACCCTGTTCGGTGCAACTGACCGAGGCCGGATTGGGTATGCCGATGCGTGGCCTTGGCGCTGAGCTCGCGATACCGGGTGTGGGTGGCGCGGCTGGTGGCGGTGCCTGCTGTGAGGTGCAGGCGGCAAGCATGAGCATGAGCGTTGCAAGGATGGCGGACTTCATGTGCACTCCGAGGACGCTTAGTCATTCCGTGGCGCGACGTTAGCGCCCGCGCGAGCGGCGATGAACGCGACCACCATGAAAGCCTGATGACGTCTTGGCCAGATATACCGTGTTGAATGTCGGCACTATGTGTGCAGTGATGGCGACAACCCATGGGTCCAAGGAGGTTCCATGCACCACCGCCTTAAGGATGATCTCTCAAGCTTCGATGCCATTCTTGATCAGGCCCGTGCCATGGCCGGGGCCTATCTGGAGACGCTTGATCAGCGTCCCGCGGCTGCCACGCTTCCGCCTGAGCTGCCGCCTATCGCATTGCCGGCGCGCGGCGAGGGTGCGCGTGCCGTACTGCGGCGCTTCGAGCGTGACTACGCGGCGTTGCTGTCGGGGAGCCCGGGTCCGCGCTATTTCGGCTTCGTCACGGGTGGCGGTACGCCGGCATCGTTGGCGGCCGACTGGTTGGTAAGCACCTATGACCAGAACACGCAGCGCAATGGCGATACCTGCGCTTCGACCATCGAGCTGCAGGCAGTCGACATGCTTCGCCAGTTGCTGGGCTGGCCCGCCGAATGGACGGGCGCCTGCGTGACAGGGGCGACCATGGCGAACTATGTCGGCATGGCGCTGGCCCGGCAATGGGTCGGTCTTCACTACGATCGCGACATTGCCGCTGACGGCCTGCAGGGATTGCCGTCCATTCCGGTGTTTGCTGGAAGTGCACACTCCAGCACGCTAAAGGCACTGAGCATGGCCGGCCTTGGCCGTAACGCCGTGCAGACACTGCCGCAGTTGCCGGGGCGCGAAGCATTCGACGTCGGCGCGCTTGAACAGCGGTTGCGCGAGCGTGGCGACCAGCCAAGCATCGTGGTGGCCAGCGCCGGCACGGTGAATACCGTGGATTTCGATGATCTGGCTGCGATCGCCAAGCTCAAGCAGCGCTATCGCTTCTGGCTGCATGTGGATGCTGCCTTCGGTGGTGTGGCGGGAGCCTCCGAGCCGCGCCGTGCCTTGATGGCTGGCATCGAGGCGGCGGACTCGGTGACGGTCGATGCACACAAATGGCTCAATGTGCCTTACGACTGTGCCGTGGCCTACACCGCGCATCTGCCTTTACAGGTCGAAGTATTCCAGAACCACTCCGCCTATCTGCCGGCACCGGAGCCGTTGCCCGATCACTTTCTTCATTTAACGCCGGAGAACTCGCGTCGCTTCCGCGCGCTGCCGTTGTGGATGGGTCTGCTGGCGTATGGCCGCGAAGGGTATGCGGATGTGGTGGAGTGCAACTGCGAGGCCGCACGCTACCTGGGTGAGTTGATTGCCGCCGATACACGGTTCCGATTGGCGGCGCCGGTGCGGCTCAACGTGGTTTGCTTCGCTCCCGTTAGTGCTGATGCGCAGGCCATTGCCGTGTTGCAGAAGGCGATGCACAAGTATGGCACCGCTTATCTGTCTCCCTCGATACTGCATGGTGAGCCGATACTGCGCGCCGCGATCTGCAATTGGCGGACGACCAGGGACGACATCGATCTCGCTTTCGCAGCATTGCAACGTCTGGTGTCCCGATAAAAAAAGCGCCGTGGCTGAGCCACGGCGCCTTGATTGACTCTTTGAGCAACGAAGCCGTCGTTACCAGATCTTCACCTGCCTATCGGCAGCGCGGACCATCTTGTCGCCGGCCTTGCACTGGAACGCCTGGGCGAACGCGGGCATGTTGGACGGCGCACCGATGGCGCGGAACTGCGATGGTGCATGCGGATCGGTATTGAGCAGGGTCAGCTGCGCTTCCGGCCGGATATTGCCACGCCAAACGCGACCCCAGTTAAGGAAGAAGCGCTGCTCCTGCGTGTAGCCGTCGATCTTCTTCTTCGCTTCGGCGGGATTCTTGGCCAGTGCCATCTGCAGCGCATCGTAGGAGGCGTTGAGGCCGCCCAGGTCGCCGATGTTCTCACCCATGGTCAACTTGCCGTTGACGAACTTGCCGGGCAAGGCCTCGTAGCTGTCGAACTGCGCAGCAAGCCTGTCGGTGCGCTCGTTGAACGCGGCGCGGTCGGCGTCGGTCCACCAGTTCACATTGTTGCCCTGGGCGTCGAACTTGCTGCCCTGGTCGTCGTAGCCGTGGCCCATTTCGTGGCCGATGACGGCGCCGATGCCACCATAGTTGAGTGCGTCATCCACCTTCGCGTCGAAGAACGGCGGCTGCAGGATCGCCGCCGGGAACACGATTTCGTTCTTCTGCGCGTTGTAGTACGCGTTCACCGTTTGTGGCGTCATGCCCCATTCGGTGCGGTCGACCGGCTTGCCGATCTTCGCCACCATATAGTCGTAATTGAATTTCTCCGCGGTCTGCACGTTGGCGAAGTAGTTGCCTTGCTGAATCTCCAGGCCGGTCCAGTCGCGCCACTGGTCGGGGTAGCCGATCTTCGGCGTGAACGTGGCCCACTTCTCCAGCGCCTTCTGCTTGGTGGCGTCGCTCATCCACTCCAGCTTCTCGATGCGCGCCTTGTAGGAGGCACGAAGATTGGTGACCAGTTCCTGCGCGCGCTGCTTCGATTCCGGCGAGAACGTCTGTGCGACGTAAAGCTGGCCCAGCGCCATGCCCATGCCGCCCTCGACGGTGTCGAGCGTGCGCTTCCAGCGCGACTTCATTTCCTTCTGGCCGTTGAGCGTCTGCGCGTTGAAGGCGAAGTCTTCCTGCTGGAACGGCGTGGACAGGTAGGGCGCAGCGTTGTCGATGGCATGGAAGCGCAGATACGCCTGCCAGTCGGCGACCGGTACGTCGCCCAGCATCTTGTCGAACTCAGCGAAGAACTTCGGCTGCGACAACGAGAAACCGCTGGTTACATCAGCGTTCTGTGCTTTGAAGAAAGCCGTCCAATCGAAGTGCGGCGTTACCTTGTTGGCATCGGCAATGCTGACGTAGTGGTAGCGGTTCTCCGGCTGGCGCAGTTCGGTGGGCACCAGGGAGGCACCCGCCAGACGGGTCTCGAGCGCCATCACGGCCTTGGCCTGCTTCTGCGCGTCGTCGCTGCTTACGCCAGTCAGTTCCAGCGTGCGCGCGATGTGTGCGACATAGGCCGTGCGGATTTTCTCGAAGTCCGGCTTGCTGTAGTAATCGGCGGTAGGGAGCCCCAGTCCGCCCTGGCCAGCGTAGGCGATCTGCTTGCTGGAATCCTTGAAGTCAGGGTTGCCGTAGAAGCGGAATGCCACGGGATTGCCCTGGGCGTAGCTGTCGCTGATATAGGCTGCGATATCGCTGCTGTTCTTCAGTCCGGCAATGCGTGCCAGCTCCGGCTTGATCGGCTCGAAGCCGGCCTTTTCGATGGCAGCCTCGTCCATGCCAGACGCATACAGGTAGCCGATCTTTTGTTCGATCGAACCCGGCTTGGCCTTGGCGGCGTCCCTGGCAGCCTTCTCGACAATGGTGTGCTGGGCGTTGAGGCTGGCCTCGCGCAGCGCGTCGAACGAGCCCCAGCGCGTGCGGTCGGCGGGGATGGGGTTGGCGGCGAGCCATTTCGCATTGACGAAGCCGTTGAAGTCGTTGCACACGTCCTTGGCGCTGTCGAGCTCCTTGATATCGAAGCTGCCCGACGGTGCGGCCCAAACGCCACTACAGAAGGCCATGCCAACGGCGAGCGCCAGCGGTTTCACAATGCGGTTCTTCATGGATTCTCCTGTGATGGGATGCGCGTGGTGCATCCGGACGACGATGGTGCATTCCGAGGCCGCCATGACCCCACCGGACAGGCTAGGCAACGCGGCGGGACCGCGCACAGTGTCGAAGGTCATTGTGCGGTGCGATCGGCAGTCATCGGCTTTATGATGAGTGGATGCCTACATCTCGCCCCCCTGTTTATCGCAC
Source organism: Dyella humicola (assembly GCF_026283945.1). NCBI lineage: Bacteria > Pseudomonadati > Pseudomonadota > Gammaproteobacteria > Lysobacterales > Rhodanobacteraceae > Dyella > Dyella humicola. Next base: position 1,195,809 of record NZ_JAPDPC010000001.1, read on the forward strand.
GGCCGTTGCCACCGACGTGCCTGCCATCGTTGACCTGGTCGAATCCGCCTACCGCGGTGAATCTGGCCAGCGCGGCTGGACCACCGAAACCCACTTGCTGGATGGCCGGCGAACTGACGCTGAAAGCGTGGCCGACCTGATTGCCCGCGCCGGCAGCGTGGTATTGCTCGCGGAGCGCGCGGGCGAGCTGTTGGCCTGCTGCAACATCGAACGACAGGGGAATGCAGGTTACTTCGGTATGTTCGCCGTCACCCCCGAGCTGCAGATGGCGGGCCTGGGTCGTGCGTTGTTGGGCGAGGCCGAGCGATTCGTGCGCAACGAGTGGGACGGCGCGTTCATGCACATGACGGTGATCGAACAACGCGCCGAGTTGATCGCGTGGTACGAGCGTCGGGGCTATCGACTTACCGGTGAATTCAAGCCGTTTCCCTATGGCCAGGAACGCTTCGGCATTCCGCGTCGTGAGGACTTGCGTTTCGTCTGCATGAGCAAATCGCTGAACGAGGTGGCTGCATGAATCTCGCCAACTGGATTTTCGTGGGAACGCGCAGCGAATTGCTGCCCGGCGAATTCAAAGTGGTGTGGGATGGCGATACCGCCATCGCCGTCTACAACATCGACGGCGATCTCTACGCCATCGAGGACGTCTGCAGCCATGATGGTGGTGATCTCGCGGGTGGCGAAGTGCACGGATTCGAAGTGGAGTGCCCGCGCCATGGCGCGCGTTTCGACCTGCGTACCGGAGCCGTCACGTGCCCGCCCGCCTATGAGCCCATCGCGAGCTTCCCCGTGCACGAAGTCGATGGACAGATCTGGACGCGTGACGATCGCTGAACCTGGCTCAGGGAATGTCTCGCTGCGCTTGCAGCGGACCCACTAAAGGGCTCGTTCGGATTGGCCGATAGCGGCGATTTCAGAAGCGGTACGAGAAGGCCAGCGTCGTCGTAAGCTGATTGGCATTGCCGAAGTGTCGTACCAGCGGGCTATCTGCTGCCTGGTCGAGCAGGCGCGTGTAGTCGATCAGGATGGCAAAGCCGGTATGCAGGCTGGTCGGCATGAAGGCGCTGTATTCCAGTGAAATCTGCTGACTGCCGGAACCCGGGCTCCATGGATCCACGCCGAGTTGTTGCGCCTGTTGCGGCGTGAGCCCGAAAAAGCGTCGCATGGCCGGGCCATTCATGCCCTGCCACTGCACTTCCACGTTGTGCATCAGGTAGCCGATGGCGGGAAGATCGTAATCGGCATACAACGTGTAGTACGCGCCAGCGCCATTGGTGTCATGGCTCACGGTCGTCCCCACATCGAACTGCACGGTGAAGTGATATTCGAGATAGCCGCCTAGGTTCAGCCGAGCCGGCAGCGAGTCGACGATGCCTTCGAGCTGGGGGCCGAGCTCATCACGATCGCGTCCCCACTGATAGTTGCCGTACAGGCCGCCGTGCCATTGGCTTTCGTGAATCAGGTCCACGGTGAGGCCGTCGGTGGTGGACAGCGTGATATGCCAAGGAAGCTCGGCATAGATGAAGGGGACCGGCTGATTTTGCTGGTGATTGGCGCCCGGCCAGGCGGGCATGCGCTGGAGGCCGGCGCCAAGCAGGATCGTGGGGCCTTCCAACGGGTCATCCGCATGGGCGCTGGTTGCCGTGCCCATCATCAGTGCCAGCGCGACGAGCAGCGATTTGAATGCCAGAGCGATCGGGCGCTTGCGTCCGTACGAAGTCATATGAACACGCTCGGGAGCTGGCAGAGCTTCAGGAGCCGGACTTGCCCGAGGGGCTGGCGTCACCTTCGAACTGAACGATGACTCGTTGCCCAATGCGCAGCGAGGCCGGTGGTGGTTGGTCGAACACGAGCACGCACTGCACCGTGCGAGTATTTGCCCGGATCAGCGGATCCTCCTCCAGCGCACTTGGTCCGAATACTGTACCTACGCGCTGTACACGTGCCGTCAACGTGGGAGCGCCGCTGCCGCTGTCGTCCACGACCTTGGCGCGCATGCCTTCATGCACGGTACCGACAAAGGATTCGTTGAGCTCGGCGCGCACGATGCGCGCTCCTTCGGGCAGCAGCACAAAGGCGGGGCCGGTTTGCGGTGACACCGCGGCTCCGGGCTGGATCAGGCGTTCAACGATCTGAGCATCGACCGGGGCGGTCAGGCTGCGTTGCGCCAGTTCGTAGCGTGCGGCTTCGGTCTTGTGCGCGGCCATGGCTGCGTTCGCGCGCGCGCCGTCCAGCTCGCCCTGCAGCTGTTGTGCAGCTTCGCGTGCGTCATCGGCGCTTTGGCCATCGCCAGCGCCGGCTGCCGCGGCTGCCGCGAGGCGTTCGGCGCGTTGCTGGGCTGCCTTGAGGCGTACTTCGAGCAATTTGCCTAGCGCGACTGCCTGTTGCTGCTCGGCCTCGGCAGCGCTCACCGCCAGTTGGGCCGGCTTGGTGTCAAGCATGGCGAGCACCTGGCCCTTACGCACGTGATCACCCTCATGCACCTTGATATCGGCCACCACGCCCTCGCGCGGCATGCTGAGCCTGAGCAAGCCACCTTCGATGTCGACGCGCCCGCGCGCTACCGCCGCGAATGCGGGGGCGGCTGCCTGGGTGCTGGCCTTGCCACTGTCGTCGTGCGAGCAGGCACAAAGCAGCGACGTGGCAACGGCCAAGGCAAGCAACGGGGAAAACAGACGCAAACTCATGCTGAAGGTTCCTCGATGCCTGGCGTAGGCGTCGATAGGGGTGACGGCACACGGTCGCTAAGGATACGGCCATCCTCCATCCCCAGCACGCGATCCGCATGGCCGACCAGGCGAGGATCGTGGCTGACGCACAACACCGTGGTGCCATGCGTGCGCGCGATGCGATGCAGGATGTCGATGATGATCTGACCGTTCGCGGAGTCGAGCGCACTGGTGGGTTCGTCGGCGAACAGCAGGTCCGGCTCCTTGGCCAGCGCGCGTGCAATCGCCACGCGCTGCTTCTCGCCACCGGAAAGTTCGGATGGGCGCAGGCCCATGCGCGGTCCCAGGCCCACTTCTTCCAGCGAGGCCCTGGCACGGCGGCGCGCTTCCACAGGGGTGATGCCGAGATAGCTTAGCGGTAGCTCAACCTGCTCCAGCGCGTTGAGCGCGGGGAACAGGTTGAAGCCCTGGAACACGAAGCCGGTGTGATGCAGGCGGAAGCGTTCGAGTGCACGCTTGTCGAGCACACTCAGATCCTGACCGAGCGCGATCACATGGCCGCTGTCCGTGCCCTGCAGGCCACTCAGAATGGCCAGCAGGGTGCTCTTGCCACAGCCGGAGGGTCCGGAGATGAGGGTCAGCTCTCCGGCGCGCATGTCCAGGGTGAGGTCGTGCAGCACGGTGGCGCGGACAGCGCCCGACGCGAATGACTTGCTGACATTGCGCGCCTGCAACGAAATGGAGGGCGCGGGTGGGAGCGACGTGTGATTCATTGCTTACCTCAACAACGTCGCCGGGTCGGCACGGTGCAGGCTGCGCATGGCCGCCAGGCCCGACACAATGGCCAATCCCATGCCTACCACCAGGCAGGCGAGTGCCGTCCAGGGATCGAGCGCCACCGGCACACTGCGGGTGCGTGCGAGCACCAAGGCGATGCCGCCAAGCACCGTGCTACCGACCAGCCCGATGGCGCCGACCCAGAACGCCTGTTCCATCACGACCTTGCGCAATTCGCCCACGCCGACGCCGAGTGCGTTGAGGGTGGCGTATTCGCGAATCGATCCGATCACGGCGGCTACCAGGGTCTGGCTGGTAATCACCGCGCCGACCAGGAACACGATGCCGGCCAGGAACAGCACGCCCGCGCCCGCGCCGGTGTCGAACATCCAGTAAAGCTGCGAGCGGCGTGCGAAATCCTGCGCGGTCCACACGTCGTATTTGCCGAAAGCCGTGTTTCCGCGCAGCCGATCGGCGACATCGTTGGCGATGGAGGGATCGCGCAGCTTGGCCACGAAATACGTCATGCGGTTGGCATTGGACGGGTCGGTATCCAGCTCCGACGCCGTGGCCAGCGAGGCCACCACGTTCACGCCGCCCAGCGCACGCAGGCCGTTGCTGACACCCACCACGCGTACGCGATGGCCATTGATGACCGCCGTGTCGCCAACGCGCACGCCCAGGCTATCAAGGTCCGCGCGATCCACGATCACTGCATCCGGCTCGTTGAGCCGAGCACGCAAAGC